>NZ_JAUYUW010000005.1:0-4214 GCF_030644465.1 Acetobacter tropicalis | reverse complement strand
TGCGCCGGTCGATCCGTGCGGCCTCTCCTGCGGCTTCTAGGGCTGCATTGGCCTGCGTTTCCCATAGCGCCCGGACTTCCTCGACCAGAACCGCCCCTTTCTCGATGCCCTGCTTGCGCAACTGGGCGTCTGACTGCTCGGGCTGCGCCTTGTCTCCGAACACCAGAGCACCCGAAGCATCACGGCTGACTTGCCTGGTCGTAGTCAGAACATGGGCATGGTGGTTCCGCTCATCGCCTTCTCGCCCAGGGCGATGAATGGCGAAATCGACGGCCACCCCGAAACGCTCGGCAAGGGACCGGCTGAACTGCTCTGTGAGTTCGAGCCGCTGCGCGTCGGTCAGCTCGGCGGGAAGGGCAAGTACCCACTCACGGGCGGTGCGCGCATCCTTTCGCTTCTCGGCGGCTTCGGCTCCATTCCACAGGGTATTGCGTTCATAGCCCTGTCCGTCGGGTGTGATGATTCCGGTTGCTACAACACCACGCCGCCGCGTGTAATCGTGAGCATTGCCGGTCCGATCATCAACCAGAGACGCGCCGGACCGATACGCAGCGGCGGCGACAGCAGATCGCCCATCCTTCCGCGATATTGGTTTGGTTTCGGCGCGATACAGGGCCACGGTTCGGCTCCAAGGTGGGGTTAAGGGGAGGAACGTCCCTACGCAGGAATTGATTTATCAATTCGTAACTGCGCACTTCGTGCACTTCGTGATAAGGTTGCATACCTTGATGGGACGGATTTTGCAAAAATGGCTAAAACACTCGATCAGAAAATCGCCGATGCCGAAGCACGATTGGCTCGCCTACGTTTGGAAACAAGGAAGCAGGACACAGGCCGAAAGATCGTGCTTGGTGGTATCCTGCTTTCTGCTGCTGAACATGATCCCGCCATCCGGTCATGGCTTCTCAAACAAGTTGACGGTGACAAGCTGCGCAAAGTCGATGCTGAACGTCTCGCGCCGCTGATCGCCAAGTGGCGGAAAATGACATGACCCCCATCGAGCGCGCCCGCGCACTGCGTCGGGACTATGACGATCTGACGCGACATGCACAGGAATCCGGTCACTATTCCGCCCCACCGGCGGAGATGGTGGCCAGCCCGTCCCTACCCTCAGTCGATCACTGGCAGATCGTCCGGTTTCCGAACGTCGGACCAGTTCTGGCCGGATGGGTGCGGTCTCATCCAGTCCTCGGCCCATCTGACTGCTGGTTCATCTCAACACCGCTGGAACGCATCGACCCGGCCGGAAAATGGGCATGGTCGAAGAACCACCTGTTCCGGCTTCTCCGACCGGCTAACCCGCTCAAAGAGGCCGAACGGCTGGCTGGGACGCTCAACGGTCCTCGTGAAACCACGTTCACCCCCGTAGAGCGTCCCAAAGACTGGGATGAGGCAGAACCCTACGACCAGTCAGGGCTTGCGGCCTTCTAGGTGAGGCTCTGCCGGTTTCGCTTCCGCCTTACTTCATGCCTCTTGAGCAATTCCCCTCTCGCTCGGTTCTCCTGACCTTTCAGGTCCGGAGCGAGCGCAGAGCGGGAGCGCCGTAGGCCGCCGAAGGCGTCCGGACGAGTAACTTACCCACAAGCAACTGCGTTTTTTCTTGTTTTTATCTTGTTTTTAGTGCGATTTTCTCTTTGTTTTCATGTAGTTACACGCACTTAATCTGCCTTTTTTCCGGTTAACTCTGCCTTTTTTCCGGTTAACTCTGCCTTTTTTCCGGTGTAATCCACAACTCTGCCTTTGACCAATGATGGCAGAAATTGCATAATCTGCCGAATCATCCACACGGCAGAAATACCGGTATGTCGGCAGAATTAAAAACTAAAACCCGTAGAAAACTGGGGTCGAAGACAGCAGAAAAGGCCGTGACCAGCTATGATACCGCTGATCTTGACCGTCCTGCTGGTGAGCGATGGATCACCATGAGCAATGCGCTTACTCGGGCCGGTCATGGTCTCTCACTGTCTGAAAAGCGGATTGTGGCTATGGCCGCTGCGACGCTCGACAGCCGGAAGGCGCTAAAACCCGGTGAAGCACCGACAACCCGCATCAGCGCCGCCGATTATGCCGAGACATACGGCGTCGATCTGGATACGGCCTACGACCAGCTACAGGCCGCTGCGAAGGCACTCTACAACCGTTCGATCACCTTCTACGTTCCTGCCTACAGACGAAACGGCAAGCCACTTCCGCCAACACAAGTGCAGATGCGATGGGTCGGCGAAGCGCACTATCACAAGGGTGAAGGGTGGATCGAACTCTTCTGGTGGCACAAAGTCCTTCCCTACCTCACCGGCCTAAAGAAGAACTTCACCAGCTATCAGCTTCAACAGACCTCGGCTCTCCGCTCGATCTATTCATGGAAGCTGCTCGAACTCATGACCCAGTACGCTTCAACCGGCTGGATGGAGTTCACCATTGAGGATTTCGGCGCGTCTATGGACGCGACCGACAAGCAAAAAGCCGATTTTGCCGCCATCCGTCGAAAAATCATCGAACCAGCGGTGAGAGAACTGACTGAGAAAGACGGCTGGCTGATCGAATGGAAACCTATCAAAAAAGGCCGAAAGGTCGCCAAACTGCGCTTTGACTTCAAACGCAACCCGCAACCACGATTGCTCTGACCACCCGGACGCCCTTACGGGCGGCCTACGGCGCTCCCGCGCTGCGCTCGCTCCGGGTCTGCTCTGCTTTTTGCCGAAAAGTCTGCTTGCTCATGAAGCAAAGAGATTTTAGCGGCTAAAACTACCGTTTTCCGGTAGTATCTGAACTTGATTAAACGAAAGGAGCCGCATGATGAGCGAAGCACTCTCCCCCATCGTCTCCGAGTTCGAGACGGTCGAACAGGAAGCGGCCTATACCGCATGGCTTCAGGCCAAGGTTGCCGCCAGTCTGGCTGATCCGCGCCCGCCAATCCCGCACGATGAGATTGAGCGGCGCATGGCCGAACGGTTGGCCAAGCTGCGCAAACGCAAGGCTGCCTGATGCTGCCTATCGTCTGGACCGAAACCGCTGACGAAGACCTTGCAGGCATCACGGAATACATTGGCGAAAACAATATCGGCGCAGCGGAGCGGATGTGGCATCGGCTCCGTTCCTGCGTTCTGCCCTTATCGGCTCACCCCTACCTCTATCCGATCAGTGAGCGGGTTCCCGGTCTGCGCGAAATCGTCGCCCACCCGAATTACATCATCCTGTATCGGGTGACAGCAACCAGCGTTGAAATCATCAATGTGGTTCACGCCCGCCGCCAGTTCCCCAGTTAAATCCTCACATTCCGAACGATGGGCTGTCGTCCCAATCGTCCTCGAAATCGTCTCCCGGATCAGATGTACCGGAAGACGGGGGAGGCGGTTCAACCTTCTGCTTACGCTCCACAACCTGACTTTTCTGCCGCTGCGCCTCTTGTTCGAGGCGCTCCTTCCGTATGGCTTCGGCCTCTCGGTGGAGTCTCAAATCTTCCATCTGCCGGGCTTTGGCGCGTGCAGCGCGTTCTTCTGCAAGTTTGTCGTCACACTCCCGTTTGATGCCATCCAGTGCGAGAGAGCGATAACGCCAGCGATCATCTAATTTTGGGCTGTTCACCTCTGCCAGAAACCACTCCTTGAAGAGCTTTTTCGCAAGCTCCAAAGTAGCCCTAAGACCGGACAAAATACCGGAAGACCGCCGAATATTGGTTCGTGCCTGTTCCGCCTGTTCTTTCTTTTCCCGGATCTCTGGCGGGGGACGCAGGCGAGCAAAAAAGCCAACCCCTGCCGACCATTCTGCAATCGTCGCCTCGCACTCATCGCGCCAGTTTTCTGCGTAGGACAGGTCACGCTCTTCCTCGGAAATCCGCGCCTCCACCTCACGGATTTCCTTGGTTTTCTGCGCATATTCAAGGGTATCCTTCACGATCCCTCTGCGCACTCTGGCCTCACCCCCTGCCAGTTCTTCAGCCGCATGTTTGCGCAAGCCATCCAAGCGGTAAGGCTCACGAGCCGTGAGATACAAATTCCGTTCGGCAATGACAGCGGCTTTCTCTCGCTGCCGCTGCTTGCGCTCCGCCTGTAGGTCGATGATTTGCGCCGTCAGGGCTGCTTTCCGCTCGTTATCCTGCTCTATAGCCCTGTTGAGGTTGCCACCCTCTGTCCGCCGTCCACGACGCTCTAGGGCGGTCACAGAAGGCCCCAGATGGACTGTCGGCGTCCGGTCGATCCCACGAGCCTTCAGAC
>NZ_JAUYUW010000004.1:0-13762 GCF_030644465.1 Acetobacter tropicalis | reverse complement strand
TTCAATTACAGATAGCTACTATCGTCACTTCACATACGCAAGCCAATTATCGTCATATTAGATTCAGTTTATCGTCATAGTGGATTCAGTTTATCGTCATAGTGGATTCACAAGACGATAAAATCTTTCAATAAAACCGTTATTATTCAGTATGTTGTTTTGGCTCTGAAAAACCGTAACACTACTTAAACACCTATTAAACACTCCAAGCCTGTGGATAACTTTTCATTCTTTACAATTTCCAGCTAAATTGAACCCAAGCACCGCCTCTTGGGGGCTACGCCCCCGCCGGCTCGCGGCCTACGGCCGCCCCGATCGCGCTATGCGCGATCTCCCACCCGGCATCCCCCTGCTCACCCTTTCAGGGCTGCGCTAACCGGACACGCCTACGGCGCGAAATCATAATCTGACGATGCGTTCCCACATCGTCTCTTCCCCAACATCCTCTTCCCCCGCGTCGGCGCCTTTGGCGCCCTACGGGGCTCCCGCTCCGCGCTCGCCCGACGCCTGCAACACCAAAAAAACCGGGAAAGACCGTAATCTGCTCAAGACACACCGGAGTTCAGGCGAACATTCAGCAGCTCACATGTCGCTATATGCCCGTCAGACGCCACAGGATGGCCGTACAGACGTTATCAGGTGTGGTGGCGTTTTGGGGAGGTGGTAACGGATTTGCGCTTTGTGCGGCCTTCCAGAACGCTCTGTAGGCCTTATCGGAGATTGATGGGCTGACCATTTCTGTCTGACCGTCCAGATATCCTGCTCCTGACTTTCGGCGGGATGATTATGATTGAAAAACCCAAGCGTTAGGGATATGGTGAATTATGCCGACGCTTCTGCGCATCAATGGATTTCGTGTCGTGATTTACACGGCAGATCATGTGCCGATGCACGTTCACGTCATAAGCGCGGATGGGGAAGCCGTGATCGAAATTGGCAGGAAAGCCCGCCTGATACGGGCAGGTGGCATGAAGGATAAGGCTATACAGGAAGCCCTTGTCATCGTGCAGGACCACGCTGAGATGCTGGCGGAAGCATGGGAGAAGATACATGGCGAATAACGTGAACTATCAGGCTGCTCGTGACGCAGACGCGCTTCATAGAGCGACAGTTCCTCATGCGGTTTCCGCACGGTTGATTCGTGCGCGCCGCGCTCTTCATGTCACGCTTTCCAACGGTGTTGAAATGAGCGTACCGGTGGATCTGTTACAGGATTTGCAGGGCGCTTCCCTGAATGATCTGGCTGAGATCGAGATTACCCCGCTGGGGAATGGCCTTCACTGGCCCCGTCTTGATGCTGATGTCCTGGTCGAAGGTCTGATCCACGGTATCTACGGTTCCCGAAGCTGGATGGCGGCACAGATGGGACGTGTGGGCGGATCATCCGCCAGCCAGGCAAAGGTGGCGGCTGCACGCCGGAATGGTGCGAAAGGCGGCCGGCCCAGAAACGTCGCGTAAGGCACGGTTTCTGATATTTTTCCAATCCGTCAGGCCTGTAGACTTTTGCAAACTTTAATTCAGGGACCAGCAGCGTGATGTCGGAACATTCTGATCTGTTCCCGGAGTTGGGGCCGTCAAAACGCAGAGCGCGGTCTGCTTCTGCCGGGTCAGCGTGAAGAGGGCTCCTGAGCCGCTATAATCTGTTGTCGTCGTAATCCGGTAGCCTTTGGTCAACAGGCTCGCCAGAGAGTCCGGGACGGGCTTCAGTGTTGTTGGAACGGCCAGAGGACTATAGGGAGATTTAACGCCTGACTGAGGCAGCCAGTCCCCTGTGTTCCGGGCAAAGCCTGATGCCGGGAGGAGGAGAAGCGGCAGGGCAGCGAAAGTCAGTATACGCTTTTTCAAGATAACTCTCCTGATCAGATCCAGAGCTGTCGGCGGATGTTGATCAAGTCGCGCAATTTCTGGTCCTTGAGATTCTGTAAGATCTGTTCGTGATCAACCGGGTTATCTGGTGTCATAGCGGCGATGTTGCGATCGCACAGAGCTGTTTCCCCTGGCAGATCGTCACGGTACCAGAGCCAGAGGTCGATCGCCGCCTTGTCCCGGTCATTGGCACTGTGCAAACGGTAGCCGCGATACAAACGGCTCTGCTCTTTATCGTAACCCTGCGAGGTTGTGCCGAGCTCCTGTTCCACGAACTCTCCGAGTATGGAGAAGCAGGCATGAAACATGCGCTCATCCGCATCAGGATTGTCCGGCTCTTGCTGTCTGTCTGGCAGGTTATCCGTCATGGCTGTTCTTTCCTTTCTGCATGCTCTTTTTCGGCATCGAAGAGATGAAGCCCCGCGCGTCTCCAGCGTGTTTTCAGGTCGCCTGAAGCGGTATTCCTGCCATCCCGAAGCTGCCCCGCAATGTCCAGGAAGGCCCCGAGCAGGGTGGCGCGGTCGTCATCGGTCAGATCGACCAGTCCCGCCTTCTGGACCAGGCCGCCCAGTTCGATCAGATGACGGGTGCGTTCCCGTCGCGCCTTTGCCCAGTCGCGCATGTCAGTGCGTGCCTTTCGTGCCTGATGGCGATGGATCAGGGCTGCCCGCTTCCTGATCTGTCTTTCAAGCGCCAGAAGCTCCGCTCTGATCGTTTCCGGTTCCTTTCCGGTTGCCCTTTTTCCCGCCTGTCTGAAAGAAAGATTCCCCGCGTTCGGTCCACCTCGCAACGGCTTCGGGTTTGCCGTCAGCCTGTTCGACAGCCGCAAGCAGTACCCCGGCCAGCGCCTCAATCGACAGGGTATCGGCTCCCGTCACCTCGACCAGTTCACCGAGCTGGATGGTCCGTTGCGCCTTAAGCTGCTTCGCCTTTTCCTGAAGCGCCTTCAGTTCCGCATCAATGTCCCGTGGTTTGCGCATTTTCGGTCCCCTATTTTCGCAATCTGTGCAATACTCTATCACACACGCGAGAACCGCGTCACTTATCCAGAGCAATCAATCCTTGTGGCGCAGTAAAATATGAGTGCGCGCTTATACGTCACTTCGTGACGTGCGCTTGCGTGGTGTGATATGATCGTGCTCATGGCGATCTATCACCTGCATGCAAAGGTCATCAGCCGCGCCACCGGTCGGAGCGCCGTGGCGGCGGCGGCCTATCGCGCGGCGTCCCGCCTGCATGATTTGCGGCTGGATCGCGACCATGACTTTTCCAACAAGAGCGGTGTGGTGCATTCCGAGATCCTGCTGCCCGATGGCGCGCCGGAACGGTTTCTCGACCGTGCGACCCTATGGAATGAGGTCGAGGCGATCGAGAAACGCAAGGATGCCCAGCTTGCCCGTGAGGTGGAGTTTTCAATCCCGCGCGAAATGACCCAGGCGCAGGGGATCGTGCTGGCACGGGATTTTGTGCGGGAGCAGTTCGTGGAACGCGGTATGGTGGCCGATCTCAATGTACATTGGGATATTGGTGAGGACGGACAGGCGAAGCCCCATGCCCATGTGATGCTGTCCACGCGGTCTGTGGATGAGAACGGGTTTGGTGCAAAAGAACGCTCGTGGAATGACAAGGACCTCCTGCTGACATGGCGGGAGCGATGGGCGTCACTTGCCAATGAATGGCTGGCCGAACTGGACCTAGACGTGCGGATCGATCATCGGTCGTTCGCGGCACAGGGGATTGACCTTGAGCCGCAGAACAAGATTGGTCCGGCCGGGATGCGCCGGGAAGAGCGGGGCGAGGATGCGGAGCGGGTCGCTGATCATCTGGAGATCGCGCGACGCAATGGCGAGACGTTGCTGGCCGAGCCACATGTGGCGCTGGAGGCGCTGACCCGACAGCAGAGCACATTTACCCGGCAGGACCTGGCGCGGTTCGTGGACCGGCACACGGCGGACGCAGAACAGTTCAGTGCGGTCATGGTTCGGGTGGAGGCGTGTCCGGAGCTGGTCGCTCTCGGGAAGGACGGGCATGGGCGGGAGCGGTTCTCCACGCGCGCGATGATCGGGGTCGAGCAGCGTCTGGAAGAAGCGTCGCTCGCGATGGGGCAGTCTCAGGGGCATGCGGTGCCGCTGGCGGTGCGTCGGGCGGCGATGCAGCATTCCGGTCTTGGGGACGAGCAGGCGCTGGCGGTGGGCGAGGTCACGAAGTCCCGCGACCTGTCCGTGGTGGTCGGGTATGCCGGGACGGGGAAGAGCACCATGCTGGGGGTAGCCCGCGCGGCATGGGAAGAGGCCGGGTACCGGGTGCGCGGGGCGGCGCTGTCGGGGATCGCGGCGGAAGGGCTGGAAGCGGGGTCTGGGATTGAGAGCCGGACGCTGGCGTCCCTGGAGCGGGCGTGGGAGCGTGGGTTCGACCTGCTGGAGCGCGGGGACGTGCTGGTGGTGGACGAGGCCGGCATGGTGGGGTCACGGCAGATGGAGCGGGTTCTGTCTGTCGCCCGCGAAGCCGGGGCCAAGGTGGTGCTGGTGGGCGATCCCGAGCAGTTGCAGGCGATTGAGGCGGGTGGTGCGTTCCGGGCGGTGGCCGAGCGGGTCGGGTCGGTGGAAATCACCACCGTACGCCGGCAGCGTGAAGGCTGGCAGCAGGCGGCTACGAAGGAGCTTGCGACCGGGCGGACAGAGCAAGCGCTGGGACGCTATGAGGCGGCCGGCCTGGTGCGCGGGCATGACACGCTGGAAGAAGCGCAGGCCGGCGTGGTGGCCGGGTGGGAGGAAGCCCGTCAGGCTGCGCCAGAAGAAAGCCAGATCATGCTGGCGCATCGGCGTGTCGATGTGCGGGCGCTGAACGAGACGGCACGCGCCATCCGGCGGGAGGCGGGTGAGCTGGGTGACGACGTGCTGGTGCCAACCGCCCAGGGCGAGCGGGTGTTCGCGGATGGGGAGCGTGTCTACTTCCTGCGCAATGACCGGGAGCTGGGGGTGAAGAACGGCACGCTGGGCACGGTGCGGGGCATCGAGGGGTCGCCTGAGGCTGGGGATCTCGTGCTGTCGGTGCAGCTCGACGGGCCGGGTGGGACCGGGCGCGGCCGGGTCGTGTCCGTGTCGGTGGCGGAGTATGACGCGCTGGATCATGGCTATGCGGCCACCATCCACAAATCGCAGGGTGTGACGGTGGACCGGGCGCATGTGCTGGCGACGGGGAGCATGGACCGGCACGGGGCCTATGTGGCGCTGTCGCGCCATCGGGAGAGCGTGTCCGTCCATTGGGGCCGGGATGACGTGGGCGACCGGGACGGGCTGGTGCGGCGGCTGTCACGCGAGCGGCTGAAGGACACCACGCTGGATTATCCGCATGAGCGGGATCGGGATGCCGGGTTTGCGCGGCGGCGCGGGCTGTCTGTTCCCGAGAGTGAGATCGTGGTGGAGCGCGGCAAGGCTGCCTCTGGCCCCCGGCAGGACAGGCAGGCCGAGGCTGTCCATACGCTAGATCCGGCACCGGCACAGCAAAAGCGCGGGATGTTCGATGGACTGGACCTGTCCGTGCGGCCGGGGCGTCGCACGGCGGAAAAAGACGTGTCGGCCGGGCAGAAGGCTGAGGCCGGGAAGGGGAGGAGTGAGGTTGAGCGTGAGGCTCCTGTCTCTCCCTTTGCGGGTTTGAGGCTGCCCCGTGTGCAGCGTGAGCAGGTGCCGGTCGGGCTGGACGGGTTTGTGCCGGGTGGTGATCCGCTTCAGCAGGCGGTGGAGCGGTATGCGCGGGCCTGGGTGGATGCCGAGCGCATGGTGCGCCAGGAACTGCCGGTGCTGGAGCACCAGAAGAAGGCACTTTTTGAAGCCGGGCGGGATCTGGAGCGGGTCCGGCGTGGCAGTGAGGCGGATCTGCGGGCGGCGCTGAAGCATCAGCCTGAGATCCGGCAGGCGCTGTATGGTCTGGAAGGTCCGGCACGGGCGCGCAAACTGGTCGAGGGGCTGGAGCATGAGGACAGGGTGCGAAAGAGCCCCGAATTGCGGGCGGCGCGGTTCGTGAAGACCTGGGACGGGCTGAGCCGCGAGCAGCAGGGTGTGGCGCTCAAGGAGCTGAAGCGGGATGCGCAGCTTGAGTCCATTCTGCGGGAGAAAAGCCGCGAGCTGGGTATTAGGAAGGGATCGACGCTCGATCACGGGTTGCATCCCCATCAGCGGGAGCAGGCCCTCTCACGCTCGAGGTCGCGCGGTATGGATATGGGGATGTAGGATTTTTCTGGAAAGATATCGTATTTATATTTATGATATCATTTCAGGAAATGAGGAGTTCTGTCATGTCCTCTGTGGTTATTCGCAATCTTCCGGAAGAGACGCATCGGGCGCTGAAGGCGCAGGCCATGCTGCATGGACGCAGTACGGAGGCGGAGATCCGGACCATTTTGGAAGCGGCCGTCCGGCCCTCGCAGCGGGTGCGGCTGGGGTCGCTTCTGGCGTCTATTGGTCGTGAGGCCGGTGTGCGTGATCAGGATGTCGCGGCCTTGCAGGTTCGCGATCAGACCCCGGCCGAGCCGATGTCCTTCGAATGATCCTGCTTGATACCAATGTGATCTCGGAGCCGTGGAAGCCCGTCCCGGAGCCGCGTGTTCTGGCCTGGATTGATGCGCAGGCGATCGAGACGCTTTTTCTGTCGGCCGTTACGGTGGCGGAGCTGCGTTTCGGGATCGGGGCGATGCCGCTCGGCAGGCGGCGCTCGGTATTGCATGAGCGGCTGGAACAGGAGGTATTGCCCTTGTTCGCGGGGCGCGTCCTGTCGTTCGATCTGGCGGCGTCTCAAGCCTATGCCGAACTGATGGTGCGGGCCAGGTCAGAGGGGCGGGCGATTGGCAAGGCAGATGGCTATATTGCCGCGACTGCCGCATCCCGTGGTTATGTTGTGGCCAGTCGCGACGTGTCGCCTTTCGAGGCTGCTGGTGTGCGGGTTCTCAATCCGTGGGAGGATGCCTGATGTCCGAGACAGATCCGGCAGCGCGTGCGTTTGAGGATCTGTGCGCCGAAATGACGGTGCTCCGGCGCAGCGTGGAAGCGTTGCCGCAGGCGTGGCGGGATAACCGGCCACCAGATTACACGGAGGATCTGGCTCGTGTCGTAAAAGCCATGAACGCGGTCGGTGCGCGGATGAAGGCGATCGAAGACACTCCAACGCTGAAAATGACGCCTCAGGCGTATGGGCAAGGGATACGCGAGGAAGGACTGGCCGCCAGCCGGAGACTGGAGGGGGTCTTTCAGAAAGCGATTGGAGAAGTTCGGGAAGAGCGGCAGGCGTTAGCTGGTATCATCGGTCAGGC
This sequence comes from Acetobacter tropicalis, assembly GCF_030644465.1. Taxonomy (NCBI): domain Bacteria; kingdom Pseudomonadati; phylum Pseudomonadota; class Alphaproteobacteria; order Acetobacterales; family Acetobacteraceae; genus Acetobacter; species Acetobacter tropicalis. Next base: position 6,591 of record NZ_JAUYUW010000004.1, on the reverse strand, counting down.
CAATAATCGACGAGATCAATGGTTCTGGATGATTTTTATCGGGATCATGGCATTTCTGTTCGGGGTGGGGATTGCACCGCTTCTGTTCAATCACATCACCTGGAAGAATTTTGATGAGCGCGTGGCGTCGTTCATTGTCGGAGGCAAGGACCGGTGGGATTCCGGAGCTGCGATGATGCAAGGCGCACGGCCCGAGCAATGGAGCAGCTTTATGTGGGAGGATCGGCTGGTGCAGGACAACATGCCGAAAATCCGCGAGTGTCGGATCGGAGCAACTCAGGCCGGACAGCCGAAATCCTGTGTGATTACGATCAAGCCTGACGCATAGAATAATTACTGAATGGATTTTAATCATAGGAAAGAGGCTTTCTCTTTACCGAGAAAGCCCCAATTTTATCTGATCTGCTAACAGAGATTAAGCAGACTGCTTCTTCATGTCAGGGTTGGTGTGTGTATTTTCTTCAAATAAATAAGGTCCTGCTGCCAGCACAGTCAAGGAGAGAAGTAAGATCTGGTGAGGAAAAGCTCTTTCTTCTAGCGGAAGAAAGGCATTCCCATTTGTCCAGGCAATGGAACGTTCGCCATTTTCTGAATACCACCCATCCGGTTTTTCTGACGCCAGATGAGTCAAAACTAATTGTTTTTTATTTGCTGTGATGAGAGAAATCGTGCCAATGGCGACCCCAAGTTCACGGCGATCATCAACGAATGGTCCAATGACATCTGTCGGGCGTGCTGTGCGTGATACAATACGGACTGAGGTTGTTCCGGGAGGAAGCATAAAGCTGTAAACGTTTTCTTCCTGACGAACAGGCCTCACTGATGCTCCATTTTCTGTTACGAGATGAAGATCAGGATTGTGAGTCAGTTGCGCTGTGGTAACTGAATCCTGTTCTCCGAAGAGTTTTACACTGCGTGCCTGAAGTGTACGGAAAACAGGTTCGACAAAGCTACGCTCAACGCACAGAGGAACGGCTGCGTCATTTTCCCAGTTTTGGTTGGTGTTTCTGAGAGAAACAAGGTTTCCTTCCTGGATGAAGGCACGGCGATTGCCAGTATCAAGGTAGCTTTCGGTCAACATGCCGTCTGCCTTAATGACAGCATGGTGCTCCGTTTCTATGTGATAGTAATCATAGGTGGTGATGGATTTGTCATAGAAGATTGAGGAGCCATTAATCAGCATTCGGGCAGGAATGAAACGCCCATCAAAGAACAGACAATGCTCTGGGGTAATCAGCATATCCTTGTATGGCACGCCATCTGAAACAGCATCTTTAAGAATACGCACCGGGTAGCCTGCTTCGTCATTTCGCAGGTGAGGGCGAACCGTTGCACGTGCTTTTCCTGCCCAGGTGACAGTTGTTTCTTGAGAAACTCCATGCACGTAAGCAATGACCGTATCACCCATACGGATGTTTTCGACAGGGACATTACCTTCGAGCGTCTCGATCATACTGCCTGCAAGAAAGCAGACCTCGACGAGCAGGTTTCCGTCGCTTGCGGTGTTCAGTGAGTAGCCGACCTTTTCAATGCCGGGGATGTTCATAGTGATTGTTTTGCCGCTCTTGAGCGTCAGCATAACACTGTCGGCGGATGGATAGGTGACGGCTGTCACGTCAGCAGCGCTAACACCTGCGATTTTGATACCGTCGGAATTGCCACTGCTAGTTCCCGTGAAACCACTGATGACGGAGGCAAGGGTTCCGCCGTTTTCCAGACCAGAAATGGTCAGGCCGGTATTGGTGTCTCCAAGAAGGTCAATCGTTCCTCCTGCATTGTTCCAGATCGTCGCAGTGCCGCCAGATTGAAGGGTCGTCACTCCTGAAAGAACAGCTCCGCTTAACGCTGTTAAAGTAGCACCGGAGGATACGGTTGTTGTTCCTGCTAAAGAACCGCCAGAAGATACAGTTATGGTATTCCCTGACTGTAGAGTATTATTGCCAGAAAGAGCAGCTCCATTTTCGACGGTTATATTTGTCTTTCCGGCTACTAAAGCACTAGAATATACTAACGTGAAAGCACCTTGACTTCCGTCAAGAATAATATTTCCACCGTTATTTGTTGTGGTAAAGCTGGCGAGATCTTTATGAGCGACTATAGTTCCACCATTTAAAATGTATGATCCAGGAGTATACTGCTGTGCTCCAGAATCGACAATTAAACTCCCGCCAGAATTGATTGCGACTGTTGCACGTGTTGTTGCACCCGCCTGGTATTCAAGGGAGGCACCGGAGGATACGGTTATTGTTCCTGCTAAAGAACCGCCAGAAGATACAGTTATGGTATTCCCTGACTGTAGAGTATTATTGACAGAAAGAGCAGCTCCATTTTCGACGGTTATATTTGTCTTTCCGGCTACTAAAGCACTAGAATATACTAACGTGAAAGCACCTTGACTTCCGTCAAGAATAATATTTCCACCGTTATTTGTTGTGGTAAAGCTGGCGAGATCTTTATGAGCGACTATAGTTCCACCATTTAAAATGTATGATCCAAGAGTATACTGCTGTGCTCCAGAATCGACAATTAAACTCCCGCCAGAATTGATTGCGACTGTTGCACGTGTTGTTGCACCCGACTGGTATTCAAGGGAGGCACCTGAGGATATACTTATATTTCCGTTGGCTATACCACCAGAAGTCACAGATACACTACCACCATTACGGATGACTTGGTTATAAAATATTCCCCCACTTAGAACTACTACGCTATCATATTGTATTGTTCCTGAAACCCAAGGTATACCTCCAGTAGAGTTTTCATTAATTGCTTGGCCGCTACTCAGGGTGTATGTCGACATTTTTAACATTCCTTTTTACAAAAGTCGTGATTTGCGCAAACGTTCAATGCATGGGGTTTATTTTTAATATTAAAATACTTGATTAGAGTGAGTGGAACACTTAAACAGAGAGTGTTTTCTAAGAGCTAACTTTTTCGCCTAGAGAGAGTTTGCGCAAATCACGGCTTTTGTGACTGTCTGCTCCAGTTGTAATCCGTGAGACTGTCCCAACACTAATTCCAAAACCCTCAGCTATATCTTTTAAAAGTTCTCCATTTTGGCGACGCCTAATAATATCTTGTCGTTGAATATCCCCTATTTTTGTCGGTCGTCCCATTTTTACGCCGAGTTGTACTGCTCTCGCACGACCTTCAGCCGTACGAGTTCGGATCAGATCGCGCTCAACATCCGCTAAGCCGCCTAAAACAGCAAGCATTAAACGACCAGTACTGGTAGTCGTATCAGCCCAAGGTTCCGACAAAGAGTAAAACTGCGCTCCCTTCTGGATGATTTCTTTTACAATAGCAAAGAGGTCGAATGTACTACGAGCCAACCTGTCAATCCGAGTGACAATAACTGTATCTCCATGACAAAGGTTTTTTATAAGGCGACGTAACTGCACACGCTCAACATCCGCCCCGCTCGCTTTCTCACGAAAAACTTTATGACACTCAAAGCTATTGAGCGTTTGAATTTGCATATCAAGAGTCTGGCCAATCGTGCTGACACGAGCATACCCAATTCTTCGCACCTGTTTCGTCCTTCGTAATGAAGGAGAGTGCTATATTCACGGTGATATTTTTTTGGAAATGGTAAAAATAAAAAGGCTTCTTAAGAAATAATTACGAGCAATATTCCTGTGTTGGCTACCGACGAAAAATGGTTAACCCTTTTCGGGGGGAGGGGAGAGCTATTCATGTACCTTATAAATTATAGTCATATTGGGACAAGCCGGAGCCACGGTGTATCAAGGGCTGCATGGTGGTTTTTCCGGGAGGGTTCAAATGGGACAGCGCGCGGTCATCTATTGCCGGGTTTCCACGGCTGATCAGTCCTGCGTGCGCCAGAAAGACGAGCTGAAGCGGTTTGCCGAACGCGCAGGCTATGAAGTGTCAGGCATCTTCATGGAGACCGGCTCTGGCGTCCGGGTGGATCGGGCCGAGCGTCGAAAGGTCATGGCATTGGCCCAGGCCCGTGAAATTGACGCCATTCTGGTGACGGAGCTGTCCCGCTGGGGGCGCTCGACCATTGATCTCATCTCCACGCTTCAGGAGCTGGAGAGCTATCGTGTTTCCCTGATCGCCATAACGGGGATGACGTTTGATCTGGCGACGCCGCATGGACGGATGCTGGCGACGGTTCTGGCCGGGATTGCGGAGTTCGAGCGGGATCTGATCAGCGAGCGGGTGAAGTCCGGTCTGGCTGCGGCCAGGGCGCGCGGGAAGGTTCTCGGCCGACAGAAAGGAGAGCGGCCGAAGTCTGACCGTCTAGCTCCGAAGGTTCTGGCGTTGGTGGCCGAAAAGCGGAGTTATAGGTGGATCGCCCGGGATCTGGGAATCAGCAAGAACACTGTTGCTGCCATTGTGCAGAGGGAAAGGTGAGTTTATCGACCGTTGAATATGGGTTGCTTTCTGTCGTTCTCTATTGCCGGTCTAGTAGGTTATCGCGTATGACCACATGCAAACATGCGGTCATGTAAGGACGTTCACATGCCAACAATAGCGATTATCAGCCAGAAGGGTGGGGCTGGGAAAACCACTCTGGCCTTGCATCTGGCGGCTGCGGCTGAGGATGCTGGCCATACGGCATTGGTGATTGATGTGGACCCACAGGCGACTGCGAGCCAATGGGCCGCATGGCGTAAGGATGCTCCGCCAGTTGTGATTGACAGTGCTCCGCCGCGCCTCGCGGCTAAGATCGAACAGGCAATGAGTCAGGGGGCTGAGTTCATAGTGATTGATACTCCGCCTCACGCGGATAGTGCGGCGAGTGCTGCCGTTGAAGTTGCTGATTTGGTGTTAATTCCATGTCGGCCGAGTGCATTCGATTTGGCAGCGATTAAAACTACTGCCAGCCTTATAAAAATGCGTGGCAAACCAGCCTTTGTCGTTTTTACAGCAGGAAGTCCGACCGCTCCGCGTATGTATGAGGAGGCCACGCAACTCGTAGAAAGCTACGGGCTGAACGCATGTCCATATATTATCGCTGATCGTGCAGTTTTTCGTCATGCTGCGGCGGAAGGGAAAACAGCAATGGAAATAGAGCCAAAAAGCAAGGCATCTGATGAGGTAAGGCTGCTTTACAAGTGGACATGCAAGCATGTAAACATGCAATCATCAAGAAAGCGGAGAGCTAGTGCATGAGCCGGAAGGGGTCTCTACTGTCGTTGCGGGACCGTGATTCCGCAATATCGCCGGTTGTAGCCACATCAGAAAGCAAGGTTTCTGCCACCAATGTTGTTGGCACACACAGCAAGGAGGTTGCGCCGAGCCGTCAGGGCAAGAAAGCCATGACGGGCTATTTTAGCCCGGAAATGTCATTTGCCATGCATATGACCGCTAGAAAGCATGGGATGAGTTTACAAGATGCGATGGCCGACGCGTTTAACGACTGGCTACGCAAGATGGGAGAAAGTCCTGTGGGCAAGTAAGCATGTGTATGTGTACATGTTTGCATGCAAGCGCGTACACACATGCTGGCGTGTGCTGGAATCAGCGTATTGGGCTGCGCTCGTGCCGTTTTTTGCAAAAGCCAATAAAGGCTCCGGCAGGGCTTTTAAGCTCGGGTTTCCCCATGTCGTGCCACCATGAAACCCATTCGTCATGGAGAGCATAAATGTCATATCCTGGCGCAACGGTTTTAGCGTCATGCATGGTTTCAGGGTCAATGTAGGGAGCATCCCTGACAGGGACGATAACATCGGCCGTTGTTTTAAGGCTCAAACGGTTGCGAAACAGAATGATGTCGTCGGTCATTGTGATGGCATAGTCAGGAAAATGAGCATGGCTGGTGTCATGCGCACAAACTTTCTTAACCAAGGATCGAAATACGCGAAGCGGGCTATTTGAGCCACATTTTTTTTGCAGCAGTTCTAATCCGATCTTCCATTCATCTTTCATACCGCAGTGTTTGCGGGCTAGTTCGTACATGCGTCGTTCGAACGGTTTACGAAGTCGGAAATAGTCTCGGTGAAGTGTTAGGACGTTCTTGCTGATGACTGAACGATAGACCCAATCTGACAGGGTGATTTCAAGATCAAGCATTCGGCCATCAAACGTCTTACGAGTGATTCTAGCTTCTTCGATCAAACCGAAAATTCGCGTTTCTTCAATGCCGCCTGTTTGAATGTTTGTTCGCACGGTTGTTCCGCGCAAGCGTGTCAATGCGTCGGTCAGTAGCCTATAGCCTGCTCCGCTGGTTTGACGATTGGTAGCGACCAGCATGTCATAAGCTTGAAGGCGGAGTGTTCGGCCTGGTTGTTCGCCGTGATTCATTTTCGCAACGAGCTGAGAGATGCAGTAGATCAGAATATCCTTGTCATGGATCGTTGCCAGCCCTTTGCCAGACGGGATGATCTCTATGATATTCCCATTGTGTTCATAGCGTCGCATCCGGTTGTCAGGCTTGGTCGAGAGCGAAAAAACAGGATGCTCCATTGACGCCATATCATCTTTGGGAATGGCATCGAGTACGTCACAGATGAATAGATCCTGATTTGGATGGCGGACTGGCAGGAGGGGCGTGCGATCCTCACCTTCCATAGCCAAAGAAGGCGCAATGTCGAACAAGGAAGGAGAAGATTCTATCGTCAT
>NZ_JAUYUW010000003.1:0-20687 GCF_030644465.1 Acetobacter tropicalis | reverse complement strand
GCCTAAAGTTCGGGGTTTTAAATACCTGCGTCAAGTGATTCGGGGTTTTAAATACCGAAACCGAGATTCGGGGTTTTAAATACCGAGATTCGGGGTTTTAAATACCGAGATTCGGGGTTTTAAATACCAAACCGAGAAAAAAACCAGAAATTCCGTTTTTATATCAATGTGTTAAAAGGATGCTAGAATCGCTTAACACAGAATCTAACACCTATTTAACACCTCTCTAACCATTTGATCTGTGGATAACTCACAAACCTCAAAAATTTCCAACCAAATTGAACCCAAACACCGCCTCTTGGGGGCTCCGCCCCCGCCGGCTCGCGGCCTACGGCCGCCCCAATCGCGCATAGCGCGATCTCCCCCCGGCATACCCCTGCTCGGCCCTTTGGGCCTGCACTGAACGGACACGCCTACGGCGCAAAGTCATGATCTGACGATGCGGAAACGCATCGTCTCTCCACCAGAGCACCTTCCTCATCCGCGTTGGCGCCTTCGACGCCCTACGGGGCTCTCCCGTTCAGCGCTCACCCAACGCCTGCAACATCAGAAGAACCGGGCAAAACCATAAACTGCTCAAGACACATCGGAGTTCAGGCGATCATTCAGCAGCTCACGTGTCGCAACATGCCCGCTAGACGCCATAGAATGGCCGTACAGGCGTTATCAGAGGTGGTGGCTGGTTGGGGTGTCTGCAACGGGTGTTGTGGTCTGTGCGGCCACCCATAGTGCCCTGCGGGGCTTGATAGGCTGGCCATTGCCTATTCGCCTGAGCACGTCAGAAAAATGCATGATGGTTGCTGAAACCGCAAACAGTTATTACATTGGTAATAACATTGAGGGGATTCACTATGGTCGAGCTGAAAGTGCGAAAATTCGGAAACTCACTCGGGGTCGTACTACCCAAGGAAGTGATCTCACGGCTGAACACCCAGGATGGCGCGCCCCTGTATCTGACCGAAGCACCAGAAGGCGGATATCGGCTCGTGCCCTATGATCCTGACTTCGAAACCAAAATGACAAAGGCTGAAGATATTATGCGGCGTTACCGTGATACGCTGCATGTTCTGGCTCAATGACAGCCTTCGTCTGGATAGACGAACGGGATACCCTGATCCTGCATGATCGGCTGTTGGGGGTGCATGGTGGTGCTTCCGGCGTACGGGATGCAGGCCTTCTGAAATCCGCACTTGCCCGGCCACAGCAGCATGCGGCCTATGCGGATCCGCTGGATCCAGTGCATCTGGCGGCCGTCTATACGGCGGGTATCGTCAAAAACCATCCCTTCATCGATGGGAACAAACGCACGGGTTTTGTGCTCGGCGTGCTGTTTCTGGAACTCAACGGCTATCGTTTCACGGCAGCCCAGGAAGATGCAGCAAATGCGGTTCTCGCGCTGGCAGCAGGTCAGATGGACGAACTGGGCTATGCGGCATTCCTGACCGCCAATGTCGCATCCGAAAGGGTATGACGGTAAACGAGGAACGCGATGAGTGTGCTTTTTTCGTTTCCTGAGGTGGTTCTGGCGACATTTGTCTTGATGGACCAGACTAATATGGCTAAGTCTTTTTTTTGAGTAAACTCAGGAGGCTTTCGCCATGCGCACGGTCAACATCCACGAAGCCAAGACCCATCTGTCCCGGCTGATTGACGCGGCCATGAAAGGGGAAAGCTTCATCATTGCCAAAGCCGGCCGGCCGATGGTGCGGGTCAGCCCGATTACGGATCCTGAAGAGTTACAGCAACGGCGTCTGGGGTTTCTTGCTGGAAAAATCCGGGTGCCCGAAGATTTTGATCGCATGGGACAGGACGATATTGTGTCTCTGTTCGACGGTCCGGCATGAGGCTCCTTCTGGATACCCATCTGCTGCTTTGGGCGGCCGGAGAGCCTGACAAGCTGTCAACACGGGCGAAAACCCTGATGGAAGATCAGGACAATGTTCTGGTCTTCAGTGCTGCCAGTCTCTGGGAGATCACCATTAAGACCGGGCTGGGACGGGCAGACTTCCAGGTCGATCCTCATCTGCTGCGACGCGGTCTGATCGAAAACGGTTATGAGGAGTTACCGATCACCAGCCAGCATGCCCTGGCAGTGGGACACCTGGCAGATGTGCATCGGGATCCCTTTGACCGGATCCTTGTGGCACAGGCCACGGTGGAAGGATTGCTTCTGCTGACCCATGATCCGCTGGTAAAGGCTTATCCTGGCCCGATCGAAGCCGTCTGAAGGAGATCGACCACTATGAGCAGCAAAAACAGGTCCATGCCCTCGCTGCACAGTGACGAAGCGGCCGAGGATTTCGTCGCGACCGCCGATCTGACCCGGTATGACCTGTCCGGTTTCAAGCCCATGCGCTTTGAGATCGAACCCAAGGCGGCCGCCCTCAACATGCGCCTGCCGGCGTCCCTGCTGGAGACCGATGTCGCACAGACGCGGTAAAGTATATTCCGACCAGAACAGAGGAGATCGGGCGATGTAGGTACGCTCGGAAATCACTCCGCGCGTCATGGAGGGGAAGCTCCCATGTCTCGCACCTATCATGGGGTCGTTTGCGGGAGGGGGCGAAATCCTACGCTAAGGATTTAGGCCAGCGATATTCGCCGGTGAGGTTGATGTGTTCCCATCCCAGCGGTGAGACATGGGCGAGGAGATCAGGCGGGATGATGATGGCGGCGAGCAGGTTCATGCCGGCGATACGATCTTCGATCCTGCGTTCGGCCTTGACCAGTGCATCGGCACAAAGGCACTCAATCGTTGAGAAACCGGGAAGGATTGTGCGGGTGCGGCGACACTCTGCAACGAAGCGACGGGCAAGATCCTCATTCGATGTCGCCGCCTCGGCTTCCCGAGCGATCCAATCGCGCAAATCCCGTGCGCCCCGCCCCGAAAAGGAGCGATAGCCGTAGATCCGGCGTAGGTCCGCCAGATGCTCATGCCGGGTCTCCTCGCGCGCGGCATAGAGGAGTAGATCGTCACGGCTCAGCCCGAGCTGGGCCGCGATGAAATCCGATACCTGTGCCGGGATCAGCTCGCCAGGGGTGAGTACCCGGCCCGGGTAGCGCAGGACGCACAGTTGCAGCGCGAAGCCGAAACGGTTGTGGGCGCGCCGGCGCTGGCGGATATGCCCGAGATCCTCATCGCTAAGGGTATAGTGCCGCAGCAGATCACCTTGATCGACCGGTAAGTGAAACAGCGCCTCGCGCTGTCGATCGGTCAGGGTCACGCGACGCGGCATACATGCTCCTTATTCTTTCCAAGGTAAGGTTTGAGATAGTTTGATTGCGATGCTGGTTAAGATACACAATAGTGCAAGCTTATGTGCTCATGTTCGTCACCGCTTCAAACCAACGTTTAAGAAACATGCTGATCGGATATGCCCGCGTCTCCAAAGCCGATGGTTCCCAATCCCTCGACCTCCAGCACGACGCCCTGCGTGCCGCCGGTATCGAGCCAGGTAATATTTATGATGATCGTGCATCCGGTAGCCGCGATGATCGGCCCGGCTTAGCTGCATGCCTCAAATCCTTGCGCGACGGCGATGTGCTGGTGGTCTGGAAACTCGATCGCCTCGGGCGCTCGCTCGCCCACCTGGTCAACACCGTGAAGGATCTGTCAGACCGCAGGATCGGCCTGCGTGTGCTGACCGGAAAAGGCGCTCAGATCGACACCACGACCGCATCCGGCCGCATGGTGTTCGGTATCTTTGCCACTCTGGCCGAGTTCGAGCGGGATCTGATCCGCGAGCGCACCATGGCTGGCCTTGCCGCAGCCAGAGCGCGCGGACGAAAGGGAGGGCGAAAATTCGCCCTGACCAAAGCACAGGTGCGTCTCGCCCAGGCCGCCATGGCGCAGCGCGACACGTCTGTTTCCGATCTGTGCAAGGAACTCGGGATCGAGCGCGTCACTCTATACAGATATGTCGGACCGAAGGGCGAGCTCAGGGATTATGGGAAGCGCGTTCTCAGCTTAGCGTAGGATTTCGCCCCCTCCCGCAAACGACTCCATCATCACAGCCGCAAATACGGTCGCAATCATCGCTGGGCCAACCAGCCGGATCGCTGTGGCTATGGAGGCTCACGTGAAGCTTCTGAATCTCCCAACTGGTACAGTCATCTGCACGATATCCGTCCTGGCCGTCATCATGACAGGCATGTTGCCCGCCTGATCATCAAGGGCGACCTCGATCCTGTCGAGGCGGTCTTTCCGTATACCGGCACCCGGCGACCCCACGAATATTACTGGTAATTTTCAGCGCGGGAATGAGGGATCGTTCCCGCGTTCCACGAGGCCATCAGGGACGTGGATTTCGGGGGGGATCGTTCACGACACCAACACCCTCATCAATCCGTGGGGCGAGGCGTAGGGAGGGTGTCAATGGCCGCCTGAATCCGGGCCAGATCGGCGTCCAGAAGAGCAAGAACCTGATCGGCCGGGACAGTGGGTTTCGTGCTGTTGCGTGCCTTGCGGATTGCATCCCTTTTGGCAGCCCGTTCGTCGGAAAGGTCCGTCATGGTCATGTCTTCATCGCCTCGTGTTTCGTGGCAGCGACAGGGGCAGAAATCCGCCATGCGTAATCGCAGACATTATCCAGCAATTCTGCTCGTTGTGTCTGACTGTAAGCCATAACGAAATCAGCGACAATTTTTTCTGGCACACCTTCCCGAAGAAGGTTGGCAGCCGTTTCCGCTATTTCCAGATTGACCGCCTCATTGAGCAAGACTAGAGCGTCCGTATCGGTCATACGCTTTGCTGCCTGTGAAACAAACCGGGCATTCAGATTCCACATCCATTGATGGCGATTGATCTTATCAGAAAACCATTCTGGAGAAGGGTATTCCGGAGCCATTAGGTATCCTCTTGAAGTGTCTGTGGTGGTCAGTTTCCAGGCCGTAAAATTGTTCTGTGGCCGAGATTACAGTCTGTCCGTTTTGGATGATCGTGTTTTGTCGTCAGCCTTGTTCCCGGTCCCTGTCGAAGGCATGAAGCCCCGCGCGTCTCCAGCGCGTTTTCAGGTCGTCCGGGGTGGTCTCATTTCCCCCCTGAAGCTGCCCCGCAATATCCAGAAAGGCTCCGAGCAGGGTGGCGCGGTCATCATCGGTCAGATCGACCAGTCCTGCCTTCTGGACCAGGCCGCCCAGTTCGATCAGATGATGGGTGCGTTCCCGTCGCGCCTTCGCCCAGTCGCGCATGTCGGTGCGTGCCTTTCGTGCCTGATGGCGATGGATCAGGGCTGTCTGCTTCCTGATCCGTCTTTCAAGCGCCAGCAGATCCGTTCTGATCGTTTCCGGTTCCTTTCCGGCTGCCCTTTTTTCCGCCTGCCTGAAAGAACGCCGCTCCCCGTTCGGTCCACCTCGCGACGGCTTCGGGTTTACTATCCGCCTGTTCGACAGCCGCAAGCAGAACACCAGCAAGAGCCTCGATCGATAAGGTATCGGCTCCCGTCACTTCGACCAGTTCACCGAGCTGGATGGTTCTTTGCGCTTTGAGCTGCTTCGCCTTTTCCTGAAGCGCCTTCAGTTCCGCATCAATGTCCCGTGGCCTGCGCATTTCTAGCCCCCTATTCTGCCGACCTGTGGATACTCTACCACACAGACGAGAACCGCGTCACTCATCCCGATTAACAATCTTTGTGGTGCAGTAAAATATGAGTGCGCGCTTATACGTCACTGCGTGACGTGCGCTTAAGTGGTGTGATAGGATCGCGTTCATGGCGATCTATCATCTGCATGCAAAGGTTATCAGCCGCGCCACCGGCCGGAGCGCCGTGGCAGCGGCGGCCTATCGCGCGGCGTCCCGGCTGCATGATGTGCGGCTGGATCGCGACCATGACTTTTCCAACAAGAGCGGCGTGGTGCATTCCGAGATCCTGCTGCCCGATGGCGCGCCGGAACGGTTTCTCGACCGTGCGACCCTATGGAATGAGGTCGAGGCGATCGAGAAGCGCAAGGATGCCCAGCTTGCCCGCGAGGTGGAGTTTTCAATCCCGCGCGAAATGACCCAGGCGCAGGGGATCGCGCTGGCACGGGATTTCGTGCGGGAGCAGTTCGTGGAACGCGGCATGGTGGCCGATCTCAATGTGCATTGGGATATTGGTGAGGACGGACAGGCGAAGCCCCATGCGCATGTGATGCTGTCCACGCGGTCCGTGGATGAGAACGGGTTTGGTGCAAAAGAGCGGTCGTGGAATGACAAAGAACTCCTGCTGACATGGCGGGAGCGATGGGCGTCACTTGCCAATGAACGGCTGGCCGAGCTGGACCTAGACGTGCGGATCGATCATCGGTCGTTCGCGGCACAGGGGATCGACCTTGAGCCGCAGAACAAAATCGGTCCGGCCGGCATGCGTCGGGAAGAGCGGGGCGAGGACGCGGAGCGGGTCGCTGACCATCTGGAGATCGCGCGACGCAATGGCGAGAGGTTGCTGGCCGAGCCGCATGTGGCGCTGGAGGCGCTGACCCGACAGCAGAGCACATTCACCCGTCAGGACCTGGCGCGGTTCGTGGACCGGCATACGGCAGATGCAGAACAGTTCAGTGCTGTCATGGTTCGGGTGGAGGCATGTCCGGAGCTGGTCGCCCTCGGGAAAGACGGTCACGGGCGGGAACGGTTCTCCACACGGGAGATGATCGGGGTCGAGCAGCGTCTGGAAGAGGCATCGCTCGCGATGGGGCTGTCCCAGGGGCATGCGGTGCCGCTGGCGGTGCGTCGGGCAGCGATGCAGCATTCCGGTCTTGGGGACGAGCAGGCGCTGGCGGTGGGCGAGCTCACGAAGTCCCGCGACCTGTCCGTGGTGGTCGGGTATGCCGGGACAGGGAAGAGCACCATGCTGGGTGTGGCCCGTGCGGCATGGGAAGAGGCCGGGTACCGGGTGCGCGGGGCGGCGCTGTCGGGGATCGCGGCGGAAGGGCTGGAAGCGGGGTCCGGGATTGAGAGCCGGACGCTGGCGTCCCTGGAGCGGGCGTGGGGTCGTGGGTTCGACCTGCTGGAGCGCGGGGACGTGCTGGTGGTGGACGAGGCCGGCATGGTGGGGTCACGGCAGATGGAGCGGGTTCTGTCTGTCGCCCGCGAAGCCGGGGCCAAGGTGGTGCTGGTGGGCGATCCCGAGCAGTTGCAGGCGATCGAGGCGGGTGGTGCGTTCCGGGCGGTGGCCGAGCGGGTCGGGTCGGTGGAAATCACCACCGTACGCCGGCAGCGTGAAGGCTGGCAGCAGGCGGCCACGAAGGAGTTGGCGACCGGGCGGACAGAGCAGGCGCTGGGACGCTATGAGGCGACTGGCCTGGTGCGCGGGCATGACACGCTGGAAGAGGCGCGGGGCGGGGTGGTGGCCGGGTGGGATGAAGCCCGTCAGGCCGCGCCAGAGGACAGTCAGATCATGCTGGCGCACCGGCGTGTCGATGTGCGGGCACTGAACGAGGCGGCACGCGCCATCCGGCGGGAGGCGGGTGAGCTGGGTGACGACGTGCTGGTGCCAACCGCCCAGGGCGAACGGGTGTTTGCGGACGGGGAGCGGGTCTACTTCCTGCGCAATGACCGGGAACTGGGGGTAAAGAACGGCACGCTAGGCACGGTGCGGGGCATCGAGGGATCGGCCGAGGCCGGGGATCTCGTGCTGTCGGTGCAGCTCGATGGGAAGGAGGGTGTCGGGCGTGGCCGGGTCGTGTCCGTGTCGGTGGCGGAGTATGACGCGCTGGATCATGGTTATGCGGCCACCATCCACAAATCGCAGGGTGTGACGGTGGACCGGGCGCATGTGCTGGCGACGGGGAGCCTGGACCGGCACGGGGCCTATGTGGCGCTGTCGAGGCATCGGGAGAGCGTGTCTGTCCATTGGGGTCGTGATGATGTGGGCGACCGGGACGGGCTGGTGCGGCGGCTGTCACGCGAGCGGCTGAAGGATACCACGCTGGATTACCCGCATGTCCGGGATCGGGATACCGGGTTCGCGCGGCGGCGCGGACTGTATGTCCCCGAGAGCAAGATCGTGGTGGAGCGTGAGAAGGCCGCCTCTGGCCCCCAGAAGGACAGGCAGACCGAAGCTGTCAGTACGCCAGAGCCGGCACCGGCACAGCAGAAACGCGGGATGTTCGATGGGCTGGACCTGTCCGTGCGGCCGGGGCGTCGCACGGCGGAAAAAGACGTGTCGGCCGGGATGGATGCCGGGGCCGGTAAGGGGGAAAGTGGGATTGAGCGTGAGGCTCCCGCCTCTCTCTTTGCGGGTTTGAGGCTGCCCCGTGTGCAGCGTGAGCAGGTGCCGGCCGGGCTGGACGGGTTTGTGCCGGGTGGTGATCCGCTTCAGCAGGCGGTGGAGCGGTATGCGCGGGCCTGGGTGGATGCCGAGCGCATGGTGCGTCAGGATCTGCCGGTGCTGGAGCACCAGAAGAAGGCGCTTTTTGAAGCCGGGCGGGATCTGGAGCGGGTCCGGCGTGGCGGTGAGGCGGATCTGCGGGCGGCGCTGAAGCATCAGCCGGAGATCCGGCAGGCGCTGTATGGTCTGGAAGGTCCGGCACGGGCGCGCAAACTGGTCGAGGGGCTGGAGCATGAGGACAGGGTGCGGAAGAGTCCGGATCTGCGGGCGGCGCGGTTTGTGAAGACCTGGGACGGGCTGAGCCGCGAGCAGCAGGGTGTGGCGCTCAAGGAATTGAAGCGGGATGCGCAGCTTGAGTCCATCCTGCGGGAGAAAAGCCGCGAGCTGGGGATCAAGAAGGGATCGACGCTCGATCACGGGTTGCATCCCCATCAGCGGGAGCAGGCCCTCTCACGCTCCAGGTCGCGCGGTATGGATATGGGGATGTAATCTGCTTGAGAGAGGAGATGTTGATGTGTATAATTTTCACTGGAGATACACATCATGCGAACCAACATCATTATTGACGATACCCTCATGACAGATGCGCTGAAGGCGTCTGGCGTCAAAACCAAGAAAGAAGCCGTCGAACTCGGATTGCGGACGCTGATCAAGTTGAATCAGCAGCGGCAACTGCGTTCCATGAAGGGCAGGCTGGAGTGGCGGGGTGATCTCGACGCCATGCGTTCCGACGCATGATTCTGGTCGATTCATCGGTCTGGATCGATTTTTTCAGGGGTACGGTGACGCCACAGGTTGATGCTCTGGACCGGTTGCTGGGAGAGGAACTGGTCGCCATTGGGGATCTGATGATGACGGAAGTTCTTCAGGGATTTGCGAGCGAACGGGATTTCAACAAGGCGCGGAGACTGCTTGGCGCTCTGGATCTGGTAGAGATCGGGGGGCGTGATGTCATGATCGAGGCGGCACGATATTTCCGTGACCTGCGTGCCAGAGGCATCACCATCCGGAAAACCATTGATACCCTGATTGCCACACGATGTATCGTAAGCGGGTATCGGCTCCTTTACAGTGACCGGGACTTTGATCCGTTTGTGACACATCTGGGGCTGGAACGGGTTGTCTGATTTCGGCGCGGTGACTGGAGAGGACATGCAGAAAAAAGAAGAGGCCGTTCGGCTGGGATCGCTTCTGGGGGCCATCGGTCGTGAGGCCGGTGTGCGTGATCAGGATATCGCGGTCTTGCAGACCCGCGATCAGACCCCGGCCGAGGCAATGTCCTTCGAATGATCCTGCTGCTTGATACCAACGTGATCATGGAGACGAGGAGGCCCGTCCCGGAGCAGCGTGTTCTGGCCAGCCACGACGTGTCGCCTTTCGAGGCGGCTGGTGTGCGGGTTTTCAATCTGTGGGGGGATATCTGATGTCCGAGACAGATCCAGCAGCGCGCGCGTTTGAGGACCTGTGCGCCGAAATGACGGTACTCCGGCGGAGCGTGGAAGCGTTGCCGCAGGCGTGGCGGGACAATCGGCCCCCGGATTACACGGAGGATCTGGCCCGTGTCGTGAAGGCCATGAATGCAGTCGGTGCACGAATGGAGGCGATCGAGGCCAATCCGACGCTGAAGATGACGCCCCAGGCGTATGGGCAAGGGATTCGTCAGGCCGGGATTTCTGCCAGTCAGGAGATGCAGACAGCGTTTCAGAAAGCGATAGGTGAGGTTCAGGGGGAACGTCGGGTTCTTGCCAATATCATTGGTCAGTCCCGTCAGCAGGATCGTCAGAACTGGTGGCTGTTAGGGGTGGGGCTTGCCTGTCTTGTTGCAGGGATCGGGTTGTCGCCTGTTTTGGCGTATCTCCTGCCATCTTCTGTCGGGACGCGAGTGGCATCCTTTATTGTTGGGGAGAAAGATCGCTGGAACTCTGGGGCCATGATGATGGCGGTCAGTAATCCTGAAGGCTGGCAACGTGTACGTGAGGACAGCCAGCTGGTTGAGGCCAACAGAGACAGGATCGCAGCCTGCCAGAAAGCGGCATCGGGTCAGGAAAAAATTCAGAAACCCTGTAGCATCACCGTTCCGGCACAACAGGAATAGTCTTCAGGGGATAAAAGCCGACAGCAGTAGATGACGTGTCAGGAAAAACGCATATTGCTACCACGTTGGGATATCATGTTAACACCAAGCGTTCTGCCCTGACACACCATCCCTCAAACCTCGCCATGCGCCCCAGCAGCGGCAATCTCGCACCCTACCCCCCGATCACCTGTATCGACCCCCGGTCAATGATGCTGCCAGCCAGCCTGATATGCTCATGCCGTGTCCGGGGCGCCTCCTTCTCCCCGCGGATCTGCCCGATCAGGATACGTGCAGCCTCCTCTCCAATCTCCGCACAAGGCTGTGCCACCGCAGACAATGGCGGATCAACAAGCTGCAGCCACTCAAGATCATCAAAGCTCAGGAACGAGATATCATCGGGAATGCGCATTCCCGCCTCCCGGACCGCACGAAGCGCACCGATCGTCATCAGCCCATCAGACGTCATCAGCCCCGTTGGCCTATGCGACAGAACCGCCTGTGTCACATCACGTGCCGCCTCCCATCTGTAGTTCCCCGTCCGCCCAACCAGATCCGCACAGACCGGAACTCCCGCCTCTCGGTGAGCCTCCAGATACCCCGCAAGCCGCTGACAACTCGGCGCAAATCCCTTCCGCATCCGCCCTGTCGCCGCATACGTCTCCACAACCCGCCCCAGATCCGCAGGCCTCACCTCGTCAATCTCGCCAATATACGCGATCCTGCGATGCCCTGCTTCCAACAGCCTCGCCGTACAGGTCGCAGCCGTCCTCACATTGTCCAGCGTCACACTGTCAGCCGCCAGCCCTGGCAACCGCCGGTCGATCTGCACAACCCTGCCGCCACCGGCAACAAACTCCCGCAAATGGCCCAGACTCTGCATGCTCGCGGGCGCAATGATGATCCCGTCCACCCGGTGCCGGTGGAAAATGGCAACAGCCTCGCGCTCAATCTCCGCTGATTCATGCGTGTCATGGATCAGCACGCAATACCCGTGCCGGAACGAGTAGTTCACAGCCGACTTGATGATGTTTGAATAGAATTCGGAGCTGAGATCCGAGACAATCATGCCGAATGTCTTCGCACTTCCCGAAATAAGGGACTGCGCGGCAATGTTCTTCTGGTAGTTGAGCGCGCGGGCCGCAGCCAAAACCGCCTCCCTCGTGTCCAGGCTGACATAGCCATAACCGCCAAGCGCCCGCCCCGCCGTCGCCACGCTGACATTCGCCGCCTGCGCCACATCGACAATTGTCGCATGCCTGCCCCTGTGCTCGTCCAAACTCCGCCTCCCGTTACCAAGACGGAAACGCATACCCCAAAAAACCCGCGCATGACGAACACACACCGGCAGCCTGCACACGTTCAAACCCCCGAAACATGGTTCGTCTCCGTAATGGTTGACTCTGTGAGAACGTTATCATATTGATTCCGATATCGATACGAAATATCGATTCTCGAGCCATCCGTCCAACCGCCTCGAACGAGAACCTCCCTGCCATGCGTAGAATGTTTCTTGCATCAGTCACCTCCATGGCAACCGGAACGCTTGCCCTCTCCCTCCCGGCCGTCGCCGCCACGGACACAACAGCCAGCACCGACGAGCAGGTGATCGTCACCGGAACTCGTGACCCTCACCAGACCGCAAAGAAGAGCGTCAGCCCCATAACCGTCGTCAGTGCCCAGCAGCTCAGATCCACTGGACAGCCCGACCTGCGCGACGCTCTGGTCCAGCTCGACCCCTCGATCACGCGCCCCGGCGTCACATCGGGCAACGCCAACATGACCTCAACCATCAGCCTGCGCGGCCTCACATCCGACCAGACCCTGATCCTCATCAACGGCAAGCGCCGCCACTCCACCTCGATCATGACCGATGACACCGGAAGCCCGGAAAACGGAACAACCCCTGTCGATCTCGGCATGTTTCCTATGTCATCCATCGACCACATCGAGATCCTGCAGGACGGAGCAGCAGCACTCTACGGCTCGGATGCCATCGCAGGCGTCGTTAACATCATCCTCAAGAAAAACACCCACGGCCTTGAGATGCACTCGGTCAATGGCGGCTACTACGCAGGAGATGGCTTCACGACCGACAACACTGTCAGCTGGGGCACCGGCCTCGGTGATCGCGGCTATTTCCACCTCGACGGCGAATTCAAGCACCAGGACCACACCAACCGCGGCGATGCCGACACCCGCACCGGAACCAGAGTCAACGAATATTTCGGCAATCCGCAGGAAACACGGGTTTCGCTCGGATACAACATGGGATACAAAATTACCGACCGAGTCGAGTTCTATTCCTTCGCCAGCTACGCCCACCGCGCCGCATGGTCCTTCCAGAACTACCGCACAGGCTCAACCCTGCCCGAAATCTATCCCAACGGCTTCAGCCCCGTCAGCTCCCTCGACGAGGACGATTTCAACGTGGCCCTGGGCTTCAAGGGCGAGATCCTCGACGGTTGGAACTGGGATGTCAGCACCAGCTACGGCGAGGACCACTCCCATTTCGACCTAAATGATTCCGTCAACACCGCCCTCTACGCCGATACCGGCTATACACCGACCCATTTCCACGTCATGACATTCTCAAACCGGCAATGGACCAACGACTTCGGCATTCGCAAGGCATTCAACGTTCCCCTACTGGCCGGCCCGGTCAATTTCTCGATCGGCGCGCAATACAGGAACGACGCCTATAACGTAAATCCCGGCGACCCCGCCTCATATTACGGCTCCGGCCCCCAGGGACAGAGCGGCCTCAACCAGCTCAGCAAGACCCGTGCCAGCCGCGACGTCACCGCCGGCTATATCGGCCTGTCCACACGCCTGCTGAAGAACTGGCAGATTGATTTCGCTGGCCGCTTCGAACACTACACCGACGCCGGCAACACCGAGACCGGCAAGGTCTCGACCCGCTACGACGTGAACAAGTATCTCGCCCTGCGCGGTGGAATCAGCAACGGCTTCCGAGCTCCCACACTCGCTGAGCAATACTACACCAGCCTCAGCACCACCCCCACTGGAGCCAACGGCGTTGTCGCCGTCAACTCCGCCACAGCCCGCGCCCTCGGTTCCAAGCCTCTGGTCCCCGAACGCTCGATGAATTTCAGCGCAGGTTTCCTGCTTAACCCGCTGCCAAGGTTGAATATCGCCGTCGACGCCTACCAGATCACCGTCACCCACCGGATCGTCGAGGGAGGCGTCTATAACGGCCAGCGCGCCATCAGCGCACTCGAGGCCGGAGGCTACCAAGTTGACTCAACCGTCACCCCCGACAGCGTCTCCGTCCAGTACTTCTCGAATGGTGCCAACACTAGGACACGCGGCGTGAATATCACCGCCGGATACAAGACCGATTTCGGACAGTTCGGAAAAGTCTCATGGGACGCCTCGCTCAATCTCAACGAGACCAAGGTCACACGCGACTACCTTGATTCCAACAACAACCCCCTGCTCAGCGCACAGGGCATCGGCTATCTCAGCACCGCCTTCCCGCGCAACAAGTTGATCTTCGGCGCATCTTGGCACAAGGGAAAATGGGATTTCGCAATTCACGAGATGCGCTGGGGACACACCATTAACCAGCTGCAGTACGTGACCGGCCCGAACGCATGGTCCAACTCGGTCTTCTACCAGATGTACAGTAAGCCCAAGTTCCAGACCAACATCCTGCTGGGTTACCAGGCAACATCACGCCTGCACGTCGCCTTGGGCGCAAACAACTTATTCAACGAATACCCCTCACGCATCCCGCTCAACACAAGCTATGTCGGCGTCGTCCCCTATGATACCAGCGCCCAGCAGCTCGGTTTCAATGGCGGATACTATTATCTGTCGCTCGACTATTCCCTCTGATCACGGAGCCGGCCTATGAGCATCCCAGAACACCAGAGCGGGCGCTCCGCAGCCATGGACCGCGCCCTCGGCCTCGCTTGTGACATCCCGCGCGAGGACCGCTCCGACGCACGGGCCGAACACCAGTCAACCTACCCTCCCGCCCTCACAGGCATGCGGGGCAGCGGCTACGCACGCGCCTACTGTGCCGGCCACGCCCTGCGCAACGGAAACCTGGCAGACGCCCTCCCCCAGGCTGAACCCGTGGACGGGGTCTATGACCTCGTCATCGTCGGTGGCGGCATAAGCGGCCTCTCCGCCGCTTGGTTCTACCGCCGGAAATACGGCCGGGATGCAAAAATCCTCGTCCTGGACAACCACGATGACTTCGGCGGGCACGCCAAGCGCAACGAGTTCACACATGACGGCGATACTCGCATCGCCAATGGCGGCTCCTTCAACATCTATTCCCCGAAAACCAAGGCCCAGAAACTGATTTTCGATGTCTGTGACATCGACGTCGAAAAACTCGCACAAACCACCGTCACCCGCGGCTTCTACGAATCCCTGGGCATGGGACAGACCGTCTTCTTCGACAGAAAGACCTTCGGACAGGACAGGCTCCTGAAAGATCCTGCCCCATGGACGGATTTTACCTTCCTCTACGATCCCACAATACCGCCGGACGCCGAAGCCCGATGGAGTGCTTTCCTGCGTGACGCCCCCCTGCCGGAGCGTGTTCGCAGGGATCTCTTCCGCCTGTACCACGACAGCCGGGACTACCTTCCCGGCCTGTCGCAGGACGAGAAGATGCGCAAGCTCGCCCTGATGAGCTACCGCGACTACCTCATTGGCGTGGTCGGATGTGACCCCATGGTCTGCACCTACCTGCGCGACCGCAGCTTCGGCAGCGGGCGCGGGCTCGATGCTATAACCGCATTGGCCGCATTCCAGCGCTTCGGCTTTCCCGGTTTCGTCGGCCTCGGCCTCCCCGAGCCCCCGCGTCACGGCAAGGGCAGCGCAGAATACCACTTCCCCGAAGGTAACGCCACGATCGCGCGCATGATCGTGCGCGACCTCATCCCCGGCGCCCTCGACTGCGACGGTCTCTCCGACGCCCTGACCCGCCGCGTACGATATGACACGCTGGACCAGGATCACAACTCGGTCCGCATCCGCCTCAACTCGACCGCCGTCAATGTCCGTAACGGGAGCGACGGCGTCACAATCGCCTATATCCGGGACCGAAAACTGTTCCAGGTCCGTGCACAATCCTGTGTCTTGGCCTGCTGGTTTCACGTCATCCCCTATCTCTGCCCCGATATGCCCGCCGAGCAGCGCGACGCCCTGCACTACAACGTTCACACCCCCAACCTGTGGGTAAATGTCTGGCTGCGGGACTGGAAAGCCTTCCACAAGGCAGGCACCTGCCTGATGAATGCTCCAGGCTCCTACTACGCCTCCATCATCCTGGAACCACCCGTGTCCGTCGGCGGCTACCAGCACTCCGCCTCACCGGACCAGCCTGCCCATGTCTCACTGCTGCGCGGCTATGGCGCACCCGGCCTTCCGATAAAGGACCAGTTCCGCGCAGGACGTATCGAGATGTACGAAACCAGCTTCGAGACCTACGAGCGCGAGCTGCGCCTACAGTTCAACGCAGCACTCGGCCCCTACGGATTCGACGCCGCACGTGACATCACCGGCATTACCGTTAACCGCTGGGGGCATGGCTATTCCTATTGGTACTCGCCCCTCTATGACGATTTCCTGAAAAACGGAGGCGATCCCCCGCATCTTCGCGCCCGCAGGAAATTCGGCCGGATCACGATCGCCAATACCGATTCCGGTGGCACCGACACAACCGCCCTTGCCATCGACATGGCCTGGCGCGCCATCAACGAACTCGACGAGACAGGCAGAGACAAAGAATGAACGCCCATGCTCTAACACGCCGCCAGACACTGACCGCAGCCCTGGCCGGCGCACTAGGTGCCGCAGCCCTGCCCGTCCGCCTGCGCGCGGAGGACAGGCCCGCCCTGCTCTACCCCGACCCGCCCGTCAGGCTCATTATCGAGCAGACATCGCTCGAGCTCGCGCCAGGCATCGTCGTCCCGACAACAACCTATAACGGCACCGTGCCCGGCCCGCTGCTGAGCCTCAACCCTACCCGTCACGCCGTCATCCACGTCACCAACCGGAGCAGGAAACCCGAACTCGTCCACTGGCACGGGCTGCATATCCCCAGCCCGATGGACGGCGCCATGGAGGAAGGCTCCCCCATGATCGCACCAGGCGAGACCGGAACCTACAGTTTCCTGCCCGGCCCCTCCGGCACACGCTGGTACCACACCCACGCCATGGCCGGACAGGACCTCGCCGCCGGCGGCTACTCAGGCCAGTTCGGTTTCATCGACATCAACGACGGACGCTTCCCCGCCGCCTATGACCGCGAGGTCTTCCTCGCCGTCCATCACTGGAACGGCGCACTCTGCGACATGGGCGCTCCTGTCTCCGACCAGATGGTCTGCTACCAGCATGCCTCCTTCAACGGTCGCCTGTTCAACGCTGCCGAACCCCTGCGCGTGAAGGCCGGAGAGCACGTGCGCTTCCGCTTCGTCAACGCCAGCGCCACACAGAACACCACCATCGCCCTGTCCGGCCACACATTCCGTATCATCGCGCTGGACGGCAACCCCGTCCCGACACAGGCCAGCGTCAACGTGATTCGTCTGGGCGTCGCCGAACGCGTCGATGCGATCGTTGAGATGAACAACCCAGGCGTCTGGATGCTCGGCGCCACCAGCGACGCCGAACGCGCCTCAGGTCTCGCCCTCGCCATCGAATACGCCGGACAACACGGCCCCGCACGCTGGCTTGCCCCCGCGTACAATGACTGGGACTATACCCGCTTCGCCCTCCCCGACTCCGCCACCCGGCCCGAGGTCGACGAGATCATCCCGATGGTGATCTCCAAGCGGTTCCTGAAAAAGGATGGCATGGACGAGTGGCGTATCAACAGCCAGACCTTCGAGGACGCCCCCGTCATGAAGCTCGCGAAAGGCCGCCGGTACCGCCTGCGCTTCCTCAATGCCAGCCGCGAGGATCATCCCGTTCACCTACACCGGCATAGCTTCGAGATCACCGCCATCTCCGGCCGCCCCGTCGCCGGCCTCATCAAGGACACGGTCGTCCTCCCGCTCTACGGATCACTCGACGTAGACTTCCGCGCCGACAACCCCGGTCGCTCCCTCTTCCACTGCCATCAGCAGATCCACATGGATTACGGCTTCATGCGCCTGATCAGCTACTAGGGCTTGTGGGGAACCGCCGGACCGCCATGTCATCAAGCAGGCGCTGGCGAAGGG
Source organism: Acetobacter tropicalis (assembly GCF_030644465.1). Classification (NCBI taxonomy): domain Bacteria; kingdom Pseudomonadati; phylum Pseudomonadota; class Alphaproteobacteria; order Acetobacterales; family Acetobacteraceae; genus Acetobacter; species Acetobacter tropicalis. Next base: position 3,099 of record NZ_JAUYUW010000003.1, on the reverse strand, counting down.
GACTGATTGCAGCAATGCACAGGGACTCTGTCATCATCCGGCTCCTTCTGGTGGGAAGAAGCCAGAGTGCTTGGCCCGATCAAGACAGTTCCAAATAAAACAGATCGCTCACGCCGTGGTGATAGACTTGCACACCGCACCAATCCCGCGCAGCGGGTTCGTTCTGCCCTCCATTTCCTCCATTTAAATTAGATTGACCTAAACAGTCTATAGTCTAATTGGGACAATCCTGAGCCACGGTGTATCAAGGGCTGCATGGTGGTTTTTCCGGGAGGGTTCAAATGGGACAGCGCGCGGTCATCTATTGTCGGGTTTCTACGGCCGATCAGTCATGCGTGCGCCAGAAAGACGAGCTGAAGCGGTTTGCCGAACGCGCGGGCTATGAAGTGTCTGGCATCTTCATGGAGACAGGATCTGGCGTCCGGGTGGATCGGGCCGAGCGTCGAAAGGTCATGGCACTGGCCCAGGCTCGTGAAATTGACGCCATTCTGGTGACGGAGCTGTCCCGCTGGGGGCGCTCGACCATTGATCTCATCTCCACGCTTCAGGAACTGGAGAGCTATCGTGTTTCCCTGATTGCTATAACGGGAATGACGTTTGATCTGGCGACACCACATGGACGAATGCTGGCGACGGTTCTGGCCGGGATTGCGGAGTTCGAGCGGGATCTGATCAGCGAGCGGGTGAAGTCTGGTCTGGCCGCTGCCAGGGCGCGCGGGAAGGTTCTCGGCCGACAGAAAGGACAGCGGCCAAAGTCTGATCGTCTGGCTCCGAAGGTTCTGGCGCTGGTGGCAGAAAAGCGGAGTTATCGGTGGATCGCCCGCGATCTGGGAATCAGCAAGAACACTGTCGCTGCCATTGTGCAGCGGGAAAGATAACACGTCACTGTGTTTATGTGTTAACACATAGACATGATAGCATTATATGGGTGCTAACGGCATCGGTCTGAGACATGCGGAATATTGGGTTCGATTAGATCGTCGATTTTTTTGAGGAAGATATTGAGTTATCAAAATAACATGGTAATTTGTTAATGTGTTAACACAGAAACATGGTGACATGAAAACAATCGCGATCATTAGTCAGAAGGGAGGCGCTGGGAAGACGACGCTTGCCCTACACTTGGCTACTAGTGCCAGTGCCGCTGGATACGTTTCTCTGATCCTCGATACCGATCCCCAAGCGACTGCAAGTTCATGGAAAGCATGGCGGGGGGATGTCGAGCCTGATGTGGTGGATTGTGCGGCGCACGCCTTGTTATCAAGAAAGCTGGAACAAGCGTCCGAACTGGGCGCAGAACTATCGATAATAGATACCCCCCCACATGCCGATATTATGGCGCGTGAGGCGTGTCGTGTCGCTGATTTCTTGTTAATTCCATGCAGACCACGTGCTTTCGATATGGACGCTGTTAGAACAACGGCGGAACTTGTGCGAGCCAGTGGCAAGCCTGCCTTCGTGATTTTTACTGCGGGTCCTCCTCGTGCGCCCCAAGTTTATAAGGAGGCGGCCGAGGTTGTGGCGCAGTTTGGTATCCCTGTTGCTCCTGTTGTTTTGCCTGAGCGTGCAGTTTTTCATCATAGCGTTGGTTCCGGTCGTACCGCGCAGGAAGCAGAGCCGGAAAGCAAGGCTGCTGCTGATATAGCACTGTTGTGGAATTGGGTGTGTGATCAAGTTAACATGCCATCACACAAACAAGATGACACAAAAACGCGTTAGCAATTTTCTAAGTTGAGGATATACGGCATGAGTCGGTTTGCTGGTCTCAAAAAGACGGTCGCGCCATCGGTTGTGGAACCGGCAGCGCAAACGGTGGTAGAGAAAGCCCGCCCACGTAATCCGAGAGAAGGTAAGCGGGCTGTGGTGGGGTATTTTTCTCCAGCAGTTAGCAAGGGACTACATCAACTTGCGCTTGATACTGATACAACTATTCAGGGTTTGATCGGGGAGGCCATTGATGACTTGATGCGTAAGCACGGTCGTCATCCTTTTGGAGAGCGCTGATTATCTATTTAGATAGATTATGCTCGTACATTTGTACAATCAGGGTTGACCACGCTTAGCAAACCACGTCTCGCAGAATTTGATGAAATGCCGCTCAGGGTTCTTCGGAGCGATCTCGTTATCACCCAGCCACATGCGCCATTCTCTTTCGAGATGATGCACATCCCACCCTGGCGCGATGTTCCGAGCATCCCCGTAAATATCAGGATCGAGCGCACCCATCCAAGCCTCGGCTGCTGGCTCGGCAGCTTTCATTGTGCCGCGATTGATGAATGTTACCATGTCTTTCTGAGAATCGAATTCGACACGGTAATCCGGTAGATGATCGCTTGCAGCGAGGTTCTTTATCATCTGTCGGAATAATTTTTCTGGGCTTTGAGAGCCTGATTTTTTCAGTAGGATCTCAAGAGAGGCTTTCCATACCGCTTGCTGACCGCAATGTTTGCGAGCGAGTTCATAAACGCGTCGTTCCAGCGGTTTGCGTAGCCGGAAATAATCACGATGCAGTGTCAGAACATCATTGCTCTTAATTGCGTTAAAGACCCAATCCGACAGCTTGATCTCGCAATGCAATAGGCGCCCGTCGAGGCCAAGTTTGCGGCGGATGGATGAAGCGTCGATCAGGCCAAAACCGTCCACCTGTTCTTCGTCGCCTGTAACAATGTTAGTGCGGATACGTGTGCCTTCAAGGCGGTCGAGGGCTTCGATGAGGGCTTTGTAGTCCTTACCTGCCGTTCCGCGATTGGTGAAGATGAGTAAGTCGCGGCTGCTGATCCTCACCCGTTGCGATACTTTTTCCCCGGCCTTTAGTTTCGCCATGATCTGCGAAATACAGTAAATCAGAATATCCTTATCGTAGATTGTAGCAAGACCCTTCACGCTTGGCGTGATTTCCAGCCATTGCCCGTTATGTTCATAGCGACGAACGGAAGTTTCGGGTTTTTTCGACAGGGAATAGAACGGATGCTCCATTTGCGGCATCACGTCCTTAAGCACGGCATCTGCCACGTCGCAGATGAATAAGTCATGCTGCGGATGACGCTCCGGCAGGAGGGCCTCATGAACAACAGGCAGATTCGGGGTTTCAGATACCAT
>NZ_JAUYUW010000002.1:0-21542 GCF_030644465.1 Acetobacter tropicalis | reverse complement strand
TGAGCAGTCCGGCTTCGTTGGCGGAGCGGATCATGTCCGGAAAGCCCATGCGGTCATATTCCTCGGGGGGAGCTGTCACGTTACCTGTAGTGTGATAGAGAGGAGTGATGAGCAAAGAGGTTGTGAGCTACAAAAGGCATCGTTTTCCACGCGAAGTGATCGCGCATGCGGTATGGCTGTATTTCCGGTTTCCGCTGAGTTTCCGCGTGATTGAGGAGATGCTGCTCGAACGCGATCTCATTGTGTCGTATGAAACGATCCGTCGCTGGAGCCAGAAGTTCGGCGCGGCCTTTGCCCGCTCGCTGCGCCGTAAGGCCGCCAGAGCCGGTGATATCTGGCATCTCGACGAGGTCCAGATCGTGATCCATGGCCAGCCACATTGGCTGTGGCGCGCCGTTGATCAGGATGGCTATATCCTTGACGAGATCCTGCAGAGCCGCAGGAACACCAAAGCCGCCCGGCGTCTGCTGACGCGGCTGCTGAAAAAGCAGGGTATCCGGCCCGCGCGCATGGTCACCGACAAACTGGGATCCTACGGTGCGGCCAGACGGAAACTGAAGCTCACGTTCAGGCATCTGTCCCACAAGGGACTGAACAACAGGGCGGAGAACAGTCATCTGCCACTGCGAAAACGCGAACGGGTCATGCAGAAATTCCGCTCTCCCGGAGGCTGCCAGCGCTTCGTCTCCGTCTTCTCCGCCGTCCGCAACCTCTTCGTCCCGCCAGCCTCCATCCACAACGCCCTGGACCGTCACATCCATCGTATCCGCGCCTTCGCCCAATGGAACAAGGCCACCCAGCTGACAGCCTGAAAACTTCACGGCAGAGCGTTACTCAACACACTACAGTTAACGTGACAGCTCCGCCCCATTCCCGCGGCTCATGGTGTGGTGCGCTGGCGATTGCGTGATCTGTGCCTGCTTTTTGAGGGCTCCGGCACTGTGCTGATGCGCCCGGACAATCGCGCTGTCGATGACACCGCTTTCACACCGCCGCCGCAGACGCCGGTGGACATTTTTCCAGTCCCCGAAACGAGTAGGAAGGTCACGCCATGGAATGCCCGCGTGATAGCGATGCAGCACGGCCTCCACGAACAGGCGGTTGTCAGCAGCCGTGCCGCCGACATGACCTTCACGACCGGGGAGAAGGTCCTTTATCCGCTCCCATTGATCATCGCGTAAACCGTAGCGCTGCATCTGTTTCTCTCCCCCAAAACCGAGAAACCAGTCAGCAAAGAGCAACAGAAAGTACAACCCTCACACAATGCTCTCAGCGATTAACTGGCGACACGCCGTAGGACTGGTCCGTAGATAATGAGATAGCCGCTACTTTTGCTTTTTTTTTGTGCGTTGGCTTCAAACCCCGCGCTAACGCAGAGTTTGAGGCTAACTCAGGGAACGACCTCATCAATAAATGGAATAGCGTATTCACCATAAACGGGTCCCTTGCAAAATTAGACATGTCTAATTTAATTAACAGCTTGATGGAGGTGGGCTGGCTCGTTATGTTCACGACGTTAGAAAAATTAGACATGTCTAATTGGAGCGAACAACCTTATGACGAAAATCATACTTATATCCTCGCCCAAAGGTGGTAGCGGAAAGTCGGTCATAACGAGGCATCTCCTCGTTGCCGCTGCGCAGCAAGGTAAAAAAGTTATTGGAATCGACTTTGACCGCCAAGGGACCATAGACAAGTGGGGCAGACGCCGGTCCGCGCTTCGTTTGAAAATGCCAGATTTTATCGATATTCCTGTCGTTGCGGCTCAGTTGCAAGATTGGCGGGCCGGCCTTGGCAGATCGTCCGGTTATGATATAGCGATTATTGACACCCCGCCTAGCGTCGAAGACCATATGTCTGCAATTACAGGTCTGGCGCAAGCAGCTAACATAGTTATCGTTCCGTCAGCTTGCACGCAGGACGACGTCGATAGTGTAGCACCCTGGATCGAAGTGCTAAGACAATCAACGAACAACTCGGCTGTTGTGCTCAACCGAGCCAACCGTCGCACCAATTCGTTTGCCAGGGTTCGCGGCAGGCTAATTAAGGTTGCTGATGTTGCGCCCGTTGAAATTCCACAATTGGAGGATGTCCACGTTCCTAGTGGTCAAGGCTTGACACTTCTTGATTTCACCAAAAGTCGAGGTCAAGAACCGTTCGAAGAACTATGGGCTTTCGTTGACAGGAAAATCAATCAATGAGTAAGTCACATCGCATTTCTAGAAGCTCATTAAAAAACATGATGGAAGATGAGGTTGCGCCGGACATCGTTGATCCACGTGCTCACATGCTCACTGAGCGGGTGAGCGTGGATACAAATGTTATGAGTGCCATTCAGGATATTTTCGCTGGCACTTCGGTCGCCACGAGCAACGAGAAAATATCTAAAATATTGGCCGTGCGGGCTGAAGTTAACCAAAATTGGAGTCAAGCACGTGACGCGTTCCTCGCTATCGGGCGCGCATTACTTGACCTAGAAACGGTCTTATCTAAATCGGAGTATGTCAAACTACGTCAAGGATCAGAGCGATTGTTCCCATTTTCGGACGCCACTGCAACTCAACTGCGCCGCATTGCGAAAGCCGTGGAAGACGGTGTCATCCCCCGGGATCTTTGTCCAGGGAGCTACGGAACAGCCTACCAAATTACGCTTCTTAACGAGCGTCAGTTGCAATTAGCGAAAGATAGGGGCCTCATAAGGCCAGATGTTACGCGTCGTGAGATAGCACGTTTGCGCAAAGAAACGGTCTTTTTGCCTGAACCAACTGGACGCGTTAATATTGAAGCCCTGAAAGAGGAGTATAAAAGACTAATGAGGCAAAAGCAAAAACTTGAAGATGAGATAGCCTCTATCAATAACCGGGCATCGGAAATCGAAGAGAATCTTGGCCATCTCCTTCATTAGTTCACAAGCGCTCGGCCTCTAGCATTCTCTGACCGGAAGATATCGCATGGTGCGAGCTTGTAGCGTCTTTTATCTCCTCCCTAACAAGATGTGGGAACGTTAGAGAGATTCGCCGCCTGATACTCTGTCATTTTAGATGTTGAGCAAAACAGGAGCCGTCTTTATTCGTTATTGCTGCTATGGTGGTGGTTGCGTTCGTTCCTCTACTCTGACGGCGAGTAACTCTTGCGAGATTGGTATGAGTCCACTGTCGGTTACAGAGGTGCGACATCCTTGTAAGTTTCGCTACTCTATGATCTCTCCATAGTAGGAACTCTAGTGGGATTTGTTTACGCTATGCCTTTTCTAACCCGTCAAACATGGGGTTGATCAGGCAAATACAGCCTTCAGTGATGTTGCTATACGCCATTCCTGTCGTGGGGACTTTAGCGGGCTATACCCTTCGTGCGAGGGGCCACAGGTGGTCGAGATGGATGGAGAATCAACCCAACTTTTGTAATATCAGTTTTAGCAAAAGGGTAGACTGCAAGAGCCAGTTTCAAGTTGTCTATGAATTTAGGTCGAAAATGATCGATACGGGTCACACCAGCGCCGAACTGTGCTTTCAACGCAGGCCAAGTGATCGCCGTAGGTGTCTTCAATACGTGTAGGCGGTACGCGAGCCAGCAATATATGTCTAATGCCTGACTATGCCCGTTTAGAGCCTTAATGGCCGCTTCTTCGATTGGGATAGGATGCTTCTGTAGTTGCTCAAAGAATATCTCTGACAATTTGGCGCGCTCGAGAAATTGCTGTCTCCCATCATCGTCTTTGTGGTCGACGAAAATTGCGCCATCAACGATATTTTGGTTGATTAACCCGCTAGAGTTCCCAGCTTGAAAATGAAAAGACATCCGGCAGCGAAAGATGCGTTCGGCTTGTTCTTTAACGTCTTTGATAGATTTTCCACCTTGAGGGATACCCATCCTCTTTAGCCAATCTCTGAGAGACTTCCCTAGCTCGATCTCGCGGTTTTGTGTTTTGATGGCCTCAGTTTGTAAATAAAGCATAATAAGACGAGCTTTACTGCCAAAAGGTACCCCGACTGAGATGGGACTTGCGCCTCGGACTGCTCTTCGGCCTGGTTCAACAATCATCACGGCTCTGTCAGTTTCAATCTGCCAAACAGCGTCATCGGCCAATCGCTTATGAGGCAGTCCAACGTGGGCAAAGCCGCTGTAAAGGAAACCTATGCCAGGGTCTTCATAGGCCATATAGTCCGCCGCAATTTCGATTACTTTGCGATCTTCATCGAACGACAACGCTCCTTGGCGACCGTGTTCCTCTATGAGCTGGTGAACAGTCCCCACACGTAGGCTCCTTTACACTTTGGATAAACTTAGCAGCAATTTTGAATGCGGAAAGTGGGAACTTTGGCGGGCCCGTCAAATCGTGCCGGCCAAATATTTGTATTTTTATTATCTTTATTAGTATGTCCCCCCAAAGTCCCCGGAATAAATTCAAAAAATCCTTAATCTTCCTTACATTGCTCCGCTAGAGTTCCCACTTAGTCCCGCCAATGTCCCCAGTTTTCCCCGCCAAAGTTCTCATGGTTACGCCAAAGTCCTCGGGATACGTGTGTAAAAAAGTTCAAGTAGGCTGTCGCGTTTGGTTTTGCCTTAGTGATGAGTAATGGAGGCGACGGCGTTTATGCGGCCGTCAGTCAGTAGTTATCCATTCAGGCCCGAGGAAAAGAAGCGGCGGTCATACTCATTCGTGGCACATCATGGCCTGTCCTGACCGCTGCCTTTGTTGCATACAGAGACCCGGTTTTCATAAAATCGGTTCTGATCCTAGGGCCTGTTAGATCTTGAATTTCTTCCCATATTGTAGGGATGGAAGAAGGAGACAGAACAGGCACCTTTACGGACGAGACATGGGCGATCTGGGAACCTCTGATTGAGGCGGTTCGCCCAAGGGGCAAGACGCCGCCCCATGATCTGCGGCGTACGATAGCAGCAATTTTCTGGCGCCATGAGAATGGCGCGAAATGGCGGAGCATCCCCGCTGAACTGGGTCCATGGTGGCGGGCGGCGCAGCTTTTCATCCGCTGGGCGAAACTCGGCGTATGGGAACGCCTGCTCGAACTGGTTCAGGAACAACAGGGAGTGGCGTTCGGAATGACTTTTCTGGATGGTACGAACATCAGGGCTCACCACAAGGCGGCGGGAGCCCAAAAAAAGGGGCCTCTTTCGAAGAGCGGGACCATCGTGAAGCACTTGGCCGCTCTCGCGGCGGCTATGGCACGAAAGTCTGCGTGATCGCTGATGGACATGGAAAAGCCTTCGGTTTTGCGCTGGCCCCCGGACAGGCTCATGAACTGCCCCTGGCACCAGCCATGCTCGACAACCTTCCCGCCATTCCCCTGTGGGTAGTGGCGGACAAGGGCTATGCGTCGAATGCCTTTCGTGAACGGATATGGGACATGGGAGCCCGGCCCGCCATTCCTGCGAAACGACGCGATGGCCCGGTCGCCTGCCCAAAATGGGCCTATCGGTGTCGACATCTTGTCGAGAACCTCTGGGCTCGCCTCAAGGAGTGGCGCGCTGTCGCAACCAGATACGAAAAAACAGCAACGTCGTTCCTCGCGGTCATCCACATCGCTGCCGCAGCAGACTGGATCAAGCCCTAACAGGCCCTAGAACCTACTGCGCCCGGGATGTCTCTCCTTGATACTCGCTTCGTCGATGTAGGTTTCGACGATCTGCAGGCTTCTGTGTCGGGAGAAGCGTTTCAGTTCCAGCAGGTCGTAGCCGTCCTTTGCGCCGGTGCCAATGGCACCGCGCCGAAGACTATGACCCGAGAAGTCGCCTTCCAGACCAGCCGCACCACACCGCTTGCGAATAATGTCCGCGACAGAACGGTCGGAGAGCGCGACAGCACCGATCTTCGGCGGTGCAGGGGGCTCACCGGGCCGGGATACTGGCGCAAGCCAGATCCGTCGAAACACCGGCCCAGCTTCTATGCCGGCGATCCTGAGCCAGGCTTCATAGGCCCGCACCGGACAGTTCCGGGTAATCCCACGCGGAATGCCGATCAGCACCCCTTTTGCGGCCGGGTCGCCTTTCGATCGCCTCAGCCGGATCCGCATGCCATCATCGTCGGTGACGATGTCGCTGGCCTCCAGACCGGCCAGCTCGGAGCGCCGGAATGCTCCTGCAAAACCGAGCAGGAGGATCGCACGATCACGGACGGCAACCGGATCCTGCCCCTGGATCGCATCGACCGCTTCGGTCAGCCGGTCCCAGGTGAGGGCAGTCTTCTGACGTGGTGCAGGATCGTCGTCCTCCCGCCGGATACCGGCCAGCGTGGCCGAAACAAGGGGATGGGATGTCGGCACGGCAACCTGTGCAAGATGATGCAGATAGCGCAAGGCGGCCCGGTGAAGATCGATGGTGCTGGTTCTGCGCTTGCGCAGCGCCATGTCGGCAAGATAAGCGGCGACGTCCTCACTGCGTGCGGGAAGGGCAGGGAGGTCGTGGGTATTGGCCCACTGGCACCAGGCCCGCACAGCGGCGCGGTATCCCCGTAACGTGTTGGCGGCCTTGCTTCGTTGCACGTAGGCGTCCACCGCCTGGCGTGCGGTGTGCAGCTTTCCGTCGTGCGCGGGGACCGGCTGGGAAGACACGAGGGCGAACCAGCGGGCGACAGTTACCGGCGTCTGCCCGACGGGCGGTGGTGGTCGGGCAGGGGGAGCGGAAACGGGAGTGGCTTCTTCCTCGATGTTTCGGATCCAGGCCACGAACCGTGGAATACCGTCGTCGATTTCCAGCCCGACCGCCAGCTCGGATCCGATCGGCGCATCGCCGAGATGATCGCGTGCCAGATGCTCGGCCGCGGCGAGATAGGGCATGGCGCGCCCGATCGTGCGATCGGGCGCATACGCCCCATCGGGCATCTCGGTTCCAGCGATCACTAGGGGAAGGGGAGGGGAAAATCGCGCCGTCGACAGGATCTGGCTGGCTGCCGTCAGGTCTGTGTGCTCCAGCTGGCTGCGGGTGAGGCGATCGACCCGCTCAAGGATCGCGCGATGCGCTCTGGCCCGTGACCCGAGAACGCGGACCTCACTGAGCATCCGGCACATCCTTCCTGAGGGACGCGTCCTGTTGGCGGATGCGTGCGTCGGCACGGGCGTCCTGGTCGCGCACAAGCCAGTAGACGATCCCGAGAGCGAGGACCGCAGCGGCGAGGGAGAGCACGTCCATGGGTGCGATGGTCTGCAGGTCCAGGAGGATGAACTTGCGTGCGATCGCGAGCAGGGCGATCAGGACGATCGTGCGCACCCGTACGATATTCTCGCCATGGGCGAGCACGGCCAGCAGGGAGCGCTTGAATTCGAGGGCGATCAGAACTGTGAAGACGGCCCCGAAAACGGTCTGGAACACCCCCTGGTCCGTGGGATCGACGGCAGAACTGGAGAGCAGGTGCCAGACCGCCACCACGAGGTGAGCGGTAGCCGAGACCGTAACGGCCATGATCAGACCGATCAGGACGAGCATGATAGCCTGCTCGAAGCGCTCATAGAGCGTCAGACCACTTGAAGGCGAAAGCATATTGCGCCACGGCGTGGTCCAGCGGCGGGCGGTACGGGGAGTGGATGAAGAGGGCTGCATGATCATAGGGCTCCGGTTTCGGCGACAATCATCGTTCAGAGAGAATAATTCCCCGCCCGGGTGGCGCTGTCAATCTACTTCCGACAAGGAAAATTATCGGAAGTAGTGGATGGGGAAGGGGGCGGATTTTCGAAAAAAGACGGAGTTTGAAGCTAAGTATGGTATAGGGTAAATATACTCAACAATTGGTGTTCTATCAGTGGTGCCGTCGCGCCAAGGAATCGTTGTTGTTGTGGACAACGACAACATGCTAAATTATAATCGTCTCCATGACGAAAGCCCGTTCCATTATGAAAGAGAAAATCACCCTTTCAGAACGGGTGTTTATCGAATTGGTGGTCTGGGAGGTTCCTTCTCCCTTGAGAGGCAGTTTGCACCACTACAAGTATCGTCTGGCTCTGATATCGGATGGCAAATGCGTTCTGCGATATGACAATGAGTCAGGAAAAGGAGACCATAAACACATAGGAGCCGTAGAAGTTTCTTACACATTTCAAGATTTGCAGACCTTAAAAGATGATTTTTTGGAGGATGTGAGAGAATGGTTGAAATGAAAGACGTTCTGCGTAGCCAGAAGAAGAAAGAAATTCTTCTGATTGGTTTCGATGGTTTGGATGAGGTGGGCAAACGACTGGCTGCAGCGTTTGAAGGTAAAAAACAGGAGCCCCGTCATACATTCATAACGCTTGATCTCATGTGGAGAACGCTGACACCACGTCGTCAGGAGTTGTTGCAGGTGATGTCAGGCCGAAAGCCCATGTCGATAAGAGGTCTGAGTAAGCTCATTGGACGGGACGTGAAAGCTACTCACGGTGATATTCAAGTCTTGTTGACAGCAGGTCTGCTTGAAAAGATCGGCGATAAAGTCGTATTTCCTTACGATGGGTTCCATGTGGACTATGAATTGAAAGCCGTAGCTTAAATTATCAGGATTGATGAGGTTTAGGATGTCTTATGGTAATCCCCCCATAAAAAGAGTGACTTTTGAATGAGAATTTTCTCAGCGTAAGAATTGAGGAGATTCTGATGAAGAGTGATCGCTTTACTGACGCCAAGATCATGGGTGTGATCCGCCAGGCTGAGGGCGGTGTCCCGGTTCCTGACCTGTGCCGGGAGCATGGGATTAGGCTCAGGACTCATTCTTTGAGATAGAAGATGAAACTTGCTGCGATATGGATTGCTGACATGAATGTGTGAGCGCACCGGTCGTAGCGTGTTGCGACACGCCGCCAGTCTTTGAGCTTTGCGAACATATTTTCGATGAGGTGACGCTTTTTATACAGATGCCAGTCGTAAGGCGGCTTTGATTTCCGGTTCTTCTTCGGCGGAATACAGGCGGTGATATTCCGGTCTGCGAGAGACTGTCTGATTTTATTACTGTCGTATCCCCGGTCCCCGAGAATTTCTTGTGTTTCTTCCGGCAGATTTGCCAGCAGAACATCCGCGCCTTTGAAGTCACTGACCTGACCTGCGGTCAGATGCAGCCGGACAGGGCGGCCCTGACTATCGCATACAGCGTGAAGCTTTGAGTTCAGTCCGCCTTTCGTGCGTCCGATATGGCGGGGAAAAGCCCCTTTTTGAGCAGGGAGGCCGCGGTCCGGTGTGCTTTCAGATGTGTTGCATCGATCATCAGACGCTTCGAACGGCCTGCCTGCTCCGTCAGGGCGACGAAGATCCGGTCAAAGACACCCAGGCGGCTCCACCGGATAAACCGGTTGTATAAAGTCTTGTGCGGGCCATACGCTTTCGGGGCGTCTTTCCACTGAAGGCCGTTGCGGATCACGTAAACGATCCCGCTCAGGACACGACGGTCATCGACACGCGGCACACCATGCGCCAGTGGAAAAAACGGCTTAATCCGTTCCATCTGGTGCTCAGACAGCAAAAACACGTCACTCACAGCTTCACCTCCATCGGTAAACCTGTGAATCACAACAGCCCGCTCAACTCAAGAAATTAACAGGTCCTGAGCCTAGAACAACTCCATACTTTCCATCCTCTAACCGACAATATGTAATATCAATTCATCAGTTTCTCTTGAAAATATGTCATTGTCAGGGCCTGCGTGCGGGCTGATTGCTTAAGATCCGCACCCGAGCCGTGGCCGCCTTCGGTGTTTTCATAATAGTAGAACGGAAGTTTCAATTCTTCCATTCGCGCAGCAAATTTCCGCGCGTGCTGTGGCCCAACACGGTCGTCTTTGGTCGTGGTGAAGATGAATGGTTCTGGATACTTCACACCTGCTTTCAGATTTTGATATGGCGATGTCTTCTGCCAGAACGCCATAACAGCAGGGTCCGCGTTCACGTCCCCATATTCGCCTTGCCACGATGCGCCGGCGGCGATTTTTGAGATACGGATCATGTCCAGCAAAGGCACCTGAATGACAACTGCATTCCACAAATCAGGGTGCTGTATAAACTCTACGCCCATCAGCAAGCCACCATTCGAGCCACCTTCAATGCCTAAACGGCGTGGCGAGGTGATTTTACGCCTATCAAGATCCTTGGCGACGGCAGCGAAATCATCGTAAGTAACCTGCCTTTTGGTACCTAGGCCAGCATCATGCCACTTAGGGCCAAATTCACCACCCCCACGGATATTGGCAAGCACAAACGCGCCTCCCCGCTCCAGCCACAGTTTACCGACAGTGGCAGAATAGTACGGCGTTTCGCTAGCCTCGAAACCGCCATAAGCCGTCATGAGCGTAGGGGTCTGTCCATCGTAATGGATGTCTTTCCGATGAACGACGAAGTACGGTACTTTCGTACCATCGGTGGAAGTGGCTTCAAACTGTTCTACTATGTCATGCGTGGCATCAAACTGCGCCGGCAGCGTCTTGATGGGTTCCAGCGTGCCTTTTCCTGTGTCGGACAAGTAGAGTGTAGACGGTGTAAGAAAACCACTGGCACTAAGGAAGGCATTATCGGACACTGAGTCAGTTGATCCCCACCTGATGGCAAGATTATTGGGTAATGGCAAAGACTGCGTTTTCCACTGTCCCCCCGATGCAGGTTTGATAACGGTGGCTCGACCCTGAACATTATGCAGTGTGGCCATAAGCAGGTTATTCTTCGTTGATGTCGTGCCGTTCTGGGCATCCTTGGGGCCAGGAACCCATACTGGTTTCGGATCAAGATCCTGCGGATTGGCAAGCAGTGCATCGCGGCTTACAGAAACAAGGGAACCTGCTGGGTGCCCCTTCCATAGTTCACCCAAGGAAAGAATGACCCGGTTATCCACCAGATCAACAACATCAACCTTTTCGGGAATAGCAAGACGTTGCACACCTTTGGGTGTAATAACGAATGTCTGATGGTGAAACGTGTCCAATGGACGAATTATAACTGCCAGTCGCCTGCCCTGTCCATCGCGCAGAACAGCAGGATCGACACCATACCCGCCATCACTTTTATCTCCGCGGTAGATTTCGACTGCTTGAGCAAGTGTTTGCCCACGTGTGAGACGTTTAACAATGTAAGGATATCCGGAAGCAGTGACATCACTCGGCATCCAGTTTGTCGAAACCAGAAGATGATCAGAATCTTCCCATGCCACCCGATGCTTGCCCCGAGGAAGATGAAAACCATTAAGCACAAAACTCTTTCGCTCAACATCAAATTCGCGGATTTCTACTGCATCTTCTCCCCCATTGGAAAGAGAAATCAGGCAGCGCTCCTGATCAGGTTCCAAACAATCGAGGCCACGTAGAACCCAGCTTTTGTTCTCAGCCTTACCAAGAGCGTCAATATCCAGAACCGTGGACCATTGCGGTTGGGCGGAACGATAGCTGACAAGGGTCGTTTTTCGCCAGATACCGCGTAAATGATCTGAATCCTGCCAGAAATTGAAGATCTCGCCATGAGTAAAACTTGGGACAGGAATCCGATCTTTAGTAGAGTAGGCAGCAAGAGCCTGCTCATAAAGAGTTTTATATCGAGAATCGGCTTCCAATCGCTTTGTTGTTGTAGCGTTATGAGCATTGACCCAAGCCATGGCGCGCGGAGATGCAACGTCTTCCAACCAGATATAAGGATCGGAAGGAGCCGCATGGGCGCTGGCGATAACAGTGGAAGCAAGCAAGGCTGTGACGACGAGATTTTGGCGAACAGTAAGCAAGGCGGCATCCTTATTTCGGCGACGACAAAGTCATGACCATACGAGAACAGCAAGTTTTGGGGAGCAGAGCACAAGGATGCCCCCCAACACCACCCGGCGCAATGGTCAGGATGCCGAAACAACCTGACCAAAGTTTCTTAGAATTCCACGCCAGCCTGAACCTGGAAGTTCCGGCCAATAATGGCATCCCAGTAGCGGTTAGTGCTGCCCTGATATGGATACTGCGGCTTGGCGTCAAACACGTTGTTCATCACAAAGCTCACATTGTAGTGCTTGGCAAAGGTGTAGCCAATGGTCGTGTTGAACATGAAATACTGCTTCATGGTGTTATTCGGATATAGGCTATCCGAAACCTGAAGCGCGTACTTGGCTTTTCCGTAATACATCATCTGCCACTGCACGAACAACGGACCACGCATATAGTTAAAGTTGGCGGTAAAGTTGTCACGCAGATCGCTTGATGTGCCCAGATAGTCATACTGGCTGGTCAGGATTGAGCCATTATGAATAAAGCCGTGCTTATAGTTCACAGTCGTCTGAAGCGCACCATCATCTTCGGAAAGTCCCAGCTTGCTCAAAGGCAAGAAGTAAGACAAATGCGCCTGCAGAGCACGATAATGTTCGGTCCCGATATTATAGTAACCTTCCTGGTAACCTTGGTTAACCTGACCATTTGAATCACGCGAGAACGCCTGACAATACTGGTTGTTCGGGTAAGTCGTGGAATCATAGCAGGCGGCCATGATGCTTCCGATCCCAAGAGAAGAAATTTCGTTCTTTACGCGAACATCATAGAAGTCCGCACCAATTGTCAGACCCCGAACCCAGCGCGGCTGGAAAGAAGCTCCCCCCGTGAACTGGGTTGACTGTTCGTTCTGCAAGTGCCGGTTACCACCGGAAAGACCCTTAATAGTAAATTTCTGGATATTGGACTGGAAGTTAGCCGGGACACTAGCTTTCTGACAGTTCGCACGCCGGAGAGCTGGGTTGGGCCCTGAGTTGATGGAGGAAACGTCACACGGGTCCGTGCCGGTGTCAAATACCGTAGCGTCAGGAGAGTAGAGTTCCGTAATGGCAGGTGCACGGAAAGACGTTGTGTAGTTGCCGTGGAAAACAATATCTTTCACCGGCGCATAGCTACCGCCGCCAGAATAGGCCCAGAACCCGCCCGTTGCGCTGTTGTTCACATAACGGCCAGAACCTGTTGCCGTCAGCGCATATACGCCTGGAATGTTCATCTGCGGAGACACAAGCGGAATCATGGTTTCCGCATAGACTTCGTTCGTATGGTACGCACCGCCGACACTCATCGTGGGCACGGAAGAGCCGTACTGCTGGTACGAGCCATCAGACATCAATTCCCCACGGTAGAAATTACCAGGGTTGAAGTTCATACCTTCGTAACGGTGTTCATATCCAAGGTCATACGTCCACTGCCCGCCGGGGAGCTTCACCACGGTGCTTCGAACGTCCGCGTTAAAATCCCACTGCTGATTGATGGATTTTGTGCGGGCGTCTGTCTGAATGTACTCCGCACCCGCTTTGCTGGACTGATTTACCCCAAAAGGATTGAGGGGAGAACAGGTTGAGTTGAGAGACGGATAAGCAGCACTTGTATATCCAGAAGCACACACAATGTTCCCTGCCCCATCAGGCACGGCATTCAGCGCATTGATGTAGTTCTGCGTCAGAATTTCCCGCTTTTCCGTGCTGGAACGGTACTGCCCATATTCGGCACTCCCTTTCCATTCAAATTTGCGGCCTGCAAAATGGAAATCACCCTGCAACCCACCAACAAACCGGAACAGGTTGGTGTTCGTTGTATATTTTCCCGTGTAATAGTCCGTATTTGCCCGCGCCACATAGAACTGGTCCGTGGGCAGTCCGGCTGCTTGCAAATTATTGATAATGGTCGTCCGTTCGGCAGACGTCAGATACGGATTATTGGTGCTGAGTGGTAATGCACCATTGGCGTTATCCATGTCCGTCATGGCACCGCCAAACTGCTGCGTATTATAATAAGGCTGGTTCGCCATATTGGACGCTGAAGACCGAACATACCACCCTTCAAAAGAAGCTCGAAGATGATCGGTAATATCGTAGTGCCCCAACAGGGTCAGGTTAAGGCGCTGCTGGTTGGTAATCAGATTATTGTAATTGCTGATCGGGAAACCATTGTTATTCGCTTTTTTGCCGGTTGCGGTCAGGCCATCTCCAGTAAGTTTGCCGTAACTCAGCGGCACCAGAGACTTACCGTCCTGGCTGAACACCAGTGGCTGACCTGCAGAGTTGGTAATAGCCGTTCCAGCATTTTGCCCATACTTATTGGCAAGGTCATAATATGCGCCAGACATGGATGGCACACCAGCAGTAGTGAACGGCAGATAGTATCTGCCACCACGCGCCAGATCATAACCAGACCCAGCCTGATTACGCACATACTGCAGGCGATCATCACCAGCGCCAACCCAATTGGCACGATCCGCATTGGTCATGCCAAATACCTGATTGTATTCCGTATCGAACACAATAGTGCCACGGTCATGATCAAAATGACGACCGACCTTGCCTGCCAGACGGTAATTGATGGCATCTTGGCGCTGACTGAAGCCAGTCTGGCCGTCCAGCTTCACACCCTGATAATCATCATCCAGAATAAAGTTCTGAACACCGGCAATGGCGTCAGACCCATACACCGGACCGCCAGAACCGACGACGGTATCAACCTTCTTGATCAGCAATGTCGGGATATTGCCCACATCCACCGGCGAACCTGCGACCACACCAAAATTGGAGGAGGTTGCGGAAGAGACAAACCGGCGACCGTTAACCAGTGTCAGCGTACGCTGGGAACCCATATTCAGCAGATCGGCAAAAGTTTGTCCTGCACCGAACGTCCCTTGCGCCCCAATAGGACTGTTGTCCGGAACGGTATAGTTCGGGTTTTCCCGCATCAGCGCCAAGCCAATATTGGTGTAACCCCGTTTCTGGATCTGCTCTGCGTCCAGTTCCGTCGTAGCCATAGTGTTGGTCAAACGGTTCTGCAACAGACGTGACCCCGTAACAGTCACATTTTCTGTGTTCGATTCCGTTCCCGCACTGACATCAGAAGCCTGCTTCATAACTTTTGACGCCACGGAATCCTGATCCGTGGAAGTGGCCTGGCTCTGCGTCGCAGATACAGCGGGCGTCACCGTAGCGGACGTGGTGGTAGAAGCGGCTGCTGTGGGCTGAGATGCTGCCTTTGTAGCAATTTTAGCCTGAGTTTTCTTCGCCTTGCCTGTTTTAGTAGGCGTTTTGGGAGCGACTTCTGCGTTTGTTTGAGCTTCTGCAACGCTTGTCAAAACCGGATTACTAATCGCCAGAACGGGCAAGACGTAGAGCAAAGAGAAGGAAAGTGAGGTTCCCTTCTTCCTACGATGTCCTTGTATCATTCAAAATAGTCCCGAAACTAAGGTTAAATGCTTTTTTAAAAAGCGGTGCCTTTATTAAGAGCCTATTTTTCGATTGGTCGATCCCAAAATTCCGGCTGTGCAATATTTTGCTCAAGAAATGACGCATTTTTGACACAGTTTTCGGCATTGCAATGCATAGCTATAGGGAATTCATGCGCTCTATTCATGTCTCGCGAAGCATCTAACGCTCGGAATAGAGTGTGCAGAGCGTCTTTATTCAATTTTTCTGCTTTTTGCGAGGCCCAAAAGACCTGATTCTCTCTGTTCTTTTATCCTGTATCATAAAAGACACAGGGCTGCCTTGACACCCTTGTTTCTGCCCCATAACCCGGAGGAAGCATGCCTTGGAATGACTGACGTTATACCGGATTGACCAAGGGTCCGGGCCTCAAGGAGAACAGTATGATCCGCCGTTCCTGGCTGTCCGCCATGACAGCCGCCACCTGCCTGACAGGCTGGACTTTCACTGCGAATGCCGCCCCCCTACCGGCCTCTAATCCGTTTGCAGCAGAAAGCACCCTCCCCTACCACGCCCCTCCCTTTAATCTGATCAAGGATTCAGATTACCAACCCGCGTTTGAACAGGGCATGGTGGAGCAGGCGGAAGAAATAAACCGCATCGCCAACAACCCGGAAGCCGCAAGCTTTGAAAACACCATTGCCGCCATGGAGCGCTCCGGGCGGTTGCTTGATCGGGTGAATGAAGCCTTTAGCGGTGTGTACTCCGCCAATACGAATCCGACTCTGGACAAAGTGCAGGAAATCATTGGGCCCAAGCTCTCTGCACATGAGGACAGTATTTACCTCAACCCCAAACTGTTCGCCCGCGTACAATATCTGCACGCACGGCAGGACGCGCTGGGCCTGAATGCCGAACAAAAGCAGGTGCTGGATGTCTATTATCAGGCCTTCATCCACGCAGGTGCTCAGCTTTCTGATGCAGACAAAGCCAAACTGCGCGATCTGAACACCCGGCTTTCCAAGCTGGAAACACTCTTCCAGCAAAAGCTTCTGGCAGCCACAAAAGCCGCCGCTCTGGTTGTTTCAGACAAAGCCAAACTGGCAGGCCTTGATGATGCTGCCCTGACCAATGCCCTGAACGCCGCCAAAGACCGCAAGCTGACGGACAAATGGCTCCTGCCCCTACAGAACACCACGCAGCAACCTCACCTGGCAGCGCTGACAGACCGGGAAACGCGTCAGGCGCTGTTCGAGCAATCCTGGAACCGTGCAGAAAAGGGTGGTGAGAACGACACCCGCGAAACCATTGCCACTCTGGCGCAACTGCGCGCGCAAAAGGCGGCTCTGTTCGGCTACCCGAATTACGCCAGCTATGTTCTTTTTGACCAGATGGCCAAAACGCCAGAAGCCGTTCACAGCTTCATTTCACAGATCGTTCCTGCCCTTGCCACAGAGCAAAAACGGGAAGTCCGTGACCTGCAAAGCCTGATAGAGAGAAGCACCCCCAAGGGCAGCACGTCTTTCCAGCTCAAGCCCTGGGATTGGTCTTACTATGCAGACCAGCTCCGCAAGGAAAAGTTCAACTTTGATGAAAATCAGGTCAAACCATATTTTGAACTGAATACTGTACTTCAGGATGGTGTTTTCTTTGCCGCCAACCGTCTATACGGTATTACTTTCAAACGCCGCACGGATATTCCCGTCTATAATCCCGATGTGATGGTTTTTGAAGTTTTTGACAAAGATGGTTCGGCACTGGGGCTGATCTATTTTGATTACTTCCAGCGTGACAATAAAAATGGCGGCGCCTGGATGTCCAACTTTGTTGGCCAGTCCATTCTGCTGGGCACAAAGCCGGTTGTCTATAACGTTGCCAACTTTGCCAAACCAGCAGCAGGCCAGCCTGCCCTCATCTCGTTTGATGATGTCACAACCATGTTTCATGAATTCGGGCATGCGCTGCATGGGCTGTTTGCCAGCCAGACCTACCCGATTGTCTCGGGCACTTCCGTGGCACGAGACTTTGTGGAATTCCCCTCCCAGTTCAATGAACACTGGGCGCTGGATGCCACTGTGCTGAACCACTACGCCCGCCATTACAAGACAGGGGCGGCCATGCCCGCCACCCTCGTTGCGCAGTTAAAAAAGGCCGCAGAATTCAATCAGGGTTACAAGTTTGGTGAAGTTGTGAGCGCAGCGGAACTGGATATGGACTGGCACAGCCTAAGCGCTTCAGCGCCCAAGCAGGATGTGGATACGTTTGAAAAAACAGCCCTTGCCAAGATGGGCTTGGATACAGAAAACGTTCCTCCCCGTTACCGCTCCAGCTACTTCCTGCATATCTGGGCTAACGGTTATTCCGCAGGCTATTACGCCTATCTATGGACAGAAATGCTGGATGACGACACATTCGCATGGTTTGAAAAGCACGGCGGTCTGACCCGCCAAAACGGTCAACGCTTCCGTGACATGATCCTCTCTCGTGGCCATACGCAGGACTACGGCCCCATGTTCCGCGCTTTCTATGGCAAAGATCCTGATATTGGCCCCATGCTGGCCTCTCGCGGTCTGGCTGACGACACTCAAAAATAGTTCAGACACACAACAAGGCGGTCATTGCAACTCCGGTTGCAAGACCGCCTTTCCTGTATAAGGGCCATAGCAAAATCGGATCTGACCAAGCGTCATATCGCATTGCTCATAAAGGCCTGATTGCACTTTTGTCAGACTTCGCCCTGTGTACGGAGCCTGACAAAAAGAAACAGCCCCAAGGCTGATCTTGCAAACACGAAATACACCTGACTGTTTTATCACTGCCTGCCCAGAATAGGGTTGCTGGCAGAAAACAGGGCGCCCCAGAGAAAAGTGGCACGTCCGTATAGGGACGTGGAGGGTTCTAAAAACCCCCTGGTTTTGAGGTCTTCTGTATGATTCTATTTCTTCTGCGTTGATTGAGGGAATGGCGATATGAAGCAGTCTGGTTTCTTTGATGTTGAAGAGCGTCTTGCCCGGCTGAGTGGGCTTGGCGATCAGCTCGAAGCGTTTTCCCTGACTGTGGATTTTGAAGCGTTCCGTCCTGATCTGGACAAGGCCCTGGCGTATTCCGATGGAAGCAAGGGCGGACGACCGCCATTTGATCCTGTGCTGATGTTCAAGATCCTGGTGATCCAGACGCTCAACAATTTGTCTGATGAGCGGACGGAATATCTGATCAACGATCGCCTCTCCTTTATGCGTTTCCTTGGGCTGGGACTTTCAGATCGGGTTCCGGATGCCAAAACGGTCTGGCTGTATCAAAAGCGTCTGACCCAGGCGGGTGCGATCGATGGGCTGTTCAACCGCTTTGATGCGACCCTGCGTAACGCCGGGTATTTGCCGATGTCAGGCCAGATCCTGGATGCCACGCTGGTAGCGGCTCCGAAGCAGCGGAACACCAATGCAGAGAAAGCCGATCTTCGGGAAGGACGTATTCCTGAAGACTGGCAGGACAAACCCGCAAAGCTGTCGCACAAGGATCGTCATGCGCGCTGGACACTGAAGTTCACGAAGGCGAAGCGGCAGGATGATGGAACCATGCCATCCAGCGATCTCGCCATCCCGTTCTTTGGCTATAAATCGCATGTTTCCATCGATCGGAAATACCGGTTCATCCGCAAATGGAAAACAACGCATGCCGCTGCCAGTGATGGCGCGCGATTGAGAGAGGGGCTTCTGGATAAAACCAATACGGCCTCAAGTGTCTGGGCCGACACGGCCTATCGCTCAAAAGCCAACGAAGACTTCATGGAAAAGCAGGGCTTTGTCTCCAAGGTTCATCGCAAAAAGCCGCATCTCAAGCCTATGCCCCGGCATATCCAGAAATCAAATGCTGGAAAGTCGGTCATCCGCTCGCGTGTCGAGCATGTCTTTGCCGATCAGAAGTCACAGACGGGGCTGTTTGTCCGGACTGTCGGTATCAGTCGAGCCACCATGAGGAGCGGGCTCGCCAATATCGTCTACAATATGCGCCGCCTCCTCTTCCTCGAAAGATTGAACGCGAGCGCATAGCCATCCAGCGAGAGACAACTCCCAATCTGCTCAAAACGCAGACTGGACGCCATCGCAAAAATCGTCAATCAAATCGCCAAAACCCAGAAATTACCGGCCAAGCACATCAATCAAGGGTTCTTCGATCCCTCCAGCTCATGTTTCTTGGAATTTTTACCTGGAAAACAAGTTCGCTGAGCAAGGCGCAATAGACCATAAACTCTGTCGCTGTCATGGCAGGTGTTATTGGGTAAGGATGCCTACGGTAATTGTAGGCTTAGTTTACAGCGCTTCATTACGTATGTTCGGTAAACGCACGTAACCGGCATATGTGTCTGGCGGGACCATGCACTGTCTCTTGCTATAGAAGTGCCTAGAACACTGCGGTGGGGAAGGCAGTCGTCCTTCCCCACCTTCTTTATAAAAACCTCTGTTTTACTTCGCTATCAAGTTTTATAGAGGCCGGAAATCTGAGCTTTTTATTTGGGTACTGCGCTCTCTTTGGTAATAAAGTCTGAGATATGAGCATCAAGAGTGGAAAGCGGAACAGATCCTGTTTCCAGAATGGCATCATGAAACCGCCGGATGTCAAACTTTTTGCCTAGAGTGTGTTCTGCTCTGTGGCGCAGGTCCCATATTTTGGCTTCTCCCAGGTAATAGGAAAGAGCCTGTCCTGGCCAGGAAATATAGCGGTCTATTTCTGTTTCAATCTCATGGTCAGCTAAGGCTGTGTTGTCATGTAAATAAGCCTGAGCTTGTTCCCGCGTCCAGCCTTTGGCATGAATGCCAGTATCCACAACCAGGCGGGCTATGCGCCATGCCTGATAGGAGAGCATACCAAATTTTTCATATGCTGTACGGTAAAATCCCATCTCATCGCCAAGCCTTTCGCAATACAGCGCCCACCCTTCACCATAAGCGGAAATATAGTTTTTGCGGAATTCAGGCAGAGCCGTGTTTTCAGCAACCAGCGAGAGTTGCATGGAATGTCCGGGGGCTGATTCATGCAGTGTTAGCGCTGGCAGAGAGTAAAGCGCGCGGGCTTTCAGGTTATATGTGTTGACGTAATACGTATCTTCCCCGCCGCGTGCTGATGTATAAAAAGGTGCTTCATCTTCAGGCACAGGCTCAATACCAAATCTGTTGCGTGGCAGAAGGCCAAAATAGCGGGATGCCTTGCCATCGAACTCCTTTGCAATCCAGGCCGCATCTTTTAACAATTCCATAGGTGTTTTGGCGTAAAACTGATCATCTGTTCTCAGATACTTCAGAAAATCTGAAAAGCTGCCCTTAAACCCTGTCTGTGCCATGGTTTCCATCATTTCCTGATGGACCTTTTGCATCTCAGCAAGGCCGAAAGCATGAATAGCCTCAGCGGTCATGGAGGTTGTGGTAAATTCGTAAATCTGGCTCTGGTAGTAGCGTTTACCGTCAGGCAGGCTTTCCGCTGCCAGAGGCTGGCGTGCATGCGGCACGTAGTCTGTTGTAAAGAACGTCAGAAAATCACGATAAGTCGGAATAACTTTTTGGGAAATAATGTCCCGTGCGGCCTGAGTCAGTTTTTCCTGCACGTCACGCGGTATGGTGGCCGGATAGTGCCGAAACGGGGCGAAAAAAGGTGTCGCCTCTGGTGTCTTGGCCTCTGCAACCTGGCGTATGCCGCCTTCTCTTCCAACAAGTGTGACATGAGGTGCCGTGAACCCGCGTTGCAGGCCTGCACGCATATTGGCAGTTTGTTCCTGAAAATAGCGGGGGATATCGCCTAGGCGCTTGAGTGCGTTCTGGTAATCTGTCTCTGTCGTAAACTGCGCGCCTTCATTGCTGGAAAGCTCACTCCAGAATGTAGTGTCAGAATTGACAGGCATTTCGTAGCTTTTATAGGCAATCTGGTTTGCCATGACAGTTGCCTGATATTGCAACACATCATAATTCTCCCTCTCGCCTGCTGGCAGGTTTTTGCGGTCAATATGCGTCAAAGCAGACAGAATACCCTGATAGTGCGCACTAATTTTTGCAAAACTGGCCGGGTCAACATGCGGGAGCGAGTCAGTCTGTTGTTTCTGCTGGGCTTTCTGCCACGTGGTATCTGACTCTATCAGCGTTCCCAATGGGGTGGCGGCGTGAGAGGCTGCCAGGGTAGTGGAACTGGCTAAGAGGAATGAGAAAGCCGCTGCGGCCCCCCACAGTGCGGTTGTGTGACGCATCAAGACACCTTGAGACAGAAGTGATACTGTAAACAGGCTTTGATGGAGCCAGTTTATTTTCGTAATCGTTATAAAATCACCTGTTGGGTTAAAAAGAAAGCCCTGCATGGGGTGCTAAAGGGTTCTGGGCTGGGTGTTTTTCGGCTTTCCTGCACCATGGTTCTGCGCCACACAGTGCAGCAGGGATGCACACGCATGTGCGTTTTAGGGCCTGTTAGGG
>NZ_JAUYUW010000001.1:3420000-3656946 GCF_030644465.1 Acetobacter tropicalis | reverse complement strand
CTATGCTCCCGAGCGGTCATAAAACGCGGTTGGCCGCGTATGATTTACGATAAGGGTGCCACTTGCGCGACAACCAGGCAGCCTTTTCCGGCAAATCTCATGCCGCGTTAGAATAAAGCGGCCAGACAGGCAGACAGCACGCTGTTCCTGCGTTGAGACTATCAGCGGAAAGTAATGTAAGGCTCACGCTCGGGCAACGAAAATCTATCTTCATGCCAGATCATTTCAGCCATGCTTGACTGCGTGGTGTACAAAAACAAAGCCGAACCACCCAGCGATGATTCGGCTTTATCAAAGCGCAATAAAAAGGCCTTAAAAGCCTTTTTGATCTCAGGCAGTGGCCAGAGACTTAACGCGAGCAGACAGGCGAGAAATCTTGCGCGCCACAGTGTTGTGATGAACAACACCCTTGGTTGCCGCACGCTGGATTTCCGGCTGAGCCAGACGTAGCGCTTCCCGTGCTTCTTCCTGATTGCCAGCTGCAATGGCGGTTTCCACCTTCTTGATAAAGGTGCGCATACGAGACTTGCGAGCAGTGTTGCGAGCAGTCCGCTTAGCGGTCTGCCGGATGCGCTTACGCGCTGAAGCGATATTCGCCATGAGTTCTATTCTGTCCAGCACAAAAAATGAACGCCGTCGCAGCAAGGCTACGTCGGCCAAAAGAGTAGCGGTGCTGTAATCCAGAGAGGCAGCCGTAGTCAAGTATGTTCGGGGAAGAAGGGGGCTGAAATTACCTTTTTTCCTGCTGAAGCGGGCAAAAAAAGGTTGAACGTCCAGCCTGTGTCATGTGCTGCACGCCTGCACATTTAGGAGGGCCGGGACAGTCCGGGCATGCCAGCCCCTTGCGTCCGTACACTTTCCACGCATGCTGGAAATAACCTAACCCTCCCTCTGGCCTGACATAATCCTTAAGGCTGGAGCCGCCTGCGGCAATGGCTTCTGTCAGAACGGTCTGGATGGCGCTGTGCAGAAGGGTGATCTGTTTTTTCTTTAAAATTCCGGCTGGTGTGTCGGGGTGGATGCGCGCTCTAAACAGGGCTTCACACACGTAGATATTCCCCAGGCCGGCAACAACTTTCTGGTCAAGCAGCACGGTTTTTATCGAGGCGTTTTTACGGACGAAGCTTTTTTGCAGTGTTGCCGGCGAAAAGTCGGCCTCCAGTGGTTCAGGACCCATACCAGAAAGAAGCCGATACGTATCTTCAGCCTGCGTCGGGACTACATCAATCATGCCAAAACGGCGAGGATCGACAAAGGCGCATCTTTTTTTATCGTCAGTGACAAATACCACATGTTCATGAGGTGCTGGTGGTCCGCTAGAATCGAGAATGATGCGTCCCGACATGCCCAGATGGAGAATCACAGAGAGATTTCCTGCCAGTCGCATGAGAATATATTT
Source organism: Acetobacter tropicalis (assembly GCF_030644465.1). Taxonomy (NCBI): domain Bacteria; kingdom Pseudomonadati; phylum Pseudomonadota; class Alphaproteobacteria; order Acetobacterales; family Acetobacteraceae; genus Acetobacter; species Acetobacter tropicalis. The sequence goes on along the minus strand of NZ_JAUYUW010000001.1, from coordinate 3,655,547 downwards.
CCCGCGACGACGAAAGCCGATAACTTTCCGTCCGGAAACACGCTGCGAAAAATCGGCGGAAATCCGCCATCGCAGATCATGTCTACGAATAATGACTGTCTGAATAACGCGGCCTTGCAGAGCAATCTGCATACCACGCATCACGGTTTCGACTTCAGGGAGTTCCGGCATGAGTGAAAAGCAGGGTATAGGGTATGGTCATGACCGACAATAGCTTTGCGCCCTCCCCTGTGTCTTCTGCTCCGCACGCTGAAGAAACTGATTTTGGTTTCCGTTCTGTTCGGAAGGAAGAAAAGAAGCCCCTCGTCCGCGCTGTGTTTGATAGCGTGGCGGGAAAATACGATGTCATGAACGATCTGATGTCCTTGGGCATCCATCGTGTCTGGAAACGGATATTCGTGACGGAACTTGGCCCACAGCCTGGGCTTTCCCTGCTGGATCTGGCTGGCGGCACGGGAGATATTACCTTCGGATGGCTCAAGGGTGGCGGTGGTCCTGCCATTATGACCGATATCAACGCGAGCATGCTCTCCGTGGGGCGGGATCGCGCCCTGAGCCGAGGCTTTGTATCTGATCTGTCCTTCTGTGTGGTGGATGCCGAAGCTATCCCACTTAAAGATATGTCCGTGGACCGTGTCTCAATTGCATTCGGGTTGCGGAATTGTACGGATAAATTGGCTGTTATCCGCGAGGCACGTCGCGTACTGCGACCGGGGGGGCGTTTTATGTGCCTTGAGTTTTCTCGCGTTCAGGTTGCGGCTCTGTCTCCTGTTTATGATGCATGGTCTTTCAAGGTCCTGCCTGCCATGGGCAATCTGATCGCAAAAGACCGGGACAGCTATCAATATCTGGCAGAAAGCATCCGTATGTTCCCGGATCAGGAAACGCTGGCAGATATGTTCCGTGAAGCTGGTCTTTCTCATGTCCGCTATCAGTCTCTTTCCGGGGGGATTGCAGCCATCCATTCCGGCTGGCGTCTGTAAAACTCATGACTGAGCAGCATCACCGTTCCGTTCTGCTGATTGTGAGCGGGAGTATCGCTGCGTTCAAAGCGCCGGAACTCATACGGCTGCTCACGAGTGGTAACGTGCAGGTCCGTTGCGTGCTGACGGATGGGGGGAGCCAGTTTGTGACCCCCCTCACCTTACAGGCTTTGACCGGAGAGCCTGTTTATACAGATCTCTTTTCGCTGACAGCAGAACAGGAGATGGGCCATATTGCCCTCTCCCGATCTGCTGATCTTATTCTGGTGTGCCCTGCCTCAGCCAATCTTTTGGCAAAAATGGCTAATGGGCTGGCGGATGATCTGGCCAGCACGGTTCTTCTGGCAACAGATGCCCCCGTCATGGTTGTGCCCGCCATGAATGTGCGCATGTGGGAGCATGCTGCCACACAGGCCAATATGGCGATATTGGCTAAACGAGGTGTGCTTTTGGTTTCTCCTGTGGCAGGAGGAATGGCTTGCGGAGAATTTGGGGTGGGTCGTATGGCCGAGCCCAATGATATAAAAGACGCTGTGATCGGTTTTTTCCGCCAGCGTGTACGTCACGGCGAAGCGGTTTTGGCCGGAAAGAAAATTGTAGTGACGGCCGGCCCTACGCATGAACCAATTGATCCAGTTCGTTATCTGGCCAATCGTTCTTCCGGGCGACAGGGTTATGCCATTGCGGACGCGCTAGCCGACTTGGGTGCGGATGTAACGCTGGTTAGTGGTCCGACAGCATTACGGGCTCCTGCTGGCGTTACCCTGATTTCCTGTGAGACAGCCCGGGAAATGGAGGCGGCAGTTATGCGTCTTCCCCCTCAGGACGTCGCAGTCTGTACTGCGGCCGTGGCTGACTGGAGGCCCGTTTCTGAAGCTGACCAGAAGATGAAAAAGAAAGATCGGGATGATGTTCCTGCGCCTCTTTCTCTGGTGGCCAATCCTGACATTCTTGCTGAGATTTCCGCACCGTCCGTACATCGTCCGCGTCTGGTTGTGGGGTTTGCCGCCGAAACGGAAAACGTGGAAGCCTATGCCGTGGCAAAACGGACCCGTAAAGGATGTGACTGGATTGTGGCAAATGATGTCAGTCTAGCTGCGAATGTGATGGGCGGTGTTGAAAACCAGATTCTCCTTATAACGCCTCAGGGTGTGGAGTACTGGCCACGCATGACAAAAGAAGAAGTGGCTCGCAGGCTTGCCATCTCCATTATGGATTGGTTTTGTAGTACATCTGACTTTTAAACTACGGATGGAGTATACCTACATGCCCGCACTTGATTCCCGGAATGCCGGCCTTACAGTGCGGGTGCAGCGTCTTGCGCATGCCCAAGACCTTCCCCTGCCTTCTTACGCTACAGCCGGGGCTGCGGGCATGGATATTGTTGCAGCGCTTGATGCGCCCTTAACCCTGCCTTCTGGAGGACGAGCGTTGGTGCCAACAGGCCTACGTATTGCCTTGCCTCCCGGCTATGAATTGCAGATTCGTCCTCGCTCTGGTCTTGCGCTGAAGCACGGCATTATCCTTCCGAACTCTCCCGGTACAATTGACGAAGATTATCGCGGAGAAGTGGGGGTGATCATGCTGAATGCTGGTGAGCAACCTTTTACGGTTGAGCGTGGCATGCGTATTGCTCAGGCTGTTATCGCTCCCGTTGAGCGTATTTCCTGGACGGAATGTACGGAACTGGATGAAACTGAACGCGGTAGTGGGGGTTTTGGCAGTACAGGAACAGGTCTGCCATGACGGCGACCAGACCAGAGACTTCTTTTCGATCCCCAGCATCTTCCTCTCCCCTTTCCATCCGTCACTTGAACAGTGTTGATGCAGTCTTATTGGTCTGTGTGATCGGGGCTGCCATTTTGGTCGGAAATTCGGTGCGACATATGCTTGCGCCGCTTTCATCTCCGGCTGTGGCCCCTTTACATCTTAATATTGCGTGGTTGCCCGGTTATGCTCTGCGTACAACGTTGCGGATGTTTGCAGCGTTAGCACTCTCCCTTGTTTTTACATTTTGCTATGCAACATTGGCGGCTAAAAACCGAAGGGCTGAACATGTTCTGGTGCCTTTGCTGGATGTTTTGCAGTCAGTCCCCATTCTTGGTTTTCTGACATTTACGGTTACCTTTTTTCTCGGATTGTTTCCGGGGCGCGTGCTTGGTGCCGAATTAGCTGCCATCTTCACGATTTTTACCAGCCAGGCTTGGAATATGGCTATGGGCATGTATCAGTCGCTTAAAAGCGTGCCTGAGGAGTTAGAGGAGGCCGCACGCTGCTTCGGACTGACAAGTTGGCAGAAATTCTGGCGGCTGGAAGTTCCCTGTGCCATTCCGTCACTGGTATGGAATTCCATGATGTCCATGGCGGGCGGCTGGTTTATGGTCGTGTATTCGGAAACTATTACTGTTGGAAATACCCACATTGTTCTCCCCGGTATTGGCGCTTATGTGGGCGTAGCCATTAGCCAGAGAAATATTGGAGCAGTGTTCGCTGCGATCATAGCTATGCTGCTGGCTATCCTTGCTTACGACCAGATAGTGTTCCGGCCTCTTGCATCTTGGGCAACCCGCTTTCGGCTAGATGTTACTCCCTCGATAGGTGCCGCGGCACCCGAACCGTGGACGCTCAAGTTGTTGCGTCACACACGGCTGTTGAGTGTGTGTGGTGGCATGCTGCTGGCGGCAGGACGCAAAGTGGGCATGCTACCACTTGGAAGGCGCTTTGTGCCTACGGCGCAACCGAGGTTATCTGATGCAGGGCGGTGGTTATGGTGGGGGATCTGGGGATGTATCTTTTTGGTCGCCCTAGAGCAGGCATGGAGCTATGCCTCTGCGTTCTATACGTCAGAACAAATTTTTCATGTTTTCCTGCTTGGTGGTATCACCCTGTTGCGTGTGGTGAGTATGGTTTGTATGGCGTCCATGATCTGGGTGCCAATAGGGGTTTGGCTTGGGCTTGACCCTGTGCGTGCGCGTCATGTCCAGCTTGTTGTCCAATATTGCGCCGCCTTTCCCGCAAATCTGTTTTTCCCTATTTTTGTGATCGTGATCATCCATTTTCAGCTGGTGCCTGATATCTGGCTCACACCTCTTATGATCCTGGGAGCGCAATGGTATATTCTCTTTAATGTGATAGGAGGAGCTTCTTCCTTTCCGGGTTCACTCTTGGAAGTTGGCCGTAACTTTCATGTTTCAGGCGTGTTGTGGTGGCGCAAGATCATGCTGCCCGGCATTGTGCCTTATTATCTCACTGGCGTGATGGCGGCATCTGGCGGAGCGTGGAACGCGGCCGTTGCTTCTGAAATGGCGCAATGGGGAGACGTTACTCTCAAGGCGCACGGAATTGGTAGCTATATCGCCCAAGCTACAGTGGAAGGATCTGTTAGCCGAGTGGTGCTTGGCGTTGTCGTTATGTCTCTTTTCGTGATGACCATGAACTGGGTGGTCTGGCGCCCTCTTTCAGCATACGCTTATCGCAGGCTCAAATTCAGCTAGACAGGAACCGGTACATGACCTCCCCTCTTCCTGATGCTCAGGAAGGTGCAAAAAGCGCTATTCTGATAGAGGCGCGGCACGTTTCTCAAGCCTATCACAAAGATAGTGCGGTTGATCTTCAGGTTCTGGATGATGTGAGTCTCTCCTTGCATGCAGGAGAAATTGTTGGCTTGCTGGGGCGTTCTGGGTCAGGCAAATCCACTCTTTTGCGCATTCTGGCAGGCCTTCTCTCTCCCACGTCTGGAGATGTGCTGTGGCAGGGAAAGTCATTGAAAGGCCCGGAGCCCGGTGTGGCAATGGTGTTTCAATCGTTCGCGCTCTTTCCGTGGATGACGGTAGAGGAGAATGTAGCGCTTGGTCTGGAGGCCAAGGGCATTCATGGGGCCGAACGTGATCGTTTGGTGGAAAGCGCCATCGATCTGATTGGGCTGGGTGGCTATGAAAACGCTTGGCCCAAGGAACTATCTGGCGGGATGCAACAGCGGGTTGGGTTGGCCAGAGCCTTGGTGGTGCAGCCTGATCTTCTTTTGATGGATGAGCCTTTTTCTGCTCTGGATGTTCTTACAGCCGAGAACCTGCGTACGGATCTAGTTGAACTCTGGGCTGAAAAAAAATTGCCCGTCCAGGGCATGTTGGTGGTTACGCACAATATTGAGGAAGCTGTCCTGATTTGTGACAGGATTATGATCTTTTCCTCTAATCCCGGTCGGATAGCGCACATTCTGTCAGTGCCTTTTGCGCATCCTCGGAATAGAGAGGATGCTGCTTTCCGACAGTTTGTGGATCATATCTACGCTCTTATGACGCAACGCGCCCCCATCATTTCGGAAGCTGATATTGCCGCCGGCCAAGGTCAATCCGCGCAGGCTGCCCCTCTTTTGAGGGCTCTTCCTCAAGTTTCCATCACCATGATGATTGGCATGATGGAAGCATTGGCAGCCCCTCCCCTCAACGGCCGGGCAGATTTGCCCATGTTGGCCGAAAAATTACAGCTTGAACTGGATGATCTGTTCCCATTAGGTGAATCGTTAGAGCTCTTGGCTCTTGCTGAGCTTGAAGACGGTGACATCCTTTTAACCAACGAAGGTGTACATTTTGTTCTAAGTGATCTGGATGAGCGTAAAGCCATAATGGGCCATGCGCTCATCCATCACGTTCCATTGGTCAAGATGATTCGGAGCGTGCTAGACGAACGCCCCTCTCATACAGCGAATGCTGAACGTTTCCGTGATGAGCTGGAAGTCTCCATGTCGCCGGACTATGCCCGGCAAACATTGCAGACGGTTGTAGGCTGGGCTCGGTTTGCCGAGTTGTTTGACTTTGACGAAGAAGGCGATCGATTCTTTTTGGAAGATGACGGTGTAGAATAGTTGACTTATTTTAGAGGGCATAATGAGCAGCAAAGATTTTCCGCATTTTTGCTACCTTGGGAGCAATAACAGCTGCGCAATATCCTGTTCCGGGGTTCTGCTCATAGTAATCATGATGCATCTTCTCTGCGGGCCAGAATGTTGTAAGAGGAGCTATTATTGTGACTAGGGGTGCCCCCCATATATTTTCTTTTTCAATCTCTGTTTTGACAGTTTCAGCAGTTTTTTTTTGATTTTCATCTTTATAAAATATGACAGAACGATACTGCGTTCCTATGTCATTTCCCTGCCGGTTAAGCGTGGTAGGATCATGCAAGGTAAAGAAAACTTTCAGAAAATTTTTGTAGCTGATTATTTCAGGATCAAATTCAACCTCAACTACTTCGGCGTGGCCTGTCTGACCGCTACAAACCTGCTTGTAGGTTGGGGCTTCCGTGTCGCCCCCGGCATAACCGGGCGTCAGAGATAAAATGCCGCGCATGCCACGTAAAACGGCCTCGACGCACCAGAAACATCCACCACCAAGAACAGCTGTATCAGACATTTCAGTCTCCGATTATTCAGGTCATAGAAAAAGCCATAACGCAGTAAACGCAAGTCGGTCAGCATACTCTTCAGACGCTGACCGCTATTGCATCACTCTTCGCTATATTAGCTGATGCGTGCAAGCGCTGCTTGCAGACGAGAGCGCTCACCTTGCTGATTTTCCAAACGTTCCCGCATTTCTTCTACAATTTCAGGCTTTGCGCGGGTCACAAAATTTTCGTTACCGAGTTTTTTCTCGGTTTTTTCAATCTCATCCTCTGCCTTAGCCAGTTCTTTCTTGAGGCGTTCTTGCTCGGCTGTGATGTCAATCAAGCCTTCCAGCGGAATAACCAGTGTTGCTTCATCAACAACAGCTTGAGCGGAACCGCGGGGAACTTCACCTTCCAAAGCCGCAACCTCAGAGACGCGTGCCATACGGGCGATGGCTTCTTTCCAGCGCTCAGCACGAGCAACGGTTTCCGGGTTTGCATCTTTCAGAAATACCGGAGCTTTCTGAGAGGGCGGAACATTCATTTCTGAACGTACGGTCCGTATTTCGGAAATCAGACGGATAATCTGATCACATTCAGAAAGTGCTGTCTGTGCTTCTGTCATCTTCACAGGTTCGGGCCATGGAGCAGAAATCAGACTTCCTTCTGCTCCAAAGCCAAACGAATGCCATAGATCATCTGTGACAAATGGCATAACGGGCTGCAGCAGGCGCAGGATGATGTTTAGCACATACGCCGCAACACCACGAATTTCGGCGGCTTCTGCTGCATTGGTTGAGGCAAAAACGGGCTTGGCAAACTCAAGGAACCAATCGCAGAAACGATTCCAGATGAAGCGATAGCAGGTTAATGCGTATTCATCGAAACGGTAGACTTCCAACGCTCTGGTGGCGTCCTGAATAGCGGCGGAAGCTTCCGTTATGATCCAGCGGCCGAGCGAGGACTGGACAGTTGCTGGATCAAAATTTTCCTGTGCTTTAACGCCGTTCATTTCGCAGAAGCGCGCCGCATTCCAGATTTTGGTAACAAAAGCGCGGTAGTCTTCAACTTTTTTACGCCCCAGCTTGACGTCTCGACCAATGCCGGTCAGTGCGCAAATCGTGAAGCGCATAGCATCGGCACCGAAATCGTCAATCAGGTCCAGAGGATCGATGCCGTTTCCTTTGCTCTTGGACATTTTCTGTCCACGCTCGTCCCGCACCAATCCATGAATAAAGACGTGGCGGAACGGCACATCTTTCATGAAGTGCTCACCCATCATAATCATTCTGGCAACCCAGAAGAAAATGATGTCAAAGCCCGTCACCAAAACGTCTGTCGGGTAGTAGCGTGCAAGTTCAGGTGTTTTCTCTGGCCAGCCTAATGTGGAAAATGGCCAAAGCCCAGATGAAAACCATGTATCAAGAACATCTTCATCTTGCGTGAGAGATTCAGTTTTACCGTAATGACCTACCGCCTGAGCTTGAGCGTCAGCTTCATCTCGCGCAACAAATACGTGTCCATCTGGTCCATACCAAGCGGGAATACGATGGCCCCACCACAACTGGCGAGAAATACACCATGGCTGAATGTCACGCATCCACGCGAAAAAGGTATTTTCCCACTGTTTGGGGATGAAAGTGATTTTACCACTGGTAACAGCTTCAATGGCCGGGCCTGCCAGTTTGGCGGCGTCACAGTACCACTGGGTTGTCAGGCGCGGCTCAATCACTGCACCGCCGCGTTCAGCATGCGGCACCTGATGCCGGTGTGGCTCTATTTTTTCGAGCCAGCCCAAGGTTTCCAGTTCGGTGACAATGACCTGGCGGGCCTCTTCACGTGAGAGGCCGTTCAATGTTTTGACAAAATCAGGATCAGCCAGGCCCGGAACAAGCTGTAGTTCGTCTTCTATTTCTTCGAGTATGATGCGTGCTTCTTCATCAAGCACGGAGAGCATGGGAAGTTGATGGCGGCGCCCAACTTCAAAGTCATTAAAGTCATGTGCAGGGGTAATTTTTACCGCCCCTGTTCCCTTTTCAGGATCGGAGTGAAGATCCGCGACAATGGGAATCAAGCGCCCAGTGAGAGGGAGGCGGACGGACTGACCAATCAGGGCGGCGTAACGTTCATCTTCAGGATGAACGGCAACGGCCACGTCACCCAGCATGGTTTCCGGCCGGGTCGTGGCAACCGTAATGCAGATATCGCCCTGCCCTTCTACCGGATAACGGATGTACCAGAGTTTGCCCGCAACATCTTTGCTTTCAACTTCAAGGTCAGAAATAGCAGAGCGGAACACCGGATCCCAGTTAACGAGCCGCCGGTCACGATAGATCAGGCCTTCCTGATACAGCGTGACAAAAACTTCCTTAACAGCACGTGATAGCCCTTCATCCATGGTGAAGCGTTCACGTGGCCAATCAAGAGAGGCTCCTAACCGACGAAGCTGCTGCGTAATTCCGCCACCGGATTCCTCTTTCCACTTCCACACACGTTGCGTGAAAGCGTCTCGCCCCAATTCTTGGCGCGTGGTGTTTTCTGCCGCGAGTGCACGTTCAACAACCATCTGAGTCGCGATGCCAGCATGATCTGTGCCTGGCTGCCACAGAGTATCAAAGCCTTGCATCCGTTTCCAGCGGATCAGCGTATCCTGCAATGTCATGGTGAGCGCATGCCCCATGTGCAGAGTGCCTGTTACGTTCGGCGGCGGGATCATGATGGTGAAAGGCTCTTGGGTGCTTTCAGGCTGAGCTGAAAAGGCCTTCTGGCTTTCCCACAAAGTATAAAGGCGCTTTTCAGTTTCAGCAGGCTCAAACGTTTTGTTCAGCATCATATCCAACCAGCAAACGTAAAAAAGGCGGAAGGCATATTATACCCCCGCCTCAAGCAGAATGGAGCATCCTGCATACCAAGAAGAGACCAAGCAGTAATTCTCTTTCCTGCGCTTGGACAGGAAAGAGATATTTACCGCAGGGTTATAGGCCGCGTTGAGTCAGACGCTCTACTTCCTTACGGACTGCCGCCTGCACGATTCCCGCCAGATGAGCATCCAGCCATTTTTTGAGGAAAACACGTACTTCCTGACGGACGATATCTTCGACAGTCAGAGAACCTTCATGTGTGATGGCCACTTTTCTCTCCTCATGTTCTCTCAGGTACTTTTCCTGAAGGGTTTTTTGCAGAACGGAAAACGAACTTCCAGTGTCGGAAATGGTTTCGTCATTCAAGGGAATCGGCAGGGAACCGGACATATTTTCAGCCTTATCAATCAGTTCAATTTGTCTGAGATCAGTAACAGACAGAACCTCGTTACTGTCCGCATTTTCTGGGAGAGAGACATCTGATGGTGCCTCTTTTGCCAAAACCTGCGTGCTTTTCTCCGGTCCATCTGCATGACTGTCATGCTTCTGTTTTATGGCCTCTGAACCGAGAGGCTGTCCAGTATCAGTTTGGTCCTCTGTTCCTAAAGGCAAGCCGTCATGAGTATGCGAATCGGTCCCGCCTGCCATCATCGCGGGGGACAGAACAAGGATGTCCTCATCTTCATCCTCGGAGCTGGAAGATGGACCAGCGCTCTGCGCAGCCATATGCTCGTTGTGCAAAACCTGCCTTATGGATGACAACACATCCGCAACAGATCGCCCTGTTTCTTCTGTCTCGTGAGGTGACGTCATTAAAAAATTCCTGCCAAACGACTGCTCTCAGCAATTAACGACCTGGCTGATTGACTGCGTAGTCGTTTATTCCCCATAGCCGGTCTTTTACTGCTTGGTAATAGGCTTTGTCATCATAAAGGGGCACATTCAGTTTCAAGTCTGCAGCCGTAAGGCGGCCGATTGCAGATGCAACATTATATGATGCCAAGACCATATTGCTCAGACTTTGCACGAGAGCGACCTGAGCCTGCAGAAGTGTTTCCTGTTGCTGAAGAACTTCCAGTGTGGTGCTTGTTCCAACAATAGCCTGACGTTCCACACCATCCAGCGCCACGGTTCCTGCTCTGATAGCGGCGCGATTGCTGGAAATGGCAGCTTGATATGATACCAGTTTCTGCCAATTGGAAACAGCATCCTGCGCGGCGGTCCGGCGCTGAATATCAACTTCTCGGTGAGCCGCCTGCACCTGCTGTTTGGCCTGCCGAACAGCAGCATATTCCGAACCACCCTGATAGACTGGAATATTGAAATTCAGCATGGCGTATTTGTTTTCATCAATCTGATGATTCAAACTTTGGTTTACTTGCCGTTGATATGCTGCTGTCGCAGAAATTTTTGGCATGATCGCTGAAATGGCGACAGAAACAGCGTCTTTCTGTGAAGATTCGGTGAAAAGAGCATTAATAACGTCTGGATTGTTACGCACAGCCATAGCGGCTGCAGTTTGCTCATTTTTTACCGGAAGAACCAACGGTTGTGGTGGCACGAGATTGGGCGGAGGTGCCATTCCAACAATTTGCATATAAGTTGCCTGGGCTGTCTGCAACGTCCCTTCAGACTGCTGGCGGGCTGCTTTAGCTGTAGCATAGGCTGATTCTGCCTGCGCTACATCTGTGCGGGTAATCTCTCCTACACGGAAGCGTTCATTGGTCGCACGTAGCTGCTGCTGCAAAACGCGCTCATTATTAATGTTAAGCTGAAGAAGCTGCTCGTCTTCAATAACGCTGACATAGGCGTTCACTACATTCTTGAAGACTTGCTGCTCTACAGAAATCAGATTGGCACGAGCGGCCATCACTTTATTAACAGCCTGATGGGTAGCTGCCGTTGTCTTGCCACCGCTATAAATAGGCTGCTGAATTGAGACCCCGGCAGTATAGCCAGGCGTATCATATATGCGTAAATAACCAGGCTGATCGGCGCTGCCTTGATAGTCGTTCTGTCCCTTATAGTAAGTTAGGCCGACATTGCCCGTAACTGTCGGCCGCCATCCAGCCAGGGCAGTCGGCACTTGTTCGTCCGTAGCACGCAAGGTGGCGCGGGCTTGCTGCAGGGTCGGATTAGTCAGATACGCAGACGCAAGAGCTTCCTGCAGTGTATGCGGCACAAAAGTGGGGGAGCCGCTCCCATCATATTTTTGAGCCCACGCGGTGGAACTGCAAAGCGCGGCTGTTAAGCCGATGCCCACTCCGCAAATACGCCTCATGTGCTTCTCCCACTTAAATGACTAAATATTTATGCTGCCCTTACATGGCACGACATAGGACATATTTCTATCACTTAAACTCGAAAAACACACTCCCTCGATTTTTCTGGTTGAATATTTCAGAGCCTAAAATTGAAAACTTGAGGTTGGCGATAGGCCCTGGAGAGGAGGTAAAAAGCCATCAAAGAGGAAAGTTTTGGTAAAAATTGTTGAAGAGCGATTTTCTCGGTACGCCTGAAAGCCAGAGGCCATGCCATGAGTTGTGGCCCACATACCGACAATAGCCCCCTTGTCACTCAGTTGTTCATCGCAAAATTGGGGCATATCAAACACTGTGCCGTCGAAATAGATCAGATCGTAAGGTGCGTTCGAAGGGTGACCATCTTTGAGGTTGCCTACGACCCATGTCACGGAAGGGGCATGACGTTGGCAGAATCTCTCCCCGATTTCTGCGAGGGTAGGATCAGATTCCAAAGCTGTGACGTTTTTGCCTAAATGAGCAAAAATTGCCGCCGTGTACCCAGCTCCGGCACCGACGATTAATGTTTTTTTTAGTGATTCGGAAAGGCTGGCTTGTACCAAGCGTGCTGTAATAAGTGGTTGAGCTAAAACGCGCTTCTCCCCGATTGGCACATTTACATCCGCATAGGCGATTGCCTGTTGTGCAGTGGGAACACATTCTTCGCGTGGCAACGTGCGCATGATCTTCAAAAGCTGAGGATCGGTAATTTCTGAAGGCCGGAGTTGGTCATCAACCATATAATCGCGGGCCTGTGCAAAATCATTCAGATAAAACTGGGGCCGATTGCCAAGGAGGCTGGTGGTCGAACAGTCAGCAGTCATGTGTTTCAAGTGCCCTCTTCCGCGTCACTGATGAGATAAAAATCATCGCACATAAGTCTGTGTGGCACAGGGTGTGTAAAATCGCACAACACAACGGCTTGACCGATGCGCCCTGACAGGACATAAGGCTCTCACGTCACTGGTCCGGTGGCAGAATGGTGATGCAGCGGACTGCAAATCCGCGTACGTGGGTTCGATTCCCGCCCGGACCTCCAATGCTGTGTGCATTGTTTTTACCTTTCAAAGACTTATCGAATTTATTGGCAAACCTGTTCCCGCAGGTTTGCCAATGCTTGTTCACCGTTTGCACTCCATCAGGCTGGCGATGGCCTTATCGGCCATCTGTTCCTGACTGGCAGCGCGAAGGTATGCTGTCGCTTCCTTGGGTGTTTTCCATCCTCCTACGGCCATGATCTGCGGCAGGCTGCATCCGGCCTCGGCCAGCCGTCTTGCGGCGGCTTTGCGTAAGCCATGGGCACTAAGCCCTTCTGGCAATCCAGCGGCTCGACGGCAATCACGGAAATAATTGCCAAACCCACCGGCTGAAAATGTTTTCCCCTGCCCCGTCAGTAGAAAGGTCATCTGTCCTGCGGGAACGTGACTGAGAACCTCTGACAGACTCGGATGAACAGGGAGAAGCAGATGCGCACCCGTCTTGCTCTGGCGAATGTCGATCTTGTTGTTTCGGATATGCTGCCATCCCATGATCCGCACATCGGCGGACCTCTGGCCCGTATAGAGCAGCAGTTCCAAGGCTAGCCGCGCGGTTGATCCTATCGGCCAGTGATTGCGGAACTGGGTGATGTCGCTTTCAGACCACGACTCATGCCCGTCCGTTTTGTTCTTCAGCTTGCGGACATACTGGGTGGGATCGTCCTTGCGCCATCCCATTTCTATGGCGTGCCTCATCAGGATGCGCAGCATCTTGAGCAGGGCGTTGCCTGATGCGGGTGTGTCCGCTTTTTTAGCGACTATAAGGCGAACATGGCGGGATTCCAGTTGCGCCACCATGTTGTCACCATGCTGCACCCTAAGCCGTTCAATGAGATTCCGGTAGGTTGCCTGGGTAATGGGTTTAAGCTGAAGCCAATCCGCGCTCTGATAATAAGACACGATCAGGGCGTTGAATGTGCCCGGTTTCGTGCGGGTTACAGCGACCGGCACAGGCGTGCCAGATAACGCTGCCTGGTATGCCGTCATGAACTCTTGCGAGCCCGGCATACCGGGCAGCGCAACCTGCTTATAACCCGGTTTACGGAAATAATGGCGCATCTTGTTATGCCGGTCACGGAAGCGGTGGACATATGCCAGATCAAGTTTGGTCATGCCGCTGTGTGATCCCATCCGTTGGAGGTTTCAGTTTCAGCAAGGCTATCGGCCCATCCATCCAGTTCCCTGCGGTCCCAGACGTTGACGGTTCCGCCCGGAAAGGTGCGTGGTGCAGGAAGAACGCCTTCCTGCACCAGTTGCGAAAACTTGCTCGCGGAAACGCCAAGGTATGCCGCTGCCAGTTCACGCCGTAACAACCGGCCCCAATCGGGCATGACAGGCTTCGCCATTACGCTGCATCCTCCTGCATGGGGTTGTATCCTTCCTGTTCACGGATCTCGTTCACGGTCAGGATTTTATTCTGTATGGCGACACCGTAGGACTGCCACCGGGTTGCGTAGTCGCCACGCATGAGGCTGCTCATATCAATGACCAGTTCATACGGGTTGGACGCACCGAACACGGACCGCTTGAATTCGGCCTCGATCTTGCGCACCCACGGCACCAACGTGTTCTGGGCAAACCAGAGACTGGCCTGCGCCGCGTTCGTGAAGGTATTGTTCGAGTAATCCTGCACAATCGGCGGTGGCACGCCGTAGATGCGGCACAGCTCCTGCACGCTGAACTTGCGGCTTTCCAATGCTTCCGCATCTTCCGGGCTGATGCCGACCGCCTGCCACTTCAGGCCGTTGGGCAGGACAATTACGCGGCGGGCATTATTGGTCCCACCTGCCCGTTCCTGTAACTGCTGCTTGAGGTCCTTGGCCTGATCGTTGCTGAGTGCGCCCGTCTCACTTGAGACGATACCAGACGGCACCACCTGATTCTGCCACATGTTCAGGCTGTAATCCTGAAGGGCTGCGGCACCCGTGAACACATCCCGCGCACGACTGAGCCGACTGCGGCCGACAAGGCCATCGTCGGAACGGTCGCGCAGATGGAACACTTCATTATCCAGCAATGTGCGGGTGACGCCCTGCCATGCCATCACGGTGTAACGCAGGCGACCAGACTTCAGCCGGTCCACCTGGACACACTGCCACGGAATGGGCGTCAGGGCGGTTGGACGGCCTGCGCCGTCATACTCCACCACCATCACGGCGTTGCCGGTCAGCAGGACGCTTGCCAGCGCCCATTCCATCAGATCAGGCCATGTCTGGGTGCGGTTGGGCTGCCTGATCAGCCGCGAAACAGGATGGTTCGGCGCTTCCGTCCTGGTATTGCCCGCTGTGTTGTAGACGTAGGCATCCAGTGACGCTATGCCGCTGGAAATGGCGTTTACACACGCCAGCACGGTCGCCAGATTTTCAGGATTACCCGGCCCGCGCGGAAACCATAAATCAGGCAGAACGGGTTCTGCGGATACAGCCGCCCGTTTTTCAGGGCGGCCAAAGAGACGGTCAAGGAAACTCATCTGATCGTCTCCAAGAAGCGGCGGCGCTGCGCCGGTGTCATGATGGTGCTGCGGCTCCGTGCGGAAATTGTTGTATCCGCATAGGCCGGAAACGCCTGCACCACGCTGATTTCCACCAGATCGACCGCACGCAGTTCACGCTGGTCTGATGCCGGCCATGCTTCATCCTTGACGCGGAACCCGAAAGACATGCCGCCCAGATCATTCCGTTCGGCCAGAGCCAGAACGTCACGGCCAAGCTGTGTGTCTGGTATCGCCAGTTCAAAATGAAGACCGCGTGTATCTTCCGCCAGCTTGAGTGTGCCCGATGCCGTGCGGGCCAACAGCCTGGTGGGGTCATGATCGACCAGGCCGAGAATGTCCGGGTTTGCCGTGAGTGTGCTGGCAAAAGCGCCGGAGCGGATGGTTTCGGAAAAGCTGCCGATGCGGGCAGATGCCCCAAACACGGCGGCATAGCCTTCAAGTTTGCGACTGGCGGCGCGGAATTCCACGCCACACGAACGCCTTTCCACGCTGCCAGTCGCGCCGGTCATGCCGTGATGCCTGTCAGGGTCAGCAGGGTCTGAGGCCGCACGACAAGCACGTCAGCCCGCATCCACGCCACGAAGCCGATCTGTCCGTTTTCGGCGTACAATTCGTTCAGGACGCTGATCTGAAGGCTGGTCCGCATACCAACATAGACCTGGCTGAAATCGCCCATGACGATGGTGCTGGCGTTCTTGTCCGTGCCCTGGTCAACAGGAACTGACGTGGTGGTCAGGCGCGGAATGGAGGAGACGTCCGCCGGGGCGGAAAGCGGGTTGCCGTTGGAATCCTTGAAACCGCGAATTGCCCGGTTGGTGCGCGGCGCCATGATCATGGCCGTCACCTTGCCCGCGTTCACGTTTTCCAGATCAAGCACGCCATCAAGAACCGGGTCCCAGTTGGTCAGCTTGCCGCCCAGTGCGGTTGTCTGGATGCCGGGTGTGTTGACGATGCCAAGCGGACTGTTCGCGGAGCCATCACCGAACAGAATGGCCTGATCCAGCGCCAGTGCGCCCGAAGCGGCAAAAGCGGCGCGGATGATGGAATCCACGTTCTGCCCGTCTTCCAGCAGTTCCCGGCTGATCTTGCAACGAAGCGCCCATGACTTGGCGGTCATCTTCACCTGGTCAAACGTGCTTTCGTCTTCAACAATGCCTGTATTTTCCGCACGCCATGCACCGACTGGCGTTTTGGTCAGGCGGCCAAAAGTCAGGGACTGGCTGGACATGGGCACCGTGCGGCATCCAGCGCGGAAGGAAACCGTGTTGGCACGTAGTTCATCAAGGACGGCTGCGGCAACAGGAACCGGCACCAACGCACCACCCGAACCGATGCTGCTTTCGGACATGACGCGGCGTTCAAGTTCCGTCTGCGGGCCGCGATACAGCGCACGCAGGAAGCCGCCAAGTCCCAGTTCCTGAGCGCGGTTTTCACTGGCAGGCAGGAAAGAAGCCAGAGTGTGACGGGCTTCCAGAACCGGAACCGTCTGCCCTTCCTGAGTGCGCAGCATCAGGCCGTCAAAACTCTCCGGTATCTGTGCCGGTGCAGGAAAACCTGCAACGCGGACTTCCGGTTGTGCGGGTGCGCCACCGCCTACACGGTCAGCCGGGGCTGTGCGGTCCAGATCGTCAATCTGTGCCTGACGTGCCATGCGGCTTTCCAGCGTGTTCAGTTCGGTGGACAGTTCAGTCCACCGTGTTTCTGCCTCAGCCGGAAGCGCACCATCCGGATGTGCTGTGTTCAAGGCGCGCATTTCGGTTGCGATTTCCGTTTTGCGGGCCTGCATTTCACGTAAAGTCATAAAGGGGTCCTTCTAAGGGAAACGGCCATCTCGCGATGGTCAGGGGGTGGGCATCCATCCAAGGGAACGGGACGCTTCACAGCGTTCCTATGGTTGCCCAGGCCATCTCGCAGAAATGCGAGCATCAGTCCGCAACCCTTGTGCGGCGTATCTGCTCAAAAGCATCTCTGATGGCGAGACTGACATTTACGAGAATTTTTGTTGTGAAATTCTCTCTTACAGTCTGCCAATGTTCCAATTCGTCTTCACATTCAGATGCATCAGTGATGGTTATTTCACCACCACGTTCCCATCCTTCTACCCGGAAAACAGCTTCCATTTTCGGGCCGCCTATCAATTTCACTCTCGGGCGGATGAGGGTCATGAACACATAAGTCTGGTCTATAACTTCCATGATCATGTCGCCAGTTTTTGCTTCATGGGGAATTGTGAGATTTAACCCCATATAGGCATAAAACTCCCAGTCATTTCCTCCATCGAACGATTTTCCATAGCCTAAATCATAGACTTTCTGCCGTTCGGAACGGCCGACATATGCGTCCATGTTAGCAGGAAGCCCTTTGTAGTTCATTTCAAACCACCCAGAAAACGCATCTACCAAGTGTGCAGCCTGCGTTACTCCGACGCCATTTTTCATGACCGCACGGATAAGAGCCGCACGTTTCATGCTCATGATTGGAAATGTTCTGGCTACTCCACGACCGGGTAAAACCTGCTCTGTTGTTAGCGTGCCGGGCATTCTGTCCATAAGCATCCTGATATTGTTAACGGTTAGCCCGGTCGCGTGAGCCATCTCTTTCACATCGAAGCGGGCGCTAATTTCAGGCACCTTACCCTCCTTATAAGCATCCTGAGTTGCTTATAAGGAGTAGCTATCTGGGTTGCAACCTATTTTTAAGCCAATGTCGCAGATAGGCGGTGCAGGTCCGAAATAATTGATATTGCCAACTGCACCTCATCCGAAGTTTCTTCCATTACAAAAGCATCGCAATATTCAGGAAATTCTAGGTTAGCTACTTCCGTTTTTGCTTTTAGGTCATGTAGGTTTTTTGCGGGAGTATGCGCCAGAAAGGCGATTGCAGCCCACATTGCTTCACATGCAGCAAGGCTCCGCTCGCTGTTGTCCTGATGGTGAGGGTGGCCTGGTGTTGCAGCGGGTTCGTCGCCAATGCGTTCTACATCGGCACGAGCAGAGAAATACTCGTTCCGGGCTTTGATAATCGGGCTTTTCCCTTCCGGCTTCGCGGTAGGCGCGGCGGTCAGGGTTTCGGGTTTGGCAAAACCGGCGGCGGCGATGCCTGCCAGCGCGGTGGCTCCGAGTGCGGGGAAAAAGTCGCGGCGATTCATCGAGCGCATGTGTGCGGCTCCCATGGCTTAGATTGCCAGAGCCAGCACGGTTATCACGCCGTACAGACTCCGGGGGGTGATAAACCTGGCCATAGATCAGGCCGGTAAGGCTTTAAGGTTGCCCTCTGGACATATCCTTACCGCCCCCGGAGCGAATTTTTTGTGCGGATTTCTGCTTTCGTGCAGTGCCCGCTATGGCTTTCAGGAGTTATCACACTCCGTTGCTGAACCTGCCAAAGCCGGAGTCTGGTGTCAATCCGGAAATATGCAGATGTGCACAGTTTAAGCATGACGCCAGATCTGGCGTCACCTTTTCTAAAAATCCAGAACCGTGACCTGAAGGTCCTTGGGTGCTGGTGCCTGGGCAGCGGTGCCGACTGCAATCACGGCGGCGACCAGAGGGTCTATGCGGCCACGGGCGCGTTGCTTCGACAGTTTGCGGTTGCCCGCCGGGTCCACGTCCAAGGCAGCATTGGAGACAGCCCAACGCAACAGTGGGTTGCCGCCGTGCCTGATGGTCGCCTGTAGGACGGCACCCTCAAAGGCCGTGATGGCAGGACTCTGGTCCTTGAAACCCATGCCGATCGGCTTCATGGGCAGGGCGATGCCCTCGCGGTCACATACGGCCAGAAAATCCGTCAGGCACCAGCGGTCAGACGCGATGGACACAACGTCCAGTCCTTCGATTGCCTGGGCAATCCAAACGGCCAGCCATGCCCTGTCAATTGCTCTCCCTGGTATCAATTCGATTAACCCGGCCGAAACCCATTCTGCATATGGTGCATGATCTTCCGCCTGCTTGACCTGGACAAGTTCAGTGGGCAGGAACGCCGCGACCTTCAGCAGGCCCGTCTCTGGCCAGAAGAAGCTGAAGGCGGTTAGATCACCTGCGCCGGAAGCCAGATCAAGACCACAGTAACACGGGCCTGATGCCTCAGCATTGCCTGCACAGGCGTCCCAGTCATCAGGGCGCAGGAAGCGCACGTCCGCCGCCACCGGCTGGTTGAGCGTGTAACTGCGGAAGGCGGCTTCCTGACTGGGCACGCGCATGGCCTGCATTGCCTGGGAGCGGATATCTTCAAGGCTGCGGAATGTTCCCAGCGCCGGGTTCGCCAAGCGCCATGTTTCTTCCGCCCATGGGTCTGCATCCATCGGCGCGGACCAGACGAAGGACTTGAAGGTGCGGTCAGGGAATGTGCCGTCCGCCACGCTGGCACCGTAGCGCAGCAGCTCTTCCAGCGGGTTGTCAGCATCGGGTGATCTGGTGCTAATGCCCAGCAGCAGGCTTTCCCGGTGTGCGCCGCCACCCGTTTTCAGGGCGTCGAACAGATCCCGGTCACGCCACTGGGCAACCTCGTCTGCAATGGCGAAGGTGGGTGACAGGCCGTGCGCCTTTCGGGCATCGGCGGACAGCGCCTTGTAGATTGAGCCTGTCACGGCATCTTCCACAGTTTTGTTGAAGGCACGAACCACCAGCCGCGCAGCAAGGTGGGGCTGTTCCAATGCGAAGGCGACCATCTCATCAAACACGATGGACGCCTGCCCCCGGTCTGCTGCGGCGCTCAGCACCTGCCCGCGCCTTACTGCTTCCGGCCCACACAGATGCGCCAAGGCCAGAGCAGAGGCCAAGCCTGTCTTGCCGTTCTTGCGGCCCATGCTGATGACGCCGGTGCGGACGTAGCGCAGGCCGTCAGCATCCGTGTCATACAAGGCGCGGATGATGTCTTTCTGCCAGTCATCCAGCCGCATAGGTTCACCGGCCAGTGCGCCACTGGTTACGGTCAGGCGTTCTATCCAGCAGATCAGCCGCTCTGCCCGCGTCTCACCCGTCAGGGGCCTATCTACCGGGATGCCGGTAGTATTGACGCTAGGTGCATCCCCAAAGAGCGGCAATGGTGCCGGGGTCTTTGGCGATGACACTGGCTTTGCACCGGGTCCACGAAGGCCCATTTTTCAAAACCTCAATCTGAAACTAACTATTTTTGTGACCCCCGAACGGTCGCACCCCCGTAGCTCTGAGAGATTTTCAGGCCACATAATAGACGCGCCAAGGATCAAGGCCGGTCAGTTGATCGGTCCATCTGGTCAGGCCAAAGCTGGTTGAGCCTACGCCTTCGCACGTGTCTTCCGTGATGGAGCGGTCACGGCCAGCCTGATGGTAGATGGCGGCGGCAATGTCCAGCACGGTGCGGGTGACTGTCTGCGGAACGGGTGACAGGGCGGTCAGGTCCTGCTGGCAATAGTCGGAGGCAATGCCCCACGCTTGAGTGAGAATGTCATTCAGGCGGTCATCCTTGCTATCGTCTGGCAGGTCCAGTTCGGTGCGCAGGGTACTGATCAGGTTTGTGTTGGTCATTTTGAATTCCACCAGTGTGTTGGGTCATTGGGTTTGCCAGAAGCATCACAGCCCTTGAGCCACGGTTCATTGCCTTGGCGGCGCATGTTGTGGTGCTGGATGCACAGGCCGCGCAGGTTGGACAGGCTGTCCGCACCGCCTTTGCTTCTGGGTGTGATGTGATCGGCCACAACGGACCGCCGGGTGCATCCGGCAACCGTGCAGACTGGATCACGCTTGAGGCAGGCAGCGCGTAGCCTGCGCCATGCCTGGGTGCGGTAGAACGGTTCGCTCATGACCGCGCCTTCCGTGCCATACGCCGTAAAGCCGCGACGATCTCAGACTTGTCCTGGTGAAACTTCTCTGGATCACGCCGGTCTATGGTCAGCCGCTGCACAGCATTGGCGAGGTCATCAAGTGGAGATGAGTGACGCAGTGACGCACAGTGACACACTTTCTTATATAATGGTTTTCCGTGTGTGTGCGTGTGTGTGCGCGTATGCGTATGGGGATTATATAGGGAAAGTGCGTCACTGTGCGTCACTGCGTCACTATTGGGAGGGTTCGTCATACTGATTTCTCCCAAAAACGCACTCCGGCAGTGCCACGCAAACCACGCTTCCATCCAAGCCGTTCCATGACCTTGGCGATACGACGTTGCTCTGATGTGCCGATCTTCTTGTTTTCAAAGCCTAATGCGTCATAAGCCACGCGCTGAATGGTGGTTTTCTTCTGTCCGAGCAGATGGTTGGCAATCAGCCCTTCCCATTCATCGACTTCGAACCGCTCTTCCTGTTCTGGTCTGATGATGTGGCGTTCAAAGTCACCGTCCGGCCACCATTGTTCACCTTTGCGGAACGCATCCACGGCCTCAGCCAGAAGTTGGTCACGACCCTGCGCCAATAATTCCGTGTCTATCTTGCCGACCTTCACCGGCCAGTACCGGCGTCCGCCAGTCTCGTCGCTGAGATACACGGATTTATTGGTTGTTCCGATCAGGATGCACTGGCGTGGTTCGACCACTTCCATGCGGCCATAGGGCGGCCTGTAGCGTTCTGTTGTGCGGGTAAGAAAGGACTTGAGCAGTTCGTTCTCGGCCTTGCCCAATGCGGATAGTTCCGCAATTTCGATCACCCATTTGCCGCGTAGATGCACCGGCACGTCCTTGCCGGTTTTCAGGTCTGGCAGACTGTCCGAATACCAGTCACCGCCAAGGATAGCGCAGGCAGTGGATTTTCTGGCTCCCTGTTGGCCTTCCAGCACAAGCATGTAATCCATCTTGCAGCCGGGCTTCATGATGCGGGCAATCAGGCCGATCAGGAACATCCGCCCGATGCCCTGGGTGTAATCCGTGAGATCGGCACCGATATAGTCAGTCAGCCACGTAACAAGGCGGGGTATGCCATCCCATTTCAGGCCGTTAAGGTAGGCACGAACTGGATGAAAGCGGCGCTCATAAGCAACCCGGCTGATGGCCTGAAAGGTCACGTCCTTGGAAATCCGGCGCAGGCCAGCAAGTTGCAACGCCTCTTGCACCACCGTCACATCTTCATCCGTTAGCGGTCGCGCCTTGAACGGCTCCGCCTGCGGACCGAGTTGCTTCATGAGGAACGGCATGCACTGCATTTCATCCAGGGCGAAGCTGCTGGAAAATTGCTCATCCGCTCGCAAGGCCAGCAGCACGTTCGCCACGTTGGGGATGGGCTGTCCACGGTCATCGACCTGACAGTCATCAAGCCATGCCGGTCTGAGGATGTGTTTCGGTTCCAAGGCTCCGGCATCATAGTCCGGCGCGGCCTGAACCACAGCCTCCAGATCGGCCACGGTCTTGCCTGCGGCCAGCCAGTCGAACACATCGCCCTTCTCCGGCAGATCGGGAAGGTTCACGACTCGGATGCGTGCTGCAACGCCTTCAAGCGCCTTTGCCACCGCTTTGGCATGTTTCTGCCCAGGCGAATCGTTGTCGGGCAGAATGACCGTATCCGCACCGCGCATGTATCTGGTGCAGTCTGGTTTCCACTTGCCTGCCCCGCCTGGGCTGCATGTCGCTGTCAGGCCAAGGCTGTGCAGCTTGTCCGCTGATTTCTCGCCTTCCACCACATAGATGGTCTGCTTCTGCTGTATGGCTTCAATCAGTCCCGGCAAACGATACGGGATGCGGGGCAAGCCCTTGGTTGACCAGGACCAGCCGCCATCAGGCAGCGGCCTGCGCTGGCGAAAGTCTTTCGGGTCCATCCGGCATATCTGGAACAGGAGCTCACCATCTTCCGTATGGTAGTCGTATTCTTGGACGGTTCGCGGTTTGACGGCGGGTTTCTGTTCCCGGCGGTCTATATGACCGTGATCTTGCAGCCATTTGACGGCGTCCGGCTTGGCCAAGCTGAGGTGACGCATGACCAGATCAATGGTCCCGCCTCCTTCACCAGCCTCGTTGTCATACCAGGTGCCCTTGGTCAGATCGACTGACAGGCTGCCCCGTGTCCCGAAGCGTAGTTCCGTCTTGCTCGACACTGATGAATTCGGCTCGCCCAGCAGAGCAAGCGCCACGTCCTTCATGCACGCCTTGAACGCGCTGTTCCCGGTGGCGCTCATGCACGCCCCCGGTTTGCCAATGTGTGAAAAAACGCAATGTTTTCAATGGGCGCTGAAATGGTGGGTTGCCACCGCAAACCATTGTGTACTAAGATTCTTTCGGCTCCCGCCCGGACCTCCAGTTTTATGGCTGGAGAATGCCTTTTTAAAAGGCTCACGTTCTTCCTTTTGAAAATATGTAGAAGCCTTTCTTTTCAAAAAAGAAAGGCTTTCCGGCTATGAATTTTTTGCTGGTTTTTGGTCGGCCTTCAGGTTGAGCAGGATACGTTCCCTCAGAAAATGAGGAACGAGGCGCTCTGCGACACGCAGTGCCCGAAACTGCCAGGGAAAAATATACTCTTTTTTACCAGCGTTGATCGCCCGCATGATGCGACGGGCTGCACTACCAGCAGAGACAAGAAAGGGAAGCGTCCCATCAAGTCGTTGGCTCATTGGTGTGTCCACAAATCCGGGAATGATGAGTGTGGTGCGAACGTTGTGTTTGGCCCATCCCAGATTGGCCGCCTCGGCAAACCGCGCAAGTCCCGCTTTCGAGCTGCTGTAGGATGCCGCAAAAGGTAACTCATAGAATCCTGCAACAGAGCCGATGAGTGCAATTTTTCCACCGCCTCGCGGAATCATGCGTTCAGCAGCAGCCGTCGCCAGTGTGGTGGGGATGGCAAAATTGACGAGAGAGAGCGCCAGAACTTTTTCAGGATCTTCTGTAGGGTGCCCTGCCGTCTGAATATCAGAAAGGCCAGCTCCAAGAATAACAAGGTCGAGTGGGTGCTTGGTATCGTCTTCCCGTATAGCCTGAAGGGCGGCTTTGCCATCCAGAAGATTGATCTGGCGGGTGACAACGGCAGCCCCCCGGGCGCAACAAAGTGTCGCCAGACGCTGAAGGCGCTCTGCATTTCGTCCCCATAAAATCAGTGTTCGTCCGGGTTTTGCATAACGTCTGGCTAGCTCCATCCCGATGCCTCCTGTAGCGCCAGTAATCAGAATCGAGCGTAGTTCAGAGCCTTTGAGATGAACCTGGTTCACACTTCCCCCTTTTCCATTCGGTCGGAATGAGGCATCACCGTTCGGTTTGAAGGCGCAGTTGATGGAGCACCGATGACTAATTCTGACCAGATTGTCGTATCCCCCGTTTCGGGTGCGCGTCAGCTTGCGCTATTTATCCGGCTGCCCCGGCTTTTGTATAGCGGTTTGCCAAGTTATGTGCCGCCTTTGGATATGGAGCAGAAAGGAATGCTCCACCCCAAACGCTCACGTTTTTTTGAGCATGGTTCTGCTTGTTACTTTCTGGCATGGCGTAACGGAAAGCCGATTGGGCGTATTTCTGCACAGATTGACCAATTGGCTCTGGAGCAGGATGGACCACGGACCGGTTTCTTTGGTGCATTGGATGCGGTGGAGACTGAGTGTGTCAAACCTTTGCTTGATGCAGCAACGGATTGGTTGCGCCAGCAAGGGATAGAACGTATTCGGGGTCCTTGGACGCTGAATTATCATGGTGAATCCGGCACCATGATCGAAGGGCAAATGGAGCCGCCTATGGTTGGTACAGGCTGGCATCCGGAAACGTTGGGCCCAGCTATCGAGCGAGCTGGCTTTGCCAAGGCCATGGACCTTCTTTCTTATCGCATGGAAGTCAGTCCCGTTGCGGAGCGTGCCAACCGAGTTCCTGCCAATCTGCGAGCTCGACTGGGGGCAGTTACAGTACGCAGTCTGCGCAAGGATCACATTGCGGAAGACGCCGATATTCTCCGGGATATCTATAATGATGCATGGGCGGGAACGTGGGGGAACGTGCCGATTACGCGTGATGAAGTGCAGGCTCTTTTAGCCTCACTGAAACCTGTACTGAA
This sequence comes from Acetobacter tropicalis, assembly GCF_030644465.1. Taxonomy (NCBI): domain Bacteria; kingdom Pseudomonadati; phylum Pseudomonadota; class Alphaproteobacteria; order Acetobacterales; family Acetobacteraceae; genus Acetobacter; species Acetobacter tropicalis. The sequence goes on along the minus strand of NZ_JAUYUW010000001.1, from coordinate 3,630,568 downwards.
GCCAGAACAGTATGTTCTTGTTGAATTTGAAGGTGAACCAGTAGCAATCGCGCTGGTTGTGCCGAACATTTTTGATATCAGTGGTGACTTGAATGGTGCTCCCTCCCCTATTGGTTGGGTTAAGCTTGGCTCCCGAATTCTGACCCATGATTTTCATTCAGCCCGAGTCATTTTGTTGGGTGTAAAGAAGAAGCTGGCGGGAACCGCTTTGAGTGCCGTTATTCCTGCCCTGCTGATTGATGAACTAATGCAGCGGGGGCATGTTCTGCCTTATAGGACTATTGAGCTAGGCTGGGTGTTGGAAACAAACGTTGGAATACGCAACCTGATAGAACGCATTGTACCCACGCCTTATAAAAAGCATCGAATGTACGAGAAAACTATCTCTTGAAAATAAAAATGGTGCATTCAAATTTGATGGATGCGCCCTGCGTGGTAATATCTCTAACCATTTTGCATTATAGGGATTTTTCAGAGATATTTAATTATACCAAAGTAAAATAATAATCTGGAAAGCCATTAAAAATGGCTCCAGCCAGATTTTTTGAAAGATAGCACTTTATTGTTGCTATCAATTACTCTCACACCATTACTGTCTTGGTCGAAAGACCCGATGCGGGTTACAGGAACATTTCCAGTGACAGTGGCCAAGAAAGGTGACCGTAAAAGCGTGTCTTCTTTATCGGGCGGCACGGCGAAAAGAAGTTCGTAGTCATCTCCGCCTGTAAGGCATGTCTCCAGCCATTCTGGTCCACATTCACGAGCGGCAGGAGAAAACGGTATGGCATCAACATGAAGGGTTACGCCGAGAGCATTTTCTCTTCCAAGATGGGCTGTATCTTGAAGAAGACCATCAGAAACATCCATAGCGCCTGAAGCCAAACCATAGAGAGGAGCCCCTACTCTGGGTTGAGGAAGGCGATAACGATGAGTCAGATAGCCTGTGGGGTCGTCAACTTGGCCTTGGAGGGCTCGCAAGCCCAGCGCACCATCGCCAATCGTTCCAGTAACCCAGAGGCCATCGCCCGCGTGAATACCTTGACGCTTTATTGCATGTCCGGGGAGTACTGATCCCAAAATGGTCAGGGAAAGAACCAATGGGCCAGAGGTTGAGGTTGTATCTCCCCCGAGCAAGCCAAGCTCAAAAAGGATTTGATCCTCTTTGAGCCCGTAGCAGAAGCCTTCAAACCATTGATCTTCTATTGAAGGTGGTCGCGCAATGGTAAGCAGCCAGCCTTCGGGTCGAGCTCCCATAGCTGCCAGATCGGACAGATTACAGCGTAGAAGCTTACGTCCAACGGTGTCTGGCGGATCGTCTGGCAAGAAATGCACATTCTCGACCATTGCATCAGCCGCCACCACTAGTTCACGGCCCACGGGGGGGGCAAAAATGGCAGCGTCATCTGTCAGACCAAGAGCCCCAGGTCCAGCCAAGGCTGAAAAATGCCGACGGATAAATGTAAATTCCGGCGGAAGGTTAGTCAGCTTTGTTGTCCTCTATTTCAGAAGAGGCGGGTTTTTCTTCTGTTGTAGCAAGGCGCTTTATGGCGGTGTCCAGCACCCCATTGACCAGTTTGGGTTCCTCTCCAGAAAAGAAACCGTGAGCGATGTCCATATACTCGTTAATAATCACACTAGCCGGTACATCGCCAGTCAGTGCTTCGCCAAGAGCGGCAAGGAAAAGAGCCCGCAAAACAGGATCAAGACGGCTAACAGGCCATGTCGCAGGTAACGTGAGCCCCAGCTGCTCCAAAATGGCACTCCGATGAGAGACGGCCTGTTTTACAACAGATATAAAAAGGCGCGTATCAGGCTCCGGTACATATCCTTCTTCATAGGATTCATTGTTCAGCGTGGTTCCGAAGCGGTGGACCATAAACTGCTGAACAACACTTTCAGCGCGATCATCGTTCTGCTCAATCTGGAAGAGCGCTTGAACAGCCGCGACACGAGCCGCGGTACGCGGTCGTTGCGCTCCTTTAAGTTCCGGTTGGTCCTGCAGCTCTGTCATCCCTGTCTCCTGCGTGCCCTATTGAGGGAGCGGGGTTTCATGACGCCTTTATGGCTAAAGGTCTAGTCTTTTTCCTGCTTCTCTGCTTCGGAATTATCCATGGATGTCAGAATTTCCGAAAAATCCTTGGCTTCTGTAAAATCTCTGTACACGCTAGCAAAGCGGACATAGCCTACGGTGTCCACTTCCTTGAGCACATCCATGGCAAGCTTACCTATACGCGAGGATGGCACTTCAGTTTCACCCGAAGCTTCAAGTTGTCTAACCAGCCCGCTGACAATTTGTTCGATTCTGGTTTCGGGCAGTGGTCGCTTGCGCAAGGCAATTCGAATGGAGCGGGCAAGTTTTTCCCGCTCAAATGGAGCACGGCGACCATTCGCTTTGACAACGACAAGATCTCGTAACTGCACACGTTCAACGGTGGTAAAGCGTTGGCCACAGGATAAGCAGGCTCTACGGCGGCGTATGGCCGAGCCTTCTTCATTAGGGCGGCTATCTTTAACCTGACTGTCCGGGTTCCCGCAAAATGGGCAACGCATTTGTAATCTGGCCTCTCAAACTGGCTGGCTACCCCTGGTAGAACCTTCTTACAGCCCAACAATATTGCGGTATAGTGAAGCTACACCATGCTTGGACCTGCCTGGGCGTTATATACGTATCTGAGGCTAAAAACACCGGAGTCACGATGAAACTTCACTACCATCTCGGTATCATGCCTGCATTGCTCGCCGGGCTCCTGGTTCATACACCCGCCATTGCGGAAGATAGAGACCCGGGAAAAGTAATTCCAGGGCAGGAAAATGCCCAGAAGGATATCGAGATTAAAGACGTCAGCATGCAACTTGTCCGGCCAGCCGGGCACGTTTACGCAGTTTATTTTACGCTGACAAACAAGGGTGAAAACGCCCATCTGGTTACGAATGTTTCGTCATCCTCATGCCGGACGTTGGTAGGGCATCATTCTGACCAGGAAAGCACGACCGGCACCCTTAATCTCTTTACCCATCTCTCTTTGCCAGCCAATACCACGCTGGTATTCCCTCATGGTGGCTATCATCTTCTATGTCTGGACCCAGATCCAGCCCTTAAGCCCGGACAGGAAGCCACTTTTACCTTTTCCTTTTTGGGAGGCTCTTCCAAAAATGTGACAATCCCGGTGGGAGAGGAGAAGGCGGTAGAATAATATCTGCCTCTTTTTTTATCCTACCTGCATATTTGAGGGATGCAGGCAGGATAGGCATACGTGTTAGCCTTGTGACTGATTGGTAAGGGTACGCTTTACGGCCTGATGCCAGCCAGCAATCATTGTGCGGCGCTGCTCATTGTTCATTGATGGTTCAAAGAGTTCGCCACGTTTCCACTCGGAAGCCAGCGTTGCCTCATTTTCCCATACGCCAGTAGCCAGTCCGGCAAGAAAACCAGCTCCAAGCGCTGTAGTTTCAACATTCTGGGGACGTTCGACCTTCACCTGAAGCATGTCCGCCAAGAACTGACAAAACCAGTCATTGGCAGACATACCACCATCCACACGTAAGGCATCCGTCGTGCCGCCTCCGTCCTGCATCATGGCAGTCACCAGATCAAGCGTTTGATAAGCAACGGATTCCAAGGCTGCCCGTGCAATATGGGCTGCGGTGGCATCCAGTGTCAGGCCGCAGATCAGGCCGCGTGCATCCGGGTCCCAATGCGGCGCACCCAGCCCGACAAAGCCTGGGACCATATAAACACCATGGCTATGGGGAATGCGGGTGGCCATGTCATCTGTCTGGGAGGCATGCGTAATGAGATGCAGTCCATCGCGTAGCCATTTGATGGCAGCCCCAGCCACAAAAATTGATCCTTCAAGGGCGTAAGTGGTTTTGCCGCCAATGCGATAGGCTATGGTTGTCAGCATCCGGTGCTTTGAAACAACGGGTTTTTCTCCTGTGTTCAGAAGAACAAAGCAGCCAGTGCCATACGTGGCCTTGGCCATGCCCGGTGTGAAGCAGGCTTGGCCGACCACGGCCGCCTGCTGATCTCCTGCCATGCCGGCAATTGGAATGGCGCGCCCATAGAGGGACGGATCAGTTTCACCAAAAAGGGTACTGTTGTCTTTTACTTCTGGCAGGAGGGCAGCGGGGATGTTGAACAGCCGCAGAAGTTCCGGGTCCCATTGCTGGGTGTGAATGTTGAACAGCAATGTGCGGGCGGCGTTTGTAATATCAGTGGCATGTACTTTTCCACCAGTCAGACGCCAGAGAATGAAGGAATCGATCGTTCCAAAAGCTAACTCTCCCTTTTCTGCACGCCCGCGTGCTCCACTGACGTTGTCCAGTATCCAGGCCAGTTTGGTGGCAGAGAAATAAGGGTCGATCAGCAGGCCCGTACGTTCGCGAACGAGTGCCTCAGCTCCTTCCTCTTTCAATTTTTGACAAGTGGCCGCCGTTCTACGGTCCTGCCACACAATGGCCCGGTGCACGGGCTTGCCCGTAACGCGATCCCAAACCACAATCGTCTCACGCTGGTTTGTAATGCCTATGCCGGCAATGCGGTCTGCCCCTCCGGCTTGTTCCAGAGCAGCCTTGGATGTTGTGACAACATCATTCCAGATGTCTTCTGGGCAATGTTCAACCCATCCTGCATTTGGATAATGTTGGGCGAATTCCTGCCGAGCCCTGGAAATCTCGTGAGCATGACGATCAAAGACGATCGAACGTGTTGAGGTCGTGCCTTGATCAATAGCTAATACGTAGTCTTGCGCGCTCATCGAGATTATCCTTCTTTGATCGGAGCTTGTTAGTCGTGAGCCGTGTCGGAAGCACGGGCCTTGTTTAAAGATGGCATGAAGGGTTTGAGAAGCCCCTGATAGAAAGCCCCTCCGATAACGCCTCCTATCAATGGTCCGGCAATAGGCACCCACCAGTAATTTGCGGGTGACGGAAGGGCTGAAGAGCCCCAGCCTGCAAAATAGCAGAACAGACGCGGCCCGAAGTCACGAGCCGGGTTGATAGCCCATCCTTCCAGATAGCCTGCGGACGCCCCGATAGCGGCAACCAGAAAGCCGATAATCAATGCACCGGAATTCGCTTGGGGTGCCTGAGTATTGTACTCGCAAGTAACTGCGAAAATACCCAGAAGCAGCATGGCGGTGAGGATGATCTCATCTACAAAGGCATGCATGGGGGTAATGAAATCACCGGGATGGGTAAAAAATACCCCAGCCCCGGCTCCATCATGCAGTCGGTCCATCTGGTGAATGGCTGCATAATGGTCAATGACGGGGGAAAAGAGGGTGTAAACAATGATGGCCCCAAGAAAGCCACCGAGCACCTGCGCGCCCCAGTAGGGAATCACTTTTTTCCATGAAAAGCCCCGGAAGCACGCCAAGGCTAGCGTAACGGCAGGATTTGCATGCGTGCCTGAAACGGCTCCGGTAACATATATGGCTATGGTGACGCCAAGCCCCCACACAATACACACGCCCCAATAGGCAAGTTTGTAGGGGCTGGGATCGTAGAGCGAATACATCGCTGCTACAGAATCCCCGAACACAATAATAATGAAAACGGCGACACATTCGGCAATTAATTCGCCGATGAAAGCCTTGTTTACACCTGTCATACTTTCCTCATCTTCATTGTTTTTCTTGGGAAAGAAAGGGTTGCCTTTATGTGATCAAGCCGCTTTCTGCTTGAGGTAATCAGCAACCTTGGTTTTTTCTGCTTCGTTCAGATGCAGCCCCAATTTGCTGCGGCGCCACAACACGTCCTCTGCGGTCCGTGCCCATTCACGCTCAATTAGATAATCAACTTCACGGGTCGTCAGGTCTCCACCCAGAACCTCGCCCAGATCTGTCATGGCATTTGCTTCCCCAATGATCTCGTAGGTACGGCTACCGTAATTGCGGAGCAGACGCCATGCCAATGAGGCAGCAAGCCATGGGGCAGCACGCCGCAAGCGACCCAGGGCTGCCTCGAACCCACCTTCACCGATGTCTCCTCCTGGAAGAACCTCATTTGCTGTCCAGCTTCCTCCCGCTACAGCAGGAAGAACAGGAGCCAGCTTTTCAAGCGCATGTTCTGCAAGCTTCCGGTAGGTTGTAATCTTGCCACCAAAGATTGAAAGCAACGGTGCGCCGTTCTGGGTATCCAGATCCAGAACATAATCGCGTGTTACAGCGGAGGCATTGGCGGATGCGTCATCATAAAGAGGCCGCAGTCCCGCATAGCTCCAGACAACATCACTTTCTTTAACTTCCGCCTTGAAATAACGATTCACACTTTCGCAAAGGTAGGTAACTTCATCTGGCGCAATGCCTACGCGTCCAGGAGCGTCTTTCCATGGAATATCGGTGGTGCCGATCAGCGTGAAATTCTGTTCATATGGGATGGCGAAAACAATACGTTTGTCCGGGTTCTGGAAAATGTAAGCCTGAGGTCCCTCAAATACACGCGGGACAATAATGTGACTGCCCTTAACCAGTCGGACTGATTTGGAGTTAGGAATTTTAAGGGTGTCAGCAAGCAGCCTTGCTACCCATGGCCCAGCGGCGTTAACGAGCGCGCGCGCCTGCACCACCTGAGTGGTTCCTGTGTTTCGGTCCTCAAGCGTGGCTTGCCAGAGGCCATTCACGCGTTCAGCATGAACAAGGCGCGTGCGTGTGCGGATATCAGCGCCTCGTTCAGCGGCGTCTATGGCATTTAAAACAACCAGCCGGCTGTCTTGCACCCATCCGTCTGAATAAACAAAACCCTTAGTATAATCCGACTTCAAGGGACGACCGGAAGAGTGTGTCCGGAAGTCAATTGCCCGGGATTTTGGAAGAGTCATGTTGGATGCAAGATGATCGTAAAGGAAAAGTCCTGCTCGCAGCATCCATGCTGGCCGTACAAGTTTGGAATGAGGAAGAACGAAGCGCATGGGCCACATGATATGTGGAGCCATTTTTAGCAGACGCTCACGTTCGGTCAGAGCTTCCCGCACCAATCGGAACTCATAGTACTCCAGATAACGCAGACCACCATGGATCAGTTTTGTGCTGGCCGAAGAGGTATAACTTGCAAGATCATCCTGTTCTACCAGGAGAACCGAAGCACCGCGCCCGACTGCATCACGTGCAATCCCCGCTCCGTTTACGCCTCCGCCTACAATCAGCAGGTCATAAGGGCGCCCTGTTGCAGATGCAGTCTCTAGCATTTTCTCTTCCGATACCAACAAATGAAAACGATCTCTGATCTTCGTATCCGAAAACAAGAGCGGAAAACAATGGCCTTAATATGACTATTGAGACTTAAACTGGCTTCCTTGTTTTCCTTTCCGAAAATTCCGAGCCATTGACAACGTGAAGAACGACCCCGGCCTTATGTAAAATGGCCTCAATTGCAGGCGGTGGAGGGATATCCGTGTAGAAAGCGCTGATTTCCGAAATATGACCGACCCGTGCCATGGGGCGGCGTTTGAACTTGGTATGGTCAGCCAAAAGAAAGACTGTACGGGCGTTTCGTATAATGGCCTGAGCCGCGTTGATTTCATCGGCATCAAAATCCAGAAGTGTTCCATCCTCATCAATGCCGCTGATGCCGATAACACCAAAGTCAGCACGGTATTGTTCAATCATGGCTGCTGCTGCCGGCCCAACAATTCCTCCATCCCGTAACCGAACAGTTCCTCCGGCGATGATCAGATTGCATTCCGGTGCAGGCGCCAGAAGAGATGCTACATGAATATTGTTTGTAATAACTCGCAGAGCACGGTGCCCGCGGAGGCAGCGTGCAAAGGCTTCTGTGGTCGTGCCAATATTGATGAACAATGATGCTCCATCGGGGATAGCCAGTGCGGCTGCCTGCCCAATGGTTTCTTTCTGTTTCAGGTTTAGGATCTGGCGGTCAGAATAAGCAATGTTTTCCGTGGGGGAAATGGCCGATGCCCCTCCGTGATGGCGGGTGACAATCCCCTCGGCAGCCATACTGTTAACGTCGCGCCTTACGGTTTGGACGGTAACGTTTAAAACCTTGGCCAGATCTTCGTTGGCGGCATAGCCTTGCTGTTGCACAAATTGCAAAATTCGGGCGCGCCGTTCTTTTACACCCGTGGTCATGCGTCTTGACCTGGGTGGGATGCAGCAATAACAGCCAGAACGTTTTTTCCATACCGTTCCAGTTTTGACCGTCCTACCCCTTTTATCTCACCCAGAGCTTCCAGAGTAGAGGGCTCTTGCACCGCAATGTCTTTCAAGGCGGCATCATGAAAAATAACGTAAGGTGGAATTTCCTGTTCACGGGCCTCGTCGAGGCGCCATTTTCGGAGTGCGGCAAATAGAGCCTGTTTGTCTTCGGGTAATTCAGTGGCTGGAGAGGACTGCCTGCTACGAGACGTATTTCCCTTTTCGAGCTCCGCCGTGGCGTCCGCCCGAAGCTGGATACTTTCTTCCCCGCGTAAGATAGGACGAGCAATTTCATTATTGAGTGCCAAGCCACCATACTGCCCCTCTGACTTCAAGGCGCCGCGGGCAATAAGCTGCCTGACAACACTCCGCCAGAAAGGTTCGGGCTTGTCTTTCCCAATTTCCCACACAGAGAGAGTATCATGCCTGTTCCGTTCCACCGCATCGGTGCGTTTGCCCCGTAAAACAGCAATAATGTGCAAGGCCCCATAATGCTGTCCAGTACGATAGACCGCAGAGAGAAATTTGCGTGCTGATTCCGTGCCATCGAACGTAATGACAGGATGACGGCAGTTATCACAATGACCGCACGGTTCGCTCAGCGTTTCACCGAAGCAGTGGAGCAAAGCTTGCGTGCGGCAGCCTGTTGTTTCTGTCAAAGCAATCATTGCTTCCAGACGGGACCGCATGATGCGTTTTTCAGAATCGGGTGCATTTGACTGCTCCAGCCAATAACGCGCACGGGCCATGTCTTCTCCTCCATAGAGAAGCACCGTATCAGACGGCAAACCATCACGTCCCGCTCGACCGATCTGCTGATAATAGGCCTCTGGTGAGGCGGGCATATCCAGATGGATAACGGCTCTTACATCTGGCCGGTCAATTCCCATGCCAAAGGCAACAGTCGCCACAATGACAATAGGTTCTCCAGAACGAAACCGCAGAAGGGCCGCTCGTTTTTCTATGGGGGAAAGCCCAGCATGGAAGGCGAGAGCCGTCCATCCGCGCTCCCTAAGAGAGGCGGCTATACGCTCAGTTCTTGCCCGGCTCCCACAATAGACAATGCAAGCCTCTTCTTTGTGCCGCTCCAGAACGGTGGTGAGCTGACGCAATTCTGAGGCTTTGGGAAGCGCCGCTATATTCAGATTGGGTCTGTGGAAACTGGAAATGAGAACTCTGGCATGGGGCATATCCAGGGCGGTAAGAATATCGTCGCGCGTCCTCTGATCTGCTGTCGCTGTCAAGGCAATGCGAGGCACACCAGGAAAATGGCGCGGAAGAGCGGCAAGCTCACGGTATTCCGGCCTGAATTCGTGCCCCCATGCCGAGATGCAGTGCGCTTCATCAATTGCGATAACTGAGATAGGCTGGCGCGTAAGTCGGTCTAGGGTCCCTGGTGAGAGAAGACGTTCAGGAGACACATACAGAAGGTCAATTCTGCCTGCGGCCAGATCCGCGCGGATTTTGGAGGCTTCTTCATTTTCCAGTTCGGAATGAAGGGCGGCGGCATTGATGCCCAACTGTCGCAGACCCGCAACCTGATCGTCCATCAGGGCAATGAGAGGGGAAACGACGAGCCCCATACCGGCGCGACACAGGGCGGGTATCTGATAGCAGATACTTTTACCACCCCCTGTGGGCATCAGAACAAGCGTATCTTGCCCGTCCATAATGCCCGTTACAGCTTGCGCCTGGAGGCTGCGAAAATCCGGATAACCAAAAACAGATTGCAGCACTTCCTGAGGAGTGCTGCCTACAAACCGGTCCCTTCCCTTCTCGTTCTCAGGAAGGACGGGAAGAGAAACAAGACCGGCCTGTGATTGTGTCATGGATAAATCAGGGGTTTACCAGTTCGATTTCTACGCGACGAGAACCAACAGCAGAGGCTTCTGTTGTAGAGGGTGCACGCGGTGTCTGACGGATTCGATCACCAGACACGCCATCTTCATGCAATTGTTCCGCCACAAGTTTGGCACGTTGTACTGCCAGAAGAGAATCGGCGGAAAGATCATTCCCTGCGCCTGCATAGCCCTCAACCTGGACAACCCGCGTAGGATGCCTTTGTGCCTTGGCGGAAATTTCCGAGATGACCGCACGGGACGAACTGTCGAGCTCAACCGAGTTGTTGGCAAAAAAGACAACATATTTACGCGGAGGCTGAGCGGCGCATCCGGCAAGAAGAGAAAGGCCCAGAACTGGCAGCAGGCGACGCATGAGTTTAACCCCGGCTAGATTGGTTAAGATATAACATCTTGTTCAAATACTGATCTGCCCAGGAATTAAAACCAGAGCAGAACGACATTTGGTGCCCTTTGCTTCCCCTCTCGTCAACTGCTGTGTTTACGAGAGGGGAACGGCTGCTGCCTGACCATGTGACAGACGCCACACTTGATCGAGCTTTTCTACGCCAGTGAGCCTATGGGCTATCAGGATAATCGTGCGCCCTGCGGTCACTGTGTTCAGCGTGCGTAAGAAATCCTGCTCCGTTTGAGCATCCAAGCCAGTTGCCGGCTCATCCAGAATCATGATCGGGGCGTCAGTCAGCAGGGTACGGGCTAATGCTATGCGTCGGCCCTGCCCCCCAGAAAGATTAACTCCGCCTTCACCAAGCCACGTATCAAGCCCTTCGGGAAGATTGCGAACAACTCCTGCTATGGCTGCATCCTCGAGTGCACGCCACAAATCATCTTCAGTGGCGTCAGGCTTACCGAGCAGAAGGTTAGAACGGATTGTGTCGTCAAACAGATGGGTGGCTTGAGAGAGCCAGGCGATTTGGCGGCGTAAAGAAGTTGCCCGTATGTGCGAGATATCGATCCCCCCAAGGGTAATGCTGCCAGATTCTGGCGTTGCTGCTTTTAACAGGAGGGCTGCCAGACTGGATTTTCCTACCCCAGAGGGGCCTAGAATAGCAACGCGGGCTCCAGCAGGAATATCAAGATTCAGACCGTCAAACACGTAAGGACGATCAGAAGCCCATCTGAATTTCACACCAGTAATACCAATATGGGTATCTGGTGGGGCATCTACTTCTTGCCCTGTTGTTGAGACTGCAGGGGTACCCTGCGCAATCTCTACAACCCGACGAGCAGCGGCCCCCATTGCTCCTGCTTGCACTCCGGCTCTGGTGAGAGCGCCCGCGCTCTCAAATGCCGCTACAGTCAAAAACAGAATGCCCACGCCAGACAGAGGCGCAACCTTTGAGAAGCCTACGCCTGAGATAGCAAGCAGAACGAAAAGAATAGCGATTTGCCCGCAAAGGTAAGCCGTGGCATTGGCAAGAGCAGCCCGCCGGGCCAGTTGTTTTTGTCCGCCCAGCAACGCTGCATCATCAGCCTCCACGCGGGCCAACATCTGCGGCTCAGCCCCAAAGGCTCGAACTTCGCGCAGCCCTCCCACCAGATCAAGCACACTGATGCGTAAGGCGGAAAGGCTCCGGGTAAGCTGTTCAGCTTCCTGTCGGCCGGAGCGCGCGATGAGGTAAGGAAAAAGAAAAGCGGAACAAGCAAAAAGCAGGCCGGTCAGGCACCCAAGCATGATATTTTGGGAACATAGTTGAACCAGCAGAATGGGGAGTGTGAGAGTGGCGCACATGAATGGCACCAGAATGCGCAAATAGAGACCATCTAGCGTGCCAATATCAGACACCAGGCGAGAGAGCATGTCCCCCGCCCGCCGAAAACCGAGCCCAGCAGCGGCTCCTTGTGCCAGAGAATGAAAGAACCACACCCGTAAATCAGCTAGCGCCCGGAACATGGCATCATGGGCAAACAGCCGCTCTGAGTAACGTAGCAGAACCCGGCCAATCCCCACCCAACGAAGCAGCGCTGTGGTAATGATAATCTCGCCTAGAACTACTCCCGCCAGCCGCAGGCCAGAAACCTGCATAAGCAGAAGCCCTGCGCACAACGCCAGTAGAGCCAGCATTAAGCCGATAGTAAGCCGGGGTGCCTGTCTTTGCCAGAGCCTCAGGATGCGAAAAATAGCCTGCCTGTCTGTAATGCGCGAGGGGCCAGACTGATTGGTGGATGCTGGTGATATTTGGTCTATCTCAGGCATTTCACGCAGATCCCTGCTTTTGGACAATCTTTCCATCCTGGAGACCAATTCTGTGCCCATTGAACATATGGGTCGCGGCAGAATGGGTCGCCAAAATGACCGTTTTGTTGAGAGCAAGCCGCTGTAGGCTTTCAAAGACGCTTTTTTCTGTTTCCGGATCAAGGTGGGCTGTCGGCTCATCCAGCAGCAGGACGGGAGCATTTTTCAAATAGGCACGCGCAATGGCAATACGCTGGGCCTGTCCTCCTGACAACCCAAAGCCGCCTTCTCCAATGCGTGTGTCTAATCCTTCCGAAAGAGAAGGTAGAAACTGATCAACTGCTGCAGCTTTGACCGCCGCCATCAGAGCTTCTTCATCGGCATCCGGATGCGCAAAAAGGATGTTGTCTCGAAGGGTGCCCGCAAACAGGATTGGTTTTTGCCCGATCCAGGAAACAATGTGGGAAAGAGCATCAGCTGGAATAGTTTCAAGAGGAATGTCGTTCAAAAGGATCTGCCCACTATCAGGGCTGATGAACTTCAACAGCAGTTCCATCAGGGTCGATTTCCCTGAGCCGGAGGTGCCGGTTAAAATAACGGTTTCCCCTGCAGGCACTTTAAAGCTGATGTGATCAAGAGCCTGACCGCGTGCCGGGTCCCAGGTAAAACAGACCTGATCAAGCGTGATTGAAATGGAGCGGTCTGGGAAAAGGTCTTGCTCAGGTACGGTTCTATGCTCTTTGGCGACAGGCAGATCAATCACCGCTGTCGCAGCGCCCTGCGCATGAGCACGGTCTTGATAGGCAAGAGCTAAAGCACGCAAGGGAGAAAAGAATTCAGGAATAACCAGGAGCACAAACAGGCTGCTTGTCAGGATGTGCTCTAGCAAAGGTGTTGAATTCTGCTCTTGCAGGCTCAGGGCTGCATGGCTGTCCATGATGGCAACTACAATCAGGGCGACCACCATGGCTGCATCAATGGATGCGGAAGAAAGAAAAGCGACCCGTAGAACTTTCATGGTCCGCAGTCGCAGTTCGTCTGCTGCTTCGGCTAGGCGGTGTGTCTCATCTTCCGTCCGTCCTGCGAGGACGATAGTTGCGATACCTTTTACCCGGTCCAGAAAGCGCGCTTGCAGGCGTGTCATGGCAAGGAACTGGTTACGGGATGCAACAGCAGCACCTATACCAAAGAGGGCTTGCCCCACAGGAACGGCCAAACCACAGAGGCCAAGAACAAGCCCAGCACGGGGTTGAACGAAGCAGACGGGGATGAGAACAAGAGCAGGTGCCGCAATCCATGTGATTGAGGCAGGGATCCATCGACCGAAAAATCCATCCAGAGCTTCAACGCGATCAACAACCGTAGTGGCAAGAACTCCACTATGTTCTTGACGCAGTAGCGCGGGGCCTCCGGTTAAAACAGAGGAGAGCACCTCTCCTCTTAGCCGCTTGCGGGCTTCTATCCCTGCATTGGCCGCGCCTATATCCACGCCAGCCAGAAAGCAGGTCCGCACAATGGCCAGAACCAGAAAAGCCCCTATTGGCCAGAGGGGCAAAGCCGCGGGAACGGTGCTGGAATGAAGGCTTATCAATGTATGGCCAAGCACAACGGCTATGCACCATGCCTGCGCTACACCAACAAGAGAAGACAGGATGCCAAAGACCACTACGGGTCCGGCTGCTTTGCGTCCCAGACGGGTTTGTGTCCGCGTCCACCCGCGTATCGCTTGTTTTTTACCGCTCATGACGTAGGCGTTTATACCGGACAGGGAAGGACGCAAACCATTAAGCACGCCAGCCCCGGCTGCAAACAGGGCATACCACACTTTTTGTGTGGCAGGAGCATGCAGATAGTCGAAAGCACGTGTAAACGTTTTTAGTGGTCGTCGAGGGGAAAAATAAAATTGTAACGAGTGCCGTGTTCGCAATTTTTTTCAAACTCGGCGTTTAACTGTCGCGCAAATCCTCGGATAAGCTTTAGGCCGATGCCATGTTGGTCAGCCGCAGAGGCGGGGTCAATCAGGCATCCTATTCCGTCATCACTGACTGAAAGCATGACATTCGGACCTTGTAGAGTCAGCCTGACAGCAATCGTGCCGTGTCGTCCATCGGGGAAGGCATATTTGATGGAGTTTGTAACAATTTCTGTCACGATCAGGGCCAAGGGAACCGCCTGATCAGGGTTCATGGAAAAATCGTCAGCAACAACGTCAAGCGTAATACGCGCAGCGCTTTCTTCTCCCGCAATATGCAGCGTTTGGTCGCAGAGTTCCTTGAGGAAACTCGCCATATTGAGGCTATCCAGCCGATCTTCTGCGTAGAGCGTTCGGTGGAGGGTGGCCAAAGCTCTCACCCTATCTCGCGCCAGAGCAAATTCTGCGCGTACATCAGGGTTTGAAATGCGGCTTGCCTGCAGGTTCAAAAGGGACGCAACAATCTGAAGATTGTTTTTCACGCGATGATGAATTTCACGCATCAGCAATTCCTGGTGCGCCATGGCTTTTTTTAGGCGCGCCTCATGACGGGAAAGCCTACGGGTTGCTCGTGTAAAGGCCTGTCCAAGCCTTTGAAGCTCCAAAGGCATGGAGCGAGTTATGCGCGTATCAAACACCCCTTCTATCTGCCATTTCTGAACAGAATAGGTTAGGCGACGAAGGGGCCAGACCAGAACAATGTTGGCTGCCAGTGTTACGCCAACCAGCCCTGCACCCAACAGAAGAACCAGTCCAGAAATTTCGAGAATCATGGTCCGTAGAGCCCCCGATTCTCGGGCTGTTCTTTGCGCAGACACGAGAATGTCGGCTCCACCGGCAATGGCACCCAATGCGTACCCGCCTTCAGGGGTGGGAAGAGAAACAACAGAACCAGCACTGGCTTCTAGTCGACGTTGCAAAGCTCCGACGATAAAGCCGGGAGGCGGTTCCCATCGGCAATCTGTGCAAACGGAACTTAGAGACCCATCCTGGTTGATGAGCCACGCTTTAAGGGGATTATTTTCATCCGAAAATGCCTGCCAGCCTATACTGTTGGAAAGGTAGGCGGCTTTTCGTGAGAGCTGGAGAATGCCAACCAGGTACCCATGCGTCTCGGGAATTGAAAGGAAAACTGCGGGGACGGTAATTTTAAGGAAAGAGCCACTGCCTTCAGAGGTGCTATTGCTCTGAACAGCTTCCAGCAGAATGCCTTGAAAAGAAGGTGATGTTTCTTCTTCCTCCACCTTCTGACAGCCGCTTCCAGGGGTGGAAATTGACTGGATTACGGTGCCATCAGCATTCAACACCCCTAGATAGCAATAACGTTGGCCGCTCATGGTTTCGGCCAATTTAAGAGCATGGCCAATTTGTTCAGGGGTTAGTCCCATGCCGCCAATGGTCTCAAGAGCACTACGCAAGCGATCCGTATCATGTCGGAACTGAAGATCCAGACGTGTAATGGCCGTGGCGGCACGCTGTGCACTGCCAACCATGAGTTCATTATAATTATGGACAGCAAGAACTGATCCAATCGCCACCACAGGTATGGCGGACAGACAGATCAGGAGCCGCATGCGGGCGCTGGTTGTGCTGAAGATATGACCAATGCCAGAAAGCAGGGAAGCAAGAAGCTTACGCCCTGAGCGTAAAAGCTTTCCGTGTTCCTGCCCCGGCCTAGTCTCGACGATCTTCTTCAA
Source organism: Acetobacter tropicalis (assembly GCF_030644465.1). Classification (NCBI taxonomy): domain Bacteria; kingdom Pseudomonadati; phylum Pseudomonadota; class Alphaproteobacteria; order Acetobacterales; family Acetobacteraceae; genus Acetobacter; species Acetobacter tropicalis. The sequence continues at coordinate 3,614,711 of NZ_JAUYUW010000001.1, read as the reverse complement.
TGAGCTTCAGCAGTTCTTCTGGAATAGGTTCGTTCGCTACATCGTCGAAAAGCTGGTGAAGTCCGCGTTTGAGCCAGAGATCGAACGCCTGATCAGACGTTTTTTTAGGTTTTTTTGGTGGATCGTCACCCATGAATTTTTCCATCCGGTGGTGCACCCTTACGCCGCCCGACGGAAATGCCATGTTGTCTGTCTGAATAGCAAACATCTGACATACTCAAGCTCGTTAGCCTACCTTCATATGTGGGCTTTTACGCCCACCGTCCTGCTCTCATCTCAAACGCGGCTTGATGCGGCTTTTTCCTGTGTATGCCGCTCTACCTTCCGCTGCAAGGCTGCCGCCTGAGCTTTCAGACGATCATTGCCCACATGTTCTTCGCCTATCATCCACGCTTCAAGCTGGCGACGCGCACGGAAAACGCGGCTTTTAGCTGTTCCAACAGCACATCCAGCCACTTCCGCCAGTTCCTGATAGCTCATTCCCTCAAGAACGCCCAACACCAGAGCTTCCCGCTGGTCGTCTGGCAGACGTGCAAGAGCTGCATCCAGATCTTTCAGAACAATCCGATCTTCATGGGGAGCGTTCGTGGAAAGAAATGAGGGCGGCATATCATCAATGTCTGTTGTTTCGCGTTTCTTGCGCAAATCAGAAATAAAACGGTTTCGTAGAATGCGGTGCATCCAAGCCGGGAAATTTGTGCCCGGAGCAAAGCTGTCTTGGGCAGAAAGTGCATTGCATACGGCATCCTGAACCAAGTCTTCGGCGGCGGCGCGGTTCCGTGTCAGTGCCAGTGCCTGCACGCGCAGTTTGGGCAGAATGGCAATAACCTGATCATGGAATGACTTCGTCATGGGATTTTTCCTTCGCCTTTATACATTCTTGAAAACAGAATGAACGGGACGCAGGAAAGGTTACAAAAAAAGCCAAAGAAAATTATCACGTAAAAGTGACTTAAGCTTTGTAGGGCAATTTTCAGTCCCCTTGGGTTAGAGCCTGAAGTTCTGCCCTGGCACGTGATACCCGTGTTTTCATAGTTCCAACCGAAACCTCGCAAATGCTTGCTGCTTCTTCATAGGTCATTTCCTGCGCGCCGATCAGAACCAGTGCTTCTCTTAAAAGAGGAGAAAGCTGCCAAAGATAATGATCCAAGTCCCGAATCGCCTCCCGGTCCGGCCCATTCTGACGATTCGGAAGGTGTGACTGGGCATTGGAAGCGTAGTGATCCAACACTTCTTGTTCTTTCTGCTTGCGCCGCGCCTGTTCAAGAAACAGATTGCGCAGTATGGAAAATGTCCATGCTTTCAGATTGGTGCCCGGAGTGAACAGGTCTGCTTTTGCCAGCGCGCGGAGAATAGTTTCCTGCACAAGATCATCCGCGAGGGTTGCATCACGTGCCAGTAAACGTGCAAAGGCGCGGAGCGCAGGAATGAGCGCCAATAAATCTGTGCGAGAAAATGATGCAGTTGCGCTACGGTGCTCCAGTTTATCGCGTTTCAGAACACTTACCCCTTCCTGCAGACGATCGGCCATGTCATCGTTGCGATCCTGCGTGCCTACCGTCATTACTCCACGCGAAGGAGATTTGTCATGCCAGAGTCACAACGCGCGGCCTTAATTCAGGCACTTCCCTATGGCAGACGCTACGCACGCGCACTAACGCGTAGCCAGCCGCGGGGTGATCTTCTGGTGGCTGAGAGTTTGCGGACTTTGACCACAAGTCGTCCCGCAGATGATCTTCCAGCTTTATGTCGTCTCTATCAGGAAATATCACGTCATTTCTCCGCCCAGTCAGGTCACCACCTTGAGGAAGGTTCCCTGTCCATCCTCCAGCGGCAGTTGCTTCTACTGCTAACGCTGGAAGAAGTTTCTCCCCCCATGGCGGCTAGAATTCTTGATCTTTCAGATGCTGAAGCTGAGCGGGAGACCGAACGGGCTTACTCTTTTCTGAGAACGGGAATTCAAACCTCTGTCCTGATTATCGAGGACGAACCGATTATCGCCATGGATATTGAAGAACTGGTGCTACAATGTGGTCATAAAGTGGCGGGAGTAGCGCATACGCAGGAAGATGCCATTCGTATCGCACGGGAAACCCGCCCAGGCCTTATTCTAGCCGATATCAATCTGGGGAGTGGTGGGGACGGTATGCGGGCTGTTGCGGAAATTACCAAAACACATAATGCCCCTGTTATCTACGTGACCGCCTACCCCGAGCGCCTCCTCACCGGGGAAACATCAGAGCCAAGTTTTGTTATCACAAAACCATTTGAACCTTTGACGTTGGCTGTTGCAACTTATCAGGCTGTCAGCAGCTTTGATCTTGCCAGTTCCTGAGTGTTGCGTGAGGCTTTTCCTTTCCAACGTGTGATATCTGGAAATATCCTCTTGCGTCACTCAGGGCTCTGGCACAGAAACGGAGAATGGCTCTCCCTCCCCTTCTCCATCTTCAAGATATTTCTCTTACTCTTGGTGGTCGGCCTTTGCTTGATAAAGCAGGCTTTGCCGTGGCGCGCGGAGAACGTGTCTGCCTTGTCGGGCGTAATGGCTCAGGTAAGTCCACTTTACTGAAAATTGCGGCTGGTGTTTTACAGCCTGATTCAGGCGTTGTGTTTCTTCAGCCCGGAGCAACGTTACGCTATCTGCCTCAGGAACCAGATCTTTCCACACACGCTACTACATCCGAGTATGTGCTGGCGCAAATAGCTGAGCCTGAAAATTCATGGCGTGCTGCTGCCATGCTTGATGCGCTTGGGCTAACCGGTCAAGAAAATACCTCTCACCTTTCCGGTGGAGAAGCGCGGCGTTGTGCGATAGCTGGCGCGCTTGCGGCCGCCCCGGATATTCTTCTGCTGGATGAGCCCACCAACCATCTGGATATGCCAACAATCGAATGGCTTGAGCGCGAATTGCTGAGTCTTAATTCAGCAATGTTGATGATCAGCCATGACAGGCGTCTTTTATCTACACTCTCTCGTTCCGTGGTGTGGCTTGACCGGGGGATTACGCGCCGTCTGGATCAAGGGTTTACCAGGTTTGAAGAATGGCGTGAGGAGGTTCTTGAGCAGGAGGAACGTGACGCACACAAGCTTGACCGTAAGATCGCGCGTGAAGAAGATTGGATGCGCTATGGCGTGACCGCTCGCCGCAAACGGAACGTGCGCCGTGTAGGAGAATTGGCTGCCTTACGTGCCGCCAAGCGAGAGGCTGTAAGATCACCCGGCACTGTCTCTTTGGCTGCACAATCGTCAGGGATGTCCAGCAAGCTGGTTGCTGTGGCTGAAAATGTCAGCAAATCTTGGGGGGATCGCGTCATTGTGCGTGATCTTGATCTGCGGTTGCTCCGTGGGGATAGGCTTGCGCTCGTTGGCGCCAATGGCGCAGGGAAAACCACGCTTCTTCGTTTGTTGGTCGGTCAGGAGGAGCCCGATAGTGGTTCCATCTCACTAGGGCCTTCCCTTTCCATGGTAACGCTTGATCAGCAAAGGCGAACCTTAGATCCGCATAAAAGCTTGGCTGATACCCTTACTGGCGGCGGCGGAGATATGGTTCAAGTTGGGTCAGAAAAGCGGCATGTTATAGGTTATATGAAGGATTTCCTGTTTAAACCTGAGCAGGCCCGCACCCCTGTGGGCGTACTTTCAGGCGGAGAACGAGGCCGTCTGATGTTGGCCTGCGCCTTGGCTCAACCGTCAAACCTTCTCGTATTGGATGAACCTACTAACGATCTCGATCTTGAAACGCTGGACCTCCTTCAGGAAATGTTGTCGAGCTATGCTGGGACAGTGCTCTTGGTGAGCCATGATCGAGATTTTCTGGACCGAGTTGCGACCTCTGTTCTCGCGTCAGAAGGTGAAGGCGTCTGGGTCGAGTATGCAGGTGGTTATAGTGACATGCTCGCCCAAAAGCGTGGCGGGATTGAAGAGAGCATCCTTGGGGCTGAGCCGCTTGTTAGAGTTCAGAAGTCATCAGAAAATACAATCCCATCATCGAAAACATCTGTCCGCAAACTGAGTTACAAGGATCAGTTTGCGTTGGACAATCTTCCCAAGGAGATTTCCAAGCTTGAAAAGCAGGCAGCAACATTACGCGACAAGCTAGCGGATGCAGATCTCTACACAAAAGATCCTCAGGCATTTGAGAAATTCAGTGCAGACTTACAGGTCGTGGAGACATCTCTTGCCGCTGCTGAGGAAAAGTGGTTGGAGCTTGAAATGAAACGAGAAAATCTGGCTAGCGATGCAAATTAATTATTCACCCCCGCTTGCCAACAGCCAGAGGCTCAGCTAATACCAACTTCACAAACCGGGTGCGTAGCTCAGCGGTAGAGCATCGCCTTCACACGGCGGGGGTCACAGGTTCAATCCCTGTCGCACCCACCACGTTTTTCCCCAGTTTTCTGCGGGTCTTATGTGGTTTCCGGTTGTTTCCCAAAGATCATGTTAGTCCACTTTGGTAGCAATTAAAGCACTTTGGCACGCATAAATCCGTGCCAAATCCGTGCCACTTTTTCTGATTCGTTTTTGCCTGTACCGGCCCCCCTCCCCTATCTCTACAGCCCAGAAAATCTTTCCTGCTGTTCGGGGTGGGTGGCGTAGGTGATTACCGTGGCGGACTGACCGTCTTCTGAGGGAATGACTTCTTTTTCAACCATATGAAGCCTGCGCAGGCGGGCCTGCGTTGGGGTTTCTCCGCTTCGTGGTCGGCCGCCTAATGACCCATTGTGGCGGCTGGCGACTGTTCTGGCCGGGGTATTAGGTCGTTCTGAGGGGAGTGTTAGGCCCGGTATATCCAAAGTTGCCTCCATAAGCAGGCGCACACCCTGCTTTCTGGGCATGGGAATGGGCAGGCCGGTGTTCTGCCACTCCTGTTGGGCAGCGGCCTCCCCTACTGCATCCCACAGGCACAGCACACGGGCGAAGCGGCTGAACCATTCCGCCTTGCTGGTGGGCAGCGCGTAGCTGCCCGTTTTGCGGATGGATGGCAGGACTTCCGCCGTGACCCATTTGCGGAAGCGCTTGGCTTCGGCCTTTCGGCTGGTGAGAATGAGGGTGTAAAGGCCACTTTCGCTGATGACACTCACTTCCTGTTGGCCGCCAAGGGTCTCAATAGTATTGACCCCCTTCTCATCATTATCGAGCCGTCTGGCAGCCATCGTTGGATTTCCAATTTCCAACACGTCGCACACGTCGGCCAACACAAACCACGGCTCTTCCTCACGGGTCAGCACCCGCACGGCATGCTCATCAAAGCTAAATGGGATCACGGCGCTCATGCTGCGTTCTCCCGCACCAAATCCCGCGCCAGCGAGAGGACAAGCTGCGTCTCTCCATCTTGCTCATTGTGGCGCAGGTGTTCCGGTAGAAGGGCGAGAATGACTTCGGCCTTCAGTCGTTGCCCTTGCCGAGTATGGGCTGGAATAGCGGCCAGTTCTTCCAGCAGATCACATTCTTCCAAAACCATTTTATCAAAAAGGGCTTCCCGCGCATTGCACTCGGGTGTGCCAAAGGCGGGGGACGGTTCGCAGCTTGCTGCGCGCACGGCAGAATAAACAGCATGGAACCGCTGATGGCAGGCAAACAGCGCTGCATCAGCTTGAAATGGTGCTGCCGTAGCAGTGCCCGGCGTTCCGACCAAAAATGGTGCAGCCATGATTCCGGTAAGCACACAACGGCGTTGTGTGATAGATAAAGCATTAGCCTTGGGCATTGGGGCTCTCCATTGCTTGAGGTTAGACCGAGGCTGAAGGGCCAAATCTTCGGCCTCGGTCACAATGGTGTATCACTGCATCACCATTGTCTGCAATGCTATTTTTGGTGTATGTGATCTGTATGGCAGTGAACCCAGAAACCACCGTGCGTAAATTGGTCTCTCTACCCAAAGAGGTCGCAAAAGAGATTGAAGATTATCGCTTCGAAAACCGTATCAAAACGGAATCCGAAGCGATCCGGCAGCTTATTAAATTGGGTCTTGAAAAGGAAAAGAATTAAAGAAGAATATCTTCTTTATTATTTTTCCGGCCTCCAAAGCAGTGGGACACCAATATGACGTATATAATACGGGTTTTCAGTACTTTTATGAATTTGCGTTGAATCAAACTCAAAAGAACCGATTTTATTCAAATTTGACAAAATTTTATATTTGTTCTGGATTTGGTCAAACCATTTTTTCATTAATGTCTGAGGTCGTTCTTCAAAGAAATAAATTAGCAATGCGCCATGGTCTTGATTGTTAAGTCCTGTTGCATAGCGAGTCAGCAGCTGCTTGTACCCACTCATAATCCAAGAACATCCAGCCCATTTTTTAGCTTCAGCTAACCAGAGATAGCCATTATCTAATTCAATAGCGATATCTACATGCCCACCTATGTCAGGATCATGTACAGCGGTCGTCAATCCTTGCGTTCTAAAATACCCAACAATCATGGCCGTTATTTGATCTTCTGTAGCATTTTGCCGATGCTTCCGTTGCATGGACACTTGCCTAATAGAAACTTCCAATGCTTTATAAACAACTATTAAGAAATCTTTATAACTTTCTATAGAATTTATATCCATAAGCATTTGAGCGGCGGGAGATAGTCTTGCCTTTACAAGCATATCCCCTAAATTTGGGTTAACGTTCATTGTTTTTTTGCAGCCGCAGCAAAAAATTCTGTCATTTTATAAACTGGGAACAATTTTTTCAAAAAATCGTCGATTTCTTCTCCTGTTTCTGGATTATAAAATTCGTTCTCTTTTGCAGCCTTCATGGCATCTTTAGCCGAGATCGCAATCTCTCTATCTTCGTTTTCATCATGGAAAACAAAGTACATGACTAATGGACGATTTTTCATGGACGTAAGCGCGGTTAAAGCAGCGTAAAATGTAGATTCGTCTACATCGCTTTCAGACCAATTATATAACAATGTAAAAGTTAATCTCTGAGCCTGATCAAAAGACACGCGAGATAGATGATCAACAATATTAAGACACACTTGAAGGACTGGCTCTTCCAGTTGTCTCGCTAATTGTATCTTAATTTTATCTATACTCACTGATAGTCCTTTCTTCAGTGTGCCTCCTACAACTAATGACAATGACGAAGAATTCTATCCCTAACAAAATTATAATCTTCAAGACTGCCGCATCTTGAGATCGCAATCTCTGTTAAATAAGGGGAAGGTTCTGCTGTTTGTGTCGAACGGCCATGTATACCGACTTCCGGTCGGGAATATGAGTTGCTATTGTGTGGTCGTTTCCACATCACGACAATACGGTAAACTGCGATCGGAAGTTCAAGGCCCTGAATTCCACTAAGGTGATAAGCTTCTACCCTGCAACAAGTTCCATCCCGACGGGATTTCTCGAGTTTCTGTGCTGCTCCTGAAACCATAAACCCTAGTTCGATAACTTTTCCGTCATCACGAGATTTGTAGAGAGAGTCTATTGCAGGGAAAAAATTAATTTTATTTTGAAAATAATCTTCTCCAAATTTTTTAGAAAAGAAAATTTCAGCTTGATTGATTGCGTATACTACTTGAGTTGCCTCTTTTCCTTCTGGATAATCGGCACGTATCTCAATGACGCTACTATTATTAGGAATCCACAAAACATCAAAAGCTTCATATCTTTTATAAGATACACCAATAAATTCATTATATTTAGATAATTCTGGAGGCAAATCTTCAAATTGATCTTTTAAAAATTTTTGACGAGAATAGGTATATCTTTTTGAAGAAAGGACAATAGCTATCCCTTCTTCGTTTTTATGTATGGCAGATACACTGAGGTTTGGCACAGGACCATTTAATTCGTTTTCGGGTACCAAGATCGGAAACTTGTCCGAAAATATATTGTCATCCACTTGTAAATTTTCTGCTTTCCTTCGAAAATCCTTGATTTTTTCTTTTTCTACTTCGTAGAAACGAACAAGTTTTTCTCCACAAAGAAGATGCTCTGTTAAAGCATCAAGAAGATCTTCTGTTTTCTCCTCGTAAGATTCATCGCCAGTTTCTGCGTGCGCCAGTGTTTTATCCCAATTAGCCCGCCTTCCTAATTCAAGATCTGAAAAGACAGAATGACTAACAGACCAAGGCATTCTGTCTCTGAAACTGCGGATTATCTCAACTGTCGACACGCTTATCTATCTCACTATGAAAATTGATTCGTCCTCACGTCTTGGATGCTTGAGTAAGTGAAAAAATGACTTTTATGCAATCTTTGTCATTACACTTCAGATATCACAAAAAGCTTTACCTTACACAAGTCATTGAAATTTATGGATATATTATTTATTTCTCAGGCCAATAATAGTTTACATTTTTATGAACAATGCTCTTCGTTCTTTTAAGGCAGTTATCTTATTAAGCTCTGCTGCACCTGAACATTCGCGGCGTCCAACTGCTGTTCCGCAAACGCCCATTCGTCAGCAGTTGGCTCCCGGCCTTCTTTCAGCGGCCGCAGCAGCGCTTTGATATCCTCCACAATCATCGGGCCATTCTGGATCAGGGCTTCCACGGCAGAAACGGCAATCTGGGTGTAGTTCATCGGTCAGTTTTCCTTTGGTTTATTGCGGTGTGGGTGATGGAGCGGGTCAGGATACAGGCATAAGCGTTCGCGCCGCGTCCAGCGCATCCTGTGCGGCTTCTACGGCTGCTTCTGCCAGCGGGTCGCCCTTGCGGGCGGCTTCATCAAGCAGCTTGATCTGGTCATGCGCCTTCTGGAAGGCAGGCTTCAGCTTGGCTACCACTGCCGGGTCTGCCGCAGGGTTCTTCTCATAGTCCGCCGCTAGTTGGGCCGCCGCAGCAAAGGACAGGCTGAGGCCGTAAACAGACTGCTGGCGCTGTACAGTCTGGTTCGCTCCACACGCGGCCAGAGCCAGCGGCAGGAGCAGAGCAGCCATCAGGGCGGCAGCTTTGTGCCGCAGGAAACAGAGCTTCATGGTCATATCCCAATAAAAAAGCCACCTCATGGGCGGCTGTGGTGCGTGGTATTGTGTGGTATGGTCTTTCGGCGGCTTCAGCCGCTCGTAGGCTTGCCCGCAGCATCATCTGCGTTGGCCGCGTGGCCCTTGTTCTGCGCCACGCTGTTGACCAGTTCATACAGCTTCAGCCAGCGGGAGCCTTCAGCCGGGCGTGGCCAGAACCGGGCCAACAGCGCACACAGCGCCACCAGAAAGGTGCCAACAGTCACAAGGTCCCCCGCATATTGCGCGGGCAGCATCGGCAGAACCGATGCCAGGAGAGATTGCCAGTCCATGGCGTTTCCTTTTTTTGAGAGAGGATGAAAGGGTCAGGCAAAAGGCTGGCCAGCCCACACCAGCCATTCGGCATGCCGCCGCCGGGTCAGGCCCGGAGAGGTGATAAGCTGGCCATCTTTGTGCATGTGGTTCCACAGCAGGAGCTGGTTTCGGGCCATAGTCCCCTGCCCTGCATTCAGCCGCCGCAACAGGGTGGAGCCAGCCAGCGCCGACAACCCAAGATTGAAAGCAAAATCCAGCAAGGCAGCCTCCTGCCCGGCCGTCAGGCTCACATGCACAATCTTGCGTATCTCGGGCTGAATCGCCCGTAGCGCCGCCAGCAGAAGGCTCTCTGCCTCTGCTGCCGTAATTGGGGCTGTGTGGGCACATACGGCGGCCCCGTTGGCCAACCAACGGCTGCCGTAGCCGATGGTCCAGTAACCGGCCGGACAAACGTATGGGCGCAGGCACAGGCCCTCAAACCGCCGCGCCAAAGCAGCCGCCAAAAGGATCGGATCATTCATCGTGTTTTCCGGATACAAAAAAGCCGCGTCATGCGCGGCCGGGGTGGACGAGTTTACAGGCAGCTAGGCCCGGATTAGTCCAGCAATGCGAAAGACCCGCACAAAACTGCCATTTTGAACGGAACAGGCCACGGGCGAGTTTCGGTGATCTGGTTTACACATCGGCCGTTTCTGGTTGTCAGTGCAGCGCGTTATGCAGGGCTGTCACAATGCCACTGCCCAAGGCGCTGCCCAGAACCGTCAGGCTTCCGAAGATCCACGCACGCGGCGTGTTGAGCTTCTTGACCTCAGCAGCAAGGGCCTCAATCCCTTTTTGGACCGCACCAAGCCGCCCATCTACGTCACGCTGGTAGGCGCGAAATTCTGGGCGGGTAATCGTATTCGTTTCAGACATTTTCAGCATCCAGACATAAAAAAACCGCCTCACCGGGCGGCAGAAACAGCAACCAGGCGTTGCCTCAACTCATGATTGTGGCGGGCCTGTCCGGCAGCCTTGTGCTGGCGGTGTCCGTGCCCTCAGCAATGGCCTCAATCGCATCCGCATACGCCAGCATCTCAGCCGTAAATTTCTGCCCCCGCACAAAGGCACGGGATTCCTGCTGCTGGATCCAGCTCTGTTCCGCCTGCGCCTGGACTGAGAGTGGGACCGGCGGCGTGTAGTCGATGATCTTGCCATCCTGCACGCCCCGGCCATTTGACTTGCGGAATGCGGTAATATCGTCCCAGTCCTTTTCGGCAACCGCGATCATGTCCGAGGCTGCAGGCACGTTGGCAACGTTGCTCATGGCCCAGGTATCATACCAGCCCAACACTGGCGTGGGCTGTGCGGCCGAAAGGTCAAAACTGGCATAATAGCGCGCCGGATGCAGCAGTTTGCCATCCTGCACATGGATAGACTGGGCACGCTGCGCCAGAGACCACTGCGCTGGCGTGAGAGCGATCATGTCGGCTGCTGCTGGCAGCGCGTTGATCCGGGCATCATCAGCCTGCGTATCAACAAGGCCGGTCACAAGCGTGATGCCGGTGGCTGCCCTGTCATACTGTGCATAGTAGCGGGCCGGATAGGCAGAGGCGATCAGGGCCGCACCCGTCAAAACTGTGTCTGTCATGATTATCTTTTGCCTTTTGCCTGAACATAAATGGCATCATATGAGCCATAGAGATTGAGCGTGAAACCTGATGCATCTGGCTCCCAGACGCAGTGATAATGCGCGATCACGCCGCCCGTAATGGCCTGCACAACAATGGACTGCGGGGTGGACGAAAACGCCTGCGGGAAGCTGATGCGGCCGGATGAGACGTTATCCACCCGGAAGCACTGGAGGATATTGCCATACGGCAGGTTGATGATCCGGTCATCGCTGGTGGAAAAATCATTGTTGAATGATGTGCCCGAGTAAATATCAGTCGGGATCTCTGATTTTAGCGCCATGAGACCGGCGGACGAGTTCAGGCGTCCGTCAGGTCCAAACCAGAAATAGGTTTTGTGGCCGTATCCATTCAGCAGCAACGTGAGCTGGTCAATCTGGCCCACATGCTCCTCATACCACATCCGGGCATTTGAGCCCCGGCTGGACAGGCCAAACTGAATGCCGGGGGCTTCGTTCCAGTCGCCATTGTTTCCCGAATTTGCGTAAGGATTATCAAGATAAATGGACCCGCTCTTGAGCGTGTAGATATTCCCCTGCGCATCAACCCTGGCTACATTGTTGTTCGGGCTGGACCAGTGCGAATACAGATCAACAATGCCATCTGTGCCCACATTGCTCTTGCGATAGATTTGCAGATACCCCGTGGTATCAACATGCATCTGCCCGGCAATAACGATGTTATTGTTTATGACATTCGCCACATCCGTATGGGTTGCATAGTCACCCGCCTGCTGGGCAAACGCATACTTTATTGCGCCACCTGAATCCTTATAGGAAAACCACATATTGCCGGTTGAGATCTGCACGCCCCCCTGCAACGGGGCATAATCCTTTGATCCTCCTGCACGGCCTATATATCGGGCTTCCGCATCCGCCGCCCCGAGGGCCTGCCGCTTGGTCCAGTCGGAAATGGATTTGACGATCAGATGCCCGTCAGCCTCAAAAATCGGCACATATTCAGCCGGTATTTCGTTATAGACTTCCACGCTACCCGAGAAATTGAGCGCTGATGTGCCGCCGCTTGTGGTGCCAATGATGGTGGTGCGGGAAAGCGTGCTGGGCGTGCCGATGGTCAGCGTGCCCACACCCCATTCCGCACTGGATCCGTCATCGGCAAAATAGAACACTGAACCGCCATTAGGGAACGCAGCAGAGAAGCTCCGGCGGCTGGTTTCCGGACCATTGAGGGTAAAGCTGCCCGTGCCGGGCGCTGTGGCTGTCTCCAGGACAAAATTGCCAAGCTGTGGTGCCATTACAGGCGCTCCGTCAAAGTCAGAGGAAGGGAATGCCTGTCAGCATTTCCAAACGGGTTGGACAGCTCAGCCCCACTCAGGCGGCCAAACAGCGCCTTTGCTGCAAGGCCTGCCGGAGTGGCGGATGGGTCGGGCAGAAACAGGATGTTTTGCCCGGTAGCTGCCACCCGCAGGATCCTGTCCAGGACAACCGCGTCCGCATCGCCATAGGATTGGTGGGCAATACTCAGCTTGCGCTGATACCAGCGGGCCGAGACAAACTCAGCGCCACCCAGAGTTGTGACACTGTCCTGCCCCAGCGTGCGGTCCGCTGTGCTCTCCGTGCTGTAATTGCGCACCGGCTGCCAGATGGGGCCAGCGTAGGCGAGCGGGATTGAGAGAAACCCGTCCGGATTCCCATTGTCCGTAATCTGGATGGTGGCCGTATCGCCCGTGACGGCCATTGGCGCCACCAGCAGGATCTGGCCATTGGCGACCGCCTGCGCCGTGCCCTGCCAGACCGTATTGCCGCCTGACAGGACGGTGACAGTCATGCTGGCCCCGGCTGTCAGGTTGGTGCGGAACAGCCCAAAGGCGCGCCAGGGGCCGGCAGGCGGGTGGCTGATGGTGAGCGTTGCCGCAGTGCCTGGCACACGCCAGCCGAGGCTTGCCGCCCCCTGCTGGTTGCGCAGGTTTTCCACCGGCAACGCCGAGGCCTGCGCAGAGGCTGTGAGCGCCGCGTCCAGCACGCGGTTCTCCCAGCCCAATCCACAATTTTCCATTTTTATCCGTCTTTAAACGAGGATCTGAAAGGTGACGGTCTGCTCTATTGAGCGGATCTGTTCACTCACCACCCGCCCTAGCTGCCTGTCTTCCAGCCCCGGTGCCGGTGCCGAAATGCCAACCACAGAGCCAAGATCAATTCCCCAGGCGAGATTCTGCGGGATGGTGACGGCCCAGAGCCGCCTCTGCTGACCCCACAATGCCCCATGGCGTTGCGCAATGAGGGTGGCATCCGTCTGGCGGGCCAGTGCCGTGGTGACCAGGGCCGGGTCATTGGGCACCCGCCAGTGGGCCTTGATGTCTGGCGACCACCAGATGGCAGCCCGATCCGCCACAGCGATGATGGCCTGCCGTGCCGCCGGAGCCTGCGGGTGCAGGTTTGAGCCCGTGGTCTGGGTGGTGAAATTATGCTGCCAGCCAATGCGCCAGCGCCATGTTGGTGGATCCAGAGAGCTGTCCAGTGTTGCGGCTGCTATCTCGGTGATCAGATCCGCATTCAATTCGGCGGCCGGTGTGGCAGACGGATCCGGCGCGGTCAGCAGGATGGGCCGCAACGTGCCGGTGCGGGTGGGCACCAGAGTGATGCACAGGCCACTAAGCAACGTGCTGACCGCCTGCTTGCCGGTAATGGTCTGTGAGCCATCCCAATACCAGCCACCCTGCCAGGGCGCGATCGAGGACGTGGCCGGCCATGCCGCATCAAGGTAGGCCGCAGGCATGACCAGATCCTCCAGCAGCATCTGCCGCAGGATATCCAGCACGTTGGCAGGCGCTGCACCGGAGCGGAATTTGCCTACCGCGTCCACTGTGATGCCATAGACCGGCTTGGTGCCCAGCCGCAGCCAGGTGCCAGCGGAGCCAGTCTGCACGGTGTAGGTGCCAGGGCTGGGGCTGCTGGCATAGATATCCGCCACCGTGCCCGCCGAGGCGATGCCGCCCGGATACCCACCCTCATACAGTGCGGTGATGGAGGCCGGGCCATCCGAGATCTGATAGACATAATTGACGCTATCAATCAGCACCGGCGTGATGTTGCACACGGTGCCCCGGATGCGTGGCATGCCCTTGCCCGCCACGTTACTGTCTCCATCCAGCTTGCCCGCCCCGCCATAGACGGAGACCGGCATGCTGCCCTCCAGCCAGTAGGTGGCGTCCAGCAGGTCAATCACCACGGATGTGCGGTCCGGTCGCCAGCTCTTGCCCAGGCCTGCAAACACAGGCCGCAGGCTGGTGCTGGCAGGATCTTTCCACACACGCCGCACGCCATCCCAGATCTTGCTGCCGGTGTGGATCCGCACCGGCAGATGATCATTGACGCGGGTGGTCAACAGGCTGTCCAGCACGCCACCCGGATTGGCCAACGTGATGGACCCGGCCGAGAGCGCACCGCCCATGGCATCCGCCGTGAGGGTCAGCCCCCGGTCCAGCGCAAACGCATCCGTCACATAGGGCGGATACGGTGTGCCGGACTCATCCACATACCCACAATCGGAATAGCGGATGGTGTCCGTAGCCTCTGGATTATGGGCACGCCGGCGCAAGGTGCCGTGCGCCCGCGTGCCGTGGCCATAGGTGGCCGCAAGCGTGCCAGCGGCAGGCTGGACAATGTCCAGCTCTACCGTGCGGATAACTGCCATTTTACGCCGCCTTTAAGGTTTGGACCCGAATGAACTGCTTGAGCTCTGCCGTGATGGCTGCCTGCATGGTCTGGATGGACTTGTTGACCTGGAGCGTTGCATCCACCTGCTGCGCTGCCAGTTGCTTGGCCAGATTGGCCGTAAAGGTGTCAGCGCCCAGATTGCCGATAGCCTGCAATTTGGTCAGCATGTCCTGATAGGCCTTGCTGTAATCCGTGCCGGAGCCCAGCCATTGCTTATCGACAGACAGAGCCGTCTGGGACTCAGACTGGAGGCGCGTGAGCGCATCGTAATCCCCGCCCATGGCCGCCTGATAATCCGTGTCAAAATTATCATTGGCCAGCTTGTACTGATCCTGCACGGACAGGGGCGAGGCATCGGACGTGCCCAGACCCTGCACGTAATCAGCAAGGTTTGAAAAAGCAGACGCTACCGAGGATTGCGCCTCGGAGAGGTATTCCGCCTGCTTCTCCGCCGCTGCCTGTGCCGCCTGCTGCTGGGCAGCAAGCGCCTGATCGGCATAGGTGGTCTGGATCTTGAGGCGCTCGGCCGCCAGCGTCTTGTCCAGGTCTGCCATCTGGGCGGCATAGGTCTGGTTGTCAGCAAAGCTGTCCCCCAGATAACTGCGCCACTCATCTTGCAGGCTCTGGCGCTGCTGATCGGCTGACACGTCAAAATTGACCAGATCAGCACCCTCCTGATCCCCGACCGCGGCAAGGTATCGGGCCTGCACGGACTGGTCAGACTGGGTCAGTTTGGTGTTTTCTGCGTCCAGCATGGCCTGGGCAACGGCTTTGCCTTTATCCAGGATCACCTGATAGTCCAGCCCGTAGGCCTTGGCCTGGTCTGCTGCCTGCTGGTATTTGTCCCGCAGGTCCGCCACCTGGCTGACAAGGCTCTGCGCCCCGCTATTGGTGATATCCAGCAGCTCCTTGAGATTGCTGATCTGGGTTTGCAGAGCATCGGTTGAGATGGTCTTGCCATCAAACCCGGCAAGCACCTTGCCCAGATCCCCCGTATAGCCGCTGATATGACCAACGGTGATATGCGTCTGATCGTCAAATTTGGCGACAGACACATGCAGGGCATCCAGCGTATCTGCCAGTTGCTTGATGCTTTCGATGGCCTGCGTATAGCTGCTGACGCTGTCAAAACTTTTGGGCATCAACTGCTGGAGCGCAAGATTCTCGTTGGCATCATCGCTTTGCAGCGTGATGTTGGGTAGCAGATCTGTCAGAGCCGTGGAGCGGTGTTTCTTGCCTTTGTGGTAGTGCCCCACCTCCCCATAACTGCCATCAGACACGGTAATCCCGGCATCGGCATACGCGGCATTGACGCTGGCAAGATCCGTTGTGAGGCCTTCCGTCACATCGTCTTTTGCATGTTTCGAGCGCGTGCCACCAATAGCAAGCTGACCGTCTGAACCGATAACACTATCGTAAATACGGTGAGTTTTATTAAAAAGCCCACCGATGATGCCGCCGATTGCGCCCAGGACGGTGCCCCCGATCATGCCGCCAACAGGGCCACCAAATACGGTGCCAACGGCGGTGCCGATACCAGCCCCCACCGCCGCACCGATTTTGCCGCCCTGACCGCCGCCAGTGAGGTTGGACGACATCTTGCCAACGCTGTAGCCCATACTCAAACCACCAAGGACACCCCCGGCCAGAGACATGGCCCCGCCTGCGGTGCTGGCCGTTGCCTGCCCGCTATCCGACATCAGGCCGCCGTTGCCCGCAAACATATCCGACAGAGACCCAAAGCCGGAAGACGCAGTGGCAGACGAGGATGAGCCAGAACCGAAAATGCTCTGGATATCACTGACACTCATGCCGTTTGAGGCCGTGGCCTGGCCAGATGAGGACAGGCCACCATGGCTTGACGTGTTGCCAAACAGGCTCATGCCACCGCTGACCGTCGGTGCCCAGTCGCTGCTGTAGGAACTGGATGCCGATGTGCTGTTGTCATTGGCATAAACAGAATTCATCGCATCCGAGCTGGCTGTGGGGGCCCAACTGCTGCCTGATGATGTGCTGCCTGACCCGTTCTGTTGCTGGCTGAACATCTTGGTGATGTCATCCATTGTGGTCCGGGTGCCACCGTCAATCTTGTTTAGCAGTGGGTTGATCAAAGCCATTTTGGCAATCATGCCAACAACCTGAACTTCAATCCCTTTCAGCACATTTTTGAAGGACATGCCCGAAGAGGTTCCCTGAAGGAACCCCTGCGTGACGCCATCCGTGAGCTGGTCGGTCATGTTCTCCAGGCTGCCGGTGACGTCCTGCAACACCTGCTGGTGATGTGCATACGCCGTTGTCACGTCAGAGAGCGCATCCACACTGGCCAGATAGTCCTGTGTGGATTGTGCCTGTAGGGAGTTGCCTTTTTGCTGTTGCTCCTGTTCGGCCTGCATGCGGTTGATGAGCTTGGTGCGGGCATCCGCATTCATGCCCAGCGTATCCGTTTCCAGGCCGATCAGCTTGATCTGGTTCTCATTGGCGTAGGTCTGCTGAGACAGTTCCGTGTCTCTTTTGGACTGCGCCAGACGATCCAGGCTTGCTGCCATTGCGTCGACTTTTTGAGTAAAGCCGGGCGCATTTTTCCCGAAATGATCCAGCGCGTAATTATAGGCCTCCACATAGTTGGTGGCATGATCGGCTGCGGCACCACCTTGGGCCCAGGCGGCTGTGATGCCATCCTGCAACTGCGTGTTGCGGGCGATGACTGTGAGGTTGGTTTGGTATTCCGCCGCCAGAGTGCGGGCGGCAGCAGCCTGCACCAGCGCTTTTTCGCTCGCTGAGGCCATGCCGCCCGAAAGCTGGCGTGCGGCATCGTCCGCCTGCTGGGACGCCTCCACCATGGCCTTGTCATAGCCCGTCAGAGCCGCCGCAGACTGGGCAGCGCGGTCCTGCTGCTCAATCAGATCCGCAAACGGCCCACGCAGGCCGGCCAAGGCAACATTGGCCGCGGTGAGCTGGCCATTGAGGTTACGCATGTCGGTGGCATATTCTTCATCAGCGATCTTTCCAGCCGCATGCAGTTCATTCAGGCCAGATACAGCAGTTTTCAGACCTTGAATTTTGCGTCTCTGATCATCCAACTGGCCGCTGAGGCTACTGTCAGAACCGATTTCCGCATCCACGGTCTTTTGTAGGTCAGCCCAGTGAGCAGAGAGGCTTGTTACGGCTACATCCTGTGCTTTTAAGGATTGAGTAGACGGCACATTACCAGAACTGTCATTTGTTCCGCGGACACCCCCCGTAGCGTTGGTATTGGTGGGCATGGAGAACTGCGGCTCAGCCGTATTTCCCTGTGCCATGAGGTGCGACAGATTGGTGGCTCCTAGCAGGTTCAGGCCACCTTCTACTCCCCCTTCCAGCTTCCCACCGACCCACTCCATCCCGGAGGCGACGGAATCCCAGATGGACTTTGTGGCTGTTTCAACCTTCGGCGCAATCTGTTCGATGAGCTTAATCAGCCCCGTCAGACCTTTGACGCTGGAGGTGACCATACCCATGACCCCATTGCCCATATGGTCAAAGGCGTAGACCACCGCGTCTCCCACGCCACCGGTTTCATCTTTCAGGTTTTTCAGGGACTGCTGAAACGGTGTGAGCGCCTGTTCTTCCGCGTTTTTTGTTGTCTGTTCCCAACGTTTCATTACGGCGTCCAGAGCGCCGGTGCGATCCCCTGCCTGTGCCATATTCTGGACCATGAGCACCAGACCGGCGTTGAAACCGGGCATGCCCTGCTGGGCAAACTCTTCTGCGGCCTTGGCAGGATCCTGCAAGGCAGACGCCATGGTCTTGGCGGCCTCTGGCACGGTTTCGCCCATGACGGCCGCCAGATTGCGGGCGTCCGTCATGTAACGCTCAATCTGGCTGCTATCCACGGTTGGCACGGAAACAATGGTCTGCACGGCCGTGCGGCTGTCTGACAGAGACAGATCACTGTCAGATTCATGCAGACTGCGGGCCGCTTTTTCGGCAGCCGTTGCCATGTCAGCGTAATCCGTGCGTGTGGCGCGCAGATGGGTGCTGAGCTGGGCAAGCTGCTGCTGCTCATTCTCCGAGGCGTAACCCATGGCGGCAATGGCAGCCACACCTGCCGTTACACCGGCTACCAGCGCACCAGGACCAACCAGGGCAGACGTCACGCGTGTCAGGGAGGCCCGGAAGCCCCCCATGATCTGCACCATGTTGGGCACCTGGTAAAAGGCTGCCTGCATGGCGTTCCCACCGGCGAGGACCTGGTCAAAAAACTTGTGGGTCTCATCCGCCAGGATACCCAGCTCAAATGCTGAAAGTTTTGCCGCAGCCCCATTGCCTGAGAGAGAGGCCGTCTGCCGGTCCAGCGTGGTTTTTGCTTTGCCGACATAGGCATCATACTCCTGCTGGGAGATGATGTTGGCCGCCAGAGCCGCGCCTGCTTTTTCCTGCGCCTCTGCATACTCCTGCTGGGCAGCCGCCAGCGGGACCAACTGGGCACGCAGTTTTTCTGCGTCCTGTGCGGCCGCCTCAAAATCGGCCTGCCGTGTGTCAGCCTGACCATATTCGGGTGTGGACACACCAGCCCAGGCATTGATCTTGCCCTGAGCACCTGCGGCAGTGGTTTCGTTCTGCGTGCGGAGCGCATCCTGCTGCGCCTGGGCGGTGGAGACAATGGCCGTTTTCTGAGCCTGATAGGCGGACGTGATCCGCGCCATGGAGGCTTCATATTCGCCCATATCGAGAATGCCCGCACGCAGGAGTGTATTCAGTTCCTGCTGGGATTTTGCATAATCCTGTTCCGCACGGGCCAATGGCACCCATTTGGCACGCAGTTTGTCAGCAGCTTCAGCGGCCGCTTCAAAATCAGCCTGTTTATCCGATGTGTCGGCCGAGCCGGATGACACACCGGTCAGGTTGTCAATGTGCGACCGGAGGCCAGAGGCCATCTGATGGGTTGCTGCCTCAGCGGCAGTGCCAAGTGTGGCGTACGAGGCTGCAATGTCACGCAGTGCCGCGCGATAGTCCTGCACCGTAATCTGCCCAGCCCGAAACTGGGCGGAGACATCCCGCATGCTGAGCAACTGGGCAGACTGAGCGGCCGTCAGAGTGTCAAAGGACAGTGCCGCCGAGGATCCTCCTTTTGCAGCTTCACTCTGTGCCACCTCATAGGCGGACCATTGCGCTTCCGCCTTGGCAAGACTCTGTGTCGCCTTTTCAATTCTCTGGTCCAGCCCGGCCAGAGTGCGCTGGCGGTCTTCTTCTGTCTTTTCGCCCCGCGCAATGGCGTCGGCCATCACCTCTTCAGCTTCTGCCCGCTTCCTCAGCAGGGTTTCCAGAGTGCGTGTGGAACGTGCCACTGCATCATTACTACGCTGCACACCGTCGGCCGTCTGAGAGGTTTTCTTGATGACCCGATCTGTGACTTCTGCAACATCCCCCAGTTTTTCCAGGGCAGCCGCATCCTTTTCCACTAGTCCTGCAACATTGCTGGCGTACGAGATGCGCAAAGACTCTTCATTGGGCATCAGACTTTTTCCTTCAGGACAAGGGCGGGATAGGTAATGGGCTGACCGGCCGAGCGCGATCTGCTGCGGCCGTGGTTCTGGCGGAGGATCCACGGTGCACCAGGAATGACACCGGCCGGGATGGTGACGAACTTCCGTTCCGCCTTGATGTTGGGATACTGGCGCTGCACGATCTGGCGTGTGGCCTCCACAATGCCGGGTGGCACTGATGTTTTCATGCCGCCCGTGTCGATCTTGCGGGCGTAAGGCTCCGGGTTCAGCACCATGACCTCACTCCCGGCCGGGATGCGGGCGAGATCCTGCGTCCAGACCCGGCCATCCACCACCACGCACCAGGCGCGCCGAAAGCGGCCTGAGCGGACGGGAGACAGGCGCATGGCCTGCTCTACCGCCAGCAGCGTGGCCTGCGGCAGATAGTGGAAGCGATAGAGGATCACACCATCAGGCTGCACAACGGCTTCCCGTGCGTCCTTCTGGCCGTCCACATAGGTGGTGTAGGCGTTAGGAGCCTGATGGCTGGAAATCAGATCATCACGGATCTGAATGGCCCTGGTGGCAAGATGGGCAGACAGAGCCTCCGGAGAGAGGGTCTTTCGGGCAAACAGGCGCACGGAGCGCGCAAACATTGCACCATTCGCCATGACCTATTTCCCGAAAATGGTTTTGAGTTCCTGCTTGATCTGGATGGTGCTCAGCCTGATGAAATTCGCATCCAGAATACGGACACAGGCGATCACGAACTCACGGTTTTCTCCATACAGGCGGTTGCGGTCACACCATTCCTGCACGGCCCGATAGGGGAGTTCCTGCGGGCGTGGGATGCCACGAACAGCCCCCATGCCGCCCCCGAAGACATCCTGTGTATGAAGACGCTCGCCCGCCAGCTCGTTCCAGCAGCGCCAGGGCGTGATCAGCCAGGGCTCTACCGCCACATAACGGGACTGGGCATCCAGCGCTTCCCAGTCCGTATCCGGTATGGCGCGCCCCTGATATTTTGCGACAAGGGGCGCATCCATCATCACCCAGCAGAGGGCGGCTGAGAGTTTTTTTCCGCATCCTCAAGCAGCGCCTTGCTGGCCATGCCAACACTGCCTGCGGCCTGAAGAGCCAGCACGAGCAGCCCCATATTGGCGCGCTTGAGGATGGCGGCCTTGAACTGCTCAATGGTCATGGGGGAGCCGTCCATGTTTTCCAGACCGGAGATATCCAGCAGGCATTTTTCAGCCAGCGCCTGAGCCTGGCATTCGTCCTGGACGGATGGCGGCAGGGTGTCCGGTGTGACACGATCCGTGGAGGCAGGCGGCAGACCGGTATTGAGCCGGATGGCGGCCGCGCGCTGCAAGGCAGCCAGACGGTCAATATAGGCGGTGGTGAAACCGCGTGTGGTGATGGTGAACTTGTCCCCTTCGGGACCGACATCAATGGCCTGGCCATTATCGAGAGCAGATTCATCACGCATGTAACGGGCAGCTTTTGCCATGGTCATTTTTCCTGATTGATATGAGGGGCTGAAACAGAAAAGGCCGCACGCAGCGGCCAGTTATGGTGAAAAAAGGCGAGATCAGGAGCCGGTAGCGGCAACACCTGTCAGGCGGAAAATGGCGAAGGTGGGACCACCATCTGCCGTGGGATTGCCTTCGATATCGAAGGAAGCCTTCACTGTCTGGTTAGTCTCGGAACTGTTGACCTTGGCGTTCCGCAGCGCGGCATTGGTGAACATGAAGGCGTAACCGTTGCCGCTATCGTCAACAGATTTGACAACAATCGGTCCCTGCGTGCCAGCAAGAGCGGCATCATATTCATCCCAGGTGCGGAAATAGAATTCGATACTGCCAGATGCCGTGAACTGTCCCGTGCGCACACCGCAGGCACTGGCGTGGCCGTTACCGTAATCATTCCCGTTGCCATCACGCGCCAGCGTGCAGGTGAACTGGGTGACGCACCCGGCCGGGGCCTGTCCATTGATTGTGGCGCCAAGGAAGTTGTTGACGGTATTGTGGACTTTTCCGCCAGGTGCGGCCAGAACAGATGCTGCAATATCCGTTTCAGATTTGACCTCATCCGCACAGATGGCATCAAGGCTGATCGTGCCAAACTGGCCCTGCTGCAACTGGATCTGCACCTGCGTGATAAGGCTGCCCGGATAATGCAGGAACTTTCCGAGCAGTTTTTTGCGGATGGTGAATGTCTTGTCGAGACTGGAATTGAAGATGTCCAGCGGCCTGACTAAAGTCTGCGCAGACAGGTCAAGCATATCATTGCTGCCTTTATCTCCAATCAGACCATAGACGGATGCAAACGTCCCCTTAGCAAACAAAAGGGTCGAATTGGTATTAGCTTGCCCGATATATTGGGCGAAAAGATCCACCTTATTCACTGGATCAGAAATGATCACGTAGCCTGTATCTGGCCACGATTCGAAAATAGGCAGCCCTTTGCCGCTTGTGTCATGCGCCCAGATTGCATCCAGTCCTGTATTGCTGGCCTGATTATACGAGATCTGGATCAACTGTGCCGCACTGGACGTAACGGGTGGGATGCTACCCATGGGCACACCAGCCCAGTCCGCTCCCATGACACCAGCAATCAGATCATCAAAGGTACCAGAGGACAGTGCGCCGGAGATGGTGCCGGACGCCTGCACCTGCGTGATGACAGACTGCGAGACCTGTTTGAGGTCATTGATTTCCTGCGGGCGGGATGTGGTCTGGGCGCGTGAGAAGCTCTCGCCCGTGATCCGCAACGCCTGGTAGTTGCCAGTTGGCGGCGTGGCGTAGAGTGTTTCCAGCGCAAAATCCATGCGCGTGTCATTGGTCTGTGCGCCTGCCGCCAGGCCGGATGTGGCCCCAGTGAACGCCATAGGTCACCTCATAAAAAAAGGCCGCACATGGCGACCTGTATCAGAAAACGATGCCCTGACAGATCAGGGCGGTGCGGGAAGCCGGTTAGCTGCTGGCGAGCGTATCAGACCCCTCAGTTGCGCTCGTGCTCTCGGACGGTGTCGAACTGGACGGCGTTGACGGGCTTTCCGGTGCGGCAACAGGCTGCTCATCGGCAGGCATCAGCCCATAACGGAAGTTTGCGCCCTGCTGCATGGCCAGGCACATGAGAGAGGCGTCAAACGGCAGGGAGGTCTGCACGGAGCCGGTCAGGACAAACGGCTGGTCTGCCCCGCCAATTTCCGCAAGAACCTTGTAGCTTTTTCCGGTTTCTTCTGCCGGAGCAGGCACAAAAGACGGCAGGCCCCGCACCTCACGATTGAGCCATGCGCCATAGCGCAGGCCTGCGCCAACAGAAGGCGCGATCAGGGCAAGGGCGGCTGATGTGCTGGCAGCTTCTACCGCAGCACTGGCAAGCAGAAATTTGCCGGATCCTGCTGCCGTTTCAATGAGAGGGAAAAACTTCATGGCTGTTGCTCCAGGGCGTCCTGATAAGTGTAATCGACCATGAGGGTCAGCACGTACCAGTTGCCGGTATCATCAAGGTTGGGAGGGGCATTGCTCTGCCCCCGATAGAACAGGCCTTCCGGCCAGCCCTGCGGTTGTGTGGTGATGCGGGAGGCACGAAAGGCCGTGCTCATGGCTTTGACATGAGACAGCGCCGTGGGTGTGTTGATGCCGGAGGCCTTGCGCACCATCAGGTGCAGCATGATCTGGCCGGTTTCCTCATCCGCTGTCTCGCCCATGCCAAGCCGGTCAGACACCGCGCTTGCGATATCCAGCACCCAATAACAGTCCGGGCGGCCGTCTACCTTGGCGACAAGAGGGTCGATCAACTTGAGGTCATTGGCCTGACAGACGCCGATAGCGCGACTGAAAGCGTCATTCCAGACAGCATCGCTCGTCATTACTGGCCTCCTGCGGCAATCAGACGCCAGCCGCAGAGGGTCGCCCCGTCATAGATCGGCACGGCGTCGGTCAGGGTGTAGAATTTCGGGCCGTCCGTGATCTCCATGTCAGCGGCGGGCGTCAGACCTTTGGCGTTCACCTCATCAGCCATGATCTCGACCACGAACGCCGCCTTTGCCACGCCATCCTGTAGCTGGGCGGCCTGTGGAGGCGGAGAATACGCCTTGAGCGTCACGCTCGTGCCATTGCTGCCGAGCACCATCTGGCGTCCCTTGGTGCTGATCTGGCGGCGGCGTGAGGTTGTAATCCAGCCCATTACATCAGCTCTCCGCGAAAGTTATCCAGCAGATCAGCGGCAGCCTGTGGCATGCCACCAGTGCCTGATGCACTATTCCAGGTTGTGGAGCCCACGCCCTGCACCGTTTCTGATTTCATGTTCGGATCCCGGCTACTGCCCAGAAAGAGAGCGGAAGCAGTCATGAGAGCCGCTTGGCTGATGACCCTGGGCAACGTGCCTGGTTGAACCACACTGTTTGCATCGACCGAGGGCGGCACGTATCCGGCCTGAAAGGTGATGCCGTAAAGGCCCGCCCGCCAGAAGGGATGCCGCTTTAACGGCAGGGACAGGAGCCCTGCCCTCTTATCCAGAATGAGGTCTGCCACCTGATCCGCAGACCAGCCGGTCCCGTTATGGGATACCGTCTTGATCTCCGTGACCGGCACAACACCCAGCACAATCTCTTCAATCCGTTCTGAGGGACTGAGGCGGAATTCCTCAGTCCACTCTCCGGACAGGATCGGACGGCCGATATAGGCCAGCACCATGCTGGATGCGGTCAGCAGCAGGCGCTCAAGGCGCAGATCATTGCTGCTGTCCGTGACTTCCAGATCCGCCTTCAGGTCCGCAACAAGAGCCAGCGGGACATCTGCCGTCGGACCATCAAGGGAAAGGCTTATCATGGGCTTTTCCGTAATCAGCCGCCTGCTGCGCCAGGCATGACCAGTTTCTTGATCGGCTGGGCCGCAGACGGCAGGCCACCACCGAAGCGGGCATATCCAAAGTAACCGGTCTGCAAATAGTCAGCATACCGCTCATTCAGGCGCACAACGGAAACCTGTTTGACCATGCGGAACTTGTAGTTCTTCAGGTTGCCAAACAGGATGGGGGTGGCACCGGCCGCAATGTCCGGCATGCTCTCATTCACCTCAATCGGGTAGCCCGCAAACGTATCGGGCATACCGGTGACGAGGCTCGGCACCCACAGTGGACGGCCTTGATTGTCCTTCAACAGGTGCAGGGCTTTGGTGCTGTTGTCATTCATCATGAACACGGCGCCAGAGCGGTAAGCCCGGTTGACGCTGTGGATCAGTTCCACAAAGTCATCATACACCAGCTCCGCGGCCTTGGCCGTTGGCCCGGCTGCTGCGGCTGTCAGCACACCCTGCGGCATCCCTACCCCGGTGCCGATGGTCAGATCATCCGCCAGTGTGCGACCAAACGCCGTGGCAATAGCAGTCCGGATGAAAGCATCCAGATCCATGAAGCTGTCCTGCATCAGCGTCCAGGGCACCAGAATGGCGTCCGTCGCATACAGGAAGGCTTTCAGGCTGACCTGCCCGAAACTCATGTTCCCCTGACCGACCTGCTGATTCTCGCCAATGATCTTGGCGCGACGGGACGTGTCATCATTGGTCGGCCACGGGAGATCCGCGCCAGTGCCACCCGTGATTTCATCAAACAAATTCAGGGCAGTGAAATACTCTTTCAATGCAACCAGAAGTTGTGCTGCAAATGCTGGCGGGACGAGATAGCCGCCACCGGGGCCGGTGCCAGTGCCCATGTCACCTGCGTTTTTGAAGTTCGCCTGATAGGCCTGAACACGCTGCATGGCAAAGGCGCGATCTTCACCAGCCAGCGCATCAATGCCACCACGGAGCCACGCCACGAACACCCGTTCATGACGCTTCTCGTTTTCTTCCTGCTCATCAGGGCTGGTGCCATTGTTTTCAGCACGGGCTGCAATGCCTGCGGCCAGTTCCTTGTTGGCCGCATCCGCTTTTTCAATACGGTCAATCTGGCCCTTGATCTGGTCCGCTTCAGCCATCATGGCGTCAAACTGGGTGACCTGCTCGGCCGTCATGGTCTCGCCGTTGGCCAGAGCGCGTGCGTCTTCAATCAGCTTCGCCCGTTTGGCGCGCAGTTCCTTGGATTTCATCAAATTGTCTCCGCTGAGGGAATGAGGGTGAACTGTCCGGAAAATCCGGAGAGTTGGGCGTCAGCTTTCGGCTTCGGCCAGACGGACCATGCGGCGGCGCGCTGCAATGTCCGGCACGGAAAGGGTGTTGGCGGGCGGTGTGGGCTGGTGCTCAAACACGCCGTTTTTCAGGGCGGGCTGGGCCTTGTTCTGGCTGGCATCAAGAATGGTGTCGATGAACCCGGCATCCTTGGCTTCCTGCGCGGTAAACCATGTTTCCGCGTCCATCATCTGAGTGATGGCCTCCGGCTTCTGCCCGGTTTTATCAGCATACAAACTGACAAGCTGACCGTCGATCTTGGTCAGAACGGCTGCTGTTTCCGTCATGTCAGCCTTGTTGCCCAAAACAACACAAAAGACATTGTGAATCATAAGAAAGGCGTTGGGAGCCATGCTTATGGTATTACCAGCCAAGGCTATAAACGAGGCCGCAGAGGCCGCCAGTCCATCAATAACAACATTCACAGCACCGTCATGGGCTTGCAGGGCTGCGAAAATTGCTAATCCGTCCATCACGTCCCCGCCTGGACTATTGATATGAAGATTAACAGGACCGGGACCGATGGCAGCTAACGTTTGGGTAAAGTCTTTTGCGGTGATGCCCCATAGACCAATCTCATCATACAGATAGATGGTTGCTGGCTGATCTGCCGCTGCGCGTGGTCGGCTGTCTAGCTGCTGCGGTAAACCCGCTCGCGCATGCGTCAGCAGCACACGGTTTGAAAACCGTGCGCCGGGAGAATTAAACTTGTACATGATGCCTCAATTCTTATGAGGTTGCGATGGTGCGGGTTGAGGTGCACCGTTTTGCTTGCTCGCCTGTTGTTCCAGCGGCACGTTGGTGCTGTTCACCAGCACGGTGTCACCGCCTTGCACGGCTGGCAGGTTCCGCTTCTTTCGGCTCTCGTTAATGGTCAACTGGCCGCTGCTGATCTGCTGCGCCGTGACGGCCGCCGCTTTCTGCGGATCCATGGAGAGCAGGCCATCACGGTCAAACTCCACAAAATACGGCGTGCCCAGAAACAACTTGGCATTGAGCTCCCCTTCAATGCGCTTCAGATCCGCATCCAAGGTGAAAATCAGATACGCCAATGTGTTTTCAGAAAGGCCGGATCCCCACGATGTGGTTTTATCCGTCTCATTCAGCAGATGCAGCGGCACACCGAAAAACCGGGAAATATCCGCGACCTGATAGCGCCTGGCCTCAATGGTTTG
Source organism: Acetobacter tropicalis (assembly GCF_030644465.1). Classification (NCBI taxonomy): domain Bacteria; kingdom Pseudomonadati; phylum Pseudomonadota; class Alphaproteobacteria; order Acetobacterales; family Acetobacteraceae; genus Acetobacter; species Acetobacter tropicalis. The sequence continues at coordinate 3,587,331 of NZ_JAUYUW010000001.1, read as the reverse complement.
CAGATCCTGCGGGCTTAACTGAAACGGCGTATATTTTGCCCCATCATCCACAATGATCGTGCGGCCCCATTTGGAAACGCCAGAATAATTGTTCTCGATCTGCGCTTTCATGCGCCGGAACGAGGCATCATTCATTTTGCTCGGTACCTGCATCACCCCGCTGGGGAGGGCGGCGTTCTGATGCAGGCGGCCGGTGCGTTCTTCCATGGTCTGCGCTAACCCGACCGATCCGCGTGCGAAGGACTGAATGCGGGAAAGCCCCTTGAGGCCATCAAAGCCCGGACCCGGTATGTGCAGCATATCACCCTGCAAAACCGTTTCCACCCGCCCATCCGGATGGGTGCAGACGTAGAAATTCACGCCAGGCATGGACGGGATCCGTACAACCTGAACCTGCCAGGGCATGAAGGTTTCAAACCCGATCACACGGGCGGCACCATCATACCGGATGGCGCTGTAGTGGTTTCCCCACAACAGCAGGTTGAGCCCCCAGAGTTCCCGCCAGGAGAACGCCGTCAGGGATCTGCCCGGATAGGGCATGACATTCAGGAGCGGAGCGAGCCTGTGCCTGGCCGCTTCTTCCCGCTCCCCATTGTCCTTCTGCTTCCAGATCTTCAGCGGCAGTCCTGCGATCACCCCTGCTTCCAGCGTGACGCAACGGTAAACGGCGGAGCATGCCATGGAGGTGGTTTCCCGTACCCGTGGCATCCACTCCTGCCCGCTTCCAGGCGTGCCGAGAAAATCCTCCCAGCTTGCGATATCGCTGAGCGGTGTTGTTGGATTTTCCGGGTTGCCCGCATTGCTGAAATGCGGCTCCTGCCGATCTGCAGGCGGTGTAGGCGCGCTACCGAACAGGCGGTTCAGGAGTCCCATAGTTCCTCACGATCATAGATGCTTCTGGTAGGAGGCTCCGGATTGCGCGCCATGCAGGAAACGGCATCAAACAGGGCCATCAGCGGATCAATCTTCTTGTCGCCCGCCATCTGCTTGGTGATTTCCACGTTGTTCCCCTTGGCCTGCGCTTTGGCATTCCCAACAGCCCACGCCATGATGGGGCGGTTGCCATGAGAAAACGTGCCGTCAGCCAGCTTGCGCTCCAGCGTCTTGATGGCCCCGGTCATCTTCCAGCCCTGGCTCACCCCAACAATGCGGTCCTGATCAATCCCCTTTGCATGCAAAGCGAACACGATTTCAGCCACACCGGCTGGATCCAGACCAATCAGCGCCAGCTTGTCGGTCTCGTCGATCTGCTCAATCACATCCGCCAACTGCTGGTTGTCTTCTCGCATCTCCTGGGTGATGACGAGATCCCCCTCCTTCTGGAAATCCAGATAGCGCGGGGCCTCTTCCTTGCGGTGCTTCAGCACGTCCTTGAAAACCCAACTGCGCTGCCAGTGCAGCCAGTCCTGGCTTTTCGCGTCCCGGCCCAGAACAGCCAGGGAAAGAAAGTCATCCAGACCGCCGCCGTCGATCCCGCAGACAATCACGTCCGAGCAGTCCAGCAGCAGATCCAGCGTGACCTGCGCATTCCCCTGCCGCTCCCAATACTTGGCTCCGGCCCAGGCCTTTTCCCGCAGGGACATGCCCACCTGGACGTTCAGGTGCTTGGCCATCCACACGCGCAGCACTCCCTCCCCTGCCTCTTTGGCCTGGGCGTATTTGTCACGCAGGAACTCCTCTGACACGGACACACCCAGATTGGGGTTGGTCATGTACCAGTTGTCCGGGTTGTGCTGACCGTTCTTATCCAGAACCTTCTGCGGGAATTCATAGATCACCGGCAGGAAACGCGGTGCCACGATCTTCCCGTCTCGCACTGAGCGGGCATATTCCAGACGGCTCTTGAACACCCCGGCCGGTTCTTCATCAGACTGGGTGCTGAGATAGATGACAAAGCCTTCCGGACGGGACGCAATGCCGCCCGTGGCTTCCATCAGCATGTTTTCAGCAGTCGGTTTCTTCCCGAACTCCCACAGCTCATCCACCAGAATGCCGGTGGCCTTCTTCCCCACAACCGAGGATCCGTCAGCCGCCACCACCTTCAGGGTCGCACCCGTTTCCAGGTGCGTGATGATGCGGGTGTAATCCTGCACATGGAACAGGGCTTCAAGATCCGGATCAGCCCGGATCATGTCACGGGCGGGCTTGAACGCGTTGTCCGCGGCTTCCTTGGTGGGTGCCAGAATCAGGAACTCAGCGGACTGCCGCCAGTTCAGGATCAGCACTGTCAGCATCACACCGGCCGCAATGGTGGACTTGGTGTTCTTCTTGCTGACCAGCAGGAAGAACTCGGTAATCAGACGGGTACCGGTATCCGGGTCATATGACCCGAAAATGGCAGCCGCAAAGTCCTTCAGCCAGTCCCGGCAGGATTCCCCGATGGTCGGTTCATGCAGCACGTCCACGATCTTGAGCGCATTGAAGACCGCCATGCCCTGCTCGGCCGCCGCTGGAAAAAGCGGCTTGCACGGCACAAGGCTTTCGCCTGCCATGATCCGCTTTTCCCAGTCTTTACATGCCGTGCTCCAGACCGGTTTTCCGCTCTTATCTGGCGGCGTCACGGTCTGCTTGCGTGTCCTGGTGGCCGAGGCTTTCTTCTGAGTGGCCGCTGACTTTTTGCGCACGGCAGGCGCTGTCTTGCTGGGGGACTTACTTGCCATTGTTCACAACCAGTTTGGGAGAGGCCATGCGGGCAAACCTGCCCTTTGCAGCCTTTTCGGCCGCCTCCTTCCGTTCTTCCTTCACGCCTTTCTTTCCGGCCTTCCCTGCTTCCATCATCTGGATCTGCTTCAAGGTGCGCAGCGTCTCGGCCCGGTCTCTTGTGCTGATGGCCTTGAGCATGGCCTGCTTGCGGCGGTCGCTGCGGTCTTCAGCCGTTTCTTCCTCAATGGCGTCCGCGATTTCGCCCAGGTAAGCCGTGGCATCCTCCAACTCGCCCACAAGGCGTGACGCCAGTGCGCTGATCCGGTCATTCAGGTGATAATCGGCACTTTCCGGGGGGATACCGCCCTGTTTTGCGGGGGCTGCGGGCCTAGTGCGCGCAGGTTGGTGCGCACTTTGCGGTTTAGTGCGCACTTTGGAGGCGTTGGTGCGCACCCATCCCTCAGTCTTGATGCGCTTGCGTATGGAGCTTTCCGCAACGCCATGCTTCTCCGAAAGTTGGCGGTTTGACTGGCCTCCAGCGCGAAAGTCAGCTTCCACCGCTGCCCAGTCGATGCTCGATTTTCTGGCCACGATAGTCCTTCCCGCGCCCCAAAAGTGCGCACTTCAAAACTCAAAATCGGAAAATTTTTCACGCGTGGGACGGGCGCGGTTACGCCCCTATGCGCCGGGCGAAGATTTACCCTCCCCCCCATGCTCCACGCGCATGTCGCAGATCACCAGATTCGGGCGTTCCGTTCGGCCCGCACGCTGGCTGTTTTGGCCGTGTGACAGGAGCCGCACAGCAACTGCACGTTGCGTTTGTCCAGCTTCGCGCCGCCGTCCTTCAGCTCCACGATGTGGTCGCCAAAGAGACGCGTGCCGCTCCGCCCGCAGCGTTCGCAACAGTTGGGCCTCTCGCGCTTGATCTCAGCCATAAGAGCCCGCCATTCAGAGCTCGTATAAAAGCTGTCAGCACGCTTGGGCGGCTCCTTGGCTATGCTGGTATCCAGAACACCGACAAGCGGCTTCAGGCAGCTCAGTGAGGCATGTTTACGGCTCACGCTCACAGCTTGGCCATGTCGAATGGCACAAGCTCCCACTTACCTTCTACGTTGCCGCGACGATGCAGGCGCACATAGTCCTTCGTCACGTCTAGACGCACGCTGTCAGAAATGGCGTTCATGGCGCGCAGCCACCGTTCATCCTCAATGTTCAGACGACGGAGCCCAAGGATCTTGCCAGCCTGGAGCTTGCCCTGCTGACCAACGTCAAAGGCGTCCATGACGATAGCTTCAAGATTGGGGTTGCCGCCCTTGGTCCACTCTTTCAGGCATTCATCAATGATGGTCTTGGCCGACTGAATTTCCGGGCCGAACGAAATGCAGTTGCCAACCGCAACCGTGACGCGGAGCGTGCCATCGTAACTGGTGAGCGTGACGTTGCCTTTCTCACCACCGATCTTGGTCGCGTACTGCTCCGCCACCAGTTCAAGGAACGCATGCACTTCTGTGAAACAGGTGCGCTTGAATTCCAGCATGAACTGCCGCACCGGCTCACCCTGAGCATGCAAACGGCGTACAAGATCATCCTGCAGCTTGTCAGATGGCCGGACGTTCGCCTCTGGCACCAGCCGCCCGCGACCGTCCCGCATGTAACCGTCAGGCACGGTTGTCATTGTCGTCCTCCGTCGTTGTCTGATGTGCCCGCGCTCGGTGCGTCAGGCGAGAAGATCCGCGCCAACGGTATCCGCGCTGGCGTGGCTGTAGCGTGTTGTCGTGGCGAGCGAGCTATGCCCAAGCTGGGCCTGCACCCAATGCACGTTTTGCCCGGCATCCAACTGGTGCGACGCGAAAGCGTGGCGCAGCCAGTGGGCGGACGCATCCGGCGCAAGCCCAGCCCTCTTTGCGGCCCGCTTCACCACGCGATGTGCTGCGCGAATGTGAAGCGGGCCGCCATCGTGGCCGGGGACAACAGGCGCATCCGGCCCGTCATCAACCCTGAGCGCCACGAGCTCTTTCCACAAAGACGCCGCGACCTGAACGTGCCGGGTCTTGCCGCCTTTGCCGAAAACCGTTGCGATGCCGCCAGACTGGCGGCGTGTCATGTCGCGCCAACGCAGTGTGCAGGCCTCCGAGAGCCTCACGCCGGTTCCATACAGCAACGCCAGCAAACCATGACGACGCGGATCAGCCTCGCCCGCAATCATGGCGAGCACCTGCGGCCGCGTGAGAATGCGCTCGTTCAGACTGTCCCTGCCGCGCTCCAGGCGAAACGCCATTCCCGCGTCATGCGGAAGGAAGTCCAGCTTGTGGCCGTAGGTCAGCAAAGACTTCACGGCGCTGAGCTTCCTGCGCCGCGTGCTGTCTGACGCATCGCTCATGCTGTCATGCCACGCCTGGAGATCCTCCAGGGCAACATCAGCCATGGGCTTGGCAACAAAACGGGCGAACTCTGCAACATCTGCGCGGTAGGCCCGCACCGTATGGCTACTGCGGTTATGGAGCCACGTTTTGACGAGCGGAATGTCTGCCCTGTTGAGACCGTCATCCGGGGCTGCTGGCGCGGCCGATCTAGGCTGATCACCGCTAACCATTTGATATTCCTAAATTATAGGGTCGTTTCCAGACCTCAAAAAGCGTCAGATAACTGCCGTTATCTGACGGGTTTGAGGGGGTATCTGCGGGTTATCTGACACATTGCCCGGTAGGCTCTGTCAAATAACTCCGTGTTATCATGACGCTTTTTAGCGGCATGCTGTAATGATTGCTGCCACGCCGGGGAGGGCCTTTTCGGCGGCAAATGCCAAGCAAAGCAGAATGAGGGCGATGAAGCGCCATGCTTTGATTTCATTCATAGCTTGTACCAAACGCCAGATATCTTTAAGATCAGGCATGTTCATTCCTGGGCATGCAGGGGTGGGCAAAAAGAAACCCCCGGCTGTTCACGCAGCGCGGGGGTTTCGCTTATTTTTCCTATGCGGGGCCGTTATTCCGCGTGGGGCGCACCGCCAATTTTGCGACCCTTACTGCCGGGGCGATAACCACGGGCCAGAGCGCAGCTGACCACGCCGGGGCGCAGGCGCTCCAACTGGCGGGCGGTGTGTTCCGCTGCCAGAGCGGCATCCACCCGGCGCAGGCACTCCGTGCTGACCGTGCCGAGAATGCTGGTAAGGCCCCCTGCCCTGACAAGAACCGGCGCACCGCAACGGGCAATGTGACCACGGACCGCAGAGCAGCCCGCCAGCGGCACATCTGCCCGGTGATGCGGCAGGCACGGCGCTGCCAGCGGCACCACCGCACACAGCGCACCGCGAACAGCCACCACAAGGACCGGCCATTTTCCGCGCAGCACAACGGCCCCACGGCAGACGCGCTGCTCATGATGGCTCATGCTTCTTCACTTTTCTGGAGACATAAAAAAAGCCGTGGACCCGGTTGGGCACACGACTTCGAAGATTTTGACTGTTTATTGTAAGTTAGGGGTAAGCGTCAAGCAACTTTATTCCAAGAACGCTTCCAGGAATTTTGAGATGGCCCTGTTTCGTCTCCTGAGGCGGCGAAATTAGACAGTGCATCATATAATGCTTTTCTTGCATCATCACTAAATTCTTTATGGTTAACATTCACATTATTTAATTTAGCGTATAGATTTCTATTTTCTTTTCTTAAGGAATTAACTTCTTCCATGAGAGAATTTAAAGCAAGTCCCGCATCACCCCCCGAATTAGCTATGCTTTGCAAAGCTTTCGCTATAGTAACAGGGTTAGACGATTTATATTCTGAAGAAGAAATATACTCAACACACCCTCGCAAATCCTCTCTAGCTGAAAGTATTCCAGACCAAGTTTCTGTTGAAAATGAAATACATCTCTGGTCAAAATTATCAAAAGGAATTTGTTCGCCACTTTGTATCATATGTATGACAGGTTTATCACAGGCGTGTCTAATCCCAAGCTCATAAAAAGCATTTGGATTTCTTTCTGAAAGATCTGCGATAGCTAGGTCTGCATTAAGAATGTCGTTAATTACTGCGGAGTTAATCGAGCCAGGACTGACGTCCTTATCAGCACGCTTCACTTCATAACTGAACGGATCCTTTTCCAGAACCTCTTTTATTATGCCATCTAAAAGAAAATCAGCATGCTTCCTTGTTGGTGAGTCCACACTTCCTATTGGGCCAATAACAAAACATGTTTTCTTCTTTTTTTTATCAGACATTACTCAATGCACCTTCTGCAATACAGTATTTCAATCAACCAAAATCAAAACAACTATTATCATCAGTGCCCGTACGGCGCGGCGCACGCTCAAACTGCTGCGCTACCCGCACCCAGTCTGCATAAACCTCAAATATGAGTTCGGTTAGTTCGGTAGGAGACCAACGTACTGGGCCAGAATGGAAATGCGGAACAACAGAGAAGCCTGTCTCTTTAGTGCCGTCAAAGCGAATGACCGCAAGGGCCAACTCTTCAAGTTCCGGTATGGACTGACGGATAAGCCAGTCTTGCACACTAAAGACAACATCCCTTGCATCCGCGCTAAGACGCGTGTCAGGGCCACGAAAATCGAAAAAAGGAACAAACGTCCGTGTTTCATCAATGACGCAAAAGCGGTTGTCCCAAAAGCGTGTGTAACCGTGTGAAGGGTTCATCATCCCTGGCGGCATGTCGTCATACCGGATGGAGGACCACGCATTGTCGCGCCAGTGATCAAACAGAGCTTTTGCTTTCAGGCAATTTTGCTCTTTTTCAATTTGAGACTTTTTGCACTTGCCACCAATTCTCTCTTCCAAAACGCTCCATGGCGCATCAGGCACGAAAAAATTGAATCTGGGCTGTTCACGCAAAATTTCGCCAAGGTGTGAACGCACAGGGTCATAGGACCAAATGCCTCCACCCATGACGAACTTCCTTATTGCATTGTCCCTGATCTCTCCTCTCGGGAGAGCTGCAAATCGAGCAAAATCAGTACTGGGGAGGGACTTCTTCGCCATCTAGGGAATCGCTTTGTTCGTGAGGTGCGATCATGAACATACGATTTCCACGCTCCTGAGTCACCTTATCAGGTATCTGGCGCGTAACAGCCTCACCTTTCCGGACTTTTTCCCAGATGAAATGCCAAGGTCCATTTTCAGCGTGAGACAAATCAACCAGCCTGCCAGCAGGCAAATGCCCGACATTAAGCAATACCGACATAATGGCGCGATTAAGCTGCCAATCTTCGGGGGCAGCAAGTTCGCGCTCTTCCCCCGTAAGCAGATTTTGGGCCTTGGCGCGGCTCGTGATGGGGCTTTTCCCAAAGTCACTGAAGGCTTTGTAAACGGTCGGGTGAACGGGCCCATACTGCCACGCCTCAAAGGCACCTTTAACCGCAGGTTTGCCTGTGGTCGCCAGATACCGGGCATGAACAAAATAGAGAAGCTTTTGGAGAGCAAGCGGTGTGATGGTCGCCTGCTTTTCCATCACCAAAGCGGCCATATCCAGCAATTTGTTGGCAACAGCTCGGGGGTCATACGGCGCTTGCGACATACTACTTTCCTCCCCTTCTGGCTGCTACCCAAACCCGCAGGCAACGTGACTTCTCACCGTGAGAAGTCACGCGCAAAGTTGCCGCGACATGTTCCGTAGGAACCTACGGTAAGTCTGGCGCGGGTTTAGTACCTAACGCATCAAAATAATAGGGGCTGAAATTTAAAAAACCTTACACCTTGGGAGAAACCCAGCCTTCAGCCCTGAGTTTCTTCCGGTTTTCAGGGCCTTCACCCCTCAGGAAAGGCGCAAGAGGCTGGCGACAGAGATGTCTTCATCAACGTCAGGCCAATGGATACCTTTGCCGCGGCCGATAAACCGCCAGTGCGCTCTCTGCTCGGGGGATGCATCGCGCAGGCGCGGGAACCACTCAAGCGGCACGGAAAGCTCCCGCCCGTCCGCCATCACAATATGGAGCAGGTCACTATCCAGCCGCACATCAGTTGCGGTGGGGTCAAATTTAGCTGCCAAAATGGGCATCCCATGCCTCCCTGAACGTGTCTCGATGCTCAATGACCATCATACGCAATCTGGTGAGTTCGTGCGACCTGAATCCGTCGTTCATGGCCAGCGCAACCGGGTCAAGCCAGTATTTGGCAACGTTCTCCCCCGCTTCAATATGGATATGCGGCGGTTCGTTCCCTTCCATACTGTAGAAAAAGAACCTGTAGCCGCCAATCCGAAGAACTGTCGGCATTCAGTCTTTTCCATCAGTGGATTTTGCGGCTTCCAGTCCTAACTGGATCAGGCGGCGTATGGCTTCGCCCCGGCTACGAATTCGGCTCTCGAAAGACCAATCATCAACAGCCTTCACTTCTGAAGGTGTCATCATTGTCGTAACGCGCTCTGATTTTAATTCCTCTGACATTCAACCTTTATAAACGATCACAACTTGGAAAACAACACTTGATAAAGTTTATAAAGTTTTCATACATTATACAGCCGGACAGGAGCTACAACCTTCCTGCCCGGCCTAACCTCAAGCAGGGAGTATCCCCATGCCCAAGGCTAACGCCTTATCTACCACACAACGCCGTTGTGTGCTTACCGGAATCATGGCTGCACCGTTGCTGGCTGTCACGCCAGCCGTAACAGCCTCCCAGTTGGATGATGCGCGGCTCTTCGCCAGTCATCAGCGCTTTCATGCTGTCTATTCTGCCGTGCGCGCAGCAAGCCGCGAACCGTCCCCCGCCTTTGGCACACCCGAGTGCAATGCGCGGGAAGCCCTTTTTGACAAAATGGTTCTGGAAGAATGTGACCGTCTGGAAGAGCTGGCGGCCATTCCTGCCCTCACTCCGCAAGGTCAGCGCCTGAAGGCGGAAATCATTCTCGCACTTCTGCCGGAGCACCTGCGGTATAGCGAAATGGACGGAGAGACACAGCTTATCCTCTCGCTGGCGCGGGATCTGGTGCGGGAGAACGTAGCGTGAGCAACGTCATTCCGTTCACCTTTGATGGATATGCCGTAAGGGTGCTGACCCGCGACGATGAACCGTGGTTCGTGCTGGCTGATGTGTGCAGCGTGTTGGACATAACCAACAGTCGCAATGTCACCGACCGGATGGATGAAGACGAAAAGGGTGTCCATACTGTGGACACCCTTGGCGGCCCGCAGGAGATGAGCATCATCAATGAAAGTGGCCTCTACAACCTCATTTTCACCAGCCGGAAGGCGGAGGCCAGACGGTTCCGCAAGTGGGTGACGGGCGAGGTCCTGCCCGCCATCCGCAAAACCGGCAGCTACGGCCTGCCCTCTAGCCCGCAGGAATGGTTCAACCACTTCGCCCGCGTGCTGTGCCTCTGGGATGCAGTAGGCCCAGATGCCGCATTGCAAGAATGGAAAACCATAGGGCCGCTGTTTCCCATGCCCCGCAAGCAGGCTCTGCGCCTGCTGATGGAAGCAGCGCTAGATCTACCAGCCAACGTCCTACCCCCGGAACCAGCAGGCTCTGGCCGATCAACCACCGCCACCCGCATAAGCAGCCGCCACAATGGTGCACTCGGCGGCCGTCCCCGCAAAGGCGAAAGCCCCCAACAGGCCGCATCCCGCCGCTTCCACATGGTGGAAAAGGAAATCACCCCTTCCCCCGACGGCTCCAACGCCGTGGTGGTCACCTATGCAACACACAAGGGGGCTTAGGCCCCCTTCTTTTTTAGCGTTAGTCCGAAAAACCGAATCATGCTTTGAAGCGCGTTTTTACGCTTTGGAGATATTTAGAAGTGACTTGGCAAATTAAAAGTACAAACCTCCCTTATTTAAATGATATTTTTATTACGGAAATTGATGCAAAATACTTCCATAGCCTGTTGCCATATGCGCCATTATTCAGCTTTCTAGCTGCTTGTGTGACTCTAGCTTCCACTTGGATACTCACACACAAAACCCATAAAATCGCAAAAGAGAAACTAGACTTAGATCTTTTCATAAAAAGATTTTCAATATATGAATCGTTTGTTTCGTCAATAGAAGCTATGCTATCCAGAAAAAACAATAAAGATATTGATATTAGTAAATACTGGTTATCTTCTAGAGAGGCCATGCACAAATCAATACTATTACTTTCTAAAAATTCTTATTTAGATTTACATCATATACAGAATAATATTACAAATCTTTACAATAAAAAATACAAAAGAGGAACTGGCGGAAAAAGAACTGAAGATACTGAATATGAAAAACTAAGAAACATAGTTTTAGCCGATAGAAAAATTCTAAATAAGATATTCAAGCAATACACGATCGAAATGTCTTTTGAAAAAGATCAAAGATTTTTTAATTCATCAAAAACTACCATAACCTCCCCGGCATCCGATCCAGAGCCTCAACCAACTGGTCCAAAAGCAATTCTAATGCGCCTGAAACGCGCAGTTTGTGAGTGGAGCCGGCCTCTGCAATAGCCTGCACGCTCATCCCATCAATCATCATGCGGCGCAGTAGGGTCTCACCTACAGCGCCCAGGGCTTTGCGCACGTATTCACACCGGCTCACGGCGGCGGCGCGGGCCAGCATGATGGTGTGAGGGTCTGCTACACCGCCTTTGCGGCCTGCTTCCGGGTCTCTGGCACCCAGCACGCCGGTTTCATAATCCCTTGCCCACAGTTCGGCAGCCGCTACGTGGGCGTCTGTAATGGTTCCGGCACGGCGCAGCGCATACAGCGCGCCAGAGGAACGGTAACGCTTCTCTGGCGGCTGCTTTTCCTGCTCCTGAACGTAAACTTCCGTTACGTCGCCTTTTGCCAGTCTTTCTGCTGTTGGTTTGATGTCGCGCACGTTGCTGCCCCGCGTGTTCTCGTGTACCGTCCTTGTGCATCACGGGGTTTCTCGAATGCGTTTAAACGGCGTTGCAGGGTGGTGACTTCCAATTCAGCCTCTGCGCGCCGTTTCTGTTCCTGGGCCAGTTTGGTCTTCAGGTCTTCCATTGCATCAATCGGGTTGGGCCTGCCCTCTGCCCGTAGGCGCAGATTGCGCAGTAATACGCGGACATTTCCCGCCATCACGCCGCCACAGCCTCGCTTCCCTTTGCCTGCGCCCTGAAATGCGCCACGTAAATGTCATATCCGGGTGGACAGTCGGGGAAGCCATTCTTCTGTGCAACAGACGGCCACTTGCGACCTACCACGCTTAAATCCTTCTCTGCCTGCATCATTCTGGCCCACACAGGCTGGGCACGTTTCCACGCCTCCTGCGCCTGCCGTTCGGCTTCATCCTTCGGAATAGCGGGTTTTGCCGCAGGTTCCGTGCTTTTCTGTTGGATGGCCTGTCTCACCGGGGCGTCAAAATAGACAAACTTGTGCGCTTTCCCGTGCAATGGCGCGATAGTCTGCACAATCAGCCCTTCATCCGCCCCGGCTTGCAACCAGTCCCGGACGTAGTTTTCGGCGTAAGTCCGTTGGTCGGCCCCTATGCCGCCAGCTTCCCTCGCCTTCTGGGCAATGCGGCGGACTTCGGCTCTGTCAGGTTTTGGGTTTTCGGGTTCTCTAGAAAGAGAGGAAGAAGAGATATTATGAGTTAAGTTAGTATATTCTCTCTCTTCTTCTAGGGAACCCAAGGAACCTGACGGGTTAGCGTTTTCCATAACCTGAGCACTCTCGGGTTTTTTGTTTGGGTTTTCTGTGCCACCCACCACGCCATAAAACGGCATGTTCTTTTGCCCTGCCACCGGCACGCCATTCTTGCGCGGACGGCCACCCTTGCGGCCATTGATCATGCTGGCCAGTTGCTTGGGTGTCAGGCCCGCAGGCACATCACCACGCGCCTGCGCTTCCGCCACCCACTGGGCGCGGTCCTGCTCCGCCTGCGCCTTACGAGCGGCACGCTCTTCACTGCGCAGAACCTTGTCGTAAAAATGCGGGCTGAAGAGTGCGCCTGCATCGTCCCGTGCCATCATCCCTTTGCGAATGATGGCAGGCAACGTGCTGACCAACACATCAGAAGGCATGCCTGCAACCAGAGCGATCTCAGCGTCCTGCATAACATCCTGCCCAATCCGAAACACGCACGAGCGCATTTCCTTCAAGGCATCATGCAGTTTTACAATCACACCGTGCAGCTCTGCTGGCAGACAACGCAGCAATTTGAGTGACGGTATTTCCTTACGGTCAAATTCAGCCACATCTGGGCGTATCATGGCACTAGCCATTCTTTACCCTCCCAGGCGTAATGGGTTTCTTGCGGCGGAACATCTCCACACGTTCCAGGCCCAATGCTTCCAAGCAAGCGTCACTTACCTCTCGGTTGCAGTTGCTCCAGTTGGAAACGGTGCCCTTGTTCCGGCCATGCAGGCGGGCGAAGGCGTTGTTTCCGCCAGCGCGCGCCACCTGTGTATTCAGTTCTGAAAACACCTGTTGCAGCGTCAGCAATTCCTCAGCCATGAGCGGCCTCTCTATCAGAGACTATGTAAGGCTGGTTGTCTTTCTGCACCTGATGCACGCGTGCCAGGGCGCGTTCAAGAATGTGCTTGCCCTGCATAAGTTTGGGCCCGATCTCACGCGCCTCATGCGGATCTATGCGGCCATCCTCAAGAATACGCACGGCCGTGCCAAGCACATCTCCAGATGTGCGGGCAAATTCGCTCATATCCTGCCCAAAATCACCGGCACCCACATGCAGCGGAAGCACCACAAAGCCCAGTGCATGCGCCATTTCCATCAGATGGATGGGCTTTTCTGCGCAATGATCAAGATCTATCGCCACATCCAGCGGCACCACGCTTGGCTGGTTGCGGCTGGTGTAAGCGTGCAGCTGTGTTTCCTGCACGCGGGTGAACCCTGCGGCAGAGCGGAAATCCCCTACAGCCTGAACGGCCGTTTTGGTTGCCGTCTTGATAGCTGCGAGGAAACGGGCGGAAAACGGAGCCATCATGTATCCTCGGAAAGAATGCCAGAAGGAAAAATGCTTCTAAGTGTTTTCATTTTTGAAAACACCTTGGTCTGTTTGGGGCAGTTCCTTTGCTGGCAGCGGCATTGGGCGGTACGTTGCCGCACCGCCCGCCATCGTCCATTGTGGAATCTTCGACAAAACCAACAAAGGATGATTCTTTATGAAACCAACCGTAGAAGAACTTGAACGGAAAATAGATGAACTTGCGAGCAATCAGCGCAAAATTCTTGATGCGCTGAAAGCCGCTGACATTCTTATTCCCGGTCTTAATTCTCCGTCCGAAGAGGGAAGTGTCTACGACCGCCCGGATCTCTGGAAATAGAGTCCCATGCTTTGCAAAGCTTGCAAGCCTGAGCGAGGAAGTTTCCAGCCTTTCTAGAGATGACGGCAAAGGATGCGGGCTAAGCAGAATTGTCTGAATGGCCCATTTCCGAAGCTCGATATCGGCCTGAACACCATTCACCTGACAGGCTTCAGGCCCTGCGGCATGACTGGTTTTGTTGCGACTGCTCATTCCGAAACACCTGAAACTGACGGCGTTTTATAGTCCCGAAACAGTATTTCTATCTTGGAGTATCCGCCTTCCTGCATAAGAATAACACCTGAAACGCGGGAAGAGCGGATCATACCGTTCAATCGCTCAACCACAGCCTGAATAACAGCGTCAGCTTCATCTGAAGTCAGGTTCTGGAATTCAAGCCACTCTTCACCGGAGAATTTCTGTCTCCAGAAATCCATGGCGCGTTTAGCCGCAAGCTTCCGCTCTTGGGCAAGGACCTCTTGCAAAGCCGCGTGCATCTCGGCCCGAACACTATTCGGCTGACAGGCTTCAGGCCCTGCGGCATGGTTCTTCTCATGACACGTCATGTCGCAACTCCTGCACCTGAAGGCACATCAAAAATATCCGGCCGCATGACGTGCCGAGGGATTCCTAGCGCCGCTTCGATTGCCCTGAGATGGGCTACAGGAACAGTTTTCCATCGTAAGGGGGTGGTGTGTGACTTTAAGCCGCATATTTCGGCCAGCCGCACACAGCCACCAGCAGCTTTGATGAGTTCCTTGGCATCCATCGCGCTAATGTGCATCTCATTCACATATCTGGTCAACACAAAATGTGCATGACAGCCACACACGCTCTGCCGGTTGCTGTCATTCTGATTCACATGACTGAGACAATGGGTGAACGCCTGAGGAAATTGCGTAATGAGCGCAATTTAAATCAAACCGAAGTCTACGCTGAGACAAACGTAGATCGTTCCCACTTGTCCAAACTAGAAAATGATAAGGCTGGAGTAAGCTGGGAAAGTCTCGCAGCTTTAGCTGATTTCTATGACGTTTCCGTTGATTACCTTAGAGGTAAGAGCTCTGTTCCGACGATCCAGTCTCCGGAGAATATCGCGCATAGCGAGGATGAGAGGCTTCTCCTCAAGATATGGCGTGCTATGAACGAGAGCGAACGTGCAGGCCTGATCGCGTTGGTGGGTAATCGTATCAAACCCACCGCCATCTAAAAGCAAACCAGACTCGTTTGTTCTCAACATATTCATTTGCTAATACTGAAGAACATTAAGTGAACATTCAACCCAGATGTTCACTGGGGGCACCTATGCGAAGCGTAAACGGCTAGAAATAAAGCCTTTTTTATTCTTTTTGTGCTTGTGGTTCACATTTTCATTGACAGAAAATGTGCTTGATATGCACATTGCCTTCATCACAACCCGTGATGGAGAAACATCATGTTCAACGCTGCACGAGAGAGCCGCCCAGCGCAGGCCCCGGTAGCACATGGAAGAGGCGGCTTTTTCGCTCAACCTTCCGTCCCAGTAAAGCGTAACCTCGTTATCAGCGCCGAGGATAACGCGCTCATTGAGAAGATCGCCGCGCGTGTAGCGCCTCGCAATAGCCACAAACGCGCGTTTGATCTGGCCTGCACCATGCTCACGGAATGTCACCGCCTGTGCCGCCCTCTTGCTCTGGCAAGAATGGCCGCTGCGGATGCTGATCAGATCCGTGGCGATCTGAGCACGCTGCGCCAGCACTTTGACGTTGGCAGTTGCACCCTGCCCCACACCGTCAACCTGCGCTTTGAAGCCAGATTCTGGCAGGAAAAATCATGAATGCTATCTCCCAACAGCCCAAAGCGCAGGACCATATCAGCCGTGCGCAGGATCATATGCGGTTAGCTGATATCCTCTTTTTGGAAGCAGATCGTTTTGAGCGTTTCCGTCGCGCATCGCTTGCCAGCGATAAACTGGAAGATGCTGCGGAATGGAAACATCTGGCTGCGGCCTGCCGCGTATCTGCGGAAGCCCGTGTTCGTAGAGCCGACAAGCTCACAGGAGCCCGGCCATGAACACAGTGCAGCAGATAGACACCCTGCAAAAGCGCGCAGACTGGCCAGAACAGGCCCTCATTCATGCCGCCACACTGGCCGGAAAGGTAGTCGCTACCTGCCGCGGGCTCTCTCGCACAACAGTGGGTGAGATCGTCAACGCACTGGCCTTTATCACTCTTGCTATCGTGCTGATGTGCTGCACAGACGTAGGCTGGTGGCTGCTTGGCCAATGGGCAGATGGCGTAACCAAAATCGTCCTCTATCTGGAGGGCGTGTCCTGATGGTACCGCACCATGCACCTGCCCTTAACCGTGCTCGCCCGCGCCTGGGCTTTATGTCTGCTCAGGCTCTGCGCCTTGGCGCTCCTGCGCCGCAAAACATGACTCTCGTTTTAGCAAAACTGAAAGATAGTGCTGAACTGGGAGGGGTAGATGGGTGAGAAGCTACCTGAGCTGATGACGCTGCCGGATGTTCTGGAACGATTGCGTGGCATCGTGGGCCGCACTTATCTGCTCAAACACCTGCGTGAATATCCTGAGTTCAATGGCCGGCCGACGCACCGAAAAATAGGTGGCAAAGTTGTGGTCCGTGCCGAAGATTACCCTCGCCTACTCGAAAGCCTGGAATGCCGCTCAAAGTCGTCAAACGCAAAGGAAGGCAAACGCTATACGTCCGTGGTACCGTCGGCGGAGAAAGCGTTTATGAATGCACAAACACTTCTGACCCGAAACTTGCAGAAGCTTTCCGCGCCAAAAGAGAAGCGGAACTCTGGCAGGCGAGTGTCTATGGCAAGCGGGCAGTAGTCACGTTTGCCGATGCCGTGACGGGGTATGTTAATGCAGAACCACGCAGCAAAACAACGCAAAGGCATCTACTGCGGCTGGTGAACTATTTCGGTAAGATAAAGTTGTCTGCCATTGGTCAGCATGAACTAGATCGCGCGTATGCTGCCATACTTACGCAGGGTGGAGAATCTAAGGGCGCAACAAAAATACGGGCCGTCCTTACTCCGCTTCGCGCTGTTTTGGAGTGGGCCGCGATTCGTGGCTGGTGCGACAAGCCTGCCTTTGAGCGGCCCAAGGTTGAGCTTGTTCGCATGCAGTTTCTGCGGCCAGAAGAAGCCGCGGCGCTCGTAAACGAGGCCGCCCCGCATATTCGCCCTCTACTCGTCTTTTTGATTACCACCGGTGCCCGGATGTCTGAGGCGTTGGAGTTAGAGTGGCAAGATGTCGATCTCGATGGGGCACGGGCGGTGGTCTGGCAGAAACAGGGGAATGAGCGCCACATAGATCTGCCGCCGGTAGCCGTCATTGCCCTGCGCGGGATCCCGTGGCGAGATGGGCGCGTGTTCCGGCCCGTTTTCAAGCGGCGCGATTCGCATGGCGTGTTGCGCTGGGTAGTCGGAGATGCATACCTCGATACCAACCGGACCGGTGGAGGCCAGATCAAGAGCGCATGGGCCGCAGCTTGTCGCCGGGCCGGACTGCCTGGTCACGAGCGCGTGTGGACCCCAAAGGGAGAACGGTGGCCTAAGAAGGTATTTGTGCCGGATATGTCACCCCACTGTCTTCGGCATACATTTGCCACGTGGCACTATTGCGTCCATCGGGACTTATTGAAACTGAAGGAGGATGGAGGCTGGCAGACCATCACCATGGTGACGCGGTATGCCAAAAAAATGCCGGACCACTATTGCGACCAGATCAGGAAATGGTGGGCATATGATGACTGGTCCGAAATTCAGAAATGCGTGCCATATACGGGCCAGCCAGTCCATGTTGAAAATTAATTCAATTAGAACAAATGGTTATAAAAAAGGCTAATCGCCTTCACACGGCGGGGGTCACAGGTTCAATCCCTGTCGCACCCACCACGATTTCCCCCAGTTTTCTGCGGGTCTTATGTGGTTTCCGGTTGTTTCCCAAAGATCGTGTTAATCCACTTTAGTATCAACTAAAGCACTTTGGCACGCATAAATCCGTGCCAAATCCGTGCCGCTTTTTCTGATTCGTTTTTGCTTTTGCCGCTTTCTCACCCGTGTCTCCACTTTGGTCCAAATACCTAGAGGGTTTAAAAAAACTCTAGTGACTTTCCTGGTAAGGTTATCTGCTGGGAGATCGAGCTGAATGTTAGTATGCGATGATCCAAGTTAATGGTTAATAGGGTGGATTTAGTGCAGCGTGGGGCAGCCGGTCCACGTTACCCCAAAATCGAAAGACGGCACGTGCATAACGCAGTAAATCATTCGGCCGCACCCGAAGATTATCGCTTACTGGCGTAGG
This sequence comes from Acetobacter tropicalis, assembly GCF_030644465.1. NCBI lineage: Bacteria > Pseudomonadati > Pseudomonadota > Alphaproteobacteria > Acetobacterales > Acetobacteraceae > Acetobacter > Acetobacter tropicalis. The sequence continues at coordinate 3,569,164 of NZ_JAUYUW010000001.1, read as the reverse complement.
GCCGGGTACTACATCAGAATAGTCGAGAGACGGACTATCCCAAAGGCTTGGTGCTTGAGCTTTTAGCTCTTGACACGACCGGCCATCTCCGTGGCGGACCACATTCGCCACCAGATGCATTTCCTCGAGATCATCGGCCATTTCATTCACCGTAAGATCGAGCGATCCAATTTTCGCGCACTCTTTAAGCAATTTGCCCCAATTATTTCCTACTTTCACATCATGCCCGGCCACCCACCGTCTAAGTTGCCGCTCAAACATGCCGTCAAATGTGAGGGAGAATGCTTTTATGGCTTCGTTAGCTATATAGTTATCAACTTGAGCAGCGCAGTTGCCTGCAAACTTCTCAAAAGTTTTCATCTCCCCTGTGATGAGGGCGCCATGCATAGGGAGTTGATCAAGTGTTGCTACGATCACACGCTGATAGAAGCGATGAGCGTTCGCCTGAAAAACGCGCGGAAGTTGGTCTGTCGAATTCATGGTTCTTGCATAGCGGTGCTTTGGATAGGTAGCAATTATAAGGTTTACGCGCGCTTTTCATACGTTCTTGCGACAATTCTAATGACCGATTTAAGGCGGCACCGCCTATCTGTTATCGCTCGTAGAGCAGACAGGTTGTTTAGGGGGGGGGATTACGACGGTCTGCTTTTTGTCACCTGCTATCAATAAGCAGACATTGGGTAACGTCCTGACTCTAGCGGTAGGCGTTCACGCTATGTCCGTAACATTTAATCTTTCGCAATTAATCCGCTTTTGATGGCAGCGGTGATGGGAACACCGGCAGGTACGTTGATCCAATCGACAGTATCGGCGCGAACGGTGATCAGCCAATTACCGACGATCTCATAACCAAGTGTGTAGCCAAACCATCGTGGAATCGACCCACGTCCAAAAAACCAGCGTGAGTGGTCATATCTGACTTCCGAAAGCATGCTTTTCTTCACCATAAAAGCTTTCAGTTCCGAGATAGGAATTGCGGCTTCCCATAGCTCAGGCTGTGACTGCATTACATGCTGGACGAAACGACCGGCCAACCCTTCACTGACTAGGGCTTCGCCAAATGTCTTACCATATCCTTGTCCTGCCATTCTGAGGCAGTGGTGAACCTCATGTACGATTTGGCGTACCAGAGCTCCCCCAAAAAGGCTGTTCGCAAAATTCGGATTATCAGGATCAAAGCTCAGAGCGAATAGACTTGCTCGATAGGCTCGACCTGAAATGCCGAGCTCAGGGATAGTGTGGCCATCCGCGCGCTGAATAAGGACATCCATTTTGGGTATCTGAACATACCGAGCCAATACAGCATAGGCTGATTGAAGGGCCTCAATAATAGGTGAACGATGGTCATAAAAATTCCCCGACGCATCTAACCAGTGAATCGTCCAATTTTTCATTTTTACAGGTGCCTACCGCTTGGACACAGAAGCCTCTCCTCACAAGATCGGTGATGTCGGTGTTTGATACAACATAAAAATGCTTCGACGGGTGGAGAGGCGCAGCGCTGAACCGATTAGAGTTGACGACATGGATAACCCACCATGGAGAGAGCCGCGCTGATGACTGGCAAGCAGACGATAGACTTTTGTTTTGAGGCTTATGCGCGCCTTCGCCCAACTGTGGATGAATTGACGAAGCTCCTCGGTCCGGTTCTGCGGCGCTCCTTTGCCGTCACGCATGGAGAAGGATGCTTCATGCCCGATGAGCCACGGGAGCAGACCTAGACGGTCGTAACTCTCGCCCGCATCGGAGCGACCTGGATTCAACCATTGCACAAAAATGTCGAATTGATTCTCGACTACATAGTTGAGCGTTTGACGCAATGTCTCTGTGTATTGGATCGAGCACAGTATGATGCGGCACTTTTGGTTCTCGAGAATATCCCCTGCATAAAGTTGGCGCTCTTCGGGCGATCCGCTAATTAAAAACACCTCAACGCATTCGCCTCCATAAAGAGTCAGAGTTCGAGTATTTTGACCTGTTCGTACCGTCGCACCGAACAAGGTGTTCCACGTAGTCGATTTGCCCGAGTTTCGATTGCCGAGAACTCCAACGAAAAGACGGTTACCCAAACTATCCTCCTTTAAATCATGGGCTTGTCCGAAACACACAACATCGCGGTGCTGTGTCGAATCTCCAGCGCTTTTACACGGAGCGAGCGTCCGCTTCAAAGCTGAGACGGTCACTTTGTGAACGACCGCAAGGAGGCGGTAGCCGACACGGCTACCCTCTCCTGCTTTACAGCCCAGAAAGTCTTTCCTGCTGCTCTGGGTGGGTGGCATACGTGATCACCGTGGCACTTTGCCCGTTCTCAGACGGAATTACCTCTTTCTCCACCATGTGAAATCTACGCAGGCGGGCTTCTTCGGAGGTTTCTCCTTTGCGCGGCCTACCACCCAATGCGCCATTGTGGCGGCTGGCAACTGTTCTATCAGTGCTTGTGGAGCGTTCTGATGAAAGAGGAATGCCGGGCATATTCAAGGTTACCTGGAGGGTTCGAAAAACCTTTGACTGACTGCTTTTGTGCCTGATTTCCTGTTTTTGACGTGTTGATTTCTGGTTCCTTAGCCTGATTTTCGTTCTGCGATTTGAGCATACCGGGGACTGCCCCCTCTGGATGACTACGCGCTCGCGCTCAATCTTTCGAGGAAGAGAAAGCGGCGCATGTTGTAGACAATATTGGCCAGTCCGATCCTCATGGTGGCCCGGGTGATACCGATGGTTCGGATGAACAGTCCCGTCTGCGATTTCTGATCGGCAAAGACATGCTCGACACGAGATCGGACCACTGACTTTCCAGCATTCGATTTCTGGATATGCCGGGGCATAGGTTTGAGATGCGGCTTTTTCCTGTGAACCTTTGAGACAAAGCCCTGCTTTTCCATGAAGTCTTCGTTGGCTTTGGAGCGATACGCCGTGTCTGCCCAGACGCTTGAGGCCGTATTGGTTTTATCCAGCAGCCCTTCTCGCAATCGCGCGCCATCACTGGCGGCGGCATCTGTCGTCTTCCATTTCTGGATGAACCGGAACTTCCGGTCGATGGAAACATGGGACTTGTAGCCAAAGAACGGAATGGCCAGACCGTTTTGGCATCAGGCACACGGTCCGACAGCCCCAGGCCAAGGAAACGCATGAACGACAGGCGGTCGTTGATCAGATATTCCGTCCGTTCATCAGACAAATTGTTCAGCGTCTGGATCACCAGGATCTTGAACATCAACACCGGATCAAATGGCGGTCGTCCGCCTTTACTTCCATCTGAATAGGCCAAAGCCTGCTCCAAATCAGGGCGGAACACTTCAAAACCCACTGTCCGGGAAAACGCTTCGAGCTGATCGCCAACCCCGCTCAACCGGGCAAGCCGCTCTTCAACATCAAAGAAACCAGCCTGGTTCATAGCGCCATTCCCTCAGCCAGAGCCGGACGAATGGAATCACAGAGCTGGTTTCAAAACCAGGGGGTTTTTAGAACCCTCCATTTAGGTTATCGATATTTCTAAAATCGTTCTTGATGAAATAAAATAATATATTTTTTCTGTATAATTTTTGTTAAAAAATATAAAATTATTTATTTTTAAAATAAAAGAAAAATTTTTTATTCACCAATGAATTGAATAAAGGAAATTGTATAATAGTACAACATTTCCTTTATTCAATTTGAATAATTAGAAAATTATTCTGAAACAACCGCAACTGTTTCTGGATTCAAGCGGTATCCGCCCCCTTCTGTAATGAGAAGAGAGGCATTTGCTGGATCGGGCTCGATTTTCTGCCGTAGCCGATAGATATGAGTTTCAAGAGTATGAGTCGTAACTGCGGCATTATAGCCCCAGACTTCGTTCAGAAGAACTTGCCGAGGAACGGGGCGTGTTCCCGCCCGATACAAGAACTTAAGAATGGCCGTTTCTTTTTCTGTCAGGCGGATACGGCGATTTTTTTGAGGATCCTGCAATAGTTTTGCAGATGGACGGAACGTATAGGGCCCAATTGTAAAAACAGCGTCTTCACTGTTTTCAAAAAGTCTTAGCTGCGCACGCAAGCGCGCAAGCAGTTCTGCAATTCTGAATGGCTTGGCAACATAATCATTTGCTCCGGCATCCAGCCCGCGAACAATATCTGCTTCGTCGTCGGAGCCGGTCAGCATGATAATGGGCATACGCAGCCCATCTTTTCGTAGCTCGGCACAAAAGTCACGCCCATCACCGTCAGGCAGCGTGACGTCCAGTAGAATGGCATCGCATCTCGCATCGGGAGCCTTGAGCTTCTCGCGCGCCTCAGCTAGCGAAGCGGCTTCTTGTACAGTGAATTCACCTTCAAGTTGCAGTTGCTCAACCAGCGTCTGACGCAGTATCCGGTCATCATCAACAACCAATATTGGACGTGCACCCGTCATGGGGTTTTCATCTCCTTGTGTCAGCCTGTAACCGATGGCTGCCTAAACCATCCACTCTAACAAGTTTGTCACGATTTTGGGCTCAAACCAATAGCCATAAGTATGATCTTCCTGACATCATAGAAAAATCTACGGCCAGGACTCTTGTTGCAATGATGATACACGTTAAACCCAGCTCATGCAGCCGTAGCGATGCACAACTGCATTGCGAACACAAAATCATGAGTGCGGTGATCGGCAAAAATGGTGTTACACAAGATAAGCAGGAAGGAGATCACGCAACGCCTGCAGGACGCTTTCCACTACGGAACGTGTTTTATCGAGCGGACCGTGTTAAAAAACCGGATACGATTCTACCTGTAGTGGCTCTTACCTCTCAGGACGGCTGGTGTGATGATCCTGCTCATCCTGCATATAACCAGAAAATATTACTCCCTCATGCTGCACGGCATGAGCGGCTTTGGCGAGAGGATCATGTTTACGATCTGATTGTTATTATAGGATATAATGATGAGAAAATTCAGGCAGGCCGAGGATCGGCCATTTTTATGCACCTTCAACGGGAGGATAAGGCTCCGACTGAAGGATGTGTTGCACTGACAGAAGAGGATTTACGCCAAGTGTTAGCTGATGGGGCAACAGCTATCCATATTCATGCGCTTAAAGGTTGAGGGGGCCAACTTTCCTTTAATGGAATTTTTCTTACCCTCATCAGAAGCCGATTACCTGCATGAGCAACGAAGATGGAACTCGCTTCTGGAGGGGTTGGTATGAAAGGGAAATAGAGTGGTCTTACGATGCAGCTACTGTTGTCGCGCCGTCCTGTGAAGAGAGTTCTTCTGGCGCGGCGCGTGTCAGAACCGCAGCAAAAAAGCCATCTGTCCCATTTTGTCGAGGGGAAAGGGAAAACATATTTGTTTCTTTTAGCGTGTCTGGCAGCGCTGTACTGTCCGATGAAACAAGTGTGAACTCAGGTTTACGATGCAGGAAGGCGTCAATCTGCGCTGCGTTTTCAGCATGCAGAACAGAGCACGTGGCGTACACTAATCTCCCGCCCGGTTTTACAAGAGCAGCGGCTTTGTCCAGAATTTCGGCCTGTTTAACCAGAAGTTCTGCCAGATCCTGCTCGGTCATGCGTAGGCGGGCATCAGGATTGCGGCGCCATGTGCCGGTCCCGCTGCAAGGTGCGTCTACCAGCACCCTGTCAAAAGAACCGGACCGGCGCTTTGCCCATTTGTCACCCGCCTGAAGAAGGTGCTGTTCAACATTATGGACACCGGCGCGACGGAGGCGACGCACTGCTCCAGCAAGGCGTTTTTCAGCCACATCACAGGCAGCAATATGCCCCTTGTTTTCCATCATCATGGCAAGAGCGAGAGTTTTACCCCCTGCCCCGGCACAATAATCCAGAACCCGCATCTGCGGAGCTGCTCCCAGTATTGCAGCCACAAGTTGGCTACCTTCATCCTGAATCTCTACGCGGCCATCTTTAAAAGGCGTTGTGGAGGTAACAGGCTGGCGTCCATTAAGCCGCAGTCCCCATGGAGAAAGCGGTGTCAGAGTTGCATGTAACCCTTCTCGCGCTAACGCTTTTTGTGCTTCCTGTCGGGAATTGAGTAGGATGTTGACTCTCAGATCAAGGGTGGCTGGCTCGGAAAGAGCGGCCAACTCTTCTTCCAGAAACTCTCCAAAAGTCTCCTCCAGTTTGGGAAGAAGCCAGTCAGGAACCTCCTGTTTGATGGCGCGCGGCATACCAAGGTTATCCAAGGATTTCCCTGCTAATGCTGAAAGAGCGTCCTGTTCCTTGAAGGTCAATGCTCCAGCCGCGAAGCGTCCATCAGAAAAAGAACTGGCCACCTCTTTAAGTGGCGTTCCTTTGAAAATCAGACAGGCAGCAACCAATAGTCTGGGGGCTGCGGGGACTGCTCCCGCTTGCTCAAGGTGCCAGCCAAGCCTGCGCCAAGCCCGCATGACATCCCAAACAAGGCTCGAAATAGCCCGACGATCCCCGCCGCCAATATAGCGTCGTTCCCGGAAAAAACTGTTGGCAACGGCATCTGCCGGTTTGCGGGGGGCTGCTTCCATAGCGGTAAGAAGATCAATGGAGGCTGCAAGTCGGGCAGAAGGAGTCATAGAGTGTCTTAATCCCGGCGATAATTCGGTGCTTCACGTGTGATGGATACATCATGCACGTGGCTTTCACGCAGTCCTGCCCCCGTAATCCGACGGAAGCGGGCACGCTCTTGAAGTTCCTTGATTTCGCGGGAGCCCGTATAACCCATACCGGCTTTCAGGCCACCAACCAGTTGATGAATAACAGCCGACATGGTACCTTTATAAGGAACCCGGCCTTCAATTCCTTCAGGAACCAGTTTGAGCGAATCTTTGACTTCCTGCTGGAAATAGCGGTCAGCGGAGCCCCGCGCCATGGCGCCTAGGCTCCCCATGCCTCGATAGGATTTGTAGGAACGCCCTTGATACAGGAAGACTTCGCCTGGAGCTTCTTCCGTGCCGGCTAGCAGAGACCCGACCATGACAACATCGGCCCCGGCCCCAATGGCCTTGACGATGTCTCCGGATGTACGAACGCCTCCGTCAGCAATAGCTGGCGTATTCTTGGCATGACACGCCTGTGCTGTTTCCAGAACCGCAGAGAACTGAGGAACACCCACACCAGCGACAATACGTGTTGTGCAGATTGACCCGGGCCCGATGCCGATTTTTATGCAATCAGCCCCAGAGTCAATCAAGGCTTCAGCCGCCTCTGGAGTGGCGACGTTACCAGCGACAATCTGAATCTGGTTATCTAATGCTTTAAGGCGCTCGACTGCGCGGAGCACCCCGGAAGAATGACCGTGTGCGGTGTCAACAACCAGAACATCCACGCCCGCTTCAACCAGAAGTTTAGCACGGCTGAAGCCGTCTTCCCCTACTCCGGTTGCAGCCGCGCAACGCAGGCGTCCCATGCTATCCTTGATTGCAAGCGGATAGGCTACGGCTTTGTCCATATCCTTGACAGTAATAATGCCAACACACCGTTCGGCATCATCTACAACAAGAAGTTTTTCAATGCGGTGTTTATGTAGAAGCTGGCGGGCTGTATCCGCATCGGCACCATCCCGAACGGTTACCAGGCCCTCATGTGTCATAAGTTCAGACACACGCTGATTGGGGTCTATGGCAAAGCGCACATCACGGTTTGTCAGAATTCCGACCAATTTCTGGGTGCCCGGCTCAACCACGGGAAGACCGCTGATGCCGTTCCGCTGCATGATTTCGCGCACTTCCGCGAGGGTCTGATTCGGCCCTACCGTAACAGGATTTACAACCATGCCGGATTCAAAGCGCTTTACGCGGCGCACATGCTCCGCCTGCTCTTCTGGGGACAGGTTTTTATGAATGACCCCCAAACCGCCCTGCTGTGCCATGGCAATCGCCATCTGCTCTTCCGTCACGGTATCCATAGCGGCAGAAACAAGCGGAATATTGAGTTCAATGGAACGTGTCAGACGAGTACGAACAGAGGTCTGGCTCGGAACGACCTCGGATGCAGCGGGAACAACCAAAACGTCGTCGAACGCCAAGGCTTCGCTAACACGGCTGTAAGGGGAAGAAGTCATACAACGGGGCCCTTCAGTAGAGTGCGACTGGGTCACCCGATAGCAAGACATTGCCTCAGGTCACCTGACCATTGGCGCTTCCTCATATGCCGTTGCAGCTATAAACGCAAGGGATGAAAATGCTCTTTCATCATGATTTTCTGGAATATGGTCCCACCGATACACGTCGTCTCGCGCTTATTGTTTTTCCGCAAAAATAGTGCTCTTTGGGGTAGAGCACCTAAAGAGCACTACTCAGGTGAAAAAAAGGGTTTTACGCCCCTTCTTTTTTCTGCGGTTTGGATGGTTTTGCAGGGGGATCTCGATCTCCCGTTACGCCACTGTGAGACGGTGGATCACTCGCCGGAAAACTATCATCCAAGGATTCATCCAGCTTTTCATCCTGAGCCTGTTTCTTGCCATTCTTGTTCTTTTTATCGACCATGACAGCACCTCATGTTGCTGATGTTTGATGGAGCCCGAATGAGTGTAGGCAGGAAATTTCATTCCTGTGCTTTGTAAGAGTTGCCGGGCTTCATCGTTTCAACGTTCGAGGTCGATAAGTTTTCCTTTTCAGGCGTATATTTTCCACTCTCAATCATTAAGAAATTTTAAGGCACTGTAGCCGAGAATAATCATGTGTGATTACGCCTTCCTTCCCGATGAGAAAAAGAAATTTTAGCGAATGGGAGGGGCAGTGATGAGCACGGTCTTGAGAAATGCGCTTTAAGTTTCGTCAAAATCAGGAACCAAAATATCTACAGGAAAATAACGGCAGGACGGGGGAATGGTAACCTCACCACTTCTTCGTATACATACATTCTCCCAGAGTATGGATTTCCATGTGTATTCCGTTTTTTCTATAATTTTTCGGCCACTCTGTAAAAAATCTAATGTATTCAAGTCAATGGAATCAGGGTTTAACAAAAAACCATGCTTCGGGGCTAAAATTAGAATTTTTTCTGTAGTAGTATGGCGAACAAAACTAACAAGAGATTTTGCAAAATTGGCCTCTACTGTAATCGAACTGTAATCTCCTTCTGCAAAAAGGCTTGGCCATAGACCGCGTATCTCAAGTATTTTTTGAATCAAAATTTGCTTGATATGTCCGTTTTCCCAGTGTTTGGCAGCTTGCCAGAATGGTTTCTTGCCAAGGAGAGCCTTTGATCTCGCTTTATAGTCAACAGCTTTTCGGTTGTCTGGATCAACCAAGCTAAAATCCCACCATTCCGTACCTTGATACGTATCTGGCACACCGGGGACCGTAAAACGGAGAAGAGTTTGTGTGAGGCCGTTTAGCGCACCTGCTGGTGCTATCTTTTGGAAGAAGAGATTAAATTCTATCAGAAAAGGCTCATGCTGAAAAACTTTCTCAATGAATTTCAGGCAATCGGTTTCGTAATTTTCATCCGGGTCGGCCCAGCTTCCATGCCGTTTGGCTTCACGTATTGCCTTTATTTGCCAGGCGCTAACACGCTCCTTAAATGAGACGCTAGGACTAATCTGTTCTAATGGCCATGCTCCAATAAGAGTTTGATACAAAATCAATTCATCTATTTTATCTGGCCCATATTGTCCCTTCAGAGGGGCGTTTATTGTGGACCATGTTGCGACTACCTCACTCCATTCTGAGGAACACGACGAAAGCACAGCGAGCCGGGCTCTGGCGTCTTCTCCCCGCTTGTGGTCATGCGTGGCAGTTGCGAGCATACTATCCGGGTAGTGTTTTCTTCGTGCTCGCATTGCCTGATGAAATTGGGCACTTGACATAGAAAAATGTGCAGGATCTGTCCCGACATCATTCCGGGAGAGTAAACGTCCATAGCGATAAAAAACTGTGTCTTCTATAGCTTTGGCCGCAAGGGGAGCGCTTAAATGCTCAAAAGATCTTACTATTTCATGATCATTATATTTCCCTGCCAGTTTTTCCCTTATCCAGTTTAATAAAGGCGATAATCTAATGGGCATTTTTTTTGTAAGTTGTTCATATGCGTGTTCAAGAAATATAGTCTGGTTACCTGATATGGGTGATAAATAACCAGTTTGGTTAAGATTGTCTGCGCTATATGTTCGATATATGTGCAGAAGTGAGAGAAGCGTTGTGATAAGAAGGCGGACGTCTCGCTCCGTAAAATCACGAAGAGTAATATCCTGCCTTGTGAGACAATAAAGAGTAGCAATAAAATTATCAGTTGCTCCAGAGAGCAATGTTTCTGCCACTTCAATACGGGCACTTTGGCTCTCTGCTCCATAACCGGACCAGTCGGGTGCTGTCTCTGCCCATAAGGCAGTAAGGCAGTCTTCTCCAGAATCATCATGCAGTAAAAGGCTAACCTCTTCCAGAAAATCATAGCCTGTCGTGCCGGTGACCTGCCATGCTGAGGGGAGTTTTTCTCCATCAGCCAGAATTTTTTCTATAAAGAGGATAGGTTCTTCCGGTGAGAGTGAAGGACGGAACGCATTCCGTTGCTGCATTTCCTGCCTCAGATGCTGGCAGTAATGCCCAGGCAATGCCAGCCCATCAACATGGTCCACACGAAAACCGTCAATAACGCCGTGTTCGTACAGAGTAAGAGCGTAAGCGTGAACGGCGTCAAAGACGAAATCCTTATCAATATTGAGAGCGATCAAATCCGTGATGTTAAAAAAACGGCGCCAGTTTATTGTCTCATCGGCTACACGCCACCAAGCCAGCCTGTAACATTGTTTTTCCAAAAGGGTATGTAATCTTTCTCTTTGCTCTTTCGAGGGGATATTATAAAAATCTAAAATATTCTGAGTCGAATTATGTAGTTCCTCCGGCCCACAGTTGTTTTTCGTATCTAAAGAAAGATGTTCCGGGCAGATGGGGAATGAATGTTCATAATGCCTGATAGAAAAAGAGGCTTTTTCGGCATCATAATATAAAATCAGAAGACCATCTTTTAACGCTTCGCCATAGGGGCGATCGAGAAAAGGAAGAAGAATAGTATTTCCAGGACGATGGCGTGTTTCACTCCAGTCAATATCGAAAAAAGGAGCGTAACGGGAAGAACGGCCCCATGTCAGAACGTCCTGCCACCATCTGTTATCCGCCCCCACCGCCATGTGGTTGGGCACAATATCCAGTATTAAACCAATCCCGCGGGCATGGGCAGCCTTACTGAGCTGTAAAAGCCCAGCGTCCCCTCCCCTCTCCTGACTAATGCGACTGTAATCAATAGTATCGTAACCATGACTGGAACCAGGTCGCGCCTCAAAGAGAGGAGAGAGGTAAAGATGGCTGATACCAAGTTCCTTATAGTAATCGATATGCTCACATGCATCATATAAGGTGAAATCTTTATGTATTTGAAGTCGCAGGGTTGCTCTTAGAGTGGTCATTTTTTATGTCTTGTTGTGTTCATAATGGAAAATCGGCGCGAGATATCTTGGTTTTGTCTGAGGTTTTTTACCGTGACTGGGTATCGATTGCGCCAGTTTGGATGCAGTTTCTGATCTCCCGGCACATTAGGTTGATCTGTTAATCCCAGAAGATCTTCCATCGGCAGAAGCATCAAAGGACATGGTGTGCTCGCTACCGCATGAATTGCTGCATCAACAACAGTAGCAGCCCCATCTGCATTTACAGGAGGCAAAGAGAGATCCTGATTTTCTGCGGTATTATCTCTCAGCATTGTCCATAAAGCTTTTCTTTCTCCTTGGCGGTCGCTCTCTTCCTGATGTTCTTCACTGCTGTTCTCCTGGGCAGGGTTATCCATTTGCAGCCACCATCCAGCAACAGTCGGGAGGTCATGTGTGGTTGTCATGGCAACACCTGTAGGGGGCCATGCTGCTGGGGGAAGGAACTGGTTTAACGCGGTTTTCGTAAACCACATCACATTCATTCCCCATATTTTCTTTTCCGCCATCCGGCTTCTGAAACCTTTGGGAACAGTTCCCAAATCTTCCCCGATCACGATGCCTCCGGCTCTTGCGGATTCAAGAGCTAGAAGATTTTTCAGGTCTTTCTGGGGCATAGTGAGATACGTGCCTTCGTTTGAATTCCCACCATCAGGTATCAACCATATCCGCTCAAGTCCCATCACATGATCAAACCTGATCCCGCCGCCCGCAGCAAAACCGGCACGCAGCATGGCAATGAAAGCTTCATAACCCGTTTGTTGGAGAGCTTGAGGAGAGAACGTGGTTAACCCCCAATTCTGGCCTTTGGGCGCGAGTTGATCCGGTGGCGCGCCGATGGAAGCACCGATAAGAAAGCCGTCCTGCTGTGCCCAGCACTCGGCTCCGGACGGATCAAGGCCTACGGCAATATCTGCAATTAATCCTATGGACATTCCCGCATCATGAGCCGTACTGGCCGCGTATTTCAGGCTTTTTGCAGCGAGCCATTGCAAAAATAGCCAAAAACCAACCTCTTCCTGATGCAGATGGGCAAAGCGGGCAATTTCAGGAGTAGTCGGTTTTTTGAAGGGGGCTTCCCATAGCCTCCAGTTGTCTCCGCGGGGGCCTCGGGTTTTTAGAGAAACTTGCAGCGCCTCAAAGATCGCATGGTTTTTTAACGCGTTTCCTCCCTGTTGAATGAAAGAGAGCATCTCTTGGGGAGGGGATGGACGAATATGTTTTTCATAAAGTACCCGAAGCACCTGAAACCTCAATGTGCCTGCGGCTTTCCAGTTGATCAGCTTTTCTGCTGTTCTTTCTGTAATTTGTGCCGCCCATTCTGGGTGCTGACGGTAAACAGTGTGAATAAGTTGTTTAGGAAAGCATGTCCGCAAATCTGCAAGAAGCGGATTTAAAAATCGTCTACTGGAAGGGGAATAAGGACTGCATCGTTCCGGGCGTAAAGGGCAGAGAGCATGGAGCGGACTCATCATAAGAGCATCCGCTCCTTCCTGCCCGGCTATTTTGGCGAGTTTTGCAACACTTCCTAAATGTCCGATACCGGTATCATTGCTTTGCCTGAGTGCGGGAATTTGTACAGTAAGGCCCCATGCTCGAGAGCCTTCATCGCGGAATTTCAGCGCGGCGCAAGTTTCGGGGGCAACCGCAAGGGTAACCTCTGTTCCAGCGATTTCCACCTTATGGTAGCCCGGTTTGTGACAAGGCGGCAGTTGAAAGACCCCGTCCTTATTGGGAGAAATTTTTCCTTCCGTCTGCGTATTATCTTCATGTTTTAATAAAAAAGATTCTGATCCTTTGTTATTAATAGGCAGACATATGCTTTCCCCAACTTTCACGCTTACCAAGGTGGGATATTTTTTTTCCTCTCCGAACGAACAAGTTTGAAGAAGTGCCTTGAGTACATCAGGGTCCGTGCGATGGGTCTTGCCGAACGCATCCTGCCATGAAATGGCGAGCCCTGCTTTTTTAGCAGCCTGATGCAGATCACGTTTTGTCATCGTTCAGAACCTTTTCGTAAGGTCGCTATGAAACTATGAGCTTTTAACGTATGGTTAATTTTACAGTCCTGATTCACAGAACGATAGAGAACAACTCCCGCATAGCCGGTAAGCAGAGTAATGTCTGTGTCCGAGAAGTTGACAAAAAGTTCGAGTATTCTTTCGTCCCCCATATACCAACTGACAGCGAAGGCTCCCGGAGCCCAGATATGGCTTGAGGCAGATCGTGCATTATGTAGCCGAGGAACAATATGTTCCTGTCGAACAGAAAGAAGTTTTTTTACTGTTTCGTAGGTTTGTACATGTTCAGATTGAGTGCGTTCAGACCAGTGCAAACACGAACGCTTGAAAGTATCAGGGGATGCTGGGTCAGGAATAAGATTTGCCGCCTCCTGACTACTGAAAGTAGAAAAAGAAGCCATTTCTTTCTGCCGTCCTTCGCGGACAAGTGTATTCAAGCCTTCACTGTGGCTGACAAAGTAGAGAAATGGTGTTTTTGATCCCCATTCTTCTCCCATAAAAAGCATAGGAATTTGCGGGGATAGCAATAATAAAGCATGAGCCACACCTAAAACGCCAGGGTCTATTTGTGTGGATAGCCGGTCTCCTAAAGCACGGTTGCCGATCTGATCGTGATTTTGGAGAAAGAAAATAAAAGAGGTGGGAGGTAAATCTGCAGAGGGTTGTCCCCGCGGTTTTTGTGTATCGGGCGAAATTTGTCCTTGATAAACAAAACCTTCCTGTAGGGCCTGTACAAGATCCTGTGTGGGGTTGTGAGCGAAGTTCCCATAATATCCTTCTGTTTCTTCTGTTAAAAGAACATGTAGGGCATTGTGGGCATCATCATTCCATTGGGCGGAGTAGCCTGCACGCAGCAGGGAGGCATCGTTATTCTCATTTTCAAGAATAAGGTGAATATGCCTTTCCAGATCACATTCTGCCCGTATGTTTTGCAGAAGATCCCGAAGCCAGGATTGAGGGGCAATGGCATGCACTGCATCCAGTCGTAATCCGTCAAAGTGGTAAATATTGAGCCAATAGAGTGCGTTATCTAGAAAAAAATCCTGCACGGCCGGAAGTGTGAAGTTTATTGCTTGTCCCCATGCTGTCTGTCGATCTGGGTCAAAGAATGTAGGAACGTATTGGGAGAGAATATTTCCTTCTGGCCCAAAATGATTATAGACAACATCCAGAAAAACCATGATGTTGCGTTCGTGAGCCGCGTCGATAAGAGCTTTCAGATCATCCGGCGTGCCATAGCTTGATTCTGGAGCATATGGAAAAACACCATCATATCCCCAGTTTCTCCCGCCAGGGAATTCAGATAACGGCATCAGTTGAATAGCCGTTATGCCAAGATCAGAAAGTGCATCCAGTTGCTTAATGATGGAGGCATATCCTCCTGCGGCCCCTACATGAACTTCATAAATAACGGCTTCTTCCCACGGTCGGCCGCGCCAATGTGGGGTGCGCCACTGATAGGCTCCCTGATCTACAATCAAGCTTTTTCCATGCACATCCTCTGGTTGACATTGAGATGCCGGGTCAGGAATGAGTGTGCTGAACGAGAGTTGATAGTTATAAAGTGTCCCTGCCGCACATGGAAAAGTAACTTCGTGCCAGCCTTCCTGATCCCGGGACATCTCAATTGCGGGTTTATCCTCTAAAGCAACAGCAATCTTATTATAATGGGGTGCCCATATCCGAAAACGGGTTGTTCCGTCTTCCTTGTGCCAAGCCCCCCAACGGGGCATGAACCGGGTTGAGGACTTCATGAGGGTGCTCCTGCTTCTTTAGTGGCAGGGATTGGGCGATACGCCAGCAGCAAGACGCTTCGTCCGCTTACTTCAATTTCGGTCAAAGGAGAAAAATCCAGACTTTCTTCTTTGTCGGGCCGTGCGCTTTCCAGAATAAACCGCCACTCTCCGCTCGGTTGAGGAAGAGTAAAAAGTTGTGGGTCGGCGTTCGCATTTAGTAAAAGAAGGGTAATATCCTTTTCATCCTTACGAGAGCCTGCGCGTCTTAAGGCAAGTGTACGTCCTTCTGGTCGCTCCCATTCTTCTACGCTCATGGAGCTTCCATCGGTTGAAAACCAGCCAATGTCAGTTATCTCCGGGCTGATCTCAGTATGACCATGTAGATATCGTCCAGAATTTATGGAAAAATGATTTTGACGCGCTGCGAGAAGCCGTTTGACAAATGCAGCCATTTCCATTTCTCGAGGTGTGTCCAGAAGTGACCAGTTCAGCCAACTGACGACACTATCCTGACAATAGGCATTGTTATTACCATTCTGGGTCTGCCCAAATTCGTCTCCCGCCAAAAGCATCGGTATGCCCTGTGACAAAAGGAGAGTAGCAAACATTGCGCGCCGAACTGCATCGCGTACATGCAGGATGCCGGGATCTTCGCTTTGTCCTTCCTCCCCCCAGTTGGTGCTATAATTTTCACCATGGCCGTCTTGGTTGTTTTCTTCATTGGCCTCGTTGTGTCGTTGATTAAAACTCACAACATCCATGAGGGTAAAGCCATCATGCGCAGTCAGGAAATTGACAGAACTCCAGGGACGTCTGCCTTTACGTTCAAAAATATCGCCTGATCCGGTAAGGCGGGCTGCAATCAGGCCTCTTTGCCCTTCATCCCCCCTCCAGAACCGTCGGCTTGTGTCTCTATAACTATCGTTCCATTCTGCAAAACCGGGTGGATGGTTGCCAATCTGATACCCTCCTGGACCTGGATCCCAAGGCTCCGCAATCAGTTTAAGGCGAGACAGGAGAGGGTCCTGTCTTAAAATATCAAAAAAACCGCTCCGTTGATCAAAGCCGTAATCTTCGCGGCCTAATGTCGTGCACAAGTCAAATCGAAAACCGTCAATATGAAACGTCTCCGCCCAGTATCGCAGAGAGTCTATGACCATCTGCAAAACCCGCGGATGCGAGAGGTTCAACGTATTGCCGCACCCCGTATCGTTGATGCAGCAGCGGAGATTGTCTGGTGCCAGGCGATAGTAACTTGCGTTATCCAAGCCGCGATAACACAGCGTTGGACCAAGTTCATTTCCTTCAGCCGTATGATTATAGACAACATCCAGAATGACTTCGATGCCCGATGCGTGCAAAATACGAACGAGCATGCATAGGTCATTTAAAGAACCAGAGGCGATATAGCCTGCATGCGGCACAAAGAAAGAAAGAGTATTATACCCCCAATAATTGACCAGTCCTTTGTCCTGCAGATAGCGATCTGTCAAAAAAGACTGAACGGGCATGAGTTCCAAGGTAGTGACCCCAAGGTTTTTGAGGTAGGCCACAAACCAGTTTTCACATAAGGCAGAAAACGTTCCACGCTTGGAAAACTGGATATCCGAACGCAGCATGGATAGACCGCGTGGATGCGCTTCCATGATAACCGTGTCTTCCCATGGCACATGCGGGCGTTTGTCATCGCCCCAATCAAAAGCATTATGACAGACAACGCTGCGGGGCATGTAAGGAGCGCTGTCTCTTTTATCCTGCGTTAAATCCGCCCGCGCTGCGTTAATGCGGTACCCGAAAAGAGCATCAGTCCATGTCAGGCGGCCAGCCATACCGCGTGCATATGGGTCTAGGAGAAGCTTATGGGGGTTGAACCTGTGTCCCTGCATAGGTTCATAGTTACCAAAAGCGCGAAAGCCATACAGAGTGCCGGGGCGCGCGCCTGGCAAGTAACCATGCCAGATTTCATCTGTATATTCTGGTAATTTAAAACGTTGGGATTCCTTGCGTGACGATGCATCAAATAGACAGAGTTCAATACGTTGGGCGTGGCCAGAAAATACAGCGAAATTGACACCATTTCCGTCCCATGTCGCTCCGAGAGGATAAGGCAGTCCTGGTAGCAGGGCATCACTCCATGATGTCATCGGGCGTGTCCTTCATGTTGTAGATACAGAACGCTCAAGGGCGGGAGATACAAAATGCAGGATTGTTCATACCCATGAGAGCCAACCTGCTCTGTATTGCGCCCCCCCGTATTGCCTGCCCCTTCTCCTCCATATTCACCCGCATTTGTGTTTAGTCTTTCTGCCCACCATCCTGCCAAAGGAACCCCTATGCGGTAATCGAGCCGTGCTACTGGTGTCATGTTGCACACAACAAGAATGGGTTTTCCTTCGTCTCCGTAACGGAGCCAGGCAAAAACACTGTTTTCTGTGTCATTACCAATGACCCAGGCAAATCCGTCAGAATGGGTGTCGCGTTGGTGAAAAGCCGGTTCTGTCCGATAGAGACGGTTCAGATCGCGCATCAAGGCATGCATCCCTCGTCCCCAAGGGGTGTCAAGCATGTTCCATGCGAGTTCACCGTAAGGGTCCCATTCGTCCCACTGAGCCAGTTCTGCGCCCATAAAAATAAGCTTTTTGCCGGGATGCCCCCACATGAAAGCAAGGTAGGCGCGTAGCCCTGCATAACGCGTCCCCCCTTCTCCGGGCATGCGAGAAAGCAGGGAGCCTTTCCCGTGCACAACTTCATCATGAGAAAGGGGAAGAACGAATTTTTCAGAAAAAGCGTAGTGCAGACCGAACAGAATGTTATCATGATGATAACGGCGCCAGAGTGGGTCCCGGCCAATATAGGACAGGGTGTCGTGCATCCACCCCATGTTCCATTTGTAGTGAAACCCGAGGCCGCCACTATCTGCACTTCGCGTAACGCCAGGCCATGCAGTTGATTCTTCTGCAATCATCAAGGCTGTAGGCGCGTACTGCGCTACTGCGGTGTTTAGCTCCCGCAAGAACTCAACAGATTCAAGGTTTTCCCGGCCTCCATAATAATTAGGAACCCAACCATTATGGGGGCGGCTGTAATCACGGTATAACATGGAGGCCACGGCATCCACGCGCAGCCCGTCAACGTGATATTTGTTGAGCCACATCAAGGCGCTGGCAATCAGAAACCCTCGTACCTCGTTTCGTCCTACGTTATAAATAAGGGTATGCCAGTCAGGGTGCAGGCCTTCTCGAGGGTCTTGATGCTCAAAGAGGCATGTGCCGTCAAAGAGTGCTATCCCGTGGACATCATTTGGAAAGTGAGCTGGCACCCAATCGAGAATGACACCCAAACCAGCCTGATGGCAGGCATCTATAAAAGCGGCGAGCTGTTGCGGGCTCCCTTGTCGGGGTACGGGAGCAAACAAACCGAGGGGCTGATATCCCCATGATCCATCAAAAGGATGGGCCATGATTGGCATAAGCTCAATATGAGTAAACCCCATATCAACAACATAAGGGATAAGGGTTTCCCTGAGTTCATCCCACGTCAGAACCCGTGTGCCATCCTTATCGGGCCGTCGCCATGATCCTACATGGCATTCATAAATTGAGAGAGGAGCATTTTCCTTATGCAATGTAGCGCGGCGGTCCATCCACGCGTCATCATGCCATTCAAACCCTGTGGAGGAGGTCACAACAGATGCTGTAGCGGGTGGAATTTCGGATGCCAGAGCAAAAGGGTCAGCATGCAATGGCAGGCGCGCTCCATCAGGGCCTGTCATATCATATTTGTAACGCGACCCCGGCATTACATTTGGAATGAACAGTTCCCAGATGCCGCCGTCATGCCGGAGCCTCATGGGATGACGCCGGGCGTTCCAGAGATTGAAGTCTCCGACCACGGACACGCTTCTCGCATTGGGAGCCCATACAGCAAACCGTACGCCCGCCACCCCCTCAATGGTCATGGATTGAGCACCCATCATCTGGGCCAGTTCGCGGTGTTTTCCTTCTGCAAAAAGATGCAGATCATGTGCGCTCAGAAGAGGCGGAAAAGAGTAAGGATCTGCCCCTTCTTCCCACCCATCCGCCCATCCAATCCGTAATTTATAAGGGGCACCAGTGGGAATGCGTGCTTCATAAAACCCGGCCTGCGCAACACATTTCATGGCCTGTTCACGCTGAACGCCTGTGCGTGTCCAGCGAACCAGGCGCACTTCGCGGGCATCCGGCATGAACACACGGATAATGTCAGATCTTCCGGATCTATGTCTGCCCAACAAAGAAAATGGATCACCGCAGGTACCATGTAGTAGGGAAGAAAGTTGCTCATGTGTTACACTTGGGAGCGCTTTTGCCGTTTCACGTTGCGTCATTGTCAAGATACCGAGCGTTCTGAACCGGCGATGGGAGGGCGCCTGGCAATGCTTCGTTTGCCTGCCGCAGTTTTAGCGCTGAAAGACAGAACATCGGCTTGATTGCTATGGTGGGATGGAACCAGCTTTCTGAATAAATCGCCATATTGGGCTGCAGGTCTCTGCCAAGACACATCTTGCTGAGAGCCGTTTCTTTGAAGGTGCGTCCACAACGGTTTATCGCAGAAGACTTTATAAACACGGTGCATGACGTTAATGATCGCCGTGGCATCGTTGGGGGAAAAAACAAAACCCGTGGCGCAACCAGCGGAAAGAGCCGCGGCATTCGCGTCAATAATAGTGTCTGCCAGCCCTCCTACCCTTGAAACAACTGGCACCGCGCCATAGCGCAGAGCATAAAGTTGCGTAAGTCCACAGGGTTCAAAACGGGAAGGTACAAAAATAACATCAGCAGAAGCCTGAGCACGGTGGCCCAAGCTTTCACTATACCGTAATGTGCAGGCAAAACGTCCTGGAAAGCGACGAGCAAGGTGCCCAAGCTGTCGTTCAATGTGGAGTTCCCCTCCTCCCACAACTACACATTGCAGAGCATGATTTTGCCGCATGAGAACTGGCATAGCTTCCGCCAGTAGATCTATCCCTTTCTGATCTGTCAGGCGGCTGACAACGCCGATAAGGAGAGCATCAGGATTTTGAGTCAGGCCAAATTCAGCTTGAAAAGCGGCCTTGTTTGATCTGCGGGTCCATACGTTTCCCGCTTTGTACGGAAAATGGATATCTGGATCTGTCTCCGGGTTCCAGACATCCGTATCTACTCCGTTAAGAATGCCGCTTAAACTGGCCCTCCGACTATACAATAACCCTTGCAAGCCCATACCAAATTCTGCGGTCTGTATTTCTTCTGCATAATTGGGGGAAACGGCAATCAGCCATCGCGAATAATATAAACCTGCCTTTAAAAATCCGATATCCCCATGAAATTCAAATCCATTTTGTGAAAATCCTTCAATGGGAAGCTCGAAGGAGGAAAGATACTCAGCACTAAAACGCCCTTGAAACGCAATATTATGAATGGTTTGCACAACGGGAGGTGTGGCTTCAGGCGTAAAGTGAAGATACGCGGCCGTTAATCCTGCGGGCCAATCATGCGCCAAGACAAGATCGGGTCGATAATCAGGCAGTAGTCCGCACGCCAGACGCGCCGCAACGCGCGAGAGGAGAGCAAACCTGAGGCCGTTATCATCCCAAGACTTTCCATTGCCCGCAGTATAGGGGCTTCCAGATCTTAAATAAAGTTCTGGGCAATCAAGTATAAAGAAATAATTATGATCTATAGAGATCTGATGAATACGAACTGCGTGCCCAAATTCTGTTATTTCTACCAAATCCCCTTCGCGACGAGACCACTTCAGTGCGCTCATGACCGATGGATACCCAGGCAAAACTGTTCTGACACGAACTCCTTGAGGAGCCAATGCGCCGGGAAGAGCGCCTGTTACATCACCCAGTCCTCCCGTTTTCACCAAAGGGAAGAATTCTGATGCAACAGACAGAACATCCAGTTCAATTTTTTTTTGAAAAGCCTGATGCATGGCATGACCTTTCCCGATTGTCGGGATTTGGGTTTCCGTATGTATCGACTAACGTTCAGATAGCGTTGAGAGTGCGCCTGTCACGGGAATGTGATGTTGGGGCGTAATCCTGTCACAAAAAAGTACCTGCAAAACCCAACTTCTCATTTTTTACCGATTTAATTGTAAAATAAAATTATTTGCGGAACATTGTCTGTTTCGATTTCGTTTCAGGAAATACGTATAAATATCCACATAAAGGGAGACGGTATGCCCCAGGTTCTTCATGCTCCTTTCCGTGAACTTCCTCTTCCAATTGCAGATTATGCCTTGATTGGAAATTGCCGTACTGCAGCCCTTATTGGCAAAGACTGCTCAATAGACTGGCTATGCGTTCCTCGCTTTGACAGTGCAGCCTGCCTGAATGCTCTTTTGGGAACAATGGAACACGGGTGCTGGAAACTGGAGCCGGAAGATCCTCTTATTTCAACCTCGCGCAGGTATCGCGGAAACACTCTTATTCTTGAAACACGGTTGATAACCGGAAGTGGAGAGGTTTTGGTAACAGATTGTATGCCTAAACTGGATGGGCATACATCCATTATCCGCCGTGTAAGGGGAATACGAGGTCGCGTTAGGATGCGGCTTTTTCTGCGCTTGAGGTTTGATTATGGTATTACTGTTCCATGGGTCACGCATCTGCATGGAGAGGAAGGTATCCGTGCCATTGCCGGCCCGGATCAGATCGTTATTCGGTCCTCAGTTCCGTTAAAGTCTGAAGAACTGAACACTGTTGCCTATTTTGAAGTATCAGAACAGCAAGAAGAAACATTTGTTCTTCAGCATGCCGCGTCTCATTTGCCACTCCCCGATACGTTTGATGTCGATACCGTGCTGAATGAGACAGAAGCATGGTGGCAGGCTTGGTCTGAACAATGCACCTATCATGGTCCTTGGCGGGATGCCGTCATGCGGTCCCTGATTGTTCTGAAGGCCCTCACTTACTCCCCGACTGGCGGAATTGTTGCTGCTCCGACCACATCTCTGCCGGAAGATTTGGGAGGCATCAGAAACTGGGATTACCGTTATTGCTGGTTGAGAGACGCAGCCTTAACGCTTTCCGCCCTCATCTCGTGCGGATATCATGAAGAAGCTCAGGCGTGGAATGACTGGCTCCATCGGAGCATTGCGGGGGATGCTGCCCAAACCCAGATTATGTATGGTGTCAGTGGTGAACGGATTTTGCGGGAATGGAGTGTGGAAAACCTTCCCGGCTACCATAACGCCAAACCAGTCAGAATTGGCAATGCGGCGTCAGATCAGATCCAGCTTGATATCTATGGTGTCATGGCTCATGTCGCACAACTGGCGCGGAATGCCGGGTTGCCTCGCTCTCATTCCTCATGGGCGCTCCAAACAAACCTTCTCAACCGACTGGAATTGAAATGGAGAGACCCAGACCATGGAATATGGGAGGTCCGCGGTGGAACGCGTCAGTTTGTCCATTCCAAAGTCATGGCTTGGTTGGCATTTGATTGTGCGTTGAAAGATATGAAGCAATATAATCTTTCAGGCCCCTATAAAAGATGGAAGCAAGTGCGGGAGGAACTCCATGCTGATATCTGCAGCTACGGGTTTAATATGGAAATTGGAAGCTTTGTTCAATATTACGGAAGCAGTAATGTTGATGCCTCTCTTTTAATGCTTCCGCTCGTGGGTTTTTTACCGATTTCTGATCCGCGCATTCAAAGTACTATTTCTGTCATTGAAAAGAAGCTTCTCAGTAATGGTCTGCTCCGCCGTTATGAAACAAAAGATAATGTTGATGGTCTCAACTCAGAGGAAGGTGCTTTTCTGGCTTGTTCGTTCTGGTTGGCTGATGCGTATGCTATGGATGGCCGAAAGGAAGCTGCCAAGACTTTGTTTGAAAGACTACTAGGGCTACAAAATGATGTTGGGCTTTTAGCGGAAGAGTATGATGCTGAAAGAAAAATTCAGCTAGGTAATTTCCCTCAGGGCTTTTCACACCTGGCGCTTATCCACACAGCCCTTCTTTTGTCTGGTGAATAGAGGTGGTCCCGTCCGTTCGGACAGTTTTGCGGGCTTGATAAGCTATACCCGGTTGTTGTTATGCCGCCCTTCTGACGGCGTTGCTGTTGGCCATCTGGTCCGGGGTTAACCCCGGACCAGATGGCGTCGGCACGTTATGATACGCCTCATCGGGCGTTCGTCCAGCC
Organism: Acetobacter tropicalis; assembly: GCF_030644465.1. Classification (NCBI taxonomy): domain Bacteria; kingdom Pseudomonadati; phylum Pseudomonadota; class Alphaproteobacteria; order Acetobacterales; family Acetobacteraceae; genus Acetobacter; species Acetobacter tropicalis. The sequence goes on along the minus strand of NZ_JAUYUW010000001.1, from coordinate 3,545,864 downwards.
AGCGCCGTATGCGGACGCCTTTCGTTATAATGGGCGATCCATCTGCCAAGCCCGGCCCTCAGCTCTGATCCGGTCTCGAACGCGTGCAGGTAGACGCATTCATATTTCAGCGACCGCCACAGACGCTCGATGAACACGTTGTCCAGCCATCGCCCACGCCCGTCCATACTGATGCGGATCTGACGCTCTTCCAGTATCCCGGTGAAACGGGGTGTCGTAAATTGCGACCCCTGGTCAGTATTGAAAATGTCCGGGGCGCCATAGCGCATGAGGGCATCCTGTAGCGCCTCGATACAGAACTCCACGTCCATCGTGTTCGACAGACGCCAGGACAGGACCTTGCGCGTGAACCAGTCCATGATCGCCACGAGATAGAGAAATCCCCGTTTCATGGGAATATATGTGATATCGGAACACCAGACCTGGTCAGGCCGATTGATGACCAGATCCCGTAGCAGATATGGATATTTCCGATGCTCCGGATGGGGCACGGTCGTGCGCGGCTTCTGGTAGATCGCCCGCAGGCCCATGATCGCCATGAGCCGCCGGACCCGCTTGCGGCCCACTTCATGTCCCAGGCGGCGCAGATGCCATGTCATCTGCCGTGAGCCATAATACGGCGTTTCCAGGAACTGGGCGTCGATCAGCCGCATCAGCTCCAGATTGGCTTCGCTCTGTGGCACAGGCCGATAGTAGACGCCCGACCGGTTGAGTTGCAGTAGCGTGCATTGCCGGATTATCGGCAGGCATGCTCTCTTCGGGTCAATCATCTGCCGCCTCTGATCACGCCCAACCGAGCAGAGGCATCCCGCAAAAAATCCCGTTCCACCAGCAACTGGCCGATCTTGGCGTGCAGTTTCTCTACATCAGCAGGGCTGACTGAAGGTTCCGTTACTGACTTACCAGAAAAAAGGCTTGCCATGCCTTCGATCGCCTGGCGCTTCCATTGGGCGATCATCGTCTGATGCACGCCATGTTTCGAAGCCAGTTCCGCCAGCGTCAGTTCCCCACGGATCGCCTCCAGCGCAACCCGTGACTTAAACTCTGCCGCATACCGTTTCCGCGTAACCTTGCCCATAAAACCCGTCCTCGTTCAGGCCAGATGATAGCTTATCGCCCTGTCCGAAAAATGGGGACCACCTCTAATTGCAGCAGTAGCGGATTGTTTATAGATATTCTGTTTTTCTTGTGCAGTCATGCTGTTGATCCCTTTTCATGCAAGTGACATAGTGCTGTAGTGCTACTTGGATTTGAATAGGGTTGCTTTTGATGTCTGAATTTAGGTCCATGTTTCTTCTAACATCCTAACTCAGCAAAGCGGCTCTGCTTTCAATGAATGCGACTTCCCGACGGTTTACCTTGCGTGACGGCACATGGACGATCCATCAACAACTTGATACCGCAATAGGTCCATTGAACTCTTTGTCTGCTTATAGACGCTATCTTGCGAGCATCATGGCGTTGCGAGGAGGCGTTGAAGACTGCTTTCAGACAATTTCCTGGCCAGATTTTTTGAAAGAGTGGCGTCCTGCCTCTCTTATGACCGTTCTCAATCAGGATGCTCGGGATATGGACATGTCTCCGAGCATTCTGCCTCCTCCCTCCCCTCCTCAAAATATTTCTGAATTACTAGGGATGGTTTATGTGGTGGAAGGAGCATCCTTGGGGGCACAAATTCTGGTCAAGCAAGCTTCCCAACTGGGATTAAGTGCAGACTTTGGTGCGCGTCATCTGGCTATGCAATCAGGATCACTGAATGGTTGGAAAACTTTCTTGTCTTTGCTCGAAAAGGCTCCCCAATTTGACGGAGACAGCGCGGTAGAAGGCGCAAGGCAACTGTTCTGCTATGCGTTGGATGCCGTAAGACGCACAGATGAGCAGGCTGGCATTTCTCATGGTTGAGTTCGGTAAGGCTGATCTGACCAGTTGCGATAAAGAACCGATCCATATTCCCGGTAGTATTCAGCCACACGGCTGCCTTTTCAGTTGTGATAGAGATAATTTCATGCTCCGGCGTGTATCCGCCAATGCGGCCGCCATGCTTGGTCTTGAGCAGATGCTGCCCGGAGATCTGTTATCTGATCATCTCAGTCGCAGTGCTGTGCATGAGATACGCAACGCGCTTACCAACAGCCTTTCTCTCAAGCGCCCAGCCTATTTGTTCGGCATTGAAATAACCCCGGGAAACATTTTTGATCTTTCGGTCCATATTGTTGGGCAGGAAGTGGTCGTTGAATGCGAGGCTGAAGGAGCCTCGGAAATCAGCCGGCAATCCATAGGGCAGCTACGCCTTATGCTGGATCGGATACGTAACCTCTCAGATCAGCAGAAACTGTGTGATGTGGTCGTGCGGCTACTACGCGGCGTGTTGCAGTATGATCGGATCATGATCTATCGCTTTGATCCCGACTGGTCAGGAAAGGTGATAGCGGAAGCACGTTCTCCTTTGCTTGAGAGCTTTCTTGGGCAACATTTTCCTAGTGGGGACATTCCCGCACAGGCGCGCCATCTCTACCGCCGGGCTCTGATCCGTACCATTGGGGATGTAGCTTATACGCCCGTGCCGTTGCTGGAATTGCCGAGTAGTGAACCGCTGGATATGTCTTTCGCGCAGCTTCGCAGTGTTTCCCCTATTCATTGCGAATATCTAGCGAATATGGGCGTGGGTGCTTCCATGTCCATTTCCCTGATTGTGGACGGTTCCTTGTGGGGGATGATTGCCTGCCACAATTACTCTCCCCGTGTTCTCACCCTTGCAGAGCGCGCGGTCGCCAAAATGCTTGGAGAGTTTGTTTCTCTCCGTATTGTTGTGATCCTGCGTACCAATCGTCTTCTTATCACGCGAAGAACCCATGCCTTAATCGATAATTTCCTGAGGGATGCTGTGTCCATGACGGACATGCCGTCCTATTTGCGTTCTCGGATTGCAGATTTGTTCCCACTTGTTCCTTGTGATGGCCTGGGGCTATGGATTAACGGGCAATGGACCTCTTACCAAGAAGCCCCAACCACTTTGCAGGTGGCAGAGAAGCTTGTTGACACTATTTCCTCTGTAGCGGGTGGGCACATCTGGCATACCTCGCATTTTTCGGGGGATTTCGAGTGGGCGAAGTGCCTGCTCCCCAATGTGGCTGGCGTTATGGTCATTCCCATTTCGGCACAGCCGGGAGATTATCTTTTTCTCTTCCGTAAGGAAATTGTGCAGACGCTCAACTGGGGCGGTGACCCGAACAAGACTTACAAAACAGGGCCGAATGGCCCACGTCTTACTCCGCGTACCAGCTTTGCCATATGGAAAGAGCAAGTGCGCGATCATTGTTATCCATGGACAGCGGATGATGTGGAGGCAGCTACTCAGTTGCGCTCAGCCCTGATAGAAGTGATGGGAGCATATCATCAGCAACAGCTTCAGGAGCGTGCGGAAGCTGATATTCGGCAGCGGATGCTGAATGAAGAACTGAGCCATCGTGTTAAGAACATTCTGGCGGTTGTGCAGTCTCTTATGGGGCGTCCTGTTCCACATGGGCGTAGCATGGAGAATCATTTTTCCATTTTGAAGGCACGTATAACGGCTCTTGCGCGTGCACATGATCAGGTTGTGCGTGCGGATGGAGGGGGATTGTTACGTCCTCTTCTAGAAGCGGAACTGGAGCCCTATCGGCTGGAAGCAAGCACAATCACTCTGAAGGGCCCGGAGATATGGCTAACGGGGCGGGGTCTTTCTGTTATTGCTCTCGTTATCCATGAACTGGCCACAAATGCTGCAAAATATGGCTCTCTTTCCTGCCGGGAAGGACGTCTGGAAGTGGCGTGGCGCTTTGATGATGCAGAGCAGAATTGGGTGCTGACATGGAAGGAAACCGGCGGACCGCCTGTTACGCGGCCAGACGGAAAAGGTTTCGGATCAGTTTTGATTCAGCGTGCTATTCCCCATGAATTGAATGGCAGGGCTACATGGGATTTTCGAACTGAAGGGCTTTTCATTCGTTTTGATTTACCCAAGCGCCATGCCGTGCTTGTCACGCAGGAGGACAATCTTATGCCAGACGTTATGGTACAGTCAGAAGCCAGATCGACTGATGATGATCTGCGGATGGCATCTGTTCTGATCGTGGAAGATCAACTGTTGATCGCTATGGATATAGAGCATGCCCTGATGGAATATGGTGTGAAGGATGTCAGGACGGTCTCATCTGTTTATGAAGGCCAGCAAGCCTTGCAGAAAGACATGCCGGACATTGCTCTTTTGGACCTGAATTTGGGTGACGAGACATCGGTCAAAATAGCTCAGGCCCTTCGTGCGCAGGGTGTCCCATTCCTTTTCGCCACCGGATATGCAGACGGCTCAATGATTCCGGCTGAATTTAAAGATGTTCCGGTAGTAAGAAAGCCTTATGCTGTCCACAACGTAATTCGAGAAATGAAAAAATTACTTAATTCTTTGCCAAACAATAACCAAGAAGCAGAATAATTTAGACTATCTTGGAGGTTACCCAGAAATCGGAAAGAGGAGATGCCTTACCAGCACCTCCTCTTTTTTGGGTTTCATTCCGGGTCGGAGATAGCCGGACGTGTAAATGACATGTGCAGTGCGCGGCGCCGAATGCAGCGGGGAAGCAGTTCGCACATCATGCTCATGGTTGCCTCTTCTGAAAGGCCAGTTTGTTCAGAAATTGAGTCCAGTTCAGATTTGGTGAAAAACTGCTGGATTTCTTCTGGCGTTGCGCTACGCGCTTTGTCTGTCGTTTGCCAGTAGCGAATAACATCAATCATCCCTACTGCCTGTGCACGTTCTTCCAGTTTACTGGGATGATCAGGCTGAGGCACAGGCCCGAGAATATCATTTATTACTGACAGCAATCCGGATTCATCCTGAGTTGCAAATGTCAAAAAGTCTCCAACCTGCGTAGCAGCGGAGGTAATTTGTTCAGAGAGTTTCATGCGTTTCGCCTCGCGTTTCTGGAGAGCTTTCCGTCGTGTAACTCTGTAGCTTTAGGTTTTGTGCGACAGTGTGCTCCGCCTGATGAAAAGAACTCAACCTGCGCACGAAGACGTTTTCGAAGCAAACGGAACTATCTTCTGCGCCTACATTTTCAACGCTTGACGATCCCTTAAGTTGCTTTCTCGCTTCAGGAGCGGGAGTGGTTGTTTTCTATAAAGAAATATTTAAAGAAGCCAAGCTTGGGTGAACAACACACCCATTATCCTGAATAAGGTCAAGGGGTTAGATTGCTGTTTTGTAAGAAGGGCTAAAAGGAAAATATCTACATTCGAATAAAAGCAACGCAAAAATGCTTTTTTTCCTTTTGTGAGAACATATCGATTTCCATATATAACGAGATGGTAATCATTCTGGCTGTTTTCAGGATAGCACGTGATCGGGGCCGTTGTTTTATTTTCTTTTTGTGTATTGATGTCATGGCAGGAAAGCAGAGCATGCTGACCAATTCTTTCCAAACTTTTCGTTTGTTTGCATCTCTCTCTCGTCGAGAACGGTTGATGCTTCTCTCTGGCCTGGTTAGCGCAGTCACGTTGTGCAATTTTGCTACCCCCGGACAAGCGGCTCCTTCTTCTTCCCGCCACGCAGCGCCCCATACTGGCGCAAAAAAAACGACATTCCCACGTTCTTCAAGAACTGCTCCAGTAAAAAAAGCCTCTAACCCGCTTCAAGCCAAAGGTGAGGAAGATATTCTCGTCGGCTCGCATCGTCAGGCGCTAAACGGTGGCGGAGGCATGATGCGCCTGGAAACCGCACCTCATGCTGTGCAGACCGTTACAAAAGCTTACATCAATATGCGTAGCCCTACATCTACTGCTCTTGATCTTGTTAAAAATCTTCCCAGTCTCAATATCATGGCCCCTGATAGTTCTGGTATGGAGGGCGGCCAGATCCAGTCTCGCGGGCTTACTGATCTGGATATGGCACTCATGGTGGACGGCGCACCGGCTGCGGCAGCCAAATACATGACGGAAGACATTGATTCTGAAAACCTGGAGGAAGTCAGCGTGGCACCGGGAAGTGCTGCGCGTGATCTTCCGGTAATGTCTGCTGCCGGCGGCGTCATGAATTCCCGCACCCATCTACCATCGAACAAACTCGGCGGGATGATGGATTTTTCTTATGGGACGAATAATCTCTCCCGAGAATTCATCCGCCTTGAATCAGGTGAAATTGGGAATAGTGGCGTAAAAAGCTTTTTTTCCTTTTCCAATACACATGCTCGCAGTTGGATGGGCGCAGGCATCAATCAGCGCAAGCACATTGATTTCGGTGTGCGCAAAGACTGGGATAACGGATCAAACGCTCATCTTTTTCTTTCTTGGAACTCTGAAGACTTTGTGATTGATAATTACCCAACAGAACAACAATTCTTTAACTATAAACATAATGGTATCGGATGGGGACGCTCCTCTGACCCACGGAATGTCAATTATTGGAAAAACAATAACGATCATTGGAACCAGGTCTTTCTGACTGCTCCCGTTCACGTGGTGTTACCCAAAAAATTTACGTTTGATCTCCAGCCTTACTTCAGCTTTGGCCAAGGGTGGGATGCGTCTCCCGGAGGAATTGGAACGGACGCTACCGGGGCACAACGTAACATGACCTCCTATTTTAATGAGCATGGAGCAAGGCAGGTCGGTGCTACGGCAAAGCTTGGGTATGATATTGACCGGCATAACCATATTTCACTGGGTTATTGGTATGAGAACAACGTAACGGACCGGAATTACCCAAGCGGATTTGTTATGGATAACGGGGCCGCCCCAGGCCCCAATAAGGGCGATTATCTTATTTCCAAAGGAGACAGGCAGCAGGCTGGTTACGAAATCCATTCTCTCTTCATTCAGGATACTGCTCGTTATCTCCATGATAAGCTGGTTATTAACGCCGGGTTCAAATTTGTCATGGCGAATACATGGAACAAGGATTATTACGGTTATCAAGGAAATAACCGCACAGCTCCACTCCCCCAGCTTTCTATCAGCTATAATATCGATAATCAGAACCAGATTTATATCAACGCAGAAGGCGATTATCGACAGCCGAGCACCAATGATCTTGGGTGGTTATATACCAGCATGCCTATTCCTAAAAATCAGTACTCAATTAAGGAAGAACTTGGATACAGATATCACAACAAGTATCTGATGCTGGATATGTCCTTCTTCAACTATAATGTAACCAACCGTATTGTTGATCAGTATCTGGGTATGAATAGCTTCCGTCCATTTTCCATTGGTAATCAAACCATGCGTGGTTTTGATTTCATGATCGCCGGAAAATCAATTCATGGCTTCAGCCCCTATGCTTCCATTGAGTATCTGCATGCCACGCAGGACAGCAACGTTTTTGATCCGTACCAGCAGATCATGCTTCATTCCAAAGGCACGCAAGCAGTCATGGCTCCGCGCATTATCGCCAACTTTGGTTTGACATATACATACAAAGGATTTTTTGCGAACGGGTCTGTTCATTATACAGGACCTCAATCCGTCAGCGTTGCAAATGACCAGCGTATTCCTGGCTATGTTACCAACTCCCTTTCTCTTGGCTACCATTTTCAGCCTTTCAGCTTTCTCAAGTCTCCAACTTTCAAGTTAAACTTCACCAACCTTACAGGTTCTATTGTGCGTACTGGTGCCATGGGGGCGGTGTATAGTGCTAGAGATTCCAGCACGGTTTATAGCGGTAGCTCGCCTGCCTATACCGGATACGGAAATTCCTTCATGGTTGAGCCGCGTTTTTCAATGACAGGCACAGTTTCTACCTCCTTCTGAGACGCAGCAGCTTAAAGACAGTCTTTTCGGTGAGCGGAATAATACGTGAAGATCCTTGAGAGAGCGTTGCAGGCCCATCTCTCAAGGATTTTTGTTTTCTTGCTCGTGGCGAAATGGCATGTAGCTTCTGGATGGTAATCACTCCTCTCTCATTTTCAAGGGAAGCCCTGCCCTCATGTCTTTTCATGCATTAGAAGCTGAAATCACCGCATTATCAGATGCATATGAACGTGCTCTGGCAGAAAATGATTTAGTTGCTCTAGATCAATTCTTTTTTGATGGCCCAGAGACCGTTCGCTATGGTGTAGGTGAGAACCTGTATGGCACGGAAGAAATAGCGGCCTTTCGTCGGGCTAGAAAAGGCGGTTCGCCACCACGCACAATGCTACGCCGTGTTGTGACTGTTTTGGGAGAGGATGCTGCCGTTGTGAGTCTGGAATTCCAACGTACGGGTTCAAGCAAAATTGGCAGACAAATGCAGACTTGGTTTCGCTCCCCTCAGGGGTGGAAAATTATCGCGGCACACGTCTCTCTCATGGTGGAACACTCAGAAACAAACCGGCCAGCTCTCTAAGATAGTCGTTTGTCGGCTCTAATTCGGTCGGTGAATAAGCTTTTCAATAATCTCTGCGGCAACCATGGCCGCGATAATTTCTGGTCTCTTGTCCCGTACGGTTTGCCCACCTATGGGACATGTCAGGGTGCTAATCTGAGTTTCTGTCAGACCAATTTCTCGAAACCCCGCTTCGAAGCGGCGTCGTTTTGTTTTTGAGCCAATCAGGCCGATATAGCCCAGATCATTTCGCTCCAGAGCACTGGCGACAATTAAGGCATCAAGAGAGTGATTGGGCGTTAAAACCAGCACACCTGCCTTGGCAGGGAGCGCTGTAAGATGTTGCTCCCACTCCGTAGTAACATGCGCTGTGACCCCTTTGGGTATATTCCCAAATTCTTCGGGGCGTGGATCAACCCAGATCAGATTCATGGGCAAAGGCGCCAGCACATAAGCCAAAGCTCTTCCAACGTGACCCGCCCCAAACATAAGTAGGGTCGGGTCATTCTGTTTTTGCTCATAAAGCTGTTGTTTCAGCGCGCCAACAATCTCAGCCTGAGCGCGACTGATAACAACAGTTGCCTGCCCACCACAGCATTGGTTTGTGCCCGCCCCTAGCGTGAAATGATGGGTCATGCTTGGCTGGTTGATCTCTAAAAGCGTGCGGGCTTTTCGCAGGCACTCCCATTCCAGAACGCCGCCTCCAATCGTCCCTTTCTGCCAATCTGGCCCAACCAGCATAAAAGCGCCTGCCTCGCGCGGTGTGGACCCGCGCACTGCCGTTAGTTGCACGCAGGCAAAAGCAGGACTTTCAGGCTTCCAGCCTTCCAGAATGGAGAGAAGAGAATTCATTTCATGCTTATGGCACTGGAAGAGCCCGCAGACGTTCCGCCGTGCGCAAAATGCACTCAGGTGTTGCTGGCGTATCCAGTTGAGGGCAGACCGTATAGTTATTCAAACTTGCAAGAGCATCAGAAATTGCCTGTAGCACCGCTACACCATGCACAAAAGGAGGCTCTCCCACAGCTTTGGAGCGGAAAATGGTTGCTTCTCTGTTCGGAGCAGCTTCAAGAAGAGACACATTGAAAATACGCGGTCTGTCTGAGCAGGCCGGAATTTTATAGGTGCTGGGTGCATGAGTGCGCAGGTGCCCTGCCTTGTCCCACACAAGTTCTTCCATAGTCAGCCACCCTGCCCCTTGTATGAAACCACCTTCAATCTGGCCGATATCAATTGCAGGGTTCAGGGACTGCCCAGCGTCATGCAGGATATCCACGCGTTCGATACGGGTTTCTCCCGTTAAAAGGTCAATGGCAACTTCCGCACAGGCTGCGCCATAAGCAAAATAGTAAAAAGGGCGTCCACGTCCTGTATCGGGATTCCAGGAAATCTTCGGTGTTTTGTAAAATCCGTTTGAAGACAAGGAAACGCGGGCAAAATAGGCAGCTTTTACCAATGCAGGAAAAGAGATCAGCGCTTCTCCTACCTGAACTCCTTCTGGCAGAAAGAGGACATCGCCTTCAGCTATCTCCCAGTGCTCTGCGGCAAAGCAGACCAAGCGCTGTTTGATTTTGGAAATGGCATCCAAAACGGCCATACCATTCAGGTCCGCCCCACTTGAGGCTGCTGTTGCAGATGTATTTGGCACTTTACCGGTAGTGGTGGCTGTAATACGCACGCGGTCTTCTGTCAGGCCGAATTCCCGCATGGCAATCTGCACCATCTTGGTATGCAGTCCCTGCCCCATTTCTGTGCCGCCGTGATTAACCTGCACAGACCCATCCGTGTAGACGTGCACAAGAGCACCAGCCTGGTTGTAATGTGTCGCCGTAAATGAAATACCGAACTTAACTGGCGTCAGCGCTATGCCTCTCCTTATATACGGGCTGTGTGTATTGCTTGCCCTCAAAGCATGACGTCTAGCTCGATAATCGCAGTTTTCTGCCAGTTGAGTCATGATTTCAGATGCAATGGAGTCTTCTACGGTCATGTGATAGGGCGTGATGTCACGGCTGCCGGTGCCATAGGTATTGCGTAGGCGTACATCCAATGGGTCCAGCCCCGTCGCAAAGGCAATTTCCTCAATCACACGTTCTGCCGCTACAATACCTTGCGGCCCGCCAAATCCCCGATACGCTGTGTTGGATTGCGTGTTGGTTTTCAGGGGTTCAGAGCGGAAGCGCACGTCGGGATAGAAATAGGCATTGTCAGCATGAAACAGCGCACGATCAATAACGGGGCCGGATAAGTCGGCTGACCAGCCACATCGGGCTGCAAGCACCATATCTACGGCCAGAATATGGCCTGTTTCATCAAATCCAACATCGTAATCTACAACAAAATCATGACGCTTACCCGTCATGATCATATCATCATCGCGGTCCAGTCGCATCTTGGCTGCACGCCCTGTGGCGTTTGCGGCCAAGGCAGCTAGACAGGCTGGGGTGTTGGCTTGGGTTTCCTTCCCCCCAAAGCCGCCCCCCATGCGGCGTATTTCTACTGTGACAAGGTTGCTGGGGCGGTCGAGAACATGCGCCACCATATGTTGTGTTTCTGTGGGATGCTGCGTGGAGGACCACACGCGCATTTCTCCCTCCTCTCCCGGTTGGGCCAAAGCGGCTTGCCCTTCCAGATAGAAATGCTCCTGCCCGCCAATGGTTATGCTGCCGTTCAGGCGTTTCGGGGCTTTGCTGAGTGCTGTATCAACATTCCCCCGCTTCATTTCCAGAGGACGCCATACCAAAGCACTTCCCGCTTCTCTGGCCTGTGCGATTGTCAGGATAGCTGGTAGTTCTTCATACGTTATGCGGGCCAGTTGGGCTGCTTTGCGCGCATTCTGGCGGTCGTCCGCGATAACAATGAAAATCGGTTGTCCATAATAGGAGACGATATCTTCGGCCAGAAGAGGCTCATCGTTTTTGCCCACGGGGCTAACCTGATTATGGCCGGGAACATCCTTGTGTGTCAGGACACATATGACCCCCGGCGCAGCGCGCACGGCATCCAGGTCAAGCGAGAGGATGCGGGCATGAGCTTTGGTGCTCAGTCCTGGGACAACATGAACCAGTCCGCGCGGCTCGGGCATGTCATCAATATACGTGGCCTCTCCTGAAACATGCATTCTTGCACTCTCATGTTTCAGGCTTGTAGAAGCTCCCCCTTCTATAATTGCAGGATCGGATGGAGTGCCCCTGTTTTCAAAGGGTTTCACGTCTGCATCGGCGGGACTGATCTGCATTTTTACGGTCTCACCCATGAACGTCTTCCTTCCAACCGGCCAATCGGGTTTCGGGCTGTTGGGGCATTTTCGTCGTTTCAGCAAAACAACGGGTTAGCAAATTGGCAGCGACAGTCCGCCGGTACCATTCACTTCCGCGCATATCAGAAAGCGGCGCAAAATCTACCTGAATGGCCTCCCGCGCAGCGCTCAGGGCATGTTCATCCCATCGTTTTCCTACCAGAGCCGCTTCCGTTACAGAAGCCCGTTTGGGGGTTGCTGCCATGCCACCGAACGCAATACGCGCCTTGGTAATCACGCCATTCCCGTCCATGGTGAAGGCAAATACGCCTAATATCGCAGAAATATCCTGATCAAACCTCTTGGAAACCTTATAGGCTCGGTAGCGCAAATTTGGCTCAGGATAAGGGATCAAAATGCCTTCAATAAATTCTCCTTCCTGACGATCCTGTTGACCGTATGCCAGGAAGTAATTTTCTAAAGGTAGTGCTCTGCGAGTTTCCCCTCGGCGTAAATGAAGTGTGGCCCCTGCGGCAATGAATAAAGGTGGCCCATCTCCGATAGGAGAGCCATTCCCTATGTTACCACACACAGTTCCTACATTACGAACCTGCGCAGAGCCAATCCGGCGTATAACCTCCCCTGCATCTGGAAAAAGGGTGGTGATATCCTTCTGTGCCTCTGCATAAGGTGTGGCAGCTCCGATCCATAAACCATCTGGCCGATGTTCGATTTTTTTCAGATCCTGAGCACCAGAAACACTGATAACATGGGGAAGTGTCTGTAAACGTTTGGTAACCCACAGCCCTACATCTGTTGCGCCTGCAACAAGCGTTGCATTTGGAGCATTCTGATAGGCTGAGGCGAGTTCATCGGCTGTTCTGGGGAGACTGATTGACCCACGTGGCGTGTTGATTTCGGCCATATCCGCGTTCTGCAACGCAGTAAGGCGGGTGATAATCTTGCTTTGTTCCTGCTCAAATTTATCGTGCGGGGCCAACAATGCCTGTTTCATGGCTTTGACAATTGGGGCATAGCCAGTGCAGCGGCACAGATTGCCTGCCAGTGCATCATTGATGTCGGTTTCCTTGGCGCTCGCCTCCGCTTTCTTACTGTAGGCGACCATAGACATGACAAAGCCGGGCGTACAAAAACCGCACTGCGAACCATGGAGATCAACCATGGCCTGCTGAACCGGATGCAGGACCCCATCTGGAGAGCGTAAATCTTCAACTGTAAACAGTTGGGTTCCGTCCAGCATCCATAGGAACTGAATGCAGGCATTGACAGCTTTCCACGTGAGTTGATTGTTTTCAAGCCGGACAACCAATACGGTACAGGCTCCACAATCGCCTTCGTTACACCCTTCCTTGGTGCCAGTACGGTGGCACGCTTCCCGCAACCAATCCAGCACTGTTGTCTCGGGCGTAATATCGGAGAGCCGATAATGCTGATCTCCCAGATAAAATTGGATGTGATCACGCATGGCAGTCTCTCTCCTACAAGGCCACACTCTGATTTGCTTACAGGCTTATAATCCGCTCGGTATTGAAAGCTGATCGGGTTGGCGGAACGTCTCTGTGCGGCAGGTAGCGATAGAATCCCAAAAAACAACGCTTCCGTCCAACAGAAAGAATACGACGCGCCGTTGCGTTTTTGTCGACACATGCCTTAGGAAGAAAGCTCTCAGGATAGAGGCATGAACCCTATGCGAAACTCAGGTCGCGTTTTTACTCTTTCCCGCTTTGCCATCTATTTTGAAATGGTTGCACAGGCAGGGTCAATTCGGCAGGCAGCCAATGTTCTGAATGTCTCTCCATCTGCGGTTAACCGTCAGATTTTGGCGGTGGAACAGGAAATGGGTACCCTCCTGTTTCACCGCCACAGCACCGGCTTAAGCCTGACAAGTGCAGGAGAACTGTTGCTTGCGACCATCCGTGGTGGAAAGCGAGATTTTGAAGCTTTTCAGACACGCCTTAGCGCTCTATCTGGACTGCATGGAGGGCTGGTAACAATGGCGGTTGTGGAAGCTGTCAGTGACCGGTTTATACCCGATATCTTATCAGAGATTAGCAAAGATTATCCGCGCGTAGAGTTTTCCGTCAAAACTATGGATTTCAAATCCATATGGCAGAGCGTCTCTCGTAACGAAGTAGACTTTGGAATCTCTCTTCTCGACTCAGAAAAGTCATCACGTCGCGTTCGTGTGGTTTCAACCCTCCAGGCACCGATCGGGTTTGTTGTGCGACCAGATCATCCATTGGCTGCTTGGAAGGAAACCAGACTAACTCACGTTCTGGGAAGCCGCCTTATTGTTCCTGATGCAACGCTGGCGGTGGGGGCAGCTATCCGGGAGGGTCTGCTTACACAGAATGTTGAGATAAAACCTGCGTTTTCATGTAATCGCATTGTTAGCATCAAGGCGTTGGTAAGGAGCGGCCTTGGCGTTGCCTTGCTGACACAGGCGGATGTGATTGATGAGGAGAAATCAGGAGAACTCTGTTTTGTCAGGATTACGCAAAGTGATATAAAACCTCTTTGCTTTGCGCTCACCCACAATACGCAACGGCAACTTTCAGCCGCCGCGCATGCAACTCTTGATTTGATTAGCAGAAATTTTCATGCGCTCTCCATGGCAGATGCTGCCTCATCTCATCCAGACACAATGCCTTAATAGTCTTTGTGCGTATAGGAGGCGAACTCAGCCTCTGCCGTGATGTGTGTTTCATGTGTTTCCAGGACAGAGGTTTGAATTTTCTCTGCCTTGAAGTGATTGAAAATCAAATGAAGCACCATGGCTGACATTGAACCAAGCGTAATGCCGCTTCCAAACACGATTTGCGCCCAATGTGGAAAATTGTCTGCAATATGAGGTTGTGCTGTGGCCAGCATTCCCAAGCCAACACTTGTGCCCACAATGATCATGTTGTTCTGGTTGTCAAAATCAACTTGTGTCAGGGTTTGAATACCCACAACGGCCACTGTTGCAAACATGGACAAGGCTGCTCCACCTAGAACAGGCAGAGGAACACAGGCCATGATAGCAGCCAGTTTGGGAATACAGCCCAACACGATCATGATCAGAGCCGCTGCGGCAACCACCCATCTGCTCTTGATCTGCGTGAGACGTACCAGCCCTACGTTTTCAGCAAAACAGGTGTAGGGAAAAGAATTGAGAATTCCGCCTATAGTTGTGGCTAGCCCGTCAGCACGAATGGCGCGAGCAATATCTTTTTCTGAGATAGGGCGTTTGACAATAGCCCCTGTTGCGAACACATCGCCTGTGGTTTCCAGCATTGAAATGATCATGACAATGATCATGGAAAAAATTGGCACAATGTGGAAACTGGGCAGACCAAAGTAGAAGGGCCGAGCAATGGTGAGCAAAGGAGCCGCAGAAACATCCTGAAACTGCGCATCTCCCAGCATCCACGCAACCAATGTTCCGCAGATAAGCCCGAGCAGAATAGCGATGGTCCCAATAAAGCCGCGGAAAAATTTCTGAATTCCAAGAATACAGAATAGCGTTCCTAATCCATAGGCCACGTTCCGCAATTGAACTGGGTCTTGCATTGTGGTGGTGCCACGTCCAGCCACAATATCATTGGCGGCAACAGGCAGGAGTGCCAGACCGATGATCAGAATAACAGACCCCGTTACAACAGGTGGGAAAAAACGAATCAATCTGGAAAAATGGGGGGCCAGAAAGTAGGAAAAAATTCCCGCGACAATAACAGAGCCAAAAATCTGTTGAAGTCCGGCAATGCCGCCCCCAGCTGCGGTGCCAATTGCAATCATCGGCATGACGGCAACAAAAGTTACCCCCTGTAGCAGCGGTAATCGTACCCCTATATTTCCAATCCCCACGGCCTGTAAAAGAGAAGCGATCCCGCAGGTGAAGAGATCTGCCTCAATCAGATGCTCGAGCGTTTCATGCGATAACCCTAGAGCACCTGCCACCAGAATGGGGACAATAACAGCCGCGGCATAAAATGTCAGAACATGTTGAAAGCCGTACACGCCAAGCTGCCACACAGGCAGGATTTCATCTACCGGATGTATTGCTTTTGAAGGGGTTCTGACAGAGCTCACAGATTAACTCCCTCGATAAGTAGAATAGCTGTAGGGAGCGGCCAGCAAAGGCACATGAGCATGCCCTTCTTCGCTCAAGCCAAACGCAACAGGCACTCTATCCAGAAAAGGTGGATCGGCCAGTTGTTGCCCTTGAGAACGAAAATAGTCGCCTATATCGAATTCAAGGAGATAGAGGCCCTTTGTAAGAGGCAGCGAGCGTAATTCAGGGCAGCGCCCGTCCTGATCTGTTTTGCCTGAAAACAACACCTTTCCCGAAGAGAGAAGGCGGAATACGACCCCGGATGCTGGACGGCCAGAAACTGTATCCAGCACGTGTGTGGAAAGTGAACTCATCCTTGCACCTTATCCCGCAACCGTAATGAAGCGATAGTATCGATTTGTGCCAAGGCTTCAGTCAGTTCATCTTGTGTTGAGCTCTTCAGGCGACGGTTCATTGCTTCAAGGATTACCGTTTTAGGAGCTTTCCCCGCTTTGCGGACGCAGATGACAAACGGCATGTCAAACTTGGCCCGATAGGCGGTATTCAGGGTTTGAAAACGTTCATATTCTTCTGGTGTCAGCTTGTCCAAACCAGCACCGCCCTGTTCGTGAGCAGACTCTTCGCTTAAGGCCGGGTCAATTCCGGCCCGATGTCCAAGCTCGGGGTGTGCGCATACAAGCGTATGTTTTGCGTTTTGGTCAGCTTGTTTGATAATCCGTGAGAATACTGCTTCCATCGCTGAAAGACTGGAGAAAGGACGTTCTTTTTCAGCCTTCTCTGCAATCCAGGGGGAATGCTCATAAATGTCACCAAACTCTGAAACAAAGGCTGGCGGTGTAAGGGCATTCACGTCATCAAGTGTCATGCCGGATAAACCTTCTGCCAATGCTGTGCAATCTCCAACCGGGTAGCAACCCACACGTCAGCATGTGCTTTTACATGCTCAAGAAAACGGGCCACGGCCAATGCCCGTGCCGGCTTTCCGGCTAGGCGGCAATGGAGACCGATAGACATCATGCGCCCACCTTCTCGGTAAAGCATGTCGAAATTATCACGCATGTAGTGAAAGAACTGTTCGCCCTCGGTAAAACCGTTCAGGGCAGCAAATTTCATGTCATTCACATCCAGCGTATACGGCACAATCAATTGAGGGCGGCCATATTGGCGATTGTAATACGGCAGATCATCCGCGTAGGAATCTGCGTCATAAACAAATCCGCCTTCCTCTACGATCAAACGGGCCGTATTGGGGCTGGTTCGCCCCTGATACCAACCTAAGGGGCGCTCACCCGTTACTTCTGTATGTAACGCAATGGCTTCACGGATATGGGCGCGTTCAATTTCTTCCGGAATATCTTGGTAGTCGATCCAACGAAGCCCGTGTGATGCAATTTCCCACTCACTCCGCTTCATGGCGGCAACGGCTTCAGGGTTGCGCGCCAGAGCCTTCGCAACTCCAAAAACAGTGGGACGAAATCCTACTTTTTCAAAAAGCCTATGCAGCCGCCAGAACCCGGCCCGGCTACCATATTCATACAAGCTTTCCATCTGCATGCAGCGGGCACCGATAATCGGCTTCGTGCCGACCATTTCAGAAAGGAAAGCTTCAGACCCTTTGTCACCGTGCAGGATGCAGTTTTCCGCACCTTCTTCATAATTGACAACGAACTGAACGGCGATACGTGCCCCTCCGGGCCATTTGGGGTCTGGAGGAGTTGGCCCGTAGCCAATCATATCACGGGGATAAGGGAGCATGGCTTGTCTTGTTCCTGGCATTATTCAGCGGCAACTGGTGGGTCCAGACTGATCAATTCATCTGTATTATAATCCAGAAGGCTCTGAAGCTGCTTGTCTCCGTCCGTCAGGAACAGATCACGACCAATGCCTTGGGTTAGGCGTTCCACCCCAAACCGCATGCCGCTAATAGATGCGCCAGACAGACCCATACTTGGCATGGCCCCGAATGTGAAATTGTGAATGGCCCCCATCATCGGCGTAAGGGGATCGGCTTTATCACGAGGAAGAAACTGAAAATGTTTCCCGAGATAAGGGTGGCTGCCAAGAAGAGTATTGTCTTCTCCCTGTGGTGCTTCAAATGTGTCTCGCCACAGTTGTATCTTCTCGGCAATGAGGCGCAGTTCTGGTCTGCGGGTCAGATCAATAACAAAACCCGTGCCAATAATCAGGAAGTCAAACGTTATTTCCCCTTGTGGTGTGGTTACAATAACCTCGTCACCTTTTTCTTTGACTGAAAGCCATGGCGTGCCGGTGTGAAAGGCAAAATTTTCATGTTTGCGGCAGCGCCAGAAGGTATCCTGCGGCGGCGGTTGATTGAGATCATAAATCTTCCGCATGAAGCGCCAGCGTGTCAGATCTGGCAGATCAGCAAAGTAACTCAGGAACCCCGCGTTCTCCATCCACCGATACGGGTTGACAGTCGGGATTTTTTGCCGCCGCAGGCAAAGATCAACGCTGGCAGCGCCATTTTCCAGAGCCGTAGCTGCATTATCAAAAGCAGAGGCGCCAGCCCCAAGCACGCCAATGCGCTTGCCGCTCAGGGCGGCGAAATCAATGGTCTGGCAAGTGTGTGCATATCGGCGTGATGAGATTTTTTTGGAAATGAAATCAGGCACATGCCATGCGCCACCGCCTTCAATGCCGGTCGCAAGCACAACCTTACGAGCCCATTGATGGGACAATTGACCGTCACTGTGTTCAAAAACAAGCCGCAGCAGGCCGTCTTCCCAGCCCATATCGACCAGCTTGTGGTCATTTTTTACGGGTAGTTCCAGCGTGTCTCTTACCCAGTCAAGATAGCCCTGCCAGTCCTGACGGGAGATTTTATCGAGATTTTGCCAAGCGCTCGCCCCATAGCGCGCTTCGTACCATGATTGCGGTGTCAGGCTGGGGATGCCCAGGTCCGGTCCAGTTACGTGTTTGGGGGTCCGTAGAGTGAGCATACGAGCAAACGTAACCCAAGGCCCCTCTTCTCCTCGCTCAGCCTTATCATAAATCATGGTGTTGGGAATGCCCCGACGGCGTAGCCCAAAGGCTGTTGCAAGGCCTCCCTGTCCGCCCCCAATAATGGCGACATCCAGCACCTTTTCCCCATTGCGTTTGATCTCTGGGCACCAGTTACCGGTCGCGTAGCTGATTTTTGCCAGATCAGCACGCACCCGCTGGGCAAGTTCCTGCAAGGCAAGAGAGGGAGAAACCTGATTCATAATGGAGCCCTAATTAGAAAGCGGCACGATAGGGAAACAAAAGCGAAAAGAAGACAGAGCCCTGTTTCAGAAAAACACTCTAGGATGGCGATGCCTCCATGGTCATGTTTTTCTGGCAAAAGACATCCATCGTTATCCTCTGAACTGACACCAACGCAGCCCTGTTAAACTGAGAGAATAATTTCATATTCCTCCCGTTCTTGTATATGATTTAAATCAGTCTAATCTGTTCGCAAAATGAGAGCATCTATCATGCCGGTCTTTTCGCGCTTTCTGCGGTATTTTATGGCAGTGGCACAGCAGGGGTCTATCCGCAAAGCATCGGATGAACTGCATATTGCGGCTTCGGCGATAGACCGGCAGATTCTTCAGGGAGAGAAAACGCTGGGAACGCTTCTGTTCGAGCGTCTTCCCACTGGTTTGCGGTTAACAACCGCGGGTGAACTGTTGCTGACGTCCTGCCGTCGATGGACCCGGGATATGGCCGCCCTGACAACCCAGATCGACAACCTGAAAGGCTTGCGGCAGGGGTCCGCTGATATTGTGATCCCTGATGCCCTGACCAAAGGGTTCATTCCGGCAGTTCTTGGAAAACTGAGAGAAACCCACCCCGGTATTACAGTCAATATTCACGTCCGGACCAGTAGGGACATGGGGGAGATACTGGTGAACGGAGAGGCCGATTTTGCTCTCATGTTTAATCCCGGTCACATGCGGGAATTGTTTGTGCGGGCGCACAAAGAAGTGCCCCTTGGGTTTATTACTCTGCCTGATCACCCCGTGGCAGCTATGAAGGAGGCATATTTCAGTCTTTGCGCTGAATATCCTGTCGTCGTCCCATCTGCTCCGTTGGCATTGTGGCGTCCTCTGGAGCTTCTGGAAGCTGAAACGGGCATGAGAATTCAGGCCATTGCCCGTGCGGATAATATTCAGATGATCAAGTCACTGGTCAGCGAAGGAGTGGGAATAGGTATTCTAAGCTATCTCGACGCATATGACGAAATCCAGAAAGGCCAGCTCTCTTTTGTCCCACTGCGCAATAAAAAGCTTTCTCCCATCACGCTGGCACTCTGTGTTGATCGTTCGCGTCAACTCTCCATGGCGGCCCGCCTGATTATTTCTGAAGTGGAGCATTTTTTTGTCGAGCGCTTTTAAAAAAGTGGCTTAACGCGGTTCCTTCAAAGCATTCAACGCTCAGAGTTTCAGGCCGTAATTACCAGGCTGCAACCACCCCATCACTTCTAGGGTCTGTCGCGCCTTCCAGAACACCATTTGCATGGCGAACCAGAGCGCCCGCATGTCCCATCAAGGAGGTGAACGGGGCCATACGTTCAATGGCGTGTCCAGCCGCCCCCAACTGAGCAATAACGGCCGGGTCAAACCGGTCTTCATATTTTAGCGTGACGCTCTCATCCCCCCATGTGCGGCCAAGTAGCCAGCGGGGCGCTGTTATGGCTTCCTGCAAACCGATATCATATCGCGCATAACGGCTGAAAAGTGCTGCCTGCGTTTGTGGCTGCCCTTCTCCCCCCATGGTTCCGTACACCATTGTCCGTCCATCCGTGAAGCGTGCGGCAGCCGGATTGAGTGTGTGGAAAGGTTTACGTCCGGGCTTTAGGGCATTCCATCCGTCTTCCGCCAGACGAAAACTGGCGCCTCTATTCTGCCAGACAATACCTGTCTGGGGGAGAACAACACCGGAGCCAAATTCAAAATAGGTGCTCTGGATCATGCTGACAGCCACACCATTTCCGTCAATGGCTCCCATCCATACCGTATCTCCGGCTTGTGAGGGATAAGGCCACGGGGCAGCTCTCAGAGGATCAATGGCCGAAGCCATTCGCGTCAGTTCGGCAGGGTCGTTCAGGAAGTCTTGCGCCTCCACACTCATGAAGGCAGGGTCTCCTACATGCGTATCCCGATATCGAAACGCCTGCTTTGTGGCCTCCACCAAACCATGAATATGCTCAAAGCTATCAGGCTGATCCGCTTTCAACTTGTCAAATAGCGCCAGAATAAGAAGGGAGGCGATGCCCTGTGTAGGAGGGGCCATATTGTACAGCGTAGCGCCCTTGATCTGCACTGACAACGGTGGCCTGATAGAGGTTTTATGGGAGGCCAGATCCATCATGGAAAGTGGGCTGCCTGCCCGCGTCAGATCTTGAGCAATATCACGGGCGAGTGCGCCAGTGTAAAAGCTCCCTGTTCCTTCCTGAGCGATACGCTTTAATGTCTCTGCCAAGGCGGGATTTTTGAGAATGTCGTTCTTCTGGAGCGGCTGCCCCTGTGGTTCAAACACCTCAGCATAGCCATAGATGTCTTTCAGTTCAGCAGATTTGGCAGCTGCTACGCCTGCCCCACCTTCCGTGACAGGCACTCCCTGTTCAGCATACCAGATTGCGTCTTCCAGCAGCCGCTCTAAAGGAAGACCGTTTTTTGCACTACATGCCGCATCTTGCGCAAGCTGTAAGGCCGTCCCCCAGCCTCCAACAGTTCCTGCAACTGTATTGGCGGCAAGCCCTCCGCGCCATGGCACGTTCTGGTAACCGGCGTTCCTGTATAATGCCAGATCGGCTTTTGCCGCGGCTGCCCCACAGGCATCTATGGTTTCCACTCGCCCATCAGGCCAACAGATCAGCCAGAAGGCATCCCCTCCAATAGCGGTCATGTGCGGATAAACGACGGCCAAAGCGGCGGCAGTGGCCACCACCGCTTCTATAGCAGACCCGCCCTCTTTTAAAATATCCAACCCGGCTTGGCTGGCCAAATGATGCGGGGATGTTACCATTCCTCGCAAGGAGCGCGGTGTGTGCAACATCAGGCTTAATTCCCAGCCGTTACAGGAGGGAAGCCTAGCAGGCCTTTTCGTTCTAGCATTTCAGCAAATGCTAGAAGAATACTTTCTTTTCCTGGCGCTGCAATAAATTGAACGCCTAGCGGTAGAGCCGAGTTGTCTGTGTTCTGTGGAGCCAGAGGAGCGGAAAGAACCGGCATACCCGCCAAACTCAAGGGTTGGGTGAAGAGCCCAAGGTTAGCGCGAGCGGAAACGGCCTTTCCGCCCACCATAATGGTCGGTTGATCTAAGCGGGGCGCGGGGCCAACCGTTGCAGGTGCCACAAGAATATCCACCTTTTTGAAAGTCTGGTGCATAATATCCCGGAACCAGTTTCGCACGCGCTGCGCCTGAATAACCGCCGCTGACGGAAGCAATGCGCCCGCCATCAATCGGTCTCGTGTTGCAGGGTCGTACGCCATGGGGGTAGTCTTCAGGCGTCCCAAGTGCAGATTGCCACCTTCTGCAGCCGTAATAACAAAAGACGCAGCCCGCGCACGTGCAACCTCTGGCAACGTAACCGTTTTTGTGTGTAGGCAGGCACTTCCAATAGCCCTAATACCCGCTTTTACCCCTTCACTCAGATCCTGAGCAAACCAGCCATCCAGTATTCCCACGGAGAGTTGCGAGGTATCCTCCTCATAAGCGAGGGAATGGCCAATAAGCACTTCGCTGACGGAACGGATATCGGCAACATTTTGTGCGAACGGACCAATAACATCCAGGCTACTTGCAAAGGGATAAACCCCCGCCAACGGAAGAAGTCCTTGTGTTGGCCTTAACCCCCATACACCGCACAGCGATGCAGGAACACGGATGGAACCGTTGGTATCTGACCCTAAGGTGAAAGGAAGAAGATTAGCGGCTACCGCTGCTGCTGAGCCACCAGAAGAGCCCCCTGCCAGTCTTTGCGTGTCATGTGGGTTACGGGTTGTTCCATAATGAGCATTCTCTGTTGCGAACCCATATGCAAATTCATCCATATTGAGAGATGCGACAGGAATGGCTCCAGCTGCACATAGACGCTGCACAACCTCGGCATCGCGTCTGGCTGGTGGGGTGTCATTCAGAACGACTGAACCCGCAGTGGTAACATGGCCTTCCAGATCGAACAGATCTTTCACGCCAAATGGCACTCCCGCCAACGGCCCTACAGACTCTCTTTTGGCGATCCGCGCATCTACCTTTCTGGCTGCGTCCAACGCACGAGATTCGAGAATTCGGGTGACGGAATTGTAGGCTCCATCTCGTTCTTTCAGGCGCTGTAGGGTTTCTGCGCAATGCTGAAATGCTGAAACTCTACCGCTCTGAATGCTTTGTGCTAGGGAGGAAATGGACATGCTTATGGCCGATACTCATAGGCAGGAGGGCAGGTATCAGGCAAAGTCATGCCACAAATCAGATTAACATAACCACGCAATAACTGCGTATTGGCTGCAACACCGGCTACACAGTCAGCAGGAATAGTCAGATCAATCTGGCGCGCGAGCACCTGCAGATCGTTTGCAATGTGGTCCTGTTCGCTCAATCTGCCCTCCTATCGCAAGATACTGATATAAAAATGACCTTCAGGAATATTCTGCAAGGGCAGCATCTACCCCAGCGCCCCTCTGAGCTTTATGCCCTTCAGCAGCGAGGCAGACTTCAAGAGCGGCAAGTGTCAGTAAGACCTTATGCTTGACGGCATTGTAGCCCATTGCGCCAATCCGCCAGATTTTCCCAGCCAAAGGCCCAAATGCTGTGCCGATTTCAATTCCAAAATCGTCCCGCATCCGCATCCGCACATTTTCGCCATGAACCCCTTCCGGGATCCAGATGCCGGTCACGTTGGTCATCCGATAGCTATCGTTTCCGAACACGTTCAGATCCAGCGCGCGGGCTCCGGCAACCATGGCGGTGCTGGCGGCTGTATGGCGGGCAAAACGCGGTTCCAACCCTTCTTCCAGCATAATCCGTGCCGCTTCCCGCGCGCCATAAAGCATGGTTGTTGCTTCGGTATGGTGGTTCAGACGTTTTTCAGACCAGTAATCCATTACCATGGCGAGATCAAAATAGTTAGAGACAATGCGCGGTCGGTTCCCATCCAGTGCATCTGCGCCTCGGATGCCAGCTTCTACGTGCTTGCGCGCCATAATATGCTCTGCGGCCCGATCGGAAATTGTGATGGGAGCAGATCCGGGAGGTCCTCCCATGCATTTCTGCAGGCCGCCAGAAACCACATCAATGCCCCATGCATCGGTCTCTACCGCCATGCCCCCAAGCGTGGCGGTAGCATCTGCGTAAGATATTACACCATATTTGCGGCAAAGCTCCCCTACCCCGGCCAGAGGCTGAGCCATGGTGGTAGAGGTGTCTCCATGGATGCAGGCAAAAACCTGCGGTTTATGCTCGATTAACGCGTTTTCAATTTGCTCCAGTGTAGCAACTTCACCCCAGGGCAGATCCAATGTGCAGATTTCAGCCCCGATGCGCTGTGCAATTTCTGAAAGCAGAAGGCCAAAACGGCCGGCACGTACAATCAGTAGTTTGGCCCCCGGCTCTACCAAGGAAACAAGAGCAGCCTCAATCCCTGCTCGTGCAGTGCCATCAACCAGAAAAGTCCAGCGGTTTTCTGTCATGAAAACCTGTCGATACAGCTCCATGGTTTCATTCATGTAGGCTGTCATTTCCGGGTCAAACTGCCCCAGCATGTCAGCAGCCATAGCCCGGAGCACACGCGGGTGTGCGTTAACAGGCCCAGGCCCCATTAATAGCCGCTGGGGCGGATCAATCTGACCAAACAGATTCTGTGCCATTACGCCATTTTCTCCTGTCGTGCAGAGCATGAGTCTGCATAGCTTTCAATAAAATTAATCATGACCTGAAAGGCACTTTCCACATCGGCTGCCGTCACGGCTTCGGCAGGATTGTGGCTGATGCCTTTTTCACACCGCACAAACAACATGCATACGGGAGCCAGCGCAGCCATCACCATGGCGTCATGCCCAGCACCGCTGACCAGTTTGCGTGCCGAACCCCCAGTTACCTTCTCTATTGCCTCACTTAGCGCCTCAGTTAGTGCGGGATCGCATGGAGTTGCGGGTAAATCCTGCTGCAATTCCATGCTGAGTTCGACATGTCGTTTTTTTGCAATGTCATTTAAGGCAACTCGGATGGTGTCTGCTGCCTCGTTTCTGATACTCTCCGTGCCCGAGCGAATATCCAGCGTGAAAACAACATCTCCAGGAACAACGTTTGGGACGCCGGGAGTAACGTCCAGGCGTCCCACAGTGGCGACAAGATCACCTGCTTTTTGCAGGGCAATGGCCTCAATCGCCAACATGGATTCTGCCGCTGCCGCCAGCGCATCTTGCCGCAAATGCATTGGCATTGTGCCTGCGTGTCCGGCAAAACCATGGATGCTGATCAGAAAGCGATATTGTGCAGCAATGGCCGTTACAGCCCCTACTGCACGGTTTTCAGATTCCAGAACCGGTCCCTGCTCAATGTGGGCTTCAAAATAGGCCAGCACATCTTTTTTGTTGCGGGCCGCTTTCGGGAACTCTTCAAGAAGAAATCCTTCTGCTCCCAGAGCCTCTTGCAAAGTTATCCCGGTGGCATCTCTCAGGATATCGGGGGGCGTTGGAATAAGTCCGGCTACAGCGCGAGAAGTCAGCATGGATACCGGAAAGCGTGACCCTTCTTCATCTCCAAACCCGATAACTTCCACAGCAAAAGGGAGGCGCTTTTTGTGTGCGGAAAGGTAGTCTACAGCTTCAATGCCAAGCATCACGCCCAGCGGGCCATCATAACGGCCTGCATTCCGAACACTATCAAGATGGGAGCCGATAAGAAGCGCGGGGGCGCCCGGTAGGCTGCCTTCATATCGTCCAACAAGGTTGCCTGCCGCGTCCTGTCTGGTGGTCATGCCCGCTTCTTTCATCCAGACAGAGACACACTGTACGGTTTCCCGATAAGCGTTACTTAAATACGGGCGGAAGAGCCCACCTTCCTCTTCGGAATAAGGGGCTATGCCGAGCGTGTCACACCGTTTGACTGCTCGGGCCCCACCATATTGAGCCACACCTACAGGCGTGGAGAAAGGTGTTTCGCGAGATGTCATACAGTCACAACTCCGGCTATTCATGTAGCTTGTTACGGCACGCGTACAATCTTGCATACAAGCAAGAAGGGTTGCAACCCTTCTCCCCTGCATAAAAAAGAGACTCATGAATTGCTGAATTTATAGCGGGAAAATCTCCGGGCAGGCCGCTGAAGGAGACGCAGGCGCTTCCTCTCACCTGCGTCGTTTTTTTTCAGCCCATTCCTGACGAAAGAACAAGGTAAGTTACAAACACAGCATCCAACACCAGCAACATGATGGTTATGTCTTGCCAGCGTTTGGTCGCCAGAGCCAAAAATGTGAACAACAAAAGCCCGAGAGCCAGGCTGACCATGAAATCTCCCGTCATGACGGTAATCAGCACCATCAGGAGCGGTATAATCTGTTCTCGTGCAGAGAGAGTTTTCAGATCAGTCAAGCCGCTGAGCATCCCTAGCCCCACCAGTATCAGAATAGGAGCCGTTGCAACGGCAGGCACGGATGTGATCAGTGGCCAGAACAGGGAGGAGAGCGCAAAAAGAAGTGCAACCGTTATACCTACCAGCCCAGTTTTTCCGCCTTCTTCCACCCCTACAAGAGATTCCAGATAGGCTGACACGGTAGATGTTCCAAGGGCTGAACCGACAATGCTCGCTGTGGCATCGGCAGCAAAAGCATCTCGTCCCAACAGAGGCTGCCCTTCTTTGTCTTTGAGGCCGGACCTTTGAATAACCGCCATCATCGTTCCGGTCGCGTCAAAAAAATCGCCAAGAAAAAAATATAAGGTTACGGGCAGAACAAGAAAAAAATGAGAGAAAAACCCTTTGAAATCATAAGGGAAAAGCATGTGAACAGGATAATGCGGCCAGTCCATCCAGTGCGTTGGCAGTTGAGTAACCTTCCCTGAGCCATGCGGCACAAAACATCCGATAAGGGTAACAACTGCAATCACAATCAGCATGGCTGCCGGAACGCGGGACCAGCGTAGAAATGCCGCGAGAAACAGTCCGGCAATGCCCAGAATAACGGCAGGATCAGCCAAATGACCGAAAGCCAGCCCATCGTTTCCTTTGATGGCCAGCCCGCCAGTTACCATTCCGATATGTGCAATGAATGCGCCAATGGCAAAATGGATACCTAGACGAACCGGAACAGGAAACGCCTTGACTATTCTCTGCCGCCATTGCGTCAAGGAAAGTGTTAAGAACGCCAACCCGCCCAGCAGCACCATGGTAAACGCAACCGCAGGAGGCACCCCCATACGAATGACTACAACTTGAGCAAAAATAACATTGCTGCTCATGGCAGGAGCCAAGGCAATCGGCAGGTTGGCCCATAAAGCCATGATAAGGGAACCTATAACTGCCGAGGCAATTGTCGTCATAACCATATCATGCCGGTCCAGACCTGCAGCGGAGAGAATGTCCGGATTAACAGCCATAATATAAGCCATGGCCCCGAAGGTGGTTACCCCCGCCAGCACCTCTTTCCAGAAACTGGAACCACGAGCAGATATCTGAAAGTAGCGATCACAATACCGACCCAAAAATGTGGAAAATACGCTCATTCTCTCCTCGCGGCTCCAGATGATATTTGCTTATAGTCATCATGAAGCACCACGCCAAACAGTTCGTTTACTGGTAATCCCCCCATAAAAAGAGTGGCTTTTGAATGAGAATTTTCTCAGCGTAAGAATTGAGGAGATTCTGATGAAGAGTGATCGCTTTACTGACGCCCAGATCATGGGTGTGATCCGCCAGGCTGAGGGCGGTGTCCCGGTTCCTGACCTGTGCCGGGAGCATGGGATTAGCAACGCCACGTTTTACCGGTGGCGCGCGAAATATGGCGGCATGGATGCTTCGATGATCAGTCAGATGAAGGCTCTGGAAGAGGAGAACCGTCGGCTGAAGCGCATGTATGCGGATCTGAGCATGCAGACGGATATCCTGAAGGAAGCCCTTGGAAAAAAATGAAGCGGCCAGCCCAGCGCCGGGAACTGGCCGCACAAGCTGTGGCGCATCATAGGGTCAGCATTGCGCTGGCCTGTCGGATTTTTGGGATATCCGAGACCTGCTTTCGCTATCGTCCGCGACTGGCAGCGGAGAACGACAGGATTGCCGATCTTCTTGTGGGACTGACCCAGGCTCACAGGAGATGGGGATTTGGTCTGTGTTTCCTGTATCTGCGCAATGTGCAGGGACATGTCTGGAATCATAAGCGGGTTTATCGGATCTATCGGGAACAGGAACTCAACCTGCGGATTAAACCCCGCAGGCGTCTGGTTCGCGAAAAGCCTGAAAAGCTGTCGGTTCCGGCCCTTCCCAACAGGGTCTGGTCCATGGATTTTATGGCGGACAGGCTGATGGATGGACGTGCTTTTCGGCTCCTGAACATTCTGGATGACTTCAATCGTGAAGGACTGGCGATCGAGGTTGATTTTTCCCTGCCAGCCTGTCGGGTTGTCCGCTGTCTGGAACAGGTTATGGAGTGGCGTGGCAGGCCAGAAGCCATCCGAATGGATAATGGCCCTGAATATGTCAGTCATACGTTGGTTTCATGGGCCGAAAAACAGGGGATTACCCTGATCTATACGCAACCGGGTAATCCGCAGCAGAACGCCTATATTGAACGCTACAACAGAACTGTCCGGCAGGAATGGCTGGAGCAGTATTTGTTTGAAAGCATTCAGGACGTGCAGGAGGTCGCAACACAATGGCTCTGGACATATAATCATGACAGACCCAACATGGGGAACAGCGGGCTAACCCCCGCCCAGAAACTAAAAACAGCTGCCTGAATTCTCATTCAACGCCCCACTAAAAATGGGGGGATTACCTACTGAAACAACCGAGCGTGTTTTGCCCTCTTGTCCGTCGAGAGAAAAGTATGTGCTTTCAGGCCCACTGATTGCAGATCGAGTGGGCGATGAGTGAGGGTAAACCAGATCACTTTGATAGACGAGATGAGGACTAGCCTCGGTTTATTCTCTATTATCTCGTGATGAAGTAAGAGGCGGCATCAGGTTTATCTTTCGGAATGTGTGGCAATCAGCCAAGCAGCTACGGCACCAGAGAACGAATGAGCGCTCTCAGTGCTTTCTGCACCGATTTCTTTCCCCATTCTTTCAGCAGTTTGCGTGTGCCATTTTGTCTGGCCAGCCTGTATGGGCTTTCCCTGATGGGAGGCATTGCTGAAACATGATCTTTCAGAGAGTCCGGTAAGCCGGGGAAAGGATCAATATTTACAAGGCGTGTGAGAGTAGTGACAGACGTGATGCGGCAGGTAGGATGAAATGTATTCAGGCAAATATAAACGCCGGTTGAATTTGCCGCCGGATCATAAATCGCTTTCCAGATCACTGTTGGGACGGGAATGTGATTGGGGCCTATGGTTTGTGTTTTATCGGGATCATACCCTGGCCCCGTCACAACAAAAATTTCACCCTCTTCCCTTGCCCAGCCTCTGACCGCGCTTTCCACCCCTTCCCATGCTCTGCGATTGAGCTCAGGAGTTTGGGGAACAATGTTCGATAGTAAAAAACTCTCTTTTTGTGCTCCAAAGCCAGGTTCATCGCCACTGGGAGTCATGTGACCGCGATCATAATGAGAATTGGCGTAATCGCGTGGACTAGATTGCATGGAGGCAGGAAGCCGATTATCAGGAAAAAAACTTCCCCGGCGTTGCGTGCGATCGGCAATTTCCAGATTTTCTTCTGTCAGATCTTCGGCCGACCACAACGGCCCGTGTGTATAGTCAGAAGCCAGAACCGCGTAATATCCATTACATAAAAGAGTGGTCCCGCCATAAATGCCTTCTGCCATAAGATGAGGCGCAAGCCCTTTTGCAAACAGTTCAGGGCAAGAGGAAGCGAGCGCAGGACTATTAAAAACAAGCCCTGTAAGTAGGAGGAATACGGCCCCTTTCGGCAAATTATTTTCTGACTTAATAGGCATATAACAGTATCAGCACGTATTGGGATCTCCGCATGAACGGTGCGTGAAAATGATTTGCGGGAAGCCTTGTGACATAGGGGAAAGCTTTTCTCTACCCTGATTAACAAAAAACCGCCCATATTTGTGGCGAACGAAAAGATATGAAACCTCAAGTTTCATAAGGCGTTGAAAATCTCAGTGCATAAACGAAAATTCTAACGTTTCCAATTTCATAGAAAAATCTAGAGAACCAAAATAACAAAATTTTCTATTTTTATTTAATTCTATCTAAAGAACATTTTTAAAACATGTATTCTTTTTTATACATCAAAATAATCCGTTGTATTTCGGCCCTTGATGAGGAGCAGAAAAGTATGAATGGACGTGCCGATCCCCTACCTTATTCAGATGCCTGCCCTGTCGGGCTAAAAACGTCTTTCGTTAGACGTTTTTTCGGGTTTAACCCAGAATTACAATGGAAAGATAATCTTTTCCCCATAAGAAGTGAAATTTTTGGTCTGGAACGTTTGGAATCTCATGCAAGAAGCTTGGCCGCCGCGCAAGAGACTGATCTTGAAAACTGGAAATTTGGAAATCCTTTAAAAGCAAGATTAAAAGAAAACAATGTATTTCTTCGCCAAGCTGATGCTTCTATTGCCGCTGCTGTTCAGGATGGCAGGCAATTAACGCCCGCTGCACAATGGCTGGCAGATAATTACGCACTTGTTGACATGCAAATCCGTGAAACAGCGCTTGATTTGCCTGTGCAGTACTATATGCGTCTTCCAAAACTTTCGAACGGCCCCTTTTGGGGATTGCCGCGAATTTTTGGTGTGACATGGGCGTTCGTTGCGCATACGGACAGCCATCTTCAACTGGATTTTCTACGAAAATATTTGCTCGCGTATCAGAGTGTAACACCTCTTACAATTGGCGAGTTATGGGCTATTCCCATCACGCTGAAGATTGTTCTTATTGAAAATCTCCGTCGGGTTGTCGCGGCAATCATGGAGAATAATGCCAACCGCCTCTCTGCAGATGTTCTGGCAAACCGCTTGGAAAAGTTACGCCAAGGGCAAGTAGGTTCAGTTTCTGGCCTCTTGGAACACATTCATCCTGATACTCTGTCTCCGGCATTTGTCGCGCGACTTTCTCACCGATCCAGAGGACTGGACGTTGAGAAAGACCCTGTTCTTGTTTGGCTGGAACAACGGCTTAAAGATAGAGGGACAACGATTGATGCTGCCGTGCAGAACGATCTACGTGAACAGGGGTTATTAAACGCAACGACACAAAATATCATCACCAGTCTAAGGCTGATTTCTGAATTGGATTGGACGGAATTTTTTGAGCAGGTCTGTCTTATAGATTGTCTTTTTAAAGAGTATAAAAGTTTTACAGATGCAGACTTTGCAAGCAGAGATCTCTATCGCAAGGCTATTGAGGATCTTGCACAAAAAAGCCGAAAATCTGAAATTGATATTGCAAATATTGCCATTTCCTTGGCATCCAGAAGTCTATCAATACAAGATTCTGATTTGCGCAAAACAGATCCGGGATATTATCTTCTTATGGAAGGACGCTCCCTTCTGGAAGAGGAAATAGAGTTCCGACCTACTTTTTCTACAAGGATGGTTCGGGCTTTCTGCAGAAGAGGCATTATCGGCTACGGTTTGATTGTTACTCTTCTCTCTCTTTTTTTTCTGTTTCTGCCGCTTGCTTTCTCAATAACAGAAACACCGTTTTGGCCCTGTCTTCTGCTAATAAGCGTCTTGGCGTTTTTTCCAGCATCTGAAGCTGCGGTTTCTTGCATCAATCACCTTTTGTTGCGTGTTCTCAAGGTTGGTACTTTGCCTGGCTTGGAATTGCTGGAAGGTGTTCCAGCCGATATGCGCACCATGGTTGTTATCCCGGCTCTCCTGACCGATGAAAAAACCATCAGAACCCTTCTGGAAAGGTTGGAGGTACACTATCTAGCAACCCATGATGAAACTGTTCATTTTGCTCTTCTGACAGATTGGAAAGACCATGAAAGCTTTCAGGCTCCTGAGGATGAGGGGCTTCTGAGGCTGGCTGTTGACGGAATAAGAGATCTCAATAACCGCTTTCTTCCCCCGGCGAATGCGGACCGGTTTTTGCTTTTGCATCGCCGCAGAGTTTGGAGTGATAGCGAGCGGATATGGATGGGATGGGAGCGTAAGCGTGGCAAGCTTCATGAGCTCAACCGTTTGTTGCGCGGGGCAACAGATACCACTTTTATGGCAGACCCGGAGCGCCGCCTTCCAGCATCTGTCAAATATATCATTACTTTAGACGCTGATACGCGTCTTCCACTTGAAACTGTTAAACGCTTGGTGGGAAAGCTTGCCCATCCTCTCAATTCCCCCCGCTTTAACCCTGATACAGGGCGAGTTGAACAGGGTTATGCCATATTGCAGCCCCGTGTTACGCCTTCTCTTCCTGTAGGACACCACAGTACACTTTTTCAGAAGTTCTTTTCTACAGCGACAGGAATAGATACGTATTCCTCCGCAATCTCAGACCTTTATCAGGATATGTTTGGAGAAGGTTCTTATGCTGGAAAGGGCATTTACCATATTGATGCCTTTGAATCTGCTCTCTCAGGCCGTGTTCCAGATGCCTCGCTTTTGAGTCATGATCTGTTTGAAGGTATTTTTGCGCGCGCAGGATTGGTTTCAGATATAGAAGTCATAGAAGAATTCCCAACAGATTACATTGTTGCTGCACAAAGGTTACATCGCTGGACCCGCGGAGACTGGCAACTTCTGCCCTGGATACTTTCCGGTATAATCCGCAAACCTTTACCCCGTGATCGTTTTTCCGGGATTTCGCGCTGGAAAATGCTGGATAATTTACGCAGAACGCTGTGCGCGCCTTTTACGATTCTTGCTCTTCTTGCATGCTGGATCTTTATGCCGGAAAGCTCCGGAATATGGACAGCGTTCGTCCTGCTAGCTGTTTCCCTGCCAATATTTTTGCCAATTCTTCCAGATATCATTCCTAGGCAGGAGTGGATAACATTCCGAAATTACGTCAGCGTTCTTCTCTCCCAAGCATCAAAAGCCTTTGTCACTGTGGCGCTGACTATTACGTTTCTTGCGCATCAATCATTCCTCATGTTTGATGCAATAATTCGCACACTAACCCGTGTTTCTATTACCCATAAACACCTTCTACAATGGGTTCCAACTGCGCAGACCATAGATGTGAAGCCTGCGGGGATGGTAGATTACTATCGCAAAATGCTTCCCGCACCGCTATTTTCAGTGCTGCTTTCTGGTTTTATGGCATGGCACAGTCCGGAAGATCTCCTTCTGGCAGGGCCATTAGCGTTTTTGTGGGGCTTATCACCCGCCATAGCGTTATGGACCAGCCGTGCCCCTGTTCTTCCCTCAAAATCCCGACCATCACGTACAGATATTCGCACATTACGCGTTACCGCGCGCCGCACTTGGGTATTTTTTGAAACATTTGTCACTTCAGATGATCATATGTTGCCTCCTGATAATTTTCAGGAGGACCCACGCCCGGTTCTTGCGCGGCGAACATCTCCAACAAACATAGGACTTTATCTTCTCTGTACTGTTAGCGCGAGAGACTTTGGGTGGTGCGGCCTACAAGATACATTGGACCGGCTGGAGGAAACATTTGAAACACTAAAGAAAATGCAAAAATATAAAGGGCATTTCTATAATTGGTATAGTACGGTCGATCTTACCCCTCTTTCTCCCATGTATGTCTCTACGGTCGATAGTGGAAATCTGGCTGGGCATCTTATCGCGGTTGCTGCAGCATGTCAGGAATGGCTAGGAGAGCAGGAAGAGAATCTCTCTTGGCGGGCCGGATTGTTGGATAGTGTTACAATCGCCATAATGGACATGATGTTTCATAATGGCATCCGTCTTCCTCTTAACAAGCAGCAAAAAGTGCTGATCAGATCGCTCAGCCGGTTGAAAAACGCACTTCTTACGGCGTCTGAAGAAGAACTGGAGGCCTGTCTTCGTAATCTTGAAAAAAAAGCCCAGACGATTGCTGCGCATGCGCAGCATCCGTCCCTTTTTCCAGACAATTCAGAGCCTTCTGACGTTGCAGATTTACTGTACTGGATATCTGCTCCCCTTAGAACAATAGAAAGCCATCTTCGAGATTATGATGATCAACTCCGGCAAAATACTCCTGTTAGATTGCGGGCCTTAATTCAACTAGCCCGAAACATGGCGCAGGAAATGGAGTTCGGCTTTTTACGGGACTCATCACGAAAATTGCTTTCGATCGGTTACCAGGTTTCAGCAGATATACAAGACCAGAATTGTTACGATCTCCTGGCATCTGAAGCACGTTTGGCTGTATTCTATGCCATAGCCAAAGGAGATATTCCGGCCCGTGACTGGTTCCGCCTTGGACGCCCCATTACAGCAAGTGGCAATGGAGCCGTTCTCGTGTCCTGGTCGGGCTCCATGTTCGAATATCTTATGCCATCATTAGTCATGCGTGCCCCTATGGGGAGTTTGCTTGAAGAAACCAATACTCTGATTGTGCAGCACCAGATTGATTACGGGTATGCGCGTAACATTCCGTGGGGAATTTCTGAATCGGCCTACAATGCGCGTGATATGGATTATACTTATCAGTATTCCAATTTTGGTGTGCCGGGTTTGGGGTTAAAGCGTAGGCTGGGTGAAAATACGGTTGTCGCACCTTATGCTACCCTTCTGGCGGCTATGGTTGACCCACAAAAAGCAGTGTCTAACCTTTTCGTTTTGGAAAAAGCAGGCGCAAGAGGCCGCTACGGATTTTATGAGGCTCTGGATTATACGCCAGAGCGGGTGCCCGAACATCAGGATGTTGCGGTTATTCGCGCCTACATGGCTCATCACCAAGGCATGTCTATTCTGGCTGTGGCAGATACGGTTCTGGAAGGCGTTATGCGAGCACGGTTCCATAAAGATCCCGTCATAGCCTCGGCCGAACTTCTCCTTCAGGAGCAGGCACCGCAGCAAGGTGTGGTGGCCCGCCCTCTGCCTTCGGAAGAAAATATTAAGGCGCAGCCTCATTCGGCTGCCATTTCCTTTGGTCGTCGTTACCACACTGCCTCTACGCCGGAGCCTGTCACGCATCTTCTCTCGAACGGTCGTTACTCCGTCATGCTGACAGCGGCCGGGTCCGGGTATAGTCGCTGGCAAGGTCAAGCACTGACACGCTGGCGGGAAGACGCCACTCTCGATAATTTTGGGGCTTATATTTATCTGAAAAACATAAAAACCGGGAACATATGGTCTGCTGGTATTCAACCATGCGGAGAAACACCGGACGATTATTCAGCTGTTTTTTATGAAGACCGAGCAGAATTTTCTCGTCAGGATGGTGCTCTTACAACCACAATGGAAGTGCTCGTCTCACCGGAAGATGATGCAGAAATCAGGAACATAACGGTATCGAACGCAGGTCATGAAGTAGTTGAGATCGATATTACATCCTATATGGAACTGGCTCTTCTTCCTCAAATTGCTGATCTTGCACATCCTGCATTTACCAAACTTTTTGTTCAGACAGAGTATGTTCCGAGCGCCAAGGCACTGCTAGCAACCCGGAGACGGCGCGAGCCGAATGAGCCTGAGATATGGATGGCGCACCTCGCTGTATGTCCGACATCTGTGGAGATGGAAACCAACCGCGCCCATTTTATAGGGCGTGGACACACCTTAAAAGCACCCGCTGCCATAACGGGAAAACGTTCTTTATCTGGCCAGACGGGAACAGTCCTTGATCCTTCGTTCTCTCTTCGCAGTCGTGTCACTATCAAGCCTGGAGCTACAGCCAGGATATCATTCTGGACCATGGTTGCTTCTTCTCGAGACAAAATTCTGGAGTTAATTGACACACATCAGGATACGTCAGCCCTTGATCGTATCCGTACGTTGGCATGGACACATGCTCAGATACAGTTGCGTCATCTTGATGTGGTAATCCCCCCATAAAAAGAGTGGCTTTTGAATGAGAATTTTCTCAGCGTAAGAATTGAGGAGATTCTGATGAAGAGTGATCGCTTTACTGACGCCCAGATCATGGGTGTGATCCGCCAGGCTGAGGGCGGTGTCCCGGTTCCTGACCTGTGCCGGGAGCATGGGATTAGCAACGCCACGTTTTACCGGTGGCGCGCGAAATATGGCGGCATGGATGCTTCGATGATCAGTCAGATGAAGGCTCTGGAAGAGGAGAACCGTCGGCTGAAGCGCATGTATGCGGATCTGAGCATGCAGACGGATATCCTGAAGGAAGCCCTTGGAAAAAAATGAAGCGGCCAGCCCAGCGCCGGGAACTGGCCGCACAAGCTGTGGCGCATCATAGGGTCAGCATTGCGCTGGCCTGTCGGATTTTTGGGATATCCGAGACCTGCTTTCGCTATCGTCCGCGACTGGCAGCGGAGAACGACAGGATTGCCGATCTTCTTGTGGGACTGACCCAGGCTCACAGGAGATGGGGATTTGGTCTGTGTTTCCTGTATCTGCGCAATGTGCAGGGACATGTCTGGAATCATAAGCGGGTTTATCGGATCTATCGGGAACAGGAACTCAACCTGCGGATTAAACCCCGCAGGCGTCTGGTTCGCGAAAAGCCTGAAAAGCTGTCGGTTCCGGCCCTTCCCAACAGGGTCTGGTCCATGGATTTTATGGCGGACAGGCTGATGGATGGACGTGCTTTTCGGCTCCTGAACATTCTGGATGACTTCAATCGTGAAGGACTGGCGATCGAGGTTGATTTTTCCCTGCCAGCCTGTCGGGTTGTCCGCTGTCTGGAACAGGTTATGGAGTGGCGTGGCAGGCCAGAAGCCATCCGAATGGATAATGGCCCTGAATATGTCAGTCATACGTTGGTTTCATGGGCCGAAAAACAGGGGATTACCCTGATCTATACGCAACCGGGTAATCCGCAGCAGAACGCCTATATTGAACGCTACAACAGAACTGTCCGGCAGGAATGGCTGGAGCAGTATTTGTTTGAAAGCATTCAGGACGTGCAGGAGGTCGCAACACAATGGCTCTGGACATATAATCATGACAGACCCAACATGGGGAACAGCGGGCTAACCCCCGCCCAGAAACTAAAAACAGCTGCCTGAATTCTCATTCAACGCCCCACTAAAAATGGGGGGATTACCATGTCTCTTCCGCCGATGCCAATCTTTTTCAAACTTTAGCGTCTTCTCTCCTCTTTGCAGGCTCTTCCCTGCGATCTTCTTCTCATACAATCGTTCGAGGCGCCGCAGCACAACCAATTTTGTGGGAACAGGGGATCTCTGGAGACCTTCCCATCCTAGTGCTGCGGATCAAGGATAACGTAGATATTCCTGTTGTCCATAAGCTTCTTGTGGGCTTTGAATATCTACGCTTGAAACAATTGGAGTTCGATTTTGTTATTCTGAATGAGCATCCCAGTTCTTATTTGCAAGAACTACAAATGTCTCTTGAAGAACAGGTGCGCGCTCTTCCTAAAATTTCTGATAGTGGTGGTTCTGTCCGTATTTTACGCGCAGATCTCATCACTCCTGCGTTTCAGGCGCAGCTTCTGTCAGTAGCGCGTATTGTTCTGGATGCAACCAAGTCTCTTGAAGAGCGGCTCCTTTATTCTGATCTGATGTTCCCCCGGAAGAGAAAAATTATACAGGACAAAACCACACAGACAGAAAAATCATTGTCTCTTCCCTCTCTTCCAGATCTTGAATTTTTCAACGGATATGGTGGCTTTGCAGCAGGCGGTCGGACCTATGTTGTTGTTATTGGACCAGGCAAAACAACGCCTGCGCCCTGGATTAATGTCATAGCAAATGAAAATTTCGGATTTCAGGCATCAGCAGACGGAAGTGGTTATACATGGGCGCTTAACAGTAAGGAGCGTCAAATTACCCCATGGTCAAATGATCCAGTCAGCAACCCTGCGGGAGAAGTTTTT
The DNA here is from genome assembly GCF_030644465.1 of Acetobacter tropicalis. NCBI lineage: Bacteria > Pseudomonadati > Pseudomonadota > Alphaproteobacteria > Acetobacterales > Acetobacteraceae > Acetobacter > Acetobacter tropicalis. Next base: position 3,508,175 of record NZ_JAUYUW010000001.1, on the reverse strand, counting down.
TATCTTCAGGATGAAGAAACAAAAATTCTCTGGTGCCTGACAGCAGCGACAAGGCGAGATCCGGAGGCAACATATGTCGCTCACCATGGGTACGGATACACGCGCTATGAACGGATTGCTGAAGGTATTGCCAGCACTTTGCTGCAATATGTTCCAACAGAAGATTCCGTAAAACTCTCCCGTATCCAGCTTCATAATCTATCCGGACGCTCTCGCACGTTATCTGTGACCGCGTATGTGGAGTGGCTTCTGGGTACATCCCGCACACAGATGGCGCAGTTCGTTACAACAGAAATAGATGATGAAACGGGCGCTATCTTCGCCCACAACCGCTGGAACCCGACTTATGGCGCCCGCGTCGCTTTTGCGGATATTGGAGGGTATGTCACTGCGTCATCGGGGGATCGTAGGAGTTTTATTGGGCGCAATGGCTCTCTTGATAGTCCTGATGCATTTACAGCGCTCGACTCTTTGCAGGGCGAAACGGGAGGAGGCCTTGACCCATGCGGCATCTTGCAAACCAGCATTATCCTTCCCGCAGATGGTCGGGTAGAAATTGTTTTCATGCTGGGAGATGCAGAAGATACAGACAAAGCCCGGCATCTCATTACCCATTACAGAACTGCAGATCTTGATCAGGTTCTGCATGATGTAGAAAATAAATGGGCGGCTGTATGCCGTTCCATTCAGGTTAAGACCCCTGATCGTGGCATGGATATCCTGCTCAACGGCTGGCTTCTTTATCAAACATTGTCCAGCCGGGTGCTGGCAAGAGCAGGCTTTTATCAGGCAAGTGGTGCATATGGTTTTCGGGACCAGTTGCAGGATGGTATGGCATTGGTAATTTCCTGCCCTGATTTGGTGCATGACCATCTTCTACGCGCTGCCTCACGCCAGTTTGTAGAGGGAGATGTGCAACATTGGTGGTTGCCGCAAACCGGCGCTGGTGTGCGCACGCATATATCGGATGACCGAGCATGGCTTGCATATTGCGTTGCCCACTATGTGACTATCAGTGGTGACAAAGCTATTCTTGATCAGGATGTGGGGTTCCTTGAAGCCCCAGCTCTCCCCTTAACCGAACATGATAGTTTTATGGTGCCATCTATCTCGGCCGCAACCGCCTCTCTCTTTGAACATTGCGCACGAGCCTTGGATCACAGCCTGTCGGTAGGGCGGCACGGCCTGCCGCTTATGGGAACAGGTGATTGGAACGATGGTATGAACCGGGTTGGTGAGCACGGGCAAGGAGAGAGCGTATGGTTGGGCTGGTTCCTACATGCAGCCCTCACAGCCTTTATTCCGCTTGCCGAAGCACGGGGAGAGCTGGTTCGGGTGGCGCAATGGAAGGCGCATCTTGTTGCTTTAGCTAAAGCTCTCGAAGGTGCGTGGGATGGAGACTGGTATCTCAGAGCCTATTTTGATGACGGAACACCTCTTGGCTCTCATACAGGCACAGAGTGTCAGATAGATGCCATTTCGCAATCCTGGTCAGTATTGTCAGGTGTGGCTTCCCCGGAGCGGGCCGCCCATGCCATGCATTCTGTTCTTCAGCGCCTTGTTAAGCATGAAGACCATCTTATCCTGCTTCTTACCCCTCCGTTTGATAAGGCTCAGCCCGATCCTGGCTATATTCGAGGTTACCCGCCTGGAATCAGAGAAAATGGGGGGCAGTACACTCATGGAGCCTTGTGGACAGTCATGGCGATAGCAACGCTGGGTGATGGAAATCTTGCACACGCACTGTTCAAAGGCCTTAATCCCATCCAGCATAGTCTCACAACAGAACGAGCCTTGCGCTATAAACTCGAACCTTATGTGGTCGCTGCGGATATTTATTCGGAGCCCCCCTATACGGGGCGCGGAGGATGGTCCTGGTACACCGGGTCTGCGGGCTGGATGCAGCGTGTTGGTACGGAAAACATTCTGGGGATTAACATCCAGGGGAATGCTCTTCTCATTAACCCGTGTATTCCTGAATATTGGCCTGAATTTGAAGTTACTCTATTGTGGCGTAATACACGTTACATAATAACTGTACGCAATCCGGATCAGGTTAGTCGTGGTGTAAAGCGCATTACTATGGATAACATCCCAATACATACAACCAATAGTGTTACGATGAAGGATGATAACCTTGAGCACACTATTGAGGTTATCTTGGGATAGTCAGTTTTGCCGCGCTTTCTGCTGCGTTGGGAGAGTTTCAGTCTGGACGTTACAAAAATCACGATACCATCCACACTCTTTATGCGGATCGGGTAACGCACGCAGAATCTATTAGCTCTGGTTGTGGAAGACTATTGGCGCAGTTTTTCACCTGCTCCCTCATTATTGTCGCCATCGGCCTCGTCGGCTTATGGCGCGATGATCCCAATACAGCAGGCTTTAAGATATCGAATGTGACACCTGAAAGTGCGTCTCGCAAGGTCTCTCTGGTTACATGCTTTTATCTTTGTAACCAGAGAGCTTGTAACAAACGAAATTATTTTACGGGATCGGATGTACTGCATTCAGGGCATTACGTTCGGCCTGAAGTTCAGCGCCCTTTTTGGGGGCGGCACGAGCTGCCTTAATGTCATCTGCCGTAAAACCAGGTGCAGGTTTGGTGTCACCCAAAGAAGCCACATATGTCAGCACTGCTGCAATATCATCATCCGAAAGTGCCTTCAATGAAGGCATGAAGCCTGCATAGGCCACGCCGCCAGCCTGAATAGGGCCATGTAGACCGTTTAAAACAACATCCGCCAAGTATTTCTTACCTTCAGGCGTAGAGGCAATTTTATCAATACGCCCTTTCAGAACCGGAAACTGCCCAGGCATGCCAACACCACCAGCCTGATGGCAGACAGAGCAATTGGCATTGTAAACCGCAGCACCATCTGATGCGGCTTTGGCTGAACTCGCCAGAACCGGGAGAGTTGCCATAACGCCAGCAAGAAGGAACAGGCTACGTTTGATCATAATGGTTCCCTAACAATCACAGATGTAGAACGGTTATAGATTAGCGCACCTGTACCAAAATACCAGATGATGTTGTGATCGGGGAAGGCAGATAACTTCGTTAACCATTTTCCATGCCAAGATCCCTGAATTCGTTCATCTTTTCTGCATCAGTTTAGTTATAATGCTAAACATGCGGAAAATTCATTTAGAAAATTGGCATTATTTCAATATTATTTACAATTTTATTATTATTTTTTTATTGAGGTATACGATTCCGTTTTGTTGCCGCTTTCTGCTGGATCGTGTCTGCTTGCTTGTGTGATGTCAGTGGTTGGCTGGTCCTGCAAATAGCCCCCACAAGCTGCATGATCGTGCTGATACCGGTCTCAAAATCCGTAATATTCAGGCGTCGGCGACCCAGAACGGCGGCAAACTGCACTTGCATATCCGCATAGGCCTGCGTCATTGACCACAAGGTAAATAGGAAATGGGTCGCATTCACCGGGGCGCATAATCCCTCTTTATGCCAATACTCAAAAACAAGAGCTTTCTGCTCTACGTGCTCACGCAAGGTACTGTCCAGAAACACCCGGACATATTCCCCTCCTGCCAGAAGTTCATGCATAAACAGGCGTGACGCATCGGGCCTGCTGCGTGAAAATTCCATTTTGGCGCGGACATATCCTTCAAGGCCCACAATAGGGGTATGTTTGATGGAAATCCATTGATCAGCATCTGCCAGCCATCCGACCAGTAGCCGCTGCAATGTTGCCCGGTAAAGTTCTTCCTTGCTCCCAAAGTAATAAAGGATATTCGCCTTGGGAAGAGCACATGCTTTGGCAATATCATCTACCCGTGCACCGGCGAAACCATAGGCTGAGAATATTTTTTCAGCAGCATTCAAAATCTGCTGGGTATTATTGCGCCTGGGCACACCAGGCTCCCGTGACAGATCAGCTTTCTTCATGGTGTCGCCAACACTTTCAGGTCAAATGTCTCTAATTACCTGATTAGCATTGAAACTTGATGTTCGGGTAGATGGAAAAATGGGCATTCTTCGGTCAATGCTTGGCAGGCCTATCAGCCGCAACATCAGCCAAAAGAAGCTCAGAGTGTTGATTCGCAATCACTGTCAGATCGGTGATGCCCTCAAAAGCCGCAGCATCACCGGCAAAGAGGGTTTCTTCTCCAATGCGTATGCTTCCAGAGACCACCAACATATAAAGATCTCGCCCGGGGGTTGTGCAATAAGCAGCACCTTCTTGCGCCGGAAGTGCGGCCTGAAGCAGGCGTGCTCGCGCATTTAATGTTATGGGCGCGTTGTCTTCTTCATTTTCCTGCTCTTCAGGATCATCTTCCGGAAAGCCTGACGCAATGATTTGGAAGCCCCGGCTCTTATCTTCTGAAGACTGAGGGCGACTTTCCTGCATCGGTGTGGTGCCTTCTATGTCCGGCAGTATCCAGAACTGAATAAAGGACACACCCTCCCCTCCTGCTTTCCAGTGAAGTGTTCGGCAACCCGTGCCGCTACTGATCAGATGCAGCCCTCCCGCCCCGATATCTTCACTTTGAAAGTGATCCATGGTGGTCGTAACAATACCGGAACGCACCCACGTCAGGATATCCACCGCCGCTTCCGGGCCGATTTGATAACAGCCGTTTGGCAACATGGTTCCTATATTTACGGCCTGTAAACATCCTTCATGGGTATGCTCTGCCTCCTGATAGTCAGAAAATGCAAAATGACACCGCAGGAGTTGACCGCCGGAATGTGCTGTTCCCAAGGTATCGGACCGTCTGATGATCATCATTTTCTCACGCGTGCTTTTTTATTGTTTTTTCGGGATAGATATTTTCCCATCCTCCGCCGATTGCACGGTAGAGGTTTGTCACGGCTTCGGCTACATGCGCTGTCGCGTCTGCCAACGCACTCTGGGAGGATAGCAGTGCATTTTGTAGGGTCAGCACATTCAGAAAGTCTGCGGCCCCTTGCACATACTGAGCCTTGGCCGTGTCCACCGCAATGTCGTTCTCATGCACAGATTCGGCCAGTTCGTCCCGTCGTCTTTGCGCGGCTGTGAAGTCGGCCATGGCATCATCAATTTCCTGCCACGCCTTCAGAACGGTGCGCTGAAACAGGGTGGCAGCTTCTTTCTGCTGGGCACGGCGTAGATGTAACTGGCCTGTGAGGCGCCCTCCTTCAAAAAGAGGAAGTGTTGCCGTTGGTCCAAACCCATATTGGCGAGAAGCCCATGATCCCAGGCCACTGAACTGCAACGCCTGAATATCCAAACTGCCAGAGAGGGTAACCCGAGGGAAGAAATCAGCAATAGCAACGCCAATGCTGGCAGTTGCCGCATGCAGCCGGTCTGCTGCCATTCTGATATCTGGACGACGTTCGGCAAGCTCTGAGGGTAATCCTGCCGGAACAGCCGCTGGCACCAGAGGAATAGGAGCCGGTTTCCCCAATTCTGCATCTAAACTGCCCGGTTCCCGCGCCACCAGGAAGCTTAGTGCATTCAGCCTATGTGTCGCCTGAGCCTTGAGTGGCGCCAGGCGTGAGATAAAGGTATGAAGCTGGCCGGTCGCCTCTGCCACATCCAGACGGGTTGCGGCTCCCTGCTGAAAGCGCAGTGTCGTCAGTTTTACGCTGTTGTTTGCAATATCTATGTTGTGTTCCAAAATCCCGATCTGGGTTTGGGTCGCACGCAGATCAATATAATCCTGCGCTGTCTCCGCCATCAGGGAAACCAGAATATCGCGTCGCATTTCTTCCGTGGCATGCACGGCTGCTGTTGCAGCTTCTACCTGCCGCCGGACATGCCCCCAGAAATCGACTTCCCACGAGGCATTCATGCCATATTGCGGCAGATTGAAAGAGGGATTACCCACACTGCCCGGCAAGGCGGTAGGGCCAAATCCTTGCGCGCCAGACGCAATGCTTTGGCTTCCTTCCCGCTCCATAGTCCCCAATAGTCCCAATATACCATTGGTACTGGCGCGCTCCCGTGCATAGGAGGCATTGGCCTCTGCGTGCGGAAACTGGGCGGCGCTTGCAATGCGCTTCTCAGCCTGGCTTTGCATAAGGCGCAAACTGGCAGCCTTCAGATCCAGATTCGAGGTTGCAACCTCATTTTCCAACCGTGTCAGCATGGGATCATTGAAAATGGTCCACCATGCAGGATCAGTGGAGGCGTTAACCACCCGACTTTCTGCTGGCGGTTGAGTGGAACGCCACGCGGTAGGGGCTTTTACGTCAGGCTTGTGATAGTCTGGCCCAACGGTACAGCCAGCAAGTGCCAGTAATGAAAAGCCAGCAAGAAAGAAATGCTTCATAAACTTACTGCCAGACATAACGGCTATCATTGGCATGTGCCCCTTCAGGCGGTGAAGAGGTATCAATATTGGCCTCTACGGACATCCCGACGCGTACTTTTTCAGCCAAAGACTGGCCAGGATCGAAGGTTAGTTTCACAGGAACGCGCTGCACAACCTTGGTAAAATTACCGGTTGCATTATCAGGTTGAATAGGGGCAAACGCCACGCCCGTTGCCGGAGCGAGTGAGTCCACATGCGCCTTTAGCGGCTGGCCCGGGAAGGTATCTACCCAAACGGTCGCCTTCTGCCCCGTTTTGACTTTCGTCAACTGGGTCTCCTGATAGTTGGCCAGAATATAAGCGGAATGGGTAGGTACCACAGCCAGAATACCTGTGCCGGGATGCACATAGTTTCCGACCCGCACTCCACGTTCGCCCACAACACCATCAATAGGAGCCGGAATGGTACAATAGGACAGATTCAGTTCAGCCTGTTTTGCGTCCCCCTGCGCACGCAGCAGAACACCTCGTGCCCGTTCAAGCTGTGCTTTCAAAACGGCAACCTGTCGTATGGAAGCATCAACCGCGGCCTGGTCCCGTGCAATCGCAGCCTGTGCTTCCCGTTCCTGAGCTTCGGAATGTTGTTTCTGTTCAATAGTCCCCGCTCCACCAGAAGATAGGTTGCGGTATCGTGTTGCATTCTGGCGGGCAAACGTCAGTTCTGCTTCATCGGCTTGTACCGCAGCCCGAACCTGAGCAATAACGGAATCCTGCCGCGCAATTTCGGCTTCCAGATTGGCGACATCTCCTTGTGCCGCGAGAACGTTGCCTTTGGCGACATCAAGGGCTGCGCGATAGTCATCATCCTCAATATGAGCAAGCTCCTCTCCAACGTGAACCTGCTCGTTATCCTGAGCAATTACACGGTCAATACGCCCAGACACTTTGGGCGCTACAGTGGAAAAGTCGGCCGTAACATAGGCGTCATTGGTATATTGATTGACCCCGTCACCATTAATCAGCCGAGCCCCGCCCCATGCCAGGAAAGCAAGCGCACCGGCTGCGCAGCCAGCATAAAGTAGTGGTTTTTTATAGATCATGATTGGTTATTCCGAATTAGCGTGCCGGAGCAGTAGGAGATGGTGCACGAGGGGGATAAACCCGCCGTGGCAGAATGAGATTCATGACCGCATAGCCAAGGCACACCCAGATCAGCAGATAGTAGATATCGTTCAGCGCCAGAACGAGGGATTGTTCATGAACATAGGTATGGAAGACTTGCAGAGAATTCCGTGCAACATGCCCGCTGTCCGGTGATGTGACGGACAATTGCTGAGTGATGGGATTACCCATTCCCTGCAAGGCAAGGCCATGAGTGCCATGATGGTCGAGCAGCATGGTGGAATGGTACTGCTCACGCCTGCGGCTGAGGGCGGCAAAGAGGGCATAGGCAACAGCATTGGCCAATCCTTTGAGCATATTCACCATACCGGAAATAAATGGACCATCTGCCGGGCCCATGGCCATTGTGGCCAGCATGAGTGTGGGAATGACCGTCATGGGTTGACCAAACACCTGAAGGATCTGGATGGGGTAAAAATTATCCCTCACCCAATCCACCGTAAGCCATGATCCAAGCCACGCTGCCGCCGCCAGGCAGCACATTCCACCAGCCAGAATGAAGCGGCAGTCCACCTTCGGGTTGTTGCAGATGGCTGCTATCAACGGTAGCATGATCAGTTGTGGCACTGCGACAACCAGAGAGACGGGAGCCGCCTGAATAGGCCGATAACCGTGCACGGCCTCTAGATAGGTTGCCGGAATATCCCCCATGATGCCGCAGATCGCGAGAATGCCGACAAGCGAAAGCAAAGCCGCCTGAATGTTCCGGGAGCGCCAGTACTGAATCCGAAAATAAGGGCTGGGATGAAAGGCCTCGTTAATTACGAACACAATAAATGCCGCCCCACCCCAGAAGGTAAGGTCAGTAATAATGGGGGAGCGGAACCAGTCCAGACGGTCGCCCTGATACAGAACAATCACCAGCGAGCAGATGGCAGGAAGCCCCACAAGCAGGCCAAACCAGTTGAATTTCTCAAACCGTTCAAAATGCATGGGGTCACGCGGCAGACCATAAGCCATCATGGCAATTGCGAGCGCCGCGGTAGGAATGATCTCCCAGTAAAGCCAGTGCCACCCCACATGCTCGAACCAGAACGCTTCCAACGGTAGGCCAAGATTGGGTCCAAAAGTGGCGCTCATGGCATACCCGCCAATACCGAACACACGGATTTCAGGCGGTAGATATTTCAGCATGACCGTCATCAACACAGGTGGCAGACATCCCCCTGCCATTCCCTGAAACGCGCGTAAGATACAAAGGGAAGTAATATCCGGCATGAACGGTGCCGGAATGGAAAACAGCGCCATGATCGCTGTCATGAAAATGGAGAAGCGATAGATGGAGAACGTCATGTAAAACCATGGCGTAAAAGCCATGGCAGCAATATTGAAGGCCTCATAAATCGTGATAACCCAGGTTCCTTCATCGTGGCCAATATGCATTGCCCCGCGGATGTCAGAAAGCCCGATTTCTGTAACGTGTTCATTGAAGCCCGCAACATGCACGGCAAGCAGCATGCCCAGGCAGCCGATGATTGTACGCAGACCAAAGGGCGGAATGTATGAGGGCCGTGGAGGTGCCGCGTGAATGATCGGCTCGCCTCCCGCCTGTGCAGGAATGACGTTGTTCATACCGCTACATGTCCCTGAGCCAAAAGAGCGGGACAACCCCTATTTCCGGCAAGCGACGACTTCGATTTTAGGAATGGAAATTTCTGGTCATTCCACCTGGCAACGTCTATTTCTGCAAGGATGAAAGGCTACGATCTTGATCTTCTGCGTTATCTTCAGGTGCTTGTGGAAGAGGAGAGTGTTTCTCTTGCAGCGCGCCGTCTGAAGGTCAGTGAGCCGGCCATGAGTCGCCAATTGGCGAAATTGCGCAAAGCCTTCGCAGACCCTATTCTGGTTCAAGCCGGACGGAGGATGATCCCGTCCACTTTTGCTGCGGGTATTCTGGGGCGAGTTCAGGACCTGGTTCAGAATGCAGATACGCTGATCCAGACACGGGCCTTGGCCAATCTGGCCAATATGAGCCCCACATTTACAATTCGCGCCAATGATTTGGTTGTAGCAGCCCTTGCTTTGCCGTTGTTGCAAGCTCTCAAAAAAGATTGCCCCAAGAGCGAGGTAATCTGGGCACCCGAAATTGGTACAGCTGCTTCAGATCCTTTACGGGAAGGCAGTATTGATCTGTATATTGGCGCAACTGAGTTGATGAAGCCCGAAATCCGCCGCCAAACCCTTTTCAGGGATCAGATGCAGGGATTGGTCCGTAAAGAACATCCTATCCTGAATACTCCAATCACCCCCGAAAGCATGGTGTGTTACGATTATATCAGCGTCTCCCGGCGAGGACGCGCCCATGGCCCGATTGATTGGGTCTTACGTAATCAGTTTGGCCTCACGCGGAATGTTCCTATGGTGGTTCCCAATTACCATTGCATGATCGAAAGTATGAAGAACACGGACCTCATTCTTGCTTTACCAAGCATTGTCATTGATCATATTTCTCTTGATGCTCTGTCATTGGCTTCGTTCGAATTCCCGCTCTCTTTGCCGAATGTCGAAGCGTTTCAGGCATGGCATCCACGGAGGGATATGGACCCTATACATCGCTGGCTTAGAGAAACATTATTTCGTGTGTCACGGCATGTATTTGAAAAAAGTAGTTTTTAGATTAATTTATTTTCTAACTTCAATTTGGAAAGTGACTAGCTTTGCATAACGAAGGACATGTTTTCGGATATGGCGGCACAAGCGTATCCATTCTTTCGTGGTTCATTAGCTAGGGCGTGTCGTCAGTTAAACGGGGGGATTATGAAGCTTGTACTCCCGTTTGATCTGTGATGTTTTCTTCCTGTTTCTGGAACGGGGAGAGTGTGAATGCGACGGTATGGTTTGAGCGATGGTCAGTGGGAGCGAATAAAAGATCTTCTCCCGGGTCGCGAAGGTCATGTCGGTGGGACGGCTGCGGATAACCGTCTGTTTATCGAAGCCGTGCTGTATCGTTACCGTGCAGGCATTCCCTGGCGTGATCTGCCTGCCCGGTTCGGGGACTGGAAGAACGTGCACCGGCGGCTGCGTCGCTGGTGCGAAGGCGGCGTGATCGAGCGGATTTTCCGGCATCTGGCTGCTGACCATGACAACGAATACATGATGATCGACAGCACCATTGTCCGTGCTCACCAGCATAGCGCGGGCGCCCGTAAAAAAGGGGGCGGATCAGGCCACCGGGCGGTCCCGTGGCGGACTGACCACGAAAATCCATGCCATTGTCGATGCCGCGGGAAAGGCTGCGGCTCTTTCCCTGACGCCCGGACAAAGGGCCGACATCACAGAAGCAGAGCCATTGCTCGATGAAGTCGATCCCGAGGTCTTCATCGCCGACAAGGCTTATGATGCCGATCCCCTCATCGAAAAGCTTGAAGAGCGGGGGATCACACCGGTTATTCCGTCAAAGAAAAACCGACGCAATCCACGGAAAATCCTCTTCTCGCTTTATAAAAAACGAAACATCATCGAACGCTTCTTCGCCAGACTTAAACAGTTCAGGGGTATTGCAACACGATATGACAAGCTGAAGTCAACTTTCCTCGCAGCCGTGCAATTCGTCTCCGCCATCATTGGAATTAACTGACGACACACCCTAGCATTCGTTGCGAGAGATATTTCATCTGCCGTTTCCAGCAGATTGTTCCGCCTTAGTCAGATTAGCTTCTCGAATAGCCATATCGTTGCTTTTCCTCTTCGGAGGATGCCCTCTGCACATGAGCCATGGGGTTCCATTGCTTGACATCATGGGCACTTTGCCGCAACAGCCTAGCGTGTTGGTTCCGTTTTATAGGTGCGCCTATAAGGTGGCTAAGAGGGAATGTGACAGGGCTTCTGTATCAAAGAAGCCTCAATCACAGCCGCCCCCGCGACCGTGACCGGAAAGATCATCCTGCGCCACTGACAAATTGTCGGGAAGGTGGATGATTGTTGGGGAAACCCTGATTCCGCAAGCCGGGAGACCTGCCAGCAAGAGTATTCAACGGGCAGCCGGGGTGCGCTGCAACCGGTTGACCGTTCCTTGCTGCCTTTGCAGCCAGAGGTCTACCTGCGGTGCCCTTTGTTGCAAGCAGGGCTGGGATATGAACGCAAAACTTTTTGTTTGCACAACCTGCCGCGCGGGAGAACCCGTGGTGGAAGGGCAGCCGGTACCCGGAGCCCGTCTTTACACGCACCTTGCCGGCCAAAAACCAGATTCCGGGCTGGAAATTGTGCCTGTGGAATGCCTGTCCGCCTGTAATAACGGATGCGTGGTGGCGTTAAGCGCTCCAGGCCGATGGAGCTATGTGTATGGCAGGCTTACGGAAGCTGATGCCCCCGAAATTCTGGCTGGCGCCGAAGCCTACGCCGCCACATCGGATGGGTTGGTTCCGTGGCGGCAGCGGCCGCAGATTTTCCGTAAACAAAGCCTCGCCCGCCTTCCCCCGCAGGAGAACTGAGATATGAACACCACACCCCAAGCAGGAACCGCCCGGCACAATCTTGCCAAGGTCCCGGTCACCATCATTACGGGTTTTCTGGGTGCAGGTAAGACCACATTGATCCGTCATCTGATGACGCACCCACAAGGGCGGCGGCTGGCGGTTCTGGTCAATGAGTTCGGAACACTCGGCGTTGATGGAGAAATTCTGAAATCCTGCGCAGATGAGAGTTGCCCGGCAGAGAACATTCTTGAACTGGCCAACGGCTGCATCTGCTGCACAGTGGCAGATGACTTTATTCCCACAGTTGAACGGCTTATGGCCCTCCCCCAGCGGCCCGACCACATTCTGATAGAAACCTCAGGGCTGGCTTTACCGAAACCCCTGCTCAAGGCGTTTGATTGGCCCAGTATCCGGTCTCGTATTACTGTAGATGGCGTTATCACGCTGGCTGATGCAGAAGCCGTGGCGGAAGGACGCTTTGCCCCAGATACAGAAGCTGTAAACGCACAACGACAGGCTGATGATAATCTGGACCATGACACACCGCTGGCTGAAGTGTTTGAGGACCAGCTTTCCTGTGCGGATATTGTTCTCCTTACAAAAGCGGATCTGGTCAATGAAGTCTGCGTGACACGGGCTCGGGAGGTTATCGCCTCTCTCACTCCGCGCGCCCTGCCCATCATTCCTGTCAAGGATGGAAACATTGACCCTCAGGTGATTCTGGGCCTGAATGCTCAGGCGGAGAATGATCTTGCCGCCCGTCCTTCTCATCATGATGGAGAGGAAGAGCACGAGCATGAAGATTTCGACAGTGTAGTCGTTGATCTGCCGGAGGTCACCAATCCTGACGCGCTTGTCGAAGCAGTGCGTTCCCTTGCCCGCACGCAGCACATTCTCCGTGTAAAGGGTTATGTTGCCGTCAGCGGAAAACCGATGCGGATGGTGTTGCAGGGTGTAGGTGAGCGCGTGCGTACTCAGTATGACCGACCATGGGGCACAGAGCCCCGGCAGACGCGTCTTGTGGTGATTGCTGAGCACGATCATGTTGATGCCAAAGCAATCCAGGCCGTGCTGATAGGACAGACCACGCCAGAGGATTAATCCGCATGCACGTGATCTTCCGAGAAAGTCATGGCCTGGAAGAGACGGAAACTCCCATTGATCTGGGGCAAAGCCCGGCTGATCTCGTGGTGCTCTCTTTTTCTGATAGTGATCTGGGCGCGTTTGCTGCTGGGTGGCATGCTGCAAATGGGGCACTCCCTACTCTGCGGTTGGCCAATCTTGCTGCATTGCGGCATCCGCTCTCGGTCGATACCTATATTGAAACCACGCTTGCGCGGGCAAAAGGCATTCTGGTCAGGCTGATAGGCGGTGCCAGTTACTGGCATTACGGGCTGGTGCAGGTCGAGCAACTGGCGCGTGAAAATGGTATTGCTTTGGCCGTTCTTGCAGCAGATGGGCGTGAAGATCCAAGCCTGATAGCTTGTTCTACAGTCACTGAACCCACACTGCGGAAACTGGCAAATCTGTGCAATATGGGGGGCGTTGAAGCGGCTCAGGCAGCTCTTGTACAACTGGCTTTGGTGTCGGGGTTGGAAGCCAAGTTAAGCGTTACACCTCATATCATACCTGACACAGGATGGTATGATCCAGATTTAGGCGTCACGTTTTCCGTTCCCTCAGGCAGCGCGCCTCTGGCTGTCGTAATGTTCTATAGGGCCTATCTGACAGCAGCAGATACAGAGCCAGTTGATGCCCTGATCAGGGCATTGCGGGAACGCGGCTTTCGCGCCATGGGAATGTTTGCCCCTTCGCTTAAGCAGCCTGATGCAGCGCAGTGGATCCGTCAGGCTCTGTGTGACAACCACGTTGCCGTTATCATAAATGCGACAGCTTTTTCCGCACGTGGGGAAAATGGCACTTCACCGCTTGACGCCACCAGATATCCAGTTTTTCAGGTCGCGCTTTCTACGGCCCGTCAAGAGGATTGGGCCGCAGCAGAACGAGGTCTTTCTCCCGCTGATCTTGCCATGCATGTTGTCCTCCCCGAAGTTGACGGACGCATATTTGCAGGGGTCATCAGTTTCAAAGCGGTTGAAACACGTGATCCAGATCTTCAATTTTCTCGTTTGGTGCATCGCTCCGATGCTGAACGCATTGTGGCTGTGGCCGAACGGGTTACCGCATGGCACCGCCTTGCCGCCACACCTGCAGCCGATCAAAAACTTGCAATTGTTCTTTCCACCTATCCCGGTCGTCCGGATCAGTTGGCTCATGCTGTTGGATTGGACGGGCTGGCTTCCACGGACGCAATTCTAAAAAACCTTCAGCATGCAGGTTATACCGTATTTCCAACTGAACAGCCGCTTGGGTTAGCGCTTCAGCATTGCAGGCAGAAGTGGCCGTTAGAAGCTTATCACGCCGCCCTCATCACTTTGCCGTCCGAATTACAAGACGCCCTGAAACACACATGGGGCGAGGCGCACAATGACCCGTTAGTGCAAGATGGCTGTTTCCATTTTTCCGCTGTGCAGCAGGGTAATGCTCTTGTTGCCCTTCAACCGGAACGTGGGATAGCGCATCTGCGAGACGCGGATTATCATGATCTCACACGTATCCCCCGGCATTCTTACGTAGCCTTCTATTTGTGGCTACAGATGCAAGGATTACATGCGCTGGTGCATATGGGAGCGCACGGTACTCTGGAATGGTTGCCTGGCAAGGCGGTGGCACTTTCCGCTACCTGCTGGCCGGAGGCGTTGATCGGGGCGCTCCCTGTCATTTATCCATTTATAGTTAATGATCCGGGCGAAGCCGCTCAGGCCAAGCGCCGGATTGGAGCAGTGACACTGGGGCACCTTCCTCCTCCTCAACACATTAGTGCCGTGCCAGAGGGGCTTCTGCGGCTTGAACGCTTGCTTGATGAATATTCCACGGCAGAAGGGTTGGACCCAGCGCGTCGTGATCGCTTAATCAGTGTAATCCGCGCGGAAGCACAGGCGAGCGGTGTTGAGCAGGATCTGGGGCTTGCCGAAAAGGCTGGTGCTGCCGAAGCCATTGTGCGGATTGATCGCTTTGTGTGCGATATCAAGGAAAGTCAGTTTGGGGATGGCCTGCATATCTACGGTCATGGGGCTGGCGAGCGTGACGGTCTGCTGAAAGCGCTGGCGGGCCGTCAGGTTGCGCCAGGCCCGGCTGGGTCCCCTCAGCGTGGCCGATCTGATGTTCTGCCCACCGGGCGCAATCTGTATGCCGTTGATCCCCGCAGCGTACCAAGCCGTGTTGCGCATGGCCAAGGTGTGCGGCTGGCTGAGGAACTACTCCGCCGTCATTTACAGGATCATGGAGACTGGCCTCATGGGCTGATTGTTGATCTCTGGGGTTCTGCCACCATGCGCACCGCCGGCGAGGAGTTTGCCATGGCATTGCATCTGGCCGGGCTTGCGCCGCAGTGGGATGCCGGATCGGAGCGTGTTTCCGGTTTTGAAATTCTTCCCCCAGCTCTTCTGGGGCGACCGCGCATTGATGTGACACTACGTGTTTCAGGCCTGTTCCGAGATGTTTTCCCCGGTCTGGCTCAGATGTTTGAGGCCGCGACCGCCGCCCTGGCGAAAAGAGACGAACCAGCAGCAGAAAATCCGTACTCTGTGCGTGGCCCGCGTGTTTTCGGCCCGCGCCCCGGCAGTTACGGGCTTGGTATGGGGGAAGCGCTGGAAAACTATAGTGATGAAGGCCGCGATGCAGCCGGAGAAGCGTGGCTCACTGCGTCTGAATGGACTATTGCCGCTAATGGAGACATGCATCAGGACCGCGGAGCATTGGAAAAACGCCTATCCCAGACAGATAGCGTCGTGCATGTGCAGGACCTTCCCGAAACGGATCTTCTGCTATCGTCTGACTACGCGGCGCATGAAGCAGGCCCTGTTGCGGCCATAGCACGGATAGGTAGCACAACCCCAACATTGTACCATATGGATACCACCCGACCAGACACACCGCGGGCGCGTTTGCTGCGTGAAGAAATTGCCCGAGTGGTGCGTGCTCGTGCGGGCAATCCGGGCTGGGCAAACGGGATGATGCGCCATGGCTTTCGTGGTGCGGCGGAAATCACCGCTACCCTTGATAACCTCGCCGCCTTTGCGCATCTAACACGCGATGTCCCGGCCCACCTCTTTGATATCTATTACCAGGCTACGCTTGGGCGTGACGATATTGTGGCCTTCATGGGTCAGGAAAACCCCGGCGCTCTTGTTGCGCTGCGCCAGCGTTTTTCCTCTCTTGCCGAAGCCGGCTTGTGGAACACACGCAGCAACGCCATTGCTGCCAATCTGCACGGGCCGGCATGAGCAGGCATGAGGTAAAAGGCTGGTGTCCGGGCATTCTGCGCCCCATGGCTTCTGGTGATGGGCTTCTTGTGCGTCTGCGTTCTTTAACGGGGCGCCTGACACAGGAACAGGCAGCCGGTATTGCGTATCTGGCGCAACAGTTTGGTAACGGTCTTATTGATCTGTCAGCTCGCGCTACGTTGCATATTCGTGGCGTAATGGATCGCACTTATCAGCCTCTGGTAATGGGACTGACGCACCTTGGACTGACTGACCCAACGCCAGAGGCGGAAGCAAGGCGAAATTGTATCGTAACTCCATATTGGGAGCATGGCGATGGCACAGTGGAACTGGCTGAAAAGCTGGCCAAAGCATTGCAGGAGCAAGAAACACTCCTCCTGCCCCGTAAATTTGGCTTTGCTCTTGATTCCGGTTCCTCCCCTGTGCTGCGCCACGTCTCTGCGGACATTCGGATTGAGCGTGACACCACGGGGGCTCTCATTTGCCGTCCTGATGGTGCTGTTACTGGTGCATGCGTAACGCCGGAGAATGTGGTCGACACTGTACTGTCATTGGCAAAATGGTTTATCGCCACAGGTGGAGAGAGCCGCATGGCGGCGCATCTAGCTCACGGCGTCAGATTGCCTCGGGCCTTCATGGAAAGAGAAGCAGCACCAGAGAAAGTAATGGTGGCTCCGGTCCCGCATCGGTCATCTGTTGGTATTCTGGTGGCCTTGCCCTTTGGGCAGATGGAAGCATCTCTCCTTGCGGCCCTTGCTTCTATTGCTCCTTTACGTCTTACGCCATGGCGAATGGTGCTTCTTGAAGGACAATCAGAGCCGCCTGTGCTGGATCATATCATCACCAATCCGCACGATCCGTTATTACGTGTTGCCGCGTGTACAGGTGCTCCCGGCTGCTCGCAGGCTTTGCGGCCAACCCGTCCGTTAGCCCGTGCGCTTGCTTCGCATGTTCCGCCAGCAGTCAGCCTTCACGTTTCAGGCTGTACGAAGGGATGTGCGCACCCAGCAAAGGCTTCGCTCACGCTGGTAGCAGAGACTGATGGTTTTGGTCTTATCCGAAACGGGAATGCTTGTGCTGCACCCAGCAAACATCTCCTATCCCCCGAAATACTGTTAGAAGACCCCGATGCCCTATTCTTATGAAACCAACGGTGCCGCCATTTATCGCCAGTCCTTCTCCATTATTCGGGCGGAAGCCAATTTGGCCCGCTTCAGTCCAGAAGAAGAGCGTGTCGCGGTAAGAATGATTCACGCGGCAGGAATGATTGGCCTTGAGGATCATCTGGTTTTCTCTCCCACAATGGCTGTTGCTGCCCGGGCGGCGCTAGAAGCGGGGGCTCCAGTTTTATGTGATGCCCGCATGGTCAGCGAAGGCATTACCCGTGCCCGTCTGCCTGCCAACAATGCCGTTATCTGCACATTGCATGATTCATCTGTGCCGGCTCTTGCCGCCCAGATGGGCAATACGCGCTCAGCAGCAGCGTTGGAACTGTGGCGGCCGCATCTGGCGGGGGCCATTGTAGCAATCGGGAATGCTCCCACGGCATTGTTCCATCTTCTCACTATGCTTGAAGACCCAGGCTGCCCGCGCCCCGCAGCCATTATCGGTTGTCCGGTCGGATTTGTGGGGGCTGCGGAATCAAAGGAGGCGCTGATGGCAACATCTGATCTTCCGTTTTTAGCGGTAAGGGGGCGGCTGGGCGGTTCGGCCATGACCGTGGCGGCCGTCAATGCGCTCGCCAGTTGGGCGGAGTAAGCGGAATGTCTGGCAAGATTATCTGTGCAGGCCTTGGTCCCGGAGCCCCGGATCTTCTCAGCGTCCGTGCGGATCGGGTCATCCGCAACGCGCCTTATATTGCCTATTTCCGTAAGGCTGGACACATGGGGCAGGCCCGGCAGATTGTTGATGCCATGTTGATGCCTGATGTTATCGAATATCCCATGGAATATCCGGTCACAACGGAACTGCCGGTTTCCAGTATTGCCTACCGTCATGCGCTCGCCGAGTTTTATGATCAGTGGGCAGACCGTCTGGCAGATATGGCACGCACGCAGGAAATTGTGGTTCTATGTGAGGGAGACCCGTTTTTTTACGGTTCCTTCATGCACCTGTATATCCGCCTGCAGGAGCGTGCATCCCTTGAAGTCATACCCGGCATTACCGGCATGACAGGCTGCTGGAACGCCATTGGAACCCCTATGACATGGGGAGACGATGTGCTCGCGGTGTTGACCGGAACCATGCAGGAAGCCGACTTGATACGGCACATGCAAACAGCCGATGCGCTGGTCGTTATGAAAACGGGTAGAAACCTACCCAAAATATGTCGCGCCCTGACACACGCAGGTCGCCTGCAAGACGCTTGGCTGGTGGAACGCGGAACCATGCCAAACCAGAAAATTATGCGTCTAGCAGAAGCTGACCCGAATAATTGCCCTTACTTTGCAACGGTACTGGTCCATGGGCAGGGCCGTCGGCCAGACTTTGAGAGGAAGGGGAAGTAATGACAGGAACCCTAACCGTTGCAGGGCTTGGCCCGGGCAATGAAACCCTTATCACCCCAGAAGTGACTGTCGCTATTGCTGAAGCCACAGATATAGTCGGGTATATTCCTTATGTAGCCCGCATTCCTGCCCGTGAGGGATTGACGCTGCACCCGACAGATAATCGGGTGGAACTGGAACGAGCTACGCACGCCTTGGAAATGGCAGCATCAGGTCGCAAAGTTGTGGTTGTTTCATCGGGTGATCCTGGTGTTTTTGCCATGGCTTCCGCGGTTTTTGAAGCTATGGACCGTGCGCCTCACTTGGCTCATGTCGAGACGCGGATATTGCCCGGCATTACCGCCATGCTCGCCGCTGCAGCCAGAACCGGCGCGCCACTCGGCCATGATTTTTGTGCCATCAACCTTTCTGATAATCTCAAGCCATGGAGTGTTGTGGAGAAAAGAATTCGCCTTGCTGCACAAGCAGATTTCGCAATGGCATTTTATAATCCGCGATCGGTAAGCCGTCCTCATCAGTTTGGGCAAGCACTTGATATCCTGCGGCAGGAATGTGGAAGAGAGCGGCTCATCATTTTTGCTCGGGCAGTCACAACACCGCAAGAGAAGATAAAAGTTACAACGCTGGCAGACGCGCGCGCAGAAATGGCTGACATGCGCACTGTGGTTCTGGTAGGAAATTCTTTGACACGCTGCATCGGCCCCTACGTTTATACGCCAAGGCGTGCAGAATGAGTAAGCCATGCCATGACGGCTTCTGCCGTGCGCGCAAGAGGACGCGACGGTACAACGGGCCGATCAATCAGAATGACAGGCAAACCCAAGGCGCGAGCCGCATCCAGCTTCGAACGTGCTCCTATGCCGCCCGCATTCTTGGCAACCACATGGGTTATACCATGCGTCTCCATAACAGCCCTGTCCCCTTCCAGCGTAAACGGGCCCCGCGCAATAATGACTGTTGCGCGGGGCAATGGCAGAGGCACTTCGGGAGGATCAACCAGACGCAGCAGATACTCATGGTGCGGGCATTGCGCAAACGCGTTGATCAACTGCCTGCCAATGGCCAGAAACACGCGCGCTGGAGTAACGGGCAACGCCGCAGCGGCAGCGGATTCATCAGCAACACGCAACCAGTTATCGCCTTCTTGGGGACACCATGGAGCCCGCTCAAATGCCAGCAGCGGAATACCTGTCTTGCTACAGGCCATCACCGCATTGGTACTCATGTTGGCGGCAAAAGGGTGGGTGGCGTCAATCACATGCGTAATGCCCGCCTCACGCAGATAAGCCACCAGCCCCTCCACGCCGCCAAATCCACCAATGCGGACAGGCAGCGGTTGTTGGCGCGGCGAGGCAGTTCTCCCCGCGTAGGAAAAAATGGCGTCCATGTCTGCATCAGCAAGAATACGGGCCATCTGGCTGGCTTCAGTCGTGCCGCCCAGCAGCAGGACGCGCATCATGGTTAACTCCCGTGTGGAACCTTGGCTTGTCATCATCGGTCTTGGTGAAGACGGGATGGCAGGTTTATCCGCTGCGCGCCAGAGTGAACTAGCCAATGCAGAAATCATTTTTGGTGGCCCGCGCCATCTGGCTCTGGTGGATGCCGGAGAACGTGGCCGCCCCTGGCCCATCCCCTTTTCCGTGGAGCCGGTTCTGGCCGCCCGTGGCCGCAAAGTGGTTGTTCTGGCATCGGGAGATCCATTCTGGTTTGGCGCAGGCTCCCGTCTTGCGGCCAGCCTAGAACCAGAGGAATGGATTGCACACCCTGCTCCCTCTACATTTTCACTGGCAGCTAACCGGCTTGGTTGGCCCTTGGAGCAGGTCGCCTGCATAGCGTTGCACGCAGCCCCTTTTGAACGGTTACAACCCGTTCTGCATAACAAGCAGCGCGTCATCTGTCTGCTACGTGATGCCGCGTCAGCGGGTTCTCTGGCTGGCTGGCTGAGTCATCGGGGGTTCGGGGCCTCAACGCTCTATGTCATGGAGGCACTGGGTGGGCCGCGTGAACGTATTCGTTCTGTCGTTGCAGAACAGTTTGCCTATACGGATATTATGGCTCCCGTTGCTGTGGCCATTGCCGTCTCTGGCTCGGCTGGTCTTAGTCATGCCTCTGGCCTGCCAGATACCGTCTTTCGTCATGATGGCCAGATTACCAAACGCCCCGTGCGGGCGCTTACTCTTTCCGCTCTAGCTCCTCGGCCCGACGAACTTCTGTGGGATATCGGGGCCGGCTCAGGTTCCATCTCGCTGGAATGGTGTCTCGCGGGGGGGCGCGCCATTGCTGTGGAAGCCCGTACGGAACGTATAGCCAATATTCAGGCCAATGCCCGCGCGTTCGGTTTAGAACCTCGCATGGAGATTGTAGAAGGCCAAGCGCCAGATGCCTTGGAGGGGTTGCCTGCACCTGATGCTGTCTTCATTGGCGGGGGCGGCAGTGCCGCCTTGCTGGATTATGTGTGGGATACGCTCTCTCCCGGTACGCGCATTGTGGCAAACAGCGTGACACTTGAAACAGAAACATTACTGGCCACCTGGTACGGGCAGAAAGGGGGAGACCTTCTGCGGATCGAACTGGCAAGTGCTGCTCCATTAGGGACCATGAGTGGCTGGGTTCCGGTCCGTCCAATTGTACAATGGAGTGTGACCCGATGAAGGTTGCAGGGTTCGGATTTCGCCGTGCAGCATCCCTCGCCTCATTGCGGTGTGCGTTGGCGGCGGCGGGAGGTGCTCAGGGTATTGGCATTCTGGCCACACTGGCACCCAAGATATGCTCTCCAGCCTTTATGGCGCTGGCTGAAGAACTTGGCCTCCCCATCTGTCCGATAGGGGCTGATATGCTGCCATCTCTCACAACTCCAACCGTCTCAGACCGTATCATGCGTCGTTTCGGAACGGGAAGTATTGCAGAAGCAACGGCACTCGCCGCAGCAGGGCAAGGAGCAAGCCTGCTGGTGTCTCGTGTTGTCTCCTCAGACGGTATGGCAACAGCAGCTATTGCTGAACGGACTGTGCCAGATATGGCCAAAAACGTGACACAGAAGGATATAACGGCATGACTGTTCACTTTATTGGTGCCGGACCGGGTGCTCCTGACCTGATAACCCTGCGTGGGCGAGATTTGATAGCGGCCTGTCCAGTCTGCCTCTATGCAGGCTCCCTGGTTCCAGAGGCGCTGCTTGAATACTGCCCTCCTGGTGCCAGGATTATTAACACGGCCCCCCTCTCTCTAGATGAGATTATCACGGAAATTGAGTCCGCTCATGCTGCTGGTCAGGATGTCGCTCGTCTCCACTCGGGTGATCTGTCGGTGTGGTCCGCCATGGGGGAGCAGCTCCGCCGCCTTTGTGCTCTTGATATCCCATACGATGTAACCCCGGGCGTTCCTTCCTTTGCCGCCGCTGCCGCGGCATTGGGAACGGAGCTGACTTTGCCCGGTATCGTGCAGTCTGTTGTGCTGACACGTACTTCCGGGCGCGCCACATCCATGCCGGCCGCCGAAAATCTTGCAGCCTTCGCGGCAACAGGGGCAACACTTGCCATTCATTTATCCATCCACGTGCTGGACCGCGTGGTGGCGGAGCTTTCTCCCCATTACGGGCCTGACTGTCCTGTCGCCATTGTCTGGCGAGCCAGTTGGCCAGATGAGCGGATTGTCCGCGCTACTCTGGCTACGCTTGCAGGGGCTCTGGCCAATGACCTTGCTCATGAGCTTGAGCGTACGGCCCTGATTCTAGTTGGACGCTCGCTTGGTGCCACGGATTTTGAGACAAGCCGGTTGTACGCTGCGGATTATGATCGTCGCTTCCGTCCTCTCGGAACGGCCCCACGCTTTCCTGAGGCCACATGACGCCAGATCAGACAAACTGCCCAGGAGTGATTATTTCCGCGCCAGCTTCTGGCGCGGGCAAAACAATGGTGACACTCGGGCTGCTTGCCGCATTGAAGGCGCGAGGGCTGAGTGTCCAACCGTTCAAAAATGGGCCGGACTATATAGACCCCGCTTTTCATACTGCTGCGTCTGGCCGTGTCTCCCTCAATCTCGATAGTTGGGCCATGTGTAAGGACCGGATTAGTGGCCTGATCGGTGCGCGGACAGACGCTGATCTGATGGTTGCTGAAGGCTCCATGGGGTTATTTGATGGCGTGGCATCGGCTGGAGAAGCTGGCAACGGTGCCAGTGCGGATCTTGCAGCCTTAACGGGATGGCCTGTTCTTCTGGTGCTGGATGTTTCCGGACAGGCTCAATCTGCTGCGGCTATCGCGCATGGTTTCGCTCAATTCTCTCCTCATATCAGGCTGGCCGGGGTCATTCTCAACCGTGTTGCCAGCCCACGGCATGAAGCCTTGATCCGTCTTGGCATGGCTCATGTCGGGCTACCAGTGGTTGGCGCACTCCCCCGGCAGGGCGCTGTTACCCTGCCTGAGCGGCATCTGGGCTTGGTACAGGCTGAAGAACAGCCTCACCTTTCCACTTTGCTGGACAAGCTAGGGGCGTTTATTGCTGCACATGTGGATCTGGATCAGATTCTGGCGCTTGCAAGTCGTGATTATAATACCCACGCCAAGTCGCTTACTGTATCGCCTCCGGGCCAGCGTATCGCACTGGCGCGAGATGCAGCCTTTTCCTTTATCTATCCGCATTTGTTTGAAGGCTGGCGGGCCATGGGGGCCGAAATTGTCCCCTTCTCTCCCCTTGCTAATGAAGCACCAGCCCCGAGCGCCGATGTCTGCTGGCTTCCCGGTGGTTATCCTGAACTGCATGCGGAAACTCTGGCTGCTGCCGGTCATTTCCGCGAAAAACTCCAGAATTTTGCTCTAACGCGGCCCGTTCATGGAGAATGCGGCGGCTACATGGCTATGGGCGCAGGTCTGGTTGATGCGCAAGGAACGCATCATCAAATGGCAGGTCTGCTTGGTCTGGAAACCTCTTTTGCCAAACGGCGTATGCATTTGGGCTATCGGCTGGCCACTCTGGCGGCTCCAATTCCCGGCTATAATGCGGGGCAACGCCTGCGCGGGCATGAATTCCATTATGCCACCATTACAAATCAACCAGATGATATGCTTGCCATGACAGTTGATGCTAACGGCACCCAAGTCTCTGAAGCAGGCTCACGCCGGGGCCTGGCAACAGGCACGTTTTTTCATCTCATTGCACCGGCAACATGATCCACTCCGGTCTTGAGAGAACAACTCTCGCCAAAGGGCGACCGCGGGAGAAGCAAGGGCGGTTTTATGCCGGTGGCATCTTCCTGCAAACTGCCATTCTTGCGGAGAGGGTAAACGTCACACCTTGCTCCGTATTACAGCCCGTATATCCAGTTTATTCCTACGGAAACATTACATGATTGATCTGGTTCTTGTCGGAATCGGGACAGGAAATCCTGACCATTTGACACTACAGGCTGTGCGCGAACTCAACGCGGCCGACCTCATTCTTATTCCCCGCAAGGAACAGAATAAGGCTGATCTGGCTGATCTACGCCAAACTCTCTGCAAACAGATTCTTACAAATCCTGCTTGCCGGATTGCAGAATTTGATATGCCTCGCCGCAATACAGCGGATCCAGATTACCGCCATGGTGTTGTGCAATGGCATAATGCTATTGCACGAGTATGGCAGGAAACTATTTGTACACACCTGCCGCAAGGTGGAACGGTTGCACTGCTCGTATGGGGAGATCCCGCACTATATGACAGCACCCTGCGCATTGCCGCGCGTTTGGAACCAGCCCCACAAATCCGTAGTATCCCGGGGATTATGTCCCTGAATATGCTGGCAGCAGCACATACCATCGCGCTTAACGATATAGGCGCACCCTTTACAGTCACAACCGGCCGCCAGTTACGTGATCATGGTTGGCCAAACGGCAGCAATACAGTCATTGTCATGTTGGATGGAGACTGTTCGTTCCAATTTATTCCTGCAAAGGATATCACTATCTATTGGGGAGCGTATGTGGGCATGCCGGAACAGATACTACTCTCCGGTCCCTTGACGGAAATTGGCCCAGAAATCATCACAACCCGCGCTCAAGCCCGAGCTTGCCACGGGTGGATCATGGATATCTATCTGCTGCGCCGTTCAGAGGCAAAACAATAAAAAACGGTAAAGCAGTAAAGAATGTAAAACAAGAAGAATTGTCTATCTTTAATGGAAGAATAGAATCTTTCCTAATTTCTAATGTTACTTACAGCCCACGCCGAATAGGCATAGAGACAAAAGCCTGAAAATATCTACAAAATAGAGTTATCCCTAGGCTACTGATGTCCGAATACAGTAGGAAAATACTCTATTTCCCTCTATGAGTGTATTGAAATCACGCCAACGTCCTGCTTATAAGGGCATATAGTCGATGGTTCCGTGCAAACGGATGAAAAGGGAATGCTGTATGCTTCGGCTGGACGCTGGTCCGGAAGCTAGTCTGCAACTGCCCCCGCAACTGTTGGCGGTGAGAGTCTGTTTATTATGTTTCCTTGCAGGAACAGGTCACTGGTACATTTGGACCGGGAAGGCCAAACAGATTTCTGTGATCCGCGAGTCAGGAGACCTGCCATCGTCGTGATAAGCCCGGATGCCGGTCGGGGATGGCTGGTTTCCTGAGAGAGAAACCATGACGGCCCGAGTTCCCTTCCTCATCCTTCTCCCTGCATGCAGCATGCCTCATAGAAAAGCGCTTGATGGCCTAAGATAGCGCCCTATCAGCAGCCTTCTTTTCTCGTCCGCCTTCTATAGGCCGCGTTCTTCTGCGCTCCCCCTGCCTCGCTGCTTAAACTTGTTTATAGTTTCCCGCAGTCGGGCAGTACACAGACGCACATTTAGAAGACCGTTGTGCCTCTGTCGCACTGCAGGATCACCATGACCGCTCGCCTCCAACTCTCTTTTTTTTCTGCGCCAGCAGGCCATATTATACGTTACAAGCGGCATTTTTTTGTCACGGCCATGCTTTCTACTGGCTTCACGTTTTGTTCCCTCCCCACAATGGCCGCAGGCTCCCCACTGGCAGTACCCACCACGCAAAAAACAAAACATTCCCGCTCTTCTCTCAAGTCCTCAACGCCGAGCGTAACGGGTAAGGCAAAAAACTCGCCTGCCGCACAAGGCGCGCAGAATGTTTCTGTCAAGGAAGGAGCGCCAGAAACAATTCAGGTAACAGCATCCCGGCGCGATTTGCTGGGCCGTGCTGGCACCGCGAGCGAAGGCTCTTTGACTGCACGCGAAATCCAGCTTCGCCCCGTCTATCGTGTTGGTCAAATTCTGGAAGCTGTGCCGGGGCTGGTAGTGACATCCCACTCTGGCGAGGGAAAAGCCAATCAGTTCCTGTTGCGTGGTTTCAATTTGGACCACGGAACAGACCTTGCCTCATTTATTGATGATATGCCGGTCAACGGCGTCAGCAATGCCCATGGTCAGGGCTACACAGATCTCAACTTTCTGATCCCGGAAGTGCTTGCGGGGGTCGATTATACAAAAGGCCCCTTTCATGCAGATATTGGTGATTTTGGTGTTGCCGGATCGGACCATATGAAGCTGGCTGATGATATTCCACGCCAGATCAGCCTGAGCGCAGGCACTCTGGGCGACTATCGGGCTTATATCGGCAGCACAACCCATTTTTCCAATACGAGCCGTTGGGTGAATGCGTTTAACATTTCCCACTCGGATGGTCCGTGGAAATATCCGGATAACGCCCGCAGCATCCGTGCACTTTCACGTTATACGTATGGAAGCGCCAAAAATGGTTTTGATCTGACAGGCATGTTCTATCGCGGCCAGTGGCGCGCAACAAATGATCAACCTCTGGATGCCTACCATGAAGGACTAATCGGCCGCTATGGGTCTCTTGACCCAACCGATGGAGGGTTTTCTGAGCGCTATAGCCTCTCTGGCCATTACCATCTGGCCCGGGATAACTGGAAATGGGTGACAAGTGCTTTTGCTGTCCATGACCGTCTGACCTTGTGGAACAATTTCACTCATTATCTGGATGATCCTGTTAACGGAGATCAGCAGCAACAGGATGAAACCCGCACAACTGTAGGGGGCAGCAGTGTCTATACCCGGCAGGATCATGTCGGCCTGGTCCGCACGGAAACACGGATTGGCGTACAGGGGCGGTATGATATTCTGTATGTCGACCGTCGCCATACGCGGCAGCGCGTGACATTAGCAAACTGTCCTTCCAGCCTTGAGGCAACAATTCCCTATACGTGCAATGCCGATAATATTAATCTGGCTTCAGTCGGTCTGTTTGTGCAAAATACAACGCACTGGCTACCCTGGCTGAGAATGATCGTTGGTCTGCGTGAAGACTATCAGGGGGGAACGGATGAAAATCTTGTCGATAATAGCCTGACACAAAAGCATCAGTGGCTGTTTCAGCCCAAAGGCAGTCTTGTTTTTGGGCCATGGAAAAAAACAGAATTATACCTAAGCGGAGGACGTGGATTTCACTCCAATGATTTTCGCTCCGTGTCGGGCTCCTATACGTCTGATGAATTTACAAAAGGCTCTGTTAAAGTTCCGCTCATGACATCTGCTGTCAGTGGAGAAGTTGGGGTTCGGACCACGCCATTTTCTCACCTGCATCTTCAGGCAGCAGCATTCATTATCGATTTTGACTCTGAACTCAGTTATGATGGTGATGCGGGCGTTACCTCTCCCGGCCCAGCCAGCCGCCGCCAAGGGGTGGAATTCTCGGCACAGTACAATCCATTTACCTGGCTTGAATTCAATACCGATCTCTCATTCGCCAAAGCCCGCTACCGGGGTCACAACCTTTCCAGTTACGGTATTGATGGAGCATATGTTACCAATGCCCCAAACTTTGTATGGTCTTTTGGTGTTATGGTCGATCGTGGGCCTTGGTATGGCGGTCTCCAGGTCAGGTGGCTGGGTGGATATCCCCTGATAGAGGACAATAGCTTACGCTCCAGCGGATATCAGGAAGTCAACATGAATCTTGGTTATCGTTTCAATAAAAAAATAAAACTGGAAGCCAGCGTGTTCAACGTTTTCAATACCCGGGCCTATGCGGCACAATATGCGTACGACTATCGGTTGACCCCCACGGCTGCCGTACAAACAGGCGCAACGGGGCATCCTTTGGAGCCAATTTCAGCTCGTCTGGCTGTAACGGCTGATTTTTAAGGCCGCTGCACAGCCTTTGCATTCAACCAGTTCGAAGTGTGCGGGGATAGTTAAAGAGTGTAGTCGTTCGCCTTTGATGCGCTCAAAAGCTTTGCTCTCATGCATATACCAAGAGCATGCGGAGCAAGCACTTACCAGAACGACGCCTCCTCAAGAGTGAAAGGCTGGTCCGGAATAAGGTAAAGCAGCCCATTCTGTGGTCGGCTTGGGCCTTTCCCCTGCCATTCTTCTCAATGACATGATAGTTGTGTCTATGTGTGTCAGGAGGAGATTCTAAAAACGTGGGGGCATCTTCTATCCGGGCCACCCGTTGCGCCATTCTTATTCTTACTGTGGGCGCTTGTCTCAGTAGAGAACATGGGGCCTGTGCCGCCAGTGTGCCTCTAACAACTGATATTCTGCCATCTGGGGTTCCCCTTCCCGTCCCCGCTCCCGGTTTTGTTCAGCCTCCCGAGGATTCAAGCACCGAATTACTCGGCAATGCAGGCGGTGCAAGAGATTGGCTCACGCGGCAAGGCGTAAGAGTGACCATTCAAGATGTTGAGGAATTATGGGGTCTTGTTTCGGGAGGGCTACATCCTGGTCCAACATATGATGGCATGACAGCCGTTGCTGTTGCATTGAATACCCAACAGGCGTTCGGTTGGCAGGGCGGCCTCCTGAACGTAAGCGCCTTACAAATTCGTGGTCGGTCCCTTACCAACGAACGTCTCGGTGCGTTGAATGCCGTTAGCGGCTATGATGTGGGACGTTCCACCCGTCTTTTCGAGCTCTGGTATGGGCAAAGCTTATTTCATAACCATCTGGACATCCGGGTCGGCTCCATTGACCTTGATACAGAATTCCTGGTTAGCCAAAATGCGTCTTTTTTTATGAATGCCAGTTTTGGCTGGCCTCTTTCCACCTCAAACAATCTGTATTCAGGTGGCCCATCGTGGCCTTTTTCTGCGGTGGGTGCGCGTGTCAAATGGACCCCTGCCTATCCAGTGGTGTTAATGGGCGCAATTACTGACGATAATCCCACACGCGGCCCCTTCTACAGCAACGTTAGCCCAACCGTGCGTGACCCCACAGGAACATTGTTCTCAACAAGTGGAGGAACGCTTTTCATGGGTGAAGCCCAGCTCTGGCTAGATATGGCCAAACGATTAGGCGGAAAGGATGCTCCAGCCCTACCAGGAACGTGGAAAGTTGGCGGATTATATGATACCGGTCGTTTCCCCGATCAAAGATATGATAACCAGGGCAACCTGTTGGCGAGTTCAAACAGCACAGGGGTGCCACGTTATCATCGCGGCAACTGGATGGCCTATGCCCTGATTGACCAGATGATCTGGCGTAAAGAAAAAGAATCTGGAAAGACAATTAATCTTTTCGTAAGAACGACAGTCAGTAATGGTGACCGAAACCGTTTCTACTTTGAATTACAAAGCGGCTT
Source organism: Acetobacter tropicalis (assembly GCF_030644465.1). Lineage (NCBI taxonomy): Bacteria > Pseudomonadati > Pseudomonadota > Alphaproteobacteria > Acetobacterales > Acetobacteraceae > Acetobacter > Acetobacter tropicalis. Next base: position 3,478,874 of record NZ_JAUYUW010000001.1, on the reverse strand, counting down.
TACTTTTGATGAACTTCTCCCCGGACGCCCCGATGATACAATTGGCATCGCCTGGGGAGCCAGTATCTACGGACGTGAAGCCAATCGGAATGCACATGACGCGGTGCGGCTGGGTACGAGTGTACCGTATCAGCTAAGGCCGGAACACCATATTGAACTGACCTACCAAGCGGCGGTTACTCCGTATCTTATTCTTCAGCCAGATTTCCAGTATTTCCTGAATGTTGGCGGTGTCAATCGTGATCCGGATACCGGCCGCTCTGCTCGTAATAGTGTTGTAACAGGGCTCAACATGACAACAACATTCTGAATATAGAAAACATGGGAGATTAGAAACAGATCAGATATGTTCTGAATACTGTTTCTCTCCTGCCCGACGTTGAGCCGTCAAACGAACTTGGGTATTGGCCGCACCATATCCTTTATATTCTCCCACACGTTGAACAATCTCAAAAAAGAACATCCGATCAATCGCGCGCGAAAATATTTGGAAAAACTCTCCACCATCAGAATCTCGGTCATAAAGAATATTACCGTCGGACAATTCTATAATGAATGCGTCTGTCAAACCAAATCTAGCCTGAATGTCATCATAATAATTTTTATTTATTTCTAGAATAGGAAGGCCAGTCTTGCGCATACGTTTTGAAAACGCAAAAATATCGTCCGTGCCCAGAGCAATATGCTGATAACCTGCTCCAAGAAATTTCTTCTCAAAACGGGAAGCTAGGGTTCTTGCTCCTAAAGAGCCATTGAGTGTTAGACGAAAATTCTTATTTTTACTTTCCAAAGCTTGACTCTGTACGACCCCGCCGGGATCAATCAGGTCCACTTCCTGGCAGACTTCAAGGTCAAAAAGAGACGTCCAATACAAAACCCAAGAAAGAAACTCATCATAACCAACAATAGATGCTACATGATCAAAAGAGGTTATTGATCCTTTTATTTCTGGTTTAATTTTTTGTGTAATCTCAAACTCTTTTTCCCATAATTCCGTGTAAACGTCCTCATCAAGAAAATAAACAAGACTCCCACCAACACTCCGTATCGCGTTGATTGAGCGACCAGACAAACTGTCTGATAAATTTTCAGCAACTGCCATACCTAAATGATGAGCCCGTTCAAGTGCTGCCTTACGATCCTTTATGTATAGCCCTATTGCACACAAAGCATCTCCATGTATCAGACTGAAACTGCCAGAAAAGGAATAAGATTCTCTGTTTATAATAATAAAAATATCGTCTTGTGATCGCCAAAGAGCGACATCACGTATCTTATGATTCCCAATGTGTTCAAACCCAATCATATCCAATATTTTTCCTAATTCTTCCCCTTTTCCAGGTGGAACAGAAAACTCTATAAATTTGATGGCAGGATCAGAACGATCAGGTAGGTGAGTTTCCTCCCCCACAAGATAGTGCGCATCATCCCGGACTGTCACAAGAGAGCGTTTTCCATCAATTGCAACGGTTTTGGAAAAACCAGAACGAAACCGATCATTGAAAATTTCTAAAGATAAAGGCCCGCTGTAACCAATCTTTATTAACGCTGCGACCCACTCTGTCACGGGCAGTCCACCTTGAAGTGGCATGCAGCGGAAATGGCGGCTCCACTGAAGGATATCCATATTCATTAAAGGAGCATCAGCAATCTGGGCCAGAAAGATCTTGGCAGGATCAATATCCATTATGGAAGAAATAGGAATATGACGAGACAAAGAATGAAAACTGTCCAGAATAATACCAACAGATGGTAGATCGACAGCACTCACAATAGCAGCCACATCTCTGTGATCATTAATATAGCGTCCCCATGCTAATCCTTCATAACCTATGCGCAGGCCTCTCGATGCAGCACGTTCTCCTAGTTCTCTAAAGTCATCAATGATGCGCCCCTCATCTCCTTCGGCATCTTTCATAGTGCTGGAGCAAACAAGCAAAAGATCTGTGCCCATTTCTTGCATAAGATCAAATTTGCGTTCAGCACGATCGAAAACTCTTTTGCGTGCATGCCCTTTCAACCCCTCAAAATCACGAAATGGCTGATAAGCAATATTTTGAAGGCCAAGATCATCCATTAGAAGACGTAAATCATGCGCTGATAAATCAGAGGAGACAAAATCATTCTCAAAAATTTCAGCAGCACGAAAGCCTGCAGCCGAGATAGCTTCAAGTTTTTCTCTTAGTGTTCCACCCAGAGAAACAGTCGCAATTGAATCCAGCATGGCTTGCATCCTCTATAAAATTAATCACTCATTGAAGCTTCGTGTACAATTTCGAGAACCTCACACAGGGCACCAAGCTCTATCTGGCCCGGAGCAGAGCGTCTTCCGGCGGTCCCAAATGTTGCAACTGAACCAAAAAGGCCTCCTGCCATACGCGAAAGTGCCCCCATTTTACCCATAGACATAGTAATCAAAGGCGTATCCGGATATTCTTGATGCATCGCATGCGTTGCAGAAAGTAAACTGAGTACATCGTCCGCAGAGTTAGGCATAACAGCTAATTTAATAATATCTGGATCAAATTTCTTCATCGCTTCAAGGTGAGCAATCAATTTTTCACGAGAGTCTGTTTTTATGAAATCATGCATGGAAAGGATCGTCTTGATAGGATTTAAACGAGCATATTTCAAAATTTTCTCTACAGTTTCATCGCCACGATTATACTCAATATCTACAAAGGTTGCTTTTCCACTCGCGCAAATTGCCTGACATAAAGAAATATATTGCTCGGAGGAAATGTCGCTTTCTCCTCCTTCTTCCTTGGTACGAAATGTCGCTATAAATGGTTTTCCATCTAAATGATCTGCGGATAACTCACAAAAATTCAGAAGAATGTCGTTATTTTTATGACCATCTAAATAATCGAGACGTAATTCAACAATATTAACCCTGGGGTTTCGAGCTAGAGCTTGAACCGATTTCAGGCCATCATCAACATTCCTGTCAGTAACAGGGACAATCACTGCTGGAATACTGTCGCAAAATGGTTTCAGCATAGGGATGGCTCCATGCTTTTTAAAAGATGAACTGCACACTCATGCGCATACTGCGCAACGGCTTCAGGACCTTTTTCTGCGGCCATGTGCTCCATAGGTACCTCTAATGATATCGGAATATTAGAGGGCATTCTTTTAATCAGTTCCGCCAAAGGCAGTTCTCCTTTGCCGGGCGGCAACCGCTCCGCTCTTGCCTCAAAAAGACGCCCTCCCATGTCTTTTTTGCCACGCAAAGGACCATCACATAAATGCAGAAATGGTAAAGTATCTGCGTTCAAATGCTCGAGATCAGAAAAATTACTTTTAGACCGGAAGAAATGAAGGGAATCAACAAGAACACCTCCATTTTTTGGCTCTCCAGCGCGACGTCTGATCTCCAGCGCGTCTTTTAAGGTAGGCACATTTGTCCAGGGAAAGAATTCAAGCACTACCCCAAGATTATAATCGGCTGCTAGATCACATAAAGCCGCAAATTTATCTGCAAGACCAGCCAGATCGGGATCATAAGGCGCGGCAATAATACGAGAAGCCCCAAGCTCTGCTCCGACAGCACAAAATTCTTTTAAAGATGAGATATCCAGTTCAGGGGTTATTTTAACAAACTCAATATCATGAACTTTTATTTGTGTTTCTTTCATGGCCAGAAGTGTCTCACGACGCATTAAGCCATTGTCCATCAATGAATATCCGGGACTTTCAGGGGTTACTCTGATCAACCGCAACCCTACGCTCTGATAGCCCGTGCGTGCAGCTACCCGTATTATTTCGGGAGGTGGTAAAGAAATTACCGTTAGATGGGCAAGTGATAGTTCCCGATCCATTTAATCGAATTCCCTTAGCATCCGTTCACGGGCAGGCGTTAAGCCTGTAAACAGTTCAAATGCATCCGCCGCTTGAAAGACGGCCATACCAATGCCGCTGACGGTGGGGCATCCCTTGCTGCGTGCCTCTCCAAGAAGTTTGGTTTCTCGTGGAAAATAGATCACTTCTGAAAACCATTGCTTTTCTGTTAACAGACTAGACGGGAATGGTGTCCCCGGGTGGGAGTCCATGCCGATGGGAGAGGTTTGCACTACTCCAGATGCCCCGTTAATTGCATCTTTTGCAGATTGAGCCACATTTACAACTGCTGAAGGAAAAAGATTTTGCAGCCTTTCGGCAAGATCATGAGCTTTCTTTTTATCTACATCAAAAATTTTTAATTCCACAGCCCCTAGGGAAAGAAGGGCATACGCAACTGCCGCCGCCGCTCCTCCTGCCCCAATCTGTCCTATAGAAGCCAGGGACGCGTTGGGAAGTGTCTGTTTAAAGTTGGCTGCATAGCCAGACCAATCAGTATTATGACCAGAGAGTTTTCCATTTTTAAAAATGACCGTATTAACAGCACCAATAGCAGAAGCTGCGTCCGATAATTCATCCAGAAGCGGTATAATTGCCTGCTTATAAGGGTGAGTAACATTCACACCGTTAAAGCCAAAACGTTCCAGCCAGTGGAAAATATCCGGAAGATTCTGTACGCTGCCTTTCCATTGATGGGTGTCTATAATACGGTAAACTAACGGAATACCCATATTCTTCGCTTCACGTTCATGCATTGCAGGACTACGTGAACTAGAAATACCTTCACCAACAAGACCACAAAGCCAACTCATGATACAGTTCCTTCAGCAGATTTTTGAATAATGAACATGGCGTAGACACACGCGGCGCAGATAAGAAGAGGCACACTATATATAATAAAAATGTATGAAATTCGGACATGGTTTTGCAGAAGAAGACCGCCCATGTAAGGACCGATTACAGCACCAATGCGCCCCACTCCCATAGCCCATCCCATACCTGTTGCTCTTACTTTTGTAGGGTATAAGCTCGCTGCTAAAGGATAATGGCCGTTAAAGCCTCCCTGTAGAAAGACCCCAATTATAAACGCCACAAAGAGCGTTCCAAACAAAGGCATGGGCATTATGCCAAAAACCGTAAGGGCAACAGACGCAAGCAGCAAATAAAGAATAATAGTGCGATGAAGCGTGAGCCTTATGGCAATAAGGCCTATGGTTGCGCAGCCGACAAAAGCACCAATATTATAAAGGGCACCAGCATAAATACTGTCAGAGATATCTAATCCGGCCTCTACTGCAAGTTTTGGTATCCAACTGATAATGAAGTACAATGTCATGAAGCCAGAAATAATGGAGGTCCACAACAGTACTGTTCGCATTGCACGCCCTTCACGGAACAGACCTTTTACACCCATATTTTTGTTCTCTAACGGCGCAGGTAGAGGTAGTTCTTGGGTAATGGGGAGTTTGAGGCGCCGTTCTATGGCCTGAATACGCCGTAACGCGTTTGGTGGTTGCTTTTGAACCAGAAAAGCCATTGATTCAGGAAGAAAGAAAAACAGAGGAGGCAGTGCTGAAGCCGAGAATATACCCGCCGCAATCAACAGTGCATTCCAACTCCAAACATGGATCAGGGGCGCCACAATAAACCCTGTAATGGTTGCAGCTATAGGGTAGCCGCCTTGAAGGATGGCTACTGCAAAATCATGATGTTTGGGAGGTGCATATTCCGCTGCCAAGGTGGCAATCCCGGCAAGTGCCGCGCCAATCCCTGCACCTACAATCACACGTAAAACAACAAGCTGGGCCATGGTTGTAGCATAACCGCTGGCCAGCATACTGATTGCCATTAACAAAACTGACAGAATAATCAGTGGCCTTCTGCCAGTTTTATCGGATAGAGGCGCTATAACCAGTCCACCAAAGGCCATGCCTCCAAGGCCAGCGCTAAACACAATTCCTAACTCTTCCGCGTTAAGCCCCAGACCTTGGGACAAGGTGGGCGCAACATAGGACAACATGAGAACATCAACGCCATCGACCATATTGACACCAAAACACAGTGCAATGATTACCGCCCGCATCACAGTCCAGCCAGCTGCCTTTCCTGCTTCGGAATGAAGAACAGCTTGTTCTTCTAAAAAGCTGTTTTCTGTTGTGGGCGGATTCACCTGATTTTCGTAACGAACAAAGCCAGACATGCCAGCCTCCACTGGGACCATAAGATCTTCTGTCTGATCTTGATCCGGTTTTTTTTGTTTTTATGGAAGTGAACGCTTTTTACGAAAGAACTCTAAGTCCAGTTGTATTTAACTAGCTTATACACGCTCAATAATGGCGGCAATTCCTTGGCCTACACCAATGCACATAGTTACAAGTGCGCGACGTCCGCCTTTCTTTTCCAATCCATTTACGGCAGTTAACGTCAGCCGTGCGCCAGACATGCCTAAAGGATGCCCGAGCGCAATTGCGCCTCCATGCGGGTTAACTCTCTCGCAATCATCCGGAAGTCCCAATTGGCGCAGCACAGCAAGCGATTGACTTGCAAATGCCTCATTCAACTCAATCAGGTCCATATCCTCAAGGGAAAATCCTGTTTTGTGCAAAAGCTTCTGAACAGCGGGGACCGGCCCTATTCCCATGACTGATGGCTCTACTCCAGTCGCTGCCATGGCAATGACTCTTGCACGCGGGGTCAAGCCATGACGCTTTATTCCGTCTTCGCTCGCCATCAGAAGAGCCGCTGCCCCGTCATTAACGCCTGAAGCGTTTCCCGCTGTGACTGTTCCCCCCATTTTACGAAAAGGCGTTCTCAGTTTACTCAGTCCTTCCAGAGTGGTTTCTGGACGTGGATGCTCATCTTCGTGAACAGTTTCTTCAGTTTTCCGTTTCTTAATTGTTATGGGAGAAATTTCCCGCGCAAAATATCCTTCTTGGCGGGCTCGCTCAGTTTTCTGTTGAGATAAATATGCGAACGTATCCTGATCCTGACGGGAAATACCATAACGTTCAGCAACGTTCTCTCCTGTTTCAGGCATGGAATCACAACCCCACTCTTGTTGCATATGGGGATTTATGAAACGCCAGCCTATTGTCGTGTCATAAACGGCGGCGTCACGAGAGAATGCTTCCGTCGCCTTTCCCATAACAAAGGGAGCACGTGACATACTTTCTGCGCCGCCTGCCAGTATCAGATCCGCATCTCCACATCGGAGCGCTCGTGCCGCCTGTCCTATTGCGTCCAACCCGGAACCACACAAGCGATTGATGGTTGTTCCAGCAGAACCAACCGGGTACCCGGCTAGCAAAAGAGCCATACGGGCAATATTGCGGTTATCTTCTCCTGCTTGATTGGCGCAGCCCATAACGCAATCATCCAGCATATCCCAATCAACTTCTATATTCCGCTCCCGCAGAACGCGGAGTGGATGCGCAGCCAGATCATCCGTCCGAACATCCCGCAATGCACCTGCATAACGGCCTATTGGAGTACGAGTAAAGTCACAGATATAGGCCTCAGACATATTCAACTTCCTCAAACAGGAGTTTTGCACCGGTATATTCCTGCAAAATCTCCTTTGTAATGCCTGGAATCATTTCTTTTACAGTAAAATTGCCATTCATAACTTCGATGATGGCAAGGTTCGTGTAAATGCGGCTCACAACACCTGGTGCGGTTAAAGGATAAGAACAGGCTTTAACCAGTTTGGGTAAACCTTCCCGGGTAGTGTGCTCCGTTGCAACCCAAACACGCCGGGTTCCCGCTACCAAATCCATTGCCCCGCCGACCGCTGGAGCATTATCGCGTTCTGAAGTTGCCCAGTTGGCGAGATCACCAGAAGAAGAGACTTCAAATGCACCCAACACACATAAATCAAGATGGCCGCCACGGATCATTGCAAAGCTGTCGGCGTGGTGGAAAAAACTGCCCCCAGGCCTTAACGTGACATGCTGCTTCCCAGCATTGATCAGCCATGGATCTATCTTATCTGACGCAGGAGCTGGCCCGAAGCCAAGAACACCATTTTCACTATGCAGAATAATTTCTTTTTCTGCCGGAATTACATCTGCAATTAACGTAGGTATGCCAATGCCAAGATTGACATACCATCCTTCAGGAATGTCCTGTGCAATGCGGGCCGCAAGCTCTTTACGGGAAAGTGGCTTAAAGTCTGTCATGACTATACTGCTCCTTCCAAAGCCACATCTGAATTGGCTGTGTCAGGTACCACCACAATCCGGTCCACGAATATGCCCGGCGTCACGATCGCTTCTGGATCAAGGTTTCCCAATTCTACCATTCCACAACTTTGCACAATTGTTTTTCTCGCTCCCATGGCCATCACAGCATTAAAATTTCGTCCGCTTTCACGATAGATACAGTTTCCCAGGCGGTCAGTTCGCCACGCTTCTATTAGAGCAATATCAGCATGCAGCGCATGCTCCATAACGTAGGTTTTTCCATCAAAACTGCGGCTCTCCTTGCCTTTCGCAAGAATAGTGCCCACCGTGGTAGGAGTATAAAATGCCGGGATACCGGCTCCTGCTGCCCGAATGCGCTCAGCTAACGTACCCTGCGGCACAATCTCAAGTTCCAGCTTTCCCGCCCGGAACAGTTCTTCAAAAACCACAGATCCGGCAGACCGTGGAAAAGAACATATGATTTTTCTTATCCGACCAGCCTCCATCAACTTGGCCAACCCAACTCTGCCAGATCCGGCATTATTGGCGATTACGGTGAGGTCTCGTGCGCCTTGTTCAATAAGACCTTCGATAAGCGCGTCAGGTTGTCCAACTGATCCGAATCCGCCCACCATAACCACGGCCCCATTGGATACACCTTCAAGCGCATCCGCTATATTTCGGACTTCTTTGTTAATCATCCTCTTTCTCCCTTGCGCTTTTTTACATTCCATTTTTATTGTGCGCTAAGCGAACTTATGGGCGTTTTGCGAATACTAGTGAGCACTCTTACGCCTGTTCAGGCAAGCATCAAAATACGTCTCTCGATCATGTGATCGAGGCTTCATGATGTTTGGGAATAACCACGAGAGCAATAATCAAAGTGCAGAAAGTTTCATTAAAAAGTAGAATATAATTATGAATTTATAAATTTAATGATACAAATCTTTGCACGCCTATATGTGTGATCTATATAAAAAAGGCCTCGCAAGGAGGCCTAAAATATCAAGTAATAATAGCGCTCAGCCTTTATCATTCTTTTTTGTGATGTTCTTTTAAAATGTTCTTTGCACAGCGAATAGCACTATTTGCTTTAGGTATGCCTGCATAAACCGCAACATGTAAGAGCAATTCAGCGATATCTTCATCAGAGCACCCTGTGTTTCGGCTTGCATGCACATGTAGCGCAAATTCTTCTTCACACCCTAGTCCTGCCAGAAGCGCCAAAGTCACAATAGATCGCGTTCTGCGGTCAAACTGCGCCCTAGACCAAACCTGTCCCCATGCTGTCCGAGTGATGAACGTCTGAAAATCCTGATCAAATGGTGTGATCGCTGCAGTTGATCTATCTACGTGGGAATTCCCAAGAACGGCACGCCGAACATCCATTCCTCTGGCATACAGATCAGGTGGGATATTGTTATGATCGCTACCCGTAAGGAAAGAGAGCATGGCCGTCGTAATCGCTTTTGGCTGTTCCATAGTTGGGATATGGGACGCCTGTGGCACGATCTTGAGTTGTCCATCTGGTAGGGATTCACGTAATTTACGGGCTACGGAAACAGGAGTTGCCGTATCCTGTTCACCAACAATAACCAGAGTTGGCACCGTAATACCATGAAGCTCTTGCGTAAGATCACAAGAGGACAAAGCCTCGCAAGCACTGGCATAACCTTCAGGATCTGTACGGAGAAAGATCTGCCGTAAACCTTTGGCTTCTGGTGTTTTGAGACCTGGCGTAGTAATCCAACGGTTCAGAACATCATCTGCCATTCGTTTCAGACCGTGCAGCCGGACATCATGGGCTCGCTCCAGCCAAGAGGCCGACGAAGGAAAAACAGATGCGGTATCAATAAGGAAAAGCCTTAGAACGCGCTCTGGTTCCAGAAGAGCCATTTTCTGGGCGATTAGCCCTCCAATGGAAACACCCCCAATATATGCCTTCTGAACTGATAATGCCTTTAAAATAGAAAAAGCATCATTTGCCAGCTGATCAATAGAATACGGTCCTTTGGAAACATCGCTTAACCCATGACCTCTCATATCCGGTCTGATAACGCGAAAAGCGCTAGAGAGCTGGCTTATCATGCCATCCCATATATCTGACGATGTACCTAGTGAATGCAGAAGCAGCAAAACCGGGGCTCCCGGGGGGCCATCAATCCGAACGTGTACATTCAGATCACGCAAGCTTATAAACATTCCGCATTATTCCTTTTACGCCAAGCTTCCAAAGCGCGTTCACAAAAAACTTGACTACTTCCCAAATAATGAGACGGGTTCATCAGGCTACTTATTTTTTCATATGAAAGAACCGTTGTTATACGGCTATCTTTCATCAAAAAATCAAAAAGAGGCTGGTCGTTATCAGTTGCTTGATGGCTCAACTCTTGCAGAATATGGTGAGCTTTTTCTTTTCCCAGTTGAACTGCCAGTGCCATGCTTACGGATTCTGCCATAGTCAGACCGTGGGTTTTTTCCAAATTGTGCCCCATTACCGCAGGTAAAACCTGCATGCACGTTACTGTATGCTTCATTCGTTCAACAGATGCTGCCGTCAGGCGCAGTAAGGCTGGTAATGTCTGCCACTCAGCATGCCATCCGCCTAGTCCTCGTTCATGCTCCTGCACCATGCAACTGAATAATGTAGAGACTAGCCCGGGCGCCTGAGTGGCTATAGAAAGTGCTATAGCACAATCTACAGGATTTTTTTTATGAGGCATTGTGGATGAGCCGCCCTGAGCTTTTCCTCCTGGGGGTGAAAGTTCTGCTACTTCTGTTTGCATCATAAGGGAGAGGTCGCGTGCCAGTTTTCCCATTACGCCACAGAGTAGTCCAAGAGCACTGCCGCATTCAACAAGAGGGCCACGTAATGTATGCCAGGGTAACGGCGGGAGTGTTAGATCAAGGCTGCGTGCAAGACATTCGGCTACGCCTAGACCCCTATTTTGCAAGGATGCCAACGTTCCTGCTGCGCCACCAAACTGTAACATACAGGCTTTTTGCAAAGCTCCCTCAAGCCCGTATCTTGCGTCTGAGGCAGCAGTAAGCCAGCCTGCGGCTTTCAGGCCAAATGTGGTTGGAACAGCATGTTGTAGCCATGTTCGCCCAGGCAGGATGGTATCCTGATACTTGATGACAAGGCCAGCCAGACAATGCTCCAATTCTATACAATCCTGACGGATATAGGAAACTGCATTCCTTAATTGTAAAACTGTTGCTGTATCCAGAACATCTTGACTGGTGGCACCCCAATGCACATAGCGCGCAGCTTCTGTGTCCTGCTCTGCAATCAGCGCAGTTAGCCGTTTAACAAAAGGAATTGCTACATTGCCTGCTGCCCTTGCCTCTTGTGCTAGAGCTGGAATATCAAGGTTTTCAACCTGCGCATGAGCAGCAATGCCCTGAGCCGCTTCTTCTGGGATAAGACCTAATGTTGCCTCAGCTTGAGCAAGCGCCACCTCAAAAGCGACCATAGCCTTTAATTGTGCCTGATCGTTTAGAGAGGCACAAACAGGAGGTGTTGAAAACATGCCTCTCAATAACAGATCACTTCCTGATTCTTCAGGAGAATAGAATGCATCAGACATTGAAAAACACAGTTTCACGGTCACCCTGAAGCCGGATGTCAAACTTATAAGATGCAATATCTGTTCGGTCTGCCTCCCTAACGGCAATCAGTGTTTCTACACGTTCAGGTTCCACATATGCCAGAATTGGGTCATTTGCATTCAACTCTGATTCCGGAAAATACAATCGCGTGACAAGTCGCCGGAGCAAGCCGCGCCCGAATACACCGATGGCGATATGCGGTGCCTGCTGGCTATTGCCAGGCCCAGGAACTGCTCCTGGTCGGATTGTATAAAATGAAAACATGCCATCAGCATCCGTAGGGCACCGGCCAAACCCAACGAAACGTGCATCCGCTACCTTACCCGTCTGAGTGTCATCTGGATGAGCATACCGTCCGGCACTGTTTGCTTGCCAGATCTCAATCAGTGCATCGGGAATAGGGTTTCCTTCCCCATCCAGAACTTGACCGCGAATTAGAATTTTTTCGCCAGCAGGGTTGCTTCCGATAAGGGTTTCACCCCCTTCCCATGGAAGTGCATAGTGAAAAAATGGACCAACAGTCTGCCATGGGGTCTGAGGAAGACGTCTATCTGTCATGACATCACTCATCATGAATTCTCCATCGGCGTAGCATCACGACCTCTCAGCACGATGTCGTAAACATACCCTAGCGCCCATTCATTTTCAGTTGTGTTAATATCAAAGCGTGAGATCATTCGCTGGCGGGCGTCTGCTGGCACAGCACATGCAATAGGATCAATATCAAGTAGAGGATCACCAGGAAAATACATCTGGGTAATCAGGCGTGTGGCAAAACAGGGACCAAAAAGTGAAAAATGGATATGAGCCGGGCGCCACGCATTATGATGGTTACGCCAAGGATACGCGCCGGGTTTGATCGTGATAAAACGGTAACGCCCTTCCGCGTCTGTAATCACCCGTCCCTGTCCGATAAAATTAGGGTCTAAAGGGGCATCATGCTGGTCTTTTTTGTGGATGTAACGACCGGCTGCATTGCACTGCCATACTTCAATTATCGTATGCGGTATTGGTCGGCCTCTATCATCCAGAACCCGGCCAGACACAATGATACGCTCACCAAGAGGCTCTCCTTTTCCTTGGCGTGTCAGGTCTGCGACCGCAGGCCGTAGCAATTTTTCTCCAAAATTGATCGGTCCGGTTCCTTCTGTCAAAGTCTGAGGTATCTGAATGAGTGGCTTTCTTGGTGAGCGCGCTACCGTGCTGGCATATGCAGCGTAAAGTGACGGAGGTTCAGCCAAAGATTGAGGTGAATACTGGAGCATATCCATGTTTTTTGTTCCTTTTTCCGCTCCGGTTCTCTTTTGCGTTGTGCTCATGCTCTACAAAAAAAGACGTCATTAACGCCTAAGGTTGTGGGCACGAATCTGACAACAATGCGTTTGAGAAGAATCGTCTTTGCCTTAGGAGAATGGAAATTTTTTACAGAAGGGTCGATGTAAAAAGCCGTTCAAACTTGCACTTATCGGTCAGATCACAACAATGCGATAGTTACTGATGGAAAATAGAAAAATACCAATGTCTAGGTCTGATACCCCGAACCCCTTCCTGGATCATGACCGTATTGGCCATGTTGGCCTTGAAAGTTTCTTGCATATTGAACCATTGGAACGCCGCTCTCGCCCTGTGAATTGGCGCGTCCGACGCCACGCCCATACGTCACTCTCGCAAATCTTCCTTCTCTTCACAGGAGGAGGAGTTATAGAATTGGATGAAAAGACGGAAAACTTTGTTGGTCCTGGCTTCATCTGGGTTCCGGCCGGACATTTTCACTCCTTAAGTTATGCTCCCTGTACCAGCGGCTATGTTCTTACATTAGGCCATGGGCACCTGAGATCATTTGGTGAGCAATGTCCGGATATGATGGCCTTGCTTACTCACCCCACCATGATGAAAGCCAATCTCGGAGATTACGAGCGTATTCTCGGTATCACGCGCCATCAGCCAACTGTAACAGACTGTGCCTCAGCACTGATCAACAGTGCCATTTCCCAGCTTTTTCTAACGCTTACCTGCCGTCTCCTGCGTGCTACGCAGAATCCTTCGCCAACAGGCCGAGACGTGCAGCTTGTGGAAGCTTTTCACTCTTTAATTGAGAACGATCTGACCTCCCGCACCCCCCTGACAGATTATCTGAAAATATTGAACACCAGCGAGCGTACCTTGCGGCGCGCCTGCTTGCGTATGGCACTTCCCTCACCTCATGAGATTATTCAGATGCGACTTTCCTCTGAGGCACAACGTCTCCTTCTGTTTTCCGGCCTAAGTGCTGTCGAAATTTCTGAACGGCTGGGTTTTACTGATCCAGCCTATTTTTCACGCTGGTTTCGTCATCGCCATGGGTTAACCATTCGTGCTTTCAGAGAAGAGCGAGAGATGAAGTAAACAGGTTCATCTTGCCGTTCCTGATCTTCTCAGGCAGAAATAACAGTATGGAACACATACCTAATGGCCTAACTGACGATCCCGTTGAAAGCAGGGATTTTGTGACAGCCTTGGCTCGTGGTCTGGACGTTCTGAAAACCTGTTCAGACGCTCCCGATGGCCTGACGCTTTCCGATGTCGCACGCAAAGTCAATCTTCCTCGCGCAGCCGTAAGAAGAGCCTTGTTGACTTTGGTTGCTACTGGTTATCTTGCCCAGAACGGACGCCTTTTTCAATCAACGCCTCGTGTTCTTGATTTGTCAGGGCGTGTGTCAGATCTTCCGTTACCGCGCCTGGCGCAGCCTATCCTCAACCAACTAAGCCATACATTAGGAGAAAGCGCCTCTTTGGCTATTCTGGACGGGCAGGATATCCTTTATATCGCACGCTCAGAAGCACGGCGTATTCTCGCAGTGGACCTTACAGTCGGCGGGCATTTGCCTGCCTGGTGCACCTCCATGGGGCGCGTCCTACTCGCGGGTCTCAGCGAGCCAGAGCGACTGCAGCATCTCCCGCCTGTCCTTGAGGCCCGTACATCCAGAACCATAACCGACTTCGACACTTTGCATCAGCACCTGAAGCAGATACGGAGTGATGGCTACTGCGTTCAGGATCAGGAACTTGAAGCGGGCCTTCGCTCGGTCGCTGCTCCTGTTTTAGGGCATAAATCCAAAGTCGTAGCAGCCCTTAACGTTAGCACTCAAGCAACACGTACGCCACTTCGAGAACTCAAACGGTACATTCTGCCTGCGGTTATTGATGCTGCTGCTGCTCTTGGGCAGGCCCTACGTAAGCAGCAGCGAATATACTAATTAGAAATTAAAAATGTTCCGGTTCTGTATTCAAAACTGAGCCAGAAGACGGAAACCCGCTTCCAAGGCATTAGGGTAAGTACGTGTTGCATCAGGATGGATAATATATTGTAGATCTGGAAGTATTTTCAGGCCTCTGGTAATGAAGGCTGTATAAGTTAACTCAATAACCTGAAAACTGGATTGCGGCAGTTTTACGCCACCTCGGAGTGTTTGATAGCCTAAGTCTGATTGCAATTCCTGCGAGCGAGTGATTTTTCTATTCACATTTTGCCATGACCAGAAGAGTGAAATCGCATCCGTAACGCGGCCGGGAAACATCCCTTGCGAAATTATACCGGCTGTATACTGGCTCTGCCCGGGCAGTGAGGCCCCCATGTCCCATCCAGCAATTCCGAAAAGGATCAAACCCTGATCCTTGGCTGGTCCGTAACGCAGAATCATTTGGTCTCCACCCACATACCATGCTCCTCTTTGCCGTTCAGTTTTCGCAGCTTGATGAGAAATCAGGATGGGTCTTCCATCAACGGATGTAAAAGGATCTGGATGATCTGAAGTATCAACATACCCCCCTATCTTATAATGTCCGCTCAATTTATGACGCCCAAAAGAGGGCTCCCATCCGGCTTCCATCGGCACAACGTAACCAAGGGGCTTAAAGGAGAAATTGAACCCTGCCCGTCCTCCTTCCGTAGCTGATGCCTCAAAAAAACCGGCTTGGGTATACAAGTGATAACCAGGATTGTAACGCGCCATAATTCCCCACTGGGAGAACGGCCAGGAGCGCCACTTGGAGCCAACGGAGAGGCCTGTTGGATGGGCGCAGATCACACTGTTCAAGGCATAACAGCCAAAATATGAACTTGCGAACTTAAGATTGGCCGGTAGGCGGCCAAAATCCACCACCAGTTTTTTATCAAGTAGGCTTTGTTCAAAATACATATAAACCAACTTGTAAAGAACATTCCCCCCGGCACCATAGTCCTGCTGGGGTTGAATCAGTCCCGTAACGCCAAGATAATCTGTAGCCACACTCCGGCCTGCACGCTGGACACCCAGCATGTGGAAAGAAAGCCCCTTAAAGCCAAACATTTTTTCAAGATCAAAATCCGTTCCCATCACAACCTGATGAGAATAGGTAAACCCTTGCCTACGGCCACCCAGAGCATTCGCTACTCCTTCAACCATATAACTCAAAGTAAAATCAAAACCATGGCGAGAAAGACGTTGACGCCACCCCCCGAGCGAGCCAAGCAAGCGGTCTTCCTTGGGAACAACACGCACTTCTGGCCATGCTGATCCCAAAGCAGACGCATTCACGCCCATTCTCTGGCGCTGCTGAGCTGATGATGCGGCATTATCTTCAGCAAACACATCCAGTTCGCTCCAGAAGGAGTTGGGTTTGGGTTGAACCCCTTGTGAAAGGTTGCCGTTAGTTAAGGAAGAATTTTCTGTTTTAACAACAGGTTCTGCTCTCTTTGTCGGATGAGAAGAAATTTGTTTGGGTAATGTTGCTATCGGAAGAGATGCTCCCCGTTCAATAGTGCTCGTTTTGTTGACGGAAGGATCAGGGGCTGCATATGCAACCGAGATGTACATCCATGCCATCGGAAAAAAGGCGGATAGTGTAATCCGCCTGAAATTACAAAATAACATTGAAAGCAACCATTTTCTATCGGTTGAATGTTCCAGGCATTCTCAAATGCCTGGTAGGGATCGAACAGTTACCTGCGATATCCGCCACACAATCGATGCCGAATAGGAGCTCTCCTGTTTGAAGGTACGTTTTTCATACGACGCCTCATATGACGTTCTTGTTATTGGGGTGTTCCAGATCAAAGGTAAGCCATCAGTGATATGCGAATCTGGAAACATATTTCAAACTGATCTCTTGATATTGGAAACATTTTCCATTATCAAGAAAAATAGATTAGCCAGATGGCTCTTAGGAAAAAGCGAATGCCTTCCAAAATTACGTCCCGCAATCCCCCTGCTGAAGATAAGGTGGAAGAAAAATTGTCTCCTTCCGGGATTATGGAAAGAACGCTGGCTATTATTGAACTGCTATCTCGTCACGCAGCAGGGCTTCCTATTTCATCAATCAGTGCAGACCTTCGTATTCCGTTAAGTGCCACCCATCGGCTTACGTCTGACTTGCAAATCCTTGGTTATATTCATCAAGAAGGAGGAAGCGGGGGGCGATATCGCCTTACAATGAAATCGGTTTCAATTGCATTCACGTTTCTGGCGTCGTGTGGAATAACGGATCTTGCTCAACCTCTGCTTGATAAACTGGCGACGGAAAGTGGCGAGTTAGTTCGGTTGGCAGTGCCAGACGGGAATAAATTGACATGGATTGCCCGCGCACAAGGAAGCCGCAGCGGCCTGAAATATGATCCGGAAATGGGACAGGTCGCTCATTTGTCTTGTACCGCGACAGGTCTAGCATGGCTGGCAGCTATGCCAGATTCAGTGGCTGTCAACTTGGTGAAAGAGCAAGGCTACGGCGCTGAAGATGAATTTGGCCCGCAAGCACCACGTAGTGATAGCCAACTTCTTTCAGCACTCCATGCTACACGCAAAAGAGGTTTCAGCTTAACAGTCGCAACATTTGCCCCTTGGATGACAGCTATAGGGTGTGTCATTCGCTCTCGCACAACCAATGAGGCTTTGGCAACGCTCAGTATTGCAGGACCAACGTTACGTCTTCCTGAGGCACGAGCCCTTGATCTCGGCGAGCGTCTGGTAGACGCTGCGGAAGAGCTTGGAAATATGCAAATTATTCCAAGAGAAATTTCCAAAAAACTTTAGAAAATTCTCTCTTTTGTAAAAGACCTACTCATCGCAGGGCATTGTACCGAAAAATAATAAAAATGAGGTCACACAATGCGTTACACATCCCCATCATCCCACTTGGATGACATAATCACAACGGATCTTCTTGTCGTGGGTGCTGGTGCTGGAGGTATGAGCACCGCGCTATTTGCCAAAAGACGCAGTCTTGATGTGATTATTTGTGAAAAAACAGACATGGTAGGCGGAATTACTTCTACCTCAGGTGGAACAATCTGGGCGCCTGGTACGTCTCTTTCAAAAGAGGCGGGCGTCCCTGATGATGTAGAAAATGCCCGCCTCTTTCTACGCTCTGTTATTGGTGAGCGTTCTGGTGAAAAATTACGAGAGGCATTCCTAGAGGCTGCTCCCGCTGCAATTCAAGAGTTGCAGGACTATACTGATGTAAGACTTGCCGCAGCAACTGCGCATCCAGATTATCTTGAAGGTCCAGGAGCTGCTTATGGTGGTCGTGCATTAGCTCCTCTTCCTTTTGATGGAAGAGAACTAGGAAAAGATTTCAAACGTATTCGTCCCCCACGGCCAGAATTTCTCGCACCAGGCGGAATGATGGTCGGACGGAATGAACTAGACTCTCTTCTGAAACCATTTGGTTCTTTTAAAAATTTCCGGCACACATTGTCTTTGTTTGTCAGATTGCTGTCTGACCGCAAAAACCATACACGCGGTACACGTCTTGTTATGGGAAATGCCTTGGTCGGTCGTCTCCTGCTTAGTTTACGCAAAAAAGACATTCCTATTTTTTACAACTGGATACTGATTGATCTTATCAGGAAAGAGGAGAAAATAGCCGGAGCACGCTTTAAAACACCTTCTGGCGAGAAAACTATTTTTGCCCGTAAGGGAGTTGTTCTGGCTACAGGTGGTCTCGCAACTAATCAGGCTCTGCGAGCGAAAGTATTCCCTATAGCCGATCTCAAATCTCTCGCGCCAAAAAGTAACTCGGGAGACGGCATTACTGTTGGGTTGCGGGTAGGAGCAGGATTTTCTGATGGTGCAGAAAGTCCTGCCTTATGGATGCCCTGCTCTGCTCGTGTGACTCGCGGCGGTAAGGAATTGCTATGGCCACATATTATTCTTGATCGCGCAAAACCCGGCCTCCTTGCTGTAAACGGTGCAGGAAAACGCTTCGTGAATGAAGCTGGATCCTATCATGATTTCTGCATGGGCATGATCTCGGATAATAAAAAAGAGCCTTGCATGCCCGCATGGTTGATCTGTGATCGGGCATTTCTTCACAAGTATGGACTAGGGATGGTCTGGCCTGGCACCCGCCTCATCAAACGTTTTGCTCGTTCCGGATATCTTATTCAGGCAGCTACTGTAGGGAAACTAGCTACTGCTATTGGTATTGACCCGACAACCTTGGAATTTACGGTTGCTCGTTACAACGCTCTGGCCAGATCCGGTGTAGATACTGATTTTGGCCGCGGTTCCTCTACACTAAACCGCTTTAATGGTGACGATCATTGCAAGCCTAACCCTTGCATGCGCCCTCTGGGGCCCGGCCCCTACTATGCCATGGCCGTAAAGCCGGCAGATTTGGCGACAAGTGCTGGCCTGACTGGTACTATTGATGGCCAGATTACCGATAAAAACGGTCTACCAATCAATGGTCTTTATGCGTGCGGAAATGATTTAACCTCTCTCTTCAAGGGTACCTACCCAGGACCCGGAACCACATTGGGTCCAGCACTCGTTATGGCGTGGCGCATTGCAAATCATGTCGCCCACCAGTCTTCTCAAGTCCCATTATCTTCGGATATTGCTACACACCATGATAGAAAGGTATCAGCTTAAGTTGTTTCTTAAAAAAAATAATAACAGGTAATACACAACACGAGGAATCTCCCTCATGACACGGTCTATTTCTTTAGCGTGGTTAACAATAGCTCCCTTCAATCCATTGGATATGATTCCTTTAGCAAGAGAGATTGGGTACGACGGAATTGGTTTGCGCGCCTTACCTGCCACGCCAGGAGACGATCTTCCCCCTCTCCTTTCTGATGCTCACTTGAGAAAAAAGTTAAGATCTCTGGCTGCGCAACACGAAATCCGGTTCACAGATATGGAAATAATTCGCATTGATGAATTTTTTCGTATCGATAAATTTTTAGTTTTTCTAGATATATGTGCGGAACTCTCTATTCCGACAGTTCTTGTGGCGGGAGATGACCCCGACCTTTCCAGACTGACAGCCTCTTTTGCCTGTTTATGCGAGCAAGGTAAGTCCAGAGGTGTGTCTCCGGCATTGGAGTTTATGCCATGGACCAGTGTTCATGATGCGAAAACAGCCCATTCTATTGTTCACAATGCAGCCACAGATAATGGGAAAATTATTGTTGATACTTTGCATGTCGCTAGATCATCAACAACCCTCCAGGACCTTGCCACCATACCACGTGATCACCTTGCTTACGTTCAAATATGTGATGCCCCCGCCCCCATACCATCGACAAGAGAGGGGCTAATCCATACAGCTCGTGAGGCACGCCTGCTCCCCGAGCAAGGAGGCATTGAGCTTGCCAGTATTCTTGAGACCCTTCCGAAAGACCTCCCTGTTAGCATTGAAATTCCGAATAAAGAAGGGCATGCCCGTTACGGCAAAGCTCAATGGGCAAAAGATGCTTACTTCCTTACACAGGAACTCTTGCAAAAAGAGAGTCTAAAATGAGCCAGATGCCCATCCCCCGCATCCTTCTTGTTGGCGCAGGAGCTATCGGGCGTTTATATGCAGACAAAATCAGGAAGTGTAAATTTTGCACTCTTTCGGGCATTATTGATCCTACCCTTCAGGGGCGTGAATGGGCGGAAACCCTGAACATCCCATGGTTTGCCACTCTGGAAGATGCCCTAATATATGGACAACCAGACGCTGCCATAGTAGCCACCCCTAACCATACGCACCGTGATCTCGCCCTAAAACTTATTGATACTGGCGTTGTAACGCTTGTTGAAAAACCGATCGCCAGTTCTTTAAAGGATGCGGAAGATATTGTAAGAGCATCAGAAGAAAGTGGTGTGTCGGTTCTTGTAGGCCATCATAGGCGCCATAATCCTATTATCCGTGCAGCAAAAAACGTTATTGAGGAAGACACTCTAGGCCGCCTTACAAGCGTTACTATTATGGCGCTCTTTAACAAGCCGGACGAATATTTTTCTATTCCCTGGCGCCGTGAAGTAGGAGGAGGCTCGATCCTCATTAATCTAATCCATGAAATTGATCTGGTTCGTTATCTGTATGGAGAGATCAGAACCGTACAAGCTATAGCAAGTAATGCCAGACGTGGCTTTGAAGTTGAAGATACAGCATCAGTATTAATGCGGTTGGAAAATAATGTCCTGGTAACCGTATCTCTGAGTGATTGTGTATCCGCACCCTGGAGTTGGGATCTTCAATCAGGTGAGATCAGTTCCTATCCCACTCCGCCTGCATCGGTTACCACAACCATGGTTGCGGGGAGTAACGGTTCACTGTCACTGCCCTCTCTGGATATTTGGTCATATCAGGGTAAGCGTGACTGGTATGAACCACTCACACGGTCCTCAACCGGCTATTTTAAAGAAAGCCCTTATATAGCCCAATTACGCAATCTTTGCGATGTCGCTCAAGGACGAGCATTACCCGTTGTGCCAGCTAAAGAAGGCTTTCTAACACTCCGTGCCACTCTTGCTGTGGCAGAATCTGCCAAACGCAACACGATAATAGATCTTTCCAATACCACATATGATTAAGGAAAACATGATGGCGCATGTCGAACATTGTGACCTTCTGGTTTTAGGCTCGGGTGCTGCAGGGCTTTGCGCTGCGGTTACGGCTGCCAAACGCGGACTTAATGTCATTGTGGTTGAAAAAGAGTCTGTGCTGGGCGGCTCTACAGCATGGTCTGGTGGATGGATGTGGGTCCCTTGCACACGCCATGCTCGAGCTGACGGCAATATGGAAACTCTGGACGTTCCAGAAACATACTTACAACATGAACTCGGCCCGCAATTTGATGAACCCCGCATAAAAGCCTTATTACAGGCAGGACCAGAAATGGTTGAGTTTCTGGAAAAAGAAACGGATGTCTCATTTGTTTCCGGCACTTGGATTTGTGACATCCACGGCAACACACCCGGCGCCGGAACAGGAGCCAGATCTATCGTTGCGGCACCTTTTGACGGCCGAAAACTAGGTAAACTCTGGTCCCTTCTCCGGCCGCCAATGCGGGAGACAACACTGCATGGTTTAGGAATTCAGGCGGGTCCGGACCTGAAATCCTTCCTCAATGCGACACGTTCTTTCAAGGCACTTACCCACGTAATAAAACGCTTAACCCGTCACGCTGTGGATCTAGCGCTTTATAAGCGGAGTTCTCAGCTCGTAAACGGAAACGCCTTGATCGCCAGACTAATGCTTTCCGCCCAGAAAGCTGGCGTACGTTTTCTGGTCTCTAGTCCTGCAAAACAGCTTCTCATCGAAAATGGAGCAGTTTGTGGCGCAATGGTACACTCTAAAACCGGAGAAGCCCTGATTAAGACACGCGCGGGCGTCGTGCTGGCGACAGGTGGATTTCCGCATGACATAAAAAGACGCAAGGCTCTTTTTCCGCATACCCCTAGCGGAAAAGAACATTGGACAGTCGCGGCTCCGGGCACCTCAGGGGATGGCCTCTCTCTAGCAGAAACGGCTGGAGCAGAACTTAACACATCTGTTGCCTCTCCCGCAGCATGGTGTCCTGTTTCGCTTGTGCCCTTTCGTGATGGCACAATTGGGCATTATCCGCATATCATCGAACGTGCAAAGCCCGGCATTATTGCAGTAAAAGCCAACGGAAAGCGTTTTGTAAACGAGGCTGACGGCTATTATGATTACGTAACAGGGCTGTTTAATGCTTTGGAAGAAAATGAAGCGCCTATTTCCTGGCTTATCTGTTCACGCTCATTTCAAAGGCGCTGGGGACTGGGCTATGCAAAACCAGCTCCTTTTCCTTTACGCCCATATATTCAGAACGGCTACATCACGGAAGCAGGAACTATTCGAGAGTTGGCGACAAAGTGTGGCATTTCTCCCGAAGGGCTAGAGCAAACAATAAACACTTATAACAGCTTTGCCCGCAAAGGACTTGATCTTGAATTCGGACGAGGCAGTACTCCCTTCAATCGCTCAGGTGGAGATCCTTCCTGTACCCCTAATCCTTGCATCGCATCAATAGATAAGGGCCCATTCCTCGCGTTACGGATTGTTCCCGGAAGTTTCGGTACATTCTCAGGGGTCAGAACGGATCAACATGCACGTGCGCTAAATTCTACTAACTCTCCTATTCCAGGTTTATGGGTAGCTGGATCGGATCAAGCGAGTGTTATGGGTGGCTATTACCCTTCCGGTGGAATCAATCTGGGGCCGGCCATGACCTTTGGATATATTGCCGGTAAGGATGCAATCGCCCGTTTAAATTCAGCAGACACGGTTCTTCAACATCAATACGATGATCAATGCGATGAGAAAGAAGAAGCGTAAAATTAATCAGGTGGACAGATGGAGGGGTCTAAAGCCCCTTCATCTGAAGCGCTCCTTTCGCTTGCTCGTGATTGACCTCTCAATAGACTGCGCCACATAATTTATTATCTGGTGAGGACGTTATTTTTAGAAGCCTAACCGATCTTTCCTCATTATTCGGGTTTACCTCAGCCGTTACTCTAAAAATCTGCGCGAAGGCGGACTTCCCAGGTAGCGGGCAAGCCTGCTACGGCAATATTGTCTCCACCAACAAAATATCCACGTGTTACATCATAGTGTTTGTTGGTAATATTTCTACCAATACCTTCAATTTTCCACGGCCCATTATGCGGCGCAAAGGAAATGTATCCTCCCCACAATGTGTAACCGGGTAAAACATTTACGGCATTCAAGGAATGATCAGTTGTTCGCAGGCTGTAATCGACACCTGTTACCACATCGTATCGTCCTGTGTGCCATGTGTAATCTACAGACCCATTTGCTGTAAAATGTGGCACATCAATTGTGCGGCCAGAGACATTTTGTGAAATGCCGGTCCAGATTCCATTGACCTTCTGGGCTCCTACAACCGTGCTAAATTTATCATACGCGCCCGTCACATATGCGCCTGATTGAGAAATGTGCAGATCTGGTAATGGAGACCACGCAAATTCATACTCACCACCAAACATATGTGATTTTGGTGCATTAACAAACAAACCAATAGCGGAGCCTGTCGTGGGGCTATACACTTTGGATTGAACCTGACGATCGTAGTAATCGTAATAGAAGAAGTCAGCGTTGAATTTAATATTATATTTCGGAATAATCAGCTTGTTACCTACTTCAAACGCATAAAGCTGTTCGGGCTTGAATGGATTGGTCATTTGATTAACATCTGACGTATTATATACAGTAAATCCGCCAGATTTTATACCTTTGCTGAATGTGAAATAGAGCATATCATGCGATAGGGGATGATATTGCACACTGAACTTTGCAGACGGCAGGGTATAATCCTGTGATTGTTTGGCTACATAGTTTTGGGGATTGGTCACTACGCCATTGGTCAGGTAATGTGCATAAGCGTTATTAAGCGTGCGTTTTTCATGTTCAATGCGAATACCGCCCACCAATTGCAATTTAGGAGTGACATCATACTGCACCTGCCCAAACCCGCTTATAGAGGTGGTCCCCATTTTTCGGACAGGGCGATAAGCTATCATCTGGCCTGAACGAGGACGGGTTTTATGGGCAAGGTTACGCGGAAACGGTATGCGGCAGAGTTTAAGTCACGGGTTGCGCTGGAGGCGATCCGTGGGGAACTGACGCTGGCGGAACTGGCTTCGAAACATGGCGTGCATCAGACGATGATCGCCCAATGGAAGCGCCAGGCGATCGAAGGCATGGCAAGCCTTTTTTCTGGTAAGTCAGTAACGGAACCTTCAGTCAGCCCTGCTGATGTAGAGAAACTGCACGCCAAGATCGGCCAGTTGCTGGTGGAACGGGATTTTTTGCGGGATGCCTCTGCTCGGTTGGGCGTGATCAGAGGCGGCAGATGATTGACCCGAAGAGAGCATGCCTGCCGATAATCCGGCAATGCACGCTACTGCAACTCAACCGGTCGGGCGTCTACTATCGGCCTGTGCCACAGAGCGAAGCCAATCTGGAGCTGATGCGGCTGATCGACGCCCAGTTCCTGGAAACGCCGTATTATGGCTCACGGCAGATGACATGGCATCTGCGCCGCCTGGGACATGAAGTGGGCCGCAAGCGGGTCCGGCGGCTCATGGCGATCATGGGCCTGCGGGCGATCTACCAGAAGCCGCGCACGACCGTGCCCCATCCGGAGCATCGGAAATATCCATATCTGCTACGGGATCTGGTCATCAATCGGCCTGACCAGGTCTGGTGTTCCGATATCACATATATTCCCATGAAACGGGGATTTCTCTATCTCGTGGCGATCATGGACTGGTTCACGCGCAAGGTCCTGTCCTGGCGTCTGTCGAACACGATGGACGTGGAGTTCTGTATCGAGGCGCTACAGGATGCCCTCATGCGCTATGGCGCCCCGGACATTTTCAATACTGACCAGGGGTCGCAATTTACGACACCCCGTTTCACCGGGATACTGGAAGAGCGTCAGATCCGCATCAGTATGGACGGGCGTGGGCGATGGCTGGACAACGTGTTCATCGAGCGTCTGTGGCGGTCGCTGAAATATGAATGCGTCTACCTGCACGCGTTCGAGACCGGATCAGAGCTGAGGGCCGGGCTTGGCAGATGGATCGCCCATTATAACGAAAGGCGTCCGCATACGGCGCTGGCTGGACGAACGCCCGATGAGGCGTATCATAACGTGCCGACGCCATCTGGTCCGGGGTTAACCCCGGACCAGATGGCCAACAGCAACGCCGTCAGAAGGGCGGCATAACAACAACCGGGTATAGCTTATCAAGCCCGCAAAACTGTCCGAACGGACGGGACCACCTCTACTCCATGATCGGGACGCGCTTTCAAAGGCTACACTGTGTTGCGCCGCATCTCGCAGTTGAAGAAGGAGCGTCTCGATCATCTGGTCTCTTACCTTTTTAAGTCATACTCTAAATACAAAACATCTCTTGCGGCCATATTATAGCTACAAGAGATGTTTTAGCACTTAGGCGTCAGGCACTTAGGCTATTCTTCTGTTCCACCATCTTCTCACGATAAGAAAGAGAGGAAACAACTTCAATATTCAACAATCTAAACCCTTCAACGAGGAAGGTGGAAAGATCAATTTCAGCTCTACCAGCGGTCCACCTAGCAGTGTCAGCTTCGTACGATGCCCAACCTAGAATATTTTGCGGCTCCAGAGGTGCTTCAAGAGAGCACTTATTCCGTCCACCCATTAACTCTATGTTACCAATCAGAACGCCGAGCTCGCGCCGATCATCAACAAAAGAACCAATAACATCTACCGGGCGTGCTGTTCTGGAAACAATATACACTTTCTGTAGGCCCGGCGGCAACATGAAGACCACATTCTTCCCATTTTGTTTTACCGGCCGGATAACTGCACCGTCTGGCGTTTCAAGGTACAGATTTGGATCGTGAGACCATATATCCTGACTCCCATGCACTTCACCATTAAATCCGCTCATTTTATTACGGCCGTCGATAGCCCGATATATAGGCTCAACACTCTCACGGCTGGTTACTAGCGGAACAGCCGCATCACGCGCCCAGTCCTTCGGTGTCTCGAAGTGGCCTGCAACAACATCACTATCTGACAAACTGTTAAAGCTCGTCCGGTTACCTGTATCGAGATACGTTTCTGTCAGGACACCATCCGCTTCGATAACTGCATGCTGCTCTGTCTCAACATGGTAGTAATCATAAACAGCATACCGTGTATCGTAGCTGATATTTTTTCCATTCACCAACATACGGGCTGGAATAAAGGCACCGTTGATAAAGAGGCAATGTTCAGGTGTAACAAGCATGTCTTTGAAAGGCACGTTATCTTCAAGAGCGCCTTTGCTGATCCTTACTGGATAACCAGCTTCATCCGGGTAAGGAGATGTTGTGCGGACCACAGCTTGGCTTTTTCCGACCCATTTTACATCACGAGACATGAAAGTATCACCATCACGTACCATAATGACATCACCAGGCCGTATATCCTCTACAGGAACATACCCGGTTAGCATACGCACCAAGGTTCCAGTGAGAAAGCACGTTTCCAGAATTGTGGTGCCATTGTCATTAATAAATTTAAATTTATTTCTCACCCCTATAATATTTAAAGTGAATGTCTGACCACCCAATGCAAATGTAATATGGTTTGCATCAGAAAAAGAGATCGAAGAAGCCGCTCCTGTCAGCCCCTTGAAGATAATCTGGTCGCCGTCACTCCATCCTGTAAAGGTCTCGGCAATGTTGGTCGTTCCCGCAGAGATAACAACATTAGCCGGTTGGTCAAAACTGGTTCCAGCAAGGTTAACTGTTGAATTCCCGTTATTTCCACCCAACACAAGAGTGCCACCACCGGAAACGATCGTTATACCACTCAGAATACCGCCACTGGTTGCGCTGAGTGTACCGCCATTCGAAATAGTAGTCGCATAAGCGGTTCCACCACTGCTAACAACCTCCACACCTCCGGCGCCGAGAATGGTATTTGACGCCGTGCCGCCACTACTGACAGTTATAGTGCCGCCTGACATAACAATACTGCCAGAAGCGACGCCACCACTTTCTATAATTTCAGTGCCACCGCTTACGGTAAGCGAGAGTGTTCTACCACCAGATTCAACAATTTCTTTCCCACCGGTTCCCACGGAACCACTTACTGCCGTGCCGCCATGCAGAACGTAGGCTGTTCCGCCATTTTGAATACTTGCACCTGAGGCAACAGCAGTATTTGCCGTCCAACCGCTTTCCGTCCCCGAAACATTGGAGACCTTGGTTATTGTCCCACCCGAGCTATCGACTGCTGAAAGGTAATAGCCACCAATAATCTGCTGGCCACCGGCCTCGAAAAGGCCCCCACTCGCGGTTGCACCATTCAGAAGAAGCTGGGTGCCCTTAAAATGGCCACCATATGCGGACGCAGCGCTGACCATTTCTGTGGCC
The DNA here is from genome assembly GCF_030644465.1 of Acetobacter tropicalis. Taxonomy (NCBI): domain Bacteria; kingdom Pseudomonadati; phylum Pseudomonadota; class Alphaproteobacteria; order Acetobacterales; family Acetobacteraceae; genus Acetobacter; species Acetobacter tropicalis. Next base: position 3,451,050 of record NZ_JAUYUW010000001.1, on the reverse strand, counting down.
CCCACGTCGAATGTCCCGCCTGAAATGACACCGCCGGCTGGAAAAGGCTGCCCTTTGGCAGTGAAAGCACCTGCTGCAACGACACCACCGCCATGCACTGTAGGATCTGTGATTGTACCGTTCTGGGTAACAATCATACTTCCGCCGGATGCAACTGTCGCGCCACTAATAATGCCATTGGCAACTGCAACGCCCGCACCGCCGGACTGAATGGACGCAGCATTCAGAGTTCCAGACGTAAGAAGGACACCCAGATTGTTTGCTGTCGCCCCCGAAACATTACTGCTTCCAGACAGAACGTTCAGCGTGGCACTATTACCATTGGCCGTACCAGATGCAACGGCACCGTTAACAAGGTTACCGTAACTACGATCATAATTTACATAGCCCGAAACGTAACTGCTATAAAGCAGGTCGCTTTGATCGTCTGTTGCCATGACAGCACTCCCTATCCAACGATCGTTTAATGAGAACGGACGCGGACCGAGTTTCGAACTAGAAAAGACCCATCCGTTTGTAACGAACGAACAAACATTACTAATCTGTATAATTAGCAAAGCTACAAAACAAATGAAAACTATTTTTAGTAAACAAAACCTTAATTATTATTTTCATTTATTAATTTTTTATTTTTTTATGATGTTTTTATTTATTTAATAGTTCATACTTAAGTTATTTATTATTTATTTTTATAATTAATAACTTTATATTTATACTGAAACAACATTCATCTGGTATAAGATTTATTTTCCTTTCCTTATTATATAGCAACGCCGTCTCTCTTCAAAGAAAGCCCAACAGCAGTCACCTGCTGTCATCCGCCAGGATAATGTAGTCGCCAGTAAAAAGGATTAAAACGTTGGGAGGCCAAGGAAAGCACGTCTGTTAGCCTCATTCGGGAGCTGATATATCACGTCTGCCCACACGTGAAGAAATCGAAAAACAGTTAATTCAAGTTCTGAATCCCTTATTCAAGGAATAACATAATAAATATTAATGATTTCTCTAAACGTGTTTCTGCCCTACACTGAAAGCAACGCGGGAAATATTGTGCCCTAGATTGCCAGCCGGTCGCGCTGATCCGCGACAGGAAGAGATGGAAACGATATTGGCCAACCTAATCCTCATGGTAGCACTGGTGATTCTCATTGTTCGAATGACAAGAGCCATCTGTGATTTCTGACCAGCAAAACCTGGTCGCCCCGCGAACGGCTCACTGGCTTTCCCGCATTGGATCTCTTGATATCTCGGAGCATGGCCCTGTGATGGATTTTTGAAACAAGGCCATGCTTTTCCATGAAGGCCTCGTAAGGGTTTTTTTGATCGGTACATGGTGTGTGCCCAGACATCGGATGCCGTATCTCTGCGCTCAAGCAGTCCTTCTTTCAATAGTACTCCGTGGCTGCCTATAGCATCTTTGTCCTTCCATTTTTAAATCAACCTGCATCTCTGGTCGATGGAGAACATACAACTTGTGGCCCAAGAACGGGAGTGAGAGGTCTGTTGGATAGGTGGCCCATCATCCTTCTGGCGCATTTTCGTAAACTTCAGTGCTGATTGTCCATGAAGATCCTGAGGGAACAGCTCTGTGGGTTTGCCTCTCCATTGACGTGAAAATATCACACCATCAAATCCCGAGACTAAACAGCAGAGAGTTCATGTTTCATATCTGAAATCGATCGCGCTGGACCTGCGCTTCAGCAACGTTCAAAACTGCCTCCACGTCATTCAGCGCCAGATACTCTATAATTCCCCACACCTGCCCCCTGCCTGATGGAAAGAGTATAGACACGCGGTGTGCCGTCCGTGGAGGATACCAATCGAAAGATCAGCCCGGCGGAAGAAACGCGTTTTCCAGTCAAAGCCAATATAGGCCAGAAAAGAAAGTTTCCTGTACCTTTCCTTTGCCAGACTGGAACAACCGACAGGCATACTGCAATAACACCCGCAAGACGACGGGATAGCATTGTGCGTCATGAGTTGCGCCTCGCATAAAACAGTTCGCGATATCCACCATGGCCATACGCCGCCGTTCACTATCACAGGCCTATCAACGCTTGGCGTGACCTGAGAAACTCGAATTCTTTCTAAAAAAAGAAGAAAAGAGAACGAATTATTTCACAATTTTCAGGGTTTATAGAAGGAAAGAAAACAACTAATCAACCTCATCATCCCACTATGTAGGATAGAGCTCCAAAATATTGACGACTCCTTAGGCTGGTGTCCATGATGTGCTGAAAGCAAACGAAAGAACCAAGATGACTGGGATTGAAACATCTGCGTTCCCACCTGGAACGCAGACTTTGACGAGAGGCCTGTCGGTGATCGAAGCTGTGGCCGAAGGCCATAGTACATTGATGGAAATTGCCTCTGTCATTGGATGCAGCCGAAGCACCACCCATCGGCTAGCCAGCACACTAGTGCAGGCTGGCTATTTGCGTTCAACATCCAGTGCCAACGGCCAATCTTTCATCTTAGGCTCCCGCTTGGTAGAAATGGGATTTCTGGCACGCGATCATCTGCCGGTAGTAACCTTGGCACGCGATCATCTGACCGCGCTTGGTGCCAAAACCTGTGACACCGTTCACCTGGGTATCCGGGAGGGTGTTGAAGTGCTTTATCTGGACAAGATTCCCGGTCAACGCGGGCTGGAAATGCGCTCGCGTATCGGCAAACGTATGCCTCTTGCCTCGACAGGGCTTGGCAAAGCACTGATGCTGGATTTACCTGAATCCGAATGGCGCACGCTCTACAATGTTGCTTTAAGCCATCCAGCAACGCCCCATGCGCGGCTTCCTGACTGGAGTGATTATCGAGCCGGACTGCGCCAATCTGGCCTAATGAGCTGCGCCTTCGATTTAGAGGAAAATGAACCCGGCATCCGCTGCGTAGCAGCTCCAATCCGCGATGCTGGGGGAAAGGTAGTAGCCGCCGTAAGCTTGGCTAGCGCGACAATCTATATGTCCGAAATACGGGGTCCACCTCTGTTTGATCAGCACCAAGATTACGTAATTGCATTGTCTTGTTCAGGCCATTGCCCCCTATCCCCCCAAACGGGGATGATGTTACGGCAGGTGAAAGCTGTGCAATAGCCGCCAAAATATTAGTTTGACCAGTTTCCTTCAATTGATCCACACTATAACGGAAAACTTGTACTGTACTATGCTCCCTTGTGGAAGGAGACAGAACTGAATTACCAAGCCGCGTCCCTTGGACAGAAACTGTTTCATTTGCATGTGCAGTAACTTGACGAATATTTTTTGTTTTTTTATTGATAATAATGAAGTTTTTTGTTTTTTCTTATGATCGATTTTTTTCACATGACTTGTAGTGGAAGACATGGAAGCAGCACGTCCCTCGTTACTACATACCACACAGATCAGAACAAGAGCCCACACAACAGGCGATAGTGCGTTATCACTCCGAAACAATAATGGGTTAGTACGATGGCCAAACATTCCTGATATCCCTCTATCCCATATCGTCAAGAATTTATGGTGTTTCACATAAACCATTCATTTCGTTTCGACATCTAACCTATCATCGAAACGAAAATAAAGATTTATGTGTTTATCGTTATGGATAAATTTTCGTTATCCAATAAGGTTCTGTATAAATTAAGCTTAGGGTTTTCCTTATGAAATCCGGCTCGCTAACAAAGGCCGCATTCAGGACTGTCCATAATGAACAGCGAATAAGCATGATTATCTCTTTTTTTCCTCGCACCTCAATGCGACACCTGAGAGAAACAGCTGACAATTCGACCAGACGTTACGGCCTACCACCTCAGATAGATCGTTCTAAAAAACTCTTTTTTTAAGCTATCTCTTTGATTTCTATTTGTCAGTTCTAATTGTATAAGTCGCGATATGAAACAGCCTGCCTTCATTAATATTGAAGAGCGCCTGTCTCGCCTTAGAGCCAATCGACATTCAGGATTTCCAAATAGGCCAATCGCTGCTTCTAGGTCTCTGTGTTGATGGGGAGAGCTTGCGATGGGGATCAAGCGATCCGAATTGAGCACAGCGCAGTGGGAGCAGATCTGAGTTCTGTTGACAGAGAAGGCGAGCGATCCTGGGCGGACTGGATCGGACAACCGTCTGTGTGTAAACGGATGTTTATGGGTGTTGCGATCCGGCGCGCCCACTGATGCCGACCAGCCTGAACGCTATGGAAGCTGGAAGACGGTCCACCGGCACTTCAGTCGTTGGTGCCATGCGGGCGGGCGGGAGTGAGTATTTACCGCGCTGACCGCCGATCGCGATAACTCGTATCTGATGATTGATAGCACCATTGTCCGCGCACACCAGGACACGGCGACCGAAAAAGGGGGCGTAAAATCAGGCGCTGGGGCGTTCCCGAGGTGAATTAACCACCAAGATCCACATACTGGCCGACGCTCTTGGTCGACTGTTACGGTTCATTATCACCGGCGGTCAGGTTCATGACGCCACCCAGGCATCTGCATTGCTCGAAGGCCAGGCTGCGAGCGCGGTCATAGCCGATAAGGCTTATGACAGCAATGGGTTCCGCGAACAGATTGCTGTCATGAACGCAGAGGCTGCCATTCCGTCAAAACGGAACCGCAAGGTGTTCATCTCGCACGACCTGGCTCATTATAAAGACCGAAACCGTATCGAACGATGCTTCAATCGCCTCAAACATTTTCGTCGTTTCGCAACGCGCTACGATCGCACAACCATCCATTTCACAGTAGCCATGATCTGGATCGCTTGAATGTCGATTAGCCCTGGCGACTTGTGCAATACTTACTCGTGTTAAACCGCTACTCAGTGCCAATTGTAAAGCTTATGCGCTTGAATTTTTCCGTATGCCTCGTCAGCAAGGCGCTTTCTATTTTAAGCAATGAAAGTTTGTTTTCATCAACCCATAAGCAAAGTTTATGCTCTAATGAAAACAAATCATTTTTATTTATTTTGTCGTTGAGACACAAGACAAACAGACGATTGCTTAACAGAAGACATGCTAATGACCACAACCTCAAAGAATCAGGATAAAAATTAAAACCTTCTTGAATCCTCCAAAACCAAATACTGGTTTTTCGTAAAAAAAAGGATACAGAACTATAATGATTAAAGATTTTACATTTAGTATCAATCGAGTTCGTTTCGATGAGAATTATCATCCATCCGATAAGACGCGTCTTACGACCAATTTTGCTAATCTGGCAAGAGGAGAAAGCCGTCAGAAAAACCTGCATAATGTTCTGAAAATGATTGACAATCGTTTCAATGATATTGCGCATTGGGACAATGCTAGAGGGGATCGCTATTCCATCGAACTTGAAATCGTTTCAGTTGAGATGGATATTGATTTTTCTGGGAAAAGTGATAATTTTCCTCTAATTGAGGTCCTGAACACGACAATTGTTGATAAAAAAGACAACAAACGCATAGATGGTGTTGTAGGGAATAGTTTTTCCTCATATGTGCGAGATTATGATTTTAGTGTGCTTCTGCCGAACTACAACAAAGATAGGTCAGAATTTAGCATTCCTCATAATTATGGGAATTTGCATGGGAATCTTTTTAAAAGCATCGTGAAATCCATCCCATATAAGAATAACTTCAAGAAACTACCAGTCATATGCCTGAGTGTCTCAACCAACAAGACCTATCATCGGACAGAAAGTCAGCACCCTGTTCTGGGCATTGAATATCACAGTCGCACTTCTTCTCTTACAGACCTATATTTTGAAAAAATGGGTATGAAAGTCCGTTATTTTATACCGCCAAAGAGTGTTGCACCTCTGGCATTCTATTTCTTCGGTGATCTGCTTTCGGATTACTCTCCTCTTGAGCTTGTCGGCACTATTAGTACGATGGAATCTTTTCAGAAAATTTACAGACCTGAAATTTACAACGCTAACTCTGCAGCTCCGGCTTATTATCAACCGAGTTTAACGCATCAGGATTATTCCATAACTCGTATTGTCTATGACCGTGAGGAACGCAACCAATTGGCTGTAGTACAAGGCAAATATACGGAAGAAAATTTCATCAAGCCCTATCAGGGTATCCTTGAACAATGGTCTGCCACTTACAACGCTTGATCAATCAGAAACACGAGGCCATCTCTCATGCCCCCCCTACTTCCCATCTCAACGGCTGGTAGCCTGCCTAAGCCGTCCTGGCTTGCTCAGCCCGAAACTCTCTGGTCTCCCTGGATGTTGCAGGGAGAGGAACTGCTCGAAGGAAAACAAGATGCGCTACGCCTGGCGCTAGATGATCAAGACCGGGCAAGCATAGATATCGTCAGCGATGGTGAGCAAACGCGTCAGCATTTCGTCACAACGTTTATAGAGCATCTTGGCGGTGTAGACTTCGAGAACCGCCAGACTGTTAAAATTCGCAACCGTTATGATGCTAGCGTACCTTCAGTCATCGGACCTGTGACGCGCAAGAAGCCGGTGTTTATCAAGGATGCCAAGTTTTTACGTACGCTGACGAGGAAGCCAATCAAATGGGCATTGCCTGGTCCTATGACCATGATCGACACGCTCTATGATGGCCACTACAAAAGCCGCAAGAAACTGGCGTGGGAATTTGCGAAAATCCTTAATCAGGAAGCCAAAGAGTTGGAAGATGCCGGCATCAATATCATTCAATTCGATGAACCAGCATTCAATGTTTTCTTTGATGAGGTGAATGACTGGGGTATTGCCACATTGGAAAAAGCCATTGAAGGGCTTAAGTGCGAAACCGCAGTCCATATCTGTTATGGTTATGGCATCAAAGCCAATATCGACTGGAAAAATACTCTGGGAACAGAGTGGCGTCAGTATGAAGAAATTTTTCCAAAACTTCAGAAATCCAATATCGATATGATTTCACTCGAATGCCAGAACTCCCGCGTCCCGATGGATCTCATTGAGCTCATTCGCGGTAAGAAAGTGATGGTAGGCGCTATTGATGTTGCCACCAACGTCATTGAGACACCAGAGCAAGTTGCCAATACGTTACGAAAAGCCCTTCAATTTGTAGATGCTGACAAACTTTATCCGTGCACCAACTGCGGCATGGCTCCTCTAACGCGCCAAGTGGCACGAGATAAGCTCTATGCTTTAGGTGCAGGCGCAGAGATCATTCGAAGAGAGCTCTCAGCCTAGCTCTGCTTTGGCAGAATTCGTTTTGAGTTTGTATCGGTTTTATGCTGGTCATATGAGGGTTTTAAGCTCGCATCAGGAGATTATCGAGCACGACGATATCACCTGACTTGAGTGTTGAAAACAGAACCTGCTCGACATAGGCTAGGAAACTACGCCTGTTGATAGGGCGCTCAAGCACACAGAGTGGCTTTCTCCTCGATCGACAAAACCGTCGAAAGAGGAGCCTTCAGGTCAGTGAGCAGATCCGCCGTATCGGGCCGGCCCTTCCATTTGACGACCATCTTCGGGTTGATCGCGTAGTGTTTCGCCAGAGCCTTTAGGCTCTCTTGACTATGCTGTATCGCTCGACGGACTGTCATAGTAGTAGTGGCGCTCCCGTGGTGAACCTCGCCCATAGCGCTTCCTTCCACTCCCGTGAAAATAATACACCATCGAATCCCTGAACTAAACATCTAAATCATATCGTTCGGTAACAAAATTATGGTCTGTATCCGAGAAACGAAGATCCAAATTCAGGTTTTGGTATTTCTCTTCCAAATCGAGCAGTAATGGCTCCACACAATGCCTCCCGAACGATGCCGACATCGCAACTTTCAATCTACATTTGACATTAAAGCCTCCGAACTCCAGCATAGATTCACCAGCTCGAAGTTCTTCAAGGGCACAAACACACCGTTCGTAGTAAATGCCTCTCTTCCGTCAAACTGTTGCGATGGGCCGTTTGATTGAACAATTTTACGCCCAGTAGATGCTCAATGCGACCAATTATTTTCGCCACGGCGGAGCGCGAGAGTCCCAAACATTCAGCGGCTGGGGCGAAACCTCCAGCCTCGACCGTTGCGAGAAAGATGCTCACTCATACGAAAGGATTTTTCGTAATAGTATCGCTATGCGAAACAGTATTGCTCTCGAATTTTTACAAAATATGTTCCTTGAAAGATGACTTACGCTTGGGTGGGGTATCATTCCAACCTCCCCCCAACACCTTGTATAAGGTGACACTGTTAGAGAGCGTCTGAAGCTGCGTCGTAATCGCGCTCAATTGCGCTGTATAAAGTGCCCGCTGTGCCACGAGAGTCTCCAGATACGGATCGTATCCTGCCTTATAACGCTGCAAAGCCAGATCATATTGTCGCTGGTTGGCTGCAACGGCTTTTTGCTGCGCGCTCGTCTGTCGCGTATATGTCTCACGTCCGATCAGAGCATCCGCAACTTCCCGGAATCCCTGCTGAACTGTTTTTTCGTATCGCGCCACTTCCTCGCGTTTGCGGCTATGGGCCTGCTTAAGCTGGGCGGTCAGGCGGCCTGCATCAAACAGTGGTACTGTGATCTGAGGCGCCACATTCCACGCTCCCATCCCACTCTGGAACAGGCGCGTAATATTGTTGCTTGCTGTACCATTGGCGGCGGTGATCTGGATTTTAGGGAAGAATTCGGCCCGGGCCGCACCAATATCATCGTTAGCGGCGCGCAGATCCGCTTCTGCTACGCGAATATCTGGTCTACGCGCGATCATCTCCGAAGGCAGACCTTCGGGAACCTCGGGGAAAACAGTGACCGCTTCAAGAGATGCTTTCGCGTTGAGCGACTGTACAGTCGCGTCCGGTAACGGCATCCCGACAAGCAGGGTCAACTGGTTAAACGCTTCGGCTTTCTGACGTGTGTAGATTTCAACATTCGTTTCCACATCATGCAGAGCAGATTCAGCCTCCGCAACATCGAGTTGCGTTCCGGTGCCCACGTCCGCCGTCCGCCTAACCAGATCGTAGGTACGCTGTCTGTTGGCAAGAACGGCCTGTGTCAGGGTCAGCGCCTGCGCATTTGCCACCCAGTTCAGCATAGCCGTCGCAACACTGGAAATAATACTCAGCCTCATGGCCTGCTGGTTCAGCGCGCTAGCCATATAACGGTCAAAAGAAGCTCTTGAGGCACTTCGTATGCGGCCCCAAAGATCCACCTCGTAGGCGGAAACGCCGAAACCAACTGCATACTGCCGCATGTAGATTGGTTCGTCCGTGCGGGAGAGGCTCCAGATATGAGAGTTCATTTTCTGGATATTGGCACCCGCCGTTCCGTTCAAAGTCGGGAAAAGGGCTGCATTCTCAATGTCGAATTGCGAACTGGCAGCCAGCGTCTGCTGCTGGGCAATGCGCAGATCCCGGTTGTTCTCCAGCGCCGTGGCAATGAGGTTCTGCATGACAGGGTCGCGGTAGAAATCGCGCCAGTCCTGCATGAGCGCCGTATCATCCTTCGCCTGCGTAGAGCGTTCGCCGCTGGATGGCCATGTCGTGGACACCGGTGCCGCCGGTCGGTGATAATGCGGGATCATGGTGCAACCGCCGAGCAAAGCCGTCAGCGCGATCCCGTGAAGAAGGAATGAAGACCTCACGCTCAGATCACCTTTAGGTTCTTGTCGAGTTGCGGCGCGACAACACTGCCTTCATGCAAAGCGGACGGGGGATGCACCACAAGCAGACTGCCATCGGGCAACCCGTCCAGAATTTCCAGATGATCTCCATAATCCCGGCCGATCTTGACCTTGTGAACCACGATTTTGTTGTCAGCAGTGACAGTTTCAACAGACAGACCATCAGCTTCATAATTGAGGGCTTCTGAGGGCACCATGATGACAGAGGCCGCTCGTGGCAGATCAAAATGGATTTCCGCATAGAGCCCGGCTGTCAGGCGATTATCGTGGTTATCAATTTCGATCTCAACGGGCAGCATACGGCTTCCCTGTTCCAGCGCGTGCCCAGTTCGCGTCACTGTGCCTTTGAAAATCTGACCAGGTCGTTCCGGCACTACGATCGAGGCCGGCTCACCCACTTTGACTGTCAGAGCAGCATCCTGGGGAACGTGGACACGCACGCGTAACCGGTCGGTGCGGGTGACCACAAACAGGGGGCGTGACGTGGCATTATCAGCGCTGACCAGATCCCCGGCCTCCACATTCCTGACGGTGACAACGCCGTCATAAGGGGCGGTTACCGTCGTATAGGCCCGACGTTGCGCTGTTTCAGCCAGCACGGCATCAGCGGCTTTCTGTTCGGCCTGTCGGACATTTTGTGTCAGGCGGTCCACATCAAAATTCTGCTTGCTGACAGCCCCGCCACCGACAAGTCCGCCGGACCGCCTCGCGGTAATCTGCGCCAGAGCTAGATTGGCACGAGCCTGCGCCAGTGTCGCCTGCGCCTGCTCTACGCGGTGATCAAGTTCCGGCGCTCGGATAATAGCCAGAACCTGTCCCGCCTGCACTGGGGTTCCGATATCGACAAGCCGCTTGTCGATATAGCCTGATGCGCGTGCGCCGATGGGTGTTGTCTCAATCCCCACGGTTTCGCCCGGCAGGTCCAGTGATAAAGGTTGTGTCGAAGCACGCGCGATCATGGTCCGCACATCCGGAACCTGCTGGTCGCGTTCTCTGGCCGTTGCCGTGACCGCGTGCGCACGCTCGATATGGGTATAAACGCCATAACCAACTGCGACGATGACACTCAAGCCTGCAACAATGCCGGGGGAAAGCCGCCTGCGTTCCTGGCCAGAATGGGAAATGACAGGCTCAGACGACATTCTCATATTCCTCAAGCATGCGGGATTCACGACGGCGCAGACGGCTGTAGAGCCAGGGAACAACAAAAAGCGTGGTGCAGGTGCCAATCATCAGCCCACCGATTACGGCACGGCCCAGTGGCGCGTTCTGCTCGCCGCCGTCTCCGAGGCCCAGCGACATCGGCAGCATGCCGATCACCATCGCAAGGGAAGTCATTAAAATGGGCTTCAAACGCTCCCGCCCGGCTTCCATCGCAGCCTCTAGGGCGGTCATGCCATGGGCACGGCTTTCCTTGGCGAAGGTGACAAGCAGGATGGAATTGGCGCTCGCCACACCCTCACTCATGATCGCGCCCATGAGTGAGGGCACGGAAAAAGTTGTTCCTGTCACGAACAACATCAGCACAATGCCGCACATGGCGCCGGGCAGACCCAGTATGACAACCAGCGGGTCCATGAAGGACTGGAAGTTCACGACCATCAGCAGATAGACCGCAACAGCCGCCACCAGCAGGCCTATTTCAAGGCGCGTGAACGAGGTGTTCATGCTGTCAATCTGCCCTGCCACTTCGATGTTGTTGCCGGGTTTCAGGTCGCCTTTATGGCGTTCGACAATCCGCCCGATATCCCGCGCAATGCTCCCGAGGTCGCGATCCTCGGCGCTGGCGTCGATATCCAGAACCGGCTGAATGTTGCTGTGTGAAATCACGTCAGGGGCTACCGTGCGTTCAATGGTCGCCACATTCCGCAAAAGGGTCGGGATCGCGGCCGCCTGTGATGCATTCCCTGCCACCACCAGCTTGCCCAGATCATCAACGGTGTTGACCTGATATTGCGGTGTCTGCACGGCAACCGGGTAAAGCGTTCCCATCTGCGGATCGGGCCAGAAGTTCGGCGTGACGGTGTTGGAGGACGCCTGCGAGACCATGACGCTACGGGCTACATCGTTCAGAACGAGATTGAGGTCCTGTGCCCGTTCACGGTCGATCGACACGTTCAGGGCTGGGGCTGCAAGCTGCTGGTGCAGATGCACATCCACCAGACCGCGCACATGCCGCATGTCCTCCATGATCTTGCCCATAACCGCTCGGTTATTCGCCTGATCATACCCCGTAATCCGCACATCAATCTGGGATGTCAGACCAAAATTCAGGATCTGCGTCACCATATCGGCGGGCTGGAAATAGAACACGACATCCGGGAAGCGCTTGGCCAGAACCGTGCGCAGACGGCTGATATACTCCGCTGTCGGGCGGTGTTTTTCCTTCAGGGCCACCATGATTTGTCCGTCATTCGGGCCGATGGTTGAGCCATCATCAAAGGGCATGGAGAAACGGAAAGGAATGCCGATATCATCGAGCACAAGCTCGCGCTCATCCTTGGGAACAACTTCGCGAATGGTATCTTCAACCTGATCGAAAATCCGTTCGGTGGTCTCAATCCGCGTGCCTGCAGGCGCGCGTACATGGAGTTTGAACTCGCCAGCATCAATAACTGGGAAGAAGTCTTGTCCCACCTGCGTTGCAAGAAGCACAGCGCCTAGAATAAAGATGCCGCCCAGAGCCGGAACTTTCCATGCGCTGTTCAGAAGGCCAGACAGCGCCTTTTCATAACCATTCCGAAAGTGCTCGAACCGGGCATCAAATTTTGCACCGAACCGCTCAAAAATCGTGGGGGGCTTTCCAGCCTCTTCACGGCGTTTTTTGGCCTGTTCTTCCGAGCGCAGAAGCAGAGCCGCAAAAATCGGCACCAGAGTCCGGCTGATGACGTAGGAGGCCAGCATCGCATACACAACGGCCAGCGCCATAGGCGTGAACAGGAAGCGTGATGGGCCGGTCAGGAATTCCACGGACACGAACACACAGGAAATCGCCAGCGTGGACACCAGTGTCGGCAGTGCAATGCCCGCGGCACCATCCAGAACGGCTTTGCGTAAGTCTGCGCCGTCATGATGCAGACGGTGGATGTTCTCGATCGTGACCGTGGCATCATCCACCAGAATGCCCACGGCCAGTGCGAGGCCGCCCAATGTCATGAGATTGAGCGTCTCTCCGGTAACAGAGAGAATGGCGATGGAAGACAGGATAGCGAGTGGGATGGAGACTGCCACAATCAACGTGGAACGCCAGCTTGCCAGAAAGGCGAGGATCATGGCGGCAGTCAGCAAACCGGCAATCACGGCTTCAGACGCCACGCCCTTGATGGCAGCCTTTACAAACAGGGACTGATCGAACAGTTCGTCAATCTTCATGCCCGGAGGCGCTGCGGCGCGTGAGATGGGCAGAACCGTGTCCCGCATGGCGTTCACCACCGCCAGAGTGGACGCGTTCCCGGCTTTCATAATCCGCAGAAGAACCGAACGCTGCCCTTCACGGCGCACCACGTTATGCTGCACCTCCCAGCCGTCACGGACCTGTGCAACATCGCGAATACGGATAATGGCACCTGTGTTTGGGTCTTTCCGCAACGGAATATCGTTCAGCTGCTTTGAAAAATACGGGATGCCGTTCATCTGGATATTGTATTGGGACGGCCCGAATTTCACCGTGCCGCCCGGAAGTGTCAGGTTCTGAGCGTTGATGGCGTTAGAGACATCCAGCGGGCTGATTTTCATCGCCTGCAACTTGGTCGGGTCAATATCGACCATGATCTGGCGGATCTTGCCGCCATGCGGCGGGGGCAGGAGCGTGCCAGGAACAGGCGCCATCTGCTGCCGCAGACGATACACGCCATAATCGTACAGCTCGCTTTCTGTCAGTTTGTCTGATGACAGGGAAAGCTGGAGAACAGCCACGCTGGAGGCACTGTATTGCATGATAATGGGCGGCTGCACGCCTGGTGGAAGCTGGGCACGAATGGATTGCGTGGCGGCAACGGTCTGCCCGAGAGCGACCCCGATATCCACTCCCGGCTGGAAATACAGTTTCTGAAGCACAAGACCGGGCGTGGTCTGGCTTTCAATCGTCCGCAGATTGTTGACGAAAAAGCTGTGAGAAAATTCCGTATATGTACTAATGCGTTTTTCGGTTTCCGGTGCAGAAAGGCCATCATAATACCAGACGACGGTCACGACCGGGATATCGATATTGGGGAAAATGTCAGTCGGCGTTCTGAAGATGGCGGAAATACCAAGCAGAAGGATCAGCGCTGCGCCGACGATAAAAGTATAGGGCTTTCGGAGAGCGAGACCAACAATGCCCATATCTTCTGAAAATCCTGCTTTTAACCGGGAGCGCACGCGACCACGATGATTTTGACATCGAGACAGTCAATCATCTTGGAATGTACACTGCACATTTATGGAACGATTAGATGAGCAGAATATTCATAAGCTCCATATTGAGACTAGTCGGTTTTTTCCGAACATGATTATGAGACAAATTCATCAATGATCTCATGAGGAACACCTTATCGAGGCACCTCATGAGATTCAAAAAAACTATCCCGACCGTCCTGAAATTACCAAGGGAGATGACCTTCTTCATTCTGGAACGTTCCGGTTGGTCCATCTTTCCCGCTCAATGCCAGTTTGATGGCGATACCAGCGGCTTGTTCAGGTTTGCGCGTTGGAGCAACCACAGCGTCTTTCGTTGCATCCGTTGCTGTATATCCTGGACAGACGGCATTCACCTTGATGTCCTTCTCGGACAACAGTGTCGCATAAGTGAGTGTGAGTGAATTTACAGCCGCCTTTGACGCCTGATAGGTCGGCAGAACAAAGGCTGAATACTGCCATGCCTTGTCACTCCGAAGACCAAACGAACCCAGTTCCGAGGAGACATTCACGATGGTCGCAAAGGGCGCCTCTTCGAGGAGCGGAATACAAGCATCCATCAAGCGAAGCGTGCCGACGACATTGAGGGTCAAAGTCTGTTCCATACGCTCAACAAGCGTCAGATCCTGGGCAAAATCTAAACCTATGCCAGCATTGTTGACCAGAATATCCAAGCGTCCATAGTCACGCTGGATAAGGCCACAGGCTTTCCACACGCTTGCATCGTCTGTCGTATCAAGCTGGACAGCACGGACATCCAGCCCCTCCTGCCTTAAGGCGGCACTAACCTCGTCCCCCTTTTCCAGATTCCGGCTCCCTAAAAGAACCGTTACATCTTGCTGCGCCAGACCTTTGGCAATTGCAAAACCGATGCCCCTATTTGCACCACTCACCAAGGCTATCTTTTTCTGATTGCTTGATTGAAACATTGTCAGTCTTCCAGAACGTAATCGGATATGAGCAGCAAATTTGCGGCATATCCTGAAGAAACGGACCCGATCATAAATGAGCGAGAGCCTTGCGGAATCAGGCTGACAACCCGTATAAAACCTCAAGCTAACTTGAGGTCAAGAGCTAAAATGACAGGACAAAAATCATCTGCGAATTTTCTAACAGTCGGGGAAGTCTCGCGTCGTAGTGGCGTTGCCGTGTCGGCTTTACATTTTTACGAAAGTAAAAATCTAATTTCTTCAATCAGAACACAAGGCAACCAAAGGCGATACGCGCGGGATATGCTGCGGCGAATTGCGCTGATTAAAGCCGCGCAATCCCTGGGTATCTCTTTAGCGGATATTACAGCCATATTGGCTGCGTTTCCGCTCACTGACAAAATTTCCGCCAAAGATATTGATCAAATGGTAAGGAAATGGTCTGGAATGCTAGATGGGCGTATTGCAGGACTGACAAAACTCCGTAATCATCTTAATAAATGTATCGGATGCGGATGCTTGTCCCGAACCGATTGCCCATTGGTCAATCCTTCAGACTGTCTTTCCAAGAAGGGTCGCGGCGCGGTCGTTCTCTCCTGATCATTGAGTTCATTACATCAGGGATTCCTTCGCATATAACGCGTCTATTTCTTAACTAAAATACGGCGGATCGGGACGATTACATGGCACGCGAAAACTTGAATGATTTAACCGCTCTGGTCGCTGTTGCACGGGCAAAAAGTTTTACAAAAGCTGCCGCGAAATTAGGCGTATCACAATCGGCACTCAGCCATACCATTCGTCTTTTGGAAGAGCGCCTTGACTTGAGATTGCTGACCCGCACGACAAGAAGCGTTACGCCCACAACTGCTGGACAGCAACTGATCAGCGGCATTGCCCCACATTTAGACCAAATAGAAAATCAACTGACATCATTAGGAGAATTAAGAAATCAGGAATCTGGAAATCTTCGAATTACAATGCCTGATGATGCTCTGGCTTACGTTGTCCTGCCTAAGATAAAAGAATTCGTCCAAAAATACCCCAAAATCAATATGGAGTTTGTAGCAGATCTTAAACTTATTGATATTTTTTCTGAAGATTTTGATGGAGCAATTCGACTTGGTGAAAATATTACAAAAGAAATGACATCTGTTCCTATCACACCAGATATTCGTTTTGTTGTAGCTGGATCACCTGAATATTTTTCAAAAAACCCCAAACCGAAACACCCAAAGGATTTATTAAATCATAATTGTCTGACCTTACGGCTTCCAACGCATGGTCGCATTTACGCCTGGGAGTTCGAGAAAAAGGGGAAAGACATAACCGTGAAGGTAGAAGGATCTTTAATTTTTAATAGCATCTTTCCCATTCGAGATGCCTGCCTGGAAGGCTTAGGTTTGGCTCATATGCCTGAAATGGTAGCACGAAAATACATTCAGGAAGGACGCCTTCTGCAGGTTTTAGAAGACTGGTGCCCTTACTGGTCCGGGTATCATCTCTGCTTCCCAAGACACCATGAAAATGTTGCTCCACTTTCTCTTTTTATTGACGAAATGCGCCTTCATAAAAGCACCCCTTGAATTTCAACAAGCCCCCCATTTTCAAGATTAAAAATGGGGGAGATATTAAAATTAACGTTCAAATATTACGTTAGATTTTACTTTAATATGGCGACACGCACTATACTCCGCGTTTGTATATGCGGTTTGCCATTAACGCGCTGAATGACGCTGCTGTGAGAATGAGTGCGCTCACACCAAAGGTCGCACGATATCCGCTGCCATCGAAGAGAATTCCCCCGCAGGTTGCTCCCATGGTAATAGCCAATTGTACGACCGCAACCATAAGCCCACCTCCTGCTTCAGCATCATTGGGAAGCGTTCTCGCCAGCCAGGTCCACCAGCCAACAGGGGCAGATGTCGCAAACATCCCCCAGATGGTAAGAATGACGGCAGACATCACGATCGACTTACCCAGGCAAAGAAGCCCGACAGCCAGTAACGCCATAATAAATGGAA
This sequence comes from Acetobacter tropicalis, assembly GCF_030644465.1. Lineage (NCBI taxonomy): Bacteria > Pseudomonadati > Pseudomonadota > Alphaproteobacteria > Acetobacterales > Acetobacteraceae > Acetobacter > Acetobacter tropicalis. Next base: position 3,434,145 of record NZ_JAUYUW010000001.1, on the reverse strand, counting down.
TGATAATAAGAACCGGATAAACGCTGTTCTTCAACAACCCGCCAATCAGCAAGGTTCCCACAAGACCGGAGACCCCTATCAGCAACAAAATGAACGACAGAGTGGAGACGTTGACGTGAGCAACAATTTCAAGAAATGGTCTTACATAAGTAAACAGACTAAACTGCCCCATAAAGAAAAGGCCTGCTCCCGCCATCCCAACGGCGACCAGAGGCTTTTTGAGCAACCTAAAAACATTTGGTGACGCATGAGTCTTGCCAGACATCATGGACGGCAGACTTACCAGTTGCCAAAGGAAGACAATAACAGCAACAGGAACAACACAAAAAAATGCTCCACGCCAACCGATCAGACCGCCAAGGAAACTGCCTGCAGGAGCTGCGATAACGGTTGCCAGAGCATTTCCGCCGTTCAGAATAGCCAGAGCCCGTGGAACATGATGTTCTTCTACCAACCGCATGACTGTAGCAGCCGACATAGACCAAAAGCCGCCAATGACCACCCCGATTAAAGCGCGGCCGAGCATGAAAATGAGATAATTGGGTGCGACGGACACCACACTCCCGGAAACAATCATCACACCAATCAGCCCCAACAGGAGCCGTTTGCGATCGAGCCCTCTGGTCAGGGAAGATATGAACAGGCTCGTCAATACGGCAAAAGCACCAGAAACTGAAATGGCCTGCCCAGCCTGCCCTTCACTGATCTGTAAATCAGCCGCAATCGGGGTCAAGAGACTGACGGGCATAAATTCGGATGCAATGAGAGCGAATGCGCCGAGAGACATGGCGAGCACGCCGCTCCACGAGCCAGATATCGCTTCTGGCTCCACTTCCACATCAGGTGATATTTCAGATACTTCTTTCATTATACCTCAACTGAGTGGCCCTCCTTCGAAATATAAGGACCATTTTTTGAATTATTCTGTATTTTCTTAAGTATATTGTGAATAAAAACGAGAAATAATTTTAATCACAATAAGGAACTCATCAAGCATGTGCTGAATAAACCAGATGATGTGCCAGAACTAGACCGTATAATATCATGATCAAAATGAGTAGATTTCATTAATTAGACCAAGATCCCATCCAGCAGCATTCATGAAATATACTCATCTCTATGTTCTAAATATCGCCTCTAAACCCAAGCTTTTTATATCGCTATAATGGTTAAGTCAGGCGTACCGGATGAGTGATTCTCAGCGGCAAGATCACGGCGTATTTTGTTTCTACAAAGCTCGGTGAGCCCGTCTACTGCGTAAGTCGGTCTGAATGTGTCACCCACGTTACGGTTTTCGCAAAGGTTTCATCTCCAGACGGAAGAAAGGTGAATATGAAAATACGTCTGACACTTGGAGAACAAGTGATCTTTGCTTCGTTGGAAGACACTCCTTCCGGGAGAGATTTTCTCTCTCTTTTGCCAATGACCTTGATGCTTGAAGATTACAATACGACTGAGAAAATCTGTGACCTTCCCAGGCATTTGTCGAGCGACAAAGCACCCAAAGGATATGCTCCTTCCGCAGGTGACATTACCTATTATGCTCCTTGGGGAAATATCGCCATCTTTTATCGTAATTTTGAATATTCATCTGGCCTCATCAAGCTAGGCCAGATTGAAGACAACCTTGAGGGGCTTGCTCTTACCGGTCGCATAAAAATGCAGGTGGAAGCTCTTTAAGCAAAATACATAATACCATTGATGTATTAAGTATTGTCTGAGGAACCACCATATGAACCTGAGTCAGAAACAGTGTGTTTTATCCTACGTCAAAAGAAAATACGATACGATCCCAGACCATTCCTTTCATTACTTTCCCGACTATATCGCACTCCGGCACGAAGATCGCGAGACGTGGTTTGGACTTATCTTGAATGTGCCCCGTCAGACACTCAAGCTGAGTGAAGGCGGGAATGTCGATATTCTCGACGTCAAATGCCGCCCGGAAAATATACAGGATTATCTTACGACAGAAGGAATTGTTCCGGCCTACCATATGAACAAATCCCACTGGATCAGTATCCTGCTGGATGGCAGCGTTTCTGATGCTCTCATCGAAAATCTTATCGACGTCAGTTTCGAACTGACGCTCTAGAGATTTTTTCCCATGCACAAGGCTTCAGACAGACTAAAAATCGTAGTCTCTGAACACTCTGTCGATTGCTGCGTGGCAACACTCAAACCGCATAGGATTACCATAAATGGTTAAAGATAAAGTCGTCCTCATCACGGGCGCTTCCTCAGGGATTGGCGAAGCAGCGGCAAAGCTACTGGCAGCAAAGGGGGCAAAAGTTGTCCTCGGTGCGCGCCGGGAGAGCCAGCTAAAGCAGATCGTGACTGACATTGAGAAAGCTGGTGGTCAGGCTGCCTATCAGGTTCTGGACGTCACGAAGCCATCTGATAACGAACGCATTGTACAATTCGCCAAGGATACGTTCGGCCGTGTGGATGTCATCTTCCTGAACGCGGGCCTCATGCCCAATTCTCCGGTTTCAGCACTCAAAACCGATGACTGGAACAGGATGGTCGACGTCAACATCAAGGGCGTCCTGAACGGCGTGGCAGCCGTCATGCCGACTTTTCTGGAGCAGAAATCCGGACAGATCATTGCGACGTCATCCGTTGCCGGCATCAAGGCCTATCCGGGATGCGCCGTCTACGGCGGCACGAAATGGTTCGTGCGCAATTTCATGGAAGTGCTGCGTATGGAGTCCGCATCCGCGAACAGCAACATCCGTACCGCAACGCTCTACCCCGCTGCGATCAACACCGAGTTGCTTGATTCCATCACGGACAGTGCCGTGCAGGAACAGATGCAGGGTCTTTACAAGACGTATGGCATCTCGCCTGATCGCGTTGCCAAAGTCGTTGCGTTTGCCATCGACCTACCGGAAGACACCACTGTCAATGAATTCACGGTCGGTCCTGTAAACCAACCCTGGTAACAGGCAGGCATAGTGTCAGGCTCGCTCCTTTTACGAGCCTGACATTTCCGCTTCGTTTTTCCGGTTTGAAAATACCCTTGCGTTCACGAGAATAATCATCAACGCCGGATCGATAAAACTCTGGAAAGCCGGCCGATCAAAAGATGTCTGCGTGGAAGACGTCTGGTCAGCGCCACGACTGGAATGGCAACCGCATTAAACGCCGTTGACCACCCCGCATAAAAAGCGACATGCGTGATGAGTTCAGACAGTTCACCAGGTGTCACACCACTATCGAGCGCCCTGATGAAATAATGCGCGAACCCGATTGTCCGCTCTCCAGCCACGAGAGCGGAGACAGTCACGAGACTTCGGTCACGTGCGGAAAGACCGGAGCGCGCCCACAGATCCCCAATAATTGCGGTTTCCGTATAATGCGCCAGAGCAGGAGCCACACCGCGCACATCTTCCAGCGTCAGAGATGGAGTATTTGACATCGTCTCGCGTCCTCCACGACACCGCTCGAAGCGAAAGAGACAATGCTCTTCCGCTGCCGCATACGCAGCAGAACCGAGCGTTCCAAAAGTTACTTGCCCTGTGTTGAACCCGAGACAAAACGCTGGGTGATTTCCGCCACACGCTGCCCAAGATGGGCCGCCGTGTCGAGATCGCTCTTGATCGGCGTCACATCCGGGGCCTGATCATTGTTGGACTGCGCCATGGCACCCAGCCAGCTTCCGATGCGGTTCAGATCGTTCACACTGCCGGTACTGCTGCTGTTGCCGGGCATCAGGCCGAGATTGACCCACGTCATGCCATGCTGGGCAGCAAAGAGCGCGATGGACACCAGCGAGTTGAGCTTGTCGCCGTGCTGTGCACCAGAGTTGGTGAACCCCGCCGCAATCTTGTTAAGCCATTTCTGCTCGAACCATGCCGTCTTGGTCGAGGCTTCCATGAATTCCTTGAATTTCGCGCTGATCAGGCCGTTATAGGTCGGCGAACCAAAGATAATCGCGTCACTGGCTTCCAGCGTGTCCCAGGGAATCTCCCCGTCACCGATCGAAGTCAGCTTCACATCGGCTCCCGCCACGCGACGCGCGCCTTCCGCAACCGCTTCTGCCTGCCTCGCGGTATGGCCATAACCACTGTGATATACGATAGAAATCAGCATGATAGATAATCCTGCACTATGTTTTTGCCGCAGAGGGTGGGCAAAGAGCGACACTCTTCCGACCAACTCCACGCTGGGCCTCGGTAAGTTTATAATGTAGAATTATATGAGCGTGTGGCGAAATCCATTCCCATAATATGAGCGTATAATTCTACAATAAGGGCACCATGCACCACCGCCTTGAAAATATATCCGTCTTTGTCGAAGCCGTTGAGGCAGGCGGTTTCTCCCGCGCGGCAGAGCGTCTCGGTCTGTCGCGTTCTGCTGTGGGAAAGGCCGTGGCACGACTGGAGGAACGGCTTGACGCCAGGCTCTTCAACCGGACAACGCGCGTTCTCACCCTGACCGAAGAAGGGCAGATCTATTACGATAAATGTCGACGCGCCCTTAAGGAATTACGCTCGGGAGAAGAACAGCTCCACGCGGGTCGTACCGACGTTGCTGGCAAGGTTCGCGTGTCGATGCCAATCTTGTTTGGTCGTCATTGTGTCACACCGATTCTTTTGGAACTGGCCCGCCAATATCCCAATCTTGATCTTGATCTGCGCTTCAGCGATCTCCTTGTGGACGTGATAGGAGAAGGTTTTGATCTGGTAATCCGCCAAGGTCCGATCGCAGACGGAAGCGGATTACGCATTCGAAAAATATGCAGTCAGAATAAAATTGTTTGTGCTGCACCATCATATTTTTCCGAACGTGCCAAACCTCAAACAATTCATGATCTTGAGATGCACGATGCCTTGGTTTACTGGCGTTCAAACAGGCTTTTCCCGTGGCAGTTAAGGGATCTGGACGGCAATCTACAGAACTGTAAATTAAAGTGGCGTCTTCAGTTCGACAATCTCGAGGCGATTGTCGATGCTGCCGTTGCAGGACTAGGGATTGCGTGGTTACCAGACTGGCTTATCAGACCTCATCTGAATGAAGGTCGCCTTCTCTCTCTCCTGGACGGATTTCCCTCTACTGCTGTTGACACGTTCGCTGTCTGGCCAGAAACGCCAACATTACCCAAACGCCTGCGTGTAATCGTCGATACTTTGGCTGAAAAATTGCCCGGTATCAGTCAAGAAGATCCGATGCCCCACTAATGTAATTGAGTAAAAATGGCACTGTTGTAAGGATGCTTTAAACCATACACAGTTTACTCACACTCATGAGAATACCTCATGACCATGTCTATAATGAAAGGGCTAATCCCTGCCTGGGAAAAGGGCTATCTTTTCCCTCATTAGCGCCTTCATCAAGAGCTGATCGATAGACAGAGCTGTTTCAACGGATAATCGGCGGCCCAAATAGTTACCTGAAAGGTCGCTTCAGGCTCCTGTCATTCGAAAACAGGAAGGAATTTACAGCGGTAACGAGGCGCGATCAAACACGGAAGGATTGACCATGCACTATACATATCTTGGTCGGACAGGTCTGAAAGTCAGTAAGTTCTGTCTGGGCACCATGAATTTCGGTATGGTTACGGATGAACCAACGGCTTTCACCATCATGGACGCTGCGCTGGACTCCGGGATCAATTTCTTCGACACCGCCGACGTTTACGGTGGGCCACAAACACCGGACATGGCACAGGGTTTTGGCACGTCCGAAGAGATCATCGGCAACTGGCTCTCAAAAGATACAAATCGCCGGAACCAGATCGTCCTGTCCACCAAGGTGTACCAGCCGATGGGGCTGGGTCCGAACGACAAATATCTGTCAGCCTATCACATCAGAAAGGCCTGTGAGGACAGCCTGCGACGCCTCAAGACAGATCATATCGATCTGTATCAGATGCACCACATCGATCACCGGACGCCTTGGGAAGAAATCTGGCAGGCAATGGAACTGCTCGTTCAGCAGGGCAAAGTACTTTACGTCGGCAGCAGCAATTTCGGCGGCTGGCACGTTGCCACCGCACAGGCCGCGGCCAAAGCCCGGAACTTCATGGGGCTGGTCTCGGAACAGAGCCTGTACAACCTGACCGCCCGCATGATCGAACTTGAGGTCATTCCCTCCTGTCGGCACCATGGTCTCGGCATCATCCCGTGGAGCCCGCTTGGCGGCGGTCTGCTCGGTGGCGTTCTTGGTAAGGAAAACGGTACGCGCAGAGCCAGCAAACTCAAGGAAATCGAGAAATACCGACCACAGCTTGAAGCCTATGAATCCCTCTGCGCGGAACTTGGCGAACAGCCCGCTGACGTCGCACTGGCCTGGCTGCTCCACAACCCTGTCGTGACAGCCCCAATCGTCGGCCCCCGCACGCAGGAGCAGTTGGCAAGCAGTCTTAAAGCACTGGACGTTAGTCTCTCTCCAGACACATTGAAGCGTCTGGATGAAATCTGGCCCGGCCCCGGCGGTGAAGCACCCGAAGCTTACGCCTGGTAACAACCGGCCCTCCTCCGACTGCCACTTCCCCCTGACACCAGCACGCCTGCCTGTGTCAGGGGGAGGATACCCTTTTATAGACTTCTCGACGCGGCATCGAGCTGGTCGAATTCTTCATCCGAAAGCGTGATCGCAGCCGCAGCAACGTTCTCTTCCAGATGGCTGACACGGCTGGTTCCCGGAATGGGCAACATCACGGGACTACGCCTGAGGAGCCATGCCAATGCGATCTGACCCGGTGTCGCACCATGTTTTCTGGCAATGCTATCGACAATCCCGCCCGGCTTTGCCAGTTCGCCTGCCGCCAGAGGAAACCAGGGCATAAAACCGATGCCATTGGCTTCACAGTATTCCAGCACATCTTCATCCGCACGGTCGGTCAGATTGTACCGGTTCTGAACAGTAGCGACCGGGAATATCTTTCTGGCAGCCTCAATCTCCGCGACCGACACCTGACTCAGCCCGGCATATCGGATGAAGCCCTGATCGATAAAGGAGCGAATGGTCTCAAACTGTCCCTCTGCTGGAAGTTTGGGATCGATCCTGTGAAGCTGCCAGAGATCGATCCGTTCAACCTTCAGCCGCCGAAGGCTCAGACGAACAGCCTGCCCGAGATAGTTTGGGTCCCCGACCTGCGGCCATTGTCCTTCCGTCCGGCCAGGACGAACCAGACCGCCTTTCGTCGCAATGGTCAGGCCCCTGTAAGGCGCCAGAGCCTCGGCAATCAGATCCTCGCTGACGAAAGGGCCATAGCTGTCCGCGGTGTCGATGAAATTGACACCGATTTCCGGCAGGCGGCGCAAGACGCGCAGGGCCTCTTCCCGATCCTCAGGCTCTCCCCACACACCCGGTCCGGTAAGGCGCATTGCACCAAACCCTAGACGATGAACGGAAATTTCTCCGCCTAGCAGGAACTCTCCGGAAAGACTGGCATTAATTCGTGTCATGTCGGCATCCTTCATCACGCATTCGGCACCTGCACTCGGGCATCGTAACACTCGTTTTTTTCAATCCCCGAGAAATTCAACGAGTTTTCAAAATAACCGGACTGCTGCTGGCAGGAACGGTCTGCTCCCTGAGTTTTTTCACATCCGGCTTCATCACGGGAGACTGCCGGTTTCCCCACGAAGATCGGATAAAAGTCAGCACATCTGCGATTTCCCCGTCGGAGAGCTGCTCGCGATATGACGGCATTCGGTAGGAATCCGGCACACCGGCCGCGACGACACGGCCAGACCCGTTGAGTGTGACGTTGATGGAAGAGGAACTGTCCGGCACCAGAGACGAAGCTGCTCCTGCCAGCGGCGGAACCCACTGCCCCTGCCCGCGCCCATCCGCCCCATGACAGAAGCTGCATTTCGCCATGTAGGTCTGCGCACCGGGGATGCCCTGCCGTCCGGCGGGTTGGAGTGCCCTGGCCTGTGTCGGCTCATACTGCCACGGAGCACCATCCCGTTGCCCGTCGCCAGGCAGGGATTTGAGATAGTGTGCCACAGCCCGTAGATCATCATCCGAGAAAAACTGCGTCGAGTTGTTGAAAGCCTCTGTCATGGAGCCGAACACGACGGCATGGTCGTTCCGGCCGGTCTTGAGAAAACGGAAGATATCGTCCTCACTCCACCGGCCCAGCCCCGTATTGGGGTCGTTGCGCAGGCTAGGCGCGAACCAACCATCGATCAGAGCGCCGGAGACAAAGGCCGCACTATGGCTGTCTGTCCCCTTTTCGTTGAAGGCCAGACTTCGCGGCGTATGACAGGCCCCGCAGTGCCCCGCCCCTTCAACAAGATAGGCCCCGCGGTTCCATTGGGCATCTTTCGACGTGTCCGGGCGATAAACGTCTGACGGGGCAAAAACCACATTCCAGAAAGCCAGAGGCCAGCGCATGTTCAGCGGCCAGGGGATCGTGCTTTCACGGTTTTCCTGATGAACGGCCGGGACGCCCTTCATGAAATAGGCATAAAGCGCTTTGACATCATCGTCAGAAAGCTTGGCATAGGACGGATAGGGCATGGCCGGATAAAGACGGTGCCCATCCTTTGCCACGCCGGAACGAAGCGCCCTGTCGAAATCCGCCAGCGTATAGGCACCGATCCCCGTCTCACGGTCAGGCGTGATGTTCGTGGCGAAGATTGCGCCCATCGGCGTCACCATCTTCAGGCCCCCGGTATAGGCTGCCCCACCCGGCACACTGTGACAGGCCACGCAATCCGTCAGACGGGACACATACTCCCCTCGCGCCACGAGTTGCGCCGACGGCTCTTCCTGAGAACCGGTTTTCTCAAAGGACGACGCAGGGAGACGGGTCACGAACCATGCCGCTCCCGCAGCCAGAACAGCCGACGCAGGGATCACGACTGCGAAAATTTTCTTCAGGCGGTTAGTCATGTTCAGTTCCGCACTCTTTCTGCTGCACGCGGGACGTGCCAGACGACGATCAAAGTCTCAGCTTGCAAAATCATGACGTGACAGCGGCATGCTTCGGATACGCCGCCCGGTCAGGGTCGAAACCGCGTTCGCCACCGCGGGTGGGATGGCAGGCAGCGGTGGCTCCCCGACGCCACCCATCTTCTCGCCACTCTCGACAATCTTCACATGCACACGAGGCATCTGATTCAGAGCGAGAATTGGGTAGCCATCATAGTTCCGCGCACGCGGCATACCGTTCTCGTAAACAGTCTCTTCAAGAAGCACCTGAGACAGTCCGAGAGCTATGGCTCCATTGACCTGCGCTTCCACAATCGCGGGGTTCACGACCTTTCCAGGGTCGATGGCTTCCCAGACCTCGTGCACCCTGACACGCCCGTTTTCGATCGACACTTCCGCAATCGCCGCAGCTTCAGACCCGAAAGGTGACGCCATGCCAATCCCGCGCGCACGGCGTGAACCATCTGCCGCCGTAAACGGGCCACGCTTCCAGCCGCCCGACAGGTCTGCGACCGCCTTGAGCAAAGTCGTCAGACGCCTGTTGTCCCGGAGCAGGTGTAACCGAAGCTCGTAGGGGTCCTGATGTCCCTTGTCCGCAAGTTCGTCCAGAAATGTTTCATAGAGAAAGTCATTCATGGAATTCCCGACGGAACGCCAGTATCCCAGCGTCGCCGGATTTCTGACGAACAACTGGGCGATCCGACGGTCGGGAATATCGTAGGCCTTGTTGGTCAGTCCTTCGAGGGCTGTCGGGTCAAGGTCTTTTCCGCGCTTCGTCCCGAGACCTTCCGTTGCTCCTTCCGTAGCGCTGACGACGTCAAGCGCAACAGGACGACCAGTGGCATCAAGCCCCGCACGGAACCGCACGGCCGCCATGGGACGCAGGGCATCGCGCAGGAACTCTTCCTCACGGGTCCAGATCAGCTTGATGGGCCGACCCGTCGCTTTGGCGAGCGCAATGGCCTGCGGATAGGGGCTACCATGGTCGTAAAGGAAATGACGTCCGAAAAACCCACCCAGTAACGGTGAATGAATCGTGATCTTTTCGGCATCCATCCCGGTGCGCCTGGCCATATCGGCACGGAACATGTCGGGGGCCTGGTTGGGGAGCCAGATGTCGAGTGTTCCATCGGGATTATACCGTGCCAGTGCGGAAGGAGGCTCAAGCTGCCCATGGTTCACGTACTGGCTGAAATACGTTGCCTCGACGACTGTATGGGCGTTTTTCAATCCACGCGTCACATCGCCTTTGGTCTCCGCGTTCTCTTCTTTCCCGGATACTGTCGCCAGATGTTTCCTGAACTCTTCCGTCGAAAAATCCGCTGGCATCACACGAATGTCTGAGGCTGCCCCCGGTTCAGCCTCGACCCAGTTCACCAGCAGAGCTTCAACCCCGCGTCTGGCGTGCCACCACCGCTCGGCCACGACCGCCACCGCCCCCGGCAGACGATGAACGGAGTGAACACCCTTCATCTGGCTCACCTGTTCTTCGTTGCGGATGGAGCCAACCGTCATGCCAAGGCGCGGCGCATGCTGGACCGCTGCGTGCAGCATGCCATCAACCCGCACATCAATTGCGTAGTCGACCTTGCCTGTCGATTTCTCGTAGATATCCAGCCGCTTGACCGATTTGCCGATCCAGCGGAACTGCGACGGATCTCTCAGCTTTACGCTGGCCGGATCAGGCACCGGGAGATCCATGGCCACAGGCGCCAGTTCTCCATAAGTGACCGTTCGGCCCGATGCGGCATGAACAACCTGTCCCGGCAGAGTGGTCAGCTCTGACACGGGAACACCCAGATGCTGCGCCCCGGCCTGAAGCAGCATTTCACGTCCGAGTGCACCGAGACGTCGCATGGCCGGATAACCGTTCTGCACCGACATGCTCCCACCCGTGATGCGCATACCGCTGTCCATCACAGCGTATTCATCCCCTGCCGGGGCATTTTCAACAAGGAAAGTCGAAGGGTCCGCGTCCAGTTCCTCGCCGACGATCTGTGCCATGGCGGTGAACGTTCCCTGCCCGCCTTCAATGAAGGGGCTTTGCAGGCGCACGGTATTATCCGGACGGATTTCCAGGAATGCTGGAACCTGTGTTCCGCGATATTTTGGTCCCTGCGCGGCCTGGGCGCGCGCCTGTCGGGCCGGCAGGCCGAAACCCAGCACGAATGCGCCCGTTGCAGCGCCTGCCGATGTCAGCATAAAGCGCCGTCTGGACAGATTGACCGGTCCCTGCTGCATCAGGGGAGCATCATCAAAAAGACCGTTCACCATTCTTATGCTCCCCCGTCCTTTGAACCGGATGCCAGATCATGAATGGCGGCACGAATGGCATTATAGGTTCCGCAGCGGCAGAGATTGACCATCGCTGCGTCGATATCGGCATCCGTGGGGTGGGGAACCTGCCTGAGCAGTGAGGTCGCGGCCATGACCTGCCCGGACTGGCAGTAACCACACTGCGGAACCTGATGTTTCACCCATGCAGCTACCACACGCTTGCCAAGATCATCCTGCTCGATCGCCTCGATGGTCGTGATCGACGCGCCCGCCACTTTTTCAACAGGAGTCACGCAGGACCGCACGGCCTGGCCGTCAACCAGCACAGTGCAGGCCCCGCACTGCGCCAGCCCACAGCCATACTTGGTGCCCGTCATCGCAAGGTCGTCGCGCAGAACCCAGAGCAAGGGAGTATCAGGTTCGACATCCACATGGTGCTGAATACCGTTGATGTTCAACTCCATGTAAACCTCCCATTATTGATTTTGTACAAAATCATTATGAATGGTGACATAATTCACCAATCTAGATTTTTGTTTTCAGTCCATTCAACGGCGTGAACTCTTATGTTATTATTTTTCAAAATAGAAAATTAGCCCTAATTTAATGCATATCATCATGAGCGCAGCACATAAATGTATAACGATTTGAAGCTGTAAAACTTGAGGTATTCTATGTCTTCCCATGAACTGGACTTTGGATTGAAGTGAAGTCTGTGCCCTGAAAACTGACATTAAAAAATACCCAGAATCATGTCATCGGGATCCTGAAGGGGGGTCAGACATGTTCTGCGGCTACATATTTATGCCGCAGGCTCAGGACCAGAGATACTATGTTTACACGTGGCAATCGAAAATACGGCGGGATGGTGGAATGGCCGCTCAACGCTCTCTGTGAAGAGCTTGATAGCGGTCTAATCACTGGAGACACTGCCGGCAAAACACTCGCAGCACCCGGTGTGCACCGAGAAGCTATGATCTGGGCGCCCCGAGTAAGACGTATTCGCCATTCACTCACCGGTTGACCCGCTTCGTAAGTGGCTTCTCGTGCCAATTCTAGGTTGGCTCCGGAACTCACGCGAACGTGAACACCGACAAAATTGCGCCCTGGTACCTTTCCATTTGTTTCCTATGTGTTTCCTGCGGTGTGATTTGTGCACAAAAAAAACCCGCCTATTGAGGGCGGGTTTATCGTGTCCTATCAAGGACTTGAGATGGTTGCGGGGGCAGGATTTGAACCTGCGGCCTTCAGGTTATGAGCCTGACGAGCTACCGGGCTGCTCCACCCCGCGTTTGTGTTGATTTTTGGGTGATTTGGAAGACCTGGCGGCGACCGACTTTCCCACGACTTAAGCCGCAGTATCATAGGCGCTGGGGGTTTTCACGGCCGAGTTCGGGATGGGATCGGGTGGATCACTCCCCGCCATGGCCACCAGGTCATCCAAATCACCCTTGAGTTGGGGTGGTGTGGACGGTTGGGTATGATGAAGTATGACGTTTTGCATGGATGATTTCTGTGCACGGGCCGTTCTTTTAAGGGAACGGTAAGAGAGTGAGCCTATTGGGCGATTAGGACCAGTTAGCTGCACGCATTACTGCGCTTTCACACCTGGCCTATTGACGTGATGGTCTATCACGGCCCTTGGGGAGACCTAGTTTTGAGGTGGGTTTCCCGCTTAGATGCTTTCAGCGGTTATCCCGTCCACACTTAGCTACCCGGCGGTGCCGCTGGCGCGACAACCGGTGCACCAGAGGTGTGTTCATCCCGGTCCTCTCGTACTAGGGACAAATCCTCTCAAGTCTCCAACATCCACGGCAGATAGGGACCGAACTGTCTCACGACGTTCTAAACCCAGCTCACGTACCACTTTAATCGGCGAACAGCCGAACCCTTGGGACCTGCTCCAGCCCCAGGATGTGATGAGCCGACATCGAGGTGCCAAACCTCCCCGTCGATGTGGACTCTTGGGGGAGATCAGCCTGTTATCCCTAGAGTACCTTTTATCCGTTGAGCGATGGCCCTTCCACGCGGGACCACCGGATCACTATGGCCGACTTTCGTCTCTGCTCGAGCTGTCACTCTCGCAGTCAGGCGGGCTTATGCCATTGCACTCAACAGCCGGTTTCCGACCGGCCTGAGCCCACCATCGCGCGCCTCCGTTACACTTTGGGAGGCGACCGCCCCAGTCAAACTGCCCACCATACAGGGTCCCGGATCAGGCTAACTGACCGCGGTTAGACATCAGAAAAATTCAGGGTGGTATTTCAAGGATGGCTCCACGGGAACTGGCGCCCCCGCTTCAAAGCCTCCCACCTATCCTACACAGAATGTCTCTGATGCCACTGTAAAGCTGCAGTAAAGGTTCATAGGGTCTTTCCGTCTGACCGCGGATACCCCGCATCTTCACGGGGAATTCAATTTCGCTGAGCCGATGCTGGAGACAGCGGGGAAGTCGTTACGCCATTCGTGCAGGTCGGAACTTACCCGACAAGGAATTTCGCTACCTTAGGACCGTTATAGTTACGGCCGCCGTTTACCGGGGCTTCAATTCAGTGCTCTCACACCTCCTCTTAACCTTCCGGCACCGGGCAGGCGTCAGGCCCTATACGTCGTCTTTCGACTTCGCAGAGCCCTGTGTTTTTACTAAACAGTCGCTACCCCCTGGTCTGTGCCACCCGCCAATGGTTGCCCACCAACGGGTCTCGCTTATCCCGAAGTTACACGAGTAATTTGCCTAGTTCCTTCAGCATCGTTCTCTCAAGCGCCTTGGTATTCTCTACCAGTCCACCTGTGTCGGTTTCGGGTACGGTCTATACGCCAGAGCTATTTCCTGGAATGCGCAAAAAGCCAGTCCAATCCGATAAGGACTGACAACATCTTGCATTCGTCACTTCTGGCAGGTTCAGGACTATTCACCTGATTCCCATCGACTACGGCTTTCGCCCTCGCCTTAGGGGCCGACTAACCCTGCGTGGA
>NZ_JAUYUW010000001.1:3225000-3415000 GCF_030644465.1 Acetobacter tropicalis | reverse complement strand
CTTTACGAACCTGTTGCATCAAAGGAGCAAGGCAGACCTGCGACGCGGCATGGTACGCATTCATCGCTTTCGGTGTGAATGCCTCCTCCGGTTTGAAATCTGGGTCAATATTAGCCAGAGAAGCCCCAAGGAGTAACCCATAAGCAATAACGGGATCTTGCTGCGCAACGGCTTTCTTTGCCTGGAGCGATGTCTGCTCCTGATGCGTCAGCAATGCATTGAGAACGTCCGGGGTCATGTAAGGAATGCCGGTCGCAACCGTTCCGCGAATATTGAGGTCGGGTGCATAATCAGGTGCGTAAGCCGCCGCCCCAAATGCTGCTCCTGCTCCTTGAGATTGCCCAACCAGCATGATCTTGTTTTGTAGTCCGGGCACGCCAGCTAGGGCCGCACGCACGGAATCAAGCACGCTATAGGCTTCTGTGCGCACATTCAGATAAGGATGGGGGCCTTCACCCCCCAGCCCCTGATAATCGGTGGCGACAATGGCAAAGCTGCGCTGCATCCAGGCAGAAAGATAAGCCCTGTTCCGCTCTGTATACGGATGGAGGGATGGTGCGCAGGAGTCCGCAATTCCTACTGTGCCGTGAGACCAGGCGACAACTGGCCACCCACCGGCGGGAGGCGTGCCAGACGGCAGAATGACTTCTGCCGTCACGGGCACAAGACCCGTGCCTGTAATACCATTGGTGGAAAGGTAGGTAATCCGTAGGGAACGCCCTGCGTCCGGAAGACTGAATTGACTGTCTAACGGCACGCTTTCAATCAACTGACCTGCGGCTTTAACCGGCGTTGGCGTGGAGGGGTGTTCAGACGCAGCACATGCGCTTAGCAGTAAGCTCATCACTCCTGCGGCAAGAACTGTTCTGAAACTAAAAGTGCTGCTTTGAAAATAATTTCTCATTCTGCCGCCAACCCGTTCATTAGCATTATCGTTTTACAGGTAGAGTGCGCCTGTGACCTGCCTGCTTACTGACACCCTACCCTAGTTTACATAACGGGCAAGGAACGAAGCGGTCTGACTGTGAGGATTAACTGAAACGTCATGGGGAGTACCGCTGGCTACAATGTGTCCTCCGTCCTCTCCGGCACCAGGCCCCATATCGATCACCCAGTCCCCTGCGGCGACGACCCGCATGTCGTGTTCGGCAAGAACCACGCTGTTGTTCTGATCCACCAATTTTTGCAGTTGCTTGAGCAGACTGTCCACATCCGCCGGATGCAAGCCGGTAGTCGGCTCATCCAACACATACAGCACGTGACCGGCCCGCCGCTTTTGCAGTTCTGTGGCCAGTTTGATACGCTGGGCTTCACCACCTGAAAGTTCTGTTGCGGGCTGACCGAGACGCAGATAACCAAGACCGCCTTCGCGCAAGGTTTCAAACCCATGCGAGAGCGCACTATCCTGCGCAAAAAAAGTGCACGCTTCATCCACGCTCATGCTCAGCACATCCGCTATTGTCTTACCCCGCAGCGTGACAGCCAGAACTTCCGGTTTGTAACGGCTCCCATGACAGTCCGGGCATGGCGCATATACACTGGGCAGGAAAAGAAGCTCCACCATGACCGACCCCACTCCCTCGCATTTGGGACAACGGCCTTTGGCAACGTTGAAGGAAAACCATCCCGCGTCAAACCGTCTTTTCCTGGCTTCCGGGGTTGCGGCAAATGCCTGCCTCACCAGATCAAACAACCCTGTATAGGTTGCAAGATTGGAGCGCGGCGTGCGGCCTATGGGTTTTTGATCAATAACCACAAGCCTCCGCACTTTTTCCAGCCCGGACACCACACACCCTTGCGGTTGTCCTGCTTCTGCGAACTCAAAAAGGGCCTCATCTTCTGTGTCTTCTTCACGCGCAATAGGTTGCCCCAATGCGCGGGACACAACGGAAACCAAGGCTTGTTCGATAAGGCTAGATTTACCGGAGCCTGACACCCCGGTAACGGACACCAATACACCCAATGGCAAAGAAAGACTGATATCCTGCAGGTTATTCCACGTGATATTCGCTAGTTTCAGAAAACCCTCCGGCTTACGCGGCTGCATGGTTCTCTTTGCCGGGGCATCAAATAAATAATGCCGTGTCCGGGAGGCTTCTACCTGCCTCAACCCCTCCGGCGGTCCACTATAAAGCACCTGGCCACCTCGTTCACCCGCTTCTGGCCCCACATCCACCAACCACTGAGCACGACGAATAACATCAGGATTATGCTCCACCACAAGCAGGGAATTCCCTGCGAACAGCAGACCATCCAGCGCCCTCAGCAAGGCCTGTGTATCTACCGGATGAAGGCCGGAGCTTGGTTCATCCAGCACATATACCACCCCGAAGAGATTGGAACGGATTTGGGTTCCAAGCCGGAGCCGCTGATATTCACCGGGAGATAGGCTTTGCACGCTGCGGCTGAGTTGAAGATATCCAAGCCCCAGATCCAGCAACACAGCAACCCGCTCAATCAGGGAGCCCACAATCCCTTGCGCTGCGACACTGACTGCATCCTGCCCTTTCAGGCCGGGCTGCATCTCCTTCAACGCCTGAGCGATGTGTTTCAGTGGAAGTGCCGAAAAATCTGCGATATTGCGGCCACCGAATGTTACTTTGAGCGCATCTGGGTTCAATCTCTGCCCATGGCAGACCGGACAGGGCGAACTGACCATGAAGGACGCTGCCCGCGCTCGCATTTTCGCACTTTGAGATTTTGCAAAGGTTTGCAGTACATATCGTCGGGCACCGGTAAAAGTGCCATTGTAGTCTGCCGGGTCTCCCCGTTTTATGGCCGCCAGAACCTCCTCATGCGTGCGCCCCGGATAAACGGGTTCTGTGGGGGTGTCCTCTGTATACAAAATCCAGTCGCGTGTTTTCTGCGGTAAATCCTTCCAGGGTTTATCAACATCCACCCCGCGCGTAATCAGGATATCCCGCAGGTTCTGACCTTGCCAAGCAGTGGGCCATGCAGCTACGGCGCGTTGCCGAATGGTCAGCGTATCATCTGGGACAAGTGTTTTCTCGGTCACATCATAGATGCTTCCAAGTCCGTGGCAGCGCGGGCATGCGCCCATGGGAGTGTTGGATGAAAAGGATTCAGCTTCCAGACGCGCCATGCCGGGCGGATAAGACCCAGCGCGCGAGTAAAGCATCCGCAGCAGGTTAGAAAGCGTGGTCACACTGCCAACGGTCGACCGACCGCTACTTCCACCTCTTTGTTGCTGAAGAGCGACTGCTGGGGGGAGCCCTTCAATACTCGCCACGGCGGGCACCGGCATCTGGTTAAACAGTCGCCGCGCATAAGGAGAAACGGATTCCAGATAACGCCGCTGCGCTTCCGCATAGATCGTGCCAAAGGCAAGAGAAGACTTACCTGACCCTGAGACCCCGGTGAAGACCACCAACTGGTCACGCGGGAGATCTACATCAACATTTTTCAGATTATGTTCCCGTGCACCCCGCACACGGATCATGGACTGAAGAGAGGGGGCGGGTTTGGCGTGATCTGTCATAACCACACTATACCGCCAGGAAAGAGAGGCGGTGAAACCCTGCATACGCATTCGACCCATGCAGAGCATAAGGCCCTTTAGGAGTGAGGTGCCGCCTCCAACCCCAGCCATTGTGGCTTGCGCCGCTCCACCCACGCCAGAACCCTATCAGTCAGACGCCGCAAAAAAGCGATATCTTCGGACAGAAGAATAACACCCAAAGGCAACATCCAAAGCCCCAGAACCGGCAGAATGGAGAGAAGACCTCCGCAGATCAGCAGCACGCCAACGGGGAGACGCGCCCATCGTGCCTGTGGTTTACGCATCCAGCGGACAGCCGGCTGAGCCTTTTCTGGCAGCCGAAAGATCAGCAGTTCTATCCGACGCTCATGATCATCCTCAATTTGTAGAATTTCTGTCAAACGCTGCTCGGTCATTCTGTTTCTGTTCCTTCTCTGGGGCGCCTTACCGCCATACTGGCTTCCCCAAAAGGCGGGTTTGGCCCTACGGGCACAATGCCAGTAGGGTCCAGCCAAGGGTGGCTCAGGTAGTAATGGTTTTTGATGTGAAAGAAACTGACTGTTTCCGCGATGCTAGGCAGACCGTAAAGCCTCTGCACATATCCGCTGAGCACTGGATAATCACTAAGTCTCCGCACATTACATTTGAAATGTCCCACATAAACCGCATCAAAACGGATCAATGTGGTGAAAAGACGCCAGTCCGCCTCTGTCAGTTGATCTTCCACCAACCAGCGCCTGCCGCGCAGATGGTGCTCAAGCCAGTCCAGCGTTTCAAACACTTCCCGAACCGCATTCTCATAGCTCTGCTGAGACTGCGCGAAACCACATTTATACACGCCGTTATTAAGCGTGCTGTAGATACGCTGGTTCACAGCCTCAATCTCATTACGCAAAGGAATGGGATAGTAATCTCCTTCCCGCGCACCAATACCATCAAATGCGCTGTTCATCATGCGGATGATATCGGCGGATTCATTGCTGACGATTGTCTCTCGGTGCGTATCCCACAGCACAGGAACGGTCACGTTGCCCGAATAATCGCTATTAGCCCGCACATAGAGTTCGTACAGAAAGCTGGCTCCATATAACGTATCAGGAAGTACGCCCTGCCCCTCCTCAAAGGTCCATCCGTGCTCTCCCATCAGCCAGTGCGTCACCGAGAGGCCTATATGGTTGCTCAAGCCTTTCAAATGTCTGAAAATCAGGGTGCGGTGAGCCCATGGGCAGGCAAGGGACACATACAGATGGTAGCGCCCTGCTTCCGCCTTGAAGCCACCCTCCCCCGTTGGACCTGCTTTGCCATCTGACGTGACCCAGTTTCTGAACTGTGAAGGCTGGCGGGAAAATGCCCCTTTCTCTTCGGTATCGTGCCGCACACCTTGTGTTGCCTGCCATGTGCCATGCAACAGGTAACCCATTGTCACTCCTTCCGCATTTACGGTTCAGTTTTCCTGACCTTTAACGTGGGAAGGCGCCGAAGAGTGCATTAGGTCGCCCAAGAAGCTGATGTTTCCGCCTTTTCTTTTAGGTAATCGCGTTACCCGGCCATATCTGATAGAGCCAAAAATTATCCACGGGTTTCAGGAGCGACCATGTCCACACCAAGGCACCAAGCTGTTATGGGCCTTACTGGCCGTAGCGGCTCTGGCAAAACCCACCTGATGGCCCGCCTGCTCCCCGTCTTACGGGCACGGGGCGTGAGTGTGTCCACCATCAAACACACACACCATCACATTGATATTGATAAACCCGGCAAGGATTCCTTTATCCACCGTCAGGCCGGGGCATCAGAGGTCATGCTGGTCAC
Organism: Acetobacter tropicalis; assembly: GCF_030644465.1. Lineage (NCBI taxonomy): Bacteria > Pseudomonadati > Pseudomonadota > Alphaproteobacteria > Acetobacterales > Acetobacteraceae > Acetobacter > Acetobacter tropicalis. Next base: position 3,409,692 of record NZ_JAUYUW010000001.1, on the reverse strand, counting down.
GCCTGATCGCTGGATTTTACAACACAGCCAGCCCGAACCCGGCCTGCCAGATATTCTCCGCCGCATGGCTAGAGTTGATCTGGTCCTAATTGAAGGGTTTCATGCTTCTGTTCCCGCCACGATTGAAATCTATAGAGCAGATATCGGGAAAGAGCCGCTTTTTAAAAGTCCGACCAACCGTATCCTCGCCGTGGCCACCACTACGCCTGCTGCTGTGTCAGCTTCATTTCCTACGCTGGATCTGGATGATACAGACGCTATTGCATCCTTTATCCTAAAAAATGCCAGTTCTATTCAACTGACATGAAGAGGAATAACCCAGCGCCTCTGCCCCACGGCAACAGGAGCATGCGGGTCAATCCGCAATAGGGCGTTAGCCCGCGTGAACACCATGATATCTGAGGCCCCCACACTGGGAAGCAGAGAAATACGCCAGCCTTCACCATTTGCCTGACAAGACACGGGAACAAAATGCGTCGTGTCACATGCTGGAGCCAGATCAAAATCTACCGTGCCTGCTATCAGCGCTGGCCCATGCACATCCCCCATAACAGACCGCAGATATGGCAGAAGAAACACCAAAGCACAGATAGCAGAGGCACCGGGATTACCCGGCAGGCAGAATGCCAGTTTTCCGCCCTGTTCCAGAACTGAAAGAGGCTTACCCGGACGGATTTTCACCCCCCGAAACAGAACCTCTGCACCAAGCTCTTTCAGAACATCCAGAACATTATCCGTGTCCCCAACGGATATTCCGCCCGTAGTGACCAGTATATCAGACTGTTCCCACGCAGACAGTAGCTCTGCCCGAAGGTGGAGGGCATTGTCTGAAGACACAACATGCGTTTTCACCATGGCTCCGGCAGAGGTCAGCAAGGCCGCCAGCATGGGCGTGTTTGAATCTGCACGGGCATCCGGCGCATCCGTAGCCAGTTCCGCGCCATTCGCCACCACGGTAATTCGGGGAGATTTGACAACTGACACATGGCGCACATTTTGGCTGGCCAGCAAAGCAATATGTCGCCAGTCCAGCTTCTGCCCCCGGCGAACCAGACACGTGCCGTGCGTGAACTCCTCACCTGCCCGGCGGATATTAGCCCCTCTGCTGGCTAACGCATGAAGAGGGCGAACGCGCCCGGTCTTTGGGTCAAGCTGCATGCGCTCAGCCGCCATCACGCAATCGGCACCCGGCGGAATACGGGCACCTGTCAAGATGCCCCGCGCCTCTCCGGGCTGTAGGGGAAGAGGCATATCTCCCGCAGCTTCCTGCCCGCCCGCCAAAAGGCCTGACAGAGATGCTTCCATCTCCGCGTGAACAAAGGCGAAACCATCCATTGCAGAACTATCGGCAACTGGGCGATCAGAAGTGGCGAGCACATCCTCCGCAGCAATGCGGCCGTTACTCTGCACCAAAGGAAGAGTTTCAGTCTGGTCTGTCCTTTTATCCGCGCTCGCCAAAATAAGCTGCAAGGCCGTGGGATAATCGACCATACCTGTAAAACTGTTCCGCATCGCCACCTGCATCTTTGTCTCTCACGGGAAAAGCCTGACGGATAATTTCCGTTTCGTCAGATCCTACCGCCAAGGAGGTTCAGGCGTGGACATGGCTGAACCTCCCTGTTTTCACCGTTCCAGCGTCTGGGATGAATAAATGTTCCGAACGGCTCCGTATCACACCGGGAAGGCAAACGGATTGAGCGTTGCCCGCACAAAATCCTGCTGTTCAAGAGCCGTATCCAACCCAAGGGAGGCCAGATCATCCGCAACCACTTCCAAAGCCGGCTCCCGATCCTGCCGGAAGATTTTGATGTAGCCATGGCAGTCTCCACAGGTTTCCCCTTGGATTGCTGCATCTGTTGTCTCGAAAGACCAGTAATCCACATGGTCCGTTCCACCACACACACTGCATGTAGCACGAACCTTGTGCCACCGTGTCTCACACAGGCTGCACTGAAGGTAGCGCAGTCCTTCACGGTCCCCCGTCAACACCAAGCCACCTGACGGTGGGGCACCGCAACAAGGGCACCGGGCTCCTCCTGTTTCCAGAACCTCCCCTTGGGCCGCATGCGGGGTCGCCAATGCGACAGCTTGGGCCCAGAACACGGAAAGTGCGGCCCATAGGAATACAGATCGGCCTGCATCCACAGCCGCGTAGTCACCAGCCATAAGGGCTGCGGCTTTTGCCGCCAGTTCAGACCGATCCGCATACATCAGGTCAACCAGGCCTGCCGCCGCAGGCTCGGGCATAAAGGGAGAAAGGTTTTCAACTATTCCGCGGAAGGCCTCCTGCCAGTAGGCACATCTTGCCAGCATGGCAACAGAAGGCCGTTCGGCCCCAGAAAGACCATCTCCCAGCAATGCACTGACAGGAATGGCCTCTTCCGCACTGAGGGGAGCATCTGCCAGCAGGCGCGCCTGCTCATCAACCACACGGGCAGCGAACCCGAGATACCCCTCACGGCCAGATATAGGTTCCCCTTCCCCCGTAGCGGTTTGCGCCTGCTGTTCAAGCTGCCGGAGCCGTTCAGCCCGCCGCCTATACAGCACAGCCAGACGAGGCAGAATAATAGGCTCAATAGCCTGCACACCGGGGACGGTTTTATCCAACGGTGGAATATCGGAAAAAAATGAAGTCATCAGTGATGTTTTACCGGAGTATCGGGGGCTGGATTCACGTCTTCATCATACCAACGGTCATGATGCTGTCTGGCCCAAGCGCGAGAGACGTATCCTGTCAGCATACCGGTAATAGACCCACGGACCCATAGCCCCATGTAAATATGGCCAACAACCAGCAAAATGAGACCAAGCCCCGCCATGGCGTGCGCCAGCAGAGCAAATCGAATAACCGGAATAGGAAAAAATACTGCAAAATAGGCGCGCCAGATAACAATCCCGGTAAAGAACAACACTGAAATAAGAGACATAATTCCCCAGAACAGCAGTTTCTGACCGGCATTATATTTGCCCACTCGCAGTTTTTTATCATGCCTGTTCATCAACACATCAACAACATGCCGGAACCAGATGGTATCTGTTTTGACCAGCAGGTTGTGGTGCACAAACCGGAAGAACATGACCACCAGCAACAGAAACACCACCGTGCCCAGAAAAGGATGCAGGATGCGGGCTGTCTGTGGTGTGCCCAGAACATTTCCTAACCAGTTCAGACTGGGGAAAAACCAGGACAGACCAGACATGGCCACCAGAAAAAAGCAGGCCACCATGGTCCAGTGGCACATCCGGTCAAAAAACTTGGTGCGCAGAACGGAATTTTTGGTGTCCATGATTATTTCCTCCCTTCCGGGCGCTCGTCATCAGAGCCCTGTTGCGCAACAGGTGTGGCATCGGCCAACTCTTTCCCCTCAGGCGCAGGATGTTCGTCTTCCTCTGTCGTGTTGGGACCAACACCCACGTAATGAGCAAAGGAGGCGGCTAGAGTAACAATAAATCCAAGCGCCCCCACTGGTTTGAGCCATTCTTTCCAGCCACGCACAACCGGGCTGATATACGGGTCCTTTGGCAACCGATGATAAATCTCCGGTGTGTCCGCATGTGTCAGCACATACATGACGTGGGTGCCCCCAACACCCGCGGGGTCATACAGGCCTGCGCCCTCATGCCCGCGGCTTTTCAGTTCATCAATTCGGTTAGCGGCAAGCTGCTTCATGTCCGCTTTGGAGCCAAAAGCAATAGCCCCCGTGGGGCAGGTTTTAACGCAGGCAGGCTCCTGCCCCACCGCCACACGGTCTGCGCACAGGGTGCATTTGTAAGCCTTGTTATCTTTTTTGCTGATACGCGGCACATCAAAGGGACACCCCGCCACGCAGTAGCCGCAGCCTATGCATTGGTCAGACTGAAAATCCACAATACCGTTGGCAAACTGCACAATGGCGCCAGGGCTGGGGCAAGCCTTCAGGCACCCCGGCTCCTCGCAGTGCATGCAGCCTTCCTTGCGCAACAACCATTCCAGTTTGCCGCTTTCATCTTCCACTTCATCAAAGCGGATAACAGTCCATGTTTCAGGCGTCAGGTCTGCCGGGTTATCATAAACCCCAACGTTATGCCCTACCTCGTCCCGCAGATCATTCCATTCGGAGCAGGCCACCTGACAGCCTTTGCACCCAGTGCAAAGGGAGACGTCAATCAGTTTGGCAACTTCCTCCTGATGGCTACGGGCCTGAGGCGCGGGTGTCATTCCATTTGTGGCGGAGCGCCGGATAATATCCTGTGACTGCATACTCATCGCCCACCTCAGACCTTTTCTACGTTGACAAGGAAAGCCTTGAACTCAGGCGTCTGGGTGTTGGCATCCCCCACGGCAGGGCTGAGCGTATTGGCCAGATACCCTTTGCGCGTTGCGCCTCTGAACCCCCAGTGACACGGGATACCAATCTGCTCCAGATCCCGGCCCATGACGTTAAGCGTTTTGATACGCTTTGTTACCACTGCCTTGGCTTCAATATATCCACGGGCAGAAGAAACTTTCACTTTGTCTCCTGCTGATATCTGCAACCGTTGCGCCAGTTTTTCACCAATTTCCACAAACTGTTCCGGCTGAATAATAGCATTCAGACGAGAATGTTTGGTCCAGTGCCGGAAGAGCTCCGTAATGGAATACGTGGTCGCCACATAAGGAAAATCCTTAGGCGAGCCCATACGCGCCCGATCATCCTTCAGCACACGGGCTGTAGGGTTGTAGGACACAGCCGGATGTAACGGATTATTTTCCAAAGGAGATTCCGTCGGCTCGTACTGTTCCGGGAACGGCCCGTCAGACATGCCACCGCAGGCAAACAGACGCCCTACTCCGTCCGGCTGCATGATAAAGGGGCTTACGCCGCTTCCCGGAGGAGACGTAACAGGATAGTCTGGTACATCCGCCCCTTTCCAACGCTCTCCTGTCCATTCCAGAATCTGTCGTTTGGGGTCCCACGGGCGGCCTACCGGATCAAGCGAGGCCCGATTATACAGAATGCGCCTGTTGGCAGGCCATGCCCATGCCCAGCCCGGCGTGCAGCCCAGCCCCGTATCCGTATTGTCCCGGCGGGACATCTGGTTGCCAGCCTCTGTCCACGATCCTGCGAAAATCCAGGCAAAACTTGAGGTTGTGCCATCATCCCTCATCACTGAGAAATCGGGCAACAACTGCCCCTTGCGCACAACAACCTTGCCCTGATCATCCATGATATCGGCCAGAGCATACCCATTGGCTTCCTGCGCTACTTCTTCGGGCGTGGGATCTTCCGGGTCCTTGTAGTTCCACTGCATGTTCAGCACTGGCTCCGGACAGGCTCCCCCATCCTTGCGGTACAGGTTACGGATCTTCTCGAAGATCGTGCCAATGATGCGCCCGTCCTGCCATGCTTCTCCGGGCGGCGCCGCACCGGCAAAGTGCCATTGCAGCCAGCGGCCGGAATTGACAATGGAGCCATTTTCCTCAGCAAAACAGGAAGACGGCAGACGGAAAACTTCCGTCTGAATGTCTTCGGTTTTTACATCATTAAAGACGCCTTCATTCTGCCAGAAGGAAGCTGTCTCCGTGGCAAGGGGGTCTATCACCACCAAGAACTTCAGTTTTGCCAGCGCCTGCGCGGTCTTATTCTTGTCCGGCAAAGCTGCCAAGGGGTTGAAGCCCTGAGAAATATAACCGTTCACCTTGCCTTGGTACATCATGTCAAAATAGGCCAGCATGTCATAGCTGCGGTCCCATTTTGGAAGCCAGTCATACCCCCAGTTGTTGGCGGAAGTTGCATGCTCACCCCATAGGGTTTTCTGCAAACTGACAAAAAATTTGGGCGTGTGATGCCAGTAATTCACCTGACCCGGCACATCTGTAGCGGGTGTGCTTTCCTTCAGATAGGTGCCGATATCCTGCTGTTTATCTGAAGGCAGGTTCAAGTAACCCGGCAGCCGGAGAGAAAGCAGGCCCAGATCCGTATAGCCCTGAATGTTGGAATGCCCACGCAGCGCGTTCATGCCACCGCCCGGCATACCAATGTTGCCCAGCAACAACTGGACCATGGCGGCTGCACGAATAACCTGAGAACCGCTGGTGTGATGGGTCCAGCCGAGTGCAAACAGGAAGGTGGCGGTCAGATCCGGCGCACTGGTCCGCGCCAGTTCCGCGCACACATGCTGGAAATCCTTGAGAGGTGTGCCGCATAGTTTGGTCACCATCTCCGGCGTGTACCGCTCCACGTGCTTGCGCAGCAGGTTCAGAACGCAGCGGGGGTGCTGCAGGGTTGGGTCCTGACGGGCAAACCCGTTTTCGTCCCGCTCATATGTCCAGGAGCTTTTATCGTAGGTCTTCTTTTCGGCATCATACCCGCTGAAAAGACCCTCTTCAAAATCATAATCTTCACGGACAATCAGCGCGGCATTTGTATAGGCCTTAACATACTCATGCTGAATTTTGTCATGTGTCAGCAGGTAGTTCACAACCCCCAGCATGAACGCTGCATCTGATCCTGCGCGAATAGGGGTATAGAAATCAGCAACAGCCGCGCTACGGTTAAAGCGCGGGTCAACAACCATCACCTTGGCGCCATTGCGGATCTTGGCTTCCATCACCCATTTGAACCCCACGGGGTGGGCCTCCGCCGGGTTGCCGCCCATAATCAGAACCACGTTGGCGTTTTTAATATCGACCCAGTTGTTGGTCATGGCCCCACGCCCAAACGTAGGCGCAAGGGCGGCAACCGTCGGCGCGTGGCAGACACGCGCCTGACAATCCAGCCCCAGCATGCCCAAAGCACGGGCAAACTTGAAATCGAGCACCCCTGTCTCATTACTGGCGGCGGAAGAGGCAAGCATGCCGGAACTCAACCAGCGATTGACCAGTTCGCCTTTTTCATTCCGTTCAATGAAATTCTTGTCACGATCATCCTTGAGCAGCCGGGCAATGCGATCTGTCGCTTCTTCCCAACTGATCCTCTTCCATTCCTTTGAGCCAGGAGCCCGATATTCAGGATATTTCAGACGTCCTTCACTATGGATAAAATCGACCAGCCCCGCCCCTTTGGGGCACAGGGAACCTCGACTGACGGGATGATCAGGGTCCCCTTCAATGTGAAAAATGCTGGGCTTGGCATTTTTAGCACCATCGCCAAGGCTGTACATCAGAATGCCGCACCCTACGGAACAATAGGTGCAGTTATTCCGGGTTTCCTTGGCCCGAAGCAGTTTGTACTGGCGTGAATCTCCGGCATACGCTTTGGGTGGCGCAAATCCCAGCGCCACTGCACTGGCTCCTGCTGCGCATGTACCGCAGGCTTGTAGAAATTGCCGTCTTCCCAGAGTCATGAGGTCATGCCTTTTTATCTCAACAAACTGCATAACCCCTATTTAAGTTCTCTTACACAATCTGAAATTGATACAGATCACCCACAAAATTCCGTGAGTATAGCCACAAAGATATAGATGTGAGGGGAAAGCCTTTGTTTCCCTTCACCTCCTTGAAACACATTACTTTTTTCTCATCCGCCCGCAGTCCCAGTGGCAACAGCCATGCCGCATTCTGCGTCGTGTGCTGGTCCATTTGAGCCGCCATCTCTTCACCTCGCTCCCCCTGCCATTTTCCATCTTCCATATTTTTCAAAATATTTATTGCAATTGATACTTGTTCTCAATAAGAAGGAAGACGGAGCACCTGTCGGCGGTATCCCGTCCGTCTTCCCTAATCCTGGCAGCGTGCTCCACCCACAAGCTGACCCGACTGCTGCACTGTAACAGTCAGCTTCTTGTTCTCCTGGGATGGGCAGAGAAAACCACATGACTCACTCCACCACCTATAGCGCTCACTGGCATCTGGCACATTCGCAGCCTTCTGTTCTGCTTGATTATTTCAACCCTACGCGCGGCTTTATTCCTCAGGTCAATATCCTGTTCAGTCGCTTCAAAGCTGTTCAAACCCTTTGCGATGAAGGAGATGGTGAAGAAAACCTCATCCGCCTTCGCAATGAACTGGCTTTCCATCTGGTTAAAATGTCTCGGTGGTGGGGGTTCGATTTCTGCCCGCGCGGGTTAACGGGTGTGCGCAACCCGCTGTTTCTTACCTATGTCAAAGCCCATATTGCGCGCGTGATTGATGATGAATGCTTCTTTGATCTTTTCACAATGCAACGGCAGATGCACAGCGGAGATGCCGGGCACATTCTTATTTTAGGCAAGGATCAGTTCAGTTCTTCCGCCCGCACCATTCTATATGGCGTTGATGGCTGCAAGGGGTTCCGGTTTGCCAACAAGATACAGAAAGCAGACCCCGAGTGGCACCGTTACAGCTACCCGGATTTTGCCAGCGCGTGGCTGGCCGCATGGTCCACGCATTGCTCTGGAACCAACGTGTGCAAGAACCTGCGCGAGCATCTGGCCGCCGAACGTGAATATGCCTGCGCCCGTACGTGGCATCAGCGCTACTTCCATCATCAGGATGCCCGCAGCGTCATCAAAAATCATACCGAAGCACAAACGCAGCTTTCCATCTGCCAGTCCCCGTTTGGGCGAGCCGCGTTTGAAACCATCCTCAACAGTCTGGCCTATGATATTGTAAAAGCGGCATTTGACCGCTCCCTGACTATTGCTGATCTCATTGAAGAACATGACAAAGTGGACGGTACGCTCCGCACCGCCAACAGCATCAAGCAGCAGGCCCGGCAGCATGTGGCCAATAATGTTGACCCCTGCCACCGCCCGGATATGGAGCACCTGCTTGACCGAACTCTTTCCTACATTCCACGCCGCTGCGCGTAAAAAGAGAAAGGGGGCATAGAAGCCCCCTTTTATTTTGTCCGGGTTCCGTCAGCTTTTCAGGCAACCGCTCCTGCAACGGACTGCAGAACTTCTGGGCTGACCTCCGCTGCAAATCCCTCCGCATTTTTCTCAAACAAAGAGACAAGCTTCTTGGCCTGAGCGTCATAGGCCGCCTTGTCCGCCCATGCCTGTGCCGGATTGAGAACCTGATCTGGCACGCCTTCAACATGCCTGGGAATGCTTAGCCCGAAATAAGGCTCAACTTCAAAAGTCGCATTCTTCAGCGTGTCTCCCAGCACGGCCGCCAGAATGGCACGCGTATAAGCCAGAGACATTCTTTTGCCTGTACCGTAGGCGCCGCCTGTCCAACCCGTATTGATCAGCCAGCATGAAACCTGCCCTGCCGCCAGCCGCTTCCGCAGCAACTCCCCATACACAGCGGGAGGACGCGGTAGAAACCGCGCACCGAAGCAGGCGGAGAAAGTAGCTTCCGGCTCGTCCCCAAGCCCTTTTTCCGTCCCGGCAATCCGCGCGGTATAACCAGACAGGAAATGGTACATCGCCTGATCAGGCGTCAATTTTGCCACGGGCGGCAGAACACCGAAGGCATCTGCTGTCAGCATGAGAACATGTTGCGCCTTACCGCCACGTCCACTGGCAACAGCATTGGGAATAAAGTTTGTCGGGTAGCAGGACCGTGTATTTTCCGTGCGGGATGCATCATCCAGATCCAGCTTGCCGCCATCCCCCACGGTCACATTTTCCAGCACCACACCAAACCGGTGAGACGCGTTCCAGATATCGGGCTCAGCGTCCTTGCTCAGCCGAATGACCTTGGCGTAGCAACCACCTTCAAAATTGAACACACCCTCATCAGACCAACCGTGCTCATCATCACCAATAAGCGGACGATTGCGGTCAGAAGACAGTGTGGTCTTACCGGTTCCAGAAAGCCCAAAGAACAGTGCGCTATCGCCGGTGCTATCAATATTGGCTGAACAATGCATGGGCAGAACGCCTTTGGGCGGCAGCAACCAGTTCATGACGGTGAAAATGGATTTCTTGATCTCACCCGCATACTGCGTACCCGCAATAACAATCAGTTTCTGCTCAAAGGAAAGAGCCACAGCGGTTGAGGACCGGAGCGCATAGGTTTCCGCATCCAGCGCCAGATCCGGCGCGTGTAGAATAACGTAATCCGGAGTAAAGTTCCCAAGGTCCTCAACAGGAGGACGAATAAACATGTTGCGCGCAAACTGGGCATGCCACGCATTGGTCGTGACTACGCGCACCCGAATTCGGTGCTCAGGATCAGCCCCTGCGTAGAGATCCTGAATGAAAAGCTCCTGCCCCGCCAGATACCCGCGCACTGTATCTGTCAAACGCGTAAAATGTTCGGGGCTCATTTTCTGGTTGGTGGCGTTCCACCATACATCCGCCCGGATAGCAGGTTCATCGACAATGAATTTGTCTTTGGCAGACCGTCCTGTGTGCTCTCCGGTGTCAACAGCCAGCGCGCCATCTTCAGATAGAACGCCTTCCAGTCTTTCCAGCGCTGCCGCTACCAGTTCAGAGGCCGAAAGATTGGCATAAACGGCATGAAAAGACAGCACCCCGGTTTTCTCCAGCGCCTTGCACGGGTTCTGGCTCTTAACGCCCCCGAAAACCTTTGCGTCACAGCGGTCTTGCATGATTTTTATCTTCCTTATTTTTGTCACGCGCTTATTGCCGCCATTTTTTGTCAAAACTTCGTCAGAAGGCTTCAAAAAACAGAGCGATAGGCTTTACCATCCACTTACGTAGGCTTGTACTATCTCTCAGAGTTCCAGATTTTTAAAGTCTGGAATCACCTTTATCCTTGCGTCGCTTTAATCATGCTGTACGCAATGCAGCCTTGCACGCTTTTTCTCAAGCAGCAGCACTTGGTCAATCCGTGCCGCCACCCAGAGAAAAAATAAGGCCATTTTTTCCTAAATCCCTCTATTTGGTTAATCCTCCTGTTCCTCTCGACGGTTAATAGATCCGGGCACTATGCTGTACGCCTTAATTGGCTCACAGGACTTGAAAGCATTCATGACGGACCAAGCCTCTCTCCCGCTTCATCCCGCAGCACGCGCCCAGCATGTGTTGTCCCTGCTGGCTGCGGAAATTGGAAACAAGATTTCTACCAATCCCTCCGTCTGTGAAGCCCACAGCCATGGAGAGGCTCTGGAAATTGCCAATATGCCTGTAGGGGTTGTTTTTGCGGAAAGCACGCAGGATGTCTCTACCACGCTGACTCTGTGTCATTCTCACCGGGTGCCAGTAGTGGCATTTGGAGCGGGTACCTCTGTTGAAGGGCATGTCACCCCACCTGATGGTGCAATCAGTCTTGATCTTTCCCGCATGACGGAGGTTCTGGAAGTTAACGCGTCTGATCTTGACTGCCGCGTTCAGGCCGGGGTCACACGTCAGGCGCTCAATGCATTTCTGCGCGATACCGGCCTGTTTTTCCCTGTTGATCCGGGTGGCGAGGCAACGCTTGGCGGCATGTGCGCCACACGCGCTTCCGGCACGGCGGCGGTGCGATACGGCACCATCAAGGAGAATGTGCTCGGGCTGACAGTCGTCATGGCAAATGGTGAAATCATCCAGACAGGCGGTCGAGTAAGGAAGTCCTCCACGGGGTATGATCTCACCGCTCTGTTTATCGGGTCCGAGGGCACGTTGGGTATCATTACGGAAATACAGCTTCGGCTGCATGGCCAGCCCGAACAGCTTTCCGCTGCAGTTTGCCAGTTTGAAACTCTGGACGATGCCGTGAATACAGCGGTGGAAATCATTCAGATGGGTATTCCCATCGCCCGCGTTGAACTGCTGGATGATGTGCAGATGCAGGCCTGCATCCGTTACTCTAGCTTGGAAGAGTATCGTCCGCTCACCACTCTCTTCTTTGAATTTGCGGGCTCTCCTGAAGCCGTCAAAGAACAGATCAGTGTCACGGAAAGCCTGGCACGTGACAATAACGGGCTTGCCTTTACATGGGCGGATACGGCAGATGAACGGGCCAGATTATGGAAAGCAAGGCACAACGCATACTGGGCCGTAAAAGCGCAGCACCCCGGCCAACGCTTGATCAGCACGGACTGTATTGTGCCTATTTCGCAACTGACGACCCTGATTTCAGGAGTGAAGGAGGATATTCTGGCCTCTGGTCTATATGCCGCCATTCTCGGGCATGTGGGAGACGGCAACTTTCACACTCTTATTGTCACGGAAGAGACAGAAGCCGGACGCCAGCAGGCCTTGGCGCTTGACCGTAAAATTGTTGCCCGTGCCCTTTCCCTGGGAGGCTCCAGCAGCGGAGAGCACGGCGTGGGCCTCGGCAAATTGGAATTCCTGGCCGCCGAGCACGGAGAAGGCGCCCTCAGTGTCATGCGGGCGCTGAAAGCCACGCTTGATCCGCGCAATATCCTCAACCCCGGTAAACTTCTTCCTATCGGCCCGGTGTTCAAGGGCTGACCGTTCCTCCCCTCCCCTGAATTGGGGAGGGGCTTTATACAGCCGTTTGCGCGCTTTACCCCCCAAAAAAACAGTCCTCCTTGTCGATCAGGAAAAGGCCCCATCGCCCACTCCTGATACACGCGCCAAGACGTAAGTGGGCAACCTATGATTTGAGGCTTGCCCTCTCCAAAATAAGAACATAACATGAACAAATTATGAAGCAGAGCCTCTCCGAACGTTTGGCCATCCTTTCCGATGCGGCCAAGTATGATGCGTCCTGTTCCTCCAGCGGGGCTGGCAAACGTGATTCTGCTGGCACCAAAGGGCTGGGTTCCACCGGCAACGGCATCTGCCATGCCTACACGCCAGACGGGCGGTGCATTTCCCTGCTCAAAATTCTACTGACCAATTTCTGCATCTATGATTGCGCCTATTGCATCAACCGTTCCTCCTCAAACGTTCAGCGCACCCGTTTTACCCCGGATGAGGTGGTCTGGCTGACCATGGAATTCTATCGCCGCAATTATATTGAAGGATTATTCCTGTCTTCTGGCATTATCCGCTCCCCTGAAGATACCATGGCTCAGATGGTGCATGTGGCGCGTGAACTCCGCCAGACCCATAACTTTCGGGGATACATCCACCTGAAAACCATCCCCAATGCGTCCGCCGAGCAGCTTGCTGAGGCTGGCCTCTATGCCGATCGCCTCTCAATTAACGTGGAAATGCCCACAGAGCAGGGATTGGCCGCCTACGCGCCCGAAAAAAAAGCCGGGATCATCCGTCACTCCATGGAAGAAATGCAAACGCGGATTGAGGCCGGAAAGGAACGAACTCTGTCTGGTCGTCGGCCGCCACGCTTTGCGCCCGGTGGCCAAAGCACGCAAATGATTATCGGGGCCGACACCGCCACTGATCATGATATCCTTGCCAGCAGTTCTTCTCTTTATTCCGGCTACAGGCTGCGGCGGGTCTATTATTCCGCTTTTAGTCCCATTCCCGATGCCTCGGCCATTCTGCCTGTCCGGCCACCACCGTTGCTACGTGAACATCGTCTTTATCAGGCAGACTGGCTGTATCGTTTCTACGGGTTCCAGTTTTCCGAGATTACAGCAGGCCGCCCGGATGGCATGCTGGATCTGACACTTGATCCCAAACTGGCATGGGCTCTCGCAAACCGGGCACTTTTTCCGGTCGATCTTAATCGAGCCAGCCGGGAAATGCTCCTCCGGGTGCCTGGGCTGGGTGTGCGTTCCGTCAACGCTCTTATCGCCACCAGACGGCACAAACATCTGCGGCTGGAAGACCTTGCCCGTCTCAATGTATCGCTTCGCAAGGTCAAACCGTTTGTGCATACCACCGGCTGGTCTCCTGCCCGCTTGGTTGATCAAGCTAATCTCAGGCAGGCTTTCCTGCCCCGCCCTCAACAACTGACCCTGTTCTGAGCCATGACCTACGGAGTTACCCTTGAAAGAGATACGTCTTTTTCAGAATGGCGGCCTTTGGCGCGGCGTTGCTTTCTAGCCGGAGTGCCGCCCGAGGCTATGGAATGGCGATGCTCTACAGCAGAGGCTTCCCTGTTTGATACGCCTCTGTCTCTCCCAACACCCCGGCCAGACGCCCAAAATCCGATATTACGCAGCAATTGCCTTGCATTGCTCAAATCCATTCTGCGCCATGCCGATCAAACACGCTTTGATCTGGCTTACCGTATTTTGTGGCGGGCACAGACTGAACCGTCCCTTGCGGCCATTCCACTTGATCCGGATATTGCCCGCGCCCTCCGTATGTCTCACCAGATCCGGCGGGACGCCCACAAGATGGAAGCTTTTCTCCGCTTTCGAGAAATAGGGGAGAGCGAAAACGGGCGACGGCTGTTTCTCTCGTGGTTTGAGCCAGACCATTACATTCTGCCCACTGTTGCGCCGTTTTTTACCCGCCGTTTTACAGATATGGACTGGGCAATTCTGACTCCAAAAGGCTCCATCACCTGGAATGGAACAGAGTGTCTCATCACCCGCGCCCCCTGCCCTAAACCGGATCTTTCAGACACATTGGAGCAATTGTGGCAGACCTATTATGCCTCCATTTTCAATCCGGCGCGAATCAAAACCAAAGCTATGCGGTCGGAAATGCCCCGCAAATACTGGAAAAACCTGCCTGAAACCCGCCTTATCCCGCAAATGCTTGCGCAAGCAGGGGCCAGAGTAACAGCCATGGCCACCCAGCAGCCACAAGAAGCACCTCAATTCCATAAACGCCTACAGAAAAGACGGGCAGAAAAACCCTGACCCTGACCTTTAAAATATCATATCTCATGTGGAATATTACTTCCCTGTTTTGAATAAAGCTGAAAGTCTGTCGGTTCTGAATTTCTCGGCCCATCACACCTGCCAGACTGACATCATGCTTCTCAAAATCAGATCTTCACGCACTTTTTTCTTCCTCATTGCCCCTCTTCAGAAAGCGCAACAAAAAATTGTGCCCTATAGCGTTAGAGATATGGGAGACAGGGTCTGATGCAGGACGCAAAATGGCGGCAGCTTGTGGCGGGCCTGATCTGTATGGCTGCCATTTCTTCCCCCCAATATGTCTGGACCCTGTTCACGCCCACCTTGAAGGGCGAATTCGGTGTCAGCGCAGCCGCCTTACAGGTCACGTTTTCTCTTCTGATTGTCCTGCAAACGGTCTTTTCCCCTATTCAGGGATGGATTGCGCACCATATTCATCCGCGCACTCTCATCATGATCGGAATTGGCTTGACGGGGCTGAGTTGGGTGAGTGCGGCATCAGCTTCTTCTCTCACGCAACTCTATCTGTTTTATGGTGGCCTTGGGGGCATTGGCACCGGCATTGTGTATGTTGGGGTTGTCGCCTTATTGATGCAGTGGTTCCCTCAAAACAGGGGGATGGCAGCAGGAGCGGCTGCCGCAGGCTATGGCATGGGAGCCATGGTGACCACCTTCCCAATCTCCCACTTTCTGGCTCTGTGGGGATGGCGTCCAACCCTGTCCATGTTTGGTATTCTTATGGCCGCAGTGGGGCTTGGCGCAGCGTACTTTTTAAAAACGCCTGCCCGCCATCAAGAACAAACAAACTGTAATCAACCAGGTTATCTAACCCCTTTCGTGCTCAGAGCACCCCTGTTCTGGTTGATGTTCTTCATGATGGCCACAATGGCCACGTCGGGGCTGATGGTTACATCCCAACTCGCTCAGATTGCCCATGATTTTGGCGTCTCACACCTAACCATACTGGGTCTGAGCGCCCTCCCTCTGGCCATGACACTTGATCGTATCGCCAATGGCCTAACCCGTCCGCTCTTCGGCTGGATTTCTGACAGATATGGACGCGAGCAGACCATGGCGTTCGCCTTCGCGCTGGAAGCGATCGCCCTTCTATGCTGGCTGGGGATGGCTCATCATCCTGTCGCCTTTGTCCTGCTTTCTGGCCTTGTGTTTCTCGGATGGGGAGAAATTTTCTCTCTCTTTCCCGCCACATTAACCGATACTTTTGGTGTGCGCGATGCATCCCGTAATTATGGCATGCTCTATATGGCCCAAGGTGTAGGAGCCATTTTTGGTGGCCCACTGGCAGCGTGGCTGCACCAGGCCAGCACTAGCTGGTATCCTGTTTTTGCCTGTGCCATCGGGGGAGATATTCTCACTGCGTTTCTGGCTCTTGCTGTGCTGCGCCCTATGCGTCGTCACTTTCTGCAAAACACGCCACCATCCGTCTGATGTCATTTATTTGACCTCGGACACTGTCCCCGTTTGCATATGCTCCGCAGCCCCTCCCCCAGTTCACATCCATCCGCTGTTCAGACGGGGGAAGAAGAAACCGGCCCCATGCGGGCCTGACTGAAATCCTTCAGCTTAGGCTTTTCATCTCCAGCACTTCTCCTTACACCTTCCCATCGTGACGGTGCGCGTCAAGATTGCGCAGCAAGCAGAATGGGAAGGATCACAGCTTTAAAATGCTCAGGAACGCCAGCACGCCATTTTCCCTGCTGCCTGTTTGCCTGGTTCTCAGCATCAGTTCACCGGCTTTCGTGACCATTGCCCATGCAGGTACCGTGCCGTCCATCACCTTGGGGGATGTTGTCATCAAACCCTATGCCACGGACCAGCTTGATATTGGCGGCCTCCCGCAAACAAGCGTCCCTGCATCCGGCGTGGGCGTTCGCGCTGGCAGGCTGAGAAACGGCGCGCGTATAACCATTCACAAACAGTTTGAAATTGGGGCGATATGGGATTTCGGCCCCGTTCCTCATGGTCCGATGCGCCTGTTTGAAGGACAACTCAGCTATCTGGGCCTGAAGCATTTTGTCTTTACGGCGGGTATTTTCAAACCCAGTTTCGGGCTTGAGTCCATGCAAGCCCAAGGAGATACCGTTTTTATAGAACGCGCCAGCATTGCGACAATCACCCGTAATCTTGCCGCAGGCATTGCACGGCAGGCTGTCCAAATTGAAGCTCACGGCAAGCGCTATCATGTTGCAGTAGCCGGCACAGCCGGCACAGCAGGGCCTGATCACGATGGCAATCAAAGGGCCATTGTGTTCCGTTTGGTAGGCCTGCCCATCCGCACACGGGATATTCTCTTTCACGTTGGCTTTTCTGGAGAATGGGTGTTCAAAGCCGCACAAAGTCCCGGCCAGCCACCAGCCGCCAATTTTTCGGATTTCCCGGAACTGAATGTTGGTTTGACAGGAAAATTTCTGAATACAGGCCGCATTCCGTTGCGCAGCGCAGGCGCATTCGGGCTTGAAGCCGCAGCCGCGTGGAAACGTTTGCTTGTATCAGGAGAGGCTTACGAAATTGAGGCCAACCGCCGAGAAAATGTTGGCACACAACATCTGCATTTTTCAGGCTGGTACGCTCAGGCCAGCTATACCCTGATGGGTAAGCCCCGTAGTTGGAAATCACGCACGGCCGCCTTTGCGGCCCCCACCTGCCAGAAAAACCAGACCACCCTGTGCAACGGAAGCGGCGTGCTGGAAGCGGCGTTCCGCTTTTCGGATGCCAATCTGAGGTCTGCTTCCGTAGATGGCGGCCACCAACAGACATGGTCTGCCAATCTGAACTGGTGGCCGGTCGATATTTTGCGGGTCAGCCTTCAATATGAGAACGGTACCGTTCGGGAAGAACATGCCACAGAGACGTTTCAGGCCGTACTCTCAATGCTCCAGATCAAATTCTAATCCTTTCTGCGCCAAAGCCAAGCGCCACATCCGCAGGAGTCAAAAACAATCAGATCGCAAGGTCATCCAAAAGCCTGATACCGCACTGTTTTGACATAGTCTGCCGATAGGCTTCTACTGCGGCAGGGTAAGTCAGACCACCGATTAAGGAAAAGCTGTGTAACTGGGCAAAGAGGTGAATATCATCTGTGGAAAGAGCACCATTCACTGCCTCTGGAGATTGCACCATTGGCGCAAGATCTTCCAATAGTGCAGCCAACGGCTCCAATGCGGCGGCCCCTTCACTCAGAATATCCGTGAAGGCTCCCGTGGAACGCTCCTTGGTGCGCACAAAATAGGCGCGTCCGGCTGTTGTAGAAAACTCCGGGAACGGAGCACATGCTGCACGAGGCAGAAACTGCTTATACAATGGTCCATTGGATCGTCTGATCCACTCTGCTAGCGCCGGATTGGTTGGACCCGTTAAAAGAGGCGTTCCCTGCGCGTCAATATGTGCCACAATATCCATGCTTTCGCCCATGAAATGGCCATTCTCTTCAAGAATTGGCACCATCTTCTGGCCGATCATCTGTTTGGGCGTTGCTTCATCGTTGTTTTGAAGAATAATCAGATCAAATGGAATGTGGCGCAGCCCAAATATCATTCTGGCTTTAATGCAGAATGGACAGTGATCATAGACAAACAGCTTATACATAAAAGCCCCCCACTTTGGTGGTTCTCAATCTTCTTTTTAAAGACCATTTCAGAAATCTCATATCAGAGACAACACCTGATCTCTGAAAAGGCCTCTAAAAACTAGATCCTGAGCACACCATGCAAAGACATAAGGAGATCATAAACCGTATTTGTTCAACAAAATTGAATATCTGCCGCGCCCTACGCCATTTACTATGCGTGAAACACTCAGAAAATCGTTTATCTATGCCTATGCCGGCGCGGCCCGTGATAATCAGTCACCAGATAAGGAATGGTTGTCAGTATCTGCACACCCAGCATCCCTGGCCCCCGCTTTGCATCACGCCGTATTGGCAGGTGTGCATGCCCATTGGTCCAACGCCCCCATCCTCTTCAGGAGGATGCCAGCCGAGAAGATCGCCTTTGATATGCGTTGTCACCTTCTTCCGTTTCCGGGAATCAACGAGGGTGATATCGCCTACATGGACCCCAAGATACCGCTTGTCCTGCACATACGGACCAATCACATCGACAGGCCGACTGGCGCGGGACGAAAGATGCACCTCATGAACATCAGGCGGCAGCATGAAAACAGCAACGTTCTCTTTTTCCATCGCTTTTCGGATAAACTGACCGCTTTCTGTCACCAGTTGCAAATCATGATCGTCCGTTACTTCTGGTAGATAGAACGGACTTTCCAACCCGCCAACTTCAGCGCGGGATTTCAGGCGATGATATAAGCCTTCCACAACGGTTCTATCCGTTACAACAGGCATATGGGTGCGGGTATGCCAATGGCTGTCTTCAGGGCAAGGCGGCAACGCGCTGGCAATAAGCAGGTTTTCCGCAATCAGCACAGCATGAGGGTCGGTCTGCACCGGATAGGCTTTATAGGCTGTAAAAGTCCGATCATAAAAAATTGAAAGTCTGTTCACCAGCAAACACAGAGGCACAAACTTGTCTTCAAAAAACAGGCAGTGATCAGGGGTGAGAACAACGTCATGGGCCGGCACGCCATCCGCAATGGCATCCTTTAGAATGCGAATAGGATAACCTGCTTCATCATCCGGCAGACCGGGCAATGTCATACCATAGGCGACGCGGATATGTGAGACCAGATGAGGTAATTCCTGGCCATCTGTATAGCCCAGCACGGCATGGCCCGGGCTAAGAGTTTCTACCTTGGTTTTGCCTACGGGCGTATGGAGGCATGTCCCTTCCAGGAGACTTGCTTCAGGCACAGACAGGCGATCACCGCCCTGCCCGCTGCCTCCAGGATTTATATTGGGTTCCTGCTTGAATGCGCCTTTCAAACAATCACCTTCTTCTGGGCGTGTAGGAAGAAAAGCCATTTATCCTTTCCATAACACAATGAACGACCAAGGGCGCGCGTGTTACAATGTAATATGTTTGCTTTTTGCCATAAGAAGATGCGCACCGCCGATTCAGGGAGAAAACACCCCCAGAAAACAAAACCAAAGATGCCCCTCTCCCACCAACAGAAAGTGTGCAATCAAATGTATTACAAAATTAATTTTGACAAGGCCAAGCAATGAAACTTTTGAAATTGTAATTTAGGCGCTGTTAAAAAAAGACCTAACTATTGTTAATTTCCCGGTCATATACAGAAGGTGGATTTAAGTTAAAAAAATTAAATTTACTTTTTCTGCATAAAATACATGATATTTTCTTAGATAATAATTTTATTAAAGAATTTTCTTTCCATTTTGGCACTCTTTATTGGTCTATACGACTATAGCGTTGAAAACTTTAGAGCAATCATTTGCCTGCGTGAGTTATTGTATCGTAAAATTTTTATTAATATGTCTTCACTTACGTCCTCAAAAAGAGGGTATCATTCTTAAATTTTAATTTCACTTTGATAATGCGCAGTCTCTCGGCCTTAAAACTCATCAGCCTTCTATATGAATCGACCCTGATCTATAAGGATTTCTTTCTCTCTTTCTTTCAGCAGAATCTGCTATTCTGCTTTCATTTTTACGGAACCTGCTTTGTATGTCTGACACCACCCCTCTCATTTTATCCTTTGGCAGTGTTAATATTGATCTGACGGTGCGTGTGAAAGCTTTACCCAAGGCCGGAGAAACACTGCATGCGTCCAATTATACGATTGGTCTGGGGGGCAAAGGAGCCAATCAGGCGGCGGCGGCGGCTCGCCTGTGCCGCCAAACGCCCGCTCAGGTTGCGCTGGCCGGACGGATAGGGACAGATCATTTTGGCGCGTTCGCACGGGACGCTCTACTGTCTTTTGGGGTTGAAACAGCACCTCTTTATAGTGATCCGGAACACCCCACCGGCATAGCGCTGATTTCTGTCGATCAAGATGGTGAAAATTGCATTACAGTTGTCGGCGCCGCAAATATGGCCGTGGGGACGGCTGATCTTGAACAAAATTCCCCCTGGCTAGACCGGGCTCGCGTCCTGCTTCTTCAACTTGAATGTCCCCTTGCAAGCGTTGCTGCCGCAGCCGCACGCACCAGAGAAGCAGGAGGGGTAGTCATTCTTGATCCCGCACCGGTACCGACTGAGGCACTTCCCGCGCTTTTGTGGCAGAACATTGATGTTCTGACCCCTAACGAAACAGAAACCTTTCTCCTGACCGGCATCCAGCCAGAAACCGCTGAACAGGCAGCACAGGCTGCGCAAATCCTCCTGCATAAAGGAACCCAGGCCGTGGTGATCAAAATGGGAGGACGCGGAACGTATTGGCATGATGGCATTGAAG
The DNA here is from genome assembly GCF_030644465.1 of Acetobacter tropicalis. Classification (NCBI taxonomy): domain Bacteria; kingdom Pseudomonadati; phylum Pseudomonadota; class Alphaproteobacteria; order Acetobacterales; family Acetobacteraceae; genus Acetobacter; species Acetobacter tropicalis. Next base: position 3,388,834 of record NZ_JAUYUW010000001.1, on the reverse strand, counting down.
GCGGGTTCATCAGCCCCTTTAAAGTGGTTCCCATTGATACTGTTGCGGCGGGAGACTGCTTCAATGCAGGTCTCGCTGTCGCACTCAGTGAGGGTAAGCCTCTTCCGGAGGCTGTCCGTTTTGCTTCCGCATGCGGAGCGCTGGCAACCACCCGTAAAGGTGCGGCAGATGCGGCTCCCACACGGAATGAAGTGCAGGCGCTTCTGGCGTAAACATCCATGCTTTGGCTCTCACCTGCCGGAACAGGATCGTTTTGGTTGGAAATTGAACTCTTCCGACAGATATGAAAGAATGTATATCCGTCACTCCCTACAGCAAGAGATAGGCATGCGTTTTTCCTTTTCATCCCGCTTTTGTACCTATCGCCCCCGTAAAACGGCCTCTTTTCTCTTGATGGCTGGGATCAGCTTTTCAGCGTATGTCGCTCTGCCCGTGCAGGCACAAACAGCGCCCCAAAAACCGGATCTCTCCGCCATTCAGACCGTTGTGGTGATTTTTGCGGAAAACCGGTCTTTTGATAATCTTTACAGAGGCTTTCCAGGCGCGGATACATCCGCCAATCTTCCTCCTGAAACTTTTCAGCAAAAAGACCGGGACGGAAGTGTTCTGAAAGAACTTCCCCCTGTCTGGGGCGGACTGACAGGACGGGGTATTCCCAATCCGATCACGCAAGCCATGACGGAACATCTTCCCAACAAACCGTTTGCTGTAGATGACCCAAAGGGCTTCAACGTGCCCCTCAATACACTTACGCATGACCTATGGCATCGGTTTTATCAGAACCAGATGCAGATCAATCACGGCAAGAACGACATGTTTGTAGCGTGGGCGGATACAGGAGCCATGCCAATGGGCTACTGGAACGGCAGCCACATGAAAATGTGGAAAATTGCCGAAAAATACACAATGGCAGACCATTTTTTTATGGGAGCCTTTGGCAGTTCCTTCCTCAATCATCAATGGCTGGCCTGTGCCTGCGCCCCTTATTACCCTGCAGCAGATACAAGCCTTGCTCACCCCTCCATTGTAGTGGCAGACAAAACGGGCACAGCACTGCTTATCGCCCCCAACTCCCCCCATTCCGCTTTGGATGGTGTTCCAAAATTTGTGCGTGATGGAAACCTCACGCCGGACTTCCATGCGGTCAACACCATGCAGCCGCCCTATCAACCAAGTGGCAACAAGCCCGCAGAAGGCCAAGACCCACGCTTTGCCGACCCCGCACGCCCCACCACACTCCCCCCCCAGACCACACCGACCATTGGTGACAGGCTAAGTGAAAAAAACATTAGCTGGGCATGGTTTTCCGGAGCATGGCAGCATGTACAGGATCACGGTAACGCCTACCCGATGCCTGATTTCCAATACCATCATCAGCCCTACAACTATTACGCAAACTATGCCCCGGGCACCGCTGCCCGTGCTCAGCATATTCAGGATGGCGGCCTGAACGGCATCCGCTTCAAAGAAATTATTGATAGCGGCAAACTGCCGCAGGTCTCATTCTATAAACCGCAGGGCAATCTGAACGAGCATTCAGGCTATGCGGACATTGAATCCGGCGACAGCCATATCGCAGATCTTGTCAGCCATTTGGAAAAAAGCCCCCAGTGGCCCCATATGCTGGTAATTGTGACGTATGATGAAAACGGTGGTCTCTGGGATCACGTCGCCCCTCCCAAAGGGGATCGCTGGGGCCCAGGCTCCCGCATTCCCGCTATTATCATCTCCCCGTTTTCCCGCCAGCATTACGTGGACAAAACTGTTCAGGACACCACGTCCATCATTAAGTTTCTGACCGAGCGTTATAATCTCCGCCCGCTGGATGGCCTTCTCAATCGAGACAAGTCCATTCAGGCCAGCACAGGTAAACCGCTGGGTGATCTGACAGGAGCTCTATTGCTGCCCAATCAGACCCATTAGACTTCTTTCTCTCTCTGGTGCCATGTCTACGGCGTGGCATCAGACCTTTTCTGGGTATCAGAATATCCGTCAGTCAGCGTTTTGAGAAACGCGACAATGGCGTCAATCTCATCATCTGACAGGACAGGCCGGTTACCTGGTTGCGGCCCAAATGGAGGGTCCATATTGATGTTCTCCTGATACTGCTTTGGAAGATCATCATATTTCAGGATTCTTCCATCTTTCCCGACCGGATAAATGCGTTCGGGGTGAGTGTCTCTCAACACATAAAAAGCTACGGCATCCCGTAGGGAATGATAAAATCCGTTATGGAAAAACGTCTGCCGTGTTGCCACATTCCGTAAAGAGGGCGTGCGGAACAGTCCACAATATTCAGCATACTGTTTCAGATCCGTGCGGTCAGGCCCGCAAAGACCAAGATCAAACACTTTTGGGTTCTGGTTGAATGGTAACGCCCTGTTTCGTGGCACACCAACGGCAATCATACCGTAATCCGTAAATTGCGGCGGTGTCCCATCGTTGCCCGGCTGGCTTTTATGGCAGGAAGCGCAGTTTCCCTTTTCAGGGTCTTCAAACAATTCCAGCCCTTTGTGCTCCCGTGGCGTCAGCACGGTTTTGCCCGCCAGATAGGCATCATATTTACTGGAATAAGGGTAAAACCGCCGCCAATCCTGCTGATAGGCTTCAAGCGCTTTGGTAATGACTTGAAACAGATCTGTTGTTTGCAGATAAGGCCCGAGCGCTTTCAATGCCTCACCATAGCCCGCGCTGAGAGCTCGGCGGACAACATCCTGCGGTGCCTGCTGCCCCATTTCAAAAAAAGCCAGTAACGGAATAACCGCCTGTTCAGCCTGCGTATTGGCACGACCATCCCATGTCAGGCCACCAGTTGGACCGTTATCAATGCTTTCGTCCGCTTCATCTTCAGAATCAAAAAAATGCTCTGTAAATTGCGGAACATTTTGCAAATATTTCAGAGAGGGCACGGCCCGGTGCCCTCGCTGTGCCATATCCACCCCGCCATACTGCACAGAAAGCGCATTATCCGGCGCAAAAGCGGCTTTCTCGCTATGGCAACTTGCGCAGGATAACACACCGGAAGCTGACAGGCGCGGATCGTGAAACAGTTTGTCCCCGACGGCGGCCAATCGGGCGACGTTTTTATAGACTTCGCTACGACTTGCTCCTTCTTCAGCCTGTGTGGAAGAAGGAGGCCATATCAATAGACAGACAACAAGACACGCCTGACAGGAAAGGAAGAAACGGTTCATCACGCCAGAAAGAATAGCACTCCATCAGGAAAAAATCTCCTTACTTGAGAGTAACGCCCGCCCGCCAAGCCCAAGGCCTTCCCCTTACCGTGAAAACCCTCTCTTCAGGGTTTAGAAATCAGATCCTTGATCAGAGCCTTCATGCGGGGCACATCCACAGTGAGCACCACTTTTTCCTTCTGTTCGCCAACATCAGGCTGATATCCCTCTGTCCAGGACAGAATGTCTCCGTATTGCGCGCTGAACATGGTGTTCACGTCCACATACAGGTCTGTGCTGGAACGGATGAGAGTGGGGTCCAGCCAGACCGCCGCAGCAATTTCATCCCACAAGGGAAAGTTGTTGGCCCCACGCTTTACAATCCGGGCAATGGGCGTGTCCGCCGAGGCAATATCCTTCACAAATTCCGCGGACATTTCTGTCTCGGTAGAAGGGTCCACCGGCACCATGACAATCCGCTTCCATGGGGCGTGCATCGTAATGGAGGCAGCTTCAGGATCAAACCGGATGTTGAATTCCCGACGAGGAGAATTGCCGAACTCCCGTGCAAACTGGGCAGAGGCTGCACTCGTCAACTTTTGGCGCGGGTTCAGGCTCCCCCCCATGTACACCAGTTCCTTGGCAAGGCTGGCAAATTCCGGGTCCAGCTTCTGTGCCAGAGCTAGGTTGGTCATGGGGCCACATTCAATAATACTGATCTGGCCTGGATATTGATGCACCATGCGGATCATGAACATGGCCGCATTTTCAGCCGAAGGCTTGGTCTTGGGGTTCCCCCACGGCAGATCCGGCACCACATCGGCCGGATGGTATGGCGGAAGGGCCTGAGTGGTTTTCTCCACCCATTTCTTCATCCACGCGCCTTTCCACACCAGCTTGCCGTACAGGGCTTCCCACCGGTCAGTCAGCTTTTCAGAATTCATGAGCGGATAGGTGGCACCCTGCACAACCGGCACATCTGTACGGCCCGCAATTTCCAGCCCCCGCAATGCGTAAGCTGTCGCCTCTTTCTGCCAGAAATCTCCGCTGACAGTACCAAAACCCAGAACTTTTACATGCGGGGCCTTCAGCACCATCCACTGGGCCAGTGCAAATCCGTCATCGTCAAAAATGACCATCCGGCCTGCTTCGGCATGCGCCACTACCGGAACAGATGCGCCCAATAGCCCTACGGCCAGAACGCAGCGCCGCGCAAAACGGGCAAAACCACTCTTTTTTATCACGCCTGCTTTCCTTCTGGGGCAGTTTCAAGATTTTCCGGGCCAAAAGACGATGGCAAAAGCGCGTGCAGATTATCCTTGAATAATAGCGCGCCGTCTTCATCCACTACCAGAACACATGTCCGGGGTGTTGCAAACTCCCGAATTTTCTGGCGGCACCCTCCACAGGGCAGGCAAGGCGCTGGTCCTTTGCCTGCCACCATGATGGTTGCAATCTTGCGATCCCCGCCCGCAGCGACCATAGCAGAAATAGCACCAGCTTCCGCACACACTCCTTCCGGATACGCGGCATTCTCCACATTGCAGCCGGAAAACACCTGTCCATCTTCCGTAATCAAAGCGGCGCCTACATGAAAACGAGAGTATGGCGCATAGGCATTGCTACGTGCAGCAAGGGCGCGCTGCGTCAATGTAGCCGTCATGCTTTCATCCATGGGAGGAACCTTCCACAGCAGTTTTCCCATAAATCAGGCCAGCCAGATCCTTGGCCGCAGCACGAAACGCACTCAGGATATCATCCGCAACGGCAATATCTCCGCCAGCCTGCCGGATAAACCCCTCCACCATGGCATTCTGCAACAATCCTTCTGAATGCACGATCATGGCGTCTGCATCCAGCCAGCGGACCCGGCTACCATTTGGGGGTTTCTCTTCCGTCAGAGGCGTATGCCATGCCTGTTCAAAATAACTCTGCACCTTCTCATGGTAAGTACGACCATCCACCGTGTAGCCTGCCATCGGCTTGTTCTGGGCGGCCATATAGCCAATTTCCACTGCCGTACCGGGGTCCATATCCGCAGCCCGCCGAAAAGGATCAATGCAGAACAATGCTGCGGCACATTCATCCATCAGGCCACGATCCAGCCGCGCAATCAGCAGGCTCGTTTCCTTTCCCGGCGGCAGAGCTTCTACCTCATCCTGCCCATCAAAAGGCGATACCCCGTGCAGGCGTACTGCCAGACAGGCTTCCTTAAAGGCCCGGAAAAGCTGCTGGGCGTCTTTTCTGAAAACAAGGTCTCCACCAAGGTAAACCTTGGGGTAAGCCGCACTCTCGGTCATAAGGTCTTCCATGTTTCATACGGCGTAGTCTACTCATTCCAGACGCCGTATCGTGTGGTGAACTCTGTTATGAACAATACGAATTCGTTATAGAACCCCATAGACACCACACAAGATGTAAGCAAGAACGATATCTTGCCCTGCAGTAGGGTGGAACCTTTTCTTTAAGCCGTCAGAGCGAGGAACAAACAGGGCATGCGGGCAATTCAGTTTCTTTTTTCAGGCATGATGGCCGCCTCGGTCCTGTTGTCTGGTTGCGCCCATCATGCTTCTGCTCCCCCTGTACCGGCCAGCATCTCCCTTACGGCACCTCTCCATGGGGATTTTGGGCACTATACCCTTGCCCTTACATGGCAACCCGGCTTCTGCACCGGACCAGAAGGAAACTCCTGTCAGGCAGATCAACCCAAGACCCCCCTTATCGGCCTTCATGGGCTTTGGGCCTCTCGCCCTTCTGACCTGATAAAGGCACAGGTTCCAGTAACCACATGGTGGCGAAAAGGATGCAGCCTGTATGAAGGCGATGCATCGTCACCAGTACCCCGCTTCTCTCCAACGCTCTCTCATCGCTTGTCAGACGTGGTTGCCCATACACACTCTGATCTTGTTGCACACGAATACGCCAAACATGTACATTGCTTCGGTATGCAGGAAGAACAGTTTTTCTCGGTGGCCACCCAACTCCGGGATCGATTTGCGGCCCTTCCCTCCGCTCAGCATCTGACATCCGAACCCGGAACAGTTATTGCAAAAGCTGATCTGACCAGAGAAATTGAAGCTGACACAGGACCACTGCCGGATCGGGGCGTGCAGTTTCAATGCAACACCCCCCCCCAAGGGCAATCCGTTCTAGCCCAGATCTGGTTCACACTTAAACCCGACGCTCTTTCCCGCTTCCCTAAAGCAGATGCGTTCATGAGCAGCCCCCAAGTGCAGGACAACTGCCCAGCCTCTTTCCTCGTCCCTCAATGGAACCGCTGACAGAGCCACTCTGTAACCAGCGATAGCCTTCACTCAAAACAGTCTACTCTGTCTGTAGCCATCTGGTCAGGATGTGTGTGACCACATTTGTTGATATAAGGACCATTCAATGCATAGTCGTGGATGTCTTGGTATTCTTCTGCTTCTTGGCATTGCCGTCTTTTTTTCAACAGAGCGTAAAAATATCAGTCTCCGCACGGTTCTGAGCTGCCTTGTAGCACAGGTGGCCATTGGCCTGCTGGTCTTACGGGTGCCTGTGGGGCAGCAGATCTTGTGGTCTCTCTCCCGCGTTGTCACCAGCATCCTTTCCTGTGGGGATGAAGGGGCACGTTTTCTCTTTGGCGCCCTCGCCAGTGACAAAATGGGCACAGTGTTCCCGAATGACGGCTTTGTGTTCGCCTTCAGGGTTCTGCCCTCGCTTGTGTATGTCAGCGCCCTTATTGCCATCCTGTTTCATGTGGGGGCCATGCAGTTCTTTGCACGTACAACAGGGAAAATGCTGCAAAAGGCCCTTGGCACCTCGCCCGTGGAATCTTTCGGAGCTGTTATCACAATCTTTATTGGCCAAAGTGAACTGCCTGTAGCTCTGGGTCCTTATCTGCGTACCATGGCCCCAACCGAACTCTTCAGTGTACTGTGCAGCGGAGCCGCCTCCGTTTCCGGGGCTACGTTGGTGGGGTATATAGGGCTCGGCGTGCCCGCACATTATCTGGTTGCCGCCTCCTTCATGGCCATTCCCGGCGGCATGATGTTCGCAAAAATTTTGGCCCCCCGCCCTGCTGGCAGCCCTGTTGATACTCTTGCCGCCGGGCGCTCCTCCTACAATCAGGCCATCTTTGAAACCATTACTGAAGGAGCGCTAAAAGGGACCAAAACAGCCGTGGCCGTAGCGGCTACATTGGTTGCCTTCATCGGGCTGATTGCCCTGATCAACAGTGGTTTTCAGGCATTAGGGCAGCTTGTTCACATGCCTTTTCTTTCTCTGGAATATCTGTTCGGACTGCTGTTTTCTCCCATTGCCTGGCTGCTGGGTGTTCCGGCAGGCGAGTGCAGCATTGTCGGCTCCGTGCTCGGCCTCAAGCTGGTTATCAATGAATTCGTGGCCTATCTGCACCTCGGCCCGTCTCTCCAGAATGGCGCTCTTTCCGCACGTAGCGGGGCCATTGCGGCCTTTGCCCTTTGCGGCTTTGCCAATCTCAGTTCCATAGGCATTCTTGTGGCTGCTTTTGGCAGCCAGTGTCCGGAAAGGCGTGCGGAACTGGCGCGTATCAGTGCCCGCGCCGTACTGGCTGGCATGTTGTCCAATTTCATGAGCGCCGCTATTGCGGGCGTTATTCTCCTGTAAAACCCTACATATCAGCACCAGATACGGAGACAGTTTTGGACCGGCAGAAACTTATTATTGATACAGACCCCGGACAGGATGACGCCATTGCCATCATGCTGGCGCTGGCATCCCCTCACATTGACCTGCTAGGCATTATTGCAGCCGCTGGAAACGTGTCTGTAGAGCAGACAGCCGAGAACGCCTGCAAAATTCTGGAACTTGCAAAACGGCAGGATATCAAGGTTTACAAAGGGTGCCCGCGCCCTATCCGTCGCCCCCCGATTACCGCCCAACACGTGCACGGCCAGACCGGCATGGATGGCCCCGACCTTCCCACTCCACTCCATACACCCGAACAACAGCACGGGGTGACATTCCTTCTGGAAACACTCGCCGCGCATCCGGCCCACACCATTACACTGGTTACCATTGGCCCCATGACCAATCTGGCCGCAGCCCTTGTGCAGGCACCTGAAACAGTGGCGCGCCTAAAGCAGGTTGTAGCCATGGGCGGCGCATGGTCAGAGACCGGAAACATCACGCCGGCGGCTGAGTTCAATGCCTTTGCAGACCCGGATGCCATGGCCATTGTTCTAAATAGCGGCCTGCCCGTCACCCTTGTGCCGCTAGACATCACCCATCGTTTTCTGATCACCCCAGATCGGCTGGAAGCATTAGCGAAACTCCCTGGCCACTGTGCCAAAGCGGCTCATGCCATGCTGACTTTCTCCGCCCGGTTTGATCTGAACAAATATGGCTGGCCCGGTGCCCCGCTGCATGACCCCTGCACCATCGGGTATGTCCTCTGCCCCCACCTTTTTGCAGGCAAAACAATCAATGTTGAGGTGGAAGTCTCAAGCCCACTTACCCTTGGCGCAACCGTTGTGGACTGGTGGCAGGTTACTGGCCGCCCTCCTAACGCGACCTTCCTCCGCTCGGTGGATGATAACGGCTTATGGACCTTGATACTGGAAAGTCTCTCCCGCCTTCCTTAAAGCCACGTGCCTCTTGAGAAAGCGGAATGGCTTCATCCTCCGCTTTTCTTCGCCCCTTTCTAGGTTATTTTGAAAGGGGTGTGAGATGCCAGACAAGCTCCTCAGCAGGGCAAACACCCTTCAGGCCCCCTTCAATTACTTCCCGGTCCAAAATCTCAAACGTATAAAATGCGCCGTAAAGCTGCCTCACTTCCTCCGCATCCACGGAGAAAGGAGGCCCTTTCCGCAACGCCTGCTCATACTCCAGAGTAATCAGCAGTTGCGGTGCATTTTGCGTGATAGAAATAACATGGTCTGCATAAGCATGCCGCATTGCCTCAGGCAAAGCGATCAACGCAGCCCGATCATACACAGCACTGATGTTCCCCAGCGCCTTTTCTGTGAGGCCAAAAATATTTCCAACATATACTTTGAGGTTGCCCGCCTCAAACAACAGGGCTTCGTTCTGTTCTGTCATACAGGGAGCATAGCCTAAGTCCTGAAACAGGCTTTCCACAGCAATGCGGCTCAACTCAACGCCCACCACGGCAAAGCCCTGCTCAAGCAACCAATGAATATCCAGGCTTTTCCCACATAAAGGGACAAAAACGCACGCCCCCTCCGTCAACCCGAGAGAGGCAAAATGCCGAACCAGAAAAGAATGAGGTTTTGGCTCATGAAACCCTATCTGGTTCTGCTCCCATTTTTTCTGCCAGAAAAGTGCGTCCACAGTCTGCCCCTTAACGTGTTCTGTTTGGTACCTCAGGATACCAACCGTCTTGCCATATCATAAAGCTACGGGAGAAACTGCATGACATGGCAGAACAGATTTATGGCTGTCTGACGGCATATCTTATACAGGAACGGGCGCATCTTCACGCAGAAGCCCTTGTTGTTTCAAATCCGCCCAGAAAGCGGGTGGAATAGGAACGCTGAACCATTCAAGATTTTGTTCCAGTTGCTCCAAGGTGCTAGTACCGGCACAGAACGCCGGAATAGCCGGGTGCGCGACAACAAATTGCAGAGCAGCCGCCGGAAGCGGAACATCATGATTCTGGCAAACAGCCTGAATTTTCATAACCTGCTCCAGAATATGTTTAGGAGCAGGCGCATAATTATATTTAGCGCCTGCTACAGCACCTTTTGCCAAAATACCGGAATTGAAGCCTCCTCCTACCAGCACTGCAACACCCTGTTCTTCACACCGGGGGAGAAATTCCTCCAGCGCCTCCTGCTCCAGCAATGTGTAGCGTCCCGCCAGAAGAAAACAGTCAAAGTCCCTTTGTTTCAGGGCCTCGTTACAGACTTCCCATTCATTCACCCCAACCCCAATTGCCTTGATCACTCCTTCCGAGCGTAAGCGCTCCAGAGCCTTCCAGCTTCCCTCCATTGCGGTTTTAAAAACTTCCGGCTGGGCCTCCCCCTGAGTAAAACGATCAATATCGTGAATAAAAACAACCTCAATTCGTTCCAGCGCCAGACGCTGCAAAGAGTCCTCAATAGAACGCATGGCGCCATCGTAGCTATAATCAAACGTCATCTTGTTGGGGGCGGCGTTCTTCCAAGGGGCAAAATCTATTTCCGAGCGTTTTGCCGCTGAAAGACGCCGCCCAACTTTGGAAGAGAGCACAAAATCATCCCGTTTTTTCCAACGTAACGCCTGCCCCAGCCTTAGTTCCGCAAGCCCGTGCCCATACATGGGGGACGTATCATAAAACCTTATTCCTGCATCCCATGCCCGCTCTATCATTGCCTGGGCATTTTCCTCCTCCACTTCCCTGGCAAAATTGCCAAGAGGAGCCGTCCCAAAAGCAAAGGTCGTCACATCCAGACCACTACGGCCAAAGGCACGTTTTTCATGAGGCTTCATAATTCTTTCTTCCTTTGCAGAAGTTATTGTTTTTTGAAGACGTTCCGGGCTCCTCACCCTCTGCTTAAAACTTAAATGATGCTCACATCAGAAAACGCAAAATGGCACACGTATTTTAGATGCGGCGAACAGGGTTAGACAAACCTGACATCTCAAAACAAACGCCAATCGCACTATCTGGTTAGATATATTTATTTTTGAGCACGCTCAAGTTTTGGTCATAGCAGTTCACCATAAAATGTCTTTCCCAGCATTAAAACGCAGAATACTCTGGGAATTTATTAGCAACGAAAAAGAGAAATTAATTCCAACGGAAAATTATATTCGAACGTCTTTTTCAATACGGTTCTTTATATTAAAATGTATTCAAAAATTCTCTAGCATAAATCTTAATACTGTTGATCTGCTTATCCTCACATAAAACGAAGACCAAGCAGATCAGCTTTTGACTTTGATAAACTATCTTTCCAGCGCAGCCTTCAGACGTTCCGGTCTAAAGCCCGTTGCAACGACATACAGTTCGCTTGAATCTTTACGGCTGGCAGGCGGCTTAGCATGGCGCACCTGAGTAAAAGCCTGCTTGAGTATATCAAGCATGTCTTTCTCTGAACCGCCCTGAAAAACCTTGGCAACAAAACCGCCGCCTTCTGCCAGAATTTCAAAAGCGAAATACAAGGCTTCCTGCGCAAGCCCGATAATCCGCATATGATCAGTCGGCCCGTGGCCCGTGGTGTTGGGAGCCATATCAGACAACACCAGATCGGCCTTACCATCCAGAAGAGTTGTCAGGCGGTCTGCCATGGTAGGGTCTGTAAAATCCCCTTCAATGATCTCAGCCCCAGCCACAGGATCAACTGGCAGAAGATCCACCCCAACCACCCGCTCCGCTCCGCGTTTGACAATCACCTGTGTCCATCCACCGGGTGCCGCGCCCAGATCAACAACCCTCATGCCGGGTTTGATCAGATGGAAGCGGTCATCCAGTTCAATCAGTTTAAATGCTGCGCGTGAACGCCATCCCTGCTTATGTGCCGCCTGCACATAAGGATCATTCAATTGCCGCGCCAGCCAACGCTGTTGCGCTGTTGTCCGCCCACGGGCTGTACGAAGAGAAACAGCCTTTGTGCGCAGGGTACGCGGTGCATCTGAATCGTCCTGACTTATGCCAACGCCTGGCGTAGTGCTGCTTTTGCGCGCACGGCCAGGCACGCGCAAAGGCTGGTTCTTCCGGCCAGCACCGGTTTTATGCTCGCTCATGATCCTGTCGCTTGGATAGAGTGCTGAAAGGGTATGGGGCCAAGCATGGGAGAACGCTGGTAACGCCGTGGTGGCAGCCCAGCCTTCCGGATCATACGCAGAACCATGCCATCCCTTAACCCACGATCGGCCACAATGATATCTTCAATGGGCCATGTATCGTGAATAGCCTCAAAAATGGCACACCCCGGCAGCACGAAGGATGCCCGATCAGGCCCGATACACGGATGTTTTTCAATGCCGTGCACGCCCATTCTTTGCAGCATACGCACAGCCCGACGAGCACTGGCAGACGGCAGAAGAGAGCCATCAACCGCAGCACGCGCATAACGTGGCAGATTGAGCACAAGGCTGGCCAGTGTGGTTACTGTCCCGCTTGTGCCGATAAAGCGCGTCTGCCGCCGCCGGATTTCCGGCCCAATACGGTGCACACTCTCAAAATGCTGCAAGGACTGCCGAATATAGGCCACCATCTCCTTGTAACAGCCGGGATCATGGCTGCTACCCGGTCCAAACTGCTCAGAGAGGGTAATAACGCCTATGGGCAGACTCAGGTAACCAATCAGTTCCTGCACCTGCCGGAAAGGGTCAACCCTCACCCATGCAATTTCAGTTGAACCGCCGCCAATATCAAACAGGAGCGCACGATTACGGGGAGGGCCAAATCGCGGATTGTGGATAAGATTGGCACAGCTCTCCACCGCAAGGCAGGCTTCTTCCCGCCCGGAAATGATGCGGATGTCAAACCCCGTTTCAGCCTTCACCCGATCCAGAAAAGTCGAGCCGTTCTCCGCCCGACGGCAGGCTTCGGTTGCAACCGCCCGAATATCCTTGAGTTGCCGCCGCCCGACACGGTCCGCGCACGTGCGCAGCGCGTCCAGCGTTCGTTCCATGGCAGTGTCGGCCAGCCGCCCTGTGTGATGCAATCCTTCACCCAGCTTCACCATACGGCTGTAGCTGTCCACCACACGGAAACCACCCGATGTCTGGGCTGCCACCATCAGGCGACAATTGTTGGTTCCCAGATCAAGAGCCGCAAAAAGTTCATCCTCATGATGCCGAGGATAAGAAGAAGCAAAGACAGGTCTGCCCGGGCGGCCGGCCCAGGGGGGGATGTGATCCATCTGTCCGGTCCTATCAGTTAAAAGGTTGTTACTCTGTTAAGTTCTATTTTTGGGGAGCGACGCCCAAGGAGCAAGACAAATATGCATCAAAATCAGAATTCTTTTTGCATCCCCCCTTGCACTGCCCATTTGCGAGTGGTAGGAGAGCCTCACCGACGCGGAAGCCGACGCTAACGGTTTCCAGAAATCTCCTTGCTGGGAGATAGTTTAGCGGTAGAACTACCGGCTCTGACCCGGTCAGCCCTGGTTCGAATCCAGGTCTCCCAGCCAATCGCTCCATAAAACAATAAATATTATGTTATAGCTACAACTATGGCCTCTGGCATATCAAAACAGTCTTAACGTTGCAGAATAACATCGTTACGACTCAGGGCGTAGCCTCCATCATTGCCTCTCTTTGGTATTTCTGTTTTTTTCAGCTCTGACACAAAAGTCCCCTTCCCCTTCTCACTGGGACATTTCTCTCTCATAGTTGCGGCTATCAGACAGGCTCTTGTAATACATCTGGTGTCTTGAACGCCTCACGCACCATAATGAGGCAGTCAGCCCACGGAAGCCCCTTGGAATGATGTCTTCTGCGCGTTTTCATCAGACCATTCCTGAGCCCCAGTCATCAGCGCCAGATGATAGGGAGAGCACCTTGTCTTTACACACATCTCCACCACAACCGTCCGTCCCGCCTGTTGAGCCTCCCGCTTCGCCCGAATCACATATTGCGCACATCCTTATCGTGGAGGATGATCCAGAAATCTGCGGCCTCCTGCAGCGTTACCTCAAGCGGTTGGGCTATCAGGTTTCTACAGCCGTCACGTTACCGGAAGTTATGGCTGCCCAACAGACAACACCCGTGGATCTCACGCTTCTGGATCTCATGTTGCCTCAGGAAGATGGACAGACCATCTGCCGGCACCTCCGGCAGTTCTCAGATACCCGCATCATCATGCTCAGCGCCCTCAATGATTTACGAGACCGTATTTCCGGCCTTGATCTGGGTGCTGATGATTACATTTCCAAACCCTTTGATCTGGAAGAACTTGCGGCGCGCATACGCGCAGTTCTGCGGCGCACGACATCCCCCCTACCGCTCCCTCTGGCAGATCAGACACTCCAGTATCGCTTTGATAACTGGCTGTTTGAGCCCACTAAACGGGCCCTCTACGGCCAAACAGGAATTCGCATTGCCCTGACCGGCTCAGAAACCGATCTTCTGCTTATCTTCTGCCAGAACGCACAGCGCGTCTTCCCTCGGGAAGAACTCCTCGCTCGCATGCATGGAGAGGAAAAAAACGTGGACTCCCGCGCCATAGACCTTCTGATAAGCCGACTTCGCCGCAAATTGTCCCGTCAAGGGCGCCAACTTGAACTCATTCGCACAATCCGCGGCGATGGATATATTTTTGATCCCGACACCCTCAGATCATGAAAGGACGGCTGACGCTTTATCCGCGTACCATTTATGGCCAGATGGTCATGCTGGTGTCCCTCAGCATGGTTGTCACGCTGAGCATAACCTCGTTTCTGCTCTTCCAGTTCCGGCCAAAACTCCCGCCCCTCCCGCACAATCCATGGGCAAACGCTCTGGCCATAGAAACGGGGATTCAAGCCTTAAAAGCTGCCCCGCCTGAGGCCAGAGCCAAGATAGCGGAAAGTATATCGAACACGGATGTCACGTTCGTTATTGGCCAACCCTTCTCCTGCCAAGATTTTCATCCCAACCCGATGACAGATGCGCTGGAACGGATCCTCATCCTGCGCCTCAATCTGTATAAAAGTGATGTTGAGACCAAAAGCTGCGCTCCCGGTAATAAGCAGAGTCCTTTTACTTATATTTTCCTTCCTCAAGACAACATCAGCATTCGGGCTTATGATCATCCGCCCCTTCATTTTCATCACATCATGCGGCTGACCATGCCGCTTGCCATTTCCTTACTCCTGCTGCTCGCTATCATTCTGCCCCTTACCTTCTGGAGCATCTGGCATATTAGCCGTCCCCTGCGGAATATTGCCGCCAGCGCAAACGCGTTTGGGTACGATATCGCCCCCGCTCCCATCCCGGTTCAAGGCCCAACCGAAGTCCGCCGCCTGACGCATGCCTTTAACCGGATGCAAGCGCGTATTGCTGCTTCTGTAGAAGAACGGACCCGCATGCTCATGGCCATAGGGCATGATCTGCGCACTCCGCTCACTCGTCTTTTCATGCGCCTGGAACTGGGAGGGGAAGAAGCCTCCGCGGAGGCCATGCACCATGACCTGACACTCATGAAAAAAATGCTGAATGGAGCATTATATTTTCTGAAAGAACAGACGGAATCTGAACGTGCGGAAAATGCAGATCTAAGCTCTCTGGTGGAAAGCCTCTGCCTGGAATTCAGTGCAGTCGGTCATCATGTGACTTACACTGGCCCTTCTCATCTGAGCTGCCTCTGCCAGACAACGGCGCTGGAACGCGCTGTAAGTAATCTTATTGAAAACGGCTTGAAATACGGCACGCAGGTTGACGTGCTACTGCATAAAGAAAAAAATCATGCCTTCATTGATGTGCGAGACAACGGCCCAGGCATTCCCGACACGTTGCAACCCTCCGCCCTCCTGCCCTTTTACAGGCTGGACCCTGCCCGTGCGTCAGATGGTGGACTGGGTCTTGGCCTCTCCATTGCAGAGGCCATTATCGCACGCCATCATGGACATTTATCATTAAGCAATATCCAGCCCACGGGCCTACAGGCGCGTATTGTCCTTCCCCTTAATCAAGACAAATGCTGAGGCATTCCTTTTCTGCCTCCAGACATTAACAACTCTGGAGGCGCAACAGCTTGGGCTGCTATTTAGTGAACGCCGTTTTCAAAACGGGGCCAGTTATCAACAATCTCATGCAGGGCTTTCGCCGCAACGCGATACCCATTTTCCAGCGCCTGTGCTTCGCCAGAGAATGAATCATTCGCTGACTGAACAGCCGTCTGGCCAGGAGCCTGCTCCGTATAATTGGACGCACTCCGCGAAATCAGAACCCGGTTGATGTCTGCTCGGCCTGCGCGTGTCAGGCGCTTCATGGCCTCCATGACACCCGCATCTTCCATGTTGCTTTCCACAAACTGGCTCTGGTTCTGAGACACCATTTTCACCCAGTCCCGCGCAAACTGTGTCATGATCCTGCCGTGCCAGAACGCATCTGATGCAAAATCACCGCCAATAACCACACGAGGCAACTGCTTGGCGGCCTTTGTCGTGCGCCGCTTCCGCTCTGCGGCCAACGCCGGAGAATCTTCAAGCGGCAGATTTTTTGTGAGATCATAAGCCCATTTCACCAAAGCCGGATTGAGCTTGTAACTCATGGCATGATCGATACTGCCATCCGGGCCATCCCCTCCTGACGTGACATACTGGTTCGGCTTTTCAGCCGTGATCATGTAGTACCCATAAGGCCAGTTTTTCGGGGCCTCCCGCGGGTCGATATATTTACTGATGTCACTGACAACGTAATCAGCCCAGGAAACCGACCCAACCGAGGCAGCCTGCTGATCAAAGCCGGAGATGGCAGAGACAATCCAATAGGCTTTCGTGAGATCAAAACGCGGATCCATACCCAAAGCCGCGACGGAAGACGCCGCCGGAGAAAGGGTTGTACCCGTTACCACATACAGAATGTGGTGCGCAGGATCTGTGTAAATATCATGCACACCGGCCGGGAACGCCACTTTCTCTGTCAGTTTTTCCCCTTCCACCCAAGGCTGGAACTCCCCTGCGCGATCTCCGCTATCCTGACCAATTTCGTATGTTGTCAGAACAACGGCCCGAATGTCCCACGGTTTGCCCGATGCCTGTTGGGGCCCGGAAACGTTTGCGCACCCTGCAAGCAGACCCAACCCAAGAAGGGCAACGGAAGAACGAAGTAAATGTCTCATGGTGTGCTCTCCGAAACAGAAGGAATATACGCGCGATATTGATCCCAATGCGCTATCAACTCAGCGATAACAGGGGCTCCTGCGCGTTCATTATTGTCAAAAGCAGTGGTCTGACCTGGCCCCTCATCCCCCATGGACTGAGTAATGGATGTATGAGGCGGCGGCATGCTGAAATTGCTGCCGGAACGCAACACCATGATACGATCAGGGTCGATGTAACCAAACCGCGCCAACAGCCGCATTTCTACCTGATTGGTCTGGCTTTCCTCATTGGTCATGACAAACTGACCCTGATTTCTGGTCCACAACTGAACCCAATCTTCCGCCCATTTGTTCCGTTGCTCACCGTGCCAGTAACGCAACGCTCCCAATGTCTCCCCCTCCAGAATGGTCGGCGGCTTTTGGGCATTGGGAAAGCCTTTCCACTGAGCCCGACGCTCAGCCAGCACAGGATCATCCCGCAACGGCACGTTCCGGCTGAGGGTGTAGGCCCAATGCTCCAGCCCACGGTTGAGCGGATACGCTTTCGTCAACTCCGCCACATCCGTAACCGAGCCATAATGGTTGGGGTCATTGGGGAGCGTATTGGGCTTATCCGCCCCAATAGCATAAAGGCCATATGGCCACCCTTTAGGAATTGCGCGATCATCTATTTCACGCAAAGCATCGCCATCCACCACCCAGCGCGCCCAGGCCACGCTACCGGCAGAAGCCACGTTTGGATTAACACCAGAAATCCCGGTAAAAATCCAGTACGTGTGATGGAGGTCAAAATGCGGATCAAGCGCCAACGCGGCCAGATCTGTTACACCATCCTTCAGCACAATCCCATAAACGCCATCCTTGTTGCTACGCAGGATCTGGGTTGGGATGCCAGCCACTGGCACACGCTTGTCCAGATGTAACCGCTCCACCCAGAACTGGTACTCCCCCGGCATATCGCCGGTATCAGCACCATTTTCCCAACCCGCCACCACAATCACTTTTGGCTCAAGCTTGGCTGCGGAAGCTGAGTGTGGTGCAGCCAGCATGGATGTGGCGGTCAGAGCGCTACAAACCGCAAGGGTTCTTAAAAATCTATCGACACGCATTTTCAGGCTTCCAACAATAACTCATTTTATAGGTGGAACAATAAGATTAGAAAAACATCTGGAAAAACCACATATTTCTCTTTTTTTGAAAGAGGTTTTCATAAATCCTGCCCTTCATAGTACGGTGGTGTTTCACACGCTCAGGAAACACCACCGTACTTATGATTATCAGAAGGCCATAGAGACAGTGCCGGTCATATTGAACCGGGGATACAGGTAATATGTCGGAGAACCGCTTGCAGATATCGCACTACCGTAAATCCCTGTTGCCGCATGAGCATTATTGGTCAAGCCGTATGCACCTGTGCGCACAAAGCTTCCCGTAATATTGTTGAAGTTCAGCCGGAACGTTGGAGATTTAACAAACCCAAAGCTTGGAAAATGATATCCAACAGTAATGGAATCCGTGAAATATCCCGGAATTTTCTCATCATTCATGAAGGTGGTATACTGGGCGGACGTATAATGGACCGCAAAGTTACCAAAGAACTTTCCATCATCATACGTCAGGCCAATATTGGCCAGAACATGCGGGGCCATAACCGCTCTTTTCCCTTTTGTAGGAAGATAGTCTGCAACAGTGCTTCCATTCAACAGCCCCGTGCTGGGCAGGTTGGAATCCATTGATGCATTCAGATACTCAATGGACGCATACGGACTAAAGTGATGAATGGGGTGCGCCGCAATCATGGCGTCAAACCCGCGCGCCGTCTGGTTGCCCGCATTGATGGTTGTGCTGATGGCCTGATTGTTCACATACACGCTGGTTGCAACCAGACGGTTTGTAATGGAGTAGTTGAAGAAGCTCAGATCAGCCATCAGGTATTTATTGTTAAACCGCCAGCCGAGTTCTTCCTTGATCAGATACTGCGGCTTCGCGTTGTAGGGGTTGCCTACATAACTGCCTGTCTGCGCATCAAACACGGAGGACAGAGAGCCCGGATCCGGCATGCGGTAATCCCCTTCCGCATTGATATAGATCTGGTTGTGATCATCAATTTTGTAGCCAATCCCCAACTGCGGCAGCGGCACAACTGTATTTTCTGCTGTGCGCGGGGCTGCACTGGCGTGGTTCTGGCTCCACCGGTTGATCATGGAAACCTTGAACCCGGCGTTCACTTCCAGCCGGTTATCCAGATAACGGGCCACATCACGCACAAAGAGAGAATGGTTATACCAGCCTGAATCTCCCTGATACGGCATGTAGCGGGAACCGTTCTGATACAGCCCCGTACCTGCAGCATAAGGAAAATTCTTGTTCCCGTTTTCTGTGGCAATTGAATACAGGTTGTTGACCTGATTATCCTGATAATCAAACCAGTAGCCCAGAGAGAACGTGTTGTGTCGGTCAATCTTGTAGCTCAACTCGGCCACGGCACCGGCATGGGGACGATAAACACTGTAGTTTGATGTTGTCGGCACACTTCCACTGAGCGCCGCACCATCGGGCCCAGCCGTTACAGACGTTCTTTCCGCATTGAAGAGAGAACCGTTGTAAGAATAACCACCATTATAGACATAATAGGGCTTGAAATCGAACGTAAACTTCTTGGGCAAGACAACATGCACGGGAGCCGTGATAAAGAACTGATCCCACATATTCCCCACCAGCCCAACATAGCGGGACGGATTAGCCGGGTTGTATTCGGAAGAGTAGGAAAACGTCCCACGTCCGTTCTTCTTGTCAAAGAACTGCTGTGATGTCGGATACAGCGGCATGGATGTGAACTGGTGATTCCAACTGGCGAACAGATCAATAAAGGACCCGTTATCGAAATCTTTGCGGGCACCAAAATCCAGATGGCGTCTCTGGTTCGTACCTGGCCCAATCCAGTTCCGCGCATGTTCATGCGAGAAAGAGAAATAGCCTCGCACGCCACTCTTTCCAATGTCACCACTGTTCACGCGCAAAAACTCGCGGGACATATTATTGGTGCCATAGGAGAAATCCATCATGCCGCCAAATTTGTGGTCCGGCGTAATGGTTCCGGCGTCCATGACACCCGCAGCGGCAGAGGTCACGGGCAGATTGATTTCAGCAGATCCGGGAGTAATGCTGACATGGTCCAGATTTTCTGAATCCACATTCTGGTTCAGATAATACGCCGTTGCCACAGGCACACCATTCAGAAGAATGCCCATGTCTGAATCGGTCAGACTGCGGATATTAATGGCACCACCCAAGATGCCGGATGAATCATTTGTGGAGACACTCACACTCGGCAGGTTCTTCACAAGGTCCAGCGCCGTGTTGGTCGGGCTTTGCATGGCAATGAAGCGCTTGGTCACGGTCTGGACCGCACGTGGGGCCGTTTCACGCCGCATCATGCCACCGCCACCAGCACGGTTGACAGCCACATCGACCTCTTCGCCAACCTGACTCTTTATCGGACCCGATGCCCGGCGGGGAGAATGTGCAGCCCGCGCCTGCCCTGCCTTAGGGTGCGCAGCCGTTGTATGCCCCTTTGGCGCCGAATGAAGAGCGGGAGCCGCATAGCCATACTCACAGAGCATAAAAGTACTGCTCAGAATGGCAGCGACGAACCGACCGTGGTGTGTTTTCATAGAAGCCATAGTGTGCTGCCCTTGGTAAGAAACCGTTTTGGTGGCTGCTTGAGGGAAAAGCCGCAGAAAGGAAAGCGTCTCGGTAACAATTAACAACTTTTCGTGATAACCGTTGCTAACTTGCACACCCCAACCCGTGAGCTGGTTTGCCTCCAATCCCAATCCGACTTATTCGGTTCGATTTTGCAATAGACTTGTATTCTCTCGAACACGTGAAAAACGGCAACAATAAAAATTGCACTTTCGCGTTCTCAATTTTAGAGTGCAAGGCACGCATCCGTTCACTTTATTACATTTCCGATAGATTCTATTTATAATCAAAATAAAAATAAAAAAATTTTAGAAGGTACATAGTAAATATTCCATTTTATTTCTAAATTCAGAATTATCATATGAATATTTTAGCCTGTATGCGTTTATTTTTTAGTTGAAATCCACACCCATCTTCAACAAGATGAATATTTCTCCTGTGTGCATGTATGCAGAAATAAAATGGGACTTCGTATAAGGCTACACAAAAGAGTTTCTGTATTTTTATTAACCCGGCCTCCACACTGCCGGGCGAAATTTTATTACCGAACAAACCACTCTTGACACACTCTCGTTGCGTTGAGAGAACCTCCACGTGACCAAAATGATCTTTCATTCCGTATTGGCGACATGCCAACCGCCCCACGCCCCATATTGACCTTCTCATGGAGCAAGCATTTCAGACTGACGCATCAGGCTCCATTTTGTGACCCAGCAACAATGGGTTACACTATTGGTCTTACTCTCCAGCAACCATGATCATGGTTGTATGTTTAGAATGACACCGAGGCCCAATGCAGACGAAAAAGGTATGAAATTATAGCGCAATTGAATAGCTGGCAGGACAATAGCGGCGCTGTTTTTCACATCTTCCCCAATTTGTCTCTTTGTGTGTCACGCCCTAGACCTGAAGGGACTTGACACTATACTATCCCTCCCCCTCTTCTTTATCGTTAAACCCTTAACCCGGAATTTACGGAATTATGGCTTACGCGACGACCAACCCTTATACTGGTGAAACACTCAAGACTTTTCCGGATGCAACGGATCAGGAAATTCAGACCGCTCTGAATGATGCTTATGAGGCCTTCAAGTCCTGGCGCAACGTGTCCTTTGCCGACCGTGCCAAGGTTATGACAGCAGCCGCAACCATTCTGCGTCGTGATATCGATAAATACGCCAAGCTTCTCACTCTCGAAATGGGTAAGCTTTATGAAGAGGCGAAGCTGGAAACCATTCTTTCGGCTGAAATTTTCGAATATTATGCTACAAATGCAGAAAACCTGCTGAAGCCTGAAAAGCTCCCGGTTGCTGACCCCAAGGAGGGGGAAGCCGTTCTGGTGCATCAGCCTCAGGGGATCGTCTTCGCCATTGAGCCATGGAACTTCCCCTACTACCAGATCGCACGCATCATCGCGCCGCAGCTTTCCGCCGGGAACACGGTGCTGCTGAAGCACGCCTCCAACGTGCCGCAGTGCGCTGCCATCTTTGATGCTCTGATGATTGAAGCAGGCCTGCCAAAAGGTGCCTTCCGCAATCTCTACGCAGCACGTCACCACACCGAAGTCATTCTGAAAGACCCGCGCGTTTGTGGGGTCGCCCTTACCGGCTCTGAGGGTGCTGGGGCCATTGTTGCCAGCATTGCTGGTAAAGCGCTGAAGAAGGCCACCATGGAACTTGGTGGTGCGGACGCCTTTATTGTTCTGGAAGATGCTGACGTTGAAAAGGCAGCCAAATGGGCCGCTTTTGGTCGTCATTGGAATGCCGGGCAGGTCTGTGTTTCTTCCAAGCGCCTGATTGTTGCTGACGCTGTTTATGACCAGTTCCTGGAAATCTACAAAGCGGAAGTCGCAAAACTGAAGGCGGGTGATCCGATGGATCCGTCCACCACGCTTGCGCCCCTGTCTTCACAGAAAGCTGCTGACGATCTGAAAGCTCAGGTTGAAGAAGCCAAGAAGCACGGTGCCATTGTTGAAGTGATTGGCGCGCCAGTTCCGGAAAAAGGAGCCTTCTTCCAGCCGCTGCTGATGACCAACCTGCACGAGAACAATGAAGCCCGCCATTGGGAGTTCTTTGGTCCCGTCACCCAGCTTTATCGCGCCAAGGACGAAGCTGACGCCATCCGCATTGCCAACGATTCTCCGTTCGGCCTTGGTGGCTCCGTCTTCACAAAGGACACAAAACGCGGTGTGAAGGTGGCAGAACAGATCTACACCGGCATGGTGTATGTGAACCACCCAACCATGGTGAAAGCGGATCTGCCGTTCGGCGGGGTTGCCCGCTCCGGTTATGGCCGCGAACTGATTGGTCTGGGCATCAAGGAATTTGTTAACCACAAACTGATCGACGTCGTCGATATTGACGCTCCGTTCTGATACAAAAAGAGCGCCCTTTCCAACAAAAGGGCGCTCTTTTCTATCTCAGGCTCTCGTGAAAAACTGTACTCAGACAGTTCAGATCAGACAAGCTTCAACCATCCCACCATAGTTCATGGCCTGAACGAAAAGCCCTATTCTCCCCAAAGCCACGCAGCCCCACGCACGCCGGAACTGTCCCCATGGTGGTTTTTCAGCAACTGGGTGTCACACGTAGGCGTAATGGCATATTTCTTCATGATGTCGGGCACACGCTCATAAATCGTCTGAAGGTTAGAAACGCCCCCTCCCAGCACAATCGCATCTGGATCAATCAGGTTGATCACCAGCGCACAGGCACGCCCCAGACGGTCCACATACAGGTCCAGCGCCCGGATGGCAGCCTCATCGCCAGCGGCGGCAGCCTCTTCAATCCCCTGAGTACTGCGTTCTCCCTTACCTTTCCACGACTCAGCCAGCGCGGAACCACACAGGAAACGCTCCAGACAGCCACTGTTCCCACAAAAGCAGGAAGGCATCGGAAACTCTTCTTCCCGCACCCACGGCAACGGAATATGCCCCCATTCGCCCGCAATATGGTGCAGGCCTGTCAGCGGGTGACCGTTAACAATGATACCACCGCCTACGCCTGACCCCAGAATAACGCCGAACACCACCTTGCGCCCTGCTGCCGCCCCATCAATGGCCTCAGAGAGGGCAAAGCAGTTGGCATCATTCTCCACACGCACAGGGCAACCAAGCGCCAGTTCCAGATCATCCCCAAAAGGACGACCATTCAGCCATGTCGCATTGGCGTTCTTGACACACCGGGTTCTGGCGTCAATCGCGCCCGGGATACCAATCCCCACCGTAGCAGCCGGACTGGTCTCCGCCTTAGCGGCTTCCACCATCTGCCGAATTTTTGCCAGAAGCTGTTCATAAGAACCGGGGTTCGCCTCCCTGCGACGGAGAAGAATTTTCCCATCGGGGTCGAGGGCAGCAATCTCGATCTTGGTTCCTCCAAGATCGATTCCAAGGCGATAATCTGACATACAGAACCTAACGTCTTTATTCCGGCAGTACTCAAACACCATGCGGCATGTGATAATTCAGGAAAATATGCAATCACACATCTCTGTCTCTCTATACAAGGCTATGTGTCATGAATGAGGCTCTTCTCGATGCGCGGGGCCTGAGTTGCCCTATTCCGGTTCTAAAAGCCAACAAACGTCTCCGTTCCATGGAAAGTGGCGAAAAATTGCGCGTTTTGACCACGGATCGCGCCTCCATTGTGGATTTTCAGGTCTTTTGCCGTGAAACAGGCCACGCTTTGGTCGCCTTCACGGATGAAAATGGCACCCTTTCCTTCACAATCAGACGTCGGACAGACATACCTCAGGCGTAAGGGCGATATGTTTTCTGGGGCGATCTGCCCAAGCAAGACTTGGCAGACCACCACTTATCGGAGTAATGCCTGCGCCTCATGACGGATAGGAAGACCTGCGCCATGGCGGATAACATCGAGGCTTTGTCCTTTGAGGAAGCGCTCTCCGAACTGGAGAAGATCGTGCGCGGCCTTGAAGGCGGACAAATGAAGCTGGAAGAGGCCATTGCGTCCTATGAGCGCGGGGCAGCTTTACGCCAGCATTGTGAAACCAAGCTGAGCGAGGCCGAGGCCCGCGTTCAGGCGATCGTCCAGAAAGCCAACGGGGCTCTGGACATGAAACCTTTGGATTGAGATGTCGATGACTGACCCGACAACCATCTCCCCTTCCCAGACGCAGCCTTCTGCCAATGCCGATCTGCTGCGCAAGGACATGTCTGCCCGTGCCAAGCTGGTGGAAAGCGCCATTGATGCGCTTCTCCCCCCCACCACCGGGGGCGATGCCCGTCTGATTGAAGCCATGCGGTATGCAACCCTTGGCGGTGGCAAGCGCCTGCGGGGCTATCTGGCTGTTGAAACCGCCAGCCTGTTTGGCGTGCCCGAAGCGCAGTCTGCCCGCGTAGGCGCATCAGTCGAAATGCTGCATGCCTATTCCCTGGTGCATGATGACCTGCCCGCTATGGACGATGATGATCTGCGCCGCGGCCAGCCCTCCACCCATCGCAAGTTTGATGAAGCCACCGCCATTCTGGCAGGAGACGCCCTTCAAACCAAAGCCTTCGAAATTCTGGCCGATGCACAGACGCATGAAAGTGCCAACGTCCGCATCGCCCTGATTGCTGCCTTCGCGGCTGCATCAGGCGCATCTGGCATGGTCGGTGGCCAGATGATTGACATGGAGGGCGAAGGACGCGCCCTGCCACTGGACGAAGTACGCCATCTGCACGCCCTGAAAACCGGCTGCCTTATCCGCTATTCCGCTGAATCTGGAGCCATTCTGGGTCAGGCTGATGCTGATCTTCAGCGTCGCCTGCGGTCCTACGGCACCAACATTGGTGCTGCCTTCCAGATTGCGGATGATGTTCTGGACGCTACAGCAACGGCTGAAGAACTGGGCAAGACCGCCGGGAAAGATGAAGCCTCAGGCAAATCCACATTTGTTGCCCTTCTGGGCATTGATGGTGCCCGCGCGGAAGCCGAACGGCTGACCAAGCTGGCCATTGAAGATCTTGCTCCGTTTGGAGCAAAAGCCGACCGCCTGAAGGCGCTGGCCTATTACGTGATTGAACGCAGGAACTAAGCCGATGGCAGATCAGACACCCCCCACCACTGCCACTGGCGGTGCGACCATCCCGACGCTGGGCCGTTTTCCTGCGCTGGACCGTGTGACGTATCCGTCTGACATGCGGAACTTCTCGGTTGAGCAGCTCAAGCAGGTTGCTGATGAACTGCGGGCCGAGACGATTGATGCCGTCTCCACCACCGGCGGGCATCTGGGGGCGTCTCTGGGAGTTGTGGAACTGACCGTGGCCCTGCATGCCGTGTTCGACACGCCTGAGGACAAGGTGATCTGGGATGTGGGCCATCAGGCCTACCCGCACAAGATCCTCACCGGCCGGCGTGACCGCATCCGCACCCTGCGCCAGCCCGGTGGCCTCTCCGGCTTCACCCGCCGGTCTGAAAGCACCTACGACCCGTTTGGCGCGGCCCACTCCTCCACGTCCATCTCCGCCGGGCTGGGTATGGCCGTGGCCCATCACCTGCGCGCCGAGGAAGACCCGTCCTACCGTGAACGCAGCGTGATCGCCGTGATCGGCGATGGTTCCATCTCCGCCGGCATGGCCTACGAGGCCATGAACAACGCCGCCGTAGCGGGCCCCGGTGCGGAACGGCTGATCGTCATCCTCAACGATAACGAGATGTCCATCGCCCCGCCTGTGGGCGCGATGTCCAACTACCTCTCCCGCCTGATGTCCTCGCGCAAGTTCATGGGCCTGCGCGAACTGGCCGGAAAAGTGGTGAAGAAGCTGCCCGCCCCGGTGGAACGCACGGCCCGCAAGGCCGATGAATATGCCCGCGGCATGATCACCGGCGGCACCCTGTTCGAGGAACTGGGCTTCTATTACGTCGGCCCCGTAGACGGGCATGATCTGCCGCAACTGGTGGCCATCCTGCGCAACCTGCGCGATACGGATAACGGCCCCATCCTGCTGCATGTCATCACCGAAAAAGGCCACGGCTACCGCCCGGCTGAAAAAGCGGGAGACAAGTATCACGCCGTGGCCAAGTTCAACGTGGTCACCGGCGAGCAGAAAAAAGGCCCGTCCGGCCCGCCCTCCTACACCTCCGTCTTCGCCCGTGAACTGGTGCGCCGCGCCGCCACGGATGACCGGATCACCGCTGTCACCGCCGCCATGCCGTCTGGCACGGGGCTGGATGCATTCGCCAAATCCTACCCTGACCGCTTTTTTGACGTAGGCATTGCCGAACAGCATGCCGTGACCTTTGCCGCCGGCATGGCCACGGAAGGGCTGCGGCCGTTCTGCGCCATCTACTCCACCTTCCTGCAGCGCGCCTATGATCAGGTGATGCATGACGTGGTGCTGCAGAAGCTGCCTGTGCGCTTCGCCATTGACCGTGCCGGTCTGGTGGGGGCGGATGGCGCCACCCATGCTGGCGCGTTTGACCTCGCCTATCTGGGCTGCCTGCCGGGCATGACGCTGATGGCCCCCTCGGATGAGGTGGAACTGCTGCACATGACGGCCACCGCCACCGCGTTTGATGAAGGCCCGATTGGTCTGCGCTACCCGCGTGGCGGCGGTCTGGGCCTTGATCTACCCGCCGAAGGGCAGGTTCTGGAGATCGGCAAGGGCCGCATCATCCGGGAGATGGGCCGTCAGGCCGGCGGCGAGAAAGGCGGCATTGCCATTCTCTCGCTGGGCCCGCGTCTGGCTGAAGCCCTGAAGGCTGCGGACATGCTGGCCGCCCATGGCCTGCCGCCCACGGTGGCCGATGCGCGCTTTGCCAAGCCGATTGATGTGGAACTGGTGGAAAACCTGGCCCGCAACCATGCCGTGCTGATCACGCTGGAAGAAGGTTCGATTGGCGGATTCGGCACGCAGGTCGGCCATCATCTGGCCCGCACCGGTCTGCTCGATAACGTCCGCTTCCGTCCCCTCACCCTGCCCGACATCTTCATCGACCATAACTCGCAGGACGCTCAATACGAGCAGGCTGGACTTACAGCGCCACACATCACAAAAACCGCTCTCAGCGCATTGGGCGTCTCTCTGACGGAGCAAACGGCCTAAACAGATGGCACGCCGTCGCGTTGACCAGATGCTTGTTGACCGAGGGCTGGTTGAAAGCAGAACAAAAGCTCAGGCCCTTATTATGGCCGGGCTTGTGTTCACTGGTGAGAAGCGGGTCGCCAAAGCCGGAGACCAGCTACAGGAAGAAGCACCTCTTGAGGTCCGCGGGCAACAACACCCCTGGGTCTCACGCGGGGGCTGCAAGCTGGCGCATGCTTTGGACCATTTCAGGCTTTCTCCGCAAGATTGCGTCTGCCTTGATGTTGGCGCGTCAACCGGCGGGTTTACGGACGTTCTGCTGACGAACGGTGCAAAATCTGTTTACGCTGTGGATGTGGGACATGGGCAGATTGCCTGGAAACTCCGCTCAGATCCGCGCGTAACTGTGCTCGAAAAATGTAACGCACGGTATCTGGACAGCACCATTATTCCCATCGCGCCATCTGTTGTTGTGTGCGATGCCAGTTTTATCGGCCTCCGCACGGTGCTTCCCGCCGCGCTATCTCTTGCTGCAGAGGGTGCATGGGCCGTTGCGTTGATCAAACCGCAGTTTGAAGCGGGGCGAGACCAGATTGGTGCAAAAGGTGTCGTGCGCGACCCTGCTGTGCATGAAAGCGTCTGTGCCACCATTCAGGAATGGTGGAGCAATCTGCCCGGCTGGACAGTAATGGGAATAGAACCCAGTCCGATTACTGGCCCGGAAGGAAATAAAGAGTTTCTGATCGCCGCACGTAAATCTTAAATTTCATTTTACATAAAACCGATTTTATATCGTCTCATGCTCTTTCTGCATGGCTATTCTTCTCCTTTTTTGCCACAATTTTATGAGAGCTTAGCTTTCTCAGCAAAAAAGGATCTGTTTTATTTATGCGTAAATTCATCATGATGCTCGGTGTCACAACCAGCCTGTTCGGCATCACTGATGTTGTTCAGGCTGCGCCCGTTCCCTATCACGCAGCAGTTGCGCACAATGACAGCATTCTGGCCACAAGCAGTCCCCTTCTGCGCGATTATGAGCAGGATGGTTTAATCTTGCAGGATGAGCCTGAGGCAGAAACCCTCGTTATCACGGCAGACCCGGCCACCCTGCACGCGCGGGCGCTCCCATCTGATGGCACCAACCGGTATCGGATCGCTATGCGAGATGTGCTTTCGGCAGCGGCCTCCTACGCTTATCTCTTCTTCGGCCAGCATCCGGACGCCGACAGACTGTCCGTAGTTGCCAACATTCAGTCAGACAGCCTTGCGCCTGCCAGTTCGGAAGGAGACGCACCAGAGCCTGCGCTGACTTTTGATATTCCGCGCCCGACTTTTCCAATTTCTCCGGATAGCAAGCCGGATGCGTACTCCGCGCAGACCATCAGCCTGATCATGGATGAAATCGATCCTGCCAAAACGCATGTAGCTTCCTGGCTGCGCGCTGATCTGCAGGACCAACCTCACGCAGCAAACAGCGGGCAGAACTGACCGGCCTTTGCCATAAGAAAGCAGCAAGCCTTTGCTGTTTCCGTTAAAAACAGTCTATAATATGGAGAAGGTCCGGTGCCCGCCGGGCCTTTTTCTGTTATAAGTTCATCATCCCCCTCCCATTACGGCGTTATGTATGTCTCTCGTTTCTTCAGGTTCTCACCCCAAAACTCATGATGCCGAAGCCGCGGCTTCTCTGAATGCGGAGGAACGGGCACGCATTCTGGCCAAGGCTGCGTTATTCAGCCCCCCAGAAGCCAGACTGGCAGACGGACGCCGAGACCTCGTTGGCCTCTCCCGCGACGAAATTACAGAAATTCTTCTGGAAATCGGGGAAAAACCGTTCCGGACCAAGCAGCTCTGGCACTGGATCTATCATCAGGGAGTGACAGATTTTTCCCGGATGAGCAGCATCGCCAAGCCTTTGCAGCAAAAGCTGGCGGAGCAGTTCATTATTGGTCGGCCAGACGCGGCCATGGTCCAGACGTCCACCGATGAAACACGAAAATTCCTCTTCCGCTTTCGGGATGGGCAGGAAGCGGAAACTGTTTACATTCCTGACCGTAGGGAAGATCGTGGTGCTGTCTGCATCTCCTCGCAGGTAGGGTGCACCCTCTCCTGCACGTTCTGCCATACTGGCACCCAGAAACTGGTTCGTAACCTGGGCGCTGCGGAAATTGTGGGGCAGTTCATGGCTGCGCGGGATTCCTACAGTGAATGGCCCAGCCCCAAAGGCGAGACGCCGCGCCTGCTTTCCACCATTGTTCTTATGGGCATGGGAGAGCCGCTCTATAATTACGAGAACATCGCCAAAGCCATGAAAATCATCATGGATGGAGAGGGCATTGGCCTGTCACGCCGCCGCATTACCCTTTCCACATCCGGCGTTGTGCCCCTGATGGATCGCTGCGGGGACGAACTGGGAATCAATCTGGCCGTCTCCCTGCATGCCGTCAGGAATGACCTGCGAGACCAGATTGTACCGCTCAACCGTAAATATCCGATTGAAGAGGTTCTCGCCGCCTGCCGCCGCTATCCGGCAGCCAGCAATGCGCGCCGCATCACATTTGAATACATCATGCTGCGTGGCGTGAATGACAGTGAAGCCGATGCACGTGAACTGGTACGGCTGATTTCAGGTATTCCCGCTAAAGTGAACCTGATCCCGTTCAATCCCTGGCCAGGCAGTGACTACCGCCCCTCCACGCGGGAACAGCAGAACAAGTTTGCGGATATCATCATGGATGCCGGATTTGCGTCTCCTATTCGCACCCCTCGGGGGCGCGATATTCTGGCGGCCTGTGGGCAGTTGAAAACTGAAAGCGAACGCGTGCGCGCAGCGCAGGGCTGATTTTTCTGCTTCTTCTTACCCAGATACGAGCTTGGCCTCTGGTTCCCCTGCCCTGCTGATGCTAGGAAGCAGGGCGAAACATTCTTGTCTTACTTACTCAGGAGATCACTCCCATGGGCGCACCTGCCGCCAGAAAAGATGTCAAAAAAGTTGTGCTGGCCTATTCAGGCGGGCTGGACACATCTGTCATCCTGCGCTGGCTGCAGAAGACCTATGGTTGTGAAGTTGTCACCTTCACCGCTGATCTGGGTCAGGGAGAAGAACTGGAACCGGCTCGCAAAAAAGCCGAAATGTTCGGTGTGAAGGAAATCTTTGTCGAAGATCTGCGTGAGACCTTCGTAAAGGATTTCGTGTTCCCGATGTTCCGGGCCAACACCCTGTATGAAGGCCAGTATCTGCTGGGCACCTCCATTGCCCGCCCTCTGATCGCCCAGCGCCAGATTGAAATCGCCCGTCAGGTCGGTGCAGATGCTGTCGCCCACGGTGCCACAGGCAAAGGGAACGATCAGGTTCGTTTTGAACTGGCCTATTACGCCCTGCAGCCCGACATCACGGTAATCGCTCCGTGGCGTGAGTGGGATCTGACCTCCCGCACCCGGCTGCTGTCTTTTGCCGAAGAAAACCAGATCCCCATAGCTAAGGACAAGCGTGGAGAAGCGCCGTTCTCGGTGGATGCCAATCTGCTGCACTCTTCTTCTGAAGGAAAACTGCTGGAAGATCCGGCAGTTGGACCAGAAGAAATTGTGTTCCAGCGCACCATCTCTCCAGAAGCAGCGCCCGACAAAGCTACGGAAATCACAATTGATTTCGTCAGCGGTGATCCGGTTGCCATCAATGGTGAAGCCATGTCTCCAGCCACGCTGCTGACAAAGCTGAACGAACTGGGCAAAGCCAATGGCATTGGCCGCCTTGATCTGGTGGAAAACCGCTTTGTGGGCATGAAGTCCCGCGGGATTTATGAAACCCCCGGCGGCACCATCCTGCTGACGGCCCACCGCAGCATTGAATCCATCACTCTGGACCGCGAGGCCATGCACCTCAAGGACAGCCTGATGCCGCGTTATGCTGCCATTCTTTACAACGGGCTGTGGTTCTCCCCGGAACGCCGCATGCTGCAGGCTCTGATTGATGCCTCCCAGCATTCCGTATCCGGCCGTGTCCGCCTGAAACTGTATAAGGGCAATGTTATCTGCGTAGGGCGTGAAAGCCCGAACAGCCTGTATGATACCCGCGTTGTCACGTTTGAAGATGACGAAGGTGCCTACAACCAGGCAGACGCACAGGGCTTCATCAAACTGAACGCGCTACGTCTGCGGTTGGGTGCTCAGATCGGACGTAAGGGCGGCGCGCTTTAAGGGCGCGACGTCACCGCCATTCTTTTCAGATTGTCGAGAGGGTCATGACCAGTCGTTTCAAACTTACTCCTTACCTGCTTGCGGCCGGCATGGCCGTCTCTCTTGCTGCGTGCGGTTCACATAAGGAAGCGGAACCTGAACTGACCCCAGCCCAGCAGATGGACAAACTCCGCTCTCAGCCCGGTGTGACCGTGCTGAAGGACGGCTTGGCCTACAAGGTGTTGAAATCCGGCCCCAAGGACGGCGAACAGCCGCGCCCGGGAGACGTGATGATGCTGATCTATGAAGGCCGCCTGCCAGACGGGTCCATTTTTGACAGTTCCGAACAGCATGGCGATGGCGCTTACATGCAGATGCCCTTGCAGGGGCTGGTGAAAGGCTGGATGGAAGCCCTTCCCATGATGCATGTGGGGGACACCTGGATGCTCTACGTACCGCCCGAACTCGGGTATGGCCACAAGGCCATGGGGATTATCCCGGCAGACAGCCCGCTTATTTTCCGTATCCAGTTGCTGGGCGTTGATCACGCTCATTAATCCGGAAACGGCCTGAACCGGTTCTGTCGTGCGCAGAACCGGTAGGACAGGTTTCAGACCATGATGTCTTTTCATAGCACGCGGTCCGCCTTTCTGGCGATTGGTGCTCTTTCCCTTCTTCTTGGCGGCTGTTCGCCCAAAAGCCCGAAAAATCTTTACGGCAGCAACTGCGGTATTTGCCATCATAGCGGTGACGGCATGCCCGGATCCGTTCCGCCGCTGGTCGGACGCTTAGACCGCATTGCCAGTACGGCAGAAGGCCGTAAATATCTTGCTGATGTGCTCATGAATGGTGTTAGCGGACCAATCATGGCCAATGGCATGCCTTATGAAGCAGAAATGCCCCCCTTCCGTTACCTTAAAGATGATGAGGTTGCGCAGATCCTCTCCTGGCTTTCTGCCCGCGGCTCAACGCAGCCTGCCCCCGTCATGACCAAAGAGGATATCGCGGCAGCGCGCGCGGTCCGAAAATCTGCGGGAATGGTGGCGGAAGAACGGGAAAATCTGAACAAGCTCTCTCCTATCCCCTAATTTCTCCTGGCTCACGATCACAGTGGTAAAGCATATGCAACGCATCTTTTCTGGCATTCAGCCGTCCGGCATTCCGCAGCTTGGTAACTATCTGGGCGCTATCCAGAACTGGGTTAACCTACAGGCCGACCATGAGTGCGTGTTCTGTCTGGTAGATATGCACGCTATTACTGTGTGGCAGGAACCGGAAAAACTGCGGCACCAAACCCTTACGCAGGCCGCCATTCTTCTAGCGTCCGGCATTGATGCGGAAAAACACATCCTGTTCAATCAATCCGCTGTGCCCGCTCATGCGCGGCTGGCGTGGATTTTCAACTGTGTCACCCGCCTGGGCTGGCTCAACCGCATGACACAGTTCAAGGATAAAGCAGGCAAGGACCGGGAAAATCATTCCGCCGGTCTATACGTTTATCCCAGTCTGATGGCTGCCGACATTCTGGCTTACAAGGCAACCCGCGTGCCTGTTGGTGAAGATCAGAAACAGCATCTGGAACTGACCAACGATATCGCTCAGAAATTCAACCATGATTACGGAGTTTCCTTCTTCCCGGAAGTAGAAGCCCTTATTCCTCCTGCTGCGGCACGCGTCATGAGCCTGCGGGATGGAACCAAGAAAATGTCCAAATCAGATCCTTCCGCCCAGAGTCGGATTGAGATGACGGATGACGCAGATGCCATCGCACTCAAGATCCGCCGCGCAAAAACCGATGCGGACGTTCTGCCTGAAGATCCCGCACAGCTTGAAAACCGGCCGGAAGCCAAAAATCTGGTCACAATCTATGCTGCCCTTTCGGACATCAGCATTACGGACGTTCTGGCAAAACATGCAGGCGAAGGTTTTGGCCCCTTCAAGCAGGCTCTAACAGACGTTGTGGTGAATGCTATTGCACCCATCGCACAGGAAACCAAACGCCTGATGCAAAATGAAGACCATCTGCTCTCTGTCCTGCGCTCAGGGGCATCACGCGCCCAAGCCATTGCGGAACCTATTGTCTCCGAAGCTGAAAAAATAGTCGGCTTTGTAAAATAAAAACAGAGAGGGCAAAACAACATCGTTAGATGTTTTGCCCTCTCTCAAAAAATAGTCACCCTCCCACTCTCAGTCGAGGTAAAGGCAAACGTCTACACATGAAGGCAGATAAAAATATGTTGGCTTATCGTCATTAGCTTCAAATCATCTCAGCTCAATCATACGCTTTCAAAATCTGGAAAAATGGCTTCCTGTTTAGGTTAGGAGTCATTCGGTTTCTCTGCGGTAGACGTCACAAAAATACCGGGCAGCGCAAGACATCCAAGTATACAGGCTATGGTGAGCAAAAAGCCTTTCTGCCAGTGCAAATACCCTAAGGCGCCAATACCACTTCCAAAAATAAAACAGGCAATAATCAGGCTGTGAAGTCTTAGACGCTGGAGCATTCTGACATGCTTTTCCGCCTCTTCACTTTTCGCAAATGTTTCCAGCCAGTTTGCCAGTTCTATCCCCAAGTCTGTGAGCATACCTGTTACATGGGTAGTTCGCACCACAGCTC
Source organism: Acetobacter tropicalis (assembly GCF_030644465.1). NCBI lineage: Bacteria > Pseudomonadati > Pseudomonadota > Alphaproteobacteria > Acetobacterales > Acetobacteraceae > Acetobacter > Acetobacter tropicalis. The sequence continues at coordinate 3,354,422 of NZ_JAUYUW010000001.1, read as the reverse complement.
CAGAAACACGGGTCACGGTCGCATTTTGCATCCCCATCAAGAAACTCAGGATGGCAGGTGATACAATGCTCTGGCCTGACGGTACCCCATAAAACATTTTAGCCAGCGCCAGCGCTGCCAGAATAATCGCCTCTATCAGAATACTATAAGCATAAACGCCAGCAGCTCCACGCCGATGGCCCACGTTTACCATGACGGCGGAAAGCATGGCTCCAAACAGGAAACACACCACCAAAGCCCCCGAAACGAAGGCAACCTTGATGTCTCCATTTACAAAATTAGCCGCCAAAGCAGACACGTTGCCGGTCATATTGGCGCAATAATATCCAGCACTCAGAAAACCAAAGGCATTTATGGCCCCGGCAATAGCCGACAAAGAACTTCCAAGCTGGCGGTCCTGCAAAAATGTGCGACCGCTTTTTTCCAGAAGCATCCCTGCTCTTCCTCCTTTTTTATACAGGAAGTCTCCACTTATCGAACAGGTTCATCTGTTCCAGTATGGGGAGGTGCCACTTCTTTACAGAGAAGTTGTGCCGTTACGTCCTTTCGGTCTTCAGAGAAAAAAGCCTCCGTGCCTTTGCTCCACCACACAAACCGATCGGCAACGTATTTGGCTCCAGAGCCCGAAATAACATTGGTGAAAACGAGTGTCTGACCTTCAACCGGCAGCACCGCCAGACTGGTTGCACCTGCATTGAGGTATGTTACCAAAAAATCACCTTTCGGCAGCTTCTGCCGTAAGTCACGCGCCCCCTTACAACGGTAAAACGTCTTCTGTTCCTGCACGCTGACAGCAGGAGCCAAAGGAATATGGAGGGATGACTGAGGCGGCGGTACCTGATCCTGCGCTTTGGCGTCCATTGCCATAACCATGACAGATAGAACACTTCCCGCTACCGCCGCGTGCCACGACCATATGGCTTTTTGCATCAGAATTTCCCTTCTTTCCGGCTCACTTTTTTTCACTCTATCCCTTTTCTCTTCTCCTTCAAAAACACTTCCTATCGCGGCTTAAGCTTCCTCTCTTGCATTTCTCGCGTTCACCTCACAATAATGTAACTTTATAACATTACATTTCAGGGTTCTCCATGCCTTCTCTCCTTTGCCCAACCAGACTGTCGCTGCTGCAAAACGCTCTGGATGACACGCACTCAGGCAATGAACCCATATCGATTATTGCACGCACCCTTCCAGAATCACTTGAAGGGGCCATTAACGTTATGATTGAGGAAGGACCACAGCTTCTACTGGCCAAAGGCACGCCAGAAAGCCTGCATTCCCTCCTATCTCCTTACATTCCCCGTAACGCGCAGCCTTTGCTTGAAGATGCCTTGAAGCTTGTCCACATCTACCAGAAAGCAAGTGGCCTTAATGCTGTGCGGTTTAGGCTGGAGCAGATCAACACAGATTCCTGCCGAAAATTCCATACCGATCACGTAGCGCTCCGGCTGCTTTGCACTTATTACGGACGAGGAACACAATGGCTACCAACAGCAGCAAGGCAGACTGATCTTTCGCAATTGGCCCATAATACTCCAACGGAAGTCCACCACATTCCTACCGGGCACATAGCCCTGCTTCAGGGAAACAGATGGCCGCGCACCAACGGTCAAGGAGTAGTTCATCGGTCCCCTCCCGTCTCTCATCTGCCGATGCCAGAACGCTTACGCCTGCTTTTGACGGTTGATGAACCAACAGCCTGTGGCATGGGTGATGAGCATAACCCCACCATTCGTCCGTAACTCGGCCAGGAAAGAGGATTAGGAAAAGCAATCAAACCTTTTCCTTCCGGAAAATGCTGCCTGTTCTCCTCCTCATTCAGACAGCCTCTATCAAGGTTACTCTTTTTCGGCTTTCAAATTCGGTCATGGCTTCTTTTCTACTGAGCTTTCAGCCACCCCACGCCTCTGAACTTTGTTCAGAGTGAAGCACCTTCAACAGCAATTATTTTCAACATGACCTGCACCTTTTCCAGCTCATCCTGAACATATGGCCCGCTAGCATTACGTTGCTGGCGGATCACCCAGTTCTGCATCTGGTGGTTCCAAAAATCAGTTCGTGGGTCTCCCTGAGCCCATTTCCGCAGGAACAGGTGCAAGGGCCGTCTGACCGCAAGAGGAAGTTTCTTATCCTGAGCGGCATTCCTTATGGCGATCAAACCCATACCCATACTAGCCTGGCGCAACTGATTTTGCATGTAAGTCAAACGGAGAGATGCCGGAACAGCCTGAGCATTTCTAAGAATGCGCACAAGACTGTCTGAACTTTCAGCCAGCCATTGCTGAACGGTCATTCTGTTTCCCGGCCCCGCCAGCGCCCTCAGGCGCTTTTGCCGCCATTGCTCTGTGCGCCGCATATGAGAATCAACCCGAAACGGCAAAACTATCCTATATGTCCAGCCAACAAACAGAACAGCTAATAGAAAGCACAGCGCTCCGTTGAAAAAGGTTTGTTCATCATAACGGCCATCATTACGAGGACCGAGCAGCACCGGAAAAAACATATTAAAAGAAAACGCATAACCCGCCGTAGCGGCATGGCGCGCTGCCAGTCCCCCTACCGTCATGGGGACCATAAGTACCATCAACAGCATTTCCGGTGTTGTCACTTTTGGCAGAACCAGCAATGTATAAACCCCCGCCACACCAGCACACCAATACGCCCCCTTGAGGAAAGAGGCAGACGCCACAATCGGATTTTCACGCGTTGCCAGAAGACCGTAAACAAGCGCCACAAAAGACACAAAACCTGCGCCAGACGGCCAGGCCGTTACCTCCCAGACCAACCAGCTTCCCAGAATACCTGCGCAGGCCCGTATGCCGTTTTCCACGGATTCAAGCGCATGCCTGCGTGATGACATATGAAAGCGGAAATGATCTCCCCTTATGGGATGTTCAGCCGCCAGAATATGCGCCCGCGCCCTGTCATAATCAGCCATCAGCGCTCCTGGCACGGGTTCATCAGCCTCACAGCACTCCATCCTTCCCAGCAGGGAAAGGCTGCGCGCCCGAGCCAACATGACCATCATGCATGAAAGCGCCGCCCGCGCATGGTCGGCAATATGCGTGCGCCCTCCTATTTCCAGCGCATCAAACTCTATACGGCTATTTGCAGAAACCAGTGTTGTCAGGACCTGCGCATGCGCCTGAGCATCGGCTTTCCCGGCCATCAGGTCCTGCACCAACCCGGTAACCGCCGTTAATGCTCCCTCAAGCCGCGTATCCAGATTTTTCCTCGCCTGCTCCTGTATATAGGGTAAAAACAGCATGGCCAGCACGGCCTCACACACCACCCCAAGAACAATGTAGGTTCCACGCGCAATCGCGACGTTAAATACATCATCAGGTCGGGCAATAGCGCCTGTGGCCACAATGGCAGATGTAAAACCGGTTAGGACAAGGCCATAGGCCCGATAACTTTCCAGAAAAGTTGCCCAACCACAGCAAAAACCAATCCAGAACGCCAAGACGCAAAAGAACAGGCCGGGTGCCTGCGGAAACGCGGCAATCAGCCCAATAGCCACCACGCCACCCAGCACCGTGCCCGCAATACGCCAGCGTGCCTTGGAAAGGCTTTCCCCGCGAGAAGACTGCGCCACCACCCAGACAGTCAGAGGGGCCCATTGCGGACTATCCAGTTCCATCCACATGGCAATCAGCAGGGACAGCCCTGCAGCCAGTGAGGACCGAACGGCAAATGTGATATCCCCAATGGAAGGGGCCAGCAACCACTGCAACTTACGCAGCCATTGCTCCTCCATCCGGGCAGAAAACCGCAGCGTTCTGGCGCCAAGGACGGAGGCTGAAAAGGATCGTCCCCCAAGCCTTCCCTGCTCTTTGGCGCTGCGCATGGCGTTTCCTCATTTGAAAAAAGCGGACCATGCAAAACGCATGGATAAACGTCCAAGCGTTTGTTGTAATCAGTTCATAAGCAGAAGTTATAATACTCCCTTAACCAGATCAGAATGTGTAAACGTCATCCAACTTCAGGGAGTGCACAACACCCCATATCCGTTCCAGAACGGCGCTCCCATTTGAATGGTCCAGTTTCACCAGCCCGACCTCTGGAGAAACAGAAGGGCCAATATGGCGTATCTGCAAACCTTCTGGCCCTACCCGTTCAGGCAAAGCTGTAACCGGCAAAATGCTGGCTAAACGGCCTGACAGTAACTCCGCATGGAGCAGTTCCAATGCGTTGGTTTCCAATAGAATGATGGGGGTTACACCAGCTTCTCTGAATCCAGCATCCACCAACTGCCGGCTCCGCATTTCCGTGGTAAACAGGCAGAGTGGCACTGTAGAAATATCTTTCCATTTTATTGTCTTGGCCGCTGGTAAAGGCATGGATTTTGCCGCCGCCAGCACGTGCTCTTCCACATACAATGTATGCGTCTCAAAAGGGCTATCTGCTGGAACCTGATCCAGATACATCAGCCCAAGCTGCAATGTGTGCTCACGCAACAGATGAACAATGTCTCTGCTGGAACAGATTTTTACTTCAACATGCAGGGCGGGCACCACCGCCCGAAAACGCTCCAGCAATACCGGCACAACCTGACTCGCTGCCGGAATAACCCCAATGACGAGCGATCCACCAGCCATATCCTGCGCAAGGGCAGCTTCCTGCCGTAAACCGTCTAGGGCGGCCAACGTCTGGCGTGCCCACGCCAGCACCCGCTCCCCTTCCGCTGTCAGACCAAAAAACCGGCGGTTTCTCTGGATGATGGTAATACCCAACTCTGCTTCCAACTGCCGAATACCCGCCGAAAGCGCAGGTTGAGAAACCCCACAGGCTTCCGCCGCGCGGGAAAAATGATGAAAGCGGTCAAGCGCGAGCAGATAGGTCAGTTGCCGAAGAAACACGATTAAACCCTCACCAGAGAATCCTCTCCCCCTTCTACGGCGCAGCCTTCGCGGAGCTCAATGGTGCCTGTTCGAATTCCGCATTCTTATGGGCGGGGGCGCACAAATGAGCCTGCACAGGAACACGCGCGATCTGCCGTCCATTATCCCATTTCACCTGAAGAGCCGTAGCCGTCATACAATTATGGCTGTCATCATACACATCGCCGGAGACCCACCGCAGGGCAGTATGCACCTCGCCTCCCTCCGGGAGCGTCATGGCTGCCTTACCTTGCGGCTGGCCGTTCTTTATATCCGAAGCGGTAGCGCCGTCTTTCTGACGGACAGCCGGCAAACGGTTCCCTGCATTGTCCTGAAGTTCCACCACCGGATAAGCCGGAACAGAACAAGGGGTGCCCCCCGCATTCTTCAACGTGACCATCGTTCCGGAATGGGACATTCCATTAAAAGCCCCATTCTGATCATCAACAGTAAGGTATAACTCTTTTGCCTTACAAACCGGCTGACTTGCTGAAACATCAGCAGCCTTACTTACCGGGGTCACATCAAACCGCACAACCTTAGCTGTTTTTGGGTTAAGATGGCAGGCCCACGTAAATGGAACCCACTGCATGGGGTCTTTTTTCAGACTGAACTGCCCACGTCCGGTCAGAAGGTCCGGACCAACAAAAACCTGACTCTCAGGTTGGTCATCCTGTAGGAAAAACCGTCGTCCTGAGCCTCTTTTTTTTAATACAGCCCGCGCCGCATCCTGACACAGGAAGGTTGTCATTTTCCATACAGCACTTTGGCTTTCTATGGCCGCGCGCTCCTGAGCGTTCCGTACAGCATCAATACTGTTTTGAATAACGCGCTTTTCCGCAGCGGAAGGAGCGACCTCTTTACTTCCCCCCTCCGTCTCTGCATACGCACTCCCGGCACATAGAAAGCCGGTAAAAAGAGCCGAAGAAAGAAGATGCATGATTTTGTTCATGCCCCCATGCTGCCTCCAGCCTGCCTGTATTACAAGCCAAAACGCTTATATCACTAGACCTTACTGCCTTTCCTGCCCGTAGCACGCAGGGCTCCTGGTATCGGATACTCTCCGGCGTTGCCTAAGCGCTCTGACTTATAAAAAATGCCAAAACGTAGGGCTTTATTTGTCAACAGCGCACGGTTTGCCGTCATCATCCAACGCCACAAAAATGAATTTTCCCTGCGTGACTTTCTGCCGGATGGCGGTGCGCCGTATTCTGCGAATTGCCTCAACCTCAATTGTCATGGATGTGCGGCCAACCTTGAGAATACGGGTATAAACGTTCAATTCATCCCCCACCGCCATGGGGCGATGAAACACAAGCCCGTCTATCGCAACCGTGGCACATTTGCGCCCGGCCCTGTCTTCAGCCGTTGTGCTGGCGGCCAGATCCATATGCGCAGCAACCCATCCACCAAAGACATCTCCTGCAGCATTGGTATCCCGTCGCATCGCCACAACGCGGACAGCAAGGTTATCGTCATGTACCCAGTAACTCTGCTCGCCACCATCCACTGAAAACAATCCTTCTTTTCTTCTTATCCAGAATGCAGCATGTTCGCTTCTGCTACTGGGATAATGCAACTCTTGCGACAGCATTTTATAAAATTATGGCTCTTTCACGCAGGAGTGACATCTTTCTTTCCTCACTCCACCCAATAAATCGTTTTTATCGATCAAAACAAACAGCCGATCAGCACGTTTTAGATTGCAATCCCGACCTTGGAAGAACCACAAACAAGCCCTACACGTCATAAGCCCATTTTTTCTGGAACTTTGCCTCCCTGATCGTGAGAAAAATATTTTCATCGCCACGCATTCAATATAACTATTTGAAAATATTATATTTAATATAAAAATCCGCTGAAAATCTGTTTTTTGGAAAACCCCAAGCGGCGCTTTAACTGGTATTTTCTCATCCTCCCTCCATTGGGAGCGTCAACACATATCATTGCCAGCTTTCGCCATAAGCATTATGGCGTAAAAAAGACACAAATGACCGATCGTTCATTCCGATGAAAAAGAGATAAACGCCTTTCTGTTCTCAACGCACCAGACCAAAAAGCAGCGGACCATGAGCCCTCAGCCAACCACCCCCTCTCAGCCAGCCCCCTCCCCTGCAGCACCCCGCACACCCAAACAAGTGGGCGTGGTTTTTGGCTGTATCGCTCTGATTGGAGGATTATGTGGTGCGGGCGTATGGTATTACTTTGCGCATAAAAATGATCTGCCGCAGAATATTGTCGTTAGTAACGGTCGGCTGGAAATGACCCGTCTGGATGTTGCCGTAAAATATCCCGGTCGCATCACGGAAATCACATTCCATGAAGGAGACAGCGTTCAAGCTGGGCAGCCCCTAGCCTACGAAGATAATGCTGAACTCAAAACACAACTTGATGGTGCCCATGCAAATTTTGCACAGGCACAAGAAACCGTAAGTCGTGCCAAAGCGGAGCAGGCAGCTGCACAGGCAGCAGCCATTCTTGCCAGTCAGGAATTGCGCCATGCCAGACAAATGGCGGCGCAACATCTGGTATCAGATATGGAAGTGCAGGAACGCCAGACCGCTTATACAACTCGCAGCCTTTCGGCACAGGCGGCAGAACATGCAGCAGCCTCTGCCCAGGCTGCAACACAGGCCGCTGCATCGCAGATAGCCCGACTTGAAACCATTCTGAACGACATGACGGTCAAAGCTCCTGTCAGTGGCTTGATCGAATACAAAATTGCTGAACAGGGGGCCGTGCTGGCAGGCGGAGGGCGTATTGCGTCCCTGCTTGACCCTTCTGATACCTATCTGACCGTCTTTTTTCCGTCTGAAACCGCTGGCAAGCTGCATGTGGGAGATGAAGCCCGCATTCAGCTAGACGCTCTCGGCAAGGACTTGATCCCGGCCCGCATCTCTTTTGTTTCTCCGGAAGCACAGTTTACGCCCAAATATGTGGAAACCGCCACCGAACGGGAAAAACTGGTCTACCGTGTCAAATTGCGGATCATGCCAGATACGGCCCAAAAACTGACCGGCGCACTTAAAGCGGGCATGACAGGAGAAGGCTATGTACGCACCAGCACGTCTGCCCTCTGGCCCTCCCCCGCACAGGAACAGGACTGATGTCTCCGTCCGCCCCCCTGCTCGCCAATGCAGATCACGCAGACATCCTGATACAGTCCCTCACGCATCGCTATGGCCAAATAGAAGCATTACAGGATGTTTCCCTGTCGCTCCCTGCGGGCACTACCATTGGGCTCGTCGGCCCTGATGGGGTGGGCAAATCAACCCTTCTGGGTCTGATTGCCGGGGTCCGCCGCATTCAAAGCGGCATGGTGACAACCCTTGGGGCAGATATGCGGAACACCCGCCAGCGTGAGGGCATCCTGCCGCGGGTCGCCTTCATGCCGCAGGGGTTGGGTCACAATCTTTATCCAACGCTTTCCGTGCGCGAAAATATCGATTTCTTCGCCCGCCTGTTCGGGCTCGACGCAGCCTACCGCGAAGCGCGGATCAAACAACTGCTGGAAGCCACAGGGCTTGCCCCTTTCCCTGATCGACCAGCCGGGAAACTGTCTGGCGGCATGAAGCAGAAAGTCAGCCTGTGTTGCGCCCTGGTGCATGACCCTGATCTGCTGATTCTGGACGAACCCACCACCGGCGTTGATCCCCTGTCACGCCAGCAGTTCTGGACACTGGTGGATACACTCCGCGCTGCTCGTCCTTCCATGACTGTTCTTGTTTCCACCGCTTACATGGAAGAAGCCGCCCGCTTTTCCTGGCTGGTGGCAATGGACGATGGGAAAGTTCTGGTCAGCGCCCCTACAGCCGATATTCTCAAGCAGACCGGACAGTCTACGGTTGAAAAAGCCTATATCTCCCTTCTGCCAGAAGAAAAACGTTCACAGGCCAGCGGTTTTTCCATTCCCCCGTATCAGGACCCTGGCGGAGAACCCGCGATTGAGGCTACAGGACTCACACGGCAGTTTGGGTCCTTTGTCGCGGTAGATCATGTCAGCTTCAGAATAGGCCGGGGAGAAATTTTCGGTTTTCTGGGCTCCAATGGCTGTGGCAAATCCACAACCATGAAAATGCTGACCGGCCTGCTGGATGCTACCAGCGGCACAGCCAAACTGTTTGGCAAACCGGTCTCCGCCAATGACATCAATGCCCGCATGCGCATTGGCTATATGTCGCAGTCATTCTCTCTTTATGAAGAATTGACTGTCCGGCAAAATCTGGTTCTACAAGCCAGACTCTACCGTGTTCCCGCAGCAGAGGCAGAAACACGGGTCGAACAGGCGCTGGATGACTTTGAACTCCGCCCCTTCGCCAGTGCCAGCCCTGCTGATCTCCCGCTTGGCATCCGCCAACGCCTGCAACTGGCCGCTGCGTGCATCAACACGCCTGATATCCTTATTCTGGATGAACCAACCTCAGGCGTGGACCCTGCCGCGCGGGACATGTTCTGGCGGCATCTGATTGACCTCTCCCGCAACAAGCATGTCACCATCTTCGTTTCTACACACTTCATGAACGAAGCCGCCTGTTGTGACCGTATTTCCCTTATGCATCGGGGCCGCGTTCTGGCCGTTGGCACGCCGGCGGACCTGACACGCAAACGCGGAGAAACATCTCTGGAAGCGGCCTTCATTGACTATCTACGCGATGAAGAAGCCCGCACAGACCCACAGCCGCCCACCGCTGCGTCCACTTCTCAGGCAGCACGTGTGACACAGCATGCTGCATCGTCTTCAAAACTGGTGACATGGCTTGCGCGCACGTGGGCATTTGCGCGCCGTGAAACCATAGAACTCCTGCGCGACCGCCTGCGGCTGGCCTTCGCCATTATGGGGCCGGTCGTTCTGCTGCTAGTGTCAGCTTACAGCATTTCCTTCGATGTCAACAAAATCAGTTACACCGTCCGCGATCATGACCACACCCATCACAGTCGGGAATTGATCGAAGTTTTCCAGGGTTCAAGTTATTTTACTGAAACCGCCCCCGCTGCCAGCGATGCCGACATGGCACAGCGGCTCCAGAAGGGAACAGTGCAGATGACCCTGGATATCCCGCCTGATTTTGGCCGTGACCTTGATGCCGGGCGCCATCCCTCCGTTGGTATTGGCATCAGCGGCGCCATGCCTTTTCTGGGGGCCAATATACGGGCCTACGCAACGGGTGCCCTGCTTCAATATGCGTCTTCTGCCGGAAAATCCCTGCCACGCGGAATGCTGCCCGCATCCCCCATCAGCATAGAACCCCGATTTGTCTATAATCAGGAATTCCGCAGTATTTACGCCATGACACCGGGTACCATCATGCTGGCGCTCATTCTTATCCCCACCATGCTGACAGCCCTAGGCGTTGTGCGGGAGAAGGAAATCGGCTCCATTGTCAATCTATACGCTTCCCCTGCCTCGGTTGGAGAATATCTGATTGGCAAACAGACCCCTTACGTTGCCCTCGCCACACTTTCCTATCTGGCGCTGGTTGTGCTCTCGGTTGTTGTCATGGGTGTGCCACTCAAAGGGTCTTTTCTAGCGCTGTCTCTCGGGGCCATCCTGTATATTTTCGCCTCAACCGGTTTCGGGCTGCTGATCTCGGTTTTTGTGCAGTCTCAGGTTGCGGCCATATTTGGCACAGCCATTCTTTGCCTGATCCCCGCCGTCAATTTCTCAGGGCTTCTTTACCCGGTTTCCACCCTTACCGGTATTTCCTACCAGGTGGGCAAGTTGTTCCCCGCCTCATGGTTTCAGCTTATCAGTCTGGGCAGCTTTACCAAGGGGGTGGGCTTTTCCGGGTTTCTCCCCATGTATGCGGCGTTGGCGGCTTTTGCCGCGAGCTACATGGTTCTGGCCCGCCTGCTGCTCCGTAAACAGGAGCGCTGAGGCATGAAAAACTGGCTTACCAATATTGGCCTTCTCTGCGGCAAGGAAATACGCAGCCTGGTGCAGGACCGTGTGCTGATAGCCCTGATTGTGTTTGCATTCACCGCAGGTGTTCTGGCTGTGGCCAATGGGGTCAAGGTCGAAGTGTCAAATGCAACGGTGGCCTTCATTGACCATGACCATTCCACGCTTTCCCTTAAACTGCGTGATGCCGTTTTACCGCCCTACTTCAAGCCGCCTGTTCTCACCACGCCAGAGGCCGCAGAAACCGGCATGGACAAAGGGGACTTCATTTTTGTTGTTGATATCCCGCCATCCTTTGAACGGGACGTTCTGGCTGGTCGCTCCCCTGCGCTGCAAATCCGGGTAGATGCCACAGCCATGACACAGGCCGGACTTGGCACGTCCTACCTGACACAGATTTTCATGAACGAGGTGCAGGCCGCAACACATGCCCCCGCTTTGACTGACTTCATGCCCTTTCAGATCAAAAGCAGGGTTTATTACAACCTGAACAGTGAATCCTTCCCGTTCATGTCGGTCATGCAGATTGTCACCAACATCACCATTCTCTCCATCATTCTCGTTGGGGCCGCCATTATCCGTGAGCGGGAACATGGCACGATCGAACATTTGCTCGTCCTCCCTGTTACCGCCAGTGAAATTGCACTCGCCAAGATCATCACCAACGGGCTGGCCATTTTCATCGCGGCCATGCTGTCTCTCTGGTTGGTTGTGCATGTCTGGTTAGGCGTGCATCTGGCTGGCTCCATTCCATTGTTTGCCTGCTGCACCCTGCTTTATCTGTTCTCCGCCACGGCGCTGGGGGTTATGCTGGCAACAGTTGCCCCCACCATGCCGCAGTTTGGCCTATTGGCGGTTCCGGTTTACGCCGTGGCATATCTGCTGTCCGGGGCAGCAACGCCGGTTGAAAACATGCCCACGCTTATTCAGAATATTGTCCGGTTTTTCCCGACAACCCAGTTTGTCACACTTTCTCAGGCCATTCTTTATCGCGGTGCCGGGCTCAATGCGATCATGATCCCTCTGCTCGCCATTACAGCGGCAGGCATCGTCTTTCTTGCCCTCGCCCTCGCGCGCTTCCGTTCCATGCTGACGAGCCAATCCTGATGCCAATACACCTTTTCACGCCCCACAGGTTCCTCCGGCCCAAACCTTTATTGACCTTTCTTCTGCTGCTTGCTGGATGTTCTCCCTTCTCCACCCACGCGCCACCCTCCAGTGTGGCAGTCCCTGCCCATTTCACACAGGATCCTGCTGGGGAACCGTCTGACCTGTCAGCATGGTGGCGCGCATGGCATGATCCCGCCCTGACATGGGCTATTGAAAACGCGCTGAAAGCCAATCCGGACCTTCGCATCGCCCGTGATCGCATTCTGCAGGCAGAGGCTACTCAAGCAGTCGCACGTTCCACCTTAGGACCGACGCTTGGCATTACGGGCAATATTGCAGGTGGCGGGATGGACTGGCGTAATCCCTACGATATTCCTGCGCGGGATGCCGGAACAGATGGCCACCTTGCAGGGCTTGCCGCCACTTGGGAACCTGATCTATTTGGCGGGCGTCATGCTGAAACCAAGGCCGCGCATGCCGTGGTTCTGGCTGAACAAGAAAAACTACACGGCGTCCAGATGGCCATAGCGGCAGATGTGGCAACACACTATGTACAGGTTCAGTCCCTCCGCAAGCAACTCACTCTTCTGGAGGAGAGCCTTGCCACACTCAACCGTCTGAAAACGTATGCACAGGCACGCTTTGCAGCCGGACAGGCTGTTTTATCCGATATTCAAAGTGTGGACGAAAAGATCAACACGCTTCAGGCCCGTCGTCCTCTCCTGCAAACCGCACTCAATGCATCCTTGCGGCGCATGGCCATTCTGGCCGGGCAACCGCCCGAAAGCGCGACCGTTCCGGTCTCCACCACATTCCTTATAACTCCCCCTGCCCCCGCAGGAGAACTCCCCGATACCGTCCTGCGCCGTCGCCCGGATGTTGCTGCTGCGGAAGACCTTGTCTCGGCCCGTCTCTATCATCTGAAAAGCACCAAGACTGATCTACTCCCCCGCTTTGGGCTACAATTTTTTGGAGGAGATGGCCGCCTGCGTTTTGATGGCATTCCAGGCCTTTCCGGCACAGGAGGCCTTGTAGCGCTGACCAGCTATTTACCCATTTTCACATCAGGCCGTATTCACGCCCGTATTGCGGCTGCCGATGCGCAGCTTGATGAGGCCGTTGCCACTTACGACAAAACCCTGCTTTCCGCTCTCGCAGATGTAGAAAACGCCTATGAGGCACGAACCAGCCAGGATCAGCGTATTCGGGACCTTTCAGCCGCCCTCAGCCAATCACGCTCCAATGAAACCGCCGCTCGCGGGCTGTACGAAGGTGGGCAGCGCACCTTGCGTGATATTCTGGATGCCAAACTGGATACACTCTCCGTAGAAAATGCCCTCACGCAGGCCGTAGCCCAACAGCAGATTGCTACGGTTACGTTGTCTTACGCTCTTGGTGGCGGTTGGCATTAAACTTTCGCGGCTTGCAATAAAAAAGGGGACGCTTGTGCGCCCCCTTCTCTCCAGACATTCAGTCTGACTGACAATACCACGAGGGTACCATCCTCTTGGCGGCTGCTTTCTTTAACTGCTTTGCTCTGTTTCAACATGATCAAGAGTGCGGGGAAAAGCGCCGGGATTAAACGCCGCCAGCATGATCCCCACAAGAGTGATGATAACGGCCGCCGGACACAAAACGGCAAAGCCCAAAGTGCTCAGCAAATGCCCACCCACGGCAGAACCGAGTAAAATGCCAAAATTGCTGGCACTGTTAATGGCAGCACCCGCCACATCTGCACTGGTCGCACGGGCACGAATGGCCCCAGACATCACAAAGGGAATAACGCCAGCATACCCCGCACACCATATCCCCACAGCCGCTACGGCGGCCCAGGCAGAAAGCAGATGCCCATATACCAGCCCCATGCCAACAAGCATGGCCAGCCCGCCACCAAACAAGCCTGCCGCAGGCCAGCGATCCACCACTTGCCCTGCCCCCCATAGGCCCAGAACACTTACCCCGCCTGTCAGAAGCAAGGCTACACTCAACATGCTTTCCGACAGACCATGCTGAAGCAGGAGCGGAGAGACATACGTATAAAGGAGGTTATGGGCAAAAAAGAATACGGCATCCACCGCCACAACCACTAGAAAAATACGCATGGCGTAGCGTGATCTTACCGTTGGAAGCTGCGGGCTGCCGCCAGCAGGTGCCCGGACGCGCGGAAGGTAGAGCGCAATAAAAAGCGTCAACAGCAGGGAAAGTCCGGTCATGATATAAAGTGCCACACGCCAGCCCGCAAAATGCCCGATGGCCGCAGCCCCCGGTACACCCAGCACAGACCCCAGGGACGTACCTCCATACACAAAGGAAATGGCGCGCCCGGTCATTTTCTCCGGCACCAGATAAGCGGCATAGGCTGAGGCAATGGACATCAGCAACGCATGAGCGGCGCCCCCAAGCGCCCGGCCAAGGCACAGCACCAGAAATGAGGGAGCCAGAGCCGAGATAAGATTGGAGACAACATACCCAATCAGGCACAGGAGCATCAGAAACTTACGGTCCATCCGCCCTGTCAGGATCGTCAAAGGCACGGCGCCAAACGCAACCAGAAGCGCATAAGCGCTCACGGCCAGTCCGGCATGTCCTTCACTGATCTGAAATGCCTGTGACATATCAATCAGAAGTCCCACAGGCGCGACTTCTGTTGTTACGGCAATAAAAGTCGAGGCAAAAAGTGCGCACAGTCCCGCAATGGCTTGCCCTGAAAGCGTTTTAAACAGCATGAATGTCCTGACAGAAACAATGACCTTATCCGGCCAGATGAGCAGGGGCTTTTGGCATGTTTAAAAGCTGACGGGAAGCCAGAAGAAATCAAGTTTTCCGGCTGCCCCCAAAATCACATCAGAAAATAATGCACTCTATTTTTTATGGAACGTCTTTACCTGATCTGCCGTCACGTGGGGGTTACCGCTGCCATACTGCGCCATCACGTAATTGACCACATCGGCAACTTCACCATCGTTCAGACGCTGCACATCCGAGCCCCCATCAAATCCGGGCATGAAAGCCTCTGTCTTGCCTACTGTACGATGCACACCATACAGTACCGTCATAATCAGGTTATCCGGGCGGGAAGCCCCCACGACTGAATTAGCAAACAGAGACGGTACATACTTGTTGCGGGCCCCTGCTCCATCATCCCCATGGCATGCCGCACAATTTGCACCGTAAACCGCGCCACCTTTAAACGCAGTTACATCATCAATTCGCGTAAGATCACCACTGCGAATATCCGGCTGGACCGTGGCTTCGCCAAAGCTGTCTCTTGGCTTGTGTGCCGCGTCTTCATCATAAGGAGAAACCTGCAAGATATAGGCAGCAAGAGCGTGAAGATCAGCGTCTGTCAGATGGCTGGTACTGTGCTCCACGGCCTCAGCCATTGGCCCCGCGGCCTGACTGCGGCCCGAAACTGCGCCGGCTTGCAGATAGCGCACCAAATCATCCTCGCTCCAGTCTCCAATCCCGCTTGTTTTGCTGGATGTAATATTGGGCGCATACCAGCCGTCAAGCGGTCCGCCCCCCAGATACTGGTCCTGCTTTTCGCTCAGAATGAAGTTTCGCGGTGTATGGCAGGTGCCACAATGTTCCAACGCGTTTGCCAGATAACGCCCTCGGCGCATTTTATCAAAGCTGGCGGAATCCCCAGTCTCAGCCTGATTATGATTGGCCAGCATATTCCAGCCTGCCATGGCAGTTCTGACACTAGCCGGAAAGGAGAGAGATGTTTGGGGTGGTGTTTCCGCTACTGGTTTCACCGCATGCATGAACCATGCATACAGGGCCTTCACATCCCCATCTGTCAAACCCGAATAAGAAACGTAGGGCATGGCGGGGTAAAGATAGGAACCATCTTTACGGATACCGTGCCGCACACTTTTTTCAAAGTCTTCTTCAGTATAAGCACCAATCCCGTGCTCTGGGTCCGGCGTAATGTTGGTGGAAACAATATCCCCCATTGGCGTGGCAATTTTCAAACCACCGGCAAAGGGCTTGCCTCCTGGCTTGGTATGGCACGCAACGCAATCTGCCGCCGTGGCCAGATACCCACCGCGCTCAATCAAAGCAGCATCTGGCGTATCCGCCGCTTTACTGCGAGAAGGAATGCCTGCCAGAACAGTGCCTGCAACCAAAAGGGAGACAAAAACTTTACGGACGGTATCAGGCATGTGTCAGTTCTTTTTTAAGCGTATCCGCAACGCGAAGAGCAAGCGCCGCAACCGTTAACGTAATATTGCCTGTTCCCACTGATGAAAAAACGGAAGAGCTGGCAATAAACAGGTTTTCATGATCATGCGTACGGCACTCACCATCCACGACAGAATCCTTGGGGTCCACCCCCATGATTGTGCTGCCTGCGGGATGATCCTGCGGAAAATAACCCGGTGTCCATTGCTCATCCCGACCATGCATCAAGCCGATCAGATCCTTGAAAAGCCCGCGCGTATGATCACAGCTTTTTACGGTATACTCTGGCAGTTTGTAATATACTTCCGGATGCGGAAGCCCTAGAATATCCTTATGGGTTTTGCTGAGTGTCAGCCTGTTTTCAGGGTCTGCCAGTCCTTCATTGTGGCTGAACAGCCTTACGGTGTGAGACGCAAGATACCGGATCTGCTCTTCCAGTTCCTTGCCCACATATCCTTTTGAAATTGCCAGAGAAGTCGCCAGATCAACCTGATTGTCATCCACCATATGCACAAGATAGGCACCGCGTTCCGAACGCCAGTCTCCATCTCGGAAATTGTCAATCACATTGGTTTCCAAAGGCCCACGGCCCGGCCACAACGCTTCATCGCCACTGATAAACGTTACCTGTACGCCCGTATGGTCCATCATGTTGCGGCCAACGTGGCCGGAACTGTTCGCCACGCCATCCGGGCTTTTATCATCTGCAGAAACCAGAAGCAGTTTTGCGGTTTCAATGCAGTGCGCCGCAATAACAAAATATTTGCCCGTTACACGATGAGATCCTTTATCAGGATCAAAGTAATGCACGGCGGTTACGCGCTTGTTGGCATCATCACGTTCTATTTTGTACACAACGGCGTTTGGCACAAACTGCGCACCCGCAGCCTCTGCATGATAGACGGAATAACTGCCGTTATACATGGCCCCGATAGGGCAGATGGGCATGCAGTTGTTATGGCCCTCGCATGTAGGCCGGTTATCATACGGGCGTGTATTCCGGGCCTGCGGTTCATGCACAACCCGTAACGGTGTCTTCTCGGAAATCAGTTTCCGGAACTGCTGGGCGGCATAGGAAATGGGCAACGCCTCCATGGGGTAAGGCTGCTTGCGCGGAGAACCCAAATCTTCCTTAGCCGGATCAGGACCGCACACCCCCATCATGACCTCGGCCTGATAGTAAAACGGCTCAAGATCATCATATTTCAGGGCCCAGTCCCGCCCCTGCCCATAACGTGACCGCAGTTCGAAATCAGAGGGGAGATATCGCCATGCACACCCAGCCCAATGCCACGTGGTTCCACCCATCATCCGTAGATAGACCTGCTGATAGGCTTCAGCATCCGGCCCCGTCGTATGCAGATACTCATTCGGCGTCATCTGGTTAGGGGGATGTCTGGCCCACGGCACAGCCGGAAACGGCCCCTGATAGGACGGCTTGTTTTCCAGGTTGCGAAAATTTTCCACAAAATGCTGACGATCCACCCGAGGACCGGCTTCCAGCACAATCACGGAAATACCCGCCCGCGCCAGTTCATTCGCGATGGAACTTCCCGCAACACCGGAGCCGACAATCACCACATCGGCGCTAAGAGTCTGTTCAGAAGACATATTTCAAATCCGGTTTATCAGGTTGGTTCCACAACAAATTTGGACGGAGAAAGCCCCGGCTCACCCGTGGGAAGCGGCACTTCAGGCGGCTTTGATGTCCAATAGAACGGCCCACCCGTTGCGTAGGTCTTGGGGTAGACGGCATCTTTCGTAATGTCGAACATCAGGGCGGACCGATAGACAACCACCTTCTGGGCTGCCACCCCGCGATACCATCCTGTCATGATATCGTGAATCACATCCTTAAAGACAGGATCAGCCTGTTCGGCTGCTTTCGCCAGTGCCTGCGCACTCTCAAAGTGCTTTTGCTGTAAAAGCGCGTGCAATCTGCTGATCTGCTCTTTTCTCTCCGGCACAGCTTGCACAATGCGGGCATAAAGAGCGTTGCCAATAGCAGGAGAAAGCGTTTCCCGGTCTGTCAAACGGAGGGAAAGCGTAAGAAACTGCGCAGCATCGGCCACACCCGGCGCAGATGCCTCTGGCGGCTCGGCAGCGTGCGCAGTTACGGAGACCACAGCCGCCCCCATTCCCGCCAGAAGAACATCCCGACGAGACATCCTCAGCATACGGTTCATCCGCATACCGTTGGGGGAACTGTGATGCACATCCACCGGGAAACTATATCGCTCTGCCGCCACGTAGCACGCCTTCTCTCAAGTGATGTGCCCGTTAACAGCGTTTTCGACGACTGGACACAATACAAGCCCCCTCGTTACCCTCGTTCAGGGGCATGCGACAAGAAGGGCAGTGAGATTGTTGCTATACGGAAAGGTCATATATGCTTGAAAAGCGCACTCTACTGCGCCTTATCAGGCATAAAAAACAGAAAATGTCTGATTCTAAAAATATAGACAAGCCAGTTCAGGCACCAACAATACGAAGAATGCTCTCTACATTAAATTCAATTCGTTTTTCCAGCATTTCAGGCGCCATAAGATCACATCTAAAAACAATGGACCCCGTATATCTGTTTGTCAGGTAATAATAGCCAAGTGCCGCTATGGAAATATGCAACTGCATGGCATCTATGCCTTTGCGGAACACACCACTTTTCTGCCCTCGGGCCAACAGGTTTTCCAACATGTGCAGCCGGTTTCTGCTCACACTTTTCAGAACACCGGAACTACCCAGATGCACTCCCTTATGCAGGTTCTCACTATTTACAAGCGTAATAAAATCCGGGTTTTCTAGGTAATAAGTCCATGTAAATCTTACAAAACGCTCCAACGCCACTCTGGGTTCAAGATGATCCAGCTTCAGCTTGCGTTCCGCCTCATACAGATCACTATAAGCTTCTTCAAGAACCTTGGTAAAAAGCGCTTCCTTGCTACCAAAGTAGTGGTAAATCATCCGCTTGTTGGCTTCAGCTTTCTCAGCAATGACATCAACCCGGGCACCAGCCAGTCCACTCATGGCAAATTCATGCTTTGCGGAGGAAAGAATACGTTTCTGGGTGGCTTCCGCATCCCGTTTATGGGGAGTACGCGCAGACGCAGCGTTCTTACCAGGCAGACTATCGTTGCCTTCCTTGCTTTCTGCCTGCGTCATGCCATTCCCTCACTTAAAGTGCATGCAAATCAATCATCACTCAGATACATTCTGGAGCAACGTGTAAGGATATCGTGATTTCCTCTAAGTAACAAGATATTTACCTAAAGCCACAGCTCCAGACCATAAAGCAACACGCACATGAGTGGTTCAAAAAAGAGGTTTTCTCGCCCTCGCCACCCCAATCACACCGCCAATGGTTGCCTCCGCCCAGACAAAACAAGATCAGGGAACAGACCTCCATCGCCTGCCCCCCTCCTTTTAATCTGGCGCAACACCTTCCAACTGTCAGGCCGCTTCTTTGTTCCGTGCCAGCTCCGCTACCATAGACGGTTGAAAAAGAGCCCCATCCATTTCTTTCAGAGAGGATGACACGAGAAGCGGCACTTCCGCCTGATCAAGGATCTGGCTTTGCAGATCAATACCCGGAGCAATTTCCGTCACCATCAGGCCCTGAGATGTTAATTTCATGACACACCGTTCCGTCACGTAAAGAATTTCCTTCCCTTCCGCGATCGCCCTTGGGCCGGAAAAGGATGTCTGATCCAGTTTCTCAACTATTTTTGGCACGCGGCCTTCCCGATCCACCCGCACCTTACCATCAGCAATGCCCAGCTTTGCGCCCGCATTGAAATAGCCTGAAAAGATGATGCGCTTGGCATGAGACGTAATATCCACAAAGCCGCCCGCCCCCGCCGTAACATGAGGGCGCGCCGCCAGATTAGAAACATTGACAGACCCCATGCGGTCAATTTGCAGGAAAGACATCAGGGAGACATCAAATCCACCGGCCTGAAAATAGGTAAATAACTGCGGGGAAGCGACAAAACATTCTGCATTGGAAGAACAGCCAAATTTGAAATCAAGCAGCGGGATACCACCAACGGCTCCTTGCTCAATCACCCATGTCACCTCCCCATGTCGGCCTTCTTCAAGCAGGATTCTGGGCACATTGGCGGAAATTCCAAAGCCGATATTAACAGCCCAACCCGGCTTCAACTCCTGCGCCACCCGCCGCGCCATCACCTTGGCGGCATCAAACTCAGGCAGACTAAAACTGTCCAGAGGCCGAAATACTTCACCTGAAATAGCTGGATCATACGGGGTTGCGGTTGTTTGCAACTGCTCAGGCGCTTCTACAACATAATCTACCAGAATACCGGGCACACGCACATCATGAGGCCGCAATGTACCAGACTGCGCAACACGCTTCACCTGCGCAATAACAATCCCTCCACTATTGCGCCCGGCAAGCGCAATCTCCATCGCACCGATATAAGCCCCCTCATTCTCAAAGGTCAGATTGCCGCGTTCATCCGCCGTACTCGCTCGAATAATAGACACATCGGGCCGCAATGCATTGAAATATAGCCACTCCTGCCCTTTGAAAGTAATCCGCTCCACAATGGGCTTCTGCCGGGCCGCTTCATTTATGGCGCACCCTTCCAGTTGCGGATCAACAAACGTTTCCATCCCTACCTGTGTCATCACACCTGGCCGTAGGGCCGCACCCTCCCGCAGCATATCAAAAATAATGCCACTCGGCACATTGTAGGCAGCAACCTGATTATCACTGATCATCTGCCGAATAAGGGGTGGCTCCATGGAAGACGGACCAGAAGGAAACGACCCCCCAATAATAGTGGAAAGAAGGCCGGGCTGCGCAACATGATCCACGCCTTTGGTACCAAACATGTCCCCTGCGGCAATGGGGTGAATGGTGGTTATGCCTCTCGGTCCCCCTTTATCCCGAAACCTGGCACCAATTGCCGCCAGAACTTCATCAGGGCAGCATAAGCCGCTTGATGAGTTGACGGCGATAACGGCTCCGTCCTTGATAAACTCAGCAACTTCTGCGGCGCTTTTGATCTTGGACATCTGTTTTCAGCTTTCCAGCTATTTTTAACTATCTGGTTATTTATATTTTGAGCCATTGTAACCCACAAGAACAATCTGTTCTGCTTTGGTCGTTCCGGCCCTTTTCCCCTCTTTGTGATGACACACTTAGAGTTTTTGGGTAAGCTCGGGAAGAACGGTAAAAAGGTCTCCCACAATGCCATAATCCGCAATCCCGAAAATGGGAGCTTCTTCATCCTTATTGATGGCAACAATCACCTTGGAATCTTTCATTCCGGCAAGGTGCTGAATGGCGCCCGAAATACCCGCCGCAATATACAGGTCTGGCGCAACTACCTTCCCTGTTTGCCCTACCTGCCAATCATTGGGAGCATAGCCAAGATCCACAGCCGCACGGCTTGCGCCAACGGCTCCGCCCATCTTGTCCGCGAGACTGATAATACACTCAAAATTTTCTCTAGACCCAATTCCACGGCCGCCAGACACCACCACCCGGGCAGACGTCAGTTCAGGCCGCTCAGAGATAACAGACTGATCTTCCACCCATTGAGAAAGACAGGGCAGCGTCTCCTCATCCAGCGTCTCAATGAGGGCCGCTTCAGTCTGCGCCACGGCAGAAAACACAGACGTTCTTATTGTAAATACCTTTATCTTATCAGTGGACTTTACTGTCTGAATGACATTCCCGGCAAAAACTGGACGTTCAAATGTTTCTGCATCCTGCACGGCAGTCACATCCGTCAGAACCATAACATCCAATAAAGCTGCAACCCGAGGAAGAACGTTTTTAGAAAATGCCGTGGCGCCCGCAGCAATATGGCTATAGTGCGGAGCCAACCCGACAATCAGAGCCGCCACAGGTTCTGCCAACCCATGCTCCAATGCATTGTTACGGGCAATCAGGACCTTGGTCACCCCCTCCAAATGCGCCGCAGTGCTGGCAGCATTTTCAGTCACGTCTCCCACCAAAAGAAGATGAACCTCCCCCAGCGGTTTGAGAGCGTCCAGCGCTCTGGCAACCGTATCAGTCGCAAGCTGGCCATTTACGCTTTCACCAAGCAATAAAACAGTCATCAGATCACTCCTGCCTGATTTTTTAGTTTCTCGATCAGTTCATCAACAGAACCTACTTTTACCCCCGCACTCCGCTGGGCTGGCTCCACCGTACGCACCACCTGCAAACGCGGCGTGATATCCACACCAATGTCTGAAATTGTCTTTTCTTCCATAGGCTTTTTCTTGGCCTTCATGATGTTGGGCAGAGAGACATAGCGCGGCTCATTCAAGCGAAGGTCAGCCGTCACAACTGCAGGCAGATTTACCCTGATTGTCTGCAAGCCACCGTCCACTTCACGCGTAACCGTGGCTGCTCCATCTTTAATCTCCACTTGAGAGGCAAACGTTGCCTGCCCCCACCCCAGTAAGGCCGCAAGCATCTGCCCCGTGGCATTCATATCATTATCAATGGACTGCTTACCCATCAGCACCAGATCAGGTTTTTCTGTCTCAACCAGCTTGGTAAGGATTTTTGCAACCGCCAAAGGCTCAAGGTCGTCATTCACATCGGTGGATGTCTCAACCAGTATCGCCCGATCTGCTCCCATCGCAAGCGCTGTGCGTAAGGTATCACGCGCCTGCCCCACGCCGGCAGAAACAGCTACCACCTCTGTAGCCAGCCCTTTTTCCTTAAGGCGAACAGCTTCTTCCAGAGCTATTTCGTCAAATGGGTTCATGGACATTTTCACACCAGACAGATCAACTCCACTGCCATCTGCCTTCACTCTCACCTTAACGTTATAGTCAACAACCCTTTTTACCGGAACAAGAATTTTCATCACACCCTCGTATTTCAACAAACAGTACGAAAACGTTCAACCATGATATCCAGCACGTCTTCCGGGCTTCGTTTCCACCAATTGTTTGCAGAGAAGATTTCCACTTCACAAAATCCGTTATAACCTGCCGCTTCCACCGCTGCCCGAATGGGTTTCAAAGCCACCACCCCATCCCCCATCATTCCGCGGTCAAGCAGGATATCGCTCGTCTGGGCCAACCAGTCACAGAGGTGATATCCAAAAATGCGCTGGCCAGCCCGTTGAATCTGGTAGCGTAAATCCGTATCCCACCAGACATGATAAACATCTATGGCAACACCCAGGCCCGGAGCCTCCACCATGTCACAGATATCCAGCGCATCTCGGGTGGTTGTCAGGCACGAGCGATCTCCGCCATAGGCTGGATTCAAGGGCTCCAATGCCAGCTTAACCCCACATGCATCTGCATACGGGACAATTTCCTCCAAATAGCCTGCTACCAGCTTAAGGCTATCTTCCACCCCTTTTGTTCCGGGCTGAACGCCTCCTGTCACAATAGTTAAAACTGGCGCGCCTATTTCCGCAGCCAGATCCAAGGCTGAACGAAAGTCATCAATCACAGCCTGCTTTCCCACCGGCGCCATTGGCCCTACCAGAAACGGCGACCGGCATAGCCCGGCCACATGGACACCAACCTCGCGCGCACAGCGCGCTATGTCAGCACCACGCCCTGCCACCTCCCGCCTCCAAAAGACAATGCCGCCAATCCCGCGCCTAGCGCATGCATCCAGAGTTCGCTCAGGCGACCAGCCTGCCCCTGCACCGGACACATTATGCCCCAAGCTGGCGGTATTCAGCGCCAATGCGGAAAGATCATGCGTGAAATCCCGCATTTCAGGCTCCGTAAACCGCCAGAAGTGACGTCATGCGATGCACTGCCTTTTCTGGATCACGTAACAGGCCACACTGATCAGCCTGCCTGAAAATTTCGGTAAAATAGGGCAAAGGCCGAAGAGCCTGAGCACCGTTCACCATAACAAAATGATCCTGAAACCCATTCAGCCAGGCAAGAAACACTACGCCAGTTTTATAATATTGCGTGGGAGCCCGAAAAATTGTGCGGGCAAGAGGTACTGTAGGGTCCAGAGTGGAACGGAAAGCAGCTTTGTCTCCCTCTCCAAGCTTAGAGACGGCATACGCAGCAGCAGGTTCCAGAGGATCAAAAATACCCAGAAGGGCATGACTGAAACCCTGATTATCTCCTTCAATCAGTTCCGGATAATTGAAGTCATCTCCGGTATACATTTTCACACCGTCAGGCAGGCGTCGCCGCAGAATGATTTCTTTCTGTTTGTCCAGAAGGGAGATTTTTATACCATCGACCTTGCTTTTGTTGGTCTCAATAATTTCCAGAACAGTTTCCAGGGCGGTCTCAAAAGATGTGCTTCCCCAATATCCCGCCAGTGCAGGGTCAAACATTTCCCCTAGCCAGTGTAGAATAACGGGATGATCACAGGCGGAGAGAACATCTGAATAAACACGCAGATAGTCCCCCGCGTTGGTGGCTACTTTCACAAGAGCGCGGCTTGCCATAAGGATCAACCGGCCACCTACGGCCTGAATAGCCTCAACCTGCTCCAGATAAGCCCGAACCACATCGTCAATTGATCGTGCATCCTGCGGCGCCAAATGATCTGTGCCGCATCCGTTCCCCACCAGCGCATCTGGCAATTCTTTACGTGTCTGTGTAACCAGTTCCAACGCTCTGGGCCAATCCAGCCCCATACCACGCTGCGCTGTATCCATAGCCTCCGCAATGCCAATCCCTAAACCTGCAAGGTACCTGCGGAATTCAAGAGTTTTCTCCCAATCTATCGCAGGTGATCCGGATGGATCATTATTCGTAAAGGGATCGGCAACCACATGCGCGGCTGAATAAACAATCCGTGCCGGATGAGAAGGAAGAACGGCCTCGGGTAACGGAACACCCGTCAGACAATAATCCGTCTTCTGACCACTGATATCTGGAAGAGCTATTTTCATGGTCATCCTCAAAAACGAGGGACCAGCATTCCGGCATCTGCCGAAATTGCCTGTCCTGTCACATAGGGAAGTTTGCCAGTTGCAAGGCTTGTGATGATGGCCCCAATCTCCGCAGGTGTGCCAACACGCGGAAAAAGGGTCAGGCCATCCTCAGCCCGTTTCTGGTAGCTCTCAATAACCGGCGCTGTCATTTCTGTAGCTATAAGCCCGGGCTGCACATCATAAACCGCTATGTTTTCAGCCCCCAGCCGCACGGCAAGAGTGCGGGAAATCATGGCGGCCGCCGCTTTTGATGCACAATATTCGGAGCGCTGAACAGCAACGGCTACCGCGTTGGAAGACGTTACATTCACAATGGAATAAAACCGCTCGTCGTCCCGTTTTCGGGAAAGTAAACGCCGTGCAAAAGATTGAGAGAGAAAAAAGAGTGCCTTGGCATTGACATTCACGCAACGCTCCCAGCTGGCCTCCGTCACATCCAGCAGGTCTCCACGTTGAAGAACTCCTACCCCCGCATTGTTCACCAATGTCGTCAACGGCCCCAAAGTGTCTTCAATGCAGGAAAGCTTTGCTGCGTATTCTGTGCAATCCGTTACATCAAAGGGGGCTGCTACTACCGGCCCACCATAT
The DNA here is from genome assembly GCF_030644465.1 of Acetobacter tropicalis. Classification (NCBI taxonomy): domain Bacteria; kingdom Pseudomonadati; phylum Pseudomonadota; class Alphaproteobacteria; order Acetobacterales; family Acetobacteraceae; genus Acetobacter; species Acetobacter tropicalis. The sequence continues at coordinate 3,328,839 of NZ_JAUYUW010000001.1, read as the reverse complement.
TCTGAGACTTTAGCAACCGCGCTCTTAAGCTCTTCATTATCCGCTGGGCCATTGAGTGCAACAGCAAAACCGGCTTTGGCAAGAACCTCAGCCGTGGCCAGCCCTATGCCACGGGAAGATCCTGTAACAAGCGCGACCTGCCTCATGAACGTGCGCCTTTACGCAGCAATTCACGCGCAATAATCATACGCTGAATCTGATTTGTTCCTTCATAAATCTGGGTGATTTTTGCATCTCGGTAAAGACGTTCAACTTCAAAACCACGGATATAACCAGAGCCGCCAAAAACCTGCACCGCGTCAGCCGTCCGAGCCACTGCCATATCCCCGGCAAAACATTTCGCCATGGAACAGGAACGCGTGGCATCCAGCCCACGATCAATCTTGCTCGCGGCGGAATAAACAAGCAGACGGGCTGCTTCAATATCCTTTGCCATATCTGCCAGTAGCCACTGCACGCCCTGGAATTCGGAAATATGCTTTCCAAACTGTTTGCGCGTACCGGCATAATCCACGGCGGCTTCCAGTCCTGCCTGCGCAATACCTACGGCAAGGGAAGCAATCCCCACGCGTCCTTTATCCAGAACACTCATCATCATATGGAAACCACGGCCTTCTTCCCCCAGAAGCGCATCTGGGCCTAACCGGACATCCTGAAAATCAAGCCCCCCTACCTGACTGGCTCTTTGTCCCATCTTGTGCTCTTTGGGTCCGCGATCCACTCCCTGCGCATGAAGATCCACAATAAATATGGACATACCCCTGTTACCGGCATCCTTGTTGGTGCGCGCCAGCACAAAGCCCGTATCTGCTACGGGAGCATTATGAATCCAGATTTTACCACCATTCAGCACCCAACCGTTTCCATCACGCTCAGCAGTTGTACGAATGCCTGATACATCTGTTCCGGCTTCCGGTTCTGTTATGCAATAAGCGACTTTCCGCCGCATGGAGAGTATTTCAGGTAGGATCTTACGCTGGCTCTCCGTCCCATGGCGCACCAGAAGGGTTGAAATCAGTTCCACCAACCCACATTGGTCCGCAATACTGGCGTAACCGCGGGACAGTTCTTCCATCACCACGGCATAGGTCAGCGTATCAAATCCGGGCCCGCCCAATTCTTCCGGTACGCCAATACCGAATAGCCCAAGCTCAGCCATCTGATCATAAATTTCGGAAGGGAAGCGCTCTTCCCGGTCAAGCGCTTCCGCTGCGGGGCGGATTACTGCATCTACAAAAGACCGAGTGGTTTCCAGAACCTGTTCCTGCACTTCATTAAGAAACATCTTTGAAATCCTACTTTATGAACTATCTGGTTACATACATTGAGTGGCACGATAAGATCAAGAAAAGAGAGCAACAGACTGCTCAAAAACCGCTGAACATTTCGTGTGGTGCGTTTACTAAAGTTAGAAGATGATAGCGGTCTCAAAATCGAGCACAGTTGCATTCGGATAACGGCGCGTGCCACCTGGTCTCCAGACATATTGCACCCCCGGCCTGACCAGAAGCCACGGTGCAGGACGCCACCCGTAATTGACCTCAAAACTATGCTCAAACGTGGGAGTAGAAATATTCTGCCCGGTTGAGTTGAGATACCGCGCATAGCGGGCAATTTTAGAACTCACTACCATCAATTTACCGCCAATACTTACCGTATCATCTGGTCTGTTGGGAAAAGTCCCTTTGCGGATAAAGCCCCACGTTGCAAAATAAGGGAAAGGAGACGTTTGCGTATCGCCCCATACAAAACTGCCAAACGCCACAACGCCCCGTTTATGATCGCTTTGGTCGCGTTCTATCATCTGGTCTCCTTCAAACCAGGCTCCATAACGCCCTTTTATGCTCTCACTCGGCCAGTTTTGATAAACTGTACCCGCGGGAGCAAACATCGTTATTTTCTGGGTAACTGTTTTAACCTTGGTTGTTTCCCAGTATCCGCCTATTCGTATATTTCCTGGATAGGCACCTGCTAAATCTGTACCGCCGTGCTTCCACCCCAACTGCACTGGAAAATACGTTCCTACAGTATTATGAAGCCACATTTTCCAGCCATTATGGCTGTTGGCTATGGTGTTATCCACATTATAGACACCAAAAGAAGCCAGAAAATCATCTTTGCCCGTAGGATATAATTTTATATACGCCCCGGGATGCGCGCTTGGATAATAACCGTAGCCAGAATTGAAAGCGAGCGACTGCGGCATACCGCAAATAGCATTGCTCTGAAACTGGCAGTAAATAGACATCCCCCAGTGTGTTGTTGACTGGGCAAAATCATTTTCCGTGTTGACCCATCCGAGCTCCGTATTCACGTAATTTGTAAATTTGTGCTCCAGAGAAAGCCTGGTCAAACGCACCGTCTGTCCGGTTCCGTAAATTTCCTGCACGGAACTCAGTGCGGGCATAACCATATGCAGCCCTAACCCTGAACGCTGGGTGACCAGAAAGTGAAGAATTCCGATATCATATCCAATCCATTTTCTGAAATCGATATCAAGGCCCCCGGCAAATTCATGTGCATAACGCACCGCCTGCGCTTTCCCCCCTACCGGGTTCCCGGCAGTATCCTGCACATAATGCCCTTGAAACAAAATACCCCTGCGGGCCAAACGTGTGCGCAGTCCGCCCCAATCTCCCGTCATGGTGTCCTGATGTAACCAATTGGGCGATAACGGGCGCGGCGTAGAACGCAAAACTCGGGAAACGCGGCTAGGCCGCCTTATAATATTGTGATGGTCGTCATAGAAAAAGAAATCATCTTCATTGTTGGAAAGTTCTTCCTCCACCACATCGGGATTGCTCACACAGATAACATCCGGGTCCCATGGAGTCATGGCAACACCAAAACATTCTGACAATTCAGGCCTGCGTGTGCGGGCCTCACTTGCTGCAGGTATCAATGCAAGGCACGCGACCGCACTTACGGTACGAGATATTTCCCACATGACAGCTTCCTTTTTTATTTTTATACTGCTGCTTATGCTTAGGAAAATACTTTATGGTGAAAATAACGGGAATAAATTCCGAAAAATATAACAACCAGATAACAAAGCGCCGGTATGATGAACGCAATATTTAAGCTGGTAACATCCGCAAACCGTCCTGTTAGAACAGGAACAAATGCGCCACCGACAATCGCCATACAAATCAAACCTGAGCCTTCAGAAGCACGATGCCCAAGATCCATGGAGGTCAGTGAAAAAATCAAGGGGAACATGACTGAATTACACAATCCAACCGCCAACATTGCCCATCCGGCGACACTTCCCGTTGACACAATGGAGAGAATAACCAGCAAAAAAGCGAAGGAACCGTAAACTGCCAAAAGAATGGAAGGTGCTATGGCCCGTAGGAACACAATACCCAGTAAACGTCCACACAGCAGGCCGCCCCAGTAAAAGGCAAGATGTTTCCCCGCCTCTTCAGATGTTAAATGTAACGTATCTGGCAAAATAAGATAATTAACCAGAAGGCTCCCAATAGTAACTTCTGCGCCAATATAAAAAAACATGGCCGCAGCGCCGAAACTGAAATGTTTATCCCTGAATAGCTCAATGGCTTTCAGAACACTCCCTTCATGAAAATAGTTATCTTTGAGTTTACTACGGTTTGCCCAGGTCAATAATGACCAAAAGAAAATAAAAACAGAGACAATCAGATAACAGATGCTAATATCTATTGCGCCTTCAGACATGTTCTGAGCAGAAAAATACGCCGCTATCTTTCCCAGAAAACTCTCTTCTGGGTGATGGCGCAAGATAATCATGGCCCCAAGATAAGGCGCAACAACTGTCCCCAGTGAATTACACGCATGAGCGAATGTCAGCCGTGATGAGACATTTCTTTTGTTGCTAAGGGAAATGATAAGCGGGTTTGCCGTAACCTGAATAATTGTGATACCCGCCGCCACCACAAACAAAGCTAACAGAAAAACCAAAAAGCGCGCTGACCATGTAGCGGGAATAAAGCACAGACACCCTAATGCGATCAGATTAAGACCTATAACAAGAGTCCTCATATAACCATTTTTTTTGATCATATGAGAAGCTGGAATAGAAATAAGGAAATAGCTGGCAAAAAAACAGAACTGAACAGTCGTCATCTGAGTATAGTTCAGGTCAAAAACTTCTTTTAGTTTTGGCATAACCACATCATTTAGACTGGTAATGCCTCCAAACAGGAAAAACATGGAGAAAGACAGAAAGTCCAAAACCCCTGATTTCTCTTGCATATTATCCTTTATCGCAACTGAACACTCCATAGCAGCACTCCTTTGGCGGATGTACATGACCCAATGGTAGTGCAGAAATGATATTTCGGTATCATTTCTGCTTTAATATATACGAATGATTTTTAGTAAGAAGAAGAAATGATATCACTTGCTTTTTCTGATATCATTACAGTAACAGCATTTGTATTGGAGCCGATAAGGCTAGGAAGTACTGAGGAATCACAAATCCTCAACCCGTCAACTCCCCGCACTTTCAGGCTCGGATCAACAACAGCCATCTCATCCGTCCCCATTTTGCAGGTTCCATTGGGATGGTAAGATGTTCTGCCATACTGCCGCGCGTAGCGAACCAGATCTTCTCGAGTTTTTACTGTATTATCCGGAAAATGAGCCCGTTTGACATGCTTCTGCATATTCGGCTGACTCATGATCTCACGGCTGATGCGCACCCCTTCCACGGAACAGCGCACATCTTCAGGCTCTGCTAGAAAATTCGGATCAACCAGAACACGATCTTCAGGGTTCGCACTGTTCAGCCGGACGGTTCCCCTACTCTTGGGGCGCAACACATAAGAATTCAGCGTGCAGCCAGAACCAGAGGGTATATTGGGTACACCCGCCTCTACTCCTGCCCCTGCCAGAAAATGGAATTGCAGGTCAGGCACACTCTCCTGCCTATCAGAGTGCCAAAATGCACCCCCTTCGACCACATTGGATGTCACTGGTCCGGATTTGAACAGAAGATATTGTAAACCAGCCCACATCATCATGTGAGCTTTATTGTAACGATCAAGACTTATCGGATTTTTAAGTTCATAGACGATATCAATGCCATAGTGATCGCTCAGGTTGCTCCCAACACCGGGCAGGTCAGCAACAACAGGTATGCCATGATCTTTCAAATGAGCCGAAGGCCCAATACCAGAGAGCATCATGATCTTGGGAGAACCTATGGCCCCCGCAGTAATAATAACTTCTGCATCGGCATACGCGACGTGTTTCTTGCCCTTTTGGATGTATTCCACGCCGCTTGTCCTGTTATTTGAAAAAAGAACACGGGTGGTTAAACAGTTGGTTTCCACTTGCAAATTAGGACGCTTGATTACGGGCCGCAAATACCCCACAGCCGTAGAACATCGCCGCGCATTCCGGGTGGTTGTTTGATAAACTCCGGCTCCTGCCTGCAATGCACCGTTAAAATCCGGATTATAAGGAATGCCATATTGCTGACAGGCCTGCACAAACGCCCGCGTTACCGGCATGGGCGCCGCAATGCTGGATACGCCTAAAGGGCCATCCGTGCCATGATATTTTGTGGCAAAGAACTCGTTCCCTTCGGATAGGAGAAAATACGGCTGCACATCCTTGGCAGACCAGCCTGCGCATCCCTCCTCATTAGCCCATCGATCGTAATCTTGTGCAACGCCTCGTGTAAAAACTTCAGCATTGATAGAGCTTCCGCCCCCCAGCACACGCGCCTGCACATAGGGGATTCTACGGTTTTGTGCGTGTACCTGTGGTACAGTGTGAAAACCCCACGTGTAAGGACCACCTGTCATTTTCGCAAACCCTATGGGCATGTGAATAAACGGATGATTGTCGGCTTTTCCTGCTTCCAGAAGCAATACCCGCGCACTAGGATTTTGACTCAGGCGGTTGGCCAGCACGCACCCAGCTGTGCCGCCCCCCACAATAATGAAGTCATAACCAGCCGACATCACGACACCCAAGGGGTACGAGGACCAAAGGCAATGTGCGTCGCTTTGATTTCGGTATATTCCTCTACACCGTAAATGCCGGTCTCCCGGCCAATGCCTGATTGCTTGAACCCACCAGCCGGCAGCTCTGGTCCACCAGAAATAGTGGTATTAACCCACACACGGCCCGCACGGATACCTCTTACAGCATCCATGGCATGAGAGAGATTCTGGGTCCAGATTGTCGCTGAAAGCCCGTAAATGGTCGTATTCGCTATGGTAATCGCCTCATTTACCGTTTCAAACGGCAATATACTCAAAACAGGCCCAAAAATTTCGTCTGTTGCAATATCCATCTCAGAGGTAACGTCAGAGAAAATGGTTGGTTGAACAAACAGTCCCTTAACGGTTGTGCTAACAGTTCCCTGTGTCAGTAAACGTGCGCCCTGTTTTGTGCCACGTTCAATATAGTCACAAATCGTTTCGTGTTGCTTGTCACTAACAATTGCGCCAACCTGCGTTTCTGGGTCCAGCGGATCTCCCACACGCAAACGCCCAAGCTTTTCAATGAGAAGATGTTCAAATTCTGCCTGAATGGATTTTTCAACAAGCAGCCGGCTTCCACCCACACAACATTGCCCTGCATTAAAACAGAAGCCAAAGATCACGCCGTCCACGGCCTCTTCAAGCCGTGCATCGGCAAATACGACATGCGGATTTTTCCCACCAAGCTCCAGGCTTAGTTTTTTGAAGTTCCCAGCGGACGCAGCCAGAACCCGCTTGCCAACAGCTGTCGAGCCCGTGAAAGACAGCATATCAATATCTGGATGATGTGAGAGCACCTCCCCCACCACACTTCCAGCACCCGTCACTACATTGAATACCCCATCTGGCAGCCCTGCCTGTGTAAGGATTTCGGCCATGATCAAAGTTGTGGCGGATGTCAGATCACTCGGCTTCGCAACAACCGTACAGCCTGATGCCAGAATGAAGGGTAGACGCTCCGAGAGAATGAAAAAAGGGAAGTTCCACGGTGTAATCAGCCCAACCACACCAATCGGCTCTCTGGTGACAAGCCCAAACACGTTATCACCAAGGTTATTAAAGCTGTCGCCATGCAACATGCGGGCCGCCCCGGCTGCGTACTCGTAAATACCAGCACTGGCCTGAATTTCCCCACGGGACTGTGTGATGGGCTTGCCTGTTTCCAGAGTTTCCAGCACCGCCAGTTCTTCCGCACGATCCCGAATAAGATTTGCCGCCTTCAAAAGCACATCCGCACGCAGTTGGCCAGATAATCCTGCCCAACTGCGGTTATCAAATGCCTTTCTGGCTACGGCAACAGCCTCATTAACATCCTTTTCCGTGCCACCGGTTGTTTTCGTCACAAGAACGCCATGCGCAGGGCTATAGCGTTCCATAACTTTGCGGCCAGCAGTCTCAACCCAACGACCATTGATATACAACCCGAAGTGACGTGGGTTTTCGGGCAAAGAAAGCTTTTGAGTGTTCGTAGTCATTGCACCGCCCTGTTTTTGATTATGTGTTATTGCAGTTGGAAATCGGTGTTACTAACCAGTTAGTGTATTAAAAAATGAGTGTCAATCACCATTCCCTTCGCCGGCCAAACGCAGAAGCTGCCCTCACCTTAACTTGATGGCTTTGTAGATATTTCAGTCCCCCATAAAATGACCGGATTGCATTTTGACAAAAAAGTGTCTTTTGGTGGCAAACGAAGTTCTGGCCCTACATTTGTAAAGAACGTAGCCTCATTTCTTCTCCTCCGTCTGGAGAAATGAGCCGTACTAATTCTTCAAGGAAGCCTGCCAAAACCGCTTCATAAACTCCATAATCAGTAAAGCAATCAGACTGACAAAAATGCAAATTCCCACATCACGCAAAGTAACGCTCCCCAATCGGAAAAGATTGCGTGTTGGTGAAAAACTCAGAATTAAAGTCAGCAATGTGGCATCAAAGGCAAGCACACTCCACAAAACAGGATTAGGCCGGACCAAAGCACGGAAGGGAGATGTATCAAAGGAACGGTTTACCAGAACAAGAACAACATCCCCCAGCATAAGGGTTACAAATACCAGAGAGCGCAGCGTTTCTTCTGCCATTCCCCGCCATGCCCCCATAAACAGAACCAGACACAGGGCTATGAGGACTATACCTCCCTGCACTCCGCTCCAGAGCATAAGTGAGCCAGAAAACAACGGCCGGTGAGAGTCACGCGGTGGCCGCACCATCAGATCGGCCTCCTCAGGCTCCGCCTCAAACGCGATAGAGCAGATAGGATCGACGACGATTTCAAGAAAAGCGATATGCGCAGGAAGAAGAATAAGAGGCAGACCTGAAAACAGGGGAATAATGGCCAAACCAGCTATAGGCACATGGGCCGCCAGAATAAATCCCATGGCTTTGTGCAGATTATCATAAATCCTGCGTCCAAGGCGTATGGTTTTTACAATAGAACTGAAGTCATCATTCAGGAGTACAATTGCACTGGCTTCACGTGCCACATCGCTGCCTCTCTGCCCCATGGCAATACCAATCTGGGCGGCCTTCAGGGCTGGGGCATCATTCACGCCATCACCCGTCATGGCAACAACATCACCATTACTTTGCAAGGCCTGCACAATCTCCAGTTTCTGCGCGGGTCGAATGCGGGCAAAAACATCAATGTCTTTCACGCGGTCCGATAACGGTAGCCCACTTGTATCTTCAAGGTCTGCCCCCGTTAGAACCTTCTCAGCCCGTATTCCTGCCTCTCTGGCAATAGCTTGCGCTGTCAGCGGATAATCTCCCGTGATCATGACAACACGAATTCCAGCAGTTTTACATTCCGCAATAGCATCTCTCACATTGGCGCGCAGGGGGTCCGTCAGCCCCACAAGACCGAGGAACGTGAAAGAAAATCCGGATTGTGCTTCCGGCAGAGGCTTTTCTTCCTCATGCAAGGCTTCTGCTACGGCAAGAACACGCAGACCACGGGCGGCCATCTCATCCACCTTCCTGCGCCATGCTGCGCGCGCATCAGACCCGAGATGGGAGAGCTCCATCACCGCTTCAGGCGCGCCCTTACTGGCAACAAGAAGCCGACCATTTTCCAGCTTCCAGACATTGGCCATAGCCAACACTTCGTCCCCAAACGGATAATCCCGGACAAGGTCAACACTCAGCGGTTTCTCTTGCCCTTGTTCATGCCGGGAAATCTCATGAAATGCCTTTTCCATTGGATCAAACGGATCAGGCTGACACGCATACCGTCCAACATGAATGATGCGTGTTACAGTGCCATCCAGAGAAGATAGGTCAGAACTTCGCACATCTATCATACCTCCCGCGTCAGTCTGAATTTCGGTAACTGTCATGCGGTTTTCGGTCAGTGTGCCTGTTTTATCCGTACACAAAACCGTTGCAGCTCCAAGACTCTCAATAGCTGCTGCGCGCCGGGTAAGAACACCTGCCCGAGTAATGCGCCACGCCCCCATCACTAGGAAGACCGCCAGAACAAGCGGGAATTCTTCTGGCAAAAGAGCCATACTTAAGGCTATCCCCCCCAGAAAAGCCGTCATCCACCCGCCACGTATCAGTCCGTGCAGCACCACAAAGATAGCGCTGGTTCCAACCCCCACCAGCGCCAGAACCTTGACCAGCCTGGTCGTCTGTCGCGCCAGATGCGGCGCTTCACTCTGGATATTTTCCAGCGCCACCCCTATGCGCCCTATTTCGCTCCGCGCCCCCGTTGCGGTTACTTCCGCCATTCCCTGCCCACGCACAATCAGGCTACCGGCATACAGAAAAGGGCTCTCATCTCCACCGGGGGGCTGTGGTTCCGGATACGTTTCAACCGCACTTTTACGAACAGGCACAGATTCGCCAGTCAGTAACGATTCATCTGCTTCCAACGAGTTTTCAGATCGTACCAGAGCATCCGCAGCCACACGATCCCCTTCTCCAAGAACAATCCAGTCTCCACGCACGACGTCCTTACCCGCAATTCTCTGCTGTGTTCCGTCTCGCACAACAAGGACACGGGGACTGGTGAGGTCACGTAGCGCATCAAGAACCCGTTCACTCCTGACTTCCTGCACTACCGTAATAAAAACAGACGCAGACCCCAGAGAAACAAGCAGCAAAGCCTCATGCCAGTCTCCCAGCGCAATATAAATTCCTCCAGCCCCCAACAGCATCAGAAATAAAGGTTCTTTCAGAACACCCAGTACCACCCGCCAACGTGACCGATTGCCTGAACGCGCCAGATCATTCGGCCCTTCCTCACGTAATCGCTTTCTGGCTTCTGCATCTGTCAGGCCATTGGGTAAGGTGGACATCCTGATAAGCCTCTGCAAAGAAAATAGGGGGAGTGTGGCCAGATCATCCTCCGCTCACCTATTCCCCTGAAATATTAGAATAGTATTCGGGATAAACCCTGCGTATTGTTTTTGCCCTAACAGGCTATTGCGCTGTGTAGCCGCCATCTATTACCAACTCGCTCCCCGTGACGAATTTTGATTCGTCGGAAGCGAGGTAAAGAATACCATAAGCAATATCGTCAGGTTCACCCAGATGCCCAATAGGATGAAGATCAACCAGCCTCTTGCGCGCTGCCTCATCTTCCTGTGTCAGGCCAGCCACCATGGGCGTCCAGATATACCCCGGGTGAACGGAATTAACCCGAATTTTATATCCCGCTTTTGCACAATGTAATGCTGAGGATTTTGTAAAAATACGCACTCCGCCTTTGCTGGCATTATAAGCAGCGAGTTCAGGGTCACCAATCAGTCCTTCAATTGAAGAAAGATTGATAATAGATCCGCCTGCACCATGCTGCCGTATCCCCTCAATGGCATATTTCGTACCCAGAAAAACACCATCCAGATTAATTGATTGCACTCGCCGCCAGTCTTCCAGCGTAGTGCTTTCCACGGAACCACTGTAGGCAATGCCAGCATTATTCACCATGATATCAAGCCGCCCGAAACGGGACAAAGCCCCCTCGATCACAGATTTCCAGTCTTCTTCCTTCCGCACATCAAGGAGGACGAAAAATGCCTTTCCACCCTTCCCCTCAATTTCAGAAACTGTTTTCTGTCCTTCCTCTTTATTAATATCACCGACAATAACTGAGGCTCCTTCCTGCGCCAGAAGGAGTGCTGCAGCTTTGCCAATACCAAGTGCAGCCCCACTCACAATGGCAACTTTCCCGTCCACGCGGCCCATGGGCTTTTCCCTTTCATGATGATCAACTGAGTCAAAAGCGCAAAGAAAGAGCACCTTTATCAACAGAACAACGCCTGTAAGCGGAGAGAGACGCATCTTCTCCCTACTGTTTTTTGCTCTTCGTTTTCCACAACGATTCACCAGTTCCGCAACTACGGGATGGCGAAGAAGGCTTACTGTGAACTCCTGCTGTCTTTTCTCCGGGGAACTTCCGTTTTCACCAAGCGTATAAGGCTCGACAGCACATGTCGCTGCTCCTTTTTCAAGTCTGGAGCAAAGCGCCGTTAGTATGCGCTGAGTACAAGCAGAAATTGCCAATCCATATGTAAGACAACTCCGTGCGGATAATAATCAACACAGGCGGAAGGTCGTGAAATGGTAGATTTTTCTCAAATCCGCTCCCTTGTTGTTTATGCGTTGGTTATCGGCGTTCTGCTTATTTGCATGTTGGGCTTGGGCGCATTCACAGGCATCAGGCGTACTCGAAAGCACATGGGGCGTGCCCTCTCAACTCCCTTTGAATCCGGCATAATCCCAACAGGCTCCGCTCATCTTCGCCTGCCGGTTCAGTATTATCTGGTGGCCATGTTTTTCGTCATTTTTGACGTGGAGACAGCGTTTCTCTTTACCTGGGCAATTGTCGTCACAGATGTAGGCTGGATTGGATACAGCGCTGCCGTGCTCTTCATCTTCTTTCTGGCTGTTTCTCTCGCCTATCTGTGGCGTGCAGGTGGATTGGACTGGGGGCCACTCCCCCGCCGTATTCCACAATCACCAACCGGCATGGAGCATGCATCATGATCTGGTCTCTTTCTTCGCCCACATCCAAACCTGAACATAAATCATCTATTGAAAATGCAACGTTTACCGAAACAGTTCGGCGTAATCTGGTGATCGGTCGTCTTCAGGATTTTGTGTCGTGGGGGCAGAAAAATTCCATTTGGCCTCTCAATTTTGGCCTCTCCTGCTGCTACGTTGAAATGGCAACGGCTTTCACAAGCCAATTCGACATTGCCCGTTTTGGCTCTGAAGTGCTCAGGGCCACCCCACGAGAAGCCGATCTTATCGTCATATCCGGAACGGTTTTTGTAAAAATGGCACCCATTATCAAACATCTGTACGATCAAATGCTTGAACCTAGGTGGGTTATCTCCATGGGGTCCTGCGCCAATTCTGGTGGCATGTATGACATTTACAGTGTCGTGCAGGGGGTAGACAGTTTTCTCCCTGTAGATGTGTACGTTCCCGGCTGCCCGCCAAGACCTGAAGCTCTTCTGGAAGGGCTAATGCTTTTACAGAAATCCATAGGGAGCCAGAGACGCCCATTAAGCTGGATGGTTGGTGAGCAAGGCATTGTTCCGGTTACGCCCCCAAGCCTGCGAGACGCCAAACGCAGCATCCGCCAGACCACACAAACCCTGCGTTCACCAGACGGGATCTGACACCATGAGCGCAACCGTCCTCCCGCCCCCACCCCTTCAGTCAGAACGCCCCTTACTGAAAAAAATCCTGGAACAGACAAACGCCTCTCTCAGCCCTGTTCTGGAAATAACGCGGGATAATATAGCTGTTGTCTGGATATCCCCTCTCGCTATCCGCCTCACTCTCCAAATGCTGAAAGAAGATTCTCAAAACTGCCTGATGCTTTTTGATCTCACGGCCATAGATGAGCGGGACCGTATTCACAGGGAGGGGCAACCAGCCTCTTCCTTTACTGTCGTCTATCACCTGATGTCGCTCCAGAGCGCAGCAGATGAAGTCCGTATCAAAGTCGCCCTGCCCGATCATTCTCCATCCCTCCCCAGCATCAGTGATATCTGGCCTAACGCCAACTGGTATGAACGGGAAATATGGGATCTGTTCGGCATCCATTTTGACCAACACCCTTTTCTCCGCCGTATCCTGACACCGCCCACATGGACAGACCATCCATTACGCAAAGACCACCATGCTCGGGCAACGGAAAAGCCGCCATACAGCCTGACAGAAGATCAGGAAAAATATGAACAGGACGCATTATGTTTTGATCCCTCCTTATGGGGTATGAAGCGACATAGCGACCATAGTGACTTCATGTTTCTCAATCTCGGCCCCAACCATCCTAGCGTGCATGGCGTGTTCCGCATTGTCCTGCAACTGGAAGGGGAACGCATTGTAGATGCCGTGCCTGATATTGGTTTTCATCACCGAGGCGCTGAAAAAATGGGGGAACGCCAGTCTTGGCACACTTACATTCCCTACACGGATCGCGTGGATTACCTCGGCGGGGTTATGAATAATTTCCCCTACGTGATGGCGGTTGAAACTCTGGCAGGCATCAGCGTGCCTCCACGCGCGCAGATGATTCGGGTTATGCTGGCGGAACTGTTTCGTATTGCAAGCCATCTGGTTTTTTATGGAACAATGGCACAGGACGTTGGGCAGCTTTCTCCTGTTTTCTATATGTTTACCGATCGAGAGAAAATTTTCAGGATTATCGAAGCCATCTGCGGTTTTCGTATGCATCCGGCATGGTTTCGTATCGGCGGCGTGGCCATGGACCTCCCCGTTGGGTGGGAAGGGCTGATCCGCTCCGTTCTTGATTACCTTCCCAAACGCCTTGACGAATATGATGCCATGGTCATGCGCAATCCTATCTTCCGGGCTCGTACGCAAGGGATTGGCGCTTACACAAAAGCCGAGGCTGTAGAATGGGGTGTAACAGGGCCAGGGTTACGCGCCTGCGGGCTGGAATGGGACTATCGAAAACACGCTCCCTATGCCTGTTATGATCAGCTTGAATTTGATATTCCAACTGGCCAGAATGGGGATTGTTATGACCGCATAGTGGTTCATATCGAGGAGATACGGCAAAGCCTGCGTATTATCCGCCAATGCGTGGACCATATGCCATCCGGGCCGGTCAAAGCGGAGCATTCTCTTACCACACCTCCCCCCAAAGCCCGGACAATGCATGATATTGAAACCCTCATTCACCATTTCCTTAACGTCAGTTGGGGGCCGGTCATCCCTCCGGGTGAAGCCCGTGCCTGTGTTGAAGCCACAAAAGGCCTCAACAGTTACAGCCTGATTAGTGATGGAGGAACCACCTCTTACAGAACCCGTATCCGCACGCCGTCCTTTGCACATCTGCAAATGATCCCTCTGCTTAGCCGTGGCATCATGATCGCTGATCTGATAGCCGTTGTGGGCAGCATTGATTTTGTGATGGCCGATGTTGACCGCTGACGGCACCCTCCCTGCCGACATCAAGGCAGAAATTCTTGCCCTGGCACAGGAAGAGTTGCACCCGCAGGGAGCAAGCGTTGCCGCATTGCAAGTTGTACAATCCCGTTTCAGATGGATCAGCACGCAACATGTGAAAGAAGTCGCACAGTTGCTTGATATGTCGCCTGATGCGCTAGATGGCGTAGCAACCTATTTCAATCTGCTCTTCCGTAAACCTGTTGGCAAACACGTCATCCTGCTGTGTGACAGCGTATCCTGCTGGGTGATGGGCCGTGACCGTCTGTGTGCCCACCTGTGTAAGAAATTAGGCATCCAACCGGGTGAAACTACAGCAGATGGAGCCATCACGCTTTTGCCCACAGTCTGCCTGGGTCATTGCGATCATGCGCCAGCCCTTCTGGCGGATGAGAACCTACATGGTAATCTCAATACGGACACCCTGGACCATCTGGTGGATAGCCTAAGGGAGAAACCCTGATGTCGGCCACACCAACCCCTCTTACAGCCATGATCACGCCATCCGCCCCCCCGCCGGATTGCGCTACATATGAACGGGCCGGAGGCTGGCAGGCCACCCGCAAGGCTCTCAAAACCCTTGCCCCGGCTGATGTAATTGACATTGTCACACGCTCCAAACTGCGCGGTCGTGGTGGGGCTGGGTTTGGAACCGGCCAGAAATGGAGCTTCGTCCCCAAGGAACTGGCGTCTGAACGGCGGAAATACCTTATTGCCAACGCAGATGAGATGGAACCCGGCACGTTCAAGGATCGGTGGCTCCTGGAAGGTAACCCGCTGCAACTGGTGGAAGGTATGATTTTAGCCGCATACGCCATTCAGGCCGGGCACGGTATTATTTTTCTACGTGGAGAATACCATCTGCCCCGCAAACGCCTCACCCAAGCGATTAGCGAAGCACGCGAGAAAGGCTGGTTGGGGGACAATATTCTTGGCTCTGGTTTCAGCTTTGATATTCATCTTCATTCCAGCGGTGGCCGTTATATATGTGGCGAGGAAACGGCTCTCCTCACAGCATTGGAAGGCCGACGGGCCACACCGCGCAGCAAACCCCCCTTCCCTCAGTTCAGCGGTTTGTGGGGGGCCTCCAGTGTCGTCAACAATGTTGAAACACTTAGTAATCTGCCACACATTATCGCCAATGGACCTGAATGGTTTATCAGCTTGGGCACTGGCCCGGATAGCGGCACAAAACTGTATGGTGTGAGTGGACGCGTGCGGAAACCCGGTGCATGGGAGCTCCCCATCGGCACCCCGCTTCGGCAGATCATTGAAGACTATGCGGGCGGCATGTTGCCCAGTTACAAACTGCGTGCACTTTTACCCGGAGGCGCATCCACTGCGTTTCTTGATGAAGCAGCGCTGGATGTTGCAATGGATTACGGCTCCGTGGAAAAAGCCGGCAGCCGACTAGGCACAGGCATGGCCATCGTTCTTGATGACCGGACATGCCCCGTAGGTATGATCCTGAATCTGGAACATTTCTTTGCACAGGAATCCTGTGGGTGGTGCACCCCATGCCGGGATGGTCTGCCATGGGTGGAACGCTTGCTGAGCGCCATTGAAGAAGGCTCTGGCGAAACGGAGGATATTGAACAGCTTGCCCGTCATGCACGCATGCTCGGCACCCCCGGCCGGACGTTCTGTGCCCATGCTCCTGGGGCCATGGCCCCCCTCGCCAGCGGCCTGAAACTATTTGCAGATGATTTTTCCGCCCACATTTCCCACCACGGCTGCCCCCTCCTGCATGCGGCCTGATGGCAGGAAAGGAGCAGAACCATGATAACCTTCCAGCTAGACGGACAGTCTTGCTCCACCCGCGCAGATATCAATCTGCTTCAGGCCTGTCTGGAAGCGGGGGCGAACCTTCCCTATTTCTGCTGGCACCCAGAATTAGGCTCCGTTGGCGCATGTCGCCAATGCGCTGTCAAACAATTCAGTGGCCCGGAGGACAAAACCGGCCGGATTGTCATGGCGTGCATGACTCCCGCTACCGAAGGCGCGTTGATTTCAATTGATGATGCGGAGGCAAAAGAGTTCCGTGAAGGGGTTATTGAATGGATGATGGTCAACCATCCGCATGATTGCCCCGTCTGCCCGGAAGGCGGGGAATGTCATTTGCAGGACATGACCGTCATGGCCGGACATAATACGCGCCGCTATCGTTTTACCAAACGCACCCATCGCAATCAGGACCTCGGACCTTTTATAAAACATGAGATGAACCGGTGCATTGCCTGTTATCGCTGCGTGCGTTTTTACAGGGATTACGCGGGTGGTGATGACCTTGCCGTGCTGGGAGCACATGACAACGTTTATTTCGGGCGGGCGGAAGATGGCACGCTCGAAAACGCCTTTAGTGGCAACCTTGTGGAACTCTGCCCCACAGGTGTTTTCACGGACAAGCCATTTTCTGAAACCTATACCCGCAAGTGGGACTTACGGGGCGCACCCTCCGTCTGCGTACATTGCGCAGTCGGTTGCAACACTTTTGTGAATGCGCGTGAAGAAAAAGTAAGGCGGCTACTCAACCGTTATAACGATGAGGTCAACCGCTATGTACTGTGTGACCGTGGACGATTTGGACACGGCTTTGTCAATGCAGCCTCTCGGCTCAACACACCTCTTTGCCTCTCTGATGAACAACCCACTCCCGTTCCCACACAGGCCGCCATGGCGCAATTCGCACGCATGGCAGCCTCCGGGCCCATTGCCGGTATTACCTCTTCCCGTGCGTCCCTCGAAACCTGCTTCAGCCTGCGCAGCCTCGTGGGTCCAGACCTTTTTTCAACAGGTCAGACACAGCAGGAACAAACCTGCACGGAATTAGCCTATGCGCTGTTGAGAGATCATCCGGGGGCCATTCCAACCTTGCATGAAATGGAAAGTGCAGATGCCGTCCTCATACTGGGCGAGGATGCCTCGACCACTGCGCCACGCCTTGCCTTGGCCGTGCGGCAATCAGGGCGTCAAAATGCCTTCCTTGCGGCTGATGCTGCCAAGGTGCCCCGCTGGATGGACGCGGCTGTCCGCACAATCGGGTCTGAGACACTCTCCTCTCTTTTTATTGTCAGTCCCGCCCCCACGGATCTGGATGGAATAGCCAGAGATGCCATTCGTGCCGTGCCAGATAATGCCGCACGCCTTGGTTTTGCCATTTGGCATGAACTTGATCCAACTGCCCCGACTGTTCCGGACCTAAAGGAGACAGAAGCCGAACAGGCAAATCGTATTGCCACCGTTCTTGCGGCAGCAAAAAAGCCTTTGGTGGTCTCGGGCATGCAGTATGGTTCGATTGCTCTCATGCAGGCTGCAGCTGGCATTGCCAGAGCCCTTACCCGGAACACCTCTGAGGCAGGTTTGTCTCTGGTGCTGCCTGACTGCAACAGTATGGGATTGGCCATGATGGGCGGCGCGCCCCTTGAAACCATCATGGCGCGAGCCAAAGCGGGCGCGATTGGGACTCTCATCATCATAGAAAATGATCTGACCCGCCGCCTTGATCCCCCAGAGATTGTCGACCTACTGGAAGCAGTGCCCAACATCGTTCTGATTGATCACACAGCCACGCCCCTCTGGCAAAACGCCAATCTGGTGCTTCCCGCCGCAACTTTCTCTGAAGATACCGGCACCCTGATCAGTCAGGAAGGACGAGCACAGCGGTTTTTCCCTGCGGTTTTTCCTCCGGCTCCCATTCAGGCGAGCTGGCGATGGGTACAAGACCTTGCTCGTGCTCTCCCTTCCAAGCAAGGCACTCCAGCCTCGCCGGCCTCTACAAATCTCTCGGAATGGAAAAATCTTGATGAGGTAATTGCTGATCTTGGCAAAGAACTCCCCGTCTTTGCCAAAATCATAAATGCCGCTCCAGATGCCAGCTATCGGCTGAATGGCCAGAAACTTCGGAGCCAGACTTATCGGGCCAGCGGACGCACCGTTATTCGCTCTTACATCAGTGTGCGGGACCAACCGCCCCCCACCAATCCAGACACTCCCTTCAGCAGTTCAATGGAAGGCGCTTACAGGACTGACATGCCTGCCGCCCTTGTGCCTCATCTTCATGCACCGGCATGGAATTCGGTTCAGGCACTCAATCGTTTCCAGCAGGGAATCGGCGGCCCTCTGCGGGGCGGAGAAGCTGGCATCCGCCTTTTTTCCAGTGCTACAGCAGAAGGGAAAGATAGAGTGCAACCGTCTTCTGCACCGGATATCCCGCCACCGTTCATACCGCAGCCTGATACCGTTCTTCTCCTTCCGGAAGCAAGGCTCTTCGGGGGTGAAGAACTCAGCATGTTCTCGCCGCCGGTTGCAGCCCGCGCTCCCCCTCCTGATTTGCGCCTCCCCACAAGCGCCGCACTACAACCACGCATGACCCTGCATTTGAAGGGATATGGGCCAGAAACTCTTCCTATGCGGCACCTTGCAGGATTGCCCGATGGCGTTGCGCTGTGCCCGCCACACATGGTTGCCGGAGCGTTCAGGTTCCCTCAGATAGTCCGCCTTACTCCAGACCCAGCAGAAGGAGAGGAAACATGAGCCACTTACCCCTTCTTGCCATTTTTCTGATCCCGGCGATTATCCTGGCATTGGCAACCTTGTTGACATGGGTAGAGCGGCGGCTGTTGGGCCTGTGGCAGGATCGGCACGGCCCAAACCGGGTTGGACCGGGCGGCCTGTTTCAAGCTGTGGCTGATGGGATCAAAATCCTTTTCAAGCAGGATTGGATACCTCCCTTTGCTGACAAAACGGTTTTCGTTCTGGCTCCCTCTATCGGCATGATGACCGTCCTGCTCTCTTTTGCAGCCATTCCTTTCACGCCCGTGAGCGGTATTGCTGGCAACCTGAACATTGGGCTGCTGTTTATTCTGGGCATGATGGGCCTTGGCGTTTACGCGGTAGTTCTCGCGGGGTGGGCCTCCAACAGCAAATATGCCTTGCTGGGCGGCATGAGAGCCGCCGCCCAGATGATCAGCTATGAAGTCTTTATGGGCCTCTCTCTTCTGGGAGTTGTGATGATTGCCGGTTCCTTCAACCTGCATGATATCGTCACGGCCCAAACGCACTGCTGGTTTATCCTTCCGCAATGTCTTGGATTTTTCATTTTTCTTCTTGCCGGTATTGCCGAAACACACCGTCTTCCATTTGATCTTCCTGAAGGAGAAAATGAACTGGGAGCCGGCTTTCATACCGAATATTCCGGCATGAAATTCGGCATGTTCTTCATTGCCGAATACGCTGGCATTATTCTTATTTCCTCTCTGGTCACCACTCTTTATCTAGGCGGCTGGCTGGGGCCTGTTCTGCCTGCGGTAGTCTGGTTTGTGCTCAAAACCAGTGCGGTTGTTATTTTTTTTATTCTTCTGAGAGCCGCTCTCCCTCGCCCTCGTTATGATCAATTGATGGCTCTGGGCTGGAAAATCCTGCTTCCGCTTTCTCTGCTTAATGTCACCGCCACCGGCACTGTTCTGATGCTTCGCGCAGCCGGATAGTACGCTCCATGGAAAGGCACGTGTCATGCTCAATACTGTTCGCACACTCTTCCTGACTTTCCTCCATGCCTTTCAGGCACGCGCAACTGTGCAATATCCTGAAGAGCAACCCTATTTACCCCCACGCTATCGGGGGCGCATTATTCTCTCGCGTGATCCGGATGGCATGGAACGCTGTGTTGCCTGCAATCTCTGCGCTATGGCCTGTCCTGTAGATTGCATCAGTTTGCAGAAAACAGAAGAAAATGGACGCTGGTATCCAGAATTTTTTCGTATCAATTTTTCACGCTGCATCTTCTGTGGCTTTTGTGAAGAAGCCTGCCCAACCTACGCCATTCAGCTCACACCAGATTTTGAAATGAGCGAATATGCACGCCCCAATCTTGTTTATGAAAAAGAAGATCTGCTGATCAACGGAACAGGGAAGTATCCAGATTACAGTTTTTACCATGTTGCGGGTATAAGCATTCCCGGCAAAGACCGAGGCAAGGCCGAGCGCGAACGCCCCCCTGTCGATCTTCACACCCTTCTGCCGTAACGCGCCATGAACACGCTGGCCCTCCTTTCCGGCAGCCTGACCCTCTTGGGGGCCATTATGGTCATAACCCGGCGGGTGGCAGTGCATGCCGTGTTGTATCTGGTGGTCACGTTGCTTGCGCTGGCGACAGTCTTTGCCCTTCTTGGCGCACCTTTTGCCGCAGTGCTTGAGGTGATCATCTATGCAGGGGCCATCATGGTTCTCTTCGTGTTTGTCATCATGATGCTCAATCTGGGACAACCGGATCGCGAACGGGAAAAAGAGTGGCTCCGGCCCCGTATCTGGGTTGGCCCAGCCCTGCTTTCCACCATTCTCTGCGCGGAACTGATCTACAGCCTCAGCACATTGCCCCAACAAACAGACAGCTTTTCCCCTCTTTCCGCACGAGACGTGGGGTTAAGCCTGTTCGGCCCATACGTGCTTATGGTGGAACTCGTCTCCTTTCTGCTTCTGGCTGGACTGGTCACGGCCTTTCATATTGGCAGACACCGCATGGAGAACCGTTGAAATGCCCCCCACCACCTTTAATGCTGTTCTGCTGCTGTCAAGCCTCCTGTTTACCATTGGCCTTACGGGAGTGCTGATAAGGCGCAATCTCCTATTCATGCTCATGGCACTTGATATCATGCTGAATGCGGCCGCTTTGCTGTTTGTTGCTGCAGGAGCGCATTGGCACGATGCAACCGGGCAAGTCATGTTTTTGATGATTTTGGCACTCGCTGCCGCAGAAACGGCTATCGGATTGGCCATTATCCTCGCTCTGCACGCCAGAGGCCGTCCTTCTCTTGATGCCGATACCGGCAACCTGCTGCGAGGATAAAACCATGTCCTACCTTCTTCCGCTGCTGGTTTTTCTCCCCCTGGCGTCAGCCCTCTTTCTCTTCACCACGGCGGGGAAGATTTCTGCACAGACCGTTGGATTTGTGGCAGCCAGCGCTATCGGGCTCTCCGCACTTTGCAGCATTGTGCTTGCAGGTGCTTTTCTCACTTCGGCTCCCTCAACTCCCCTTCAGATCACGCTTTGGGAGTGGATGCACACGCAAGAGTTTTCTGCTGATATTGCCTTTGCTCTTGACCCCATTTCTCTTCTGATGATCCTCGTTGTCACGATCGTCGGATTTCTGATCCATCTTTACGCTATACGCTATATGGAAGAAGAACCCGGCATAGCACGGTTTTTTGGCTGCATGACTCTGTTTGTCTCAGCCATGCTGGTTCTGGTGCTGTCTTCAGACCTGCTCTGTCTCTTCATTGGATGGGAAGGCGTTGGCATATGCTCCTACCTACTTATCGGCTTCTGGTACGAGAACCCGCGCAATACTGCCGCAGCCCGCAAGGCGTTCTACATGACACGTATCGGAGACGCCGCCATGCTGTGCGGTCTCCTTATTTTGGCGACATCAACAGGCTCGCTCCAGACACACACTGTTCTGACCGCTCTGGGCGCAGGTACTATCGCTCCGCAGGCTTTGACCGCCGCCGCATTATTTCTTCTGGTAGGAGCCTTGGCTAAATCTGCCCAAATTCCATTCCAGACCTGGCTGCCTGATGCCATGGCAGGCCCCACGCCTACCTCCGCCCTTATCCATGCGGCCACAATGGTAACAGCAGGTATCTATCTTATTGCCCGGCTACATTTGCTTTTTGCAGCGGTCCCCCTTGTCATGATGCTAACGGCCATTATTGGAGCTTTGACAATCCTGATGGCTGCCTGCACCGCGCTTGTACAAACAGATCTCAAACGTATCCTTGCCTGGTCTACCATCAGCCAGCTTGGCTATATGTTTCTCGCCCTCGGCACAGGGATCTGGCAGGCCGCCGTTTTCCATTTGATGACCCATGCCTTTTTTAAAGCGCTTCTGTTTCTTACAGCAGGTGCCATTATCTCACGCCTTCATCATGAGCAGGATATTTTCCGCATGGGAGGGCTATATCGTAGCATGCCCGGGCTTACCGCAGCGTTTCTGGCTGGGGCTGCCGCTCTGGCGGGGCTGCCTCTGGTTACATCCGGTTTTTACAGCAAGGAAATGATCCTCTCCAGCATCTGGAGCGCCCATTTTCCTCTCGCCCCTCTGTTCCTTCCACTTGCTCATATTCTGTGGGGTATGGCTCTTGCAGGTGCGTTTCTCACAGCACTGTATATTTCCCGTTGTGTTTTCATAGTGTTTTTCGGCCGTTCTCGTACAGCCGCATCCGGCTCGACCCCGCGTCTTATGGCTATTCCGCTTGCGTGCCTCTCCTTTCTTTCCCTATTTGGAGGAGTCATCGAAATGCCCGACACACTTGCCCCAATTCACGTTTTCACTCGGTTTCTTTCCTCCCCCTTTCCCCATGCAGAAGAACCAGTCTGGCTTCTTCTAACTGGCGGCTCAGTGCCCATTGCCGGCATTGTCATTGCGTGGATATTGTGGGGCCGCGCTACTCCCGTCATGCAGGAGATTCCCGGCCAGAGTACCATTATCCGCATGGCCAAAGAAGGCTGGGGCGCCGATGCCTTGTATGATTTTCTCTTCGTGCAGCCTTTCCTGTTTCTGGTCTGGCTTACCCGGCATGATATTCTGGACTACCTCATTCTCGGCATAGGCAGAATGACCCGCGCTATCAGCACTTTTTTTGAGACTGCCAGAACGCGCTCTCTCACCCTCTTTTCCGGAAAAACCATACTATTCTTACATGGAGGAGATGCTCTTCTGGCCAGGTTTCAAAACGGACGTGTTCGCTGGTATGCCGCATGGATTGTCGCAGGTCTCTGCGCGGCTCTGGTCTCGGGAGTTGTATCATGAGCCCGCTCCCGGCCCTTGTGCTTCTGCCCTTGCTAGGGGGCGCGGTTGCCTGGCTGGCTGACCGTTCAAGCACCACCGGCACCTCCTCTGCCAGAAAGATTTCCTGGCGCATTACCCTGATGGTGCTCACATTGGAAACAGTGCTTTTGCTCATTACCACCTTTGGGCAACACTCCTATCAGGGACCATGGCTGGATCATTTTTCTATCCCGTGGATACCCATCATGGGCATTTCGTTCCAACTGGATATGGACGGTCTATCCCTTTCCTTGCTGTGGCTCACTCTCATTCTCTCATTTCCTTGTGTTCTTCTGGCTACGCGCAAAATAGACACCAATGCTGGCGCTTTTCATTTTCTGTTTCTGGCGGCCCTTACCGGCATTACCGGGACTTTTCTCGCCACGGACCTTTTTTTATTCTTTTTCCTTTGGGAACTGATGCTGGTTCCCATGTTTGTTCTGATCTCCGCCTGGGGGCATGAAGACAGACACCGCGCCGCAATCCGCTTTTTTCTTTTCACTCAAGGCAGCGGGCTTCTCATGCTCCTGTCCATTCTCGGTCTTGTCATCACACATTATCGGCAAACTGGCGTACTTACCTTTGATTACTTCACGCTTGCCCACACCCACCTTTCCTCTTTTCTTTCCATGGTGCTCATGCTGGGGTTCTTTATCGCTTTTGCGGTGAAGCTTCCCGTTGTGCCGGTGCATGTCTGGTTGCCCGCCGCCCATACGCAAGCACCTACGGCAGCAAGTGTGCTCCTTGCAGGCCTTATGCTCAAAACTGGTGGCTACGGCATGATCCGCTTCAATCTCATGCTGTTTCCAGAAACCGCACTCCGCTTTGCTCCGGTCGCCATGGGGCTTGGTGTTGCAGGCATTCTTTATGGGGCGTGGTTGTCCTGCGCTCAAAATGATGTCAAACGCCTGATCGCCTATAGCAGTATCAGCCATATGGGTTTTGTTATGCTCGGTATTTTTACCGGGTCAAATACGGGGCTTCAGGGCGCTATTGTGCAGATGCTCGCGCATGGCCTGAGCACAGGCGCGCTCTTCCTCATCGCCGGGGCCATTCAGGACCGTCTCCATACACGCGATATGGCACAAATTGGCGGCCTCTGGGCCTCCTGGCCACGCCTTTCAAGCGCAGGACTATTTTTTGCTGTGGCATCGCTCGGCATGCCTGGTTTTGGAAACTTCACCGGTGAGTTTCTGGTGCTGCTGGCAACATGGCATGTCAACTCCATTGTTGCCGCACTCACAACAACCGGCCTGGTGCTTGCTGCCATTTATTCCCTACGGATGGTAAACCGTATCTTTCTAGCCCCTACCAGAACCCCACCACTGCACGCCACAGATTTCTCCATAGGGCAGATGTCCGTGCTGGGTGTGCTTATGTTCCTTCTTGTCCTGCTGGGCGTGCATCCCCAACCTGTCATGACCTTGTCTTTGCCATCTCCTCTTTCCACCATAGCGCCATCTAGTGGAGGAGATTACGGACAATGATCGCTCATGACCTGTTCCTTCCCTTGCCTCTTCCTATCCTGTCTCTTGGCACCATGCTTCTTCTAGGCAGTATCGCGTGGCGCCGCTCTCTTACGCGCAGTCTGGCAATTGGCTTTTTCACTCTCGTTCTTGCTCTTGGTAGCCTCAATTATCATCTGGGCTCCCCACAGGTGGAAGGGGCATCGCTCTTCGTTCAGGATCGCTGGGCAAACTATACGGCTCTTCTGATCCTGCTTTCCTCACTCTGCATTCTTCTCATGTCATGGCGTGATTTACATCACGACAAAACACACCCAATGGATGAATATCCTCTCCTGCTTGTTCTCGGCACACTGGGGGCCATCACTATGGTCTTCAGCACAAATTACCTCCCCTTTTTTCTGGGGGTGGAAATACAGGCCCTCTCCCTCATGGGGCTTGTCGCTTCCCGGCCCTACTACTTTGCACAGGCCACTGAAGCATCCATGAAATATCTTATTCTTTCTGGTGTGTCTTCTGCCATTCTTCTTTTTGGTATTGGCTTGGCCTACGCCACAACAGGCTCCCTGTATTTCAGCCCTCCCCCTGCCAGCCCTGATAATACCATACCCGCTATTGCCACCATCATGATCCTTGTTGGAGTTTTTTTTAAACTCTCTGCTGTTCCTTTCCATATGTGGCTGCCGGATGTAATGGAAGGCTCCCCTCCCCCAGTTGCGGCTTTCATGGCCGTTGTTTCAAAAATAGCTATTTTCTCGTCACTCGTCCGCTATTTCGGAACAGAAGAAACGCCAGTATATCTACACGGCATCTTGTTCACCGTCATCATTCTGACCATTCTGGGCGGCAATATACTGGCGTTGCGTCAGACCAATCTCATTCGCCTTCTGGCCTATTCCTCAATCGCCCATGTCGGTTATCTACTGATTGCTTTTTTCTCCCCAGGTCAGCTCAGATCAGAAGCCATCACCCTTTATCTGGCAGCCTATGCCGCCAGCACATTAGGAATTTTTGCCATCATTTGCGCATTTTCTTGGGCCGAGAACTCTAATGGCAGCCACATTCCAGAATGGAAAGGACTGTTTTACACACGCCCTTTTCTCGCCACAACCTTATCCCTGATGCTTCTTTCACTTGCAGGCATTCCTCCTGGAATCGGTTTTTTTGCAAAATTTGAAGTTGCTGCAACAGGGGTGGAACGTCAGCAAACGCTTCTGCTGGCCACCCTTGTAGTCGGAAGCATTATTGGCCTTTACTATTATCTGTATGTTATCCGCACTCTTATGGGAGCACAGAACACACCCTCTTTGCCCGCTAAAGAAGGCCACTCCCCGGAACTGACAACCCTTATTGTCGTTTTAACTCTTATAGTGGTTGTAGGTGGAATTTTCCCTGCACGAATGATCCCCCAAGTTTTGCCTTCACCCACATCCCCTCAAAACGGGTTGATAAACGATCCGGTTCACGAGCCGGAAAATTCTTAAACGCCTGATATAAAAATAAGGCTTACTATATCTAAGACAAAACAATCTGGAGCCACAAAAAATACAGAAGGAATAGGCCGATGTCTTATCATGTTTTTCATATTCTGGCACAAAAGGGAAATGTGGTCCTTACCGTCAAGGAAAATGATCCTGTCCTCTCCATTGCCAATTTACTGATCCGCCATAATATTGGTGGCGCTCCCGTTGTTGATACAAATGGTGCTCTGGTCGGGATGATCTCTGAACGAACCATTGTGTCGGCACTTTCCCAACATGGGCCGAGCATTTTTTCCCTGACAGCAAAAGAGATTATGTTGACAGAGATACCAATAGCGTCTCCTGATGACAGTATATTTGATATCGCCTGCCGGATGACATGGTCACGCAGCCGCCACGTGCCCGTTGAAGAAGAGGGTAAACTCGTCGGGTTGATCAGTATCGGTGATATCGTAAAACTGCGCGCCGAAAACGCAGAGCAGGAAGTGCAGGAACTTCAGGACTACGTTACTGGTAGTAACCACGCTGCAGTTAACCCACGCAACACTATGATCCCTTCCGCTTGCGAAACACCGACTGAAAGGCTTAGTAAACACAAAAACTGAACCACAAAACCTGTTGAACAGAAAAGCGCACTCTGATCCCAAAATTAAACGTGTAACACCCTTAATAAAACCCCTTGGTTCTTGTTATAGAGATACAAAAGACCGAACATTCATTAAATCCATTGTATTTTCTAATCTTATTTTTCTTATTCAAGATAAAATTCTATTGGAACTGTCAGTGTAATAGGGTCTCCTTCCACACTATCAGGAGGGATGGGAAGCGGCTCTGCCCGATGTACGAGCGCGACTGCTTCCTGATCCAGAAGAGAATGACCTGAACTATTTTTGATCTGCGCCGATAATACATGCCCTTTCCTGTCCATGGCAAAATGGAGCATAGGAACACCTTCCTGATGTTCCGCCATCGCTACTGCCGGATAACGCTTGTATTTCTCCAATCTGGCCAGCAGGTCACTTTGCCATGTAGCCGGGCTTTGAGACGCATGTAAAGAAGACGCACCTGCTGCCGGAGCAGCCTGAGCCGGTGCGGGCAGCGCTTCCGTAGACGGGGGAGCCGTAGTCTGCTCTGCGGGTGGTGTCCTGTCCGGTACCGGCTTTTTCTGGTGCGTCGCGGGCTTGTGCGTTTTTACAACCTTTCGCTGCTTTTCAGATTTGGGTACGGGTACAGGCGGGGTCGGCGCAGGAGACAGTGGCGCAGCTATCTTTGGCGGCTCTTCCGGGGCCGTATCCGGTTCAGAGAGGGTCTGTTTCGGGCCCGGCGGCACATCCGTTGGTAGAGATGGCGCAGAAGCAGGCACTGGCGCCAGATCAATGGCAATCGCCGCTGGCGGAGGTTCGGGCACCAGCACCGCAACTGGTGGCAACCGCGTAATCCATGCCACCGCCCCCCCCGAAACCATCAGAACTGCCAGAAACGATACCCCCCAACGAAAAACTTCCTCCCGTTGGCTGCGGCGCGCCTGGGCGCACTCCCACTCCATAAAGGACACCGGCAAAAGGGATATTTCCCCCTTCCCTGCCGCAACTTCCTTATTCATTGACTACTCCCGGATGGAGGCGCCGCCCCCTCCTCCTGCCCTTGCAAATTGACAAGAGCGACCTTGAGGTATCCGGCAGTGCGTAGCTTATCCATCACGCCCATCAACGTTGCATAATCTACCGTCTTGTCCGCACGCAGAAAAATACGTTCATCCTTGTTTCCTTTTGTCGCAGCCTCCAGTGCTCCGGTAAGGGCCTCGGCTTGTATGTCTTCCTCACCAAGAGCCAGCCCATGATCGGCCTTGACTGTCAAAAATACAGGATCATCCGGCCGGGGTGTGGGTTTTTCAGTAGAAGACGGAAGATCAACTGGCACATTGACCGTTGTCAGGGGGGCGGTGACCATGAAGATCACCAGCAGAACCAGCATCACATCAATAAACGGTGTGACATTGATCTCGTTTACTTCATGAGGGGTCTCATCAGTATGCCGAATGCGGATCATGCACCGTCACTCCCCAACCATGCGGCTGACATCCAGACGCACCACCTGCCCGGTCTCCCCTTGTGCCTGCATCCGGCCCAGATCCCGCGAGACCAGCCGCATGACCAGTGATGTGAGATCTGCCACCTGTGCCCGGCATGCGGCAGACTGCCGGGCCAGATGATTATAAATGACAACTGCCGGGATGGCCGCAACAAGCCCCAACGCCGTTGCCAGCAAAGCCTCGGCAATACCGGGTGCCACCACCGCAAGGCTGGTCGCCTTACTGGCGGCAATGCCGGTAAAGGAAGTCATAATCCCCCACACCGTACCGAACAGACCGATAAAAGGCGATGTTGCACCAATAGTGGCCAGTAAACCCGTGCCCCGCATCAAACGGCGGCCTTCAGCAGCTTCCAGACGTTCAAGGTGCAGAACAATTCGCTCCTTCAAACCATCACGATCCTCAGGAATATCTTGCGAGCGCACCCGCTCTGTCTCCGCAGCCATCACAAGCGTATGCGCAATCCCTGCACCACGCGTGTGCTCCTCCCCCAGATCCAACGTTCCAGCTTCTTCCAGCGCACGCTCCGCCTTGCCCAGCTTTGACCGCAGCCGTACCAGCTCAACCGATTTGGCAATAAAAACAGTCCAGGTAAGTACGGACGCCAAAGCCAGAAGAATCATGACACACCGAACAACTGGCCCGGCATTCAGAAACATGTCCCATGGAGAAAATGAAACATTGGTCAAAGATGAAGACGGTGATATTGCCATGAGAAAACAAGCACTTTCGCAAATATAGGAAAATACGATGACATAGAGGGATTACGGGATGCAGGTTTTAGAACCTACACGCCAAGACAGCCCTGTTGCTCACGCACAGAGAAAGTTCCAAACAGCAGATAACAAACACTTTCCAAAGACGCAAGTGCGAATCACTATCATTATTACCATGCATGAGATGCTCATCCCAAGCAGCAAGATAGATAAGACTTTCCTTCAAGAAATTTCGCACGCAATATCACTATAACCTATTGAAAAATTTGATATTTATAGAAGTCGCGTTTGAAGCACTCTTCTCCGAAGCAATTTTTCCTGTGGCGGCAAAAACACACTGCTCCCCGCGGCTTTGTTCCCCATTGATAATCGTTTGCTTTTCTTTATGCGAATGATTATTAAAAACATAACTGACAGTTATTCAGTGAAAGATGAACCTGCGGCCCCGATCAGCGAGAAGACAATCATAAGAGTTGATCCCAAAAACAGGAAAATAGAGAGAAATAAACATAGATTTTGCGTCAAAAACGTCCAGTTACATAAAATACTGTAGGAAAACACATCAGTATGCCCTTTTTATTATCGCATTCAGATAAAACCTCATGCGATTTTAAGGACCAATACCATGTCGCCGCGTCTCTTGCGTATACTGACACCTTCCCCACGATATCCTTTATCAACCCAAAAACCGGCATTTCCCTTCATGACCCCTGTTTTTTCTTGTAGAAACTGCCATGAAGCCCTCCTTGCATAACACTCCGACAGACAACACACTCCCCCCTCCGGAAGTGACCGCTCCGACAGCGTCCGACAAGACGCCTCTGTGTGAGGTCAGTGTGCAACTCCTCTTGGCGCAGATCCATGTTAATAATGGTCGCCTGACGGATGCATTTAATATGTTTGAAGTAGCGGCGCGGTCAGCTGATCCTCGTGCACTAAACATGCTTGGCCGCGCTTACGAAAGAGGCTGGGGTGTTACACGCAATCCATCAACCGCCGCCACCTATTTTTCCCATGCTGCCTCATTAGGGGATGCGTGGGCTATGTTTAACCTTGCTGATCTTTACATGGCGGGTGACGGTGTTCCCCTCGACATCCCAAAAGCTTATGACTTGTATCTATCGGCCGCGCAAAATGGTGTCACCAAAGCCTTCACTATGCTTGGGCTTATTATAGAAGATGGTGCCATCCCCAATGCTGAACCGGACGCTGCCCTAAAATTGTTTGAGGCTGCAGCAAATGCTGGAGATTGCTGGGGCTATTTGAACATGGCACGGCATCACCTTTCCTCCAATAACATTGATCCTGCATTACACTGCTTTTCTCGTGCGTTGGATCTTGGGTTTCATGATGTCTTCCTCGCAACAGAACGTCTTCTTGCAAACAGGAAAGAACCTCGTTTTCAGAACGTTGTTGATAGAGCAAGACACTACTTGAAACGTCCATCAGCAGAAAGATAACCCTCTGTCTTCGTTATTTCTGGAATGCTCCTGCGACCATGCCCCTAAAAATCTTGAACCCCGCCAGGATGTGCTTGATCCTATATTGTTCTGGACAGTCGCCTCCCCCCCTATGGCAAACCCGAAACTCAGGATATCTTACCTCGTAAAGGCATTCCTGGCTTCCAGAACATATTTGATGGCAACCAACACGCTCCAGTCAGCCTTGGACCTGCGGTAAAAATCTTCAGGTCAACTTCAGGATGCTGCCGCACATAGGTGCACGACACACTTCTCTAACCCACACAGAAAAATAGCATGCTTGTTCATATCCCCAATCTACTCACCCCCGAAGAAGTCTCTTATTGCCTCACCACATTGGAGCAATCACAATGGATTGATGGAAAGGTGACGGCAGGAGACCAGTCAGCCAAGGCAAAATTCAACCTTCAAGTTCCGCAGGAAAGCGCCGAAAGCCGGGAACTGGGCGATCTGGTTTTACGCGCATTAGGACGTAATCCGCTTTTCAATAGCGCGGCTTTGCCCTTACGGGTTTTTCCTCCCCTTTTTAATCGATATGATGAAGGAATGCGTTTTCACACGCATGTAGATAATGCCATCCGCCCCCTGCCCGGAACCGGCTTCCGCATCCGCACAGATGTCTCCTCCACGTTATTTTTAAGTGATCCTGCTGACTATGATGGTGGAGAACTGATTATTCAGGATACCTTCGGCACCCAGAAAATCCGCCTCCCCGCAGGAGATATGGTGCTCTACCCGTCCACCAGCCTGCATAGCGTAAGTCAGGTAACACGCGGCAGCCGCTGGGCTTCCTTCTTCTGGTCCCAATCCATGGTTCCAGACAACACGCAGCGCACGCTCCTCTATCAGTTTGACATGTCGATCATAGAAACCCGCAAACATCTGCCAGATGATCATCCTGCCGTCCTTGGTTTGACAGCCACATATCATAATCTTCTCCGGCAATGGGCAGAACTCTGAACTCCTGTTTGAAGCACCATTTGGTGTTCAAACAGGTCAACAGTACATTACCAAATCTGGAAAATTCCAGACAAACCATTTGACCTGGTTACAAGAGAAATCCGCCAAGGGGTTTTCGGTGGCATAGACAGGAAATGAAGGCTGCCAGAGCACCCACAACAAACAACAGTGGCCTCTGCTGTTACCTCCCTGCTTAACAAATCACGATCACACAACCCTCTAACAATTCTGTGTTCTTAAGGGACAGCAGGGGGCGGTCGATAGGAACATTTCCTTTTCAACCTTGCCCCTTCAATTCGCAGAAAAGCGCATCAGTTCCTTTCAGCCATCAAAAATCTTTCCCTATATGTGGCATCTTCCGCATGCCAGACGAACACACCCCCTCACCCATTCGATCAAAATCAACAGTTCATAACTGTTTCGGGAAGAGAGGGAGCTATTTGGTTTAAGGCGCACGACGCCTCATATTCCGACATAATTATGCATTATTTTTTGTGGAACTAATTTTCTATGTGTTTTTATGTTTGACTCATTAACATTCGTTGTTAATATAAATTATATACTATTTATTATAGTTGTTTATGGGATTCTGCTGTGCTGCCGTTGTTGCATTTACCTTCTTTGGCGTCTTGCCACACCGCCCGTCGAGCGCCGTCTTTGCTACCACGCGTGATGCCCTGCCCTCACCACCATCCATAAGACACACTTCTTTCAGCGTGAGCCAAAGTCATGAAACAACTGCACGTAAATCTGTTTGAAATGGCTTGCGTGAGCCACATTGTGCATGGCATGTGGCGCGCGCCCGGCAATAACCGCCATCGCTATGGTGAAATGGACTACTGGCTAGAAACAGCTAAATTGGCTGAACGCGGGCTGTTTGATGCCGTGTTTCTGGCTGATGTGGTCGGCACGTATGACAGATTTGGTGAAAGCAATGATGCGGCCCTACGGGGAGGGGTGCAGATCCCTAATCTTGACCCCCTCATGCTTGTTCCCGCCATGGCGGCTGTTACCAAAAATCTTGGCTTTGGCGTAACATTCTCCACCACCTATGAACCTCCCTTTGCCTTTGCACGGCGTATGGGAACCCTTGATTTGCTGACAAAGGGCCGAGTGGGTTGGAATGTCGTCACGTCCTATTTGAAAAGTGCAGCCCAGAATTTTGGTCTGGACGATGAAATCCCGCACGATAACCGTTATGCCATTGCCGATGAATACATGGATGTCCTCTACAAACTGTGGGAAGGCAGTTGGGATGAAGACGCAGTCCTGAAAGATGCCACCACCGGGGTTTATACAAACCCGGCCTCCGTCCGGTCCATTCATCATACAGGCCAGCATTTCCGCGTTGCGGGGCCTCATCTGGTTGAGCCTTCCCGTCAGAGAACCCCTGTTCTTTTCCAGGCAACAGGTTCACCCGCAGGATTGGAATTTGCGGCACGTCATGCAGAAGTCGTATTTATTGGGGGCCGCACAACCGAGGAAGTGCGACATAACATCGCCACCACACGCCAACGTGCCGTTGCCCATGGCCGCCAACCTGATGATATCCGCTTCATCGTGATGGCAGGCATTATTGTGGATGAAACCGATGCGCTGGCAGCCAGAAAACTGGAGCATTACCGCAACTACTATAGCGTAGAAGGCGCTCTGGTTCATGCGCAGGCCGAAATTGATTTACGCCACTATGATGTCAATGAACGGATTGGTGATGTACTTCTCCGTGAGGGGCTCAGCTTTGGGAATATGGGGCGCCGCTTCCGTCCGGAGCAAACAATTGGCAGCGCGCTCAAACAGATTGCCTCTTTTGATGAAGGCCGTTTTTTTGTTGCCGGCTCCCCGGACACCGTAGCCAACCAGATTGAAAACTGGCTGGACGTAGATGGTATTGATGGCATCAACCTCCGCCAATACCACTCTTTTGATACCGCACAGGATTTCATCTCCCTCGTCGTGCCGGAACTGCAAAAAAGAGGCCGTTACCGTACAGCCTACACGCAGGACGAGACCCTGCGCGAACGTCTCTTTGAAGCGGGCAGAGCCAGACTCCCAACGCAACATTTTGGCAGCCGCTACCGTAACCCGGATAATCTGAAAGCGCCTGCAGCTCCCCTCTTTTCTTCTTTGCCCTTTTCTAAGGCGTCCTGATATGTCTTTTTCTATTCCCGATAAAATCAACGTTCTATGGTTTCTACCTACCCATGGAGATAGTCGGTATCTGGGCACCCAGAAGGGAGGACGCCCGGTCGATCTCCCTTATCTGCAACAGGTCGCCAAAGCCGCTGATACCCTCGGCTATTACGGCGTTTTGATTCCAACCGGCCGGAGTTGCGAAGATAGTTGGGTGGTGGCTTCCGCTCTCGCCCCCATCACGGAACGGTTGCGCTACCTTATTGCCGTGCGCCCGGGCCTGCTTTCCCCTACCCTTGCTGCGAGAATGACAGCCACCCTTGACCGTTTTTCAGCAGGTCGTCTTCTGATCAACATTGTGACCGGTGGGGACCCTGCTGAAAACGCAGGTGACGGTTTTTTTGCAGATCATGCAACACGCTATGAAATCACAGATGAGTTTCTCGACATCTACCGCGCACTACTGCGCGGAGAACACGTCAATTATATCGGTAAACATTTCAAAATAGAGGATGGCCACATCCTGTTCCCCTCTTTTCAGAGAAATGGGCCGCCTCTCTATTTTGGTGGTTCCTCTGAAGCCGGAGCACACGTTGCCGCCAAACATATTGATAAATATCTGACATGGGGTGAGCCTCCAGCGTTAGTCTCTGAAAAAATAGCCAAAGTGCGTAAGTTGGCAGAAAAGCAGGGCCGAGACATATCTTTTGGCATTCGCCTTCACGTTATTGTTCGGGAAACCGAACGTGAAGCATGGCAGGAAGCAGACCGCCTGATCAGCCATCTGAGTGATGAGACAATCTCCAAGGCACAGAAGGTTTTTGCCCGCATGGATTCCGTGGGTCAAGCGCGCATGAGCGCTCTCCATGGAGGCAAGCGGGACAAACTTGAAATCAGTCCCAATCTGTGGGCGGGCGTCGGTCTCGTGCGTGGCGGAGCAGGTACTGCCCTTGTAGGAGACCCTGCTACCGTTGCCGAACGCATTGATGAGTATCGTCGGCTGGGTATAGATAGTTTCATATTCTCCGGCTATCCCCATCTGGAAGAAGCCTACCAGTTTGGCGAACTGGTCCTTCCGCTTCTACCAACAGCACACCCCATCAGGGCAACTTCCAACCTGAGCAACATGGGTCCTTTTGGTGAAACCATTGCCGGAGATCACCGGCCCGGCTCTCACGCAGCCTGACCATGAGTACGCAGCCTACCAAGATTATAGCCATTATCGGCGGCGGCTTCAGTGGCGCAGCGCTGGCGTGGCATCTGCTCCAGAAACCGCATGCACCGCTTAAGGTTCTGGTGTTTGAGCCTCGCCCAACACTTGGCAGTGGCGTTGCCTATAGCGCCACGGACCCCAACCACCGGATCAATGTGCCTGCCAGCCGCATGAGTATTGATACGGCTCACCCTCTTGATTTTCTTGAATGGTTGGAAAAAACGGGGAAAAGTCAGCACGATCCTGATGCTCGGCAACCTGATGGCCACCTTTATCCTGCCCGTAAGGTCTTTGGTCAGTATGTAGCCGCCAGATTGGCTCCCCTTCTGGAAGCTCAACACCTCAGGCATATCCCCAGCGTGGTTACAGCCGCCCGTAAAACACCCAAGGGGAAATGGGGGCTGACAACTCAGGCCGGAGATATATTTGAGGCTGATATTGTCGTTATTGCTACAAGCCATCCTTCTCCTCGCCCCCCTACAGAACTTGCGGCACTCGAGCGCACTCTTTCTGCCGCTACACACCCGGTTCTGGTAACTGACCCGTGGAAGCCTGACGCCTTCCGCACAATCAAACCCGCAGACAGGGTATTGATTATCGGAACAGGCCTAAGCATGGCGGATACTGTAGCCACCTTAATAGCTCGAAAACACAAAGCGCCTCTTCTAGCTATCTCCCGGCGCGGGCAGCGGTCAAAAAGCCATAGTCGCACCCCGACCACAGCCATCGGAGATTTTCTATCCCCTCCTGCGTCGCTCACCAAAACACTGTTGCAGAAAGTGCGCGCAGCAATTGCCGCGCATCCCGATATTCCCTGGCAGGCGTTTCTTGATCGTGTACGCGAACAGGCCCCTGAAATCTGGAGCGCGCTTAACCACACCGAGCGGCAGCGGCTTATTCGTCATTTACGCCCCTTTTGGGATACGCATCGCTTCCGCATTTCGCCGCCAACAGAAAATTTTGTAGATGCTGCCATTAACAGTGGTCAACTCCGCATTCAGGCGGCGCGCCTGATAAAAGTTGAAATAAAAGGCAAGCACTTTTCCATCACCCTGCAACACCGTAATGGCCATGTGGAACATCTGAAAGTCGAGGCCATCATTACAACAACTGGCCCCGCCCATAACAGCATTTTAAACTCACAACCCGTTTTAAAATCTCTTGCTGCTGATGGTCATATCGAAATGGACTCATCCGGCCTGGGGTTACACGTAACTACGGATGGTCATGCTCAGGTCGGCCCAAACAAGGATTCGTCTCTGTTTATTGCAGGCCCCTTGGCACGCGGACGATTTGGCGAACTGATGGGTCTGCCAGAAGTAACCGCATACGCTGAAAAACTGGCCAGAACCATTTCTACTCAGGCAGACCGAAGCGTGCTCGAAGACGCAGCTTCTCTCTCCTGATTTTATCGCTCTTTTTTTCTGTCTACGGGAAATCCGATGAACCAGTCTCTTGATCCTGCACTCCTTGAGCCACATCACACTCTCTCCTCTCAATCTTTCCGGGATGGCATGGCCCTCTTACCAGGTGCAGTGACGATTGTGACGACCGATGGAACGGCAGGACAATATGGATTTACCGCGTCTGCCGTGTGCAGTGTATCTGACGCTCCTCCAACATTGTTAGTTTGCGTCAACAAAAACACAGGTGCACACGATCCCATTCTAAAAAATGGTGTTCTTGCGGTTAATGTTTTGACCCATGCTCAACATCCTCTTTCCAATATTTTCAGCAGCCGTTCAAAACCACAGGAAACCCGCTTCGCGCAAGCAGGCTGGTCAGCACATGCCACAGGCGCTCCTCTTTTAGAAAATGCGCTGGTCGGTTTTGATTGTCGCATTGCAAATGTTGTGGATGCAGGCTCTCACTCAGTTGTTTTTGCCCATATTCTTCATGTTGAATCATCAGATGCACAACATCCGGGCCTGATCTGGTTCCGGCGCAATTATGCACACACCCATATTCCAGAATAAAACAGGACAATCAGCATGCTTCATATTTCTTTTCTTTCTGCTCTTACGCAAATTTTTACGCAGGAGATGTGTTGATGCGGCCAGTTTCTTTCTCCCCGCACATCTTATATTCCCTTGCTGACAGAAAGTATCTCCATGCTCAGGCTTTCTTTCTCACCTCTTAAAAATCATCTTTATGTCAATAGACGACTGCGTCCCAACCACGCAGTTCTGGCGTATGCGTTTCTGAGCATTCTTCCATCCTCAGCACACGCGGCTGAAGCCGGCCTTCCTCCTGTTGATCCCTCGAAACAGGGGCATCAAACGCAGCCAACTCATGCCGGCAAAGCGAGCAGCCCTACTCGGGCAACAGCCAAAGAAGAGATTTCTGTTTCAACACGGCGCCGCTCTGATGCTCAAATTGCTGAGTCTCATCTCCGCAGCATTCCTGGCGCTGCAACAGTTATTGATGCCCAACAGGTTTTAAAAGGGCGTAACCTGACCAACGCTGACGCACTAGCGTTTCAGCCCGGTGTTTTTGCGCAGGCTTCTGGTGGAGGAGATGGGCTGCGTATTTCTGTTCGAGGTTCAGGCATCCAGACAGGCGTAAACTATTTCCGTTCTGGTATGCTTATGATGTTTGACGGCCTGCCCGTTACCACCCCAGCCGGAACACCTTATGAGCTTTTTGAAAGCCTGGGCTTGCAGTATACGGAAGTGCTTCGCGGCGCAAACTCCTTTGATTATGGAGGCCTGCAACTCGGCGGTGCAATCAATTATGTTACTCAGACAGGTTATAACTCTCAAAAATATCAAGCACGCGCAGAAGCAGGCAGCTTTGGTTACGTTAAAGAACAGTTGAGTTCCGGGCAGGTTCTTGGAAAATTTGACTATTACATCAGC
Organism: Acetobacter tropicalis; assembly: GCF_030644465.1. Lineage (NCBI taxonomy): Bacteria > Pseudomonadati > Pseudomonadota > Alphaproteobacteria > Acetobacterales > Acetobacteraceae > Acetobacter > Acetobacter tropicalis. The sequence continues at coordinate 3,291,218 of NZ_JAUYUW010000001.1, read as the reverse complement.
CTGACCAATTCTTATCGGGGCGGCTATCAACATAATACAGAAGCAACCAGCTTTGGCGTGAATGCCAATTTTGGTTATAAGTTTAATGATCGTGTGTCCACTCGTCTGTTCTTCCGTTACCGCCAGACCCGCAATGGCTGGGCCGGATTTTTAACACGAGATCAGATCCTCAAAAATCCTAAGCAAGCGCAGCAACCTTATCAGGAATGGGGCTCTGATCGTATTCAGCCCGGCACCAAATATTACGCGGATATGACCACCATTAAAATTGACGATAAATCCAAAATTGAGCTTGGATTTAACTACCAAGATGCTCCTATTGATATCCAGTACGCTCGCTTTTCGCAGGTATGGGGTTATAAAACCGTCGCCGGTGTTCTCAATTATGATCGGCATGATATTCTGGGCGGCCATAAAAGCGATACCCGCTTCGGCATTCTCACCTATACTGATCTGGAAGCCTGGCAGACAAACCGAGTGCGTGTGCAGTCGGGAAATTTCGCTGGATACCCCATTGGCACATCGCTAAGGCACGTAACGTATGGCGGAACAGAAAATTATTTCCATCTTCGCAATAATACAGAACTGTTTCATAATTTCTGGCTGACAACAGCAGGCGCTCTTGCCTTCATCCAGAAATCTTCGGATGTTCCCTCTCCCGGCCCAAGCAATCCTTTTAACACGTCTTCCATCAATTTCATTCCGCGCGCTGGTTTCCGTTACCAGCCTGACAAGCATGTCGAAATTTACGGAAATGTCAGCCGTAGCCTTCAGCCACCTAATGATTGGAACTACAACTATGCAGGTTCTTATTACCCGAGCACATCCCCGCAAGCGGGTATGAACGCAACAGCAGGAAAACTCCGTAACCAGACAGCCACCACGTTTGAAATTGGTACCACAGGCCATTACGCAGGCAACCAGTGGGCCTTAACCTATTACCATTCCTCTGTGCATAATGAATTGCTGGCTGTCATGACGCCTGAATCCGCCGCACAGGGCACATCCATTTACGGCAACGCTTCCCCTACAGAACATCAGGGCGTGGAATTTTCTCTCGATACCACACTCTACAAATGGAGGAAAAACCGTCTTTCCCTCCGCAATGCCTACACATGGCAGGATTTTCATTACAAGCATGATTCCGTCTTCGGAAAAAATCGACTCCCCGGTATTCCGGAACATTTCTACCAGGGCGGCATCAATCTGGATCTCGCCAACGGGTTTTATGCCGGATTTGATGCGCAGGTCTCCTCCAAGGTCGGCGCTGCGTATGACATGACGTATTTTGCACCCTCTTATCATATCTTTAATGCCCACCTTGGTTATTCCTGGCCGAACAAGCACAGGACTGTTTTCCTGAACTTTAATAATCTGGCCAATACCCATTACGCCTCCATTGTCGTACCCGGATATATTGCTGGCGGGTCACAGCTTTCCGTCATGCAACCTGGTGATGGGTTTGGTGTGTTTGGCGGCATTTCTCTCGGCTTTAACTGAACGGGAAAGAGAAGAAACATGGCCGAGATACGCCTGAATGCTTTTGATATGAACTGCGTGTCCCATCAAGCCAGTGGCTTATGGCGACACCCACGAGACCAGTCAGCCAACTACCGTTCACTCCGTTACTGGACTGATCTGGCCCGCACATTGGAACGCGGATTATTTGATGCCCTGTTTCTGGCAGACGTGCTGGGCGTTTATGATGTGTATGGGCAAAGCCCAGATGCTGCCTTGCGCAACGGTGCACAAATTCCAGTGAATGATCCAGCCATGCTTATTTCCGCCATGGCTGGCGTCACTGAACATCTCGGTTTTGGACTAACGGCAACTCTCTCCTACGAACACCCCTTCCCGTTCGCGCGGCGCATGTCCACGCTGGATCACCTGACCGAGGGACGTATTGGCTGGAATATTGTTACAGGTTATCTCAATAGTGCTGCCAAAAGCACGGGAAAACCGGCCCAGACAAAACATGACCAACGTTATGCCATAGCCGATGATTATCTGGACGTTGTTTATAAGCTGTGGGAGACAAGTTGGGAAAATAATGCTGTCTTACGCGACAAGCAAAGCGGTATTTTTACTGATCCCTCAAAAGTCCACCGTATTCAGCATGATGGCCCTTTTTTCTCGTTAGATGCCATTCATCTGGCCGAACCCTCGCCACAACGCACTCCTGTGCTCTTTCAGGCAGGAGCCTCCCCTCGCGGGCAGCAATTCGCGGCAACACACGCAGAATGTGTGTTTATTGCTGGCCCTTCACAAGAGACTGTCACAAAGACGGTTCGTTCCTTACGTAATGCGGCACAGCAGGCAGGCCGCCCCTCCAATACTCCTTTGGTTTTCTCTCTCCTCACCATAGTAACAGCCCCGACAGAAGAAGAAGCTTTCGCAAAATATCACGATTATCAACGCTATATTAGTGAGGAGGGCGCACTGACTCTTCTGTCCGGCTGGACCGGAGTGGATTTTTCCGTTTACAAACCCACAGATCCTGTTCGTCATATCCGCAATGATGCCATCCATTCCGCCATTGATTCTCTAACGGTTATGAACCCCGGTAAAATCTGGACGGTAGGTGAACTGGCACGGCATGCCGCTATTGGCGGTATGGGAATCACGTTTGTTGGCAGCCCAACCCAGATTGTCGATCAAATGGAACAATGGATTGATGAAACCGGCGTTGATGGTTTCAATCTGGCATATGCCGTCGCTCCCGAAACATTCGAAGATATAGTGGCGCTTATTATCCCAGAACTTCAACGGCGAGGGCGCTATAAACGCGCCTATCAAGCAGGAACCTTGCGGCACAAGCTATTTGGCGCGGGCGATCATCTTCCTGCCCAGCATGCTGGCCGTCAATTCCATGCGGCTTCTCCTTTTGCCTCTGCGCATTGATCTCAGATTTTCCAAAAAGGTTTTTCCATGCCGTCATCTGATCCATTTGTTATCGGTTCTGGCTTGCCAGTCCCTCCTCCGGTCTGGCCCCGAACCATGCCTACCGTGCGCATAGAAAGCGATATACAAGCCATTCAAATTGCGCAGGATTTTGCACATCATCTGAAACAGAACGCTGCAGAACGTGAACGGTCGGCTCGTTTTCCTTTGGATGAATTGAACCGATATTCCGCTTCTGGATTATGGGGCATCACGGTCCCTCGCGCCTATGGGGGAGCAGGTGTATCCTACGCCACCCTCGGCACAGTTGTGCAGACCATTGCCGCCGCAGATGGAGCATTAGCGCAAATAGCCCAGAACCACTGGGCTGCCGTTGCGGTGATCGCTTCCTGTGGCACACCGGAACAGCAAAAAGAACTCTTCAGCCTTATTCTTGACGGAAAACGTTGCGGTAATGCGTTTTCTGAACGAGGAAACAAAAAGCTGACAGACCTCAGCACACATCTTGTGCCGCAAGGGGATCATGTCCTTATAAATGGGAAGAAATATTACTGCACGGGTGCTTTAGCTGCGGATCTGGTGCCGATTGTAGCCGTTGATAAGGACGGCGTGGCGTGGCTGGCCATAGCAGACCGAGACACGGACGGATTAACTGTCTTGAATGACTGGTCGGCCTTTGGCCAACGCCAGACAGGAAGCGGCACGGTTCTTCTTGATAATGTAAAAGTGCCGCTTACCCGCGTCTTACCGGCATGGAAGGCCTATATTCCTGAATCCCCCCGGCCCGACAGTGCAATTTCCCAGTTTATTCAGGCCGCCATTGATGGCGGGATAGCGCAGGGCGCTCTTGAAGAGACTGTTTTCTTTGTAAAAAACCGTACCCGGCCATGGATAGATAGTAACCAGGACAACGCACATGAAGATCCCTACACGCGCCATATTCTAGGGGGATTGTTTGCGCGCCTGAGTGCCTGCCGTGCCCTACTTGATGTAGCAGGAAAGAAGATTGATGCGGCACTTACTCATCCCACCCCAGAGACAGTCGCATCTGCACAAGTTTCCGTAGCTGAAGCAAAAATTTTTACCACCGAACTGGCCATAGATGCCACAAACAGGCTGTTTGAATTAGCTGGAACCGCTTCCACCGATACGCGCTATAACTTTGACCGCTACTGGCGAAACGCTAGAACGCATACGTTGCACGATCCAATACGGTGGAAATATGCCATTGTCGGAAATTATTATCTCAATGGCACAGCCCCTCCCCTGCATGCATGGAGCTAAAAAAGGGGGCTAACTTTTGAAAACAAAAGACTTCAGAACATAAACCGTAAAACGGACATTGTAAAAAACCTATTGTTTTTCATAGACTCCCCATACAAACGCGATGGTCGTGTGAAATTTTGTTGACTATCATATTAATACGATAGATTATAGTTTTATGATCATTAATCGTATTTTTTGGGTTATATAGCGAGACACGCCCCATGGTTCAGTCAACACTCCCCTCCCAATCAGGTACCGCCTCTTCCCGTTTTCAGGCGGTGTTTGACCACATAGCGGCAGGGGCTATCAACCGCGAACAAAACCGTATTCTGGCTTATGATGCCGTAGAGGAACTCCGCCAAAGCGGTTTCACTGCCCTCCGTATTCCCGCAGAACTGGGGGGGCAGAATGTCTCGTTGCAGGAAACATTTCGACTGCTGGTTAAACTCGCAGCAGCAGATTCCAATCTGCCACAAATAATACGCGCTCATTTTGCCTTTGTTGAAGGCGAACGCCAGCATCTGACCGCAGCGGCAACGCGCCCTTCAGCTATAAAATGGCTCGAAACAATCCAGGCCGGTGCGGTATTTGGTGCCGCCATGGCAGAGCTGGGTAACGCAACAGAAACCACAACCACTCTCACCCATAAAGACGGAAAATGGTACCTAAACGGTACCAAATATTATTCCACCGGCTCCATTTATGCTGATTGGATTGCCGTTGTCGCTTTACATGATGATAAACGTTACCGCGTGGCTGTGCCCACAACCGCTGCGGGGGTCACCCGTGTGGATGATTGGGACGGCTTTGGTCAGCGCCTGACAGGCAGTGGAACAACTCTCTTTGAAAATGTTGAACTGTCTGAAGAGCAGATTTACCATATCCTCCCTAAAGATGACTCTCCCATAGATCGGTTTTTTACAGCGTTCTATCAGAATTTTCACCTTGCTACGCTTGCAGGAATCGCTCAAGCGGCCTTGCGTGAAACAATAGAATTTGTGCGCCCCCGCACACGGGTCTTTGGTGTTCCGGGCCAGTCTCTCCCGCGTGAAGATCCCTTGGTGCAGGCTGTTGTTGGTCGCCTCTCCAGTCTGGCATTTGCTGCGGAAACTTTGGTCGATCGGGTGTCCGCCACGCTTGAGCAAGTGTCTCGCCTCCGTGAACAAGGGCTGCCAGACACAGTCTCTCAACAGGCAGAACTGGAAGCCTTCAAAGCCCAACAAGTTATTATTCCTCTGGTTCTGGAGGCAACCACCAGTCTGTTTGAAGTTGGCGGCGCATCTGCGAGCTCCGAAAAAAGACGGCTGGATCGGTTCTGGCGCAACGCACGTGTTCTGGCCTCACATAACCCAGCCATCAAACGGGCCCGCGAACTGGGAGATTGGGAACTAAACGGCACTCCCCTTGATTCCAGTTGGACCACCAAGGCGAAGGCGGATGCGCAAGCCACGCCGCATCTAGCTTCTGTCTGAACATCTTTTCTTACTGGCCACACGACATGCTTTCCGGACACACAGTCTCTCAGTCAGGCAAAACGCTTCTTCTGGGAGCTTTGCTGGTAACTGTGTGTCTGCCTCTGGGAGCATGCCATAAAAACAAACACGCACGGCGTGCTGGCTCCCCGGTTTCGGGGGGCACCCTTATCTATGCAACAGACCGTGAACCTGTTTGCCTGGACCCGCATGTGCAGGGCGACATGCCGCAAGTTTTTGTGGCCCAGCAATATCTTGATTCGCTTGTCTCCATGGACAAGGCGGGCACTATCCATCCTTGGCTTGCGTCCAGTTGGGATATTTCGCCGGATGGATTGTCCTACACATTCCATTTAAGGTCTGATGTTACGTTTACAGATGGCACCCCTTTCACGGCAGAAGCCGTAAAAGCTAATCTTGACCACATGGCTGATCCTGCCACGCAGTCAAGCACGGCGGGTGGCTATATCCGGCAATATCATTCAACCGAAATTGTTGATTCTCATACGGCTATTGTGCACCTCAGCCGCCCTTACGCCGCGTTTCTGGAGGTGCTCGCCCAAGGTTTTCTTGGCATTGAATCTCCCCAAGCTCTTGCCCGCCCGCGTGACCTGAACTGCCAGGCTCCTGTTGGCTCCGGCCCATTCCGCATTGTTAGTTGGGACCGCCAGAACAAGATCGTGTTTGACCGGAACAACGCTTATCACTGGGCTCCGCCTACAGCGCTACATGACGGCCCAGCCTATCTGGAACACGTGGAATGGCGCTTCATCCCGGAGCCTTCTGCGCGCTTTGCCGCTGTGCAGGCCGCTGAAGTTGACGCCATTGATAGTCTGCCACCAGAAGCCGAGACACCCGCCCGCCATAATGCGGACCTGTGGGTTTTAATGGCGGATCGTCCTGGGAACCCCACCAATGGTACATTGAATATCCGACGCGCCCCTTTCAATGATCAGCTTGTAAGAGAAGCGTTTATTCGATCGGCTGACATAGAAGGGGCTTTGAGCAGCGTCTTTTTTCATCATTATCGTCGTGCAGGAGGCCCGCTCACAGCGACAACACCGTTCTATTCACCCGACTTTGAACATGCGGCAGATTACAACCCCGATAAAGCAAATACTTTGCTTGATCAGGCTGGCTGGACCACCAAAGATGCTGACGGCATCCGTAAACGAAACGGACAACGCCTGACGGTTCATATCCCTCTGCGCGCCTCTCTTTCAAATTCTGAGCGGACGTTGTGGGAACAGGTACAGGCCACAGCACGCGAAACCGGATTTGATGTTTTGCTGGAAAATGCGGATGATACATCCGTCAATGCCCGCGAAGGTCAATGGGATTATGATGTGCGGGTTGGATATTGGAACACCAATACCGCAGACGTGCTGCGTATCGTCTTTTCTTCCGAATTTCTTGGAGCTGCCGGAATAGCAGGGCATCATCAGAATGAGTCCGGCTTCAGCAACCCGGAGTTTGACAGGATTGTCAACGCAGCACTCCTGACAACAGATTCCGAACAACGACGTGACCTTTACTATCAGGCTCAGAAAATTGTTTCGGCAGCTTTCCTGCAAATCACAACCTATCCGCAAACCACACGACTGGCCATTTCAAAGCGTGTCCATGACATACGTCTGGAGCCCTCTCTGAACGTAACCACACTCTATGATGCATGGGTGGAACAATGACCATCTTCCAAGAGACAGGCTGGTTTTTCTTGAAAAAAGCCCTCATCCGTATTGGTGGAGCCTGTCTGGTTCTCTTTGCCGCGGCCACGCTCACCTTTATTGCTCTGCATCTGGCCCCCGGAGATCCGGTTACAGCCATTCTGGGTGGCTCCGCCAACCCTACTCCCGAAACGATTCAGGAAATCCGGCAGGAATACGGGCTGGATCAACCCATAATGGTGCAATACGGGCTACATGTTTGGCGTGTTCTGTCAGGTCAGCTTGGCTCGTCATTTTCTCAGCACATGCCGGTTACGGATGTTCTGTGGCAACAGGCCCCGCACACCCTAAAACTCATGCTTGCCTCTCTGATCACCTCATGGGTGTTTGCTGTTCTTTCTGTAACGCTCTCTGCCCGAAAGCCGATATTTGACTCTGCCTTTTCCTCTCTGGAAACCCTCTTTGCAGGACTACCGCAATTCTGGATTGGCATCATGCTGCTCTGGCTATTTGCCTACCAGCTTGGCCTGCTTCCGCCGGCTGGCACACATGGCTTTTCTTCCCTCATTCTCCCTACCCTTTCTCTGGCCATTCCTCTGGGCGGTTTTCTGGCCCAGGTCATGCGTGAGTCTTTCAAAACAACACTTGATCAACCTTTTGTCCTGACAGCCCGTTCTCGCGGAGTATCTGACAACAGTGTGCGGTTTCGTCATGTTTTACGCCACGCTCTGTTACCAGGAGTCAGTTTGTCCACATGGGCTATCGGCGCTTTGGTCGGGAATGTTGTTCCCGTTGAAGTAGTGTTCTCTCGCCAGGGGTTAGGGCGTCAGTTGTTTCTGGCCGTCAGCATGCATGATATGCCGTTGGTCACCGGCATCATCCTGTTCATTGCTCTCGTGTACGTCCTCGCTTCCTTTCTGGCAGATGTTCTGTATGTGATCATTGACCCACGGATACAGGAGGCACGCGTATGAGTGCAACTCATTCTGTGCCGTTGGCCATCACTACCCCTGCGCGCCTTTGGCAACCATTTGGACGCCATATCGGGTTGACGGTAGCCGTTCTCTACATAACTCTTCTGGTTCTTGCTGCCGTTGCGCCTCATCTTCTAACTCATGGCAATCCTTACGGCGTCGCTCCGCGTGAGGCTTTTTCCCCTCCAAGCTGGGTGCATCCCCTCGGCACGGACCAATCTGGACGAGATATCTGGACACGTCTTGTTTTTGGCACGCGTAACTCGCTGGTGATTGGAATAGGGTCCATTCTGTTAGCACTTTCCGTTGCCCTCGCCCTTGCCATACCCGGAGCATTCGGTGGACCTGTTGCGGAACAATCTGTAAAATGGATTTTTGAAATCCTTTTTTCTTTTCCCTCCGTTGTCCTTGCCCTTCTCCTTACTGCCATTTTTTCGTCCGGCACATTCCCTCTTATTATCGCCGTTGGTATTGGGGCTGCGCCGGGATACGGGCGCATGCTGTTCGGGCAGTTTCTGGCCATTCGCAACGCAAGTTTTATTGAAGCCGCCCGTTCAATGGGGCATTCTCCAAGCCGAATTTTAAGATCCCACCTTATTCCAAATGCTTTCCGACCGCTGCTCATTGCCGGTGCCATGGGTGTGGGCCAGACCATTATCTGGGCATCGGCTCTCTCGTTTCTAGGGCTTGGCGCGCCGCCTCCCGCCGCGGAATGGGGAACCATGCTCTCCATGGGCCGCGACTACATTGCAGAAGCCTGGTGGATCACGTTTTTCCCCGGGGTTGCCATTGTGCTGACCATGCTGGCCACCACCACCATTGGGCGGTTCCTGAAAACTCATTTTGAAACAAACGTCTCATGAGCCGTTCCCGTGATGCAGAGGCCTCTGGCCTACTTGTCAAAAACCTTTCTGTGAAATTCCAGACAAGCGGTTTTTCTCATACCGCCGTGCATTCTATTTCCTTTTCCCTGAAACCGGGAGAAGTTGTCGCCCTTGTTGGGGAATCCGGTTCAGGAAAGACCGTTACCGCCCGTTCATTACTAGGGCTTGCCGGATCCAATGCCCAAATCTCTGCCGACCATCTGTCCCTCAACGGAAGGTCTCTTCTGGCCAACACAGAACAGGAATGGCGCAAAATACGCGGAGCAGAAATCGGTTTTGTGCTTCAGGATGCGTTGGTGGCACTAGACCCCCTGCGGCCAGTTGGGGCCGAAATTACGGAGGCTCTGACAGCCCATAACTGGGGCACACGCACCAGCCGCAAAAGCCGTGTGTTGGAGTTATTGGCAAAGGCCGGTATCCCCTCAGCACAGGACCGTGTCCATCTGCGGGCAGATCAGCTTTCGGGCGGACTGCGTCAACGTGCTCTGATTGCCAGCGCTCTGGCAATGAACCCTCCTTTTCTGATTGCCGATGAACCAACAACAGCCCTTGATCCTTCCGTGCAGGTTCAAATTCTGGAACTGCTGAAACAGTTACGTGCCGCTGGTCATGGTATTCTTATCATCAGTCATGATCTGGGCTTTGTCTCACAGCTTGCTGATCGGGTTATTGTCATGAATCAGGGGCATATGGTGGAGGAAGGCCAAACAGCTGACCTGCTCACGCGCCCCTGTCACGCCTACACGCGCATGCTTCTCGCAGCCGAACCTGGCAGAAGGCCACCACGCCCTACCATTCCCCCGTCCGCCACACACGCTCCTCTTCTGGAGGCTCATCATCTATCCTTCTCTGTAAAACAGCAGAATGGTGCTACAAAACAGATTGTGCAGGATGTCAGTCTTTCTCTTTTGCCCGGTCGCACATTAGGCTTGATTGGGGAATCCGGTTCCGGAAAAACATCCACCGCCCGGATGATCATGGGGTTTCAGAACCCTTCTTCCGGTTCTGTCGATTTTCAGGGAGAACCTTGGGTCCGATCGGGAAAAGCCAATATTCCAGAAGCCGCACGCCGTGTCCGAAGGCCAAAACTGGCCATTATCTATCAAGACCCGTTAAGTTCGTTTGACCCTCGATGGACCGTACAGACCATCTTGAATGATGCGCTTTCCGTCATTCATGTTCCAAAGTCCGAAAGGCTATCACGCATTCATGCCCTTCTGGCTCAGGTGAGGTTGCCTGATAGCCTCTTGACCAAAAACCCTCTCTTCCTTTCGGGCGGCCAGAGGCAACGCGTAGCAATAGCCCGCGCATTGGCAGTTGAACCTTCTGTCATTCTCTGCGATGAACCCGTCTCCGCATTGGATGTATCTGTTCAGGCACAGATCCTGGATCTTCTGGACGATCTTCAAAAACGTCTGCATCTTTCTTATCTGTTCATTTCTCATGATCTGAACGTTGTGAGAAATATTTCGGACGATCTAATTGTGATGAAAGAGGGAAAAATTGTTGAAAGCGGCGCGGCTGAACAGATTCTGAAGCATCCTCGCCACCCCTTCACTCAGAAACTGGTTGCGGCAGCACATCTTATGGGTGATGCAAGCACGGCCCGCTCTGCCTAAGAGCAGCCCGTTTGATGGGCTGGTTTGTTTCCGTACCACCAGCAGAAAACCAAACAAAAAAACAGGCTCCCGTATAATCGGGAGCCGTATGCTCTTTAAAGACCCAGTGCCTGACGCCCCGCTTTGTTCCGTAAAAGTTCAGCATGAGGCGCATGAATACGCCCACACAATGCATCCCGATGGCAACGCTCCAGATCATTGCGTGCAGACAGACCAGCATTTCCTGCAATTGCCAGTAATGTCTGTGTCAGTCCTGCTGCACCATCCACTGTCTGCGTCTTGAGCAGCACCGCCTCTTTCTGCACGCGGTCCTTATCTTTCAGTGCAACAGCTTGAGCAAAAGACCGTAAAAGAGTTTGATTGAGATCCAATGCAATCCGCATGCCACCAATCACATCCTGCATGGCTGGAAGTGTAGCAAGAGCAGCCCCTAGATTAGATGGTTTACGTTCTTTAAGAAAATGCTCCGTCCAGCCAACCGCTGTCCTGACAACGCCATCATAAAGCGCGCCGAGCAATCCCTGATTCCATACACCTAGCACTTTTCCAAAAGTGGAGGAATTTCCTGGCGATGCTTTGAAAACAAGGTGATCGTCAGGCACAGGAACATCCTTCATCACAATTTCCTGGCTCGCTGATGCCCGCATGCCAACGTGATCCCAAGTGGACAGCACTGTTATTCCAAGGGCCTCTCTTGGCACCAGAAAAAATGCAATCTCTGGGTCTGAGGCATCTGTTCTGGCCCTGACCAATAACCATGAGAGTGCCGGTATACCCGTTGCGTAAGCTTTGCGCCCCGTAAGCCTCCACCCCTGCTCCGTTTTATGCGCCACGGTGCCGGGCAAACCACCCCGTGACGCTGAGCCCTGATCAGGTTCAGCCAGCAATGCATTGATCAGTTTCCCTTGTACAGCCTGCTTACGCTGAAGGGGCGCAGGGTAAGAGGGCAAGGCACGCAATTCTGCATGCACCATATAATGATTTACCAAAACAAGGGCGGAAACAGGATCTGCCTGTGCGATGGAGCCAATCAGAGCCTGAGCCGTTGCCAGATCACATTCCGCCCCACCATATGCGCGCGGCAACACCACATCAAACGCACCCGTTCGGGCAAGGGTATCCAATGCTTCAAAGGGAAACTCTGCAGTTTTATCTGCATCCCGTGCCCAGCTTTTCAAATCAGAACGTATTTCAGAAACACGCTTCTGAACAGAGACAATCTGCGGGTCCGTATCCTGCCCAGTCATGGAATGCTGTTTTCCTTCATTGTCAGTCTGTTATTTTAACTATTAATTTTAGTTATTTAATAGTTTATCCAAATTCAATACATATTAAAAGCAATCCCCTCACCTTCTCTCGTCTGCCCCTTTCTTTTTAACTTTCTGCCTTGTCCATAGAATGATGAATAATAAGGATGTCCACTTTCATGCTACCTCCATTTACGCACAGATTGCGCCGTAGATCATTCCTTACGGCAGCAATCGCAACTGCGGCTAACGCAACCCTTCTGTCAGCTCACAAATCAGTGGCCCAGAGTGCAGATAAAACCCTCCGGGTTGGTTACCAGAGATACGGCACACTCATCATTCTCAAACAATCGGGACTGCTGGAAAAAGCACTCTCTCCTGCCGGGTGGAGTGTGAAATGGTCTGAGTTTATCGCCGGACCTCAAATGTTACAGGCTCTTTCAGCCGATGCCATTGATCTGGCTGAAACAGGGGATGCTCCCCCTATTTTTGCCCAATCCAACTGGCCTGACAGATTGGTTTATATTGGCCACAGTGGCTCTGCTCCGTTGGGAGAAGGCATACTGGTTCAGGCAGACAGTGGCATTGAAGCCGTAAAAGATCTGAAAGGCAAAAAAGTCGCCTTTAATAGAGGGTCAAACGTCCATTACCTGCTTCTCAACGCCCTGACTCAAAGTGGCTTGACGATGCAGGATGTTCATCCAGTCAATCTGACACCTGCCGCCGCACGAGCAGCGTTTGAGACCAAACATATTGACGCCTGGGCCATCTGGGACCCTTACCTTGCCGCTGGGGAAGCTCTTCCCTCAGCTAAACTTCTCACAAGCGCAGAAAACCTTTCTCCCAACCGCCAGTTTCTACTCTCGCGTCGCGCCTTTATAGACCAAAATGCAGATGTTGCCCGTAAAGTTGTTACCACCTTTTCCGGGCTCGAACCTTGGGTAACCCAGAATCAACAAGACCTGATCCACACACTTGCCGAGAGCACGGGCCTTGCAGAAGGCGTTATCAAGACCGCCCTCTCGCGTCTTTCACTGGATGTAGGTTTTATGGATACGACCACACAGGCCGAACAGCAAAAAGCTGCTGACCTGTTGGCTCAGAATGCCCTTATTCCTGGGACACTCCGCGTAGAGGATATGATTTGGAAAGGTTAATCCTCACGCGGCGGAAAACGCCCTTCAAAAGCTAGTTCTGTTAAAGGCCGGCGGCCGGAGGGCGCTTCTTTCCCCTGCAAGGTTTCCGGCAGAGCAGCTTTTTCACCCTGCTGCCCGATAACGATGGCTGCGTGCAAAGCGTAATCGTCCGGCAATTCCAATCCTGCACGCGCCAAAGCATGATCAAACCCGTTAATGGGATGCGTTGCCCACCCAGCATGAGAAGCCTGCAACTGAACCAGAACAGCCGCCGCCCCAGCATCAAAGGCATGAGTAGGCGCAGGTACGGGCTCTCCGGTGCTACTGGAAAATGTTACGGTATGAGACGCCACAAATACCAGCGCAGACGCATGCTGCGCCCAGGATTGATTGAACGGAATGAGCCATGACAGAAAACGGTCCCAGTCTGGCGTGTCCCGTCGGGCGTACAGAAAGCGCCATGGTTGCCCGTTATAAGCTGAAGGAGCCCACCGTCCTGCCTCCAGAAATGCTTGCAGCGTTTCCTCTGATATAGAAGCCGGCGTAAAAGCGCGCGGAGACCAACGATCAATAATAAAAGAGTTGGCAGACGTTTCTGCCGACCGTTCAGATGCCTTTGTCATAGAGGCTTCATCCTTTTTTCAAAATGGACACTCTTACGCATTCTACACACCTAATGCGTGCAGAAGCTCACTCCGCAACTGCTCAAAGACTGGATGAGCATGCCGCCGCGGGCGCGGAAGGGTAACAGGCAGATCAACCTTAATCCGCCCGTGTTCCAGCACCAGAACACGATCAGCCAGAACCAGGGCCTCATCTACATCGTGTGTTACCAGTAAAGCCGTGCACTGATGTTTTCTCCACAATGAGAGAACAAGATTCTGCATGTGAATGCGGGTCAAAGCATCCAAAGCCGCAAAAGGTTCATCTAACATCAGGAAAGATGGATTTCGTACAAGCGCGCGTGCCAGTGCCACTCTCTGCGCCTCGCCTCCGGAAAGGGTCAGAGGCCACGCCTCCACCCGATGCAATAAACCCACTTCCTTGAGCACCTGAAGCGCGCGTTCTTTTCCTTCCGGCCCCTTTTGCCCCAACACCACATTTTGCCAGACCCGCTTCCATGGTAACAAGCGGCTTTCCTGAAACACAACAGAAACCGCTTTTGGACGCGCCACCTCTCCATATTCTACTGGGTCCAATCCTGATAGCGTCCGCAACAAGGTAGATTTTCCGGAACCACTGCGCCCCAGCAGCGCAACAAACTGTCCGGATGGTATGTCCAGAGATAAGTGATCCAGAACAGCAGGTCCGTCTCCAAACCGTCTGGTTAAACCCGAGACATGAACCGAGCGTGTCGTGTCAACCGCACGCGGCTCGCCATTTTCCGGTTCTGAAAAAAAGGTGTTCATACGCGCTTGCCACCATCCACTTGCCACGCAAGCAACCAACGTTCTCCGGTTCTTACAACCCAATCAGAAATCAGCCCCAGCAAACCATACACAATCAGCCCGACCAAAATGATATCTGTGCGCAAAAAATCTTCCGCATCCATCATCATATGGCCAATGCCACTTTCCGCATTGACCTGTTCCGCCACAACAAGCATTAACCACGCAACACCCAGCGCATAACGCACTCCAAGTAGCAAATCCGGCAAAGCACCCGGCAGAACCACCTCTCGGATTATCTGACTCCGAGAAAGCCCAAGCGTGCGAGACATCTCCAGAAATTTGGGGTCAATACTGCGAATGCCCTTGTGCAAATTCAGATAAATTGGAAACAAAGCCCCCAGAGTAACAAGAAGAATTTTTGGCTCCTCTCCAATACCGAACCACAGGATGAAAAGGGGAGCCAAAGCCAGAGCAGGCAGAGTGCGCAGGATTTGAAGAGGGGCATCAATTATGTCCTCTCCCAAACGGGAAAGACCAGAAATCAGGGCCAGAATAACGCCAATACCCAACGCAAGACCAAATCCTATGCTTGCGCGCTCCAGAGATACCAGAAGATTAGTTGGGAGCGACCCATCCTTGATCAGCCCCCACGCCGTATGAGCAAGCTGCGCTGGAGAGGGCAATATCCGCGCGGACACAAATCCGCCAGCGCTTGCAATCTGCCAGAACAGAACCAGAAGAACGGGAGAAAGAAACCTGCGGCTCTCCTTCCAGACGAAGCTAAGTTGTCGCCCCCTTAATTTCTGGACCGACCGGGACCTAGAACCGCTTTCTGACATCAAACATCCTTCTGTTTCTGCGTCATCCACAGACAGCCCAAAACCCGAACTGGGTCGTTGTTTTTATTTTATGACTTATTTTTTTGTTATTTCAACTGCGCGTAGAAAAAATGTGAAATCCACTTCGTTCTCGTCTTATCTGCCAGTCACCTTGACCCTCCCTCTTTCGGAAAGCCAGTGCAGGTTACATTCGCATCTTCCACACCATAAAATCTAACATTCCTATAAGTTCTTGTTTTTTAATATATTAAATAAAGAAAACAACACACATCTGAACCTCAAACCCGTTTCCACATACTTTTTCGTGTCTAATTTACAACATACATTATATTTTGTTGAATCGCAGTTTACCGATATCACATGCTGATATATTCCACATTTTCGACATATGTAATTATCTTACTCTTACGGATTAAAAATATGGATCACCTCGCCGCACCACTTCCTGCCCTTATGGTTCGTGCTTCCCGTGTGTGTTCCTTTTTTATGACTTCCCCTGTCCGGGTGAGTGCTCTCCTGACAACCACAGCATTGGTGACAACCTCTACCGCAGCTTTCGCCACCCCTATGGAGATGACGCACCAGCCTTCAGCCGCCGCAGCACATCATATCTCGGCCACCCATAAAGGATCTGGTCATGTACACCCCCATACGCATGGTGCCACATCAGACAGTATGGAAGGCATGCATCATGACCACGGCCCCGCTCACAGTCACACTGCCGAGCAGATAACGGTAACGCATCATCATACCCCTGCGGTTATGCAGGCAGAACGCAGATTATCCCGTATTCCCGGCGGTACCAGCGTGATTGATGCATCCGTCATGTTACGTGGCCGGAGCGCGACAAATGCTGACTCCTTCAAATATCAGGCTGGCGTATTCGCTCAGGCACCCTGCGGATCAGATGATCTGCGAATTTCCATCCGTGGCTCTGGTATCCAGACGGGCCTGAACGCCACACGGTCCGGTATTCTTTTCCTGTTTGATGGCCTGCCTTTAACCACGCCAATTGGAACCGTGAACGAACTGCAGGAGCCATTGGGCATAAAATACACTGAAGTGCTACGGGGCGGAAATGGTTTTGACTACGGCTCCCTCATGCTGGGCGGCGCCATCAATTACGTGACCAATACCGGGTATGACACTCAAACCTATCAGGCTCGTGTTGAAGCTGGCAGCTTTGGCTACGTGAAGGAACAGCTCAGTTCCGGCAAGGTTATTGGCAAACATGACTATTATCTTAGCGTGACAAATTCCTATCGTTCAGGTTATCAGGAAAACACAAAATCCACCAATTTTGGCGTTAACTTCAATTATGGCTACAAATTTAATGATCGTGTTGATAACCGCTTTTTCTTCCGGTATCGCCAGACGTCTGAAGGCAACCCCTACTATCTGACACGTGCCCAGGTCGCACAGAACCCCAAACAGGCACAGGAACCCTATCGTTACTGGGGCACAAAAACCATAGAACCCGGCACAAAATATGCTGCGGACCGCCTGAGTATCCGTGTAGATGATAATTCCAAGATTATGCTTGGTTTTGTTTACATGAACGCGCCTATGGATCATGAACTGGGCAACACATCCTCCCTGTACGATATTGACTACGCCTCCGCAGTTCTCAGCTACCAGCGGCATGACAAGCTCTTCGGTCACCAGAGCGATACAGATGCGGGTGTCTATACAACCCATGATCTGCACGCCACCATCGAAAACCGTGTCAGACGCTCGCAAGCCTATCCAAATGTGCCTTTTGGCGCGTTGGTCACCCGTTCACATCTGGGCGGCAGCGACAATATTTTTCATGTTAGCAATAATACGGAACTTTTCCATGATTTCTGGCTGACTGTTGCGGGCGCGCTGGATTACTCCCCCCGCTCTGGCAGCCAGACCTATCCGGAAAAAAGCCGTTTCAGTCAGGATGCCTTGTATTTTTCACCGCGGGCCGGTTTCCGCTATGTCATCAACCCGCATATTCAGGTTTACGGAAATGTCAGCCGCAGTGTGCAGCCTGCTCAGGACTGGCAGTATCTTTCTGGAAGCCTCTATACGTCAGGCATCGCGCAAGGATTAACCAAAGACTGGGCCATGCTGAAACCCCAGACAGCAACCACATTTGAAGTGGGCACAAGCGGAGAATATGCCGGCACGCAGTGGAGCCTATCCTATTATCACTCTGCGGTTCGTAATGAACTACTCTCCGTTATGACCCCCACATCCCAGCTTTATAACAACGCAACGTACGGCAATGCTTCACCTACCACTCATCAAGGGGTGGAATTTGCGCTGCATTCAACCCTCTACCAGTGGAGTGGAAACATCATTTCTCTCCGCCAAGCCTACACTTATCAGGATTTTCGTTTTAATCATGATCCGGTTTGGGGCCATAACCATATACCTGGTATCCCGCAGCATTATTACCAAGGCGAATTGCATCTTGATCTGAAGAACGGATTTTATGCTGCCGTTGATGCAGAAGTCGCATCATCCGTTCTTGCATCTTATAATAACCAGTATCGGGCTGCCCCTTACCATATTTATAATTTTAACATGGGGTATCAGTGGCCTAAAAAGCATCGTCAAGTATATCTGAGCTTCCATAACCTTGCGAACAAGCATTATGCAACCGGCGTCGTTCCCGTTTATGGAAGTGGCAATGCACAACCTTCAGCTCTTCTTGTGGGCGATGGATTTGGTATATTCGCTGGAATATCAGTTGGGTTTGACTAACTTAGAGTCCTACTTTTCTTAAAATTAAAAAACATGTCCTGCTTCCTGGGAGCATCCCGAAGCAGGACATGTTACGGTATCTCTCAGTAAAAAATTACTAATGATGCGTTGCGCTTAACCAAGCATGAATTTGCGATTGTGCAGCCTGCATGGCTTCTTTACGTGCGCTAATTTCACTCAATGCTTTGGCCGTTGCAATTTTTGCACCCGTTGTTTTGCCTGATTCAGGATCATTTTCCAGCTCGTGTGCAATATGTGCACTATCTGAATATACGGCAATCCCGGCCAGAAACCCATCTTGAGACCATGGAGCCAGATGCGTTCTGATATCTGCTTCATGCTGCTTTACAAGCTTCCATACCAGATCGGGATTTTCGCTACTGTCAGCCACTCTTGCTAGCGCCGAAGCAATACGTCCGTTAGGAATGGCACCGCTATAGGCTAACGCTACATTCTGCTCAATCAGTGCAGGGCTTGTGGCTCCCGCAATGGCATTAAACAGGCGCAACTTCACTTCCGTGGCCTGTGTGCTACGAACTTTTCCTGCCATGATGTCATACGTTTTCTGATCTGGGTGTTTCATGGCAATCCCCGCTACCACGCCCACAATATCCGGGCGCAGAGAAGCCGGATTATCCAGCCATTGTGCGAAGCGGGTTTTAGCATCTGCCATTATCGCCGGGTCTTCAAACTTGCCCAAGGCGGAAATAACAGAAGGCCGCAGCATGGTATCCAGCACATTTTCATCTGGCTTCTGATCCCACCCAAGACGAGCAAAAACAGGTGTCAGACTTTTACGTGCGTAGACCCGAAACGCGTCACGATCTTCCGACCCTTTCAGGTAGTCATCCAGAACGTCAAATTTTCCAATAATTTCCTGAATGACTGCAATATTACTCTCATTCGCTTCCAGAATATGATCCGCAAGCGTGAGGTAAGAGGACAATTGTGCCTGCCCTGAACGGAAAAGTGCAAACTGGTCTCCCAGCAGGTTTGCCTTATCAACCGCAGCAAATGTGCTGATAATCTTTAGCAAAGCCTCAAATGCTGAGGGCTCGTAACGGACACGGTAGTATCCGCTTTCCCCCAAATTCATTTTCACTGGCACATTGCATCCTGCCACAGAGAATGTCTGTGGGGCTTTACCCAGAACCAGCTTGTGGACCGGCAAACCGGGAGCCCCCGCCACAACAGGAATGTTCCATACCTGATCTTTTGGCGTGGGATCATGGATGGTAAAGCGGGATTGGCTTAGAGTGTAAACGATTTTTCCGCTCTGGCAGGCCGTGGCAACATTCACCAGCGGAATACCCGGCTGTTCAGTAAAACTACGCGCAACCTTACCGACATCCTGTCCAGATGCGCCAGACAACGCGTTCCACAAATCCTGGCTTGTTGCGCTACCATAGGCATGAGCTTTCATATACGCCCGCATACCCTGGCGAAAACGATCTTCTCCCAACCAGCCTTCCAACATACGGATAACCAGTTCACCTTTCCCGTAGCTGATCCCGTCAAACGCGGAATTTGCTTCGCTTACGTTGTGAATGGTTTGCTGAATCGGGTGGGTACTGGAAAGCGCATCCGTACCCATGGTTTCTTCTCGCGTTTCGTGCTGACGGGGCCAGATCTCCCATTGCGGGTTCATCTTGTCTGTCGCCTTGATTTCCATCCAGGAGGCGAACCCTTCGTTCAACCAGATATTGTCCCACCAGCCCATGGTTACCAGATCACCAGACCATTGATGCGCCATTTCATGAGCGACCACTTCATAAATCAGTTCACGCGTACGAGGGGTACTGTTTTTTGGGTCAAACAGGAGCACGTTATCAATGTAGGTCAGAAGCCCCCAGTTCTCCATGGCTCCAGCTTGATAATTGCCCGGAATGGCCACCATATCCATTTTGGGAAGCGGATATTTCACACCAAAATAGCTATTATAATACGGCAGTATCTTTTCTGCGGCATGAAGTGCGAATTCCCCCTGCCCTTCCAAACCTGAGGGGGCGTAAACAGCCAGCGGTGTTCCATCAGCTTGCCCTCGGACCGCCTTCATGTCTCCCGCAACCAACGCCAGAAGGTAAGTGGACATACGGGGTGTGGTTGCAAACGAAACCTGTTTTTGCCCCTGCCCTTCGGTCTTGGTGGCTGTAATCGGCATGTTGCTCACCGCCACATAATCCGCTGGCAAAGCCACATTCAACTGAAAGGTCGCCTTAAAGGCCGGCTCATCCCACCCCGGAAACATGCGCCGTGCATCTGCCACTTCAAACTGGGTGACAAGCATGCGTTTTGCTTCACCGTTGGGAGAAGTGTAGTCATCCACATAGATACCATTCGGGGTTTTCAGGATGGGCCCAGAATACCTGATGGCAAGCGTATGTACGCCCCTGGCAACATTTTGGGGAAACCGCAACGTCACGGTCTCGGCTGTGTCATTCTGGCTGATATCCGCTTTGATACTGTTATCCAGAACAGCGTCAGACAGCTTTAGCCCTGCCTGATTCATAGTCATTTCCGCTGTGGCGGAAAGCACGTTGACCTTGATTGTCTCTTGGCCGGTTAGGGAGAGACGGTCCATGTCTGTTGCAACATGAATAACGTAGGACAATGGAGCAACAGTCTTAGGCAGTTCTCCTGCCGTCTGCTGAAATGAAAATGTCTGCTCGGCATGAGCAGGAATAACGAGCGGCAAACCTGCAAGCAACGTTGTAAAAGATAGAAACCTACGCATAAAAACGTCTCTCTCCAGAAAGCAGGCACGACGAGGCTCTTCATGCCCCTGATTTTCAGTGCATGTATCGTGGCATAATCCCGAGGTCTCTAGAAGTGGACTTGCACTGATAATGCGCCCACTTCGGACAGAAGCACTTACGCGTGCGTCGTTTCTGCTGCTCCGGAGCCAAACAGGCGCGTCAGTGTCTTCCGTCCGGCCTCTTCCAACCACCCCAAAGCCATCATATCCTTCATAATCCAGTCCAGATCAGATAGCTGGAGGCTTCCCCCGGTAAAGGTAATAACATCATTAGCTCCTCCTCCGGGGAGAATCGCACGAGTTGCCCCTACGGGGAGGGTCAGCCCCCCCTCTGATACGGGAAGAGCAAGTATCCTCGCAATATTTTCTGCTTGTTCTGGTTGCTGGCAGAAAGAAAGAGCGTCCTCAACAGCACGGGACACACGGTGCACCACGTCTTCGGCTAGAGAGAATTTTCCGGATGTGACAAGGATTTTTTCAATATGATTTGGTAGAACAGTGGCTGAGCCACCTACCTGAAAGGCAAGCCCCAACAGTTCCGCCTCTGTTCCCCAAGGCGGCCCCACACAACACCCATCAATCGTTTTTTCAGAAAGAGCATGGATCATGTCTGTGGGCGGCATGACGCACAAATCAGTCTCTTTTTCCATCTCGACTTCAATACTCTCTAGAAATCGTCGCAGAATGAGAAGATGCGTTGAATACATGTGTACAACAGCCAAACGGGGCTTGCGCCCAAGGGCGGCGCGCCAGACATCAAAAGCCTGCCGCCCTGCCAATCCAGCCTGCCATACCGCACGAGCCGGAGCACTCCCCCGTAGCATAATGGTGTTACCACCCCGACTAACCCGGCCCAGAGGACGAAGCATTGTGTCAGGGCCGCGTCGCCCCAGCGCCGTCATCATAGCCAAAGGCGCGAACATGACGGCCGCATCCAGACGATTCCATGCCAGGCCATCGGCAATGTTCGCCCAGGATGGAGAAACAACAATCTCGGCTTCCAGACCATACTGTGCAAAAAGCCCCTGCTGCCGCGCCATGATGACCGGCGCACTATCGGCCAGTTTCAACACTCCGATGCGGACCGCTACAGTCATGATGCATTATCCTTCCTCTGCAATGCCAGATAGTCTGCAGCCACAACGGCAATACGGCTTGAAGTCTGCATGGCGCGCCGCTGGAGCCAGCGGTAAGCCTGAGGCTCGCTGGCTTTCTCATTCTTCATGAAGCACCTTTTCGCCTGTTCGATAATGCTGCGTTCCGCCAGAATACGCTGAGCCTCAGTCAGTTCATTTCGCGTGCGATGGAAACGGGTATAAAGCGCAATGGCTGCCCGCAGCAGAGGCTTCACATCCCGTGGGGGCGCATCTACCACGTTGTAGGAACAGATGCCCGTATCAAAAGCTGTTTCCATCAACTCCACGTCGTCTTCGTCCACAAACAGGGCAACCGGTCGCTCCAGCGCTGATCCTGATAACGCCCGAATACTGTCCAGTGCATCACGATCTGCTCGCTCCATATCTACGAGCACAACATCAGGTCCGTGGAGCCGCACAGCCTCAATCAGCGCCGTACCGGGGGGAACAGTCAGCACTTCAAGAGAGGCATCCGCCCTGAGTGTTTCCAGAAGAGCATAGCCGCGTTTAGGGTTCTCATCCGCGACGAGAACCTTAAGCGACGGACGTGACAAAGCGCCTTCAGTCATCAATAAACATCACGCAGATAGCGCCCTTCACGCGTCAGGCCTGCAACAAATGCCTCCGCTGCCTCCATGGACAGATTGCCGTGACGCACAACAATTCTGCGAAGTGCAGCATCCACATCTCGCGCCATCCGTGTAGCATCTCCGCAGACGTACACAGATGCCCCCTCACGCAGCCACTGCCAAATGTCCGCTCCTACCTGTTCCATCCGGTCCTGCACATAGATCCGCTCCGCCTGATCCCGAGAGAATGCCGTATCCAGACGTGTTAGAAAACCTTCGTGCAGGAAGGTTTCCAATTCATCGCGATAATAGAAACTCTCTTCCGCATGGCGCTCGCCAAAGAAAAGCCAGTTTTTCCCTTGAGCTTTCCGGGCGGCACGATCCTGCAAAAAACCTCTGAATGGCGCAATTCCAGTGCCAGGGCCAATCAGGATGATGGAAGCAGCATCATCCTGTGGAAGCCTAAAATGTGTGGTTGGCTGCACAAAAACCGGAACGTTCATGCCCTCTTCCAGTCCGGCAAGCCAGTTAGAGCATACGCCAGGCCAAGGTGCGGAGTTAATCCCCACGGTCAATTCTACCACACGCCCGGACACAAAGGGGGAGGACGCAATGGAATAAAGACGAGGCTGCATGCGCCGGAACAGCGCCGGAACATCCTGCGTCGCCACCCGCAGAGAAGCTCCCTTAAGAAGATCAGGAAGAAAACCCGGTGCAGGGCCTCCAAGAGCAGCCAGCATGGCCGGATGAGGACGGGACAGATCAAGATGACGCAGAAGCGCCTCTTTCAATCCCACCGTACCATGGCCCCGCAGAACAATGGGAGTTTCCTCGGGCAGATTAAGCGCTCGGAGGGCCATCTCCACACGAGATAGGGGATTACAGGGCCAGACCCCCAGTGCATCTCCCGGTGCCCACATCAGTTCCGTCTCACTCAGGTCCAGACCAATGCGGCGCGTGTCTCTTTCACACCCAGATGCACAGAGACGTTGATTGATCTGTAACCGTGCCATTACGGGCATGTCGCGTGTGCCAGCCACCGGTTCTGCAACACGTTCCGCAACAGCCGTCACCGCCCCGCTTTCCCGTTGGCCGAGAGATGTCAGAACCGCGCCACGCCAAGTTTCGACTACATCTTCAAAATCTGGCTCACAGTCCATTCGGTCGAGAAACGGCATTGCGCCCAACTCCCGCAAGCGGCTATCCAACATCCGCCCAAAACCGCAAAAATTCGCATAAGAAGAGTCGCCTAATGCCAACACGGTAAATCTGAGGTCGGCTAAGGATACTTCCCGTTCCCTCAGCATGGTCCAGAACGATCCCGCGCAATCTGGAGGATCACCGTCCCCAAATGTAGAGACAACAAAGAGCGCTGTGCCGGAAACGGATATGTCTGGATCAAATTCGCTTAAACATCTGGCCGTAGCCGTGTGACCTGCCTCTTGCAACCAGGCCGCCACCGTACCCGCAAGTTCTTCCGCTCTACCGGTCTGCGAGGCCCACCATACAGTTATACCGGATATTGGCAGAGAAACATCTTGCTCCCGACTGCGACTATAAAGACCGGCAAGAAGGCCATCAATCCGGGAACGTACGTCTGCTGGCACAGGAGCCGAAGGCGGCAACACGGGTAACTCTCCAGTGTGAGGGGGAGAAATTTTCAGCCCCTCAAGAAACCCGGAAAGCCATAAATGCGCTTCGGCTGGCAAAGAGGCAGCGATTGGCAACGCAGGGCTCTTCAACCCAAGGTGACTGACAAGAGCGTGCACCCCCATGGCATGGCCTCCTTCACTACCCAGTTCCTTACTGCCACTCTCTCTGCTCGGCTGCTTGTCCACACGTTCGAGCGTTACTGCGCAGAGCTTGAAACCCGGCTGCAACGAGATGGGATCAACGATGTCTGACGTAATGGTATTGACCGTCTGGCCCTCTCCAAACCGATCATTCCAGTGAAACGGAGCAAAACATGTGCCGGGACTGACACGGGAAGACACTTCTACCGGCAGCACAATTTTGCCCCGTCTTGAGGTAATCCGCGCACTGTCACCCTGTACAAAACCGAGCGGTCCCGCATCTTCCGGGGCAATCTCTACAAACGGGCCGGGATTAAGCCGATTCAGACTTTCCACCCGCCCTGTCTTGGTCAGTGTATGCCATTGATGTTGCAAACGCCCACTATTCAGCACGAAGGGAAACTCTTCGTTCGGCCATTCATCAGGACGCAGCCACGGGCGCGGATGAAAAATGCCTCTGCCATCCGGTGTTGGGAAAACAGGCCCGTGTCCATCGGGTTGAAGATAGCGGATAGGGTGACGGGCCTGCCTATCACCAGATGGAGCAGGCCACTGTACCGGCCCCTCGCGGAGCCGCGCATGGCTTACGCCTGCAATGTCATAACCGGTTTTTGGGTTGGTGAAACGGCTCGCTTCGGCAAACACCTCGGCGGAGGAGGAGTAGGAAAAATCCTTCTTAAAGCCCATGGCTTGCGCGACACGTGCAATAATCTCCCAATCCGCCATTGCCTCACCCGGAGGCAGAACAGCCTGGCGTGCAAGTGTGATGGTACGGTCGGAATTGACCTGCACACCATCAGCCTCGGCCCACAATGCGGCAGGGAGCACAATGTCAGCAAAGCGTGCGGTTTCGCTGTCAGCAAATGCATCCTGCACAATCACGCATTCCGCGGCCTCAAGCGCCCGGACAACATGTCCACGGTTGGCCACGGTCGCAACAGGATTGGTACAGATAACCCAGCATGCCTTGATCTCTCCACGCTCCATTGCGTTGAACATGCCTATGGCACCATTCCCTCCGGCCTCCCGGAGGGTGCCGGGCGGTAGAGACCACTGCTCCTCGGTAAACGCACGGTCAGCGGCAACAAGCGCACTGCGCTGCCCCGGCAAACCGGGCCCCATATAGCCCATCTCCCGTCCCCCCATCGCATTGGGTTGACCCGTCAGAGAGAACGGACCGCTGCCAGGGCGGCAGATCGCCCCGGTGGCGAGGTGAAGATTGCACAAGGCGTTGGTGTTCCACGTCCCGGCAACACTCTGGTTCAGCCCCATGGTCCACAGGCTTAGCCACTCACCGGCCTCAGCTATCCAGCGCGCGGCAGTCAGAATATCGTCCACCGGCAGGCCGGTAATGTCGGCCACCCTTTCCGGCGTGTATTCTTCCACAAAAGGCACCATCGCATCCCATCCACTGGTGAAACGCGCAATGAAGTCCCGATCAATAGCCTCATTTTTTACTAAAAGATGAAGCACCCCATTCAACAGCGCCAGATCCGTGCCGGGACGAATAGGAAGATACAAATCCGCTTTTTCCGCTGTGGCTGTCCGGCGGGGATCGACAACAATCAGCTTCGCCCCCGCCCGCTTACGGTCCAGCAGACGCAGAAACAGGATAGGATGACAGTCCGCCATGTTTGCACCGATCACAAAAAACAGATCGGTACAGTCGAAATCTTCATAACTACCTGGAGGAGCGTCCGCGCCAAGAGAGAGTTTGTAGCCTGTCCCTGCAGCAGCCATGCAAAGGCGGGAATTGGATTCAATATACTGGCTGCGGACAAACCCCTTCGCCAGTTTGTTAATGAGATACTGCGCTTCCAGCGACATCTGTCCGGAAACGTAAAAGGCAATGGCGTCTGGCCCGTGTTCTTCCAAAGTGGAGCGCAGCCTCGCTGCCGTGACCTCAATGGCTTCCTGCATGGGAAGCGAAACCGCCTTCCCCCCTCGCTCAGAACGGAGAATAGCCTGTTTCAGGCGCTGATCGGAAAGAAGAGGCTTGTCGCAGCTACTCCCTTTAGTGCAAAGACGACCACCATTTGCAGGATGCGCGGCATCCCCGCGCACCTTGGCAATGCGGCCGTTTTCAACCTCCATAATGATCCCGCACCCCACGCCACAATAGGGGCATACGGTGCGAATTTCCTCCTTCCCCATAGCAGCCTCAGACAGACACAAGGTCTGATACGGCCTCCACTGTTTTCGCTTTAATCTGGACCTTTCCGCCTTCCAAACGGGCATCCCATGTGCGCAGTCGGACAGCAGGATCTTCCAGACATTGACCATCCTCTAAGCGGAAATGCTGTTTATAGAGCGGAGATGCCACCACCAGATGGCCTTTCAGGTCACCCATGATCCCGCGACCAATCACATTAGCATTCGAGAACGGATCATGGTTGTCGATCGCATAGACACGAGATGACTTGCCCTCCGTTTCCGGCAGGTAGAACAGCGCAATCTGATTGCCCTCATACCAAGCCACAACACCAGATTTTTCTACCAGATCATCCTGCTTACACAGGCTGGCCCAGTTTGATGGGCCGCCAGAAGTGATGGTTTCTGGCAGGTTGTCTGCTGGCCGAACCTGATCGCGCTCGGGCACAGTGCGAATATTCGGATCAGGCCGACTGTCATTGACAAAGGTGCGAAACCTTTTAAGCTTTTCACGGTCAGTCAACGCGTTGCGCCATTCGCACTGGTATCGATCAACAACCAGTTGCATCTGCCGCTCCAGTTCCTCACAAATGCCCAGGCTGTCCTTGATGATCACATCTTTCAGATAATCCAGGCCACCTTCAAGGTTTTCGCGCCAGACAGATGTACGTTGAAGTTTATCTGCCGTCCGGATGTAAAACATCAGAAAACGATCAATATATTTTACAAGCGTGTCCGCATCGAGATCTGTCGCAAACAGTTCTGCATGACGCGGCCGCATGCCGCCGTTGCCGCAGACATACAGATTCCAACCATGTTCGGTAGCAATCACACCCACATCTTTACTCTGCGCCTCCGCACATTCGCGCGTGCAGCCAGAGACAGCAAATTTCAGTTTATGCGGGGCCCGTAGCCCCTTGTAGCGGTTTTCCAGATCAAGCGCCTTACCCACGCTATCCTGCACACCATACCGACACCATGTGCTTCCCACGCAGGATTTCACGGTTCGTGTCGATTTTCCGTAAGCATGTCCGGTCTCGAAGCCTGCGTCGAGAAGCTCGTTCCAGATATCCGGCAGATGATCCAGTTGGGCGCCGAACAGATCAATCCGCTGGCCGCCGGTAATTTTGGTGTAGAGGTTATATTTCTTTGCAACCAGCCCAAGAACAATCAGTTTTTCCGGTGTAATTTCACCGCCTGCAATCCGGGGGACAACCGAATATGTCCCATTTTTTTGCATATTGGCCATGAACGTATCGTTCGTGTCCTGCAATGGAATGTAAAGCGGGTCTGTAATAGGTTTATTCCAGGCCGACGCCATGATCGACCCGACAACAGGTTTGCAGATGTCACACCCCAAACCACCATTGCCGTACTGAGCCATCAACTCTTCAAAAGTCTGAATACCATGCACCCGGACGAGGGAATAAAGCTCCTGCCGTGTATAAGAAAAATGCTCACACAGACTGCGGTCTACAGTAATGCCACGTGCTTCCAGTTCTGTTTCGAACACACTTTTGAGGAGCGCCGCACATCCACCACATCCTGAGCTGGCTTTGGTAGCCTGTTTCAGCGCGCCAAGCTCCGCACAGCCCTCATCAATGGAAGAACAGATCGCGCCTTTGGTCACATTGTGACACGAGCAGATCATGGCCGTATCGGGGAGCGCATCCGCACCAAGCAGTTCAGCCCCTTCGCTTCGCGGTAGGATCAGTACCGCAGGGTCCTGTGGTGGTTTGATTCCATTCTGAACATATTGAAGGATGGTATCGTAATAAGCATTATCCCCCACCAGAACCGCACCAAGCACGCGTGTTCCGTCCGCTGAAAGCACAAGCCGACGGTAGGACCCGTCTGCCTCTCCAATAAAACGATAGCTGCGACTGCCCGGTGTTGCGCCGTGCGCATCTCCAATAGAGCCCACATCAACGCCCAGCAGCTTGAGCTTGGTGGACATATCCGCCCCCAAGAAGGCAGCATCCTCTCCTGCCAGCGTAGAGGCCACAGTGCGCGCCATAGTGTAACCGGGTGCAACCAACCCGAACGTCTGCCCTTGCCAGCAGGCACACTCTCCAATGGCAAAAATGGCCTCATCTGCGGTACGGCATGCATTATCAATAACAACTCCGCCACGCGGCCCAAGAGCCAGACCACATTCGCGGGCAAGACGATCCTGTGCCCGGATACCTGCGGAGAACACAACCAGATCGGTCTCCAGAAATGTTCCATCAGCAAAGACAAGGCGGTGTCGTTGCGTTTCACCTGCCACAATTTTCTGCGTGGCATGTGCCGTAAGAACTTTGATCCCCAGAGCCTCAATGCGCTGTTTCAGAGCATGTCCACCTTCCTCATCAAGCTGCACCGGCATAAGGCGCGGCGCAAACTCGACAACTGCGGTAGAGAGCCCTAGCCCAGCCAACGCATTCGCGGCTTCGAGCCCCAACAGACCACCGCCAATGACCACCCCGTGCGATGCCCCTTCCGCCGCAGCCCGGATCATGTCGAGGTCATCAAGTGTACGATAAACCAATCCTGCTGTTCCGGTATTGCCTGGAACAGGCGGCACAAAGGGCGTGGAGCCTGTGGCAAAAATCAGCGTATCGTAAGGCAGGATTCCCTCTGGGCTCTCCACGGTCTTTGCTTCACGGTCGATACGCGTCACCCTGACACCGCGATGCAATGTCAGGCCATGATGTGTGTGAAAATCGTCCTCATGCAGACGGAGCGCCAGCGCATCCTGACCATTCATGTAATCCGTCAGATGGACACGATCATAAGCATCGTACAGTTCGTCCCCAAAAATATGAATCGTATGTGTCTCGTGCAGGCCATGCATCACCAGTTGTTCGGCACAATAATGACCAACCATGCCATTGCCGATGATAATGATGTTTCCTGCTGTGGTCATGATTGTTTCTCCTGTCCTGCTGTGGGGCATCAGAATTTGAATTCCATGGTCTGCATGTAAAAAACGCCGCCCTTTGCCCCTGCCCGCTTCATCCCGCGCGAGGGCACAAATCCGGCAATGTCATGTGTCCAGTTCCAGTGGGGGGCAAAATTCCAGGCAATTTGCGTCTGTGGTGTTGTGCCAAGAAACCCGCCTGAAAGCGTATTGCGCCAGGTATAGATTTTCCCCGTACCATAAACGGCATCCTGCGTGCTCTGACGCCAGAAGACGGGCACGTGGAGTTTCAGTTGCAGGCGGGGCAGTGGCGCAGCGGTGACCACAGGACCAACACCGATCAAGTTCTGCGATGTCAGAGCCAGCGTCACATCATTGTAATAGGGCATCGGGAAATACGGGGTAGCGAATGTACCCACTGCGCCATCCTGGCTGTGATAGGAGCCGCCAGAGAACATATCCGCCTGTAACGCAATTGATGGCTTCGCTTTCAGGTTTTTCGCTGTCCAGCCAAATACACCATTCACAGCATAAGCGCGGACAGCACGCGTTGGCCCTTTGTTTGCAGCCGGACGGAACTCTCCTCCCTGAAACACTCCGGTCAGGCTGATATCAAAAGGCCCGACATTCCCCCAGATACGCGAGCCAATATTGTCGCGGCGACTAGACCCACTCTGCGTTCCTGTTGTCGTGGGGATGGCGGCTGGTGTGCCATTAAAGAGATAGCCGATGAAAAAGACATCTGCAAAAAGCTGGCTCTTTTGGTTCATGACACTAAAGTTTGGGAGAGCCGTGGAGGTATAAATACCATACATCCGGGCATTGTAGCTGGTTCCATCCGCAAAGACCTGCCGAGGCAGCTTGTTGGTCTGCATAAAATTAAACATATCCAGCCGGAACGATTTCCAGACTGCATAGCCCCGGAACCCGTCCCATGTCTGCTGAGTATTGGGGATATCCCGTGCGGACTGCATAGGCAGGGGACCACCAAGAAAAACCTGCCGTCCGCCGATCACACCCATCTTTGCGCCGAGCAAATGGCCTTTGACTTCCAGAATACCTTGCTGAAGGTCCAGACGTTCGCGCTGCACGCCGGTTTGATATCCATAATAATTCGAGCCCCCAGCCACGCCCCAGAGAAATTCAGCATAGGCCCGAACATGCTTGCCAAGGTGAAGGTCGGCACCGTACTGATTACGGAGCAGAATACGGCTGGCATTCGTTTTTCCTGCCGTTCCCATCATGGGCTGGTTTTCAAAAAAATAGCGTAGCCGTTCTTCCCCGCTAAGAGAGAGCCAGATATCGCCTTTATTCGTCAGGGGGATATATTTCAGCCGGTTAAACCAGTCATTACGTCGCCGTTCTGGCGGCATGGCAGCAAGATCACTCCAGTCTTCCGCCCAGCGCGGCTGACCGGGTGCACCAATTGTTCCAAAACCAGAGGCAATGCCTTTACCAACATTGAATACCCCCCAGTCCGGGCTATGGGGCTGCGGCTTTAAATAGGGCGTTTCCTTTTTCAGCTCATGACGGACTATCGGCTTGGCGGCTGCGCGAGCATTGGCAGCCTGAATATCGTCAGGCCGCATGATATCTGCCCACGCCGCCTGCCCGAGACCTAGCCCGGCAAGCACCGCAGCCGAACCAGCAGAGAAAGACGCCAGATGATGAAAAGAAAAGATACGGGTCACGGGATGCATTCCGCCTCTGTTAAGACACGAGCGATTACAGGGCACCCGAAGCATTCGCTCCGGACACAATCCTGTCTCGCCCAGCTACCCAACGCCGACGGCAGAAAATGACACAGACCAGTGCCGTTACTGTGATCGCCGCAAAGCACAGAAAACCGGGGCCATACGAACCGGTCACCTGCCGGGCTACTCCCAGAGAAGACGCAAGATAGAAGCCCCCAACCCCGCCGCTCATCCCCACCAGCCCGGTAAGAATGCCAACTCTGGCTGGGAAACGGGTTGGCACAAGCTGGAAAACGGCACCATTCCCCAGCCCCAGAACAAGCATCCCCAGAAAAAAAGCGGGGAATGCCAACCAGATCGTGGGCAGACCCATCCCGATCACGGCAAAAATAACCGCCGCCAGTGCATAAAGAATGCTAAGGGCTCGTTCACCGCCAATGCGGTCTGCCATTGCGCCACCCAGTGGACGCACAAAGGACCCAACAAACACGACAAAAGCAGTACATGTGCCTGCAGCCGCAGGCTTCAGCCCGTACTGATCATTGAAATAGATTGTCAGAAAAGAGGCCAGGCCAACAAAACCACCGAATGTCACGCCATAAAAAAACATCAGCGCCCAGCAGTCCGCACTCCGCAAAACGGGCACCCATGTGACAAGGCCGCTTCCAGTGCGTCGGCCGGAAGGCTCAGTCGCGAGAAAACAAAAGGCAATCAACACAGCAATCAGCGGCAAAGTTGCCAGCCCGAGCACATTTACCCACCCGAAGAGAGCAGCCAACCCCGGCGCGAAGAGAGAGGCAAGCGCCGTACCGGAATTACCTGCCCCCGCAATACCTAACGCTGTCCCCTGATACTGTGGCGGATACCAAGCAGATGCGAGAGGAAGCGCTATCGCAAACGATGCCCCCGCCACACCCAGCACAAGCGCCACACCAAACAGGGCTACATAGCTATGGGGAGAGATTACCCAAGCAAGCAACAGCCCAACGATAACCACTATCTGCGCGCCGATAGCGACCCGACGAGGCCCGAAATGATCGACCAATGCCCCAGCCAACACACGCAACAAAGCACCAGCCAGAACTGGTGTCGCAACCAGCAGGCCCTTCTGGCCCGCATTCAGATGCAGATCATGAGCTATTGAGATGCCGAGCGGGCCGAGCAGAACCCAAACCATGAAAGACACATCAAAGTAAAGAAACGCCGCAAGAAGGGTGCGGGGGTTTCCGGCTTGGAGAAATCCTTTATCCACGTCATCACATCCAGCCTCCCCTCTTGTGAGTGAAGGCGCCCTCTTCGGGCACGGAAACCATCGTTGGTCATCCGGGGGTCGTCATGAGCCATGCCTTGTCACTTCCCGGTCCAGCCACCGCCATTGATAGACGAACCCATGGGAAACGCGCACTTATTTCATTCGCATACGGAATGACGCGATGTCAAAACATTTTATGCGCTTAGCCGATTTCTTTATATGCCGAAAATTCGTGCGTTTCGAGCATCGCAAAAATGACATTTACTTAAATTTTTTAATAACAAATACACTTTTATTATAATATTCATAAGTAACTTATTGTGGAATAATTCATTATTTCAATGCAGATATTATAACTTAAGAAATCCCAACTTATCTACTCATCATCCCGTATCAAAAGATCAAGCGTGCGTATATCATTACGGCAGCTCCCACGCCCCTGACGTCAACTTCCTTCACACCTTTAGAATGGGCCTGCTTGAGTGCCCCCTCCTGACCTGACAACACAGAGCGCACAATGGCCCACTCCTTTCCGTCATCAGGATGTCACTTAAACGCACAAGTTATGAGCAACCTTAGCATCAGCGCATGCCAATCCCTTCCTATCTTTTACTCCCCTCTCCCTTCCGCATAAACACAATATCAATTGACTTTCTATTATAACAAACTATTTAGTTACATAGACTCGAACTGAACGTTAAGTATGGGATTCCATAGAACAGTCGTTTCCTGCCCTTTCGCCCAAGCATCGTGACCCTGTAGATAATCTTCAGGACAAGATGAGAAGTAAATTTTGGTCCATAACAAAAAGAAAGATGACCAAATGACAAACAAAATGGAACTATATCAAAAATCATATATTTCTCATGTAATCGTTCATTTTTTATTACATTTTTAAGAACTTCCGAACAAAGCACCATAATATTATGTTCGCATTACATCACTGTGCCAGAATTTGTGTTTAATCACCCAAATCTTTTGCGCAGTTCCAAATGTTAGAACAGGCTCCTTCAATGGTAAATTTTAAGAATCTAATAATAATTCGCATATTTATTGCGATTATTTTAGTTTTAACGTCTCTCTCCCATGCCGTGGCCAAAGATACCCTATCTCATTCTTATGCTACGGCTTTCCCTTCACAGAGCGTGAAAAAGAATGACGCAACAAAAACACAGAATAATGCGGAAAAATCCGTTCCGCATCACAAAGGATTTTGGGATAATGGCAGCATTATCCAGTTTATGGAAAAAGACAATGCCGCCGCATCCTCGCAACAACGGCACCGTACAGGTATGTCGGCCAGTGCTTTAGGATCTGCATGGCCAGAAATACGTCTCGTTCCAAAAGATGACCGTATTTTTGGAACAATAAGTGGCTTACGCACAAAGCTTGAGAAGCACGGCTTTGCTTTTACGCTGACCTACCTCAACGAAAGTTTGGGGAATATCTCGGGTGGCCGAAAGCGCGGTTTCACATATTCCCACCAAGTTGTCATGGGCACTGATCTGGATTTTGAAAAGATGCTCGGTGCAAAGGGTCTTTCCTTCCATATGCTGGGAATACAGCGTGCCGGCCGGAATGTGGCCACAGATTATATGGGTGTTACCAGCCTTATCCAACCACAAGAAGATTACGGTGCAGGCGGAAATGTGCTCTACAAGCTTGTTTACATGTATTTTGAGCAATCTCTTTTAAACAAAAAGCTGGTTATCGATTTTGGCAGAATGCCAGCGAACATGAAGTTCGGCACGTCTTACCTTGGGTGTTATGCTCTAAACATGATCACATGCGCTCATCCATCCGGCCTCTCGAACGTTACAAAGTGGCGTTCATGGCCATTTTCTCAATGGGGTATTATGGCACGCGTCAATCCCGGTGCGCACCTTTACGCTCAGGCTGGGATCTATGAAGTTTCTCCAACAGAAGGCGGACGCGCCGGATTCAATTTCTCGTTTGCGCAGGACGGCTTTGTTATCCCCATGGAAGTTGGATGGCAGCCAGAATTTGGCAAACAGAAAATGACAGGTCATTACAAATTAGGCGGATATGTTGATACCTCTGACCATCCGGATCCTTTCACTTCTGTTGATGGACGCCCTAAACTGATTTCAAAATTACCCGGCAAAACAGAAAGGCAGCGCGGAGCCTGGTATGTTGGGGCAGACCAAATGATTTACCGTTACGGTAAGGCCGCAAACCAAGGGATTATTCTATACGGCTTGGCGGGGTGGAATATGGGGGCTTCCCTCCCCAACCAAAGTCAATACACCCTCGGGATTATTTCCCAAGGAATGTTTCCGGCTCGGATTACAGATGCAATCGCATTTTTTTGGACACGGCAAGTTGTTAATCGCAAAATTACGAGAATGCAGGAAATGCAGTCCGATATGGAGGTACCACTGTTAGGAGGAGTTTCAAAGCCACAAACAAGTTTTCAGGTGTTGGAACTGACTTACACTGCATTCGTTAGCCCTGGAGTAAAGTTTTTTCCAGACTTCCAATATATTATTCATCCAGACGCAAACAGGGTTTACCCAAATGCACTTCTTGCCGGTTTTAGGCTCTTGGCCCAGTTCTAGAGAAAGATCATATTTTAAGAAAAAAAGAAATTTCTTAAAATATCTCGGTTTTATTTAATATATCCATATTTATAAATAATTCCGTATAACGATAGTCATACATTTTTACCTTTTGCCGCCTCTCTACAAAACAAGAAAAATCGGAGGACGTTATGGTTGGAAAATATCGCTGGCTTATTTGCAGTCTTCTTTTTGCAGCAACCACCATCAATTATGTTGATAGGCAAGTTCTCAGCCTTCTCAAGCCACTCTTGGAGCACCAATTTAATTGGTCTGAAAAAGATTACAGCTACCTGGTTATTATTTTTCAGGCCTGTTACGCCGTTGGCTTTATTTCTTTTGGCAAGCTGATTGATCGGCTGGGAACCCGTATCGGCTACGCAGTGTGCATGATGGTCTGGAGCCTTGCTTCCATAGGTCATGCCTTTGTAAGTGGCACAGCCAGCTTCGGCTTTGTCCGTGGACTTCTTGGTTTCGGAGAATCCGGTAATTTTCCATCAGCTTTGAAAGCAGTATCCGAGTGGTTTCCTGCGCAGGAACGCACTCTGTCGGTTGGGATTGTTACGGCAGGAACCAGCATTGGTGCCATCATGGCTCCCGCAACCGTACCCTGGCTTGCGGTTACATACGGATGGAAAGCCACATTTATCATTACTGGTTTGTCTGGCTTTGTCTGGCTTGCTGTGTGGCTTTATACGTATCAGGTTCCAGAACTTAGTTCCCGCTTATCGGCAGAAGAGCTACACTATATACAGAAAAATGCCAACAATACTGAGTTACCTCAGTTTAAAGGGCGTTGGATTGATCTTCTCAAAATGAAAGCTACGTGGGCTTTCGCTGTCGGGAAATTCATGACTGATCCCATCTGGTTTTTTATTCTCTTTTGGCTTCCATCATATTTTTCTGACCGATACCACCTTAACCTTCAACACCTTGGTTTGCCGTTGATGGTTGTATATTGCTCCACCTCTATTGGGAGCGTTGGCGGGGGATGGCTTTCTTCCTTTATGGTCGGTCGCGGATGGAAAGTTGCAAATGCTCGACAGACAACAATGCTTATCATGGCACTTCTTGTTGTGCCGTTGGCTTTCTCTGCTCATGTAGAAGCAATGTGGTTGATGATTATACTGCTTAGTTTGGCAGCGGCAGCTCATCAAGGTTGGTCTGCCAATATTTATTCTCTCCCAGCAGATCACTTTCCTAAGGAAATGATTGCTTCTGTTCAGGGAATTGGTGGCATGGCGGGATCAATTGGAGGTATGCTCTTTCCATTGGGAATTGGCATTTTGCTCGACCACTATCGTCACCTGAATAGCATTAGTACCGGCTATTATATTCTGTTTACAATATGTGGGAGTGCCTACCTTACTGCATGGTGCATCATGCAGCTTCTGATACCCAAATCTCCAGTCACCCCAAATGACGTGATGAGTAAATCCATTACCCTTCCGCCTGATGCACGGAATGGAAATATTATGCAGCGGGCAACAGTTTAACATTCAATCTTGATACGTCAAAACATGCCTCACTCTTCTATCCCTTCCTAAAGCTCCTTCAGGTAAAAGGCGGTATAAGCTATGTTCTCTCAAGCACATATCCACGTAACATGTGAAAACCATATTGCTTACCTTAAAGTTAATCGACCAGAAAAACACAATGCGCTCGATAATGATGATATAGATGCTCTATTGTCTGCCTGCGCGTTTATTGAAGCCGCACCAGAAATACGGATTGTGGTGCTCAGTGGAACTGGCGGAAAGGTCTTTTGCTCTGGAGGCGATATTCTTGCCTGGAGCAAACTTTCTGCGCTGGATTTCGGGCGTCATTGGCTGAGGCGGAGTCATATGGCTTTTGATGCCCTTGCCCGCCTTCGGCAACCCCTCATTGCAGTGCTTAATGGTCATGCCTTTGGCGGAGGATTAGAACTCGCGGCCACCGCTGATTTACGCCTGATGGAAAACCATGCTCGGATTGGCTTTCCAGAGCCAGGATTAGGCGTCATTCCCGGCTGGTCAGGCACCCAACGGGCCGTTCGGCGATTTGGCGCTGCAAATATCAAACGAATGGCGCTTTTTGGCGAAACGATGGATGCTCCAACAGCACTTGCGGCCGGAATTGTTGATGAAGTCCTTCCGCAAGGAACTGGCCTGGAAAGGGCTAAAGAACTTGCAGAAAAAGTCTCCACCAAAGCGCCGGTTGCAATTGAAGCGGTCAAAATGCTGATCAATATGGCTGAAGATGAAGAAAGTGGACGAGCAGCAGAAGCATTGGCCGGTGTCTGTGTTGGTTACACTGAGGATCTGCAAGAAGGCATTCAGGCCTTTAGAAACAAACGGCCTGCAGTGTTCCACGGAAGGTAATTATTTCTTACTTTCCCTTCTCGCCAAGCCGATATTTTGAAGCGAAATGCCAACGTGCCCCTATTATTTGATCGTAATTACGAAGCCTGCTTAGGAAAGCACCGCGACACACTAAAATTCCCGCTATTTTCCTCTTTTTGTGTATTCCGAAAGTGGGTTGGAGACAAACCAATCAGGTTCGTAAATGCTTTTGCAAATGCACTGAGCAACGCATCTCCAACCTCTGCAGCACCATCTAGTACGCGTAAGTCTTCTGCAAGCGAGGTTACTGCATGAAAAAGATGTGCCTGTGTAATCCAGTCCGGCCATGTCATTCCGGCTTTACTGTGAAAATGGCGACGGAAGCTTCGTTCCGACATGGCAGTGTGGCTTATTAATATCTCCTTCAGATTGACATGGCACGCATACACAAGAGCGATATCCATCGCATGTATCAGAGAAGGATGCGTAGCACGTAGCAGCGTAGAGCCTTGCTCTTTCTTCGCCTGCATTTGCTCTACACAAAGCAGGACAAGTATATGAAAAAAACTCTGAGCTACTGAAGCCTGCCGCGCCGCACAAGCTGGCCAGCGAAGAGTGTAGGAAAGCATTTCCCTCACTACGGCACTTATGGTTGCCCTTCATTGCCGCGAACGGTATCCTGATCCTTATTCCATCGGCCCTGTTCCTCGCCGCGAGAGCCCAAGCTGGCCTGTTTGATGCATCATTCTATGGTGTGCAGGCTCTGGAACTTCTTGCTGGTGCGATGAATATCACGCTGATCGGTCTGAATTTCCGTGATGGCCTGAAACTGACTCAATGGCGTCGTAAAAATGAATTTCCCCGGGTCTTGTGGAGACGGAAAGACCCGTGAGGTAAGAAGAATTTATGAGCAAAAAATCGAAGCGTTTTCCGCCTGAATTTCGTAACCGTGTGCTCTTGCAACCTATGCGCGACGGAATTGAGGTTGTGCGGGACTATAAGCGGCAAAAGACGGGAAGCTTCTCACCGTGGCGGGGCTGATGTTGGTCCGGCAGCGCCCTGGCTCTGCCGGAAGCATGGTATTCATGACACTGGAGGATAAGACAGCCAATATAAACGTCATTATCTGGCCGGATCTATTCGATGCGAACCAGCGTGTGGTGCTTGGGAGGCAAATATTGGTTGTGAAAGGTATGCTCCAGAAGAAGGGCGACGTCGTGCATTTCGTGACAAAGAAGATCATGGACTTGTCGGGAACCGATCCTTGCAAAACGTCGGCATAAACCAGCAGGAACCCAGACCCGAACATCTGGTGGTGAAGTCATGAAACTTCCACTGACTGCCGATCCATCAGCTTCTGCGCGATGCCGGCAAGGGTTGCCCGCCTCGCGGCCTGTGAAAAGAGGGGCGCGCCGATCATAAGTTCGTCGGGCTGATGCTGTTTTATGAAAGTGGCAATCCCTGCGGCCACGACATCTGCCGTTCCTGTAAACGTATAACGCAGGGTTCTGTCGATCAGAGCCTGTTCCGGTTCGCTCCAGGAAACAGCGCGAGGTGTGGGAAATTGCGTTGGGCGCCCTCGGCGCAACGCGACAAAATGCTGCTCCAGTGAAGTCGCTGCATGCTGCGCCTCGGCAGGTGTTTCTCCGATAATCGCATTGACGGCCAGCATGGCATAAGGCTTCTGAAGGCGTTGTGACGATTCAAAACGCTGACGATAAAGTGCCAGAGCCTCTTCCATCAAATCCGGTGCGAAGTGACTGGCAAACGCAAACGGCAGACCCATGATTGCGGCCAGATGCGCGGAAAACAGGGAGGACCCGAGCAGCCAGACGGGCACATCCAGCCCAGCTCCCGGTACAGCAAAAACCGTCTGACCCGGTTGGGGCTTCTCGAAATAATGCAGCAGTTCGGCAACATCCTGAGGGAAGCGATCAGCAGAGCGCGGATCACGCCTCAGTGCCCGCATGGTCGCCTGATCGGAGCCTGGAGCCCTCCCCAACCCAAGGTCGATCCGTCCGGGATAGAGAGTTTCCAATGTCCCGAACGCTTCGGCGACAGCAAGCGGTGCGTGATTGGGCAGCATGATGCCACCTGCCCCCACCCGAATGGTTTTCGTCGCTCCCGCAACATACCCAATAGCCACAGCGGTCGCAGCAGAAGCGATACCGGGCATCGCATGATGTTCCGCGAGCCAGAAGCGACGGAACCCTAAACTCTCTGCATGCACAGCAAGGTCCACGCTGCGATGTAGTGCATCTGCCGCAGAACTCCCTTCATTAATAAAGGCCAAATCGAGAATTGAAAGCGGAATCATGGGAGCAGTCCTCTTCTTCAGTCCTTCTTACATGGGACTGTAGACAGCATACTCCAAGCTGCCAGATGAATATTCTCTTCTTATCAATCTCTTGAAGGAGAAGAGAGAATTTTTAAATGCGATAGAACGAAAAGGAAAAAACAGCAATTTCATATGCATCCCAAGGGTGCTTACGAAATTGAGGTAGCGTGAACGTACAGGATTATCCTCATCTCAGGGCGTGCGCAGATCGACTTCTGGAGCGGCTTGCCGTTCAGCGTGGCCGTATGGTCGACCGGACATCCGGAGACCTCTCAAGCTGGCTTCATGAACGTCACGACGCTTCCGATTTTAAGGCAAAACGCTGGACCGAAAGGCCGATAAAGCCTGATTCTGCACGCATAGATCTGGTTTTGAGAAACGCTGGATTTCAGTGCCCGCCTCTCAAATTCAGCTTTTCTTATCACGATGTTTCACCATTGATGAGAGCCTGTGGCAACATCAGCCCCATCACCGTGACAAAGACAAGTAGAACCCCCACGCTTCCGAGCGCGAAGGAAAGGCTTACACTCTGCGCGACAAACCCCAAGGCCGCAGGGCCAACCAGAATCCCTGAGTATCCAAGTGTTGTTATGGCAGACACAGCAAGATGTTCAGGCATGAAGGTCTGTCGCCCGACGGTTGAATAAAGTACTGGAACCACGTTGGCACACCCTGCACCCACCAGCGCGTAACCCAGGAGGGTCATCTGCCAGACCGGAACCATCGTCACCAGTAACATCCCCAGAGCAGCCAGCAGACTTCCGCCTGTCACCAGTACACGACCGGGGATATGGCGAACCAGCCGATCTCCCAGCAGTCTCCCGACTGTCATTGTCGAGGCAAACGCGACGTATCCTAATCCGGTATAACGCACTTCAACATGTCTTACTGTAGTCAGGAAGACTGCACTCCAGTCTATGGCGGCTCCTTCTGCCAGAAAGACGATAAAGCACATGACCCCGATGGTCAGAACAATACCATGAGGAAAAGCAAAGACAGGTCCAGTTTCTGAATGGGTTCGTCCAGTCAGCAGCCCGGACAGCGCCAGACGGGCGCTTAACATTAGCAGCATAACAACGGCAAAAGACGCCTGAAGCGGCGAGAAGCCAAAACTGAGCAAACTGCTCACGCCGATCGCTCCCAGGAGACCACCTACGCTGAAAAGGCCGTGAAAACCCGACATCATGGTTTTCTGGCAGGCCCGCTCGACAATAACAGCCTGCACATTGACGACACAGTCGATCGATCCAACACCCGCTCCAAAAACGGTCAGAGCAACGGCAAGAAGCGGCATGACGTCTGAAGACGAAAGAACCGGCAGACTGCAACAAACTGCGAGACTGGCAACGGCGATGATCCATCGACATCCAAAGCGTCCGGCCAGACTTCCGGCAATAGGCATGGCGACGATCGAGCCCATCCCCAAACACAGAAGGAGCAAGCCAAGATGGGCGTCTGTGAGACCGCATCGCAGTTTGACATAGGGAATGATCGGCGCCCATGCCGCCCCCGAAAAACCGGCAATGAGAAACGCTAAACGGGTCGAACGCTGTGCCAGGGCTGAGGCTGGGTGAGGATTATCCATTAATGACAAGTCAGAAACCTTTAATTTCATGCTGTAGGCTGACACGGATCAGGAGGCGTCTCGCCCTACTGCTCACAAGGGCCGATTGCCGGACCGTTTGATTTTGCGGATTGAGAAATGTGTATGCATTTCCTTGATGCATCTCAGCATCCGAATCTGCCGCATCGAGAGGTTGTGAAAATCCTTCATGTCCCGGACAACTATCTGCGGCAGATATCATATTTTACCGAGACATTATGACAGACGATAACACCGGGCATGTCCGAGACGGCTTTCTCAAATCCGGTCATTGTCTCTTCCGAGTGGTCGTCAAGCATAATGCTGAGAAACGCCTGAAGATTGAGACATAGGGCCTTTGCGTCCAGTTCTGCATGGTATCCCGCGATACAGTCAGCTTCCAACCGCTTCAGCCATTTCCAGCAGGGGGCGCGGAAATACCGACCCGCTACGCCAGACCACTGTTGCTCAGCCTTCCATCCACCTGAAGCGCCTGTAAAATCGTACGGTCGATCTGATCCAGCTTTATCATCAGATCAGGTTAATATTCTTGCTCGCATACGTCCATGACGCCAAGCTTTTGAAAGCACATTTTGTCGATAATTTCCTACGTTGGAAGGGAATGGAGGCAAAATACCTAAGAAAATGAATAATCGCACACTCCTGACTAATGTTGCTGTCAATACATCGGAGCACCACAGGTTCATCAGTCCCGCCATCCATCGCGGTTCGACCGCTGGGTTCCAAACAATTGAATGATTTTTGGCTATTGCAGGAGCATATCTCCTCTAATGTCCTAACGCAGCAAGACGCGTCATGGTTGGAAAGGTGGCGATCGATCCGATTGCATGGCATACAATCAAGTAAATTTTGCCAAATGTATGGAATGCAATCCTATGCCCGATTACGCTTACCTGGCTCAGTGGAAAGAGGAAATCGGCCGAAGCCCGAACGCCATCTACCTGACACTGGCGGACGCCCTGGCACTTTCCATCCGCAAGGGCGACCTGCGAGAAGGAGACAGACTCCCCCCCCAGCGAATGATTGCGGACTACCTTGGCACCAATCTCACAACCGTGACCCGCGCATTGACCGAGGCCCGGCGGCGTGGGCTGATTGACGCGACAGTCGGGCGCGGAACCTTTGTGCGTGTGGGTGCGGGGGAAAGCCACTGGCGCCATACAGGACCGGCGGTGGTCGACCTGACCATGAACCTGCCGCCCATTCCGCAGGACCCGCCGCTGCAGCGCATCATCCAGAGCGATATTACGGCCATTCTTAAGCAGCAGGACCTGAACAGCCTGATGTCCTACAGGGTTACGGGCG
This sequence comes from Acetobacter tropicalis, assembly GCF_030644465.1. Lineage (NCBI taxonomy): Bacteria > Pseudomonadati > Pseudomonadota > Alphaproteobacteria > Acetobacterales > Acetobacteraceae > Acetobacter > Acetobacter tropicalis. The sequence continues at coordinate 3,248,688 of NZ_JAUYUW010000001.1, read as the reverse complement.
GTACGCTTGAGGAACGCCAGCTTGGCGCAAAATGGATTGCCCCTGTTATAGGCCAACGCCGCACGGAAGAAATCCTTGTGTCACCGGGCGCCCAGAGCGCGCTGGCTGCCATTGTCAGTACATACACCCAGCCAGGCGACGTCATTGTCACCGACCGCATTGCCTATCCGGGAATTCGAACAATTGCCGCACAGTTCGACCTTATTCTGGTAGGCGTCGACAGTGATATCGAAGGCATGATGCCGGATCAGCTTGACCGGATCTGCGCCGAACATCACCCTCGCCTGCTCTACTGCATTCCGACCATTCACAACCCCACAACGGCCACGATGTCACTCCAGCGACGCAAGGATATCCTGAGCGTCGCGCAACGCCATCACCTGCATATTGTCGAAGATGATCCCTACAGCCTGCTGATGGATGCACCACCTCCTGCGCTTGCCACCCTTGACCATAGCCGTGTCAGCTACATTGCGACACTCGCCAAAACACTGAGTCCAGGCCTGCGTACGGCCTATGTCGCACTTCCCAGCGCGGACATGACCAGACGGGTGGCAGCCGCTATCCGCGCAATCGCGCTGACCAATGCGGGCCTTCTCAGCGCACTGACAGCCCGGTGGATGCAGACCGGGCAGGCACAGACAATTCTGGACGCCATCCGCAGGGAACTTCGTCTGCGGCAGTCGATCGCCCGCAAGGTTCTGGGAGACGGCCATTGCATGAAGCCGGATGGACCGCACGTCTGGCTGAAACTGCCGGACTGGTGGGGCAGCGCGGATTTTGTGGCATATGCCCGCAGGCGTGGTCTGGCGCTAGTGCCGAGCACTGTTTTCACGATCAGTGGCGAGCCACCGCAGCGCGCGCGTATCGCATTGGGCAGCGCACCGGATGCGGCAAGCCTTGAGGAATCCCTGCATGGCGTTCTCTCGATCCTGCAACACAAGCGTTCCCCCGGTTTTGCAGATATTGTGTGATCCGATCGCTGAGGCAGGACACGCGCGGACCTCCTGTTGCGGGGTTTTCGCCCGTGCGGGAAGGAAACAATACGACACAAAATTCACAAATGCGTGATTAAAAAAGAGCCGTAAAACAAAGTGTTAGCGGAAATTTCCTCAATTGTATGGCATTCCGGTTCAATTTGCATGACAATGCCCTCGCACAAGAGGAATACATAAGCGGTATTGTTTTTTTTGTACCCAAATATTGAGTCATACAATATTTTGCCTCGGGGTCATCCCGTGCCATGTCTGTCCCGGCAACAGCGGTCAGCACCGGCCTTTCGCCGGAGATCGCAGCACACGGGAGAGATACCATGCCGCAAGTTGAACACGCTCCTCATAAAGATGGTGACTGCTTCGTCAATTATGAAAACAAGGTTTTCGAAGACGTCAAAGCCCAGCCCGGCGAAAAAGCCCTTATCACCTTTCATACCGTAGCCAATGAAGGATCGGTCGGGTTTGTAAACCTGCTTCAGGCCACACGTCTGATCCGTAAGGGGTTCGAGACATCGGTGCTGCTGTATGGGCCAGGTGTGACCCTTGGCGTGCAGCGCGGATTTCCCCGTCTGGGTGACGAGGCCTTTCCGGGACACATGAACTGCAACAAACAGATCACGAAAATCCTTGAAGAAGGCGGCAAAGTCTACGCCTGCCGTTTCGCGCTTCAGGCCCTTTACGGATACGGCGAGCACAACCTGATCCCCGGCATTACGCCGATCAATCCGCAGGACGTGCTCGACATCATCCTGTTGGCCCGTCGCGACAACGCTTTCATCCTCAACACCTGGACTCTCTGAAGGCCGAAGGGAGGACCGCCGCCATGTCCCGTATCGTTCGCGCCGCTGCCATCCAGATCAGCCCTGTCCTTGGAGACGATGGTCTGGGTACAGCCCGGAAAGTCTGTCAGGCCATCCGCGATGCCGCCGAAAAAGGTGTGAAGCTGGCGGTCTTTCCTGAAACCTTTGTGCCGTATTATCCCTATTTCTCATTCATCCAGCCAGCGTTCCGCTTCGGCGGCGAGCATCTTGAGCTTTATGAACGCGCCGTCGTCATCCCCGGTCCGGTGACCGACATGGTGGCCGAAGCCGCATGTGACACCGGCATGGTCGTGGTGCTGGGCGTGAACGAGCGCGATTTCGGCACGCTCTACAACACGCAGATCATCTTCGACGCGACAGGAGAAATCCTACTCAAACGCCGCAAGATCACGCCCACTTACCATGAGCGTATGATCTGGGGACAGGGCGATGGTTCCGGTCTAAAAGTTGTCGAGAGTGCAGTCGGGCGCATCGGGGCACTGGCCTGCTGGGAGCATTACAATCCGCTCGCGCGCTACGCGCTGATGACCCAGCACGAGGAAATCCATTGCGCCCAGTTCCCCGGCTCGCTGGTAGGCCAGATCTTCGCCGACCAGATGGAAGTCACCATCCGGCATCATGCGCTGGAATCCGGCTGCTTTGTCGTGAATGCCACAGGTTGGCTCACGGAAGATCAGATCAGGGAGATAGCACGCGACCCCGCGCTGGAAGGGCCGCTGCGGGGCGGATGCTTTACCGCCATCGTCTCGCCCGAAGGCAAGCTTCTGGGCACGCCGCTGACCGAAGGCGAAGGCATGGTCATTGCCGATCTCGATTTCGGACTGATTACCAAACGCAAGCGGATGATGGATTCCGTCGGGCATTACGCCCGCCCCGAACTGCTGAGCCTGCTGCATGACCGACGGCCCGCGCGCACGGTGCATTACGCGGGTGAAGCCGATCCGTCTTTACTGCATACGGATGAGGTCGCGCCATGACCGTTCCGACACTTGGCACGCTTTCGGGGCGCAAGCTTGTCACCGACCTGCAATCCTTCGGGCTCCAGATCGGCGGCGATAAGGGTGGCATTGCCCGCAAGGGCGGGGCCGGTCCTTCGGACCACAAGGCCATCACCATCGCGGGGCAGACCGTCATGGTTCCGGTCTATACGTCTGGCGCGCAGCGGTCCCCGTTTCAGGCCAGCCCGCCCGACCAGAGTGGGGCCAGCACACTGCTGCGCGACGGACGGGCCCTGGGCACGATCCATTTTCCCGCAGCGCCGCGCTTTTACGGGCTGACCACGGCGGACGGTATTCCCTACTGGAAAGTCGCCCTGCTGCATGGGCGCGACACGCTGGCCACAACAGTACACCAGACCTGCATCCGCTATGCCGACCGGCGCACGTCCTGCCAGTTCTGCGCCATTGGTCAGTCACTGGAAGCCGGGCGCACCATTGCCTACAAAACGCCCGCGCAACTGGCCGAGGTCGCCAAAGCCGCCGTGGAACTGGACAACGTGCGTGACATGGTGCTGACAACCGGCACGCCCAACGTCATCGACCGGGGTGCGGCGGTTCTGGCTGAGTCCGCCCGCGCCATCAGGGCGGCGGTAGACCTGCCGCTTCAGGTCCAGTGTGAACCGCCACGCGATCATGGCTGGTTCCAGCGCCTGCGCGATGCGGGGGCCGACAGTCTGGGTATGCATCTCGAAGCCGCCACGCAGGCCGTGCGCGAAAAAATCATGCCCGGCAAGGCTACTGTCAGCGTCGATCGCTACATGGATGCCTTTGCCCGCGCAGTGCCGGTTTTTGGGCGCGGGCAGGTCAATACTTATATTCTGGCAGGTCTGGGTGATACCGCCGCAGACATTCTGGCCCTGGCCGGACGCCTGATCGCACTCGGGGTCTATCCCTTTGTGGTGCCGTTCGTGCCTATTTCCGGAACGCCACTGGAGAATCACGCGCCACCTTCGTCCGATTTCATGAAGTCCGTTCTGGCGCCACTCGGGCGGATGCTAAGGGAAGCAAACATGCAATCCACCGATATCCGGGCCGGGTGTGGCCGGTGCGGTGCGTGCTCCTCTCTGTCGGCCTATGAGCAATGAACACGCTCCTCGATGGCCTGGAAAGCCGACCGTTCATTCCCACGGAATATGTCGTGCGCCTTGCCCGCACACCCTGGGAACGCGCAGGTTATCATGCGCTGCGCCGCAACGTGTTCTGCACCGAACAGCATGTTTTCGCGCACGATGACCGGGACGCCATCGATGATGTTGCCATTCCCATTATCGCGGCCTGCTGCATGGCGGGCATGCCGGACCGGATCGTGGGTGCTGTGCGCATCCATGAAGCCGAACCCGGCATCTGGCGTGGTTCCCGCCTGGCCGTTCATGCGGATCACCGCAAACTGGGACGGATCGGGGCTGAACTGATCCGCATGGCGGTCAGTACCGCGCACGGGCTTGGGGCCACGCGCTTTCTGGCTCAGGTGCAGGAACAGAATGTGCTGTTCTTTCGCCGCCTGCACTGGAAAAGCCTTGGCGCCATCACTCTGCATGGGCTGCCACATCATGACATGCAGGCCGATCTCGCGCGCTATCCGGCACATGGGCAGGACCAGACATGGTTGCTGCGCCCGCAGCCCCGCACCCGGCAGGTGGCGTAATGACGCACGACCTCGCCACACTGCTTACCACGCTGCGCCACAGTCGCGCCCTTGCGAGCAAGCAGGACATTGCTGAAGCGGCGGCAATCCTGCAGCCAGCCAGCCCCGACGCCATCCGCCTTGGCGATGACTGCGCGGCGATACCGGATGGCGACGGGTATCTGCTGCTGGCCAGCGAAGGGTTTCAGGACAGCTTTGTGCGGGCCATGCCGTGGTTTGCCGGGTATTGCGGCGTCATGGTCAATGTCAGCGACATCGCGGCAATGGGTGGCCGTCCCGTAGCGGTGGTGGATGCGTTGTGGAGCAATACGTCCGAGGCGGCCACGTCAATGCTGACCGGCCTGCATGAAGGCGCGCGCACCTATGGCGTGCCGGTTGTCGGCGGCCATACTAACATGCGCAGCACCCATAACTCGCTGTCGGTTGCGATCCTTGGCCGGGGCCGCCATCTGCTGACCAGTTTCGATGCTTGCCCGGGCGAGGTGCTGATCACTGCCATAGACCTGCGGGGACGCTGGCATGACCCGCATCCGTTCTGGGATGCAAGCTCTACCCTGTGCGGCACCGAGGGGGCGGCCCGGCTGCGGGATGATCTCGAACTTCTTCCGTGCATAGCCGAGGACGGGCTGAGCCGTGCTGCCAAGGATATCAGCATGGCCGGCGTGCTGGGCACCGCCCTCATGCTGGCGGAATGTTCAGGCATCGGCATGACGATCACACTTGATGACATTCCCCGCCCCGATCAAGCGCCTATGGAACGCTGGCTTTCGGCGTTCCCCAGCTATGGCTACCTGCTGACGGCCCGCCCCGAAAATGCCGACGCGATCATGGCCCGCTTTCATGGGCGGGACATTGCGGCTTCTGTCATCGGCCGGTGTAACAGCACGCAGCGACTGGATGTGACATGGGCGGGCGAGAGAGAAACCTTCTGGGATCTCGCACAGACACCGTTCATGGGGTTTGCACCATGAGCCTGTGCATTGGCATTTTAACCCACTCGACCAATCCGCGCGGCGGTGTAGTGCATGGCATGGCGCTGGCCGAAGCCCTGTGCGACGCTGGCCATGACGCGACGCTGATCGCACCGGATGTGACGGGCAATGGATTTTTCCGCACGCCCCGCTGCGCCACCCGTTGCATCCCCGCCGTGCCTGAGCCGGATCTGCCCACACTGGTGGAATGCCGCATTGGCGAGATCAGGAATGCATTACTGGGGCAGCATTTCGACGTACTGCATGCCCAGGACCCCATCAGTGCCAATGCACTGGCCGACCTTGTGGCAGAACACCGGATATCCGGCTTTGCACGCACCGTCCACCACCTCGATGACTTTTCCCACCCGGTCCTTGCAGCGCGGCAGGAACGCGGGATCAGGACGGCGGCCGAACTGTTCACTGTCAGCACCGTGTGGGAAAGCATCCTGCGTGACGACCATGGCCGCGCAGCCCCCGTTATCAGCAACGGTGTCGATCCTGTGCGCTTTTCGCCAGAGCCGAGCGGGCAGGATGAAACGCTGCGGACGCGCTATCGCCTGCCGGCCGATCACCGCCTGATCCTGGCTGTCGGCGGGGTCGAGCAGCGCAAGAATACGCTGCACCTGCTGGATGCATTTCTGGCCCTGCGCCGTGAACAGCCTGACGTGCATCTGGTTGTGGTGGGCGGAGCATCGTTGTTGGATCATACCGCCTATCGCACCCTGTTCGAGATGCGTCTGCGCGACAGCGGGGAAGCCGGGCATGTGACCACGACCGGACCGGTGCCCGATGACGACATGCCGGCATTTTACCGGCAGGCCGCCGCGCTGGCCTATCCATCCATCACCGAGGGGTTCGGCCTCTGCCCGCTGGAGGCCCTGTCCTGCAGCACACCCGCCATTGTGCCGGAAATCGCCCCGTTCACGGAGCATTTTTCGGAAACGGACACACTGTGGTGCCACCCGGACCGCCCCCACACCCTGCTTTCGGCTTTGCGTGATGCTCTCAGCCCCCGCAACCGCGCGCGTTTCCGGGTCAGCGGGCCTGCTACCGCCCGCCGGTTCGACTGGCGCCGGGTGGCGGAACGACACATGCCCGCATACCGGCGTCTGGCAGCCCTGTCGCGCGCCGAAATCCCTTTTTCCGGAGCGCTGTCACCATGCCCGAAATGATTTTTCACGTGCGCTGGCCCGATGGGCAGGAGAGCGACTGTTACTCTCCATCACTGGTCATACGCGAGCACTTCACACCCGGTCAGGATTACCCGGTCCGGGACTTTCTTGAAAAGGCTGACACGGCCCTGACAGACGCCAGCGAGCGGGTTCGCGCACGTTACGGCTTTGCGTGTAGCCGCGCCCTTGGCCAGCTACAGGCCATCCGGCAGGTGGGGGCCCCTTTTCTGACCCGACCCGATGCGCTGGTGCGCGTCCTGTCTTTCAAATTCTGAGACGAAAAGAAAAGATCATGACACAGAACGAGAAAAGCATTCCGGTCGTTATCGTGGGCGGTGGCCAGGCAGGTTTGTCCATGAGCTGGTATCTCTGCCGCGAACAGGTCGAGCATGTAGTGTTCGAGGCAAAAACCGCCTGCCATTCATGGAATGACGAACGCTGGGACAATTTCTGCCTGGTCACACCCAACTGGCAGTGCGAACTCCCGGGACACCCCTATCAGGGAAATGACCCGCACGGCTTTATGGTGAAACAGGAAATTATCGATTACGTCAAAGGTTTTGTGGACTCATTTAGTCCGCCCCTGCGCGAGCAGACACAGGTAACCTCCATTACGCGCCATAACGCCGGTGGCTATCGGGTTGTGGCGGGGGGCGAGACCTGGCATGCCCGGCACGTGGTCATAGCCTCGGGGGCGTATCAGGATGCGGTCATTCCCGGCTATGCCAGTGCGATCGATCCCGCCATTTATCAGGTTCATTCGCAGGATTACCGCAATGCCGCGCAGCTACCAGAAGGGGCAGTGCTGGTGGTGGGGAGCGGCCAGTCCGGCGCACAGATTGTTGAAGATCTGTTCCTTGAAAAACGCAAGGTTCATCTCTGTGTCGGCTCTGCCCCCCGTGTCTCGCGCTTCTATCGTGGGCGGGACGTTGTGGACTGGCTTGCGGACATGCACTTCTACGACCTGACGGTGGATAATCACCCTCTGCGCGATGGCGCACGCGACAAGACCAACCATTATGTCACCGGCCGCAATGGTGGGCATGATCTTGATCTACGGCTCTTTGCAAAGGAAGGCGTGGATCTGCACGGCACGTTGAAGACTATTCGTGACGAGGTGGCCCATTTCGCGCCGGACCTTGCTAAAAACCTTGATGATGCAGACAAGACCAATGCCGACATCAAGAAATCAATTGACGCCTATATCGCCCGTGAAGGGATCAGTGCGCCCACCGAAGCACCCTATACACCGGTCTGGGAACCCGATGGCGGGAACACCCCGCTTGATCTGAAAGCCGCGGGGATTACCTCAATCGTCTGGTGCATCGGCTTCCGCCCAAACTATCGCTGGATCGACGTGCCGGTTTTCAACGGAGCCAATAAGCCAGTCTGGCATCGGGGCGTGACCGACGCGCCGAATTTCTACTTCCTAGGTCTGCCCTGGCTGCACACATGGGGGTCGGGCCGGTTCTCTGGTGTCTCACGCGATGCAGCGTGGTTGACCAGCCAGATTACCGGCAAAGATGTTCCTGTAGCCTGAACGGAGTGCAACGCCATGCTTCCATGGACCACATACGATGCGATGTACGATGCGGCGTTGCACCAGCCAGAGCGGTTCTGGCTGGATGCGGCCCAGCGCGTCACATGGAAGCACACGCCCCGGATCGCGTGCCAGACCCGAGCCGACGGCTGGCATGACTGGTTTCCTGACGCCACGCTCAACACCTGTTACAATGCGGTGGACCGACATGTGGAACACGGCCGGGGCGCGCAGGCGGCGTTGATCTGGCACTCCTGCGCCACAAAAGAACGGCGGATCGTCACCTATCGGGAACTGCAGGACAGAGTGTCCGGGTTCGCCGGCAGCCTGTGCACGCTGGGCGTGGAAAAAGGCGACCGTGTCCTGATCGCCATGCCAACCATGATCGAGACGGCCATTGCGATGCTGGCCTGCGCGCGGATCGGTGCCGTACATGTTGTGGTTTTTGCGGGTTACGCTGGCCCCGAACTGGCTCGCCGGATCGATGACGTGGCTCCCAAGGTCATGATTATCGCCAGTTGCAGTTTTCAGGGGCAGACTGCCATTCCGTCAACCTCGGCCCTCAATGCCGCGCTGGCGCAAGCCACGCACGGACCGCAGGCATGCATTATCGTGCAGCGCGACGCCTGCCCTGCGCCTCTTGTACCCATGCGCGACCATGACTTTCATACCCTGGAACGCTCCCCGCCAGTGGCTCCCCTCATACTCCGTTCCCAGGACCCACTCTATATCCTTCATACATCGGGAACGACGGGAACATCGAAAGGCATTGTGCGGGACAATGGCGGGCATGCCGTAGCCTTGGCCCTGTCCATGGCGTTGATCTATGGCTGCAAGGCCGGGGATACGTTTTTTACGACATCGGATCTGGGCTGGGTGGTGGGCCATTCCTACGGTGTCTATGCACCTCTGATCAGCGGCTGCACCAGTGTGATCGTGGAAGGCGCGGTCACCTCTGCCGCCATTCGCACACTCTGCCGCGAACATGCCGTGACATGTCTGTTCACCACCCCGACGCAGATGCGGCTTATGCGGCAGGAAAGTCGCAACCTGCCTGAACAGGCTCCTCCGGCGCTGGCACGTATTTTTGTGGCCGGAGAATATGCCGACCCGACGTTGCTGGACTGGGCACGGGCGTATTTTCGCAAACCAGTGGTCAATCACTGGTGGCAGAGCGAAACCGGGTGGAGCATTACGGCCCATTTCTTCGGTCTGCCCGAGCCTGAACCGATAACGCTCCTGAACGACATAGGGCGACCCGCACCGGGGTTCCACCCGACCATCGTCCCCGCCATACCGGGTGAACCGTGCGGCGAGATTGTTCTCTCCTTGCCGTTGCCGCCTGGCTGTCTAGCTGGTGTATGGAAAGACAGAGAAATCCATGTGCCTGCAGTTTATCTTGATGGCACAGGCAGATTTTACCGCACATTCGACGAAGGCATGATTGAAGAGTCTGGTGCCGTTCACATGCTCGGACGATCCGACGATGTCATAAAAGTCGCAGGTCGACGGATTTCGGGCGTACAAATAGAAAAAATCATCGCCACTCATCCTGGGGTTCATGCGTGCGCTGTGGTGGCAATCCCCGACGAATTAAGAGGACAGCGGCCGTTGGCTTACGTCGTGGCTGCGCGTGATCTCGCTCCGCCTTCTGCTGAAGACATTCTCAGGCAGGTTCATCAGACACTCGGTCGATGGGTGGGGATAAAAGAAGTTCGTTTTGTTCGGCAGTTACCCATAAACACATCCGGAAAAATTACTAGAAAATATCTTCATGTTTCTTTAAATTAAATAAAATTATATCAGTTCCGTTTATATGGGATATATTTCCAAAACAGGACAAAAACGCAAAGAAATTTCTGCCGAACGTTAATTCATTTTTGTGGATTCAAAGTATTTTAGAAGTATCTTAATCACATTTTTTTGTCCGCTTTTACAGAAAATTTTATCCGAACCTGACCTTCCGTTTTCCCCATTGCCGTCATCCCGGCAAAGCATTGTCTCAGGAGTTTCTGCATGCCCGAGGGTAGTGTCCCCTCCCCCGCTCTTTTTTCTGCGCCCGAGTACGCCGGAGCACGCCCCTCTACGCCAATATACGGAGCAGTTGATTGTGGATGTCAGGCACCCCGATTTGAACCTATGATCTTCAGGTTATAAGATAGGGATTCAGAACTACGCCAAACCACGCAGAAATCTTTACTTTCCTTGAAAAAACGTCCCATCAGGCTATGCAATTGTCTTACCGGCTACGCCCGGTTTCGCATTCATCTGTTTCCTATGTGTTTCCTGCGATGGGGGCAAGCATGGCCAAGCTCAGCAAGAAAATTGTCACCGCTGCCGAACGGGCAGAGAAGGATTATTTCCTCTGGGATGACAGCATTCCGGCCTTCGCAGTCCGGGTGTGGCCATCCAGCCGAAAGGTGTACGTCATTCATTATCGCGCAGGCGAACGCATGCGTCGCTACACGATCGGACAACATGGGAGCCCAACCAACCTTATATCCGAGAAGATCTCCGCAGCGCTTTTAGAGTACTAACATACAATCAATGCAGAAAAATCTCCTTTGGTTTCGAAGCCCACAATATATATTGTTAACATACATCTGAATATTAACAAATCAATTTGAGAAAGAGAGGCTTTTATTTTAATAATTTCACCACATCCTTAAAAGAGAATTCCATATCTTTTGATGAAATATTTTCATCGCGTCATTGAAAGGTATTGGGGAAGGGAAATGAAGAAATAAGCGTTATCTTCCAATGCACAAACCATGCGTGAACGCGCGCCCACACAGATCGGGAGAATGACAATGTCGAGAATTATCGTCATCGGCGGTACGGGCCATATCGGAACATATCTTGTGCCAGCGCTTGTTGATCAAGGGCACGACGTGGTCAGTGTCAGCCGGGGACTGGCCAAAAGCTATATCCATAACACGGCTTGGGATCGCGTCGAGCAAGTCACGGTGGATCGCCAAGAGGAAGAAAAAGCTGGCACGTTCGTAGAGCGCATCGTCGGATTGAAACCGGATATCGTCATCGACCTTATTTCGTTCAATCTGGCCAGCACCCGGCCACTGGTCGAAGCGCTGCGTGGTAAAATTGAACATTTCCTGCATTGCAGCACGCTCTGGGTTTACGGCCATACCGCCGCAGTACCAGCGGGCGAGGACGAGCCTCTTAATCCCTTCGGTGAATACGGCATAGACAAGGCCGAAATTGAAAAATGGCTTATGCACGAGGCGCGTACCACTGGCTTCCCCGCGACAATCTTTCGCCCCGGTCAGATCGTTGGCGAAGGATGGACCCCGATTACGCCCCTCGCGAACGACAAGGCAGCCGTCTTTTCCAAAATGGCTCGTGGTGAAGAAATCGTCCTTCCCAATCTCGGACTGGAGACGGTGAACCATGTTCACGCGACCGACATTTCGCAACTGATCCAGCGTGCAATTACAAATCGCAGCGTTGCGATTGGCGAGACATTCAACGCAGTTTCAGATACGGCGCTGAACCTGAGAGGCTACGCGGAGACGATCTTTACGTGGTTTGGTTTTGAACCGAAGATTGCTTATGCTCCCTATGAGGAATGGATGAAGCTGCAACCCACACCAGAAGAGGCTCATCACTCCTGGGAGCATTTTGCGCGGAGTTCGTGCCTGTCTATCGAAAAAGCCCGTCGGAAACTCGGTTATGAGCCTGCCTACAGCAGTATTGCTGGCGTCAAAGAATCAATTACATGGCTTATAGAGAACGGTAAGGTTGAGAAGCCCAAGGCTTGGAAGTGATCGTCCCCCAAAATTTATGGCTTGATTGCCTTCGTGATCAATACCGCAGTGTTAAGAAGATTGCGGCACGTGCCAGCAAGAAAGGCTGAAGTCCGAAACATGTCCGTAGCGCGCTCCCAACTCACCGATTTTACCTACTTTCTAGCCATCGCCAGACATCGCAACTTTCGATTGGCTGGTCTGGAAATGGGGGTGAGCCCCTCGGCAATCAGTCATGCGCTAAAGGGGCTGGAAGCAAAGCTTGGCGTGCGTCTCGTTAACAGAACGAACCGTAGCGTGACTTTGACCGCCGCAGGTGAAGAGTTTCGTGATTCAATTGAAGTGCCGCTGAAAGATATCGATCAGGCCGTGGAACGGCTGAACAAACATCGTGATTCCCCCCAAGGACGCATCCGAATTAACGCGCAGGTGGATGCCGCACACACGATTTTACCCCCTGTTCTGGCACTTTATGCAGAGCGCTATCCCGAAATAAAAATCGAAATTGAAGCTACAGATCGTCTGGTAGATATCACCCATGAGGGGTTCGATGCCGGTATCCGTGTCAGTGGGACCGTGCCGGAAGACATGGTGGCGCAGCGTATTTCAGGCGATTTACGGTGGATTGTCGCAGGAGCTCCAGCGTATTTTGAGCGGTTCGGTATCCCACAGACACCGAGCGACCTTAAAAATCACCGCTGTATCAACGGGCGATTAGGCGACGGGCGTATCTATCAATGGGAATTCGAAGGGCCTGAAGGCGAGTTTTCAATGTCGGTTCCGACCCAGTTTGTCCTGAATGATCGTCCCACGATGTTGGCCATGACGTTGGCTGGCTCCGGTCTTATGTACTGTGTTGAGCCCGTGTTTTCCCCCTACCTGAAAGGTGGCGGGATTCAGATTGTACTTGAAGAATGGGCTGCCCGAGGTGAGGGGTATCAAATCTACTATTCCAGCCGAAGACAGGTCCCGCTCGGTTTGCGCCTGTTGATCGATCTTATCCGGGAAGTCCGTCCGTTAGGTTTGTAATTTACACATGAATTCAAGACATCTCCCAGTAAACACGCCCGTAATGTGAGGATGCGGCCCTTCGTTTTTCCATGATTATTTAAAAGCCCATAAACATGCTGATAAGCAGTTTCAATTTCGGCAGGAATGTCGACATGTGGGATGAAGCCTCTTCCCAATGGTTCGTAACCGTTTTCGTCGTCTCGTAACCGGGGAATTTCTCCCATGATCAGGGACAGAAATCGCTCAGGGCTCCACAACCCAGACGGTAACTCCTCAGCATATGTCGTGATCCCGTCTTGCATCTGGAGACGAGGCACAATGGACTTGTAACGGTTTTGTGCCGGTCATCTGAGCGTTTTCAGCTCGTATCAGGAGACCGACGACACCATGAAACATACGGCAGATTTCAAGCGCGAAGCCGTGAGGATTGCGTTGAGCTGTGGACTGTCACGCACGCGGGTGCCGAGCGACCTGGGCATTGGCAAATCTACGCTGGCGAAATGGATAGTGGATTATCGTCCGGCCGAGCCGGGATCCTCCGGACAGCAGGCTGATCTGGCCCGCTAGAATGAACGTCTCCGCCTGGAGAACCGAATTCTGCGGGAGGAGAGGGAAATTCTAAAAAAGCTACCCAGTTCTGCGTGAGCCAAAAGCCATGAGGTTCGCCTTCATCCATGGACATCGGCATGAATGGTCAATCGAGAGGTTGTGCCAAGTCCTGCGGGTTTCGGCACGGGGTTACCGGGCCTGGACATCCCGACCGGTCTGTCAGCGCCAGCGCACCGATCTGAAAGTGCTGGTGCATATTCGTGAACATTATGCCCTGAGCAACGGCTCCTACGGACGGCCGCGCATGACCATGGAACTGAGGGAAGCTGGGCTTGATGTCGGGGAACGTCGTGTTGGTCGCCTCATGAAGGACAACGGGATCCGGCCCGTACGCACCCGTCGCCACAAGGTCACGACCGACAGCTACCACCAGTCTGACATTGTGGCCAACCTTCTGGACGGCGACTTCCTTGCTGAAGGCCCCAACCAGAAATGGGCAGGCGATATCCGCTATATCTGGACTGGCGAGGGCTGGCTCTGGAGGCAAAACTGGCCAACCCGTCGTCAGGCGACTGCTGCCATCTTCCAGCATATCAATGGTTTCTACAATCCACGTCGACGCCATTCATATCTGGGCGGCATCAGCCCTCTCGCTTTCGAAGCAAGAGTGCCATAATCACTTCCTGACCGGCACAAAACCGTTACAAGTCCATTCCTTTGCATCCGATGCGCTTGAACTCGGTGAGGATCTGATCATGATCGGAAAACTTCTGGGTCACCGTGATCTTAAATCAACAGCACGTTACGCCCACCTCAAGAAAGAGCCGATCCAGCGTGCGGTCAAAGAGATCGACCTCAAAATTTCATCGGCTCTTGCTGCAACGAAGCTCCAGTCAAGAGGTGCAATTGATTAAGATGCTTTCAACTAGAAGATTGAATTCAATACATTCACTTCGACTGTGCACGACGCACAATAAGAAATACTACACATCTATTCACAATATCATAAAGTGCCCCAAAACTGCATTTGTTTAAAAAAGATACAGCGTATCCATTTTGCTTTTGGGGCAGTTATTCAGCACCGCTCAAATTACAGAATCACACAGTTCATCCTTAGATAGCCAGCAGAGTAACTCCTCACCAACTGTAGCTCAGATTTCCATAAACACGCCGACCTTGTCCAATATAACAAGAATAAGTTCCACCACAGGAAGCAATATAATATTTATTCGTTAGATTTGAAATTGAAAGCTGTGCTCGCAGTCCTTTGAGAGAAGCAAATGCTTGCCCGAAATCATAATGAGCGCCAATGTCGAACAGCACATAGGCAGGGACTTTATAACTGTTAACAGCATCGGAGTAGGTAAATCCCTTATATCGTACGCCACCGTTAATTCCGAAACCTTTCAGGAAACGTGCAGGCGGTGTGTAATCCACAAATGCTGACACCATATTGCGTGGAATACTTTCTACGTATTTTCCTTTCTCAGCTACGACACTTCCTGCGCTGCCATCAGCATAAGCCTGAGTATCGGAAAGATTGCTGTCCAGATAAGTGGCCTCGTCATAGGTATAAGAAGCATTAAATCTCAAGTCGCGTGTAATGTTTGCATTGGCGGAAATCTCGAACCCTTGTGAACGTGCCTTTCCTGCGTCGCTGGAAAAATTATCATGATCGGGATCATTAACCAGAAAATGGTTTTCATCAATCCTGAACGCCGCAGCAGAGATAAAGATATTATGGTCAGGAGATTCATATTTCATCCCAGCCTCCAACTGCTTGCCAGTCAGTGGGGGAAACAGTCTCCCCTCCCAGTCTCTCTGCCCGAAACTCTGAGGGACAAAAGATGTCGAATAACTAAAATAAGGAGCAAGTCCGAACGAAAATTTATAAACCAAACCAGCCCGCCATGTGAAAGCGCTCTGCGGTCTTGGAAGAGCATGGCTTCTTGTGACGATGTAAGTATGGTCCGAATTCTGATTTGAACCCTGATCTGTATATCCGTGATAATTGACCCAGTCCTGACGTCCCCCCAGAGTTACAGATAGATTCTTCCATTTTATTTGGTCCTGAAAATAGACACCCTCCTGAAGATATGAGTTATTTCCGCTATAGCTTGTGTTTCTGCATGTTTTTGAATGAACATTGATGCACGGAATATAATTGCTCTGAGGGTCATAAACATTAACAAATGAATAACCGTTTGAGCCAGGAAATCCGTCATAACCCATGGTGTGATCAGAAGTTGTTCCATTTTTGTCGCTGTACTGCCGAAAATCAGTACCAACAAGCCATGTATTATGGACGTTTTTGATTGAAAATTTCCCGCTAACTCTCGTATCAAGCCCGACAGTGGAGTCTAATCCCCCACCTTCATAAGCAGCACGACCGTACTGATCTGGAAGTATTATCCGACCACGAGTAAGTCTCTTCTCGAAGCTTTCTGATCGCTCCCATCTCAAATTCTGACTGAAATCGATCCATTTATTGAATTTGTGCTGAAACTGATATTCAATGAAGGCATCTTTCTGACCGGAAACATTCCATCTCGGGTCTCCTAGAAAACGGCTTCTGGGAATGCGGCCGTTATGATTGGTGTTCAAAAGTATCTGAGGTGGCAACTGGGTCCAGTTTGTTCCGTCACCAGGCGTATACATGTAGGATCCCACGAATGCGACATTGGTTTTTTCATCAATGTTCCATGAAATCGAAGGCAAAACACCTACACGATGATAATTCACATGGTCTGTCTGGGAGCCCTGCGTTACGCCAATGGCCGCAATACGGTATTTTACACTTCCTGATTTATTAAGCTTATCACTGACATCAACAGTTGCTTCGTACCGCCCCCAGTTTCCAAAACCAACCGTTGCATTATGCAATGGTGTTTCTGTCGGTTTTTTCAAACTCATGTTGATCATGCCACCTGGCGTGCTCTGCCCGTACATTACGGAAGAGGGCCCATTCATGACCTCTATTCGCTCCAGGAAAGCGGTCTCTCCGGCGCTGTTAGAATAGGATCGCAAGCCGTCCACAAACTGCGAGGTATCAAATCCGCGCTGCTGGATAGCACCGGGATTTTGTCCACTAGCTGGACCGTTACCAAAAGCGCCAAATGCTTCGACACTGACACCCGGCATGTATCGCAGAGCCTCCATGACGTTCTGAGGCTGCTGATCAATCATCTGCTGTTTAGTAATCACATGAATCGAATTTGGAATTTCAATGATTGGCGTGTCTGTTTTTGATCCTGTCATGGTGCGTGTCGCAACATAGCCCACACCCGGCCCGGAAGGATCCTGCTGGTGACTTATATTTCCGCCAACACGTACTGGACCAAGCATGATGGCGGACGATGTTTTCTGTATAAGAATGTTTTTTGAACTGGTGTGATGGGCGACAAGCCCGGTTCCCGCCAACAGATGCATGAGCGCCGCATCGGGAGTCATGCCTCCCGATACTCCTCCCGATCTGATACTGCGAGCAAGGTCACCATTGACCGATATCTGTATACCTGCCTGACGTCCAAAGCGAGTTAGCGCATCAGCCAGCGATCCTGCCGGAATGGCAAATTCCATTTCCGTAGATGCTGATGCTGATGCTTGCGCGCTATAAGCAGGATTGATTGTCAGCCATGATAACCCGGCCGTAGAAACTCCCAGCGCCAGTCGTTTGACTAGGGCGTGTCGTCAGTTAAACGGGGGGGGATTATGAAGCTTGTACTCCCGTTTGATCTGTGATGTTTTCTTCCTGTTTCTGGAACGGGGAGAGTGTGAATGCGACGGTATGGTTTGAGCGATGGTCAGTGGGAGCGAATAAAAGATCTTCTCCCGGGTCGCGAAGGTCATGTCGGTGGGACGGCTGAGGATAACCGTCTGTTTATCGAAGCCGTGCTGTATCGTTACCGTGCAGGCATTCCCTGGCGTGATCTGCCTGCCCGGTTCGGGGACTGGAAGAACGTGCACCGGCGGCTGCGTCGCTGGTGCGAAGGCGGCGTGATCGAGCGGATTTTCCGGCATCTGGCTGCTGACCATGACAACGAATACATGATGATCGACAGCACCATTGTCCGTGCTCACCAGCATAGCGCGGGCGCCCGTAAAAAAGGGGGGCGGATCAGGCCACCGGGCGGTCCCGTGGCGGACTGACCACGAAAATCCATGCCATTGTCGATGCCGCGGGAAAGGCTGCGGCTCTTTCCCTGACGCCCGGACAAAGGGCCGACATCACAGAAGCAGAGCCATTGCTCGATGAAGTCGATCCCGAGGTCTTCATCGCCGACAAGGCTTATGATGCCGATCCCCTCATCGAAAAGCTTGAAGAGCGGGGGATCACACCGGTTATTCCGTCAAAGAAAAACCGACGCAATCCACGGAAAATCCTCTTCTCGCTTTATAAAAAACGAAACATCATCGAACGCTTCTTCGCCAGACTTAAACAGTTCAGGGGTATTGCAACACGATATGACAAGCTGAAGTCAACTTTCCTCGCAGCCGTGCAATTCGTCTCCGCCATCATTGGAATTAACTGACGACACACCCTAGCAACCGCGCGGCGTTCTCTCTATCCAGTAAGTCAAATTGACTAAGCCATTCCTTACCCTTTTGAGTGTTGGGTAAACGAAGCGCGATATCCAATGGCGCGGAAGGGAAATCAGCGTGAGTCATTCCTGCACTCTACCGGAAATAAACAAAGAAAGCATCTAAGACTAAAGAACATAGCTGTTTAACGAGGTTACCCGACTTCGAGAGAATTTGGCCACCGTCCGCATAACGACGCGCAAAATATATCGCGACATCGAGGAATGGCATACCGGCGGAAAGAAAATCCATGTCTTTCCCGTGATGTCCGATTTGCTTGCGGAAGGCGGGACGTGTTCGGATGCGAAAGGTCGACCAAACATTCCGCTTGTACGGTCACGTCCGAAAACGGGGCTTCATGGAAGCATTCACCATCGGTGAGGTTATAAGGCTGGAGGTAGTGTAATCTCGCCAGATGACCGTTAATGCGTCTGTTAGTGACAAACCTTCAGGCGGCAAAACCTTAAAGTCAGCCAGTCGAGTTTCGCCAAACAATGTTGGTTTTTGGGCAGGCAGGAATTGTCATAACGCCTAGCCGTATACGAAATTGTTACTCCGGCGATCCTGCATGAATGATCGCCAACAGATGGCCTGTGATCCGATCGAACTGATCTGTCTCTATCGTGCCGGCTCGCTCCCGTTCCGCGTCGATAAGCGCCCCTGCAATTGTGCAGAGATCAGCAGCCAGTATCTCCGCCTTCCTCCCAGAAGCGACATGCTGACGCTCAAGAAACGTCGTTACCGCTGCACAGAGTTCAGTCATGATACGGCGATGGTCTGTCTCAAGAGGCAGTTTCGCTTCAATTTCATCCAAGCGCGAGGCGAGAAGCGGACGCTCCCAGTCAGCCTGAACTGCGGCGAGAATCAAAGAGCGTAATCCGTCACGCAATGACTGGCGACACGCAGTCACCAGCGCCGAGGCCACGGTATGCACCAGCCTTTCCCGCATCTGACGACTCAGGGCCGCGATGACCTCGTCCCTGCCTGGGAAATACTGGTAAAGGGTGGCGATTCCAACACCGGCACGCTCCGCAATTGCGTTAGTGCTGCAGGACTTTCCTTCTTCCAGAAGCAGAGCAGTCGCTTCCAGAATGGCGTCCACAGTCGCTCGCGAACGTGCCTGACGCGGCCATTTCCGTGGAGCCAGAGCGAGGTCGGTATCTTCAGTGAAAATGCGAGTAACGCCAGCACAAAACGACGGATTATTTTTATCTGCATCCAGTCTTGTCTGTGGAGTTACCATGACCGATCACCTCTTTCGTCCACAATTCACACCAGCTATCCAGCGGGTTCTTGAACGTCTCTATTCCGAGACCATTGAACAGGATCCCTTTCGACGTGCAGAAGAGCAGTCCGCAGGACTGAACCATGATGGAGAACACGGGTTTTATCAGGCCATGGCTGAGGCCAGAATGCCAGTCACACCTGAGTTTGACGCCCTGCTTTATGTGCTGGCACGCAGCAGCGGTGCCCGACATATTGTTGAGTTTGGCACGTCGTTCGGGGTTTCAACACTCTTCCTGGCAGCCGCCCTAAGAGATAACGGCGGCGGGCGGCTGGTGACAACAGAGTTTGTCGCACAGAAAGCCGCAAGCGCAGCAGCCAATCGACCTGATCCTGCTTGATGCCTCGAAAGGGCTCTATCTGGATATCCTTCGCCTGCTCGAACCGGGTCTAAGACAACGAGGCCTCGTCGTGAGCGATCGCACCGATCTTGATGGGGGCGATGGCGGCCGCGCCGGTGCTTATCTGGCCTATCTGAGCAACCCGGCGAACGGATATCGTATGGCGTCGATCACAACTGAAGCTCTTGGCCAGAACTTTGCTCACGACATTGCGGTTCGAGTCTGACCGGACTGCCTAAAGAACCTCGCTCCCACGTTCACGCACACGTGAAATCAGCCCAAACTACGCTGCGCTTTCACTCCCGATTGCATCCTATACGCATCCTGCGCGTGGAGCAGAAACGCAAAAGGCCGCCCGATGGGCGGCCTAAGCGTTTGATATTAAACAGGATTCACTGGTTGCGGGGGCAGGATTTGAACCTGCGGCCTTCAGGTTATGAGCCTGACGAGCTACCGGGCTGCTCCACCCCGCGTTTGTGTTGATTTTTGGGTGATTTGGAAGACCTGGCGGCGACCGACTTTCCCACGACTTAAGCCGCAGTATCATAGGCGCTGGGGGTTTTCACGGCCGAGTTCGGGATGGGATCGGGTGGATCACTCCCCGCCATGGCCACCAGGTCATCCAAATCACCCTTGAGTTGGGGTGGTGTGGACGGTTGGGTATGATGAAGTATGACGTTTTGCATGGATGATTTCTGTGCACGGGCCGTTCTTTTAAGGGAACGGTAAGAGAGTGAGCCTATTGGGCGATTAGGACCAGTTAGCTGCACGCATTACTGCGCTTTCACACCTGGCCTATTGACGTGATGGTCTATCACGGCCCTTGGGGAGACCTAGTTTTGAGGTGGGTTTCCCGCTTAGATGCTTTCAGCGGTTATCCCGTCCACACTTAGCTACCCGGCGGTGCCGCTGGCGCGACAACCGGTGCACCAGAGGTGTGTTCATCCCGGTCCTCTCGTACTAGGGACAAATCCTCTCAAGTCTCCAACATCCACGGCAGATAGGGACCGAACTGTCTCACGACGTTCTAAACCCAGCTCACGTACCACTTTAATCGGCGAACAGCCGAACCCTTGGGACCTGCTCCAGCCCCAGGATGTGATGAGCCGACATCGAGGTGCCAAACCTCCCCGTCGATGTGGACTCTTGGGGGAGATCAGCCTGTTATCCCTAGAGTACCTTTTATCCGTTGAGCGATGGCCCTTCCACGCGGGACCACCGGATCACTATGGCCGACTTTCGTCTCTGCTCGAGCTGTCACTCTCGCAGTCAGGCGGGCTTATGCCATTGCACTCAACAGCCGGTTTCCGACCGGCCTGAGCCCACCATCGCGCGCCTCCGTTACACTTTGGGAGGCGACCGCCCCAGTCAAACTGCCCACCATACAGGGTCCCGGATCAGGCTAACTGACCGCGGTTAGACATCAGAAAAATTCAGGGTGGTATTTCAAGGATGGCTCCACGGGAACTGGCGCCCCCGCTTCAAAGCCTCCCACCTATCCTACACAGAATGTCTCTGATGCCACTGTAAAGCTGCAGTAAAGGTTCATAGGGTCTTTCCGTCTGACCGCGGATACCCCGCATCTTCACGGGGAATTCAATTTCGCTGAGCCGATGCTGGAGACAGCGGGGAAGTCGTTACGCCATTCGTGCAGGTCGGAACTTACCCGACAAGGAATTTCGCTACCTTAGGACCGTTATAGTTACGGCCGCCGTTTACCGGGGCTTCAATTCAGTGCTCTCACACCTCCTCTTAACCTTCCGGCACCGGGCAGGCGTCAGGCCCTATACGTCGTCTTTCGACTTCGCAGAGCCCTGTGTTTTTACTAAACAGTCGCTACCCCCTGGTCTGTGCCACCCGCCAATGGTTGCCCACCAACGGGTCTCGCTTATCCCGAAGTTACACGAGTAATTTGCCTAGTTCCTTCAGCATCGTTCTCTCAAGCGCCTTGGTATTCTCTACCAGTCCACCTGTGTCGGTTTCGGGTACGGTCTATACGCCAGAGCTATTTCCTGGAATGCGCAAAAAGCCAGTCCAATCCGATAAGGACTGACAACATCTTGCATTCGTCACTTCTGGCAGGTTCAGGACTATTCACCTGATTCCCATCGACTACGGCTTTCGCCCTCGCCTTAGGGGCCGACTAACCCTGCGTGGATTAACCTTGCGCAGGAACCCTTGGACTTTCGGCGACAGTGTTTCTCGCACTGTTTGTCGCTACTCATGTCAGCATTCGCACTTCCGATATCTCCAGAGAGGGTCACCCCGTCTCCTTCACAGACTTACGGAACGCTCCGCTACCGCGCATATCATAGATATGCACCCACAGCTTCGGCACGTGGCTTGAGCCCCGTTACATTTTCGGCGCAGGGTTTCTATTAGACCAGTGAGCTATTACGCTTTCTTTAAAGGATGGCTGCTTCTAAGCCAACCTCCTGGTTGTTTTGGAATCCCCACATCCTTTCCCACTTAGCCACGATTTAGGGGCCTTAGCTGGTGGTCTGGGCTGTTTCCCTCTCGACAATGGACCTTAGCACCCACTGTCTGTCTGCCAGGCTATACTTCCGGGTATTCGGAGTTTGGTTAGGTTTGGTAAGGCTTTGGGCCCCCCTAGCCCATCCAGTGCTCTACCCCCCGGGGTAAATACCTGACGGTCTACCTCAATAGATTTCGCGGAGAACCAGCTATTTCCGAGTTTGATTGGCCTTTCACCCCTAGCCACAGCTCATCCCCGACTTTTTCAACAGGCGTGGGTTCGGCCCTCCAGTGCGTGTTACCGCACCTTCAGCCTGGCCATGGCTAGATCACTCGGTTTCGGGTCTTCTGCCAGCAACTCGACGCCCTATTCAGACTCGCTTTCGCTACGCCTACACCTATCGGCTTAAGCTCGCTGCAAACAGAAACTCGCTGACCCATTATACAAAAGGTACGCCGTCACCCCATAAGAGGCTCCGACTGCTTGTAGGCATCCGGTTTCAGGTCTATTTCACTCCCCTCGTCGGGGTGCTTTTCACCTTTCCCTCACGGTACTTGTTCACTATCGGTCACCAGGGAGTATTTAGGCTTGGAGGGTGGTCCCCCCATGTTCAGACAGGGTTTCACGTGCCCCGCCCTACTCGAGCATTCTCAAAGACACTACGCATACGGGGCTATCACCCACTATGGCGGACCTTTCCAGATCCTTCTGCTTCTTCTTCAAAAATGACTGGCCTGTTCCGCGTTCGCTCGCCACTACTAGCAGAATCTCAATTGATGTCTTTTCCTCCAGGTACTGAGATGTTTCAGTTCCCCGGGTTCGCCTCACAGCCCTATGTATTCAGACTGTGATACCCTTGCGGGTGGGTTGCCCCATTCGGATATCTACGGATCAAAGCCTGCTCGCGGCTCCCCGTAGCTTTTCGCAGCGTGCTACGTCCTTCATCGCCTCCTGGTACCAAGGCATCCACCGAATGCCCTTATCGCGCTCACTCACCCCATGCACAGAAACCATCCATACATCCTAAGACATACAAAAAAGCTTCCCGCATGACGCATCCGAGCACGTCATACTTCATCTTAAAACGTATCTGGTCGCTTACGCTCTTCCTGCTTAACACGGACCTAAAAAAGCCCGAGGGTCAGACCAACCCACAGAAACAGCACGCACAGATACGCACCAACCGATTCACACTGACAAAGATCAAACTTACCAGACAATACCATCCCAGCCCCGCTATCGCAGGTTCCAGAACAGAGTGTCCGATCTCTACACTCCCTTGCGATAAGGCTACTCTCAACACCAAAAGCCAAAACCCGGTTTTGGTGGAGGCAGACGGGTTCGAACCGACGACCCCCTGCTTGCAAAGCAGGTGCTCTCCCAGCTGAGCTATGCCCCCAAAAACCAGATTACCACTCACGCAGCAGGCCTGGTGGTGGGCCAGGGAGGACTTGAACCTCCGACCCCACGCTTATCAAGCGTGTGCTCTAACCAACTGAGCTACTAGCCCAAACCCTGTCCCCGCTCAAATCCCGGC
>NZ_JAUYUW010000001.1:2385000-3222500 GCF_030644465.1 Acetobacter tropicalis | reverse complement strand
ACACGTAGAACGGCACGGGCACACCGTTTTCTCCCGGCTTGCGAGCCTGTTTTTAAACAAGAAATATTTCTCAACATTTCAGGGCATCGTCGTTCCGGAACGGACATCGCTCTATTTGCGGAAGTTTGGCGTGCGCAAACCACGCCTGATCTGGACCCGCCATGGCGCAGGCGATCGTGCTATCGGTTTTGCACGGGACGTAAAGAATTTTGATTACGTTCTGATGGCCGGGCGTAAGGTGGAGCAGCGACTGCTGGCTCAGGGAGCCATCCGCCCCGGCTGTTATCATACTGGTGTTTATGCCAAATTTGACATGGTGCGCCGTATGCGGAGCACGAGCACCCGCCTGTTCAATAACAACCGCCCGACGATCCTCTACAACCCGCATTTCAACGCGCGGCTGTCATCCTGGCCGAAAATGGGGCTGAATGTTCTTTCTCATTTCGCCAATCAGGACCGTTATAATCTGATCTTTGCGCCTCATTACCGGCTATTCGATAACCGGCGCACTGAAGCACGCCAGCTTGAAAGAGCCTTTGGCGGGCATTCCCATATGATTATAGACACCGGCAGCACGCGCAGTATCGACATGACTTATACGTCGGCTGCGGATCTGTATCTGGGAGACGCGAGTTCTCAGATAGCGGAGTTCCTGGTCCAACCCCGCGCCTGTCTCTTTCTCAACGCCCATAATGTGACGTGGGAAGGGGATGAAAACTATAGATTCTGGACACTTGGGCCAGTTGTGAACACGGTCGACTATCTTGGCGAAGCCGTGGACGACGCATTTTGTTCACATGATGCTTTCGTAAATCTGCAAAAAGATTATATACGCGACACGTTCGATCTCAGCGGAGACGAACCCACTGCGCCCGTAGGCGCCGATGCAATTGTTGATTTTCTTCGAATGGCCAGCTGATGAACGTTATGAACTCTGCCTCTTTACCTTCAAACGAAGAGACCTTGCAGCCGGTTCCAACACAGTCCGGTCAGCCGCGCCGTTATGGGGACTTCGCCACATTCCCTGCTGCCTTGGATTATGCAGCCCAAGGCGATGCCGGTTTTAATATCTATTCTGGCAAAGGGGTTCTGCTGGAAGCCCTTCCTTATAAAAAACTTCGTGAACAGGCGATTGAAACCGGCCAGCGCCTGCTGGGGATGGGCCTTCAACCCGGTGACCGCGTTGCAATTGTGGCTGAAAGCGATGGTGATTTCGCACGGATATTCTTTGGGTGTCAGTATGCGGGCCTTGTTACCGCGCCGCTCCCCCTCCCTGTCGCTTTTGCGGGTAAAGAGGCTTATCTCTCAACCTTGCGGGGAATGATCACCAGTTCTGGCGCAAGCGCCGTGATTATTCCGCAGATTATTGAAGGCTGGACGGATGACATTGTCAGCGGTTTAGGGCTGGTTTTTGCCGGGTCCCCTGCGGATCTGATGGCGCGTCCTGTTTCTGATGTGCCTCTGCCCGAAATTCAGCCCGAAGCCTTGTCTTATCTTCAGTTTTCTTCCGGTAGCACTCGTTTTCCAATGGGTGTCTGTGTGAGCCAGCAGTCCGGAATGGCCAATGTCGCCGCTATTGCCCATGATGGGTTGCAGGTACGTGAAACCGGAGACCGTTGCGTTTCATGGCTTCCCCTCTACCACGACATGGGATTGGTTGGGTTCTTCCTCACCCCCATGACCTGCCAGTTAACGGTGGACATGCTCCCTACCCGGGAGTTTGCCCGTCGCCCGCACGTCTGGCTTGACCTCATCAGCCGGAACCGGGGCACGATCGCCTACAGCCCGTCCTTTGGTTACGAACTGTGTGCACGCCGTCCTGCGTCAGCAGGTCTTGACCTTTCAAGCTGGCGGGTAGCTGGAATTGGCGGAGACATGATCCGTCCCCATATTCTAGAAGAGTTCTCCGAACGCTTTGCCAGTGCGGGTTTCAGCGCAAAAGCATTTGAAGCCAGCTACGGCATGGCGGAAGCCACTTTAGCCATCAGCTTTGCTCCCCTGAACACTGGGATTCAGACGGATACGGTTGACCTGACAGTCCTGGAAAGCAAAGGCATTGCCACAGCCCCTACCCATCCAGACACACCAACCCGGACCTTTGTTCTGTGCGGTAAGGTTCTTCCAGACCATGGCCTGGAGGTTCGGGATGCCCATGGCAATATTCTGGGAGACCGGCAGGTGGGCACCATTTTTGTGCGCGGCCCCAGCCTGATGGATGGTTACTTCCGCCGCCCTGACGAAACGCGCCAAGTGCTTGATGGGCAGAAATGGCTGAACACCGGTGATCTGGGTTACATGCTGAACGGCCAGATTGTGGTAACAGGCCGCGCAAAAGATCTGATTATCATCAATGGGCGGAATATCTGGCCGCAGGATCTGGAATGGTCGGCTGAAACCAATATTCCAACTCTCCGCAGCCGGGATGTGGCGGTCTTCTCTCTTGAAAAAGGAGAGCAGGAAGAAATTGTAGCTCTGATTCAGTGCCGCGCGACGGACCCGCAGATGCGCGAAACCTTGCGTAATGACGCTGCAAACCTGTTCCGACGCCTACACGGAGTTGATGTTTCTGTTGTGCTGGTTCCACCTCATGCCTTGCCGCAGACATCGTCTGGCAAACTGACACGGGCCAAGGCACGCAACATGTTTTTGAGCGGTGTGTTTGAACCGCAACCAGATGTAGCCCCAGCCTGCTGAGCTTACTCCGCGTTCCTGATGGAGGGGAGACACTGGTCAAACCCTTGTTTTTCTCCCATAAGGTCGCGCCATTGGGCGGAAGCTCATTTTGTTTAAACACGCATAAGGATGAAGGGATCCGATATGAGCGAAACCGTTGAAAGCGTTTCTGCGCTGATCATCCAGAAGCTTCTCGCCAACCCGAAGGTGCCTCGCGATATCGATGGAAACTGCAAGATCATGGAAGATCTTGCCTTTGATTCTCTGGCGGTCATGAACTTTGTCATGGAAGTTGAAGATACGTTGGATGTCTCCGTTCCGTTGGACAAGCTGGCTGACATCCGTACCATCAATGATCTTGCAACCTGCATTGTTGACCTGAAAAACAAAGGCTGAGTGCGTATGACGTCACTTTTTTCCAAGTTTGACGGCACGGCCAGTGCACTTGGCGCTCTGGTCCAGGCAGGCGGACGCAACCCCTTTGCTGTTGTCATTGAAAAGCCGATTTCTTCGACAGTTGGCGTGATTGAGGGCCGGGAAACACTGCTTTTCGGCACCAATAACTATCTTGGCCTCAGCCAGTCCGAGCGTGCCATCAAGGCTGCACAGGACGCGGTGGGCAAATATGGCGTCGGCACAACAGGGTCACGCATCGCCAATGGCACGCAGTCCCTGCACCGTCAGTTGGAACAGCGTATTGCTGCCTATTTTGGCCGCCGGGACGCCATGGTTTTTTCCACCGGGTATCAGGCCAATCTGGGAATGATCTCCACCTTGGTGGGAAAAGACGATTATCTGATTCTGGATGCAGACAGCCACGCCAGCATTTATGATGGCAGCCGTCTGAGCCCTGCGCAGGTGATCCGCTTCCGCCACAATGATGCCGAAGATCTGCACAAACGCCTTAAGCGACTGGACGGAACGCCGGGCGCAAAGCTGATTGTTGTGGAAGGCATTTATTCCATGACCGGCAATGTGGCACCCATTGCGGAAATGGCGGCCGTCAAACGGGAAACGGGCGCATATCTTCTGGTTGATGAAGCCCACTCCTTTGGCGTGATGGGAGAAAAAGGGCTGGGTGTTGCAGAAGAAGCTGGCGTTGAAGCCGATGTGGATTTTGTGGTTGGCACCTTCTCCAAAAGCCTTGGTACTGTTGGCGGTTATTGCGTTTCCGATCACCCTGAACTGGAAATGGTGCGTCTGAACTGCCGCCCCTATATGTTTACGGCATCATTGCCGCCAGAAGTGATTGCCGCCACCATGGCCGCGCTGGAGGACATGCAGGAACACCCTGAACTGCGGACGCACCTGATGGCCAATGCGGCCCATCTGCATGCAGGCTTCCACCGGATTGGTCTGAACGCCAGCCGACAGGTAAGCCCGGTTATTGCTGTTACTCTGGAATCCTTGGAACAGGCCATTCCCATGTGGAACCGGCTGCTTGACCTTGGGGTGTACGTCAACCTGAGTCTGCCCCCGGCCACCCCAGACCATCGCCCCCTGCTGCGGTGTTCCGTGATGGCAACCCACACACCCGCCCAGATTGATCAGGCAATCGAAATTTTCCGTCAGGCTGGTCTGGAATCTGGCGCTATTGCTGAGTCCGCCCTTTAACGGCTTTTTTGAAACGCTCCCTTACGCCACAGCCGCCATAACAACGGCAGACCGGCAATAAGGGGGTGTTTTTCTGCAAATGGCGTAAGCACTACGGTTATGCCGCTATGCCGTTCAATTTTCCACGCGGCATAGCGTGCGCCGCCAGAGAAAGTAAACGCTGCTTTCATCAACCGGACAATATTAAGAGGTTTCCCAAGGTTTTTCCTCAGCCCCCATGCTTTTTCCTGCTTTTCTTTTTGAGCAGGCGATAGGATCGGCTTAAGCATCCCGCCATTTTCATGCACGCCCAGCCCTGCTACCCGCCAGCATGGCAACAGAAGGCGATCATAGCGATCCTGATAGCTGGCAACGATACCAGCTCCTCGCCCTGCTTTTTCCACTCGCAATTCAGCCTGATACGTTCGGCGATAGAGCGCATTCCAAAACTCTTCCGGCTGTCCACTCTCCGGCCCCAACCATGCAGACCATAAGGCAGCTGTGATGGTGGCCCGCATAACGCACTGCTGCAAAGCATGCGCAGCTTGAGAGTCCACGGCCCAGACCAACCTTACAGGTTGCGAAAAACGAGCCCATACAGTGGTGTCCCATGTCTGCAAGCCCGTTAAGGTGCGAAACTGCGCCAAAGACAAAAGCGCCACCTTCGCCCGAAGCAAACGCCCACCAATCTCGATTTCATGATATTCCACATTTGGTGGTAAAAGCGCATTGCCCATACGCGCCAGAAAAGGCCGAGGCCAATCTGACTGCCGCCGCAAAATGACATAAAAATCAAGTAATGTGTCTTCTTGAACTCCGCTGCGCAGCCCTGATCCATAAAACAGGACTCCCAAAGGCCGGGCAGCCCCAAGCATGGCACTTACAAATTCTGTGATTTCGGAGGCTACGGGGGTGCTCAGTTCCTGATGGATCTGTTCACTCAGCATTTTATGGGCATTGACCTGTTCGCCAGAGAGCCGTTCCGCCATCACTCTCGCCTTTTTACGCCTGAAGAAAAGACACGATTGGCCCCGCAGTGATGTCCAGACACTGGCCTGGCCCGGTATCCAGCACCTCCCCGTCCAGCACAAAAGACTGCTCCGTGCACAACCGGATCCGCTCGGAAGAACCGCTACGGTAAAATGGGCTGTTCTGCATCCATGCGGGAGCCCGCCCCCGCACGAGGTTCCAGATGGCTTTGGTCAATCGTTCCGGTCGGGCTTCAACATTCAAATAACTGATACCCCGGTCTGCTTCTCCCTCCGATTTCCAGAAAGGCCAGATTCCATGAGGCAGACACTGCAGTCCTGTGCACAGAAAGAGGAAACACGCCTGCATTTCTGGCGTATTTTCTTCCAGCCCCAGCTCTACAGGCGTGCCATTCAACCATCCCTGCCGCAGACGGGGTGTCAGTAGCTGGCGCGCTGTGAGAGCAAACGTTGCCAGCACCGCAGCGTCATGGGCGTAATTTTTCAGAATAGCGGGCTGGTGGGCGATCTCAATCGCGCGTGTAAAAGCGCCCAGCCCCCCAAAAAAGCCGAGCTCGGCGGCCCGATCCTGTCCTGGCCATGAGATGACCAGAGGCTGACGCTGTTTGACATCAGAGAGCAACCGTTTTGATCTGGCCCGCTCCTGTAGGCGGCGCAGGGCTTCCACCCCACGCAGACCAAACCCGACATCTGCCGCAATCAGATTCGTATTACCTGAAGGTAATACCGCAATCATGGGCAAGCTGTGGTTGGGGTAAGAAGAGGCATACAGAACGCTCAGCACTTTGCCGACCGTTCCGTCCCCGCCATCAACAACAAGACACTCCACCTGTTGGCGGGCGAGATCTTCAATTGTTTCTTGCAGGGCCTCGGATGTAGCCGGCGCATAAAACATCGGACCGAGCATTTCCTGCGCGGTTGCAAGGTATTGACGATCCGCCTTGAGATTGCGTCGGCTACGGGAATTGTGAATTAAGGCGAAACGATCTGGCACTCAGACACTCATGCGGTTGCAGATAATGCGCCAGCGCCTTTTGCCCCGGCATACGCCGGTGGTATAGTGAGACTTCATGCACTTGTCACATGCTGTCCTTTCAGCCCCCCTTGTGCCGGAGTTTCCTGTTTTTGCCCTCTCTTCAAATTGCACATTTTTCTGACCCGCATTTACCGCTGGTCGGGCTCCCGGCGCTGCGTGAAATCCGCTTCAAACGTATGCTGTCCCTTCTCTCCTGGCGGCTCAAGCGCCGCCATATGCATCTGGGTGCGCCATTGGCGGTTGTCATGCAGGATATTGGCCGCCACAACCCGGATCTGGTGGCTCTTACAGGCGATCTGACCAATCTGGGACTGGCATCGGAATTTGAGGCGGCAACGCGCTGGCTACAAGCTCAGGACTTGCCGGATACGCTTCTTGTGCCCGGCAATCATGATGCACTGATCCGTGAGAACGCTGAGAGCAAAAGCGTACAGTGGGCCCCTTGGTTACAAAGCCAGACGGGATTTCCGTCCTTACTGAAAAAAGGAAGCGTGGCGCTGATCGGATTGAACAGCGCCACGCCGACCCCACCTTTCTTTGCATCGGGACGCGTTTCAGAAACCCAACTTGACGCTCTCGGCGGCCTTTTGCGCCAAACGGGAGAAAAAGGACTCTGCCGGATTGTGCTGATCCATCACCCACCGGTGCAAGGACTGGTAAGCAAACGAAAGGGACTGGATGGGGTGGAACGATTACAGGCCATCCTGAAACGCGAGGGAGCAGAGCTTGTTCTGCACGGCCACTCGCACCGTGCGACTCTCTCTAACATTCCACACACGCATATTCCGGTTGTTGGCACGACATCTGCCTCACATAGTGCGACCACTCTGGTCCAGGCCGCAGGATGGAACTGTATTTCCGTTCTGGCTGAGGCCAATCACTGGCAGATAAGCATTCAAAGGCGAGAACTAGGCGCTAACGGCAGGATGCAGGACGGATTTTTGCACCATTTCTCCCCCCATCGCCTTTCTTGCACAAAGGCGCTATGAAGCCGCCATGCAGCACGAGCCTCTCTTGCGCAGGGTGAAAGCGTTCTTCACGCCGGGAACGCTGGACCGTTACCTGATTGCGCAGGTCATTCCGCCTTTTTTGGTTGCACTTTCCGTCGTGATGGCGGCGTTGCTGCTGGAGCGGCTGCTGGTGCTGTTCAACCTGCTGGCGGCAGGCAATAATCATCTGGGCACATTTTTGGAACTGCTGGGCACTTTGCTGCCGCACTATCTGGGGCTGGCCATTCCCGCCGCCCTGTGCGTGAGCGTGTTCTCCGTTATCCGGCGCATGAGTCAGAACGAAGAAATTGACGCCATTACCAGCAGCGGCATCTCTCTTGTGAGGATTACCCGCCCCTTTATCCTGCTCGGCGCTTTTCTGGGGTTTCTGTCCTTTCTGCTGTATGGCTTTGTCCAACCCCATGCCCGCTATGACTTCCGAGAGGCATTCTACGTTGCCAGCCACACAGGCTGGGCCCCCCGCCTGCAATCACGCATGTTCGCCAGCCCCTCCAACCATCTGACCCTTGTGGCAGACCATGTGGATCATGCTGGCTCCAACCTGCAAAAGGTGTTCATTCGCGATACCTCCGACCATCAGGAGCGGGACATTACCGCCGCGCGGGGGCACATCCGGCTGGCATCTGACAATTCCGCCGTGGAAATTGATCTGGAAGACGGCACCATCCTGACAGACAACGGAAAGAATGTCCCGTCTCTCACCACGTTCGACCACGCGACCAAAACGTTGACGGAAGCCTCTCACCTGTCACCCTTCCGCCAACGCGGAGAAGATGAACGGGAACTGACCTCTCCAGAGCTGGTCAGCCGCCTGATACAGCGGGACCCGGCTATCTCCCGCCCCCATATGCGCTCAGAGGTCCATTTCCGGCTGGCGCGTAGCCTGACCATCCCGTTCATTCCCGTTCTGGCGGCAGCCCTTGCCATCATGCGCAAGCGGCAACGCAGCAGCGCAGGGCTTGTGGTGGCGTTTATTGTGATGGTGGGCTTTGACCACCTGCTTCAGTTTGGGCACAGCATGGTTGCCACAAAAAAGGCTCCCCTTCTTATTATCTGGGGGCCTGCATGGGTCTTTGTGATCGGCTGCTCCTTGTTGCTGCTGTACAAGGCTGGCGTGTTTCAGGCGCTCAAAGCCCAATGGACCGCCAGACGAGCGTCTTCAACCACCGGAGGAGAGGCTGTACCATGAGCAAAACCTCTCATCCGCCCCGGTTTGTTCTCCTACGTTATCTTTCCGGTGTCCTGCTCAACCGCGTGCTCTTTAGCTGCGCCGTGCTTGTAGGGCTTCTGGAAATTCTGGCTCTGCTGGAACAGACAACGCCCATCCTGCAACGCCACCTGGGTATTGCGGGAATTCTGACCTACGCGGGCATGCGGCTACCCTTCCTCATGGCGGGGGCACTCCCTCTCAGTCTGCTGATCGGGGCGCTGGTCATGCTCTCCCAAATGACATTGGCGAGTGAGATGGCCATCCTGCAGGCATCGGGCCTTTCCATGCTCGGCCTGTATAAACGCCTGATCCCGGCCACGTTGATTATTGGTGCGCTGGGAGTCGTTCTTGATGATCAGGTAACACCACGATCGGAACAGGCGTTGGCCGCCTGGTGGAACCGAACAGATCCCCACCCGGAAAAAGGCCATGCCTTCTGGTTTCATGAAGGGCGGCAGGTTGCGCGTGTGACCTACGTGGCTGATGGGGGCAACATGCTCTCCGGTCTGGATATCTACTCACGCGATGAAAAAGGTTTGTTGCAAGAAGTGATCCACGCTGATCGCGCTGATTATACCCATGCCAATGGGTGGGTTCTTCACACCGTCAAACGCATTCAGATCAATGATCCAACGGCAACGCGCCTGCCGTCAGAAGAGCAGCGAAACTGGCAGACAACCTTGCATCCGTGGGATTTTATCCGCCTTTCTACAGAAAATCCGCCCCTTTCATCCGGCACCATCATCGGCATGTTGCGGGGGCATCTGCCTTCTGATTCCAGTCCGGGTTTTCTACAGGCCGGGCTGCTTGAGCGCTTTCTGCGTCCGGCTGCAATGCTGGTACTCCTGTTAATTGCCATGCCGGTGATCTATATCCCTCCTCGCACGGGCACCCGTAGCTGGCTTCCGGTCTGGTGTCTGGGGGCAGGTCTGCTGTTTATTGTGGCGCAAGGTCTTCTACGCGCCATGGGCAATGCGGGCCTTCTGCCACCGCCCGTTGCAACTGTTCCTGGCCTGATTATCTTCACGCTGGGGGCCGCAACAGTGCTTTTGAGGAATGAAGCAAAATGAGTGGAACGCTGAACAATGCGAGCCTGAAAACAGGCCGGAGCTTTGATCTGGGCAAAATGAACCTCAGACAGCTTTGGGTTGCGTATCTCACCTACCCGACCATTCTGCTCTATTTTGCTCTGATTGTTGCCTGCATTGCCGTCGCCACGCATTTTTTTGCAGGATGGGGCGCAACGCTTGTTTCCATCGTTGCCGTTATTCTGGTCTATCCACTGGTGTGGTATCTGCTGCACCGCTATGTGCTGCATGGTCGCGTTCTGTATAAAATGAAGTGGACCGCATCCTTGTGGAAACGGATCCACTTTGACCACCATCAGGACCCGCATCTGCTGGATGTGCTGTTTGGTGCGCCCGTCACCACGCTGCCAACAATCGCCATCATCACCTGCCCCATCGGCTATCTGATCGGGGGTATTGGGGCATCTGCCACGGCATTTGGCACAGGCGTTACCATTACGTGCATTTATGAATTTTTCCACTGCATCCAGCACCTGAACTATAAACCGCGTTCCGCCTGGATCCAGCGCATGAAAGCCCGCCACGTTCTGCATCATTTCCATGATGAAGACGGCAATTTCGGTATCACCAGCTTTGTGGTCGATCGCCTGTTTGGCAGCTATTACAAGGACGCCAAAGCACGCCCCCGCAGCCCGACCGTTTTTAATCTGGGCTATGACATCAAGGAAGCCAAAATCTACCCGTGGGTGATGGATCTGACAGGCTCCCCCCCACGTGACCGTCCGGATGGCGCCCGGCCAGACGCCAAAGCAGCGCGTGGCACCCGGCACGCCGCATGAACATTCCTTCCAAAGGTCTGAACGTTCTGGTTTTGGCCGGTACACGGCCCGGGGCGCCAGACCCCATGGCGCAGGCAGCCGGGGTTTCTCATAAAGCCATTCTGCCCGTAGCAGGCACTCCCATGATTTTGCGGGTTCTGGCCTCCCTCCGTGCTACCCCAGCAGTTGGACGAATTGCTGTCTGCATTGATAAACCGACGGTTCTGAATGGTATTTTACCACCTGATGTCGGCATCATCCCTTCTCGCCCGGAAGGGCCAAGCGCCAGCGTTCTGGCGGGGTTGGCGCAGTTCGGCACGCCGTTGCTTGTCACTACGGCCGACAGTGCTTTGCTGCGCCCCGACTGGATTACGGAATTCCTGGAAAAATGCGGCCCACAGTGTGATGTCGCCGCCGCAGTTGCCCCTGAAACCGTTGTGCTGCGAGATGTGCCGGGCACCAAACGCACCTTTATCCGGCTTTCTGATCTGGCGTTCTCTGGCTGTAATCTGTTTCTCTTCAATTCCCCTGCCGCCGTAAACGTGGCGACGCTCTGGCTGAAAGTGGAGAAAAACCGCAAACACCCTCTCCGCATTGCCTGGCTTCTGGGGCCAATGGTGCTGCTAAAAGCGCTCTGCAAAAAACTGAGCCGGGCGGCCTTGTGCGCTCGGATTGGCAAGCTGACAGGTGCCCGGGCTGAACTGA
This sequence comes from Acetobacter tropicalis, assembly GCF_030644465.1. Taxonomy (NCBI): domain Bacteria; kingdom Pseudomonadati; phylum Pseudomonadota; class Alphaproteobacteria; order Acetobacterales; family Acetobacteraceae; genus Acetobacter; species Acetobacter tropicalis. The sequence goes on along the minus strand of NZ_JAUYUW010000001.1, from coordinate 3,211,438 downwards.
TCTGCCTTTCGGATGGTCGCGCTGCCGTGGATGTCGATAAGCCTGCCGATCTGGCTTTGACAGAGAAACTGATTGCGGCTGAAGCGCCAGCCTGAAACTGAATTTCCATGCGTATTGCTTACGTCATCAACTCCACGGAAGGCGGTGGTGCGGCCTTTCCTGTTCCAGCCATTACGCGGGTGCTTCGGCAGGCTGGTCATGAAGTCGCTGTTTTCGCCCTGACCCGGCGCGATGGACGCGCCGAAAAACCGATGCGCGATGCCGGGTTGGAGGTTTTTATCCGCGAGGGTGGCCGAAAAGACCATCTGGCCGCCTTTTTCTGGCTGCAAAAGCAGATTGCATTGTGGCGGCCCACCCATATCTGGACCTCCCTGACGCGGGCAACGCTTCTTGGGCAGAGCGTAGGGCAGAAACGTGGTATCCCTGTCATAAGCTGGCAACATTCAGCCAAACTCCGTCCGCCGAATGACACCTTGCTCCGCTTGCGGCGTAACGCATCCTGCCTATGGATAGGCGATTCCGATTACGTGACACAGGTTACCCGCACCCAGTTGGGCATCCCCGCAGACAGGCTGATGTGTTGGCCCATTTTTCATGCGCGGGCTTCTGCCCCGCAAAGCCGCCCATGGCAGGCAGGCGAGACCATCCGGCTGGGTTCAGTGGGCAGACTTCATCCAGTTAAAGGGTATGACACGCTTTGCCTTGCGCTGGCACAGCTTAAGCAAACAGATGCGCTCCCTCCGTTTCACCTTACTATTGCCGGAGAAGGCGAAGAACGGGCGAAACTGGAAGCGCTCGTGCGGCTTCATGGACTGCAGAATGAGGTCTCCCTGCCGGGATTCTGCTCAGACACCGGTGCGTTTCTGGCGGACCAGCATCTGTATCTCCAACCCTCTCACTGGGAAGGATTCTGCATGGCTGCGCATGAAGCCATGCAGGCAGGTCTTCCGGTTATTTCATCAGCAGTGGGAGAACTGACACGCTCTGTCCAACCCGGCGTAACAGGATGGACTGTGCCTCCACGCAATACAGAAGCGCTCTCGGCCTGCCTCGCACAGGCGCTCGCACGCCCTGAAACGCTCCATCAGATGGGACAAGCTGCCCGAAGCTATGTCTTCTCCCATTTCAATGAAGACGCGTTTACCAAAGCCGGACAGGCTGTTCTCGCGCGGTTGGCTCAGATCGCCCCCTAAAGACAGGAACAGCCAGATATCTGGTCTGACTGCCTGCAAAATCTGACAGGGCGGGTCTGGAAGGCGTTTTGCAGATCAGCGATGTTTCCCGTCACAGTGGTGAGCCTGCATCGAGCCTTTCGGTCGGCTTTCAGCCCCTTGCCAGCCCTCGCTTTCCGGTTTCTTGAAACAGCCTTTTGGAAGAGCTGTAATCCCTCGCCTCTCCCTACGTTCTCATAGAGCCCCGCATGCGTTCTGCAGTAGCCATTCTGCTTTCTCGGGCACATCGACCATGCTTGCCGCTTCGGCCTGCGCCAGTTCCGCTAGATTGCCATCACCATACCCCCACGCTGCAAACAGAGCCGGACAGCCTGCCCCCTGCGCAGCCAGAAGATCTGGAGACATATCCCCGATCATCACACTGCTCTCCGGTTGCGCTCCGGCCATGGCAATTGTTCCCAGAAGATGGCCGGGGTCCGGCTTTCTAACGGCAAAGCTGTCTCCTCCCCCCACACAGGCGAACAAGGGAGAAAGGCCAAACCGTTCCAGAATGGCCAGTGCCGCGACTTCCGGCTTGTTGGTACAGACTGCAAGCAGCCATCCCCGCGCCTGAAGCGTATGAAGCGTGTCTTCTGTGCCCGGAAACAATCGGGATAGCCGGGTGGCCCGTGGGGTGTAGAACTCCATAAAGCGGCGGCAGGCCTGAGCGTGATCTATGTCCGCCACCTGCGCACCCGCTCCTTTTTCTGCCCCAGCCTGAAGCAGGCGTTCAACCAGCATGGGCACCCCGTTGCCAATCATGCGGCGCACTTCTGCGTCTGATACGGACGGCAGAGCATAGCTGGCCAGCAGTTCCCGCCCGCATTCTGCCAGATCCGGCAGGGAGTCCAGCAATGTGCCATCCATGTCAAACACTGCGAGTTTCTGTTTCATCACTGCTTTTGCCTTCTTCAGTAAAGTCCTGAAAAATTTTATGATATCCAGATTTCAGGTTTCCTCCAGCCCGGCGTTTGACAGGGGCGTGAGGTTGGCTTACCGCAATTCAATCATGACATCTCCTCTCCCTTCCCGTCCTGCCACTGCGGTCCTGCTGGCCGCCGGGCTGGGCACCCGCATGAAGTCCTCCCGCCCCAAAGCCATGCAACGGCTGGCCGGCCGCCCCATGCTGGCGCATCTGATCGCCAATGCGGCAGATGTGTTTGATCGGCTGGTGGTGGTCATTGGTCCTGAAATGGAAGATGTTGCCGAACTGGCAGCCCCTTACCCGGTGGTAGTACAGCATGAACGGCTGGGCACCGCCCACGCGGCCCTGCAGGCTGAAGCATATTTTGGCGAAGGGGATGTAGCCGTACTCTATGCGGATAATCCGCTGATTTCGGCTGAAACTCTGAACCGCCTTCTGGAAGAACGCCGCTCGCCCGATGTTGGGCTTGCACTGCTAGCCATGCGCCCCAAGGAACCGGGACGATATGGCCGGGTAGTTGCACAGGACGGCAATGTGGACCGTATTGTGGAATGGGCGGACGCCACATCGGAGGAACGCGCCATTGATCTATGCAATGCAGGCGTTCTGTGCGCGGATGCAGACACCTTCCGCACGTGGTTGAAGGCTGTGAAAAATGAAAACGCCAAAGGTGAATATTACCTGACGGACGTGGTCGATCTGGCGGTAGCGGACGGCGTACGTGTACGCGCCGTGGAAGCTGCAGAAGATGAACTGCGTGGCATCAATTCCCGCGTGGAACTGGCCGAAGCTGAAGCCGCCCTCCAGAACCGCCTGCGCACGAAAGCCATGGAAAACGGCGTAACGCTGGTCGCGCCGGAAACAGTCTTTCTCTGCGCTGATACCGAACTTGAACCCGATGTGCTGGTCGAACCGCATGTGGTGTTCGGCCCCGGTGTTACCGTGCGAAGCGGCGCAGAAATCCGTGCTTTCAGTCATCTGGAAGGGTGTGAGGTGCAGGCCAATGCGCTGATCGGCCCCTATGCCCGCCTGCGCCCCGGAGCGGATATTGGTGTAGGAGCCCACATTGGCAATTTTGTTGAGGTCAAGAACACCACGGTAGGAGACGGTGCCAAAGCCAACCACCTGACCTATCTGGGCGATGCCGATATTGGTGCCCGGACCAATGTGGGGGCCGGTACCATTACCTGCAATTATGACGGCTTCTTCAAACATCGCACCTTAATTGGTGACAACGTGTTTGTCGGCTCAAACGCCATTCTGGTGGCCCCGGTCAGCATTGGCACCAATGCCATGATTGCTGCTGGCAGCACCATTACCAAGGATGTGCCTGAAAATGCCCTTGCCTTTGGCCGCTCCCGTCAGGTGAGCAAACCCGAACTGGGCAGGCACTTCAAGGAAACACTCAAAGCCCGAAAGGAAAACGGCTGATGTGCGGAATATGCGGTGTTGTCGGTCTGCGACATGCCACGCCCATCGTCTTTGAAGGACTGCGCCGTCTGGAATATCGCGGATATGATTCCGCCGGTATCGCCACGTTGGTGGACGGCCGGGTAGAACGCCGCCGCGCTGCCGGCAAGCTGGATAATCTGGGCGCGCTTCTTGAACAGGACCCGCTTCCGGGCACAACGGGTATTGGCCACACACGATGGGCAACCCATGGTGCCCCCACAACCTGCAATGCACACCCGCATGGCACGGAGCGCGTCGCCATTGTTCACAATGGTATTATTGAGAACTTTGAAGACCTCCGCCGTGAACTGGAAGAAGCCGGACAGGTTTTCAGCACGGAAACGGATAGCGAAACCATAGCCCAACTGGTGGATTACCATCTTGGGCAGGGCCTTGCCCCCAAGGATGCCGCGTTAAAAGCCCTCAACCGTCTGGAGGGGGCTTATGCCATCGCCATGATCTTTGCTGGTCATGAAGGGCTGATGATTGGCGCCTGCCATAGCGCCCCGCTGGCTGTTGGCTATGGCAAGGATGAAATGTTCCTTGGGTCTGACTCCCTCGCCCTTGCACCGCTGACCAACCGCATCACCTACATGGAAGATGGGGACTGCGTGGTGATCACTCCGCAAAAAGCGGAGTTCATGACGTTTGACGGCACGCCTGTTCAGCGCAAGGAGCAGACCACGGCTCTGGCCGCAGGTGCCATTGGCAAGGACGGCTACCGTCATTTCATGGAAAAAGAGCTGCATGAGCATCCGCTGGTTATTGGCCAGACCCTGCAGCGCATGGTTGACCCTGCCAGCCGCCGCGTATTTTTGCCGGACATGCCTTTTGATCTGGCCACTGTGCCTCGTGCGGTGATCACCGCCTGCGGTTCAGCATTCTATGCTGGCATGGTTGGCCGCTACTGGCTGGAAGCCATTGCGCGGCTGCCGGTGGATATCGACGTTGCCAGTGAGATGCGGTACCGCAACCCGCCACTGACGGAAGGCTCGCTCGGCCTGCTGATTTCTCAGTCTGGAGAAACGGCGGATACATTGGCGGCTCTGCGCAGCTTACGCCAGAAAGCCATCCATATTCTTTCCGTGCTGAATGTTGAGCACAGCACCATGGCGCGTGAAAGTGACAGTGTTCTGGGGACTGTGGCTGGCCCGGAAATTTCCGTGGCCTCCACCAAGGCCTTCACGGCTCAACTGACAGTGCTTGCCTGCCTGACTATTGCCACGGCCCGCGCACGCGGCACGCTAGATGCGCTTGCAGAAGAAGAACTGGTAGCAGCCCTGCTTGATCTGCCAAGCCGCGCGGCAGAGGTCTTTACGCAAGGTGCAGCCATACGGCGGCTTGCAGGCGTTGTAGCCGAGGCCCGTGACGTTCTGTATTTGGGCCGCGGCAGCATGTTCCCCATTGCCATGGAAGGTGCGCTGAAACTCAAGGAAATTTCCTACATCCATGCGGAAGCCTATGCCGCAGGGGAAATGAAGCATGGTCCGATCTCCCTGATTGATCGCACCGTGCCGATTGTCGCCAGCGTGCCTTACACGCCCTTGTTTGATAAAACGCTGTCCAACCTTCAGGAAGCCAAGGCTCGTGGCGGGCGTCTGCTGGTCTTTACAGATACCAAGGGCGCGGACCGTGTTTCCGCCATTGCGGAAGACATGGTGGTTCTGCCGCATGTGCATGATTTTGTTGCCCCCATCCTGCAAACCATTCCCGTGCAGATGCTGGCGTATGAAGTTGCTGTTCTGAAGGGAACAGATGTGGACCAGCCCCGCAATCTGGCAAAGTCCGTAACGGTTGAATAAAACCGCGAACTCATCACACTAGACGCAATAAGCGTCTCTATATCGCCCGAGTGAAAGTTTCTCTTTCACTCGGGCTTTTTATTGGCCCTGTTTTCAGAAGAGCCTTGCCCGTTACGGGAACTGACGTGGGGCGCCATCCAGCAGAACCGTGATGTGGCCCAGTTTGGGATGATCCAGCTCCAACCGGACGGCCACAAAGCCTGCAGCCCCAATCCGTTCAAACCAGGCCCGGCCCGGCTGCGGGTTACGCAGTTTGCTTTGTTCGTTGCTGAGCTTGAACCCCTTGATCTGCTGCCCCACAAAATTGCAGCGCAAGGCTGCCTCGCCCCAGTCCAACGGTCCGCTTGAGGGAAGTTTCTGCTCGCTTCCCGCCTGCACGGAAAGCGTTGTCAGCCGCAATCCGTCAAAAACTTTTTCCTGCAAGGCACAGTTCTGTGTCTCTCTTACCTGCCGTAGCAAACCCATCAACATGGCTAGCGTATCAACCGCACCTTGCCGCTCAGCTTCTGTCACCGCCTCCCGGTTTGTCTCCGGCGGATCAAGTTGGGTGACCTGTGGCAGGTTGTCCTTATAGGTAAGGGTGATATGCCGGTTTGTGCGACGCGACCAGCCTTTGCTGTCAAACGTTTCTGGAGCCACGACCTGCCCGGCGAACCGTCCCTGAGCGGTAAGAGTCAGGTCTGTTTTCATGAACATATTAAACAGACCCGCCGTTTTGACATGCGCCCCAATCCCATATTGGGCATTATCAAGCCGGTAGGACGCCTGAATGTCCATCACATGCAGGCCGTGCACGAACACCAGATATTTTACTTCTGTTTGAGGTGTCTGTTCGGCTGCCCGACTGGCCCCCGCAGCGCCCATCACCAATGCCAGACTCGCACTTACAGTCAATACGGCTCGGCGCACAGTTGCCCACCCAGTTCTCTTACAGGACCGAGGCATAATCTTCCTTTTCAATTGGTGAGGGCTGATGAGATCAGACCGGCTGACAGATATCAGAGAGCAGCTTTCACTTTAACGCTCGCTCTCTACGCCTTCCGCCATAGCGTTTCTATACCCCAACCGCCCGGAAACAGCCTGAGCAAGCGCAACAGCGCGGTTACCCAGTTCGCTCACATCATACCGCCCCAGTTCTGTCTGAGGGAGGCTCACGCCTACTCCGGCAATCATGCGGCCAGAGTAGTCTTTCACTCCGGCCCCAAAGCACCACAGGCCATCATGAATTTGTTCATCATCCACCGCATAGCCACGCTCACGAATCTCGGCAATCTCCCGCACTAGAGTCGTGACAGAACGGATTCCATTGGGTGTCATGGGTTCGGGCCAGGTGGACGCGGGATGCAGGGTCAGCCACTCCCTGAAGGATGTATCATCCATCCCGGCCAGCATGGCGTTTCCGGTAGCTGTAAAAATAGCAGGCAGACGCATGCCTACACGGAAGGAGGCCCCCAGCACCGTGGCGCTGTTGCGGCAGGCCACATACACCACTTCCATCCCTTCAAGCAGGGTCAGTGTCACCGTAAAGGTGTCGAGATCAGAAAAGCCATCAAGGGACTGATAGAACTCCGTCACCAGATCCCGCTTTTCTGTCACGCCCCCCACCCAGTCCAGAAGCCGGGTGCCCAGCCTGTAACCCTGCGTGGCTGTTTTTTCCAGCAACCCCAGTTCAACCATAACTGCCAGCAGCCCGTGCACGGTGCTCCTTGGCAGATCCAGCTGCCGGGCCACATCCGCCGCCAATGGAGGCCGCTGCGCAGCCTTGACCAGATCGAGAATACGCACGGCCCGACGGAGCGCCGGGACAGAATCCTGAGGTTTGGACATGCCGATCTTATTTTCCTTGTTGACAAGAGGAGGCGATATCCTCATTATTCCAAATACGGGATCGTGTTCAACATAATGAACAATAATAAACGAACACGATCTCCAACGCAAAAAATTGGTGGAAGCCTGACAAGAACCCGCAACTGGGCAGCAGGCTTCCCCCTCCCTCTCTCCTCTCGCCCCTTCTCTTTTCTTGCGCTAGACAGGGCTTCTTACCCCTGAGACGTTTGCAACAAAAGAGGCACCACGCCATGACCACAGCTTATGATTTCACGCTCCCTGGCCTGGAAGGCGACACAATCAACCTCAATGACTATCGCGGTCGGCCGCTTCTGATTGTCAATACGGCCTCCAAATGTGGCTTTACACCGCAATATGAAGGCTTACAGGCTATTTGGAGCCAGTTCCGAAAAGCAGGACTGATGGTTATTGGTGTACCAAGCAATGATTTCGGGCAGCAGGAACCGGGAACGGCCTCTGAGATTGCTTCTTTCTGCCACCGCAATTATGGCGTCAGCTTTCCCATGGCGGCGCGCAGTTCTGTAAAAGGAACAAACGCCATTCCGCTGTTCCAATGGCTGAACAAGGAATGTGGTTTTCTGGGCCGCCCCCGTTGGAATTTCTATAAATATCTGATCAACCGATCTGGCCAGCCTGCTGCCTGGTTTGCCAGTGTGACATCCCCCACATCGCCCCGCGTGCGGGATGCCATTGAACGGACTTTGCTGAACGGCTGAAAAAAGATGGTGGCGGCTGGAGTCAGCGCGCCACCACAAGCCCATCCCGAAGAGTGATCACACGGTCCATACGGCTCAGCAACTCCTCATTATGAGTTGCGACCAAGGCTGCTAACCCCTGATTTTTCACAGCCGCCATCAGTTCCGTAAAAACGGCATCGGCTGTCCACACATCAAGATTGCCCGTCGGTTCATCGGCCAGCAGTAAAGCGGGCCGGTTTGCCAGAGCACGCGCAATAGCAACCCGTTGTTGCTCGCCGCCGGACAACTTGCCGGGCAGATGCTTCAGCCGATGGTGTAAGCCGAACATATCCAGCAGTTCATCCGCCCGTGCGCGGGCCTCCGCCTTGCGTGTGCCTGCAATCATTTGCGGCAACATCACATTTTCCTGGGCGGTGAATTCTGCGAGCAGATGATGAAACTGATAAACAAATCCAATTTCATCACGCCGCAACGCCGTACGCCCAGCATCCGCTAGCCCACGGGTGCTCTGGCCGCAGATTTCAATCTCCCCCTCATCAGGCGTATCGAGAAGACCTGCCAGATGCAGAAGAGTGGATTTGCCAGTGCCCGAAGGGGCAACCAGTGCCACCAGTTCACCCGCATGCAGGGTGAAATCGGCCCCTTGCAGAACGGGAAGAGATCCGTCCTCCCCGCTACGGTACGTTTTTTTTACGCCCTGAAGACGCAGAACCACATCATTCATGACGCAAAGCCTCAACTGGGTCAGTCCGTGCCGCACGCCAGGAGGGATAAAGCGTGGCCAGCAGAGAAAGGGTAAGTGCCATGCCGATCACTTCCCCTACCTGCCCCCACACCAGCTTGGCCGGAAGATGCGTCAGATAATAAACTTCGGGGTTGAAAAGATTGGTGCCCGTCAGGCTCTGCAACGCCTGCCTGATGCGTTCAATGTTCATACAGAACACCACGCCCAGCACCGTACCGGCCACCGTGCCTGTTACGCCTACGGAGGCACCACACATCAGAAAAATGCGCATGATGGCGCCCCGGCTGGCCCCAATGGTGCGCAATACGGCAATATCCCCTGTCTTGTCTTTGACCATCATGATCAGCGACGAGATCACATTGAAGGCTGCCACAAGAATAATAAGTGTCAGGATCAGGAACATGACGTTCTGTTCCACCTGCACCGCGCCAAACAGAGCATTGTTGGCGTTTGTCCAGTCCAACACACGCAGGCCGGGATCGCCCACCGCGTTGATGATCCGCATGGTTACGGGCCGGACATTCTGGGCGTCCTGCACCATGACCTGAATCTGCGTAACCTTGTCCGGCATCTGGAAGTAAACCTGCGCGGCATGCATGGGCAGGAACACGTAGCTGGCATTGTAGTCATTCACGCCAGCATCAAAAATCGCAACAATATGGTAGGCCCGCACACGCGGTACGGTGCCAAAAGCCGTTGCAGCGCCCTCCGGTGAAATCAGCGTAATACGCGACCCGATGGAGAGGCCTGCACGGGACGCGAGCGTGACCCCAACGGCCACAGCATCATCCCCTTCAAAATCATCCAGAGACCCGGCCACCAGAGAGGAGCTTACCCCTTTAAGGTCCAGCAGCCCCTGTTTGGTCATGCCATGCACCACGCCGCCAGAATTGAAAGAGCCAGCGCTCAGAAGCACCTGCCCTTCCACCAGCGGGGTTGCACTGATAACGCCGGGCACCTTGCGCACCCGGTCTGTTACCTCTTCATAATGGGAGATGGTCCGCCCGGAGCCATAAATGCTCAGATCACCATTCAGACCGAGAATGCGGTCCATCAGATCGGCCTGGAACCCGTTCATGACCGCCATAACGATAATGAGCGTGGCCACACCAAGTGCGATCCCCACTAGCGAGAAAATGGCGATGACAGACACAAACCGCTCACCACGGCGCGCCCGGAGGTACCGCCCGGCTATTGCCCGCTCGAAGGGACCAAACATGCTCAGCCTGCCAGAACCAGTGCCAGAGCGTCATCCACGCTCAGGTCATGCCGCTCACCTGTCGCACGACGCTTGAGTTCCACACGCCCTTCCTTTGCGCTCCGTGGCCCGACCACAATCTGCCACGGATGCCCCATCAGATCCGCATCAGCAAATTTGGCGCCAGCCCGATCCGTGCGGTCGTCATACAGGAAGGCTTCCGTATCCACATTATAGATGCGTTCACACACGGCATCGCACGTTTCATCCCCCACTTTCAGGTTCAGAATCGCGGCCTTGAAGGGCGCTACGGCATCTGGCCAGATGATCCCGTTTTCATCATGGCTGGCTTCGATAATTGCTCCGGCCAAGCGGGAGACACCAATGCCATATGACCCCATTTCCGGGTAGATCTGAGAACCATCAGGCGCACTTACGCTGATATCCATGGCCTTGGTGTATTTGGTACCGAAGTGGAAAATATGTCCCACTTCAACGCCACGGCCTTCACGCCGACGCTCTTCCGGCACGGCGTCCCACGCCGTGGTGTCATGCATTTCATCGGTGGCGGCATACGGCGTGGTCACCCGCTTGTAGAAGGTTTCCAGCGCCAACGGGCTGTTCACATCAACAGGTTCATCCAGCCAGTCCTGATCTTCCAGCGCGGCATCATAGAACACGCCGCTCTCACCCGTGGGGGCCAGAATAAGGAATTCATGGCTGAGTTCCCCGCCAATGGGACCAGTATCAGCCCGCATGGGCACGGCCCGCACGCCCAACCGCTGGAACGTACGCAGATACGCCAACATCATCCGCTGGTAGCTGGCAACGGCGGAGGCATAATCCAGATCAAAACTGTAGGCGTCTTTCATCAGAAATTCGCGGCCGCGCATCACACCAAACCGGGGGCGCATTTCGTCACGGAATTTCCATTGGATATGATACAGAACCTGCGGCAGTTCCTTGTAGGATTTAACAGTCTGCCCGAACAGATCCGTAATCATTTCCTCATTGGTTGGCCCGTACAGCAGTTCCCGCTTGTGCCGGTCCTGAATGCGCAGCATTTCCGGCCCGTAAGCATCATACCGGCCCGAACGCTTCCACAGATCAGCAGACTGAAGGGTGGGCATCAGCACTTCCTGCGCGCCAATGCTATCCTGCTCTTCACGCACAATCTGGCTGATGTTGCGCAGCACCTTCAGCCCCGCTGGCAACCACGCATAGATACCGGACGCCGTCTGCCGGACCAGCCCTGCACGAAGCATCAGCCGATGAGAGACGATCTGCGCCTCTGCCGGGTTTTCTTTAAGGGTAGGGAGAAAACTGCGCGAAAGACGCATGGTCGTACTCAACCTTGTCTGTAAGGCAGACCACAGCAGGGTCTACCCGAAAAATTCCTGAACATCTTCTGCTGTAAAGCACTGTGCCCATAAAGAAAACCCGCATCATGCGGGCTTCCTTCCACGGCTTATGTGCCTATCATGCAGGCAAAGGCTTCAGACACGCAGAACGTGCACATCCACCAGCGGGCGCTTCTGAAGCTTACGCCCCAGAGCCCGGCGCAATGCCGTCTTGGCGGCATCACGGAACGCCTGATCATCATTCCGCAGTTCATCGGGAATAACATCCAGCGCGTTGGCGAATTCTTCACGCACGCGCACGCTTTCCAGATCATCCGGGTCCAGCAGGCCGGGCGCGCTCAGTTTGGGCTCGCCGATAACAAACCCTTCGTCATCCACCGCAAAGCTGGCAATTACCACACCGTTGAACAGCATCTTGCGACGCGCCGCCAGAACGCCACCATTCATTGGCAGCAGACGGCCTCCATCCAGCGCCAGACGACCGCTGGGTGCAGTATCCACCACTTCGGCCTTGCCCGGAGCAAGACGCAGAATATCGCCATCTTCAAGCAGAATGGGGGCAATCCCCTTATCCTGCGCCAAAGCGGCATGCGCCGTGAGGTGACGCCATTCGCCGTGAACCGGCACAGCATATTGCGGCTTGATCAGATCATACATGGTGCTCACGTCACCGCCCGTGGCGTGACCCGATACATGCACAAAATGGTCTTTATCCGTAATCACGCGCACGCCACGACGGGACAGATTGTCCTGCACGGCCATAATGGCGCGCTCGTTACCCGGAATCATACGGCTGGAATAGATGACCGTATCACCCTCACCCAGAGAAATGTTGGGGTGAATATCGAGAGAGATGCGGGACAAGGCGGAGCGCGGCTCACCCTGGCTTCCGGTAATGATCATGACCGTCTGATCATCGGGCACATCATTCGCATCCTGCTCGTTCAGGAACGGCAGAACGCCAGACAGATATCCACATTCACGCGCAGCCACATCCAGATTGCGCAGGGAGCGGCCAACCAGAACCACCGTGCGGCCGGCCGCCTGTGCAGCCATGGCAATGGTTTCAACGCGGGCTACGTTGGACGCAAAGCAGGTAACGGCGATACGGCCTTTAAGGCTGCCGATCAGGTCCGTCATGCTCCGACGCACTTCCGATTCGGACTGGGAGGCACCGGGCTTCATCACGTTGGTGCTGTCACACACCAGAGCCAGAACCCCTTCCTCACCCACTTCCTTCAGGCGTTTGATATCCGTCGGCGGGCCAACAAGCGGGTCCGGATCAAGTTTCCAGTCCCCGGTATGCACCACAATCCCTGCGGGCGTGCGCAGAACAACGCTCTGCGCTTCTGGCACGGAATGGGTAACGGGAATGAACTCAAGATTGAAAGGCCCGACATCAAACGTGCCACCACAAGGGATGACATGAATCGGCACTTCCTGAAGCAGGCGGGCTTCACCCAGTTTACGGCGCAGCACGGCCCCAGCAAAAGGGGTCACGTAAACAGGGCACTGCAGAAGCGGCCACAGGTGAGCCACCGCGCCAATATGGTCTTCATGCGCGTGGGTAATCACCAACCCTGCCAACTGGTCTCGACGCTCTGCAATAAAGGTGGGATCAGGCACCAGAATTTCAGCTTCCGGTGTGTCGTTTCCGCTAAAACCAATACCGCAATCTATCGCCAGCCAGGTTTCCCCCAGGCGATAGAGATTAAGATTCATGCCAATCTCGCCCGTTCCGCCCAAGGGCAGAAAGGCGAAATCGCCGTTCTGGTCTGTCATTAGATGTACTATCCTTCTGTCAAAAGATCTTTTTCGATTGTAAGACGCGGCAAGGGATTCCGCCCCGCCAATATCCGCAGCCCGTTCAGGGTCAGCATTGAATCCACGTGATCAAACACCGTTGTTCCTTCCGAGAAGAGCGGAGCCAGACCGCCGGTTGCGAGCACTTTCATATCCTGCCCGACTTCCCGCCTGATCCTCTCGACGATCCCCTCGATCAAACCCACATACCCCCAGAACACCCCTGAGCGCATAGCCGTAACGGTATTACGCCCGATAACGGAATCAACTGCCGGGCGCCCAACACCAATACGCGGCAGACGCGCCGCAGCCTGATGCAAGGCTTCAACAGACAGATTGATCCCCGGCGCAATCACACCACCGCAATAACTGCCTTCACTATCCACCACATCAAACGTGGTAGCCGTGCCAAAATCAATAACTGTTAACGGTCCACCATACAGATGGTGTGCCGCCAGACCATTTAAAAGACGGTCCACCCCAACTTCATCGGGGTTATCCATCTTGATCACAAAGCCCCAATCCAGCCGGGCAGAGGCCAGAAGAGGTTCAACTGCGAACCACTGACGACACAACGTACGCAGATGATAAAGAGCCGCTGGCACCACTGTGCCGATCACCGCGCCTTCAATATCATCAGCGGAAATACCCTGCATCCGCAGGAGCGCCAGCAGCCAGACGGCGTATTCATCAGACGTACGCTGCGCCTGCATGGTGATACGCCACGTACCCCGCCACTTTGCACCATCATGCACGGCAAACACCACATTTGTGTTGCCTGCATCAATGACGAGCAGCACGTCCTGCCCCCTGTGATGCCAGCAGGATATCTCCTGTTGCGATCGTTTTCATCCCGTTTTCCGTTTCAAGCAGCAGCCGACCATCTGCGGCCAGCCCTGCAAACCGCCCCTTTTCATAAGTAGTCCCGCCGTTTACCACAAGAGGCGTGCCCACAGGATGCGCCCGTTTCATCCATTCCGCACACAGAATACCAAACCCTTGGTGCTCCCAGACATCCCGCCAGCGTGTGATCTGCGCCAGAATGGCCTCCGCCACAGCACGCGGATGAGGAGGCTCTCCGTATCGTCCCAGAAAGGCTGCCTCCCGCCCTATGGCGTCCGTTGCCGGAGACCGCGCCAGATTGGCACCCATGCCGATAATGAGGGCCCGCCCTTCCCGCTCGATCAGAATGCCGCCCAGTTTCTGCCCATCCAGCAGAATATCATTGGGCCATTTGATCATCAGATGATCACGGGCGGCGGGCATGGTCTCTGCCAACCCTTCAAAAAAAGCAAGGGACGCAAGAAAGGGCCAACCGCCCAGAGCATCCTGCCCCGCCTGCTGGCCATCAAGAAGCATGGAAAGAGCGAGGCTTTGCCCTGCATCAACCCAGTTCCGCCCCCGGCTGCCCCGCCCCTTTGTCTGCCGCAAAGCCAGAAGGGCCAGACCAGGCTTTTCGCCCGCTCTGGCCCGTTCAAGGCATACATCCGAGGTTGAAGTCAGTTCATCATAACATTCCAGCCGCCAAGGCGGACAAACTGCCTTCATTCCATCTCCTTCAGCCAGCCAGAGCCAAGGCCGCCTGCTGTGCCATGTTCATCAGTGGTCCGAGAACCAGAATGAAGAACACCGTGGCCAGCCCCATGCCGCCTGAAACAAACAGCAGGCTGGGTGCGGGACGGTCCAGCCCTTCCGCTGGCGCATCAAAATACATCACCTTTACAACACGCAGGTAATAGTAAGCGCCCACAATACTGGAGACAGCCCCTACAACGACCAGCACATAAAGGCCAGCCTGCCACGCGGCCGCAAACACCATGAACTTGCCGAAGAACCCGGCCAGCGGCGGTGCGCCGACCATGCTGAACATGAAGATAGCCAGTGCTGCCGCCATGCCGGGGTCGGTCTTGCTTAACCCGGCAAGATCGGAAATAGCCGTCACTTCACGCCCTTTGCGACGCATGGCGGCAATTCCGGCAAAGACCCCTGCATTCATGACCAGATAGGCTGCAAGATAAATCAGGGTTGCCCTTACCCCTGCTGCTGAAGCCGATGCCAGCCCCATCATGGCGTACCCCATGTGACCAATGGAGGAATACGCCATAAGGCGCTTGATATCCGTCTGCGGTATGGCCGCAAAAGCCCCATAGACCATGGAGAGCATGGAAACGGTTTCAATCAGGATCTGCCAGCGAGGCGCAACCGCACCAAACGGCCCGACCATGACACGCAGAAACAGAGCAAAGGCAGCAAATTTGGGCGCACCCGCCATATAGGCTGTTACCGGCGTTGGTGCCCCCTGATAGACATCAGGCGTCCACATATGGAAGGGCACGGCGGAAAGCTTGAAACACAGCCCCACCACCACGAACACAACGCCAACAATCAACCCTGGCGGCAGCGTTCCTGACGCATGGATGGCGGCAATCAGCCCCGTATATTCCATGGTGCCTGCGTAACCATAGACCAGAGACATGCCATACAGCAGCAGCCCGGAAGCCAGGGAGCCCAGAACAAAATATTTCAATCCGGCTTCTGAAGACGTAACCCGGTCCCGCTCCAGAGCGCAGAGAATGTAGATGGAGAGAGAAGACAGTTCCAATCCGACAAACAAGGTCATGAGATTGGCGGAGGATGCCATGATCATGGCACCGAGGGTTGAAAACAGCATGAGGATAGGCGTTTCAAACGGTAACGCTCCCGGATCATGCCGGTCCTCACCACGGTACCCTACGGTGACAATAGTTGCCAGAAGGCCACCCACCAGTGCCAGAATTTTCATGAAACGTGCAAAGCTGTCATTCACAAAGGTACCGGCATAACCCGCGCCGTCGGGCGAAAGGGCCACCAGAAACCCACACCCCACAAAAGCGGCAACCGTCAGCATGGAGCAAGGGAAGAACCCTTCCCCCCGCCGCTGCAACACGCCCACAACCAGAATGATCAAGCCGGAAAGTGCAAGTGTGATTTCTGGCAGAGCCAGCGCCCAGTTGACCGAGGTCGCACTCATCGCACTGCACTCCGTTCACTACAGATATCAAAAAGGGAAAAAAACGACATCATCCACCTCTCATCCGCACAGGGCGACGGTCAGCAGCACCACAAGGCCCGCCAGCATGGTGAAGGCATAAATGGCAATGGAGCCGGTCTGGAGTTTGACGGCCTCCGATGCGCCCGTAACGGTTGCGCGCACCAGATCACGTGGCAGCCCTTCTACAGCGCCTTCATCCCCCTCTTTCCACAGCACGCGCGCAATGGCGGCATAGGGACGGACAAAAATAACTGTGTAGAGTTCATCAAAATACCATTTATTGAGCAGGAACCGATAAACCGGACCAAAAGACCGCGCCATGGAGGCAGGCAATGCGGGAGACGCCACATAGAACACATAGGCCAGAGCAATCCCTGCCAGCCCGGCAATGGAGGGCAACAGGCCGATCAGCGCGGGAACATGCTCAAATGTTTCCATAATGCTATTGCCCGGCGCGTTGAAAATGGCCCCGTTCCAGAACAGATCCTGCTTTGCGCCGATATAATACGGCGCCAGAGCAACGCCGGCCACCACGGCACCAATAGCCAACAGCACCAGAGGTACGGTCATAACCGCAGGGCTTTCATGCGCGGCATCACGCACATGTTCGTCTGCCGGTGCGCCATGGAACACAAGAAACAGCAGGCGCCAGCTATAAAAAGCCGTGATGAACGCCGTAATGGTGCCGAGCGTCCAAGCATAATGGCTCATGCTGCTGCCACTGGCCCACAAGGCGTTCAGAATGGCATCCTTGGACCAATATCCCGCGAACGGAAACACACCGGCCAACGCAAGGCTACCAATCCACATAACAGCGTATGTCAGCGGCAGTTTTTTCCACAAACCGCCCATACGGAACATGTTCTGCTCATCATGCACGGCGTGGATGACAGAGCCTGCGCCAAGAAACAGAAGTGCTTTGAAAAAGGCATGCGTGGTCAGATGGAAAACAGATGCCTGATACGCCCCCACGCCCACAGCCGCAAACATGTAGCCAAGCTGTGAACAGGTGGAATACGCGATGGTGCGTTTGATATCCGGCTGCACCATACCGACCGTAGCGGCAAAGAAACAGGTGGTGGCCCCAATGAAGATCACAAACATCCGCGTGCCGGGTGCGAACTCCAGCAAAGGGGACATACGCGCCATCAGGAACACGCCAGCCGTGACCATTGTTGCTGCATGAATAAGGGCAGAAACTGGCGTTGGGCCCTCCATGGCGTCTGGCAGCCACGTATGGAGGAAAAGCTGGGCGGATTTGCCCATGGCCCCCACAAACAGCAGGAAGCAGATCACTTCCATCATGTTGAACGTGGTACCGAACAGGGAATAGGACGCACCAAGAACCTGAGGAACCGTCGCAAAAATCTGATCATACTGAACGGTATGAAACAGAACATACACCAACCCGATCCCGACAAGGAAGAACAGGTCAGCCACGCGGTTGACCACAAATGCTTTGATCGCTGCTGCTGTGGCGGAAGGCCGATCATACCAGTAGCCAATCAGCAGATAACTGGCCAGACCAACCCCTTCCCACCCGAAGAACAACTGGATGAGATCATTCGAGGACACCAGCATGAGCATGGCGAAGGTAAACAGTGAGAGATACGAAAAGAACCGATAAGTCGGCATGGTTTCGTGGCTCATGTAGCCAAGGCTGTAACAATGCACCAGCAAAGACACACATAACACCATGGCCGTCATGGTCACAGAAAGTGTATCAAACCGCAGGGTCCACGTGGCGTGAAAACCGCCTGCGTTCACCCAATCGGCCAAAGGCACAGTCTGCGCCGCAAAACCGGCGGACCAGCCGCCATAAAGAGCACCAACACCACACAGCGCTGCAACGCCCATGCAGCCAATGGTTATAATCTTGGCCATGGCATCGCCCAAAAGGCGACCACCCAGCCCCGCAACAACCGCCCCTGCCAAAGGCAGGAGGATAGCCGTGGCAAACAGGTGAAGATCGGTCTGCATGAGTCCGCTCATCCCTTCATCATCGTAACGTCTTCAACCTGGATGGATCCACGGTTGCGGAAATAGACCGTGACAATAGCCAGACCAATCGCTGCTTCCGCTGCCGCTATGGTCAGCACAAACAGCACCATGATCTGCCCAGAAAGATCTGCATGGGCGGAAGAAAACGCGACAAAATTGAGGTTTGCAGACAGCAGGATCAATTCCATGGACATCAGGATGATGATGACGTTTTTCCGGTTCAGGAAAATGCCAAACACACCCAGCACCAGCAATGCTGCGCTGACAATCAGATAAGGGCCAAGCCCAATGGGGGCGATTGCGGGCGTCATGCGCCGGTCTCCCTTTTGTCTGCCTCCGCCTGCCCTCCTGATCCGTATGATCCGGGGACTGCATTTTCGTAATAGGATGTGTGGGGACGGAGGAAACCACCGTTACCCAACACATTTTCGCCAAGTGGCAGATCTACAAGCACCAGCGTGTCTTCACGTGTGCGTGCATGCTGTTTGCTGATGTCCTGACGGCGGCCTGTATTAGTCTGGCGCAGTGTGAGCACAATGGCCCCGATCATGGCCACCAGCAGCACAAGACCGCAGGATTGGAACAGCAGAACATAATGGGTGTAAATCAACGTGCCCAAGGCGGCTGTGTTCGTCAGGCCCGGTGCGCCGCTCAGCGGGGCGATGCCCGTATCGGGGGTCATTTTCCAGTTCCCCAGCGCCATGATGAGCTCAACAAACAAGATGCCGCCCACGCACGCGCCAATCGGGGCATGACGCTGAAAGCCTTCCCGCATCTGCGTGAAATCAATATCCAGCATCATGACCACAAACAGGAACAGAACAGCGACCGCGCCCACATAGACAATCACCAGCAGCATCGCCAGGAATTCGGCCCCGGCTACCAGAAACAGGCCCGCCGCATTGAAAAACGCGAGAATGAGAAACAGCACCGAATGCACCGGGTTGCGCGCCGTAATAACCATTGTGGCGGATACAAGCAGCACCGTCGCAAAAACGTAAAATACAAGCTGCGGTATCATCAGCTTACCTCCTGCCAGGACATGGCCTGCATCATCTCAGCGATAAGGCGCATCAAGTTCCAACCGTCGGGCCAGCAGAGCCTCCCAACGGTCTCCATTCGCGAGCAGCTTGTCCTTGTTGTACATCAGCTCTTCACGCGTTTCGGTTGCAAATTCGTAGTTCGGGCCTTCAACAATGGCGTCAACCGGGCACGCTTCCTCGCACAGACCGCAATAGATGCATTTGGTCATGTCAATGTCATAGCGTGTGGTGCGGCGGGAACCATCGTCCCGTTCTTCAGCCTCAATTGTAATGGCTTCAGCGGGGCATGTGGCTTCGCACAGCTTGCAGGCAATGCAGCGTTCTTCCCCATTGGGATAACGGCGCAATGCATGCTCGCCGCGAAAACGCGGAGACAGCGGCCCTTTTTCATAAGGATAGTTCAGCGTGACTTTCGGCTTGAACATCATCTTGAAAGTGGACGCCATGCCTGCCGCCAGTTCGGCCAACAGAAAGGACCGGAAGGTTTTTCCAAGAGCACTCATCAGTTTACACCTCCAGCCTGAGGCAGCAGGCCCGTAGCCATAAGGAAGCCTGCGGTTCCAATCATCCACAGTAGGGAGAACGGTAGGAAAACCTTCCAGCCCAACCGCATAAGCTGGTCATACCGATAACGGGGGAATGTGGCCCGCACCCAGATAAACACGAACAGGCAGAACAGGATTTTGCAAATCAGCCACAGGGGGCCAGGTACCCATGTGAACGGCGCAATACCCAGCGGAGGCATCCAGCCGCCAAGGAAAAGAATGCTGACCATGGCCGACATCAGGATCATGTTGGCATATTCGCCAAGGAAGAAGAGACCAAATGCCAGCGAGGAATATTCAACAAAGAACCCGGCTACCAGTTCACTTTCCCCTTCAGGAAGGTCAAATGGTGCCCGGTTGGTTTCTGCCAGCGCTGAGATAAAAAACACGATGAACATCGGGAACATGGGCAGGCAGAACCACACATGCCGTTGCGCCAGCACAATGTCGTTCAGGTTCAGGCTGCCCACCGCCAACAGAACGGAGACGATGACAAGCCCGATCGACACTTCGTAGGAGACCATCTGCGCTGCGGACCGCAGACCACCGAGAAAGGCGTATTTTGAATTGGACGCCCACCCGGCAATGAGCATACCGTAAACACCCAATGAAGAAATAGCCAGCAGATACAGAATACCAACATTGATATTCGCAACGGCCAGACCATTCCCCGTGGGAATAACCGCCCACGCCAGCATGGCCAGAGAGAATGTTAGAAACGGTGCAAATAGAAACAGCGCCCGATTGGCACCTGCGGGAATAACCGTTTCCTTGAAAATCATCTTGATGGCATCAGCAAAAGCCTGAAGCAGCCCAAAAAGACCATTCACGTTCGGGCCGCGCCGCATCTGCATTGCGGCCATCACCTTGCGTTCCATCAATGTGAGGTACGCTACACCAATCAGCAGCGGAACCAGAACGGCCAGCGTTTCCAGAACCATCAGAATAATCTGGCCTATCAGCGTATGATAAAAAAACTGCGCCATCAGCCCTTACTCCGCCGCCACTGCGCGCACTGGTGCGTAAATGCGCGAACATTCCGCCATGGTCGGGCTAGCCCGGCTTATGGGGTTTGTCTGGTAATAACCATCAATAGCCGGACGGAACGCACCAGCACTGAACTCGGCTGTTGTTTTTTGTGCAGTCCCTTCGGCCTGTGCCGGAAGGCGGGCCTGTGGTGTCGCCACAGAACCAATGGACGCAAACACGGGGTTCACCTCCACCATTCTGGCGCGCAAAGCCTCTAGTGTGTCATACGGCAATGTGTGCCCGACCACTTCTGAAAAGGCCCGAATAATACGCCAATCTTCCCGTGCATCACCCGGAGGGAACACCGCACGGAATGCCCGTTGAACACGCCCTGCCATATTGACATACGTGCCCGGTTTTTCGGTATAAGCCGCCCCTGGCAGGATAATGTCAGCACGGGCGGCAGCAGCGTCTCCGTGGTGTCCCTGATAGACCACAAATGTCTCGGGAGCGATTTTATCGATCGGGAATTCGTCGGCACCCATCAGCCAGAGAACATCCACTCCGCCCCGCAGCATATTGGCTGCGGCCAGACCACGTGGCCCCGGCAGAAAACCAAGATCAAGCGCCCCTACTCGAGAAGCCGCGGTGTGCAGAATGTTGAACCCGTTCCATCCATCCGCAATAGCACCGCTCTGTTCCGCCAGGGTGCGACAGGCTTCATAAACCGCCTGAGCATCCCGCCGCGTCAGCGCGCCATGCCCCAGAATGATCATGGGGCGCTTTGCTGACTTCAGTGTTTCTGCAAAAGGAATGCTACCATCAAGCAGAGAAGTCAGAACATCCGGCCCATCCCCAAGGAAGGTGACATCATAAGTCGGGTCAGCGGAGGATGCGCCGATCATCGCAATCGGGAAGCCGCCACGCCCTGCCCGCAGAAACCGCTTGCGGATACGGGCGTTCAGCACAGGCGCTTCATGCCGAGGCACTGAGCCCACAATCAGAAGTGCATCTGCCTCATCAATTCCGACAATATCACTATTGAACAGATAGCCTTCACGGGCACTGGTATCATACCATGCTCCATCCTGACGGCAGTCTATGTTGGAAGACCCCAGTGCAGACATAAGATCTTTTAAAGCGCACAGGCTTTCTGCGTCACACAGATCACCGGCTACTGCACCAATCCTGTCTCCGGACACACCATCCAGCCTGCGAGCCAGAGAGACAAAAGCATCCTGCCATGAGGCTGCATGAAGTTTGCCATGCACTCGCACCCACGGCTTATCAAGCCGCCGACGCTTCAGACCATCAACTGAAAAACGGGCCTTGTCTGACAGCCATTCTTCATTCACTTCATCATTCACACGGGGCACAATGCGCATTACTTCGCCGCCGCGCGCCTGAACCTGAATGTTGGTACCCAGCGCATCCAGCACATCAATGCTGTCCGTCTTTTTGTATTCCCAGGACCGTGCATGAAACGCCGTGGGTTTGGCTGTCAGCGCACCAACAGGACAGATATCAATCAGATTACCTGAAAGCTCGGATGTCAGGGCCTTTTCCACATAGGTGGTAATTTCCGCGTTTTCACCGCGCGACACCATGCCAAGTTCAGGAGTGCCCGCCACTTCCGTTGTGAAACGAACGCACCGTGTGCATTGAATGCAGCGCGTCATTACCGTTTTCACCAACGGACCGAGGTTCTTGTCCGTTACCGCGCGCTTGTCTTCATGGTAGCGGGAGATACCGGTGCCGTAACCATAGGCTTGGTCCTGCAAATCACATTCACCACCCTGATCACAGATCGGGCAATCAAGCGGATGATTGATCAGCAGGAATTCCATTACGGCCCGACGGGCGCGGCGCACCACATCCGTATCCGTAAGAATTTCCATTCCTTCCGAAACCGGAAAACCACAGGATGCAACTGGCTTTGGCGCACGCACAACCTGCACGAGGCACATACGGCAGTTACCTGCTACGGAAAGACGTTCATGATAGCAGAAGCGGGGAATTTCCTTCCCTGCGGCTTCACACGCCTGAAGAGCGGAAGAACCGGGAGCAACATCAACCGGCGTTCCATCAACAATAACCCTCACCATGGCTTTTACTCCGCTGCCACTGGCATGCCGTGCGCGGGCACCTGCACCAGACCGGTTCCGCCAAGTGCGGCTTTGTACTGACGAATACGGGCTTCCATTTCAGGGCGAAAATGGCGGATCAGCCCCTGAATAGGCCATGCCGCCGCATCACCCAGCGCGCAGATGGTATGCCCTTCTACCTGCCGCGTGACCTGCTCAAGCAGATCAATTTCTTCAAGCTCGGCACGCCCCTGCACCATCCGGTCCATCATGCGCATCATCCACCCGGTACCTTCGCGGCACGGTGTGCACTGTCCGCAGCTTTCATGTTTGAAAAAGCGGGAGAAGCGGGCGATAGCTTCAATAATGTCTGTCGATTTATCCATGACAATCATGCACGCTGTCCCCAGACCAGAGCGCTCAGCGCGTAAACTGTCATAATCCATCAACACTGTTTCGCAGATGGATTTCGGCAGGACCGGAACGGAGCAGCCACCGGGAATAACGGCCAGCAGATTATCCCATCCGCCCCTTACGCCACCGCCATGCTTTTCAATAATGTCCTTCAACGGAACGCCAAGTTCTTCTTCAAACACGCAGGGCGTATTCACATGACCGGAAATTGCCATGAGTTTGCTACCCGCATTATTGGGCCGCCCAAGCCCGGCAAACCAGCTTGCCCCACGCCGCATGATCGTAGAGGCAACTGAAATACTTTCCACGTTGTTCACCGTGGTCGGGCAGCCATACAACCCTACCCCGGCAGGGAAAGGCGGTTTCATACGTGGCTGGCCTTTTTTGCCTTCCAGGCTTTCCAGCAGGGCTGTTTCTTCCCCGCAGATATAAGCCCCTGCGCCACGATGAATGTAGAAATCAAAATCCCATCCGGCCCCGGCTGCATTTTTTCCAAGCAACCCGGCCGCGTAAGCTTCATCGACTGCATACTGGAGATGTTCGGCTTCACGAAAGAACTCACCGCGAATGTAGATATAAGCGGCATGGGCCCCCATGGCGAACGAAGCAATCAGCGCACTTTCAATCAGCTTATGCGGCTCATGCCGCATGACTTCGCGGTCCTTGCATGTGCCCGGTTCGGATTCATCGCCGTTAATCACCAGATAATGTGGCCGACCGTCTGACTGCTTGGGCATGAAGGACCATTTCAGCCCGGTGGGGAAGCCTGCCCCGCCACGCCCGCGCAGACCGGACGCTTTCATTTCCGCCACAACACCATCCCGCCCCTTGGCGAGGATAGCTGCCGTATTATCCCAGTCTCCGCGCTTGCGGGCTCCCTCCAGCTTCCAATCATCCTGACCATAAAGATTGGTGAAGATCCGGTCTTTGTCCTGCAACATGGCCGTCTCTCCTATTGGTTTTCAGACGCCGCTTCCGGCGTTACAAGCAGGGTCTTGCGTCCCCCTTCGGGGGCGGACCCGCACCGGTTTACGGTCGGTCCTGCCGGAGGTCTTTCTCCTGCACGGAGCGCTGCAATCAGGGCTTCCGTGCGCGGACCATCCATATCTTCATAGAAATCATCATCCACCTGCAGAATGGGAGCGTTGGCGCATGCTCCCAGACATTCAACCTGCGTTAGTGTGAACAGACCATCTTCGCTTGTCTCACCAAAGCCACCGACGCCGGCTGCTTTTTTGCAGGCATGCACAACATCATCTGAGCCTCGAAGCCAGCAGGATGTCGTCGTGCAAACCTGAAGATGATACCGCCCGATCGGGCGCGTATTGAACATGGTATAAAAGGATGCGACCTCGTACACACGGATGGGCGCCATGTCCAACCGCCGCGCAATTTCATCCATGGCGGCAACAGGCACCCATGCACTCCCGGTTTCCCGTCCCATCTGCCGCTGGGCAATATAAAGCATGGGCATGACGGCACTGGCCTTACGCGCTTCCGGATATTTGACGAGCACTTTTGCGATTTCCGCTTCAGATGCTGCATCAAATGAAAATTTGTCCGGCTGCTCTGCCGGTTTCCATGGGGTGTTCAACGGTCCACCTCCCCAAACACAAGATCAAGAGAGCCAATGACCGCCACCATATCTGCCAGCATGGCCCGGCGTGACAGTTCATCTATGGCCTGCAAATGGGAAAAACCCGTAGGCCGTATTTTGCAGCGATACGGGCGGTTGCTGCCGTCTGCCACAAGATACACGCCAAATTCACCCTTCGGGCTTTCAACGGCTGTATAAGTGGCTCCCGGCGGCACATGATACCCTTCACTGAACAGCTTGAAGTGATGGATCAGTGCTTCCATGGACCGCTTCATGTCTGCACGCCGTGGCGGCGTGAACTTTGGGTCCTGCACTTTCACATCTCCGGGCTGAATCTGCGCCAGGCACTGTTCGATAATCTTCACACTCTCGCGCATTTCTTCCATGCGCACGAGATACCGATCATAGCAGTCGCCCTGCCGGGTAACAGGCACCTTGAAGTCAACTTTGTGGTAATTGTCATACGGCTGACTGCGCCGAAGATCCCACGGCACACCGGAAGCCCGAAGGCACGGGCCACTGAACCCCCATGCCAGAGCCTGCTCGGTTGTGAAAATGCCAATGCCAACCGTACGCTGTTTCCAGATACGGTTTTCCGTCAGCAGACCTTCAAGATCATCAATCCACGCCGGAAATTCCTTGGCCCACGCGCCAATCCGATCTTCCAATTCAGCTGGAATATCGCGCGCCACACCGCCGGGGCGAAAATAGTTGGCATGAAACCGCGCACCAGACGCTGCTTCATAAAACTCCAACAGTTTTTCCCGTTCCTCATATCCCCACAAAGCGGGCGTTACCGCTCCGCAGTCCAGCCCCATGGCGGTAATATTGAGGATATGATTTAAAATACGGGTAATTTCCGCAAACATAACCCGCAGCCATTTAGCCCGTTCAGGAATGTCTATGCCCAGAAGCTTTTCCGTGGCCAGCGCAAACGCCTGCTCCTCACACATGGGAGAAACGTAATCCAGCCGGTCAAAATACGGCAGCGCCTTATGATAGGTTTTGTATTCTATCAGCTTTTCCGTGCCACGATGCAAAAGGCCGATATGGGGCACGGCCCGCGCCACAACCTCGCCTTCCATTTCCAGCACAAGACGCAACACACCATGAGCTGATGGATGCTGAGGCCCGAAATTCAGGGCATGGGAATCAATTTCAACTGTTCGCCGTTCAGTTTCCTGAAGCTTCTGTTCAGGCAAAAGGCTTTCAGGAATATCGTTTTTCAGGAATGTTTCTTCAACATCCACGGCACGGGGCTGTTTCATATCGGTCATCCGCGGGACCTCTTGATACCTTGCCTGACTTCATGCGCCTTTTCGTCTCCGGGCAGGGTCAGCATCCCTTCCCACGGAGAAACAAAATCAAAATCCCGGAAATCCTGTGTCAGGGAAACGGGTTCTTTCACAACCTTGCGCAGCTCAACATCGTATCGGACTTCTTCGTAACCCGTCAGCGGGAAATCCTTGCGCAACGGGAAGCCTTCAAAACCGATGTCAGTCAAAATCCGGCGCAAATCCGGCTGCCCGGAAAAGAGAACGCCAAACAGATCATAACATTCACGTTCCCACCACGTGGCGCACGGCCAGAGGTGATGCACGGACGGAACCGGCGTTGTCTCATCTGTTGTGACAATCACGCGGATGCGGTGGTTATGGGAGACGGAAAGAAGGTTATACACGACCTCAAACCGCTCTTCCCTTCCCGGGAAATCAACACCGCACAGATCCATCAACTGTTCAAAACGATACCGAGGATCATCACGAAGCAACGTCATGAGCGGGAGAAGCTGGTCACGCACTGTACGCACCACCAGTTCGCCCTTTTCAACCGCGGCCGAATGAATGCCAGGCAGAGACGTGGCAAGCGTAAACGCCATGGAGCCCACTTGCCCCTGCAGGCGGTTCTGCTGTGGATTAACAGGAAGCTCAGCCACGAAGAATGGTCCCCGTGCGGCGAATTTTCTTCTGCAAAAGCATGATGCCGTAAATCAACGCTTCTGCAGTGGGCGGACAGCCGGGCACGTACACATCAACCGGCACAATGCGGTCACAGCCGCGCACCACGGAATAGGAATAGTGGTAATACCCCCCACCATTGGCGCAGGAGCCCATGGAGATAACCCAGCGGGGTTCTGCCATCTGCTCATACAAACGGCGCAGCACAGGCGCCATCTTGTTGGTCAGCGTGCCTGCAACAATCATGACATCAGACTGACGCGGAGAACCGCGAGGAATAACCCCCATACGGTCCAGATCGTATCGGGGCATGTACGCATGGATCATTTCCACGGCGCAGCACGCCAACCCGAAAGACATGGGCCACAGACTACCTGTACGCCCCCAGTTTACCAGCTTGTCCAGATTGGCAACCACAAAGCCTTTCTCGGCTATGGCGCCCGTAATGCCGCGCACAACGGCATCCTGCTCAGGCCCCGGCGGCAGAGCCTCCCTGTTCCAGAGAACAGCATCTTCTTGTGAATTCGTAGACATAGGCGCTTTCCCCTTAATCCCAGTCCAGCGCGCCTTTGCGCCACTCATACAGAAAACCGATCCCCAGCACGCTCAGGAACCCCAGCATAGAAAGAAAGCCGAACAACCCTATGCGGGAGAGACTGACTGCCCACGGGAACAGGAATGCGACTTCAAGATCGAAAATAATGAAGAGGATAGCCACCAGATAAAACCGCACATCAAAGCGGCGACGGGCATCATCAAATGCCTCAAAACCACATTCATATGCTGTTGTTTTTTCAGGATAAGGCTTTTGGTGTCCACTTATCAGCGCCATACCCAGCATCGCAGCGGCAATGACCACGGAGAGGGCACCGAAAATAAGAACTGGCGCGTAATCACCAAGGACAGATTGCATCGGGGGGCTCCTGCACGAGAAAGGTCGCGTAAACCAAACATCATGCAGACAACCTACCCCCAAGCGGGACGAACAACCATGGCTACAGGCCGCTCGTTACAGCCACTTTCACGTGATTACTTGAGATATCCGGTTATTACAGGAGAAAACCGGACTTTTTTCTTTTATCAGGAAATCGAGAGCTCTTGGCCCCGAGGGGGAACCATTATGCCTTACAGACAAAATGGTTTGGTGGGCGATGAGGGGATCGAACCCCCGACCATCTCGGTGTAAACGAGACGCTCTACCGCTGAGCTAATCGCCCGCCGCTTATGTGTCACAAATAAAAACGGGCGGCAACCCCCTTTTTGGGATTTACCGCCCGAAAGCCGAAAAACTATTTCCCGCAGGGATTTAGCTTACGGCGTCCTTCAGTGCCTTGCCCGGTTTGAAACGGACAGAGGTGGAAGCCGGAATGTCGATTTCTTCACCCGTGCGCGGGTTACGACCCTTAGCCGCCTTACGTGTTGCGGTTACAAACGTACCGAACCCAACCAGACGAACTTCCTGCTTACGAGACAGAGCCTTCTCGATAGCACCGAATACGGCGTCGACCACTTCTCCAGCCTTAGCCTTGGGCAGAGCAGCCTCGTCGGCCACTGCCGCCACGAGTTCCTGCTTGTTAAGCGGCTTCTCCATATTACGCCTTTCTCAATAATATATAACTTTGGTGGAGCGGCGGGCGGCATTGCGTCCGCCTCTCCGCTTCCCGCTCGCACTATGAAGCCGTTTTTTGCCACGTCAACCGATCAACAGCAAACTTCGGCTTCAGAGTGTTTTTTATCTCAGTGCGGCAGCACGGAAACGCGGGCAGCCCCTTCCGCACCCGGAACAGCTTCCGGCACTTCTTCCCAATGGATTGGCTGCGGCTGCCGCACCAGCGCACGCGCCAGCACTTCATCCACATGCGAAACGGGTACGATTTCCAAATCTTTCTTCACAGATTCAGGAATTTCCGCCAGATCCTTTTCGTTATCCTTGGGGATAAAGACCGTGCGAATACCGGCCCGCACTGCTGCCAGCAGCTTCTCTTTCAGGCCACCAATGGGCAGCACACGCCCGCGCAACGTGATCTCGCCTGTCATGGCAACATCCCGCCGGATGGGAATACCAGTCAGCACACTCACCAGAGATGTCGCCATGGCAACGCCCGCAGAAGGCCCATCTTTCGGAGTCGCGCCTTCAGGAACGTGCACGTGGAAGCTCCGCTTATCAAACAGAGTCGGCGCCACACCAAAGGTAGTTGCCCGGCTTCGCACGTAGGAAAACGCAGCGGAGACGCTTTCCTTCATGACGTCACCCAGCTTGCCAGTTTCCACAATGCCGCCCTTACCGGGCACCATGACACTTTCAATGGTCAGAATTTCTCCGCCCACTTCGGTCCATGCCAACCCGGTGACAATGCCCACCATATCTTCCGCTTCGGTCTCGCCGTAACGGAAGCGTTTCACGCCAGCCAGTTTTTCGAGGTTGCGGACGGTAATGGCCACTTTCTTGGCTTTGCCGGTCACAATCTCTTTCACAACCTTACGCGCCAGATTGGCAATCTCGCGCTCAAGGCTACGTACGCCCGCTTCACGCGTGTAATAACGGATCAGATCTCGCAGGGCGTCATCACTGATGGACCATTCATCCGGCTTGAGGTTATGGGCCTCACCCTGCTTGGCAATCAGATGACGGCGGCTGATTTCCACCTTCTCATCTTCCGTGTAGCCAGACAGACGGATGATCTCCATCCGGTCCAGCAGCGGCTGCGGCATGTTGAGGCTGTTCGCCGTCGTGACAAACATCACATCGGACAGATCATAATCCACTTCCAGATAATGATCAGCGAATGTGCTGTTCTGTTCCGGGTCCAGCACTTCCAACAATGCCGAAGCCGGATCACCACGCCAATCTGCACCCAGCTTGTCAATTTCATCCAGCAGGAAGAGCGGGTTGGACACCTTCGCCTTCTTCATGCCCTGAATGATCTTGCCTGGCATGGAACCGATATACGTGCGGCGATGCCCGCGAATTTCGGCTTCATCCCGCACGCCACCCAGCGACATCCGCACGTAATGGCGACCTGTTGCCTTGGCAATGGACCGTGCCAGAGACGTTTTACCAACACCCGGCGGCCCCACCAGACACAGGATCGGGCCTTTCAGTTTCTGGGAACGACTCTGCACCGCCAGATATTCAAGGATACGCTCCTTGACCTTATCCAGCGCGTAGTGATCGGTATCCAGAATTTTTTCCGCTTCTGCCAGATCATGACGGACCTTGGTCCGCTTCTTCCACGGAATACCCAGCAGCCAATCCAGATAATTACGCACCACGGTCGACTCGGCTGACATGGCGCTCATGCCACGCAGCTTTTTGAGTTCCGCTACCGCCTTTTCCCGCGCTTCTTTTGAAAGCTTGGTTTTAGCGATGCGCTCCTCAATCTCGGTGGTTTCGTCCTTACCGTCTTCGCCTTCGCCCAGTTCCTTCTGAATGGCTTTCAGTTGCTCGTTCAGATAGTACTCGCGCTGGGTTTTCTCCATCTGGCGCTTTACGCGGTTGCGAATTTTCTTCTCAACCTGCAACACACCGATTTCCGCCTCAATGTGGGCAAAAACCTTTTCAAGCTGAAGCATGACAGAAGGAGCTTCAAGAATTTCCTGTTTTTCGGAAATCTTGAGGTTCAGGTGGCTTGCCACCGTATCCACCAGCTTGGACAGATCCGTAATCTGGTTCAGGGAAACCAGGACTTCAGACGCAATTTTCTTGTTGAGTTTTATATATTGCTCAAACTGCGAAATAATGGAACGGCCAAGCGCTTCGGCATCCGGGCCGACCGCAGCAGTTTCCACCACATCTTCAATTTCAGCTTCAAAATGTCCGTCAACATCGTGCAGTGTTTTTACCTTGGCGCGGCGGACACCTTCCACCAACACCTTGACGGTGCCATCCGGCAATTTCAGCAACTGCAGAATGGTGGATACCGTGCCAAAACGGTAAACGTCATCAATGCCCGGATCGTCCTGTGCTGCATCTTTCTGCGCAATCAGCAGGATCTGCCGGTCATCACGCGTAACGGATTCAAGCGCCTTGACGGATTTTTCACGGCCGACAAACAACGGCACGATCATATGCGGGAAGACAACAATATCACGCAGCGGCAGAACAGCCACGCGGTTCTCGCTTTGCGGTTTCTGCTGAACAGCCGTTCCCTCTTCTGCGGGGGAAACGTTCGCTGGCACAACAGTTTCAGGAGTTGCCGCCTGCGTTTTGGCTGGTGACTTCCGTTTACGTTTTACTGGTGGTTTTTCATTATCAGCCATAACCATGACCTCCTTCAAGGACGATCCAGGCCGGACACCCGCCCTGCGGCATGCCCCTGGGCCCGTAGAGACACCAAACAGTCCCTGCCTCTACTATGTCGTTACGAATGTCCCATTTCACAATGGGTTAACCAGAAAAGAGAGGCGACAGACCTTTCCGATCCGCCGCCCCTATAATGTCTTACCCCGTTTTTCAGGCTGATTGCTCAGCCGGGATCTCTTTCCGTTTGCCGTAGACGTAAACCGGACTGGTTTTTTCCTCCGCCACATCACGGTTCACAACCACTTCTTCCACATTGTCCAGACCAGGAAGGTCAAACATTGTGGACATCAGGATGCTCTCCATAATGGAGCGTAGCCCACGGGCACCGGTCTTGCGTTTGATGGCGCGGTCCGCAATGGCTTTCAATGCATCATCCGTAAAAGAAAGCTGCACATCTTCCATCTGGAACAGGCGCTGATACTGCTTAACCAGCGCATTCTTGGGTTCTGTCAGAATACGGATCAACGCCGCTTCATCCAGATCACCCAGAGTAGCCAGCACTGGCAGACGACCAATAAATTCGGGGATCAACCCGAATTTCATCAGATCTTCCGGCTCTACATCGTGCAGGATTTCTCCCATCCGACGATCATCGGGAGAACGAACATCGGCACCGAAGCCAATCCCCGTGCCTTTCCCGCGAGCGGCAATAATTTTGTCCAACCCGGCGAAAGCACCACCGCAGATGAACAGCATATTGGTGGTATCCACCTGCAGGAATTCCTGCTGCGGATGCTTACGGCCACCCTGCGGCGGAACAGATGCCACAGTCCCTTCCATCAGTTTCAGCAGAGCCTGCTGAACACCTTCCCCACTGACGTCACGCGTGATGGAAGGATTGTCTGACTTGCGTGAGATTTTATCGATCTCGTCAATGTAAACGATGCCGCGCTGCGCCCGTTCCACATTATAATCAGAAGCCTGCAACAGTTTGAGGATGATGTTTTCAACATCTTCCCCCACATATCCGGCTTCTGTCAGCGTGGTGGCGTCCGCCATGGTGAACGGAACATCCAGAATACGCGCCAAAGTCTGCGCCAGCAGGGTCTTACCGGAGCCTGTCGGGCCAATCAGCAGGATGTTGGACTTTGCAATCTCGACATCATTGTTCTTGGCTGACTGGGTCAGACGTTTGTAATGGTTATGCACGGCAACAGAGAGAACCTTCTTGGCCTCAAACTGCCCGATCACATAATCATCAAGAACCTTGCAGATCTCTTTGGGCGTGGGCACGCCTTCACGCGATTTGACAAGCGTGGTCTTGTGCTCTTCACGGATGATATCCATGCAGAGTTCTACGCATTCATCGCAGATGAAAACGGTTGGACCAGCAATAAGCTTCCGCACTTCATGCTGCGATTTGCCGCAGAATGAGCAGTAAAGCGTATTTTTGGAATCACCGGACTTCGCGTTCATGAGCCCACTCCCTCGATCATCCCAGGCTTCAGACTCCCGAGAGCCGTATTCCAGACTTTATCTGCCTTCCTTACGACAGACCACCCCCGCACTGTAACGGGGGTGTTGGTGTTCACCAGATTAAGGATGGTCTTTATCCTTCTTTCCAGTTTCTTCTGCTGCCTTGTGATGACTGATTACCTTGTCAACAATACCGAAAGACTGTGCTTCCTCGGCAGACATATAGCTATCACGTTCCAGCTTCTGCTCGATATCCTCAAGCGTCTGGCCGGTATGTTCGCGATAGATCTCATTCAGGCGCTGACGGATAATAAGGATTTCCTTGGCCTGAATTTCAATATCGCTGGCCTGTCCCTGTGCACCGCCAGAAGGCTGATGCACCATGACACGAGCATTAGGCAGCGCATAACGGTGCCCCTTCTCGCCCCCAGCCAGCAATAAAGACCCCATGGAAGCCGCCTGACCGATGCACACGGTGCTAACGGGGCTGCGGATGTACTGCATGGTGTCATAAATTGCCAGACCGGCAGACACAACGCCGCCAGGGCTGTTGATATAGAAGGAGATTTCCTTCGTGGGGTTCACACTTTCAAGATAGAGAAGCTGTGCGGAAATAAGAGAGGCCACCTGATCATAGACAGGGCCTGTCAGAAAAATAATCCGCTCCTGAAGCAGGCGGGAATAGATATCGAATGCCCGCTCCCCCCGTGAGGTCTGCTCGACCACCATGGGCACCAAAGCGTTGCTGAAAATCTCAACGGGATCACGATCCCTCATGTTAGTCATTCCCGTAAAAAACCTGCACCAGCCCTTGCCTCCTTCCATCAAAACCTAGGAAGTCGGTTCAGGCACTCTCACTCAAGATAGAGATAAAGTGGCAAGATGCCACCCCGGAAAAGAAAAACAGTCTGAAAAAGAGCGTCCCGCCAGTTCACACTGGCGGGACAGAAAGGTCTCAGATATCAGCCGGAGGAATGTCCGACAGCTCTTCTGGAGTAACTTCCTTATCCTCCACTTTCGCGAGTTCAATCAGATAATCGACAACCTTGTTCTCGAAAATCGGACCGCGAAGGGATTCTATGGCCTGCGGATTGTTCTGGAAGAACTGGAACACCTGCTGTTCCTGGCCCTGGTAACGCATGGCTTCTGCCCGCATTGCCCGTGCCAGTTCATCCTGCGTGACGGTAATGGCGTTCTTACGGCCAATTTCTGCCAGAAGCAGGCCCAGTTTCACCCGGCGTTCCGCAATCTTGCGATAGTCGGACCGAAGGGTTTCTTCGTCCTTATCTTTATCTTCGTCGTCAAGCTCACCGGCCTTGCGGTCCGCATCAACGCGCTGCCAGATCTGGTTGAATTCCGCATCAACCATTCCCCCCGGAGCGGGGAAATCGGTTTTTGCAGCCAGAGCGTCCAGCAGTTCACGCTTGATACGCAGACGGGAAAGCTGATCGTACTCGCCTTCAACCTGCTTACGCACCAGATCACGAAGCTGTTCGAGCGTTTCAAAACCCAGCTTCTTGGCCAGTTCATCATCAATCGGCGCATCAACAGCTTTTTTCAGCTCACGCACCTTGATGTCGAACGTCGCTTCCTTGCCAGCAAGTTCTTCAGCGCCGTAATTTTCCGGGAAGGTCACGGTGATGACTTTTTCTTCACCGGGCTTCATGCCTTCAATCTGCTCGGCAAAACCGGGGATAAAGCCTTCACCACCGATTTCAACGTTCACATCTTCAGCCGTGCCACCGTCAAAGGGCACACCGTCACGCTTGCCAACAAAATCAACGCTGACAACATCACCCTTTACTGCGGGGCGATCTTCCTCAAGCGTTTCAAACGTGCGCTGACGCTTGGCGATGTCTGCCACGATCTTGTCAATGGCTTCATCGCTGGCGGTCGCCTTCAGGCGAGTCAAGCTGAGACCGGAGAGATCCGGAACCGTGATGTCAGGCAGGATCTCCGTTTCCACCTTGAATTCCAGGTCCTTGTCAGCATCTTCCTGACCGGAAACCAGATCAACCTGCGGCTGACCAGCCGGGCGCAGACCACGCTCGTCCAGCGTGGTGCGGAGCGCTTCAGACACGGCCTGTTCAAGCACTTCAGCGCGAACGCCTTCACCATAACGCTGGCGCGCAATGGTGACGGGAACCTTACCCGGACGGAAGCCCGGAAGCTTCAGGCTGGCGGCCACTTCCTTGAGACGAGCATCCTGCTTCGTCTTAAGATCCGCTGCCGGAATCGTAATGGTAAAACCACGCTTCAGCCCTTCGGAAAGGGTCTCGGTAACCTGCATCGGCCAGGCCTTCCTTTCGGTACAAACTTAAACACCCCGCATCGTGCCGAAAGGCTGCTGCGGAAGCTGCTGCGAAACAGGACGGGGGCACCAAATAATTGGTACGGGTGGAGGGACTTGAACCCCCACGGCTTGCGCCACCAGAACCTAAATCTGGCGTGTCTACCAATTCCACCACACCCGCACGGTCAAAACCCCGTCGTGAGTTGCGAGCACTTAGCCCAGAGCGTGGCTCACGGCAAGATGCCCGATGCATATCTCTTGTCCTGAGACTGCAATCTGGTCGCTTTTTCCCGCGCAAGGCCCAGATAACGGTCCAGATCCTCGGCTATGGGCCATGTTCCAGCCTCCAAACCGGCTTCTCCATGCAGCCACACACCCGCACAGGCAGCTTCCCACACGGGCATGCCTGCCGCCAGCAAGGCGGCAATCACCCCAGAAAGCGTATCACCAGAGCCCGCCGTTCCCAACGCCGGACTCGCGTGATCATTGATCACCAGTCGGCCATCCGGGGCAGCCACAAGGGTTGACGCCCCCTTCAGGACAACAACCGCATTAAGCCGCTGAGCGGCCGCTCGCACGGCTGCTGAAGGATTATCTCCGGGGGCGCCAAACAGTTTTGTGAACTCTCCGATATGCGGCGTAATGACTGCAACGCCGTGCAGCACCTCAGGCTTGCCCGCAAAAGCAGAAAGTGCGCCAGCGTCGGCCAGAACAGTTTTTTTCGCCTCCAGCAATACAGGCAGGGCTTTGCTTACTTCCTGCTCTGTCAGCCCCGGCCCACAAACCCAGACAGCGCGCCGCTTATCTTCCAGAAGTTCCGGCAAGGGGCCATCATCCACCACCAGCCCCGGTGCCCCGAGCCTGTAAGCCGGCGCTCCAGTTCCTGCGGCAACCCGCACCAGCCCTGCGCCTGCCGCCCGTGCCCCACCCGCACATAAGCGTGCTGCTCCAGGCATGGTCTCACCCGCACAGATGCTGACCACCCCGCGGCTGTATTTATGGCTTTCCGGCCCCGGAACCGGCAGAGTCCACAAACCTGGAGCGTTCTGCCACGCCTGTGGCGCGACCTGATCAAGCGCGGAAGCAGGCATACCGATATCAGCCAGCACCAGCCGCCCCATATGGGCACGCCCAGGATACATCAGATGCCCCGGCTTGAAGCGCACGAAGGTAACGGTCATCTGCGCGTAGGGGGCATGGCCTCGCACCTGCCCCGTTTCACCATCAATACCGGAGGGGATATCTACCGCCACCACTTTGCGCGCGGCAGCCAGCACTTCCGCAGGGAGGCCAGTCACATCTCGGCTCAACCCCGCACCAAACACCGCATCTATAACCAGATCTGCGCGCTGCGCTTCCTCTGCGGTAAACGGCACCCGTATCCCGCCAAAAAGTGCGGAAGCATGACCGGCGGGCGAGTCTGCATGTGGGGACGACATCTCAGCCACAGTTACTGGCCACCCTGCATCATAAAGATAACGAGCGGCCACATAACCATCGCCCCCGTTATTGCCGGGCCCGCACAGCACCAAGACCCTGCACGGCTTAAAAAAACGCCGCACGGCACGCGCAACGGCACGCCCTGCAGCATCCATCAATACAGCCACCGGCACGGAAGCAGACGCCAGGCGGTCAATCTGTCCCATCTCTTCGGGGGTATAAAGAGCGAGAGAGGAATGAGAAGTGAACGCCATTAAAGCCCTCCTGTGCGGCATGAACGGGAAGCAAAAGCCAGAATACTGACTTGCACCTCGGCCACCCCCTTGGCAATCAGGCTCCCTGTTGCACGCCCATGACCATTCGCTGGCCTTGAGGCATAGTGCTTTTTGAAAGCCATCTTTCATTTTCTGTGAGCGGAGTCTGCATGTCTCATTCCATTCTGTGGAGCCTAATTCTCGCACTCCACATCATCAGCATTGTCGTATGGGTTGGCGGTGCTGCTTACGCGACCATCATCCTGCGCCCCAGCCTGAACCTGCTGGACACCACGCAGCGTAATTCCGTGCATCTGCAAACGCTTGGCCGCTTCTTCCGCATGCTGATGCATGTCATCCCTACCGTGCTGATTACGGGCTGGTTGATGATCATTCATGAAGGCGGGTTTGCCAACGCACCATGGACCACCAACGCCATGCAGCTGATGGGCCTGATCATGGCTGGCCTGTTTGTTCGGTTGCAGATGGGGCCTTACCAGAAAGTACGTCGTGCCATCCGCCCCCAGCCCGCCACCTTCGACTCGATCCGCAATCAGATCCTGGTCATCATGGCGCTTGGGCTTCTGACCATTCTGGTCGCGTCACTGGGCCACCCGTTCCTGTAAAAACAGGTAGAACTTCAGGAAAACTTGATTCTCTTACGGAATCCCTTTATCGGAGCATGCGCCTGACCGGCTTCAGTTTGTAACCGTCCACCACACAGGGGGCGGGCAAGAACCAAGGGCCAGTCGGTCCATGCTAAGTAAACGACTGAAGCATCCCCGAGAGCATATTGACAGCAAAAACACCCGCCCGCCCCCGCAGAACAACGACACGCAGCCGCAAGACGGTGACTACGGCAGCCTCTGACGTACCCGCAGAAACCGGGGCTGATGTCTCTGAAACCGCCGCGGAAGCGCCCGTGGAGGCTGAACCTGTCAAAAAAACCGTCCGCCGACGCCGCACGACAAAGGCCAAGGCAGCTCCTGCAGCGGCAGAGGTGAGCGAAACCGAAGCTCTTGGCGCAGCCGAACCCGTTGCCACTGAAGCAGAAGCGACCGGTGAATCGGCGGCTGAACCCGCAGAGCCCAAGCCGCGCCGCACACGCCGCAAAACAACGACAACCCGTTCAACTCGGGCGAAAAAAGCCCCTGCTGCTGAACCGGCTCCAGAAGAGCCCGTTCAAAGTGAATTGTTGGCCGAGCCCGATGTTCCGGTTGCGGCTGCCGAACCTGTGGTAGCTGAGCCCACAATTGTGGCGGAAATAGCGCCAGCTGAGGCTGAGGCTGAGGCTGAGGCTGAGGCTGAGGCTGAGGCTGAGGCTGAGGCTGACAAAAAAACGACTTTTGCTGATCTGGAACTCTCCCAGCCTATCCTGCAGGCCATTGCAGATATGGGATACACGCATCCCACCCCCATTCAGGAACAGGCGATCCCGGCCATTCTGATGGCGCGGGACGTACTGGGGGTAGCGCAGACGGGCACCGGGAAAACGGCATCCTTCACGCTGCCGATGCTTGAAATCCTCTCCGACTCGAGAGCCCGTGCCCGCATGCCGCGCTCCCTGATTCTGGAGCCCACCCGCGAACTGGCCCTGCAGGTTGCAGAGAACTTTGTTCAGTATGGCAAATATCTGAAGCTGACCCATGCACTGCTGATTGGCGGTGAAAGCATGGCGGATCAGAAAGAAGTGCTGAACCGTGGCGTGGATGTTCTGATTGCAACGCCGGGCCGCCTGCTTGACCTGTTTGAGCGTGGTGGGCTTCTGCTGAACCAGACCCGGATTCTGGTGATTGATGAAGCCGACCGCATGCTGGACATGGGCTTCATTCCCGACATTGAAAAAATTGTGGGGCTGCTGCCTGCCAATAGGCAGACGCTGTTCTTCTCCGCCACCATGGCACCAGCCATTCGGCAGTTGGCTGATGCCTTCCTGCATACGCCAAAAGAGATAACGGTTTCCCGCGCCTCCTCTGTTGCCACGACCATCGAAGCTGGTCTGGTGATTGTGGATGAATACAACAAGCGTGAAACCCTGCGCCGCCTGCTGCGTGACCCGGGAATGCAGAACGCTATTGTGTTCTGTAACCGCAAGCGCGATGTGGATGTTCTGACACGGTCGCTCACCAAACATGGTTTTGCCGTAGGCGCTCTGCATGGGGATCTGCCCCAGTCCGTACGCTTTGCAACGCTGGAAAAATTCAAAAGTGGCGAACTGAAGGTTCTGGTCTGCTCCGATGTTGCGGCACGCGGCATTGACATTGGTGGCCTGTCCCACGTGTTCAACTTTGATCTGCCGTTCCATGCAGAAGATTACGTGCACCGTATTGGCCGCACCGGACGCGCCGGGCGCGAAGGCCACGCCTACAGCTTGGCCACGCCGTATGACAAAGCTCTGGCTGAAGCCATTGAAACCCTGACCGGCAAACCGATTCCGCGCCTTGAACTGGACGGAATTGAACAGTTGGAATGGTCTGAGGAAAAACGTCCTCCCCGCAATAACAACCGGCGGGACAAAGACCGGCAGGGCCGTGAAGGTCGGGCAGAAAGCCAGTCTGGCAACCGGAACCGCAATCGGGCTCCCGCAGCGCGTGACGCCGCTCCGGAACAGGAACGGGCCAGCAACCGGCCTACTCCTCCCGCAGAACAGACTCCGCGCGCCAATGCCCCCAAACCACAGCGGGAACGCCGTGTGCGTGATGAAGCGCCCCCCATGCCTGCCGGTGAAGTGGTCGGCTTTGGCAAGGATGTGCCGTCTTTCATGCTTCTGCCACGCCGTACCACCGTGCTGGCTGATCTGCCAGCACCGACGGGTGATGTCTCTGTCACCGAGGAAGAAGCTGTAAAGCTGCATTAACTCGTGACCCAATCAACAGCGGCTCATGATGAGCCTACAACCCTTGATGTCTCCATTCGGTCTTTGGGGGCTCAGGGGGATGGGGTTGCCTCTTTGCCCGATGGCAGCGCGGTGCATGTGCCCTATACCCTGCCAGGAGAACTGGTTCGTCTGACGCAGGATAAGGGGGGGCGCTGGACACTCAAAGAAATCCTGACGCACTCTCCTGACCGTGTTGACCCACCCTGCTCTCTTTTTGGCAATTGTGGGGGGTGTACACTTCAGCATATGGCACTTCCTGCCTTGCTGGCATGGAAGAGTGAACGTGTTAACGCCGCGTTAAAAAAAGCCGGCTTCCAAACGCTTCCCACAGCAGAACAGCATCAGGTGAAATCCCATTCCCGACGGCGGGCTGATCTGGCCATCCGCCGGAATGGGAAGGATATTCTTCTGGGCCTTCATGCGCGCAGTAGCCACGCCGTGGTGGATTTGACCGAGTGCTCCGTGCTGCATCCAACAGTAGTGAGCGCCCT
Organism: Acetobacter tropicalis; assembly: GCF_030644465.1. Taxonomy (NCBI): domain Bacteria; kingdom Pseudomonadati; phylum Pseudomonadota; class Alphaproteobacteria; order Acetobacterales; family Acetobacteraceae; genus Acetobacter; species Acetobacter tropicalis. Next base: position 3,171,678 of record NZ_JAUYUW010000001.1, on the reverse strand, counting down.
TCCCGCTTTCCGTCAGGTGCTGCGTAGCCTTGAAGGCTTGCGGCAGGCCGGAGATCTGCACATCAATCTTCTGGAATCGGGGATAGACGTGCTTCTCGCCACTGATGGGCCGCTTTCTACAGGCGATCGAACCCGGCTGGCGGCATTTGCCGATTCGCTTTCCATCCCCCGCATCAGTTGGCGGTCCGTATCAAGCAATGCGGAACCTGAAAACGTGGTCCAACGCGGTAGCGTACGCCACAGCTTTGGCTCAGCAACGGTTGCTCCTCCTGCCGGTGCCTTTCTACAGGCCACCGCAGAGAGTGAGGCATGGATTCAGGAGAGCGTCATAGCGGCTCTCCCCAAAAAATTGGGTAAACGCGATACTCTTATTGAGCTGTATGCAGGGTGTGGAACGCTCAGCTTTCCCTTAGCCAGTCGTGCACGCGTCCTTGCCTATGAGGGGCACGCGGCGGCGGCCTCATGCCTGCAAGCAGCCACAGGCGGCACACGCGTGACTGCTGAATGTCGGGATCTGAACCGGCGGCCCATCATGGGGAAAACGCTCAACACGGCCGCCGCCGTTGTGCTGGACCCACCCCACGCTGGCGCCAAATTGCAAATGACGCAAATTGCCGCAGGCAAGCCCAAATCCGTTGTCTATGTAAGCTGTAACCCGGCCGCACTGGCAAAAGATGCAACAGCGCTATTTTCTGCTGGGTACAGCCTGAGCAGCATCAGTGTGATTGATCAGTTTTTATGGTCAGCCGAGGTGGAAGCCGTATGCGGCTTCACACATGAAAGCTCTCGCCGCAGCCGCAGCGGCCTTTCTCGTTCGGGTTGATAAACACAAACCCTTCTTCAAAGTCCGACTGCTGAAAGTCCATTTCCGACCCGATCAGGAACAGGGTCGCCTTGCGATCCACCAGCAGGGTGACGTCCTTGTCCTTGATCACTTCATCCCCAGCAGTTGGCGCATCCACAAATTCCATATCGTAGGCTTTGCCTGAGCACCCTTTGGTGGTGACGGAAATGCGAAGCAACTGGCCCGCATGGGCTGTTTTGTACAGGTGGGTAAGTTGCCGTGCTGCTGCATCGCTCAGACGCATGAGCGGAGGCAGAGCCCTTTTGGCAGGTGACGCAACTGTGGTCTGAGACATCGTTCCGTCCTTTCCTGTTCAGAACATATTCAAGGCGAGACGGGCTTCATCACTCATGCGTGACATATCCCATGGTGGGTCCCACACCACCTCAACATCGGCTGAGGTCACGCCGGGAACCTTCTCCACCGCTTCCTTTACCTGCACTGGCAGTTCCTGCGCGCTGGGGCAGTTTGGAGCGGTGAGTGTCATTTCAATTTTCACGCGGCCATCGTCATACAGATCAATGGCGTAAATCAGTCCAAGTTCATAAATGTTCACCGGAATTTCCGGATCATGCACCGTGGCGATTGCTTCGATAACGGCGTCTTCAGATGCTGCGCCCTCCGGAGAGCTGGCAGCTTCAGGGACCACGCCATCCGGGGTCCAGCTTTCTACACGTGGCTTTTCAGCCTCATCCGGCTGCCGGTCTTCATCCAGCACCTCCTGAGAAACTGAATCCACGGCATGATTTGTTTCCAGCACGTCAGGAGCATGCAGCTTTTCAGACGTCGACATGAGAAAGCGCCTCCTTTAAAGCGACCCACGGTAGTTCCGCACACCGGATACGAGCCCGATGCGCACGCAGCGGAGCAAAGGCTTCAAGCTGCTCCAGAGCGGGCGTTCCTGCGGTTGCACTTGTTGCAGGCTGACCATCCTTCTCCACCAGCATGGCGGAAAACTGACGCCCAACCCCTTCAGCCTGAGCAATGTTCAGGCCCGTTATCCGCTCGGCCATCAGATCCGCTGCCGCCAGACAGATGGCGCAGCCGCGGGTGTGATGCCGAACCAGACTGATATGGTCCTGATCAAGCTGAAGTTCCACCCGCGTTTTATCTCCGCAGAGCGGATTTTTGCCTTCCCCGATCTTTTCGGGGTTTTCCAGCCGTCCGGCAAAAAGAGGTTTGCGAGCGCGCTCAACAATCAGGCGATCATAGAGCGCGCCGCTATCCACCGGCATGGTCACACAAAAAAGTTCCTGATCCGCACCAGCGTATCCGCCAGCACGTCAATTTCTTCCTGCACGGTATAGATGCCAAAACTGGCCCGCGCGGTGGCGGTCAAACCAAGGCGGCGCATTAACGGCTCCGCACAATGGTGCCCTGCACGCACTGCAACACCGTTCCTGTCGAGCAGGGTGGCGATATCATGCGGGTGGACATCATCCATAGTGAAAGAGATAACGCCGCCACGGTCTTTTGGTGCGCCAATTACTTTCAGGCCCGGTACATCAGCCAGTCGGGTCAGGGCATAGGAGGTCAACGCAGCCTCGTGAGCCGTAATGGCTTCCATGCCGACTTTTTCAACCCAGGAAATAGCCGCCCCAAGGCCAATAGCCTCGATAATGGCAGGCGTACCCGCCTCAAACTTGTGCGGCACATGCGCCCAGGTGGAACGCTCGAACGTGACCGTGGAGATCATGTCTCCTCCGCCCATGAACGGCGGCATGGCATCCAGCAGGGCCTTGCGTGCCCACAAAATGCCAATACCCGTGGGCCCATAGAGTTTATGGCCGGTGAAGGTATAGAAATCAGCGCCCAGAGCCTGAACGTCCGTTTTGCGATGGACCACAAACTGGCTGCCATCAAAAAGGACCTGCGCCCCGGCGGCATGCGCCATATCGGCAATCTGACGCGCCGGGGTCACGCTGCCCAGCACGTTGGACATATGGGTAATGGCCACAAGAGCAACCTGCCCATCGGACAGAATGTCCTGCAACGCATCAAGATCTAGATCGCCCTCATCCGTAATGGGGGCAATGCGGAGCTCTATGCCAGCGCGGTCCCGCAGCATCTGCCATGGCACCAGATTGGCGTGATGTTCCATTTCGGAAATCACAACAGCCTGACCAGGCTTGAGCAGCGCACCGAAGGAATACGCCACCAGATTGATGGCTTCCGTGCTGTTGCGCGTAAAAACAATTTCTTCACGAGACGGCGCGTTCAGAAAAGCCGCCACCTGATCCCGCACGCCTTCATACGCTTCGGTCGTGCGTTCGCTCATCCAATGCAGACCGCGATGGATGTTGGCATACTGGGTCCGCATGGTGTCAGCCATGCAGTCAATAACAGCGTTTGGCTTCTGGGCCGAGGCAGCACTATCAAGAAACACCAGCGGCCGATCATGCACTTTCTGCGCAAGGATGGGGAACTGCTGGCGGATGGCAGCACTATCAAACTGATGCACCGGCCCTTTTTCCAAAATCGCAGACATTGTTATTCCTCTCCCGTTACCGGAAAGCGAATTTCCATAATGTGCGCTGCCAAGGTCTGTGCCACAGCATCCGGAATCAGAGCCAGAGCTTCCGCCAGAAAGGCGTGAATCAGGATCTGCCGAGCTTCTGCTTCTGGCACGCCGCGGCTGCGCAGATAGAACATCTGTTCGTCATCCAGCGCGCCAACGGTGGCCCCATGGCTGCATTTGACATCATCAGCGTAAATTTCCAGCTCTGGCTTGGCATCAATCTCGGCCTGCTCGGAAAGCAGAAGCGCCTGATTCATCTGATAGCCATCGGTCTTCTGGGCAATACGCTCAACCAGCACTTTCCCCTGAAACACACCGCGAGACTGTCCATCCAGCACATTCCGCACCGTCTGACGGGAGCGGCAATCAGGCGCTGCATGGGTAATGACACTTGTCACATCCCCCACCTGACGCCCCAGCAAGCGCTGCGCACCATTCACATGCACTTCCGCATGGGGGGCGTTCAGCCGGGCATGGACTTCATGCCGGGAAAGAGCTGCACCCAGCCCCAGAACAAAACTGTCGTAAGAGCCTCGTTCTTCAATCTGGGCATACAACGTCGCCAGACAGGCGGCATTGTCACTTTCGGTCTGGATTGTGACATGATTCAGCGTGGCGTTTGCCGCAACCGAAAGTTCCATGACCGGATTGTGCAGATAACGCCCCTGCCCACCCTGAACACAGATAAGGGACAGGCGCGCGCCTTCTTCAACCGTCACGCTATGGCGCGGGTGGAAAGAAACGGGCTCATCAGCCAATCCGAGAGAAACCAGCAGCACCCGGCCCGCATCCACCCCCGCCGCGACCGTGATTTCAGCACCATCCGTCGCCAAGGCCGCATTCAGGGCTGTCAGTGCATCACGATCCGGGCTGGATAAGGTTCCAAACGCTTCCATCTTGCCGAAGAAAGACAGACCCACATTCTGGGGCGGAACGGACAGATCAGGCGCGTAACGCCCATTCACAAAGACCAGCCGCGGAAGATCTGCACCTTCTCCCGCTGTCAGTCCCAGCCGATCAAGTTCGGCACGGGCCTTTGCCGCATCAAACTCTTCTGACGGAGCAACAAGCGGGGTTTCATTCAGAAAACGCAGGCTGGTGTATTTCCATGCCTCTACACGGCGATCAGGCAGACCGCTCCTGTGCAGAGCGCCCAAAGCAGCTTTCCGTGCCGGATCTGTTATCGCGTCAAGACGCGCCTTGAACGGCACAAGGGTTGCTGAGGGCTGTTTGATAATTGCGTTCACGCCGCCTCCGCAAGAAACCGGGTATAGCCTTCACTATCAATCTGCTTGGCCAGTTCAGGACCACCAGAATGGATGATCCGCCCTTTGGCCATCACGTGAATGCGGTCTGGCACCAGATAATCCAGCAAGCGCTGATGGTGAGTGATAACCAGTGCAGAAAAGTCCGGAGAACGCAGGCGGTTCACACCTTCTGCCACGATACGCAGGGCATCCACGTCCAGCCCGCTATCTGTTTCATCCAGAATGGCGAAAGATGGCTGCAAAAGTGTCATCTGCAAGACTTCATTGCGCTTTTTTTCACCGCCGGAGAAGCCGACATTCACGTTCCGCTTCAACATATCCGGCGCCATGGAAAGGGCCTTTGCCGCCTCACGCGCCGTTTTCAGGAACGCGACTGCATCCAGCTCTTCCTGCCCGCGAGCGCGACGCACGGCGTTAACCGCAGTCCGAAGGAAGTTGGCGTTGTTTACGCCCGGCAGTTCTATGGGAGACTGAAACGCCAGGAACAGACCGGCAGCAGCCCGCTCTTCGGGCTCCATTTCCAGCAGATCCTTGCCTTGGAAGGTCACGCTGCCCGCAGTCACTTCATAATCTTCACGGCCAGCAAGCACGTAGGAGAGCGTGGACTTGCCGGAGCCGTTCGGCCCCATGATGGCATGGACCTCACCCGGCGGGATGCTCAGATCCACACCGCGCAGAATTTCCTTTTCCTGCCCGTCAGCATCAATCCGGGCACACAGACCGGAAATATCCAAAAACTGGGTCATGTCTTGCCCCTCCTTACCCTACGCTGCCTTCAAGGCTGATCTGCAACAATTTCTGAGCTTCAACCGCAAATTCCATGGGCAGCTCTTTCAGCACATCCCGGCAGAACCCGTTCACAATCAGCCCGACTGCATCTTCTTCCGACAAGCCACGCTGACGGCAGTAGAAAAGCTGATCTTCCGAGATCTTGGAGGTTGTTGCTTCGTGTTCGATACGCGCGCCCATGTTGCGGTTTTCAATATAAGGCACGGTGTGCGCACCACAGCGGTCACCAATCAGAAGGCTGTCACACTGCGTAAAATTGCGCGCACCATACGCCTTGGGCAATACCCGCACCAATCCGCGATATGTGCTGTCAGACTGCCCGGCACTGATGGTCTTGGCGATGATGGTCGAGCGCGTGTTGCGCCCGATATGGATCATCTTGGTGCCCGTATCAGCCTGCTGATGGTTGTTTGTAACCGCAACTGAATAGAACTCACCCACAGACCCTTCGCCCTGCAGAATACAGGACGGGTATTTCCATGTGATAGCGGAACCTGTTTCAACCTGTGTCCAGGAAATCTTGGAGCGCGCACCACGGCATGCTCCACGTTTGGTCACAAAGTTATAAATGCCACCCCGGCCATTTTCATCGCCCGGATACCAGTTCTGCACTGTGGAATATTTGATGGAGGCATCTTCCATGGCCACCAGTTCCACCACGGCTGCGTGAAGCTGGTTCTCGTCCCGCATGGGGGCTGTACAGCCTTCCAGGTAAGAGACGGATGCACCGTCTTCCACCACAATCAGCGTGCGTTCGAACTGCCCGGTGTTACGGGCATTGATCCGGAAGTAGGTGGAAAGCTCCATCGGGCACCGCACCCCTTTGGGCACGTACACAAAAGAGCCATCCGTAAACACGGCCGAATTCAGAGCTGCATAGAAATTGTCCCCGGCAGGAACCACGGTGCCCAGGTATTTACGCACAAGATCCGGGTGCTCTTTCACGGCCTCGGAAATGGGGCAGAAAATCACGCCAGCTTCTTCAAGCGTTTTGCGGAAGGTGGTGACCACGGAAACACTGTCAAACACCGCATCCACCGCCACAGGCGGGCGGGCAGTTTCACCTTCCGGCAATTCCACACCGGCCAGAAGTGCCTGTTCATGCAACGGAATGCCCAGTTTCTCGTAGGTCCGCAGCAGTTCCGGATCAACTTCTTCTAACGATTTGGGGCCGGGCTTCTTCCGGGGAGCGGCGTAGTAATGCGCATCCTGATAATCAATCGGAGGATAGGCAACCTTGGCCCATTTGGGCTCTTCCATCTGCTGCCACGCACTGAAGGCCGCAAGCCGCCATTCCAGCAACCATTCCGGTTCTTCCTTGCGGGCGGAGATCAGGCGGATGGTGTCTTCATTCAGGCCCTTGGGGGCGAGATCCATGTCAATGTCGGTCTCGAACCCCCATTTATAGGAGGACTGCCCCAGTTTTTCGACTGCTTCACGCGTTTCGGTTACTGCTGGCATAACTCAAGCCCCCTCACGTTCTGCATTGGCGCAGGTCTGCACATTCGGTTTCAGGAACGTAGAACCGCACCCGCTTTTCTGACGCATCGTTTCCAACGAAATGGCCTCCAGAGTGTCCCGAATGGCCTGGTTGATGGTGTCCCATGTCCCGCACATCCCGCAGGACACGCCGGTATCACATTCTCCACCATCCACACACGCGGTGAGCGCAATCTTGCCATCCACTGCGGCAATGACACTGGCCACGGAAATCTCGGACAGCGGACGCGCCAGCCGATAACCGCCTTTTGCCCCCCGCTGGGACAAAACAAATTTGTGGGCCGATAAAACCTTGAGCACCTTGGCCACAGTTGGTTCCGGCACGCCGGTTTCAGCCGCCAGCGCAGGAGAGGTTACAACGCCATCCTGCTCACCAAGGTTCACAAGTATAACGACCGCATAGTCAGCCAGCCGGGAAAGTTTCAGCATTATCCTGCATCACCTGATTGGAGACCTGTCAGGTCCTGTTTCAGACACATGGAGCCAAGGACACCAAACGTCAACCCAAAACGAACGCATATATCCAAGGCGCGCGAACGTGATGAGCCATCCATGCCTCTATTGTGCATTCAGCCCGAACAGCAGGCGCAGAACGGCAAACAGCAGAGCTCCCACCCCGAATCCGACCAACGTTCCATTGAAGCGCACGTATTGAAGGTCCTTGCCCACGCGCAGCTCCAGCTTTTCCGCAATCTGCACGGCATCCCAGCCAGCCACCACACGCGCGATGAAGTCCGCCATACGCTCCCTTACAAAAGGGAGCGTCTTGAAGGTGGCTTTGGCAACGCCATCCATAATACGTTTGCGCAGCACCGGATCATGCCGCGCCTGCGTGGCCATGCGGGAGAGAGCTTCTTCCACAATGGAGGCAATACGGCCATTGGGGTCTTCCACATCGGCTTCCACCAGTCTGCGGAAGCGCTGCCATATATCAGCCCACCAGACCACCACACTCTCGTGCGACAGAACCCCCAGAACAGCCTGAGAAATTTCCTTCCCCCGCTCCGGGTCTGTTTCAATACGGTCAATCTGCCCACGCACCCAGGTAGTAAAGCCCTCACGCAGCGTAGAGTTCTGGGGGTCTACCCGCTCCAGTTCCTTGCTGGCCGCCATCAGCACACGGGTCGCGATGGAGCCGCCAATGGCCCACCCGAGAATACGCCCTCCCTGCTCCCGCACCCTGTCTTCAATCATGGTGCGCAAAGCGCCTTCCTTTGCCTGCAAACCATCCTTGATCTGCCCCAGCAGGTAAGACAGCACTTCCTGATGCCGGTCATCATCCACCAGACTGCGCAGAGCCTTGGCCACAATGGGAGCCAGATTGCTGCCGCCCAGCAGACGGGGAAACACCTTGCCAATGGCCCCACTGGCACGGCCATCTTCCAGCCGGTCCAGCATCTGCGGCATGGAAGAAAGCAGTGACCGCGTTATGGTCTCCCTTACCGCCGGATCATCCAGCATGTTCGCAAGAAAGCTGGGCACGTCCACCTGCCCCAGCACGTTGGAGACTTCTTTTTCTGTAAAGACCTGCCCGGAGACAAAGCGCCCCAACGCCCGGCCAAGCCGCTCCTTCTGGGCTGGCAGAATCGCGGTATGCGGAATAGGCAGCCCCATGGGGTGCCGAAACAGCGCCACAACGGCAAACCAGTCCGCCAGACCACCAACCACACCTGCCCGCGCCCCGGCACGCAGCATTTCCAACCAGACTCCATCCTTCACCCATCCAGCAGCAGGTGCGGCATAACCGACAACCGTAAGCCCACCCATGAAAACCAGCAGGCCTGTTGCGGCACGCTGGTAGCGTTTCAGGGTTTTTCGGGCAGCAAGATCGCTATCATTCTGAGGGTATGACGTCATGACATCTTGGATAGCACTCCCCATCCCTCACCCCAAGAGTGTGTGAAGCAGTTGCGGGCAATGAGCAGACATGAAACTGTAAGCTGGTCGGTTACCTCATAAATAATTGCCAAACAGTGGACGACGCCTCATGGACTATAGTTCTTTTCCGCCTGCTCTTGCCTCCCTCCTGACAACCATACGGAGGGATGCCGATGATGCCTCCAACCCTGTTATGGCCATGGCGCACATGGTTGGAATGGCGCTGGACGATGGCAGATTAGGCCATGAGGACATTGCCGAGCTGGTACGCACCTTGCGGGATGCCGCTTTTTTACGGCGGGCGGGGCGACTACACCGCTATGTAGGTGGCGCAGGACAGGACGCCACACACCAGAGACTAAAGATGTGTGTGGAAACCCTTCTGGCAAATCTGCCTGCCAATACCCCAGAAGCCTTTGCCCAAGCAGTCTCCCCAACCCGGTTTGCGGCGGTTTTTACGGCTCACCCCACCTTTGCTGTTAATAATGATGTCTATGCCGCGCTGGCAGAGTGCGCTTCTCAACCCGTGCTGCCGGACAAAGCCCCTTACTTTGAAACGCATCGGCGAAGTGCGCCGCCTACTCTTAATGAAGAATTTGACCTGGCCACGCAGGCCATTGCCCGTGCACGGGACGCCATTGATCTGTTCACGGCCCAGTTGCTGTCTGCCGCCAGAAAGCGCTGGCCCGAAAGCTGGCACACACTTGCCCCGCAACCCATTATTGTCACCAGTTGGGTGGGGTATGATACTGACGGTCGTACGGATATTGGTTGGTGGGATACGCTGCGCCTACGCCTACGCATGAAGCTATTTCAGCTTGAGCGGCTGGCACAGCAGCTCACGGTAAGCGGTGCCTCGGCGCCTGCCCTTCAGGCCCGTCTGAGCCGGGCCATCAGCATAGTGAACGAACAGATTGAAGCAACGCCCGCCAGCCCGGACCCGCAGGCAGTTGCCCGGTTTGCAGATCTGTTGGTCAACCACCACGCAACAGCCCTGCAAAGCGCTTCAGAACTGGCAACGGACCTACAAGACGCCATTGCTGCCGCAGAACCACAGGCTCAATTGCCTCTGGCCGTCGCCCGCGCAGGTTTTCTGGCGCATGGTCTGGCACTGGCGCACACACATGTGCGCCTGAACGCCACGCAAATTCATAATTTTGTGCGCCAGAAACTGAATCTTCGTGATGATCCCGGCAACCCGGCACATCGCAGGGCGCTGTTAAACCGTGTCAATGAAGCGCTGACACAGGTTACGCCGGTGGCGGTGGATTTCGGTGCACTCCTGTCCGACCCAGCCACAGCCGGGCGCCTGATGATGACCATTGCCCAGATCATCAAGCATATTGATGCTGATACGCCAGTACGCTTCCTGATTGCGGAAACGGAAACGGGTTACACCCTGCTTGCTGCCCTTTGGGCTGCAACGCATTTTGGCATTGCAGACAAGATCGAAATTTCCCCTCTATTTGAAACTGAAGACGCTCTGGCAAATGGTGAGCGTATTGTAGAAGAAGCACTGCGCTCCCCCTCCTGGCGAGACTATATACGCCGCACGGGCCGCATAAGCTTCCAGTTCGGCTATTCTGATTCTGGCCGTTATATCGGCCAACTTGCCGCAACAAACCTGATCGAGCGACTTCGCCTGAAAATCCACGAACAGCTTGTTTTGTGGAACCTGCAAGATGTTACAGTTATTTTCTTTGATACTCACGGCGAGAGCATTGGCCGTGGCGCCCATCCTTTCCGGATGGCGGACAGATTGCATTATCTCTCACCCCCATATGTGCGGGAGAAATTTTCCGAAACTGGCATTATCTGTCGGGAAGAAACGGCTTTTCAGGGAGGCGATGGCTACCTTCTGTTTGGAACCCCGGAACTGGCCGGAGCAACCATTGCATCCATTGCGGAAAATCTTTTCACACCGCTGAGTTCAGCAAGCGACCCGGTTTATGAACAGCCCGACTTCTCCGCTGATTTCTTTTCCAGTATTTCTGAAGGCATGACGGCTCTGGTGGCGGACCCCGGATATGCTGCCCTGCTGGGGGCTTTTGGCCCGGCTCTTATAGATCGCACTGGGTCTCGTCCTCCAGCCCGGCAAAGTGCGGAATCTGCCACAGGGTCCCGCCTGAGCCATCCCAGCCAGCTACGCGCCATACCCAACAACGCCATTCTGCAACAGCTAGGCTGGTGTGCAAACACTTTGCAGGGGCTGGGTTCCGCTGCCCGCAGGCATCCGGATACATTTGAAACGTTCAATACCTCCAGCCCACGTTTTCATAGAGCGCTTGATTTTGCACAGCACGCACTCGCCAGTTCTGATGATCGCGTTCTGAAATGTGTCATTCAGCTTTTGGACCCAGGCTTCTGGCTGGACCGCGCCACAGCAGAGCCATCCAAAGCGCGGCGTGCGGCTTTCCTTTCCCTTATGAAAGATCTGGAAAAGCTGAATTTCTCCGCCGATCTGCAAGCCATGTTCCGCCGGATTCAGGCCGATCATCTTGCCCTGCGTGAAGCATGGGAAGATGCACCTCATGGATCAGACCGCCTCCGGGTGCTTCATGCGGTGCGTATCGCGCTTATTGAACGTATCTGGCTTCTGGCGTGCCGGATTCCTTTCTTCATGCCGCGCAGCGGCTTTAACCGGGAGGCCATGATGCAGCAGATCCTGTGTCTGGAAATTCCGGCTGTTTTGAAAGAAATGGATCATATTTTTCCTTCCGGCACTGCCGCGTCAGACCTTGATTTTTATGAACCCCGCGGCCCACGGGAAGAAAGCATCTATATTCGTGAACATCGGGAAATTTTCATTCCCATGCGCGAGATTTTTGAACTTGTTCGTGAAATCAGTGTCGCAGTCATGCACGATATTGGAGCCTTTGGCTGAACAGCCCGCCTCTCACACCGTTTTCTTACAAAGAAAAAGGCCCCCGGAAAATCCGGGGGCTTTTTTCATTCAACCATCTTCCTACATGCCTAACGACCACCCAGAAAACTTTCCACGGACAGAGAAAACAAAAGAGGATTCTGCAGCAACGCAAAATGACTGGTAGAAGGCAGTATAGCGAGACCGGCATTTTCAATTGCAGCGGCAATCTGCTCCACCTGTGTACGGTCCACCACTTCATCATGATCCGCCGCAACAGCCCATAATGGTGCTGTAATGCGCACAAGATCCGCATTGGTCCACTGCGGAGCCTGCCGATGCAAAGCCCGCAAATCATCTCGCAGATCTGAAAAACTGCCCGACCGTGACAAACGTTTATAGTCTGCTTTTGCACGGCCCATGAAAGACTTGATCGCCTGTGCATTCTCGCCTGAGGCCAGCAGTCCATCAGGTGTCATGCGGGGCGCAAATGCGAAAACCCGTGAAACCGTGCCCGGATGTCTCATAGCTACATTCATGGCTTGTACGGCTCCATCTCCCCACCCCACAAAGGCGGCGTTCCGAAGCCGGAGATAGGCCATTAACGTGACCACATCATCGGCCAAAAGATCATAACTTAATGGCAGTGTTCCCATGGTACTACGGCCGTGGCCCCGTGCATCCATCACCACCACGCGGCACCGCGCCCGCAACAGAGAGCGGGCAAGATCACTCATGTAGTCAGAATTGGCCAGACCATCATGCAGCAGGATCACCGGAACACCTTGCCCGGCAGAGACAAAATAGATCTGGGCACGCCCCTGCCCGGGCACAAACCCTGTATCCACCTGCTGCCCACCAGCCTCGTTCTCCAGTGGGGTGGGCGTGGGGGGCAGCGCATGCCAATCATACACACCATTAATGGGAGGCAATCTATCTGGAGAAGACGATGCCAATGGAAGAGACATTTGCTGCGCATACGCGCGCTGCGCTGCCATTACTCCCGCCGCACCCAGGCTTGTCGTCAAAAGACGCCGCAATGCCTGTCTGCGGTCAAAAAGGCGGAAATCGCCCTTTCTTTCCGCTGCTCCGCCCACGACTGCAAGGGATTGCCCGTGCTGGTTTTCTCCTGACTGGGATGCAGGCCGCTCTGTTTTTTCCGCCACTTTCTACCTCTCCTGCCGACAGGCTCTCCTGCTCAAGATTAAGCGACCTTCCACAAGCAGGGCCAGTGTCTTTTTTATAAAGACACCTTACCTGCCACCGTTCTCTGGCATCCATAACGCGCCACACGAGTCAGCAACCGGAACCCCTCAGCCAAACGTAGCGTTTGCCTTGTCATATAGATGCAACGCCGGGATAAACCTCCTTATCCCTCGAATATTTTGATTTTTTATCTTTTTCTCGCTTCACGCCTGCAAGGAGCCTCCACTATGACTGAAACACCCCCTCAGACACGCGCAAAATCGCATCCAGTGCTGATAGGGTTAGGCTCCTTCCTGCTGGCCATTATTCTACTGATTATATTCTGGTCTTGGGACTGGTTTGTCCCATTGGTCAATTCCCGTGCCAGTGCAATCCTTCATCGCAAGACCACCATTGAGCATCTGCATGTTGCGCTCGGGCGCGTCACGACCATTCGGGTGGAAAACCTCAAGATTGAGCAACCAAAGACCTTTGCTCAGGAAAAAAATCTGTTTGCTGAGTCCAAGGAACTTGCCGTTTCAGTTGATGTCTGGTCCTACCTGTGGCATCGCGCACTTCATATCCCCCTCATAGCCCTTACAGACCCCAAGGCAGACATTCTCGCCCGCAAGAACGGCGAAAACAATTATACCTTCACTGAAGATGGCAAACCCGCGCCGGCAAACGAGAAGAAGACGGATCAAGCCAGTAGCCTCCCTGATATTGGGGAGTTACGCATTACCAATGGTGCGTTGCATGTTCGGCATGATCCCTTACAGGCTGACATGCAGATGGGAGTGGAAACCACGCGGCCAGAGGGCAATAACCGCGGCTCACTGCGCCTCACCGCCAAAGGACGTTACGCTCAGCAGCCTATTACGGCGCGTTTTGTAGGCGGAACGGTTCTTTCCTTTGTTGCGGATAAAGAGCCTTATCCGGTTGATCTGTTTGTACAAAATGGCCCCACGACGGCTACCCTGAAAGGGGACGTTGTTCACCCACTCACACTCGGCGGGGCTCGGCTTAAACTGCATTTTGCCGGGCCAGATATGTCCTTACTGTATCCGCTGACCGGCGTGCCCATTCCCCGCACCCCGGCCTACAGCATTGCTGGCACCCTGAACTATGCCCGCGATCATATTGTTTTCAAGGATTTTGAAGGCAAGATGGGCACCAGTGACATTGGAGGCACCATTGAGGTCAACCCTCATGAAAAGCCCATGTCTGTGCAGGCAAACCTCCATTCCAAACAAGTGAACCTTGTTGATCTGGGTGGCTTTATTGGCGCGAAGCCAAACAAGACAAAGGCCGAAGAAAAAGCGGAAGCCAAAAGCAATACGGTGCTGCCTGATACCCCCATCAATATTCCTAAACTGAATGCCGTGAACGCACACGTCACCTATCGTGGAGCGCATATCGAAAATCAGAAAGTGCCGCTTGATAATATTGACGCCGAATTTTTTGTTACTGATGGCGCCATTGATCTGAAACGCCTGAATTTTGCGGTTGGGCAGGGCACTCTGGCCAGTTCCGCTACGCTGAAACCAGACGGCAAGCTGTTTGATACCACGGCGCGGATTGATTTTGCCCGCATTGACCTTTCGCGCATCATGCAGGCCACCGCCGATTCAAAAGCACAGGGTATTATTGGCGGCCATATGACCCTCAAGGCAAAGGGCAATTCCATTGCCTCGCTGATGGCGGCCGGCAATGGCGGCCTTACGCTGGTTCTGGATCAGGGGGGAGATATTACCGCCATCCTGCCCAATGTGCTGGGCCTGCAACTAGCGAACGCCGTTCTCAGCGCACTGGGCTTGCCGTCCCATACAGATATCCGCTGCTTTATTGCGGATATGCCGCTCAGGAACGGCATTGTTTCAACCAATACCCTGCTGCTTGAAACCGGAGAAGCCCGCACACTTGGCAAAGGCACCATCAATTTCCGCACGAACAAGCTGGATTACGCCCTGACCACGCGCTCACAGAAGCCGACAATCGCGTCCCTACCCGGCGCCTTTCATATTACCGGCCCTATTAAATCCCCCACTGTTCTTCCCGGCGCTGAAATTCTTGGCCGCGCCGCCGCAGCGACCGGACTTGGATTTGTCTTTCCCCCGCTTGCCTTGCTTCCAACCATTCAGATTGGCGTAGGCGACAAATCTCTGTGCAGCCGCGCTGTTCAGGAAGTAAATACTAATCCCGCTGCCGGCATTGCTCCCGGAGCCCTTTCCCATGCCCGTGGTTCGGCGGGGAAACAAAAGGTACCTTCTTCCACCAAAACCCGCACGGTTGACGACAAGAAAGCAGCCTCCAGCCAGAACAAGAAAACAGGGCAGAAACACATGACACCTGCGGAAGTACGGGCAGCATGGGAGGCAAAGCTCAAGAAATAGACAAACCACTTTGTATGCTGGGTCATTCCTTCTGCTGAACAGGGGGTGACCCAGAAAGTGCGGGAGCTTCCTTAACCACTAATAAAAACAACTTCCCCTGTAACACTCTTTCACAAGATCTGCATGTGAGTGTCAGAAACGAGACAGTTCCAGAGTGTGTTAAAGGGAGCTTCAAAACATCGACGTTGAAATTGGTACCCCTTTTGACACCTGAACACGATGTCTTTTTGACCCACTAACGCCGGACCGTGATCGCGGAGCCGCTTTTTAAGCTCTACGGTGCCAGATCTGCTCTCACCCTTAGACCGTTGAAACAGCCTCTTAAGTTCTTGATTGTCGGTTCCACACAAACGACAGAAGAGCGAGCCCCTACCTTTGAGGGCAGCAAAAGGCGTTTCCTAAATCCTATTCACATGGGCAGAAAAGCAAATACTTTCAGGAACGAAGCATCAAATGAAGGTTTTGAAAAACCTCTCTCCAGACTTTCTGCCTTTTGCAATTATCAACGGGTTATGAGTGTGATGTGATCGAAAAAAGAAGGTTTTTTAGATCCTCTATCAGATCATCAAGAAGCACATCTCAAACTGGTGTCTTAGCGCCACACTAAGGTCAGATGCTGTTTATCGAAATAATGCAGGATTCCCTCAACCCACCAAGGTGCCGTGTTCAAATCAAACTCCCCTGTCATGAGAGAATCTGAATTGGTCACATGGCCTGTTGGCGGCATGTAGAGGGTCATTGCCTGACCTGCCCCATGTCCGGACTGCCATGTATCTGCCCGATCTGCGATGACCTGCTGCCGCATCTGCCAATCCGCCCTGATGTCAGGCAGCCTGTAAGCCAGCAGGCAGGCAAGAGCAGCAATCAACGCTCCATACGTAACGGCACGCATACGGCTGGAAACCGTTACACCGCCCAATGTTACAAGAGCCAGAAAATAGGCGGCCTCACGCAGGTTGTTGTGGCGAGTGCAGCATAATGTACCGAACTCATAATAGCCGAGCACAATGGTGCTATAGGCTCCGCCCAACAGGGCACCGATCCACAACCAGCAGGCGCGATTCCGAGGAACCTCCCGGTTTTGGCCCAGCATAAAAATCAGCAGAAAAACGATCACTGCAAGAGACACCCACAAAGACAAGCCGGGAATGTGCAGGATTTCGAACAGGAAACTGCGCGTTGCTTTCAGCATGCTGGGCATCCAGTGCCCCCCCAGGCCACTGGCTGGATCAAACACTTCGCTTTTGGTGCCCAGCCGATGCGTTGCATTCACCAAAACGACAAACGCAGCCGCCAGAAATGGGAAACACATGGCCCGTCCATAACGGGACGTGCGCACTCCGTACAGCACCATGCAAGCCATGGTATAAATCAGCACGGTCAAGGCCCCGGCCTCCTGACTCCATGCAGCAACCACCAATACAAACACCATGACCCAACGGTGTCTGGTGGCATCGCCCCTGTGCAGGATACTTGCCGCCGCCAATGTGGCCCAGCATGGCACATAGCTGGCGGCTCCCATGGGCCAGTAAAACATTTCTGCCTGCCCGCAGAGCAGCAAAGAAACAGCGAGTAGAACGCAGGCCAGAAGTCCGGCTTTTGCCTGATGGCTTACTCTTCCCACCCACCAGAGAAGAGCCACTGCCCCACCCCACACAGCCAGCAGAAACGGAGCGACAAGAGGAGCGCCATGCCAGTCTGCCAGCCAGAGGTAACTGGCGCTTACCATCTCCCCTATCGGCCTGGGGCTCCAGGATGTGATCCGCCCAAGCACCCCGGCCAACCCCTGCTCACGCAGCATTACTCCAAGACCGTATTCATCCCCCTGCCAGCGGGCCAGAGGGGTCAGCCCGGCATAAAGGACTAACACCAACAGGACGCTAAGCCACGCAAATAGGAAAAGGATTTTTTGAGGAGCGAAGACTCTCACAACCAGGAACATCCTGTTCTGACAATGGAAAAGAAACAACAGGTAATGCAGATACAAAAAAAGCCGCTCCAAATGGAGCGGCTTTTCTGAAACTCTGTCACCAGAAAGAAGATTACTTGGACTGAGCCATGATTTCTTCTGCCACGTTGCGCGGCACGGGATCGTAGTGATGGAACTGCATGGTGAAGGACGCACGGCCCTTGGTCATGGAACGCAGGTGAGAAATGTAACCGAACATTTCCTTCAGCGGCACATGAGCACGCACCATAACCGTGGAACCGGAGGTTTCCTGGCTCTGGATCATGCCACGACGACGGTTGATATCACCCACCACGTCACCAACGTGATCGTTCGGGGTGGTCACTTCCACATCCATGATCGGTTCAAGGATAACCGGACCAGCATGCTTCATGCCTTCACGGAAGCAAGCCTTTGCCGCGATTTCGAACGCCAGAGCGGACGAGTCAACGTCATGGTACTTACCGTCAAGCAGCGTGAACTTGAAGTCCACCGTCTGGAAGCCTGCCAGAACACCCGTGGAAGACTGAACGCGAATACCTTTTTCAACCGCAGGAATATATTCCTTCGGCACGGTGCCGCCGACAACCTTGTTTTCAAACTGGATGTCTTCGTTCCGTTCAAGCGGTTCGAAAGCAATCTTCACTTCAGCGAACTGACCGGAACCACCAGACTGCTTCTTGTGGGTGTAGGTTTCAGTATGCGGCTTGGTGATGGTTTCACGATACGCCACCTGCGGCGCACCAACGTTTGCATCCACACCATATTCACGACGCAGACGGTCGATGATGATGTCGAGGTGCAGTTCACCCATACCAGACAGAATGGTTTGACCCGTTTCCTGATCGGTCTTCAACTGCAGGGAAGGATCTTCACCAGCCAGCTTCTGCAGGGCCAGTGTCATCTTTTCCACGGCGTCCTTCGTTTTCGGTTCAACAGAGATGTCGATAACCGGAACCGGGAAGGTCATGCGTTCAAGGATAACCGGATCAGCCGGATCAGCCAGCGTATCACCCGTCTGGCTGTCTTTCAGGCCAACAAACGCAGCAATATCACCAGCGTGAACTTCAGTCAGTTCTTCACGCTTGTCAGCATGCATCTGATAGATACGGCCAATACGTTCCTTGTGGCCTTTGGTGGTGTTCAGCACGGTATCACCCGTTTTCAGAACGCCACGATAGACGCGCACAAAGGTCAGCGTGCCGTATTTGTCGTTGATGATCTTGAACGCAAGACCAGCAAACTTGCCATCGGGGTCAACCGGGATGATGGGCTGGGCGTTTTCGTTTTCTTCTTCACCTTCCGGCGGAGCGCAACGAATGCCTTCAACATCATCAGGAGCCGGCAGGTAATCGATAATGGCGTCAAGAAGCGGCTGAACGCCCTTGTTCTTGAAGGCCGTGCCACACAGAACCGGACGGAATTCGCCGGAGATGGCACCCTTCTTGATGCAGCGCTTCAGCGTTTCAACAGAAACATCGCCGTTTTCAAAGTACTCTTCCATAGCCTTGTCATCGACAGCCAGAGCGGTGTCGAGCAGGTTCTGGCGGGCTTCAGCAGCCTTTTCCTTCAGATCAGCCGGAATTTCCTCATCATGGAACTTCGCGCCCAGTTCACCGCCTTCCCAGACGATGGCCTTCATTTCAACAAGGTCCACCACGCCGAGGAACTGGTCTTCCGCACCAATCGGCAGCTGCAGCGGGATAGCAACGATATCCAGCTTTTCTTTCAGCGTGTCGAATGCACGGTAGAAGTCTGCACCGGTACGGTCCAGCTTGTTGATGAAGATGATGCGCGGCACCTTGTAGCGGTCAGCCAGACGCCAGTTGGTTTCAGACTGCGGCTGAACACCGGCCACACCTTCAATGATGAACACGGCACCATCGAGCACGCGCAGCGAACGGTTCACTTCGATGTTGAAGTCGATGTGTCCGGGGGTATCGATGATGTTGATGCGGTGGTCGTTCCACACACAGGTCACGGCAGCGGAGGTAATCGTGATACCGCGTTCACGTTCCTGGGCCATGTAGTCAGTGGTGGTGTTGCCTTCGTGCACTTCACCAATTTTGTGAGACACGCCGGTGTAGTAAAGGATACGTTCAGTCGTGGTTGTCTTGCCCGCGTCAATATGCGCGGTGATCCCGATATTGCGGATCTTTGACAGTTCGGATTTGGCGGACACGAAAACCTCCAGAAAACAGGTCAGGCGCGATGGAATTTCCTTCGCGCCTGTGGCCGCCGAACACCGTGCTGGCACCTGAGAAACCCAGATAGCCCGGCTGCCGGAAACCGGCCGATAGACGTAAGGCGCTGACACCCTGCCAGACGCCTGAACCACAGAAACCGGGCCGGTCAGATCATGACAGGTCCGGAAACTGCAGAATTAGGCAGAACCCCTGAATCAGGCGCCAGCAGCAGCCTGCTTTTTAGCCTGAACGCGCAGCACACGGCGTTTGATCACCTGTGCTTCTTCCGGCAGCTTGCGGTTAGGCGTGCTGGTCAGGAAGGCGTCAAGGCCACCATTGTGCTCAATGGTGCGCAGGCCGCGGGTGCTGACACGCATACGCACAGCAGTGCCCAGCGTTTCAGAGGTCAGGGACGCTTCCTGCAGGTTAGGCAGGAAGCGACGACGGGATTTGTTGTTGGCATGGCTGACGTTATTGCCGGTCAGCACGCCTTTGCCGGTAATCTGGCAGCGACGGGACATTGTCTCATCCTTGTCTAATAGAAACAGAGGGCCGAGACAGATTTTGCCCGGCGACCACATTCAGGATTGGCGCGGCTTATGGCTGAGCCACGGCCTTCCGTCAAGGGTTGACCTCAGGCTTTCTCGCTTTCAGGGCCGTTTTCTCCGGCCATGGAAGCATGAACATCCCCTGAGCGCACACTCTGAGCGGCTGAATCAAGAATGCGCAGAATGGTATCCTTGTCCATGCTGCGCGCAAGCAAACCCAGCGAACCGCCCAGCAAGGCTGAGGCAATAGCCAGCGGGGGCTGCTTTTCCTTGATCAGGTGCTCAACCGCACTTTCAATGACCACAGCGCACCGGGCCAGATCATCAGGCACTTCGGGAGTAGTGCCAGACGCGGGTGTATTTCCTGCCGTATCCGTCATGAAATCTTCGTCCTTTTCTTTCCTAGCAAGGATACGCCGAGCCTTCCCGCCGCCTTGCGATTCGTCTCCATGCGGGCCGTCCCCCTAGCGGGACACAGCCTCTGCCAGACGCTCTGTAACACCTTCCGCACCCTGAGCAGCCCACATGGCTGCATAGTGCCCTCCTGCGGCAAGCAGGGCCTCATGCGTGCCACGTTCAAGCACACGCCCCTGCCCCATCACCAGAATCTCATCCGCGTCCACAATGGTGGACAGTCGGTGAGCAATCACAAGTGTGGTGCGCCGTGCGGAGACGGTTTTCAGAGCAACCTGAATCTCCTGTTCGGTATGTGTGTCCAACGCGCTTGTGGCCTCGTCAAGCACAAGAACGCGTGGGTCTTTCAAAATCGTTCGGGCAATGGCCACGCGCTGCTTTTCACCGCCAGAAAGCTTCAACCCACGCTCGCCCACCTGCGTATTATACCCCTCAGGCAGGGACATGATGAAATCGTGAATCTGGGCCAGCCGTGCTGCCTGCTCCACCGCGCTCGGGCTTGCATCAAGGCGACCATAGGCAATGTTGTAGCCTATGGTCTCGTTAAACAGGACGGTATCCTGCGGCACCACCCCAATGGCCGCACGCAGATCCGCCTGCCGGTAGGCCCGGACATCATGACCGTCCACCATCACCGCGCCGGACCAGACATCATAAAACCGGAACAGCAAGCGGCTGATGGTTGATTTGCCAGCCCCTGTGGAACCCACAATCGCCAGTTTCTTGCCAGGTTGGGCAACAAAGCTGACCCCATGCAAAATCTCGCGTTCTGGGCCGTATCCAAAACGCACATCCCGGAATTCCACTTCCGCGGCGTCCGAATCCTGAAGGTGCGCGGCAATGGGCAGCGGATGAAGAGGATCAGCGACCTCCACATCTTCTTCCACCAGCCCAAACATGTGCTCCAGATCAACCATGGCGGTGCGTATGGCTGAATAGACAGACCCCAGAAAATTCAGTGGCCCATAAAGCTGCAGCAGATAGGTGTTCACCATCACGAACTGCCCCACGCTGATTCGCCCGGCTTCCACATCCCGTCCGGCCAGCAGCATGATAAGCGTGAGAGCAACCGCAATAATGGCGGCCTGCCCAAAGTTCAGTAGGCCAAGGGAATACTGGGTCTTGCGGGCCGCCTGCTCATAACGGGCCTGTGCATTATCATACCGTTTTGCCTCATGGGCCTCGTTGCCAAAATACTTGACGGTTTCATAATTCAGCAGGCTGTCCAGCGCTTTGCCGGTTGCTTCACTATTCGTTTCGTTCATCTCGCGGCGGATGCCCAGACGCCATGCGGTGAACTTCACCGTAAAGCCGATATAAGCGGCGATCATCACCCCGATCAGCACCACATAGCGCCAGTCAAACACCCGCCAGATCACCACAGCCACCAACAGGGCCTGCAAGATGGTGGGGGAAAGAGACATGCCCATGCGCAACAGGGTTTCCACCCCTTCCGTGCCGCGTTCAATGGCACGGGTCACGCCACCGGTGCGGCGGTCAAGATGGAAGCGCAGGGAGAGCTTGTGCATATGCTCAAAGCTGCGGAAGGCGGCCTGCCGTGCCACGCGGAAGCGCACAGGGGCAAAAAGGGAATCGCGCAGGTTGGTCAGGGCGGCCGAAACCAGCCTGACCAGCCCGTATCCGATAATCAGGGCAACAGGCGCCAAGGCCAGACTCTGCGGATGGGAAAGCCGGTCCACCACCTTGCTGTAGGCCAGAGGCACGGCAAGGGTCGCCAGTTCCCCCCCCACCATGACCAGCAGGACCAGAATGACGCGCCACCGCAGGCTCCGGTTTTCACGGGGCCAGAGATACGGCAAGAGACGAGAGAGCGTGACGGAAGCCGACTGTTCTGGCGGCCCGGAAATACGACGTTGACGAGGTGACATAAGCCGGATGTGACATGCCTTCCGTATTTTGCAACCCCGCTGCACCTTGCCACTGCCGCGCGCAGACCAGATATAAAGTTGCGTAATCCTCTTTTTTCTTCACCAGCACGACAGGATTCTGAATGCCGTCCGACGATATGCCTTTTCTTCGTCATCTCAGGCTGTGCAACACCGCCGTCGTGCCTGGAGACCGTTTTCCTTTCTCGCTTGGTGGCAAACCGGCTGGCTGGATTGACCCGGCCATCGCCGATCGGCTTGAGCAGGAAGGTCTCGGCTCCCGCGCCAAGGGATTTGCCCTTGCCAACCCGGCGGAACTGGAAGCGCTGGGGGAAAAACTGGCTCAGGAAGGGTTTTACCGATCACATCATGAACTGTTTGATGTGATGACTGATCTGGACCAGCCTGTGATTGCCCGTATTGACCGGGGGGCCCTGCCACTGTTCGGTTTGGTGGCAATCGGCGTGCATATGAACGGGCTGGTCCGCAAATCGGACGGACTTTATCTGTGGACAGGCCGCCGCGCCCGCAACAAGCGCTTGGACCCCGGCAAGCTGGACCATCTGGTGGCAGGCGGGGTACCAGCGGGCCATTCCCCTGCTGAGGCTTTGCTGAAAGAAGCGGCTGAAGAAGCGAGCATTGGCCCGGAACTGGCCGCACACGCCAAGGAAGTGGGGCGGATTCTCTACGCTCTCAACCGCCCTGAAGGGCTGCGGCGCGATATCCTGTATTGCTATGATCTGTTTCTGCCGGAAAGCTTTGAGCCCGTTGCAGCTGACGGAGAAGTGGAATCCTTCAGCCTGATGAAGCTGGAAGACGTGCTGGCACTGGTGCGGGACACCGACGAGTTCAAATTCAACGTGAACCTCGTGCTGATTGATCTCTTCCTACGCCATGGGCTGATTGACCCACACTCCGCCGAGGGCCGTGCCTTGCAGAACGGGCTGGCGCGTGGCCTCTCCCCGGCGAGTCCGGGCAAGGAGCATGTCACAGTACCTGCCTGAAACGGCAGACAGACCTCAAGAAAAAGGGCAGAGCACTCATCCGGGTGCTACTGCCCTTTTTCATACAGTCTTATGCCACCGCTCAGGCAGACAGGCGCGCGTCCAGCAGCGCCTTGGCTTCTGCTTCGGCTGCTTTCATGCAGGACAGCAAACGGTCACGGATTTCGTCCAGCCGCTTCTTGTCTGTAATTTTGAGCCCGAACAGATCTTTCACATAGAAAACGTCAACAGCCCGCACGCCATAAGTGGTAATATGGGCTGAGGCGATCTGAAGGTTTTCCTCGCTCATGGCCGCTGTAACGTCATGCAGCAGGCCGGGGCGGTCCCGCCCGTTAATCTCGATCACGGTGTACGTATTGGATGCCCCGTTATCGATCACCACACGCGGCGGCACGTGGATGGCCCGCATCCGCAGCGGCATATGGCCAAACCCGGCCCGCGCAATTTCCGTCCCGATATCAAGCTGACCGCTCAAGGCCTGTTCAATAAGGGAAGACAGACGCGCAAGCCGATGCGTTTCCTCATACGCGCTGCCTGCCGTATCCTGAATCCAGAAGGTATCCAGTGCCATGCCGTGCATCATGGTATGAATACGCGCATCCACAATGGACGCGCCGGCCAACGCCAATGCCCCAGCAATTTTTGAAAACAGGCCGGGAACGTCGATGGTATAGACGGTCACTTCCGTCACTCCGCGCGCAGGCAGAGGCAGCACCTCAACCGTCAGCGGCGCATCCTTGGCATCAGCCTCGCGGATCAGACGGGCATGGCGTTTGTGTGTCTCATGATCAAAGGAGAGCCAGTAACCGGCATAGCCCAGATCAAGAAAGCGGTTGATGTCGCTTTCCGGCACACCGTCTTCGGCCAGAATTTCAGCCGTTATTTCCTTGGCATGGCGTACACGCACATCGCGCTCGGTTGTGGCCAGCCCACCCGCCAGCACTTCCGCCACACGCACATAAAGCTCCCGCAGTAGCGTGGCTTTCCACGCATTCCACACACGGGAACTGACGGCGCGCATATCTACAATGGTCAGCAGCAACAGCAGGCGCAGCCGTTCCGGTGACTGCACGATATCCGCAACGTCCAGAATGGTTTTGGGGTCATCAATATCGCGCTGGAACGCAGTATGGCTCAGCAGCAGATGATGCAGCACAAGCCAGGAAACCGTTTCCGTTTCCTCGCCAGACATCCCCAGCCGAGGGCAAAGATCGGCGGCTATTTCCGAACCAATCTCCGAATGATCGCCGCCCCGGCCCTTGGCAATGTCATGCAGCAGCACGGCCATATACAGCGCCCGGCGGGAATGCAGCCCCTTTACCAACTCATACGCAACCGGAATTTCGTCCGCCATGCGGCCTGAGGCCACTTCATCCATGATGCGGACGGCCTCTATCGTGTGCTCATCCACGGTAAACACATGATAGGTATCAAACTGCATCTGGCCCACAATACGGGCCCAATCTGGGATAAGACGACCAAAAATACCGGTTTCATTAAGGATATGTAGCCAATGGGCGTGACCGGGTGGTGTGGGTTGCTCATAAGACGGAACCGGGATGGCCCCGGTTTCACTTTCTGGAACGACCGCCTCCTTGCGACGGCGCGGTAGCTCTGGAGAAGGCGTCTCCCCGCACAGCAAATCCAGAAAAATACGCGCTGCTTCCGGGTCATCACGCAACGCAACAGCCCGGCGCTCCCAGCGGATCAACTGATGCCGGGCCAGAGGATGCAGCGGTCTGCGCCTCAGGCGTGCCCAGTCAAGCAACTGCATCATTCTGATGGGTTCCTGATCGAACGAGATGCCCCGTTCGGGCAGAATCTGCCCATCCAGCAACGTAAAGCCTGCTTCCCGCATGGCCTCATCCGGCTTGGCAGCCGTGGCAACCGGCCCCTGTGCCTGCCGCAGCACGGCTGGTTCAAGCACATGGGTCAGCCGCATGACTTCACGCGCAGTCAGGAAGTAATGGCGCATGAAGCGCTCAACGCCGTTCTGGCGGCCATGGCGCGTATAGCCCATGCGCGCGCCGATAACGGGTTGCATGTCAAAGGTCAGCCGCTCTTCCGCACGACCGGCCACATAGTGAAGATGCAACCGCACCGTCCACAGGAAATCCCACGAGCGACGCGCACGGGCGGCTTCCTGCTCGGTCAGAATCCCCATCCAGATAAAGTCCTGGGCCAGCAGGTCTGTCACATGGCGCGTGCCAAACGTGTTGCGGCACATCCAGTACAGCGTTTGCAGATCCCGCAGGCCGCCGCGCCCTTCCTTGATATTGGGCTCGACCAGATAGGGGCTGTCTCCAAACCGGCGGTGTCGTTCCAGCCGCTCACGCCGTTTATCCTGAATAAAACCTGCCGGTCCGGCTTCCACGCACGCGACAATGTAGCGGGCTTCAAACATGGCAAAGAGCGCCGCATCACCCGCCAGCAGGCGCGCATCCAGCAAGGCGGTACGCACCGTAGTGTCCTTGCGCGCTTCTTCAATGCATTCGCTGATGGTGCGCGTGGCGTGCCCGACTTTTACGCCCAGATCCCACAAAAAATAGAGAACATATTCCACCAGCCGGTGGGCAGCTTCCACATTATCTTCTTCTGTCAGAAACAGAAGATCAATGTCGCTGAACGGGGCAAGAAGTCCGCGTCCATACCCCCCGGTGGCCGCTACAACTAGGCGGCCCGCCGGACGATGATCCGCTTCTTTTTCTTCAGCCCCATTCGCTTGCCCTGTGGCCCGCAAAGCCAGATCGACAATGCTGCGGAGCATCACATCCGTAAACGCGGCAATCAGCTTGGCCGCCCCTGTGCCCTTGAGCACATGCTGCTCAAACCGGCTGCGGACATCCGCCTGATAGCGCCCCAGATGCCGACGAAAAATGGCAACGGCTTCATCACGCGGTGGAATAGCCGCGTCGTCTGGTGTGGCGTCCCTCAATTCCCGGGCAAGGCAAGCCGCCAGCCCCTCCGGGGTCAGGAGAGCGAGTGCGGTGACATCGGGCTGCCCGAAGGCAGCTGGTGCGGGGGAAGTCGACATTGCGGTCGGATTCTGCTCCTGAGGACAGTCTTTTTTATGGAAGTCCGAATTACCCCTGAACGGGACTGCCTTCTTCCTGAACGGCCTGTTTATGAAGCTCGTACAGAATATCTAGCGCCGCACGCGGTGTAAGGGTATCCGGATCTACCTCTGACAAACGCTTTCTTAACGTATTTTCTTCTTCATGCGGTAATATCTTCTGCGTGTCGAACAAGGGTAGCGGTTTGGGGCCTGTGGCATGCTCGCGTTCCAGTTCCTTCAGCAGTCGTCCAGCACGGTCCACAACGGATGCAGGCACACCTGCCAACCGCGCCACATGCACACCCCAGCTTTTTTTTGCTGATCCCACAAGGACTTCGTGCAGAAAAACGATCTGCCCGCGCCATTCCCGCACCGCCATGGTGTGCGGAGCCAAACGTGGCAGGGTATCCACAAGATCGGCCAGTTCGTGGAAATGCGTTGCAAAAATTGCACGGCAGCGCACTGTTGAATGCAGAGCCTCCAGCACCGCCCATGCAATGGCCAGTCCATCTAGCGTGGCAGTGCCACGCCCAATTTCATCCACTACCACCAGTGACCGTGGCCCCGCCTGATTCAGAATGGCGGCGGTTTCTGTCATTTCCACCATAAAGGTGGAGCGGCCCCGTGCCAGATCATCCGATGCCCCAACACGAGAAAAAAGCTGGTCGACCACGCCGATGGTGGCTTTTTCCGCCGCCACCGGAAAACCGCCCTGCGCCAGAATGACGGCAAGGGCTGTCTGCCGCAAAAAGGTGGATTTACCAGCCATATTCGGCCCGGTAAGCAACATTACACGCCGATTGGGAGAAAGATCACAGCCGTTGGGCGTAAACCGCGTGCCTTTAGGCAGGGCGGATTCCACAACCGGATGGCGGCAGGCCTGAAGATCAAACGCGGTATCATCTGTCACATCGGGGCGGCACCAGCTTCCGCCAGCCGTCAGCATGGCGCAGGACTGCATCACATCCAGAACAGCCAGTGCCTTGGCCAGAACCGGCAGGGTCTGCTCCACCAGAATGGCCTCTACCAACGCATTGAAAACCGCCTTTTCACGTGCCGCAGCCCGCTCGGCAGCTTCGGCAATACGGGCATCCAGCCCAGCCAGTTCTTCCGTGGAGAAACGGGCATTGCTGGCCGTGCCTTGCCGGAACATCAGATCGTCCCGGTCTTTCATGCGGCTGCTTGCCCCTACAGGGACCTCAATCACATAGCCAAGCTGCGCATGATGTTTGATTTTCAGACTCGCTACGCCGTAGCGGGACGCATACTCGGTCTGCAATCCGGCCACGATACGGCGGGAATTGTCACGCAGACCACGGTAGCCATCCAGCTCTCCATCATAGCCCGCTGCAATCACGCCGCCATCATCCAACCGGGCCGGGAGGTCTTCCGCCAACGCCCGAACAAGTTCGGCCTCCAGTTCCTGCGCACCGCCAAGGCTTGCTGCTGCTTTCGCCAGATAGGGCGGCAGGCGAGAGACATCACCCAAAGCTGCTGCGGCTGCCCGCGCCGCGTGCAGGGCATCCCGAATGGCAGAAAGATCACGCGGTTGCCCGCGCCCCAGAGACAGCCGCCCTAAGGCGCGCGCAACATCCGGCGCTTTTTTCAGGGCATCCCGCAACGCCGTGCGACAACTGGCGGAGTCCCGCAGCCAGCACCAACCGTCCTGACGGGCTGCAATACGACCAACATCGGTGAGAGGAGCCGAAAGCCATTCCGCCATCAGCCGCGCACCTGCGGCTGTTACGGTCTGGTTCACTGCGGAGAACAGCGTGTGTTCCATCCCGCCATCACGCGCGCGCAGCAGATCAAGGCTGGCGCGGGTGGCCGGATCTATACCCAGAATACCACCATCCGTCTGCGGTGTAGGGTGCGTCAACCGGGGCAGCTTTCCGGCCTGACTGCGCTGCACGTAATCCACGGCCACGGCGGCGGCCATGGCTTCCTCATCCGAAAATGTGCCGAACGCATCTACGCTGGCGACATCAAATGCGGACGCCAGCCGTTGGCGGGCGGCTTCTACCCCCGGCACCAGAACCTCCGGCGCACGACAGGCGTCAAAATCTCCCAGCGCCAGATCGGCTGGGGCCAGAATTTCTGCCGGGTCCAACCGCCCGAGCAGACCTGCAAGGGAAGCCTGCGTTACACTTGCCGTTTCAAACAAACCTGTGGACACATCAATCCACGCAGCCCCAAGCGGCGTATCCGCCTGCACTTTCTGAGCTTTTTCCGCGCCCTTGCCTTTGCGGCCTCGGCCTGTGGAGGCCGGACCTTCCACCAGCGCCAGCAGCAGATTGGAACGGCCGGGTTCCAGCAGTTCATCTTCCGTCAACGTGCCGGGGGTGACAACCCGCACCACAGCACGCGCCAATGGGCCTTTGGCCGCGCCTTTCCCCTTGCGCGGCGCCTCCGTCTGTTCGGCCACAGCCACACGGAAGCCCCGGCGAATCAGGCGCGCCAGATAGGCGGGAGCCGCTGCAACCGGCACACCGCACATGGAGATTGGCTCACCAGCATGGGTGCCGCGTGCTGTCAGCGCGATATCCAGCGCTGCGGCTGCGGCTGTCGCATCGTCAAAAAACAGTTCGTAAAAATCGCCCATGCGAAAAAACAGCAGGGCTTCAGGATTTTCCGCCTTCAGCGCAAACCATTGCGCCATGGCGGGGGTGGCGCCCTCAGGAGAATAACGTTTCATCCCATTATCATAAGGGCGTCTTCTGGCGGAGCAACCGCCTTCCTGCACTCTCGCGCACAAGAGCGCGCAAGGCCTGCGTTACGGCCTCGACTGGCTGCTGCCACGGAGAGGCTCCTTCCCCTGGCTCGGATTGCCCGAATACACGCAGACTCGGGTACCAGAGATTATGAGGCTGACCGTCTGCGCCTATCGCGGTCGATCCTTTTTCCCATCGCCAGTCTCCACCAAAACGGTTGAGCAACCAGACGGGCTTTCCCATCATGCCTGCCAGATGGGCAATAACCGTATCCACCGTAATCACGACATCCAGCCCGGCTATCACGCGGGCCGTAACCAGCATGTCTCCCTCCGGCAAAGGCGTTACGGGAAAATCTGGAAGCGCCCCCTGTTTCTGGAGAGACTGAAAACTCAGCCCTTCCACGTGCGCCAGAGGAGCAAGCACATCCGGCGTAAGTGAACGACGACGATCAAAACGGTAATTGGGGTTACCTGACCAACACAGACCAACCTTAAAAGGTGTTTCGTCATCGCTCTGGGTATCTGTGTCGGCCCAAATCTCAGGATCGCACACATTCTGCCATGGCAGAGGCGCATCAAGCCCCAGCACATGAGGCAGGCTCAGCAGCGAACACGCAGCAATCGCGCCAAGATCCTGCGCTTTTGCTCTAACGGGCAACACTGTCACTTTCGGGTGTTGCCCATATGCCGTTGCGGCCACCAGAGTTTGCAACCCGTCCGGCACAGCCAGAATGACGGGAGCACGCGCGGCAGCCGGGAGGACATAACGCAGAAACTGGAGTGTATCGCCCAACCCCTGTTCGGCATAAATCAGCACAGGAGCCTGCTGCGGTTGGCCATTCCATGATGGCAGATTTTCCGTCCTACCCGCAGGCAATATCAGCTTGCGCGCTTCAAAACGCAGCCACCCTTCATGAAAGCGCCCTTCCGCCAGCAGAAGCGTGCCCAGATTGAACACCGCCCGCGCCCTATCCTGCTCTGATGCTGCCGAAGCCATACCGTTCCGGAACAGTGCCTCTGCTTCATCGCGTCTGCCCAGATCAGCCAGAACGGTGCCGTAATTCACCGCCAACCGCACATCCTCGGGCCGCAGTTTGTGAGCGGCCTTCAGTTCTTCCGCGGCCTGTGGCAGTGCCCCCAGCGCCATAAGCACCAACCCCAGATTGCCGCGCGTTTCTGCAGAGTCTGACCTGAGCGCAATTGCCTCCTCCAGCACGGAACGAGCCGTCTCAAACGCCCCGGTGGAGAAGAGAGCAGCCCCGTAATTGGCAAGTGCAGCAGCATCATGCGGTAGTGCGGCGGCAACAGCTGCAAAATAAGGCTCCGCTTCCGCCATGCGGCCCGTGCGCTCCAGCAACAGGGCATGCTGGTTTTGTGTGAAAGTATCCTGCGGCGCGAGTGCTACGGCTTTTTCCGAGACGCTCACTGCCTCCCCGGTCTGCCCATGCCGGGCCAGAAAAGCTGCAAGCTCCAGATGCCTTACGGCCTCCAGGGGCCGAAGCCGCAAGGCATTGCGCAAAGCCTGCCCGGCATCGTCCACGCGCCCCTGCGCCTCCAGAACCTCTGCCATGGCCTGATGCGCACGGGGGTCTCGCGGCGTGCCCAATACAGCAACATGCACAGCCGCACGGGCCGCTTCCTGATGCCCCAGCGCCAGCAACGCCAACCCCAAAGTAATATGAAAATGCGGCTCGGGGCTGATCTGGATAGCCCGGCCAGCAAGCCCAACGGCAGACTGGTTTTCTCCCCCTGCCCGCGCAACGCAAGCCATGGCATGCCATGCTTCGGCATCTGCGCTGTTGTCACGCAGCAGGCCACGCAGCATCTCGGCCGCTTTCTCCGCGTTGCCCACCGCCAGCAACGCCAGAGCAGCAGAAACGGAGGGTTCTGTAGTGGTCTGGGAGCGAAAGGGCATAAGCAGTGGGGCTCCTTGGTAACTATGCAGCGCGCAACACACCTGCCGCGTTTTTAGTCGGTTTGTCCCGTTCAGGTCATTCCGTCCGACAGGTTCCTGATTTATGATCCGCTCCCATGAATAAAGCCTATCAGAGCCTTGAGCGCCACTTTGCCCGTCTTTCCTCCCTGAGCGATGCCCTTGGCATCCTGTGCTGGGACAAGGAAGTGATGATGCCCCACGGCACGGCAGACCGCCGTGCGGATAATCTGGCCATTCTGGAAGGATTGCGTCACGAAATCCTGACAGCACCGGAAATGGCCGACCTTCTGGCCGAGGCCGACGCTGGTGAGGACCCATGGCAACGCGCCAATCTGGCCGAAATGCGCCGCGTTCATACCCACGCCACGGCCCTGCCGGGCGATCTGGTGGAAGCCTGCACCCAAGCCACAACACGGAGTGAGATGGCGTGGCGCGAAGCCCGGCAGAACAGTGACTTTGCCGGTTTTCTGCCGCATCTGACCGAAGTGCTGAACCTCACCCGACAGGTAGGAGAGGCCAAGGGGGCTGCTCTGGGCCTTTCCCCCTACGATGCCTTGCTGGATTCGTTTGATCCCGGCACGCGGCAGACAGATATTGACCCCATTTTTGCCCGCCTGCGCACGGAACTGCCCGGCCTGATTGCCGCGGTGCTGGAAAAACAGGCTTCCCTGCCTGCCAGCATTCCCCTTGAAGGCCCGTTCCCCATTGCACGGCAGGAGGCACTCGGGCGCAGACTGATGCAGCAGCTTGGGTTTGACATGACCCGTGGGCGGCTGGACGTGAGTGCACACCCCTTCTGCGGAGGGGCCACCCACGATGTCCGCCTGACTACCCGGTATGAAGAAGAAGACTTCATTCCGGCCATGATGGGTGTGCTGCATGAAACCGGGCACGCCATGTATGAACAGGGCCTGCCGCAGAACTGGCTCTCGCAGCCTGTAGGGCAGGCCGCTGGCATGACCGTGCACGAAAGCCAGTCCCTGATGGTTGAAATGCAGGTCTGCCGATCCCGCGCGTTTGTTGAGTGGGTTGCCCCTCTGTTGCGTCAGACTTTTGAGGTAGCAGAAACCACCCCAGCGTGGCAGCCAGACAATCTGCACCGTCTGCTGACCCACGTTCAGCCGGGCCTGATCCGGGTGGACGCGGATGAAGTAACGTACCCGGCCCATATTCTCATCCGCTATGACCTCGAAAAAGCGATGATAAAGGGAGATCTTGCGCTGCGTGATCTGCCTGCCGCTTTCAATGACGGAATCCACAGTCTGCTGGGTTTGAGTGTGCCCGATGACCGGCGAGGTTGTTTGCAGGATATCCACTGGCCCGAGGGGCTGTTTGGTTACTTCCCCTGTTATGCTCTTGGTGCTCTGGCATCCGCACAGTTGCGCACGGCCGCGTATCAGCAGGATGCCAGCTTGGCTCCTGCCATCGCGCAAGGTAATTTTGCGCCGCTGATGCAGTGGCTGCGTACCAATGTCCACAGCCGCGCCAGCAGTGCGTCCATGCCGGAGATCATCCGGGCAGCAACGGGTGCCCCTCTCAGCGCGGATGCCTATCTGGCACATGTGCGCCGCCGCTATCTGGATCATGCACCAGACGCCTGAGTCTCTGCGTCTCCAGCCGCTTCTTCGCTGTGCTCCCGTGCGCCATGCGAAGAATGCGGTTGTGGGAGACATCAAAACAGGCTGAGACTACACCCATGCTTCTGCCGACACGCCATAAGGCGCTCCCTGATCTCTGCTCCGTTCAGCCCTCATCCCGCACGGCAGGCCGTGTCGTTCTGGCTGCCCTCGCCACCGTCAGCCTCACGCTGTTGCAGCCGGCACGTCCGGCTCTTGCTGTGCATATGCCCAAAGTGGCGGAGCTTCCTGCCTCCGCGCTGGAACCGTTCACGCAATCTGACAAACAGGTTTGGGACGCCGTGGTCATGCTGCCGGATGGCCGTGCGCTGCTGGAAGCCCCAATCTGGGTAGGCAATACCGGACCACAGTTATCCGTACGCTCTGCTGATGGCAGTTTTGCGCCTTATCCTGACGCCACATGGAACGCGGAAAACGGCGACGCCAGCAAACGCATTGTCTCCATTGCGGGCATGACCCTTCTGGCAGATGGCACCTTGTGGGTGCTGGATAGTGGCGTGCCCAATCATAAAGCCGCTGCTGTTGCCCCGGCCAAACTGATCCAGATTGATACCAGACAGAATACCGTGGTGCGTGTTGTACCCATTGAAGCCTCGGCCCTGCACACGGACAGCGTTCTCTCGGGCGTGGCCGTGCACGAAAACACGGCCTATGTGGCCGATTCTGGCGTTGCGGGTGTGCTGGTGATTGACCTTCCCTCCGCCTCCGCCCACCGTTTTCTGGACCGGCATCCCGCCATCAGCGCGACACGCCCCATCGTGACGCCCGATGGCCCGGTTACCACGGCAAACGGAAATCTGCTGGCCATTGATTCCAGCATGATCGCCGTCAGCCCGGACGGAAAATGGATTGTGGTGCAGCCCCCCGGTGGCTACCTCTCCCGAGTGGAAACAACCATTTTCACAGACCCGGATGTCACCCCTGCCGCCATGGAAGAAAGCGTGACGCAGTGGTATAAAACGCCGTCTCTGGGTGGCATGACCATCGGGCCGGACGGCACACTATACTGGTCAGATATCAGCACCGGCAGCATTCTCAGCTATACAATAGGCCGTATTCCACGGCGTTTGATAACCGACCCACGCCTGAAATGGCCCGCCACACCTGGTCTGGACACAACCGGCCATCTGTATGTTCCTGCCGCCCAACTGAACCACACGGCAGCCTTCCAGAACGGGAAATCCTCAGTCGAATGGCCGGTAACCGTTTACAAACTGACGCTGCCCACCACCTCGCCACCCACGTAAGCGCAGCAGGTTTCACGCCTCCTGCCGTCTCGCGCTTCTCTCTGTTCCGACCCTACCCTGAAGTCGGGAAGAGTGTGGCGTCATGCCAGCCCGCAAAAGGGTGACGCAAACAGTGCAGAAGCCTACTTCGCGCCACTCTTTATTCAGGGTATAACCCGCGCATGCGCTATATCTCGACCCGGGGGAAGGCTCCCGCTCTTTCGTTTTCCGATGTCCTGCTGGCAGGTCTGGCCGAAGATGGCGGCCTGTATCTACCGGAAACCTGGCCCTCGTTCTCCCTGTCAGAATGGCAGGCCATGCGTGGGCTGCCCTACCCTGAACTGGCAGCCCGTGTTCTGGCGCCGTTTGTGGGGGACGATATTGATGAAGCCACCCTGCGCCGCCTGTGCGCACAGGCTTATGCCGGGTTTGACCACCCCGCCATTGTACCACTGACACAGGTGGAAGATGGCCTGTTTGTGCAGGAACTGTTCCACGGCCCCACACTGGCCTTCAAAGACATGGCCATGCAGGTGCTGGGCCAGTTGTTTGAACATGTGCTGACCCAGCGTGACAGCCACGTCACCATTGTGGGTGCAACATCAGGGGATACCGGGTCGGCTGCTATTGAAGCCTGCCGCGGACGCAAACGGCTTTCCGTGGTCATTCTGCACCCCAAGGGTCGTACCTCCGAGGTGCAGCGCCGCCAGATGACCACCGTTCTGGACGCCAATATCACCAATCTGGCCGTTGAAGGCACGTTTGATGATTGTCAGGATCTGGTCAAAGCCTGCTTTGCCGATGCACCTTTCCGGCAGGACATGCATCTTTCCGCCGTCAATTCCATCAACTGGGCCCGTATCGCCGCGCAGGTGCCCTACTATGTGTATGCCGCCCTGAACTTCGGCGCGCCGGAACGGGAAGTCTCTTTTGCCGTGCCCACAGGGAACTTCGGCAACATTCTGGCCGCATGGACTGCCCGCAAGATGGGCCTGCCCGTGCGCCATCTGTGCGTAGGCTCCAACCGCAACGATATTCTGACCCGCTTCCTGAACGCTAATGACATGACCATGAAAGAGGTTGTTCCCAGCCTCTCGCCCTCCATGGACATTCAGGTTTCTTCCAACTTTGAACGGCTGCTGTTTGAGCTGCTGGGGCGTGATGCCGAAGCCTGTGCCCGGATCATGACCACCTTCCGCACCAGCGGGCACATGGACGTCCCGGCTGAAGCATGGAATACGGCGCGAGAACTCTTTTCCGGTCTGGCCCTTGACGATGCAGGGACGGAAACCGAAATCAGGACCCTGCACCAGCGTTCCAACTATCTGGCAGACCCGCACAGCGCCATTGGCATTGCCGCAGGCCGACGCTTCCGTGAACCAGGTGTTCCTATGGTGGCCATGGCAACCGCTCACCCGGCCAAATTCCCGGATGCCATGGTTGCGGCAACAGGGATTCATCCCGCCCTGCCCGTGCATCTGGAAGACCTTTTCTCGCGCGAAGAACGGTATCGCACCGTTCCGGCCACGCCAGATGCCGTAAAAGATGCGGTGCGCGCCGCTGTTCTGTCTAACGCTGCATAATTTCTTTCTTTTTCAGGCCGCCTCCCCGCGGCCTTTCCTTTCAGGACAAGAATGACTGACCCGATCAATCTGACCCGTCTGCCCTCCGGCCTGACCATTGTAACTGAACGAATGGAACGGGTAGAAACCGTTTCATTCGGGGCGTATGTGTCCACCGGCACGCGCGATGAAACGGCGGAAGAAAATGGTGTGTCCCACTTTCTGGAACACATGGCGTTCAAAGGCACCACAAGCCGCTCCGCCCTGCAGATTGCGGAAGAAATTGAAAATGTGGGCGGCCATATCAACGCCTACACCGCGCGGGAACAGACAGCCTTCTACGTCAAGCTGCTGAAGGAAAACATGGATCTGGGCGTTGATATCATTGGTGATATCCTTACCCACTCCACCTTTGATCCGACTGAGATCGAGCGGGAACGCGGCGTGATCCTTCAGGAAATCGGCCAGGCAAATGATACGCCGGATGATGTGGTGTTTGACCATTTTCAGGCCACAGCCTTCCCTGACCAGCCCATGGGCCGCCCCACGCTGGGTACGGAAGATCTGATCCAGTCCATGAGCCGTGATACGCTCATGTCCTACATGCGCACACATTATACGGCTGAAAACATGGTGGTGGCGGCTGCTGGCAACCTGCACCATGAAGACGTTGTAGAACGCGTGCAGCGCCATTTTGCAGACCTGCCGCTGACATCGCAGATTCCAACCCCACCCTCGCTTTATGGTGGAGGCGAATTCCGTCAGGAAAAGGATCTGGATCAGGCCCATGTGGTTCTGGGCTTCCCGTCCGTAGGGTATAATGACCCGGATTATTACGCCACACTGCTACTTTCCATGGTTCTGGGCGGCGGCATGTCCTCCCGCCTGTTTCAGGAAATCCGGGAAAAACGTGGGCTGGTTTATTCCGTCTATTCCTTCAGCGCCCCCTTCATTGATGGCGGCCTGTTCGGCATTTACGCGGGCACGGGTGAAAAACAGTGTGCCGAGTTGGTGCCTGTAACCTTGGAAGAACTCCGCAAGGTCCAGCTTTCGGTCGGGCAGGATGAATTGCTCCGGGCACGGGCACAGTTGAAAGCCTCCCTGCTGATGTCTCTGGAAAGCACAGGCAGCCGGTGTGAGCAGATTGCACGCCAGCTTCAGCTTTTTGGCCGTATCATCCCGGTTGCGGAAACCGTGGCACGGGTTGAAGCCGTAACCCCGGCCGATATCTGCCGCGTGGCTGGCCGTATCTTTACCCAGCAGCCCACCTTGGCCGCCCTTGGCCCGGTCAGCCATGTGCTGCCCCTGAACACCATTGCGGAGAAGCTTGCAGCATGAGCGCACAAACCCTCGAAAAGATCTCTGATCTTGTCCGCCGTGCGCGCACTGCCGGAGCCGATGCTGCCGATGCAGTCTTTGTCTCCAGCACCGCCATAGGCGCGGGGGTCCGTAACGGGGTTACGGAAGAACTGGAGCGATCAGAAACAACAGATCTGGGCCTGCGTGTCTTCACAGGCCGGAAATCTGCCATTGTTTCCACCACCACGCTTGATCCCAGCCGGTTTGCTGGCTTGGTGGAACAGGCCCTTGCCATGGCCCGTGTGCTACCTGAAGACCGTTTTTCCGGTCTGGCCCCGCATGCGCTTACCGGCACGCTTACCTCCAACACGCTGGACCTGACCGATACGGCCGAGCCAGATGCCAATGCCCTGCTGGCCCGCGCCCGTGAGGGGGAAGAAGCTGCTCTGGCCGTCAATGGCGTGACCAACAGCGCTGGTAGCAGTGCATCCTGGGGGCGCACGGACATCGCGCTGGTCACCTCGCAGGATTTTGCAGGCACTTATGCCCGCACCCGCCATTCCACCTCTGTCTGCGTACTGGCGGGCAAAGGTGAGACCATGCAGCGCGATTACGATTACCACGGCACGGTGCATCTGGCTGATCTGGACAACGCTGCTGTTCTGGGCCGTAGCGCAGGCGAAAAAGCGGTAGCTCGCGTTAATCCCGTCCGTCCCCGTACAGGCCGCTACCCGGTGGTGTTTCATCCGCGCGTGGCCAACAGTTTTCTGGGGCATTTTATTGGTGCCATCAATGGTTCCTCCATCGCCCGTGGTACGTCTTTTCTGAAAGAAAAACTGGGCCAGCGTCTGTTTGCTGAAGGCGTCACCATAACGGATGATCCCACGCGCCACCGTGGGCTGCGCTCTCGTCCGTTTGACGGCGAAGCAATGCCAGTGGCGCCACTGGAGTTGGTGCGTGACGGCGTGCTGCAAACGTGGATTCTGGATACGCGCAGCGCCCGCCATCTTGGCTTGGAAAGCAATGGACGCGCGGCGCGTGGCACGTCTGGCCCGCCTTCCCCTTCTGCCACCAATCTGTCCTTCGGTCCCGGCACGCTCAGCCCAGAAGAGTTGATGGCGGATATCAAGGAAGGGCTGTTCATTACTGAAATGATGGGCTCCTCCATCAATGGTCTGACGGGCGACTACAGCCGAGGCGCATCCGGCTTCATGATCCGTGATGGCCAAGTTGCCGAATCCGCAGCCGAGTTCACTCTGGCTGGGAACCTGCTGGAAATTTTCGCGTCCCTTACTTTAGCGAACGATTTACAGTTCCGTTTTGGCACCGACGCCCCCACATTAAGGGTAGAAGCCCTGAGTATTGCCGGGGCGTGATGACCGTCTGGAGACACAAGACCTCGTGAAAAAGCGCACTCTCTCTTCCGCTCTTGCCGCCTTGATGACCGTGAGCCTGCTCAGTGGCCCACTGGCTTATCATGCTGATGCGCGGCCCGGACAAGGCGGCTCCATGGGCAGCCGCGGGAGCCGGACCTGGAGCGCTCCCCCGCCCACACGCACCACGCCTTACGGGGCTGCGCCGATGGATCGTTCCATTACGCCGCGCACACCCGGGCAAAGGGGATACGGGGCGCAGGCCCCTTATCAGCAGGGTATGTTCAATCAGGCCATGCGCCCGCGCCACCCGTTCCTGACCGGCTTTGCTGGCGGGATGCTGGGCGCAGGTCTTTTCGGGCTGCTGTCCGGCCATGGATTCTTTGGTGGGGTTCACAGCTTTTTCGGGCTGATCGGTCTCATGCTCCAGATTGCTCTGGTTGTGTGGATCATCATGTGGCTGGTACGGCGGTTCTCCGGCAACCGTACGGCGAGTAGTGCCGGAGGCGGGCTGGGCTTTACGCCGGGAACCAGCTCTCCCCCTCCCTCCGCTGGCGGAACGCCCGCAGCAAGATCCGGCACTCTGCCTATTACCACCAGTGACTATCAGGCTTTCCAGCAGACATTGCTGGATATCCAGACTGCGTGGAACCAGCAGAATATTCCAGCCATGCAGCAGATGGCCACGCCGGAGATGGTCTCTTATTTCAATCAGCAGCTTGCAACACTGGCCGCTCAGGGGGCCCGCAATGTTGTCTCTGATGTTCATTTCATTCAGGGCGATCTGGCGGAGGCGTGGCAGGAAGGCGGCATGGATTACGCGACCGTTGCCATGCGCTACAGCCTAATTGATCTGACAACCAACGCCACCGGCCAGGTTATTGAAGGCAGCTCCACTGAACCGGTGACAATAACCGAATTGTGGACCTTCACTCGTCCGTCTCGCGGCGGGCGCTGGCTGCTTTCCGGTATTCAGCAGACACGCAGCTAAAACCTGCATTTTCCTCCCGGTCACATCTTATCATGTGAACCGGGAGCTTTTCTTCTGTCCCGTCCCCTAACGGCCTCATTCCTTTGGCAGGACACCCCCATGCTTGCGCTTGAAATTGTCACCCTGCTTGTGGCTGTATCCGCCACTGGCTTCAGCATTTTTCTGCACTTCTGGAACAAACGAAAAGTTGCGGACCTAGAAGCAGAAATTACGAAGCTTCAGGAAAAAGGCATTAAGGTGCAAATGGATACAGTGCTCAATGCCGCCCGAACCTCTTCTAAAAAAGAAAAAGCCTGAGTTCCTCGCCGTGAGCTGGCAAAATATTTTATGGGAAATTCTTAAAAAATTAAGACGTCGGATATAAAGCTTTTCCGAAGTCTTTGCTCTCCCAGAACGTCAGCCTGAAAACCCTCTCCCTGATATCT
Organism: Acetobacter tropicalis; assembly: GCF_030644465.1. NCBI lineage: Bacteria > Pseudomonadati > Pseudomonadota > Alphaproteobacteria > Acetobacterales > Acetobacteraceae > Acetobacter > Acetobacter tropicalis. Next base: position 3,132,237 of record NZ_JAUYUW010000001.1, on the reverse strand, counting down.
CAAGAAGACAGGACATTCTGAGAGGGTAGAAAAAAGCGATCTCTCCAGTCTTTGCAAGATCGCGGTTTTGTTAAAGATGAGTGAGGGTCAGACCATACATGACCCCGGCAATCAGAATCATGAAGCCGACCATAGCCTTCAGACGCTCTTTCTGCCTGCGCTGCTTCTCAGCCAGTTCAGGCTGGCTCAATGTGATTTGTGTTGTTTCCATCAAATCCACCCTTGCAGCATATGGTCTGCCAGCAACCCGCAAAACAGCAGGAATAGGTAGGCCAGAGAAAACCGGAAAGAAATACGGGCCGCTTTATCTCCTGCCAGGCTTACGCCGTTTTCATCCTGCGGTTCGCGCAGAACACGGATAGCACACAGAACAAAGCCCAGCCCCAGAACCAATGCCGTAGCAGTATAAAGCCAACCACACAGATGCAGCATGGACGGAATAAGAGAGATAGCCAGCAGCACCAGTGTGTAGACAAAAATATTCCAGCGGGTGTGACGGGCACCTTTAACCACTGGCAGCATGGGAATTCCGGCCCGCCCATAATCCTTGCATGCATACAGGGAGAGAGACCAGAAATGCGGGGGTGTCCAGAAAAACACGATACCAAACATTACAATCGGCAGCACCGCCATATGGCCAGTGGCCGCTGCCCACCCGATCATCGGCGGAAAAGCACCCGCTGCCCCGCCAATCACAATATTCTGTGGCGTAGAGCGCTTAAGCCACATGGTATAAATGACAGCGTAAAAGAAAATGGAGAATGCCAGAATACCCGCTGCCAAAGCATTGGTTGCCATCCACATGAGGCAGACTGACAGGCAGGACAGGCCAACGCCATAGGCCAGCGCTTCCTGTTCAGGAATACGCCCACCGGGAATAGGCCGGGTGATGGTGCGTTGCATCACGGCATCAATATCGCGGTCATACCACATATTGATAGCCCCAGCGGCACCAGACGCCATGCAGATGCACAGAATGGCCACGGCAGCTTCAAATAGCGAAAGATGCCCAGGGGCCATGACCATGCCAGCAGCCCCTGTAAACACCACCAGTGATATCACCCGTGGTTTGAGGAGCTGCACCCAGTCTTTCGCAGTAGTGCCAACACGGTCAGCCTTGAAACGTATCCGCCCAGAAGCAGAAACCTGAGCTGTTGTCTCGCTCATGACCGCACCATTGTTTCTTCAGGCTCAAAGGCAACATCTTTTCCGGCTATTTTTTCGACCATCGGACGGTTCTGCACAAAGCTCAAACCCATGGTCAGCAGGAAACAGAGCACGGAAGCACCGAGCAATCCGCCGCTCCACATCTGACAGGCGACCGGAAGAGCGGGAACTGCCAACGCCGTACCTGCTGCCATCAACCCGAACTGCACGGCAGCCAAAGGCGTGGGATACCAGCGGCCACACCCTTCTCCACGCCAGAGATACAGACCGCAGAACACTGCATAAAGTGTGCCTACCTGTAGAGCGGAATGCAGACCATCCCCCTGCATGAATTGGCTGATCCAGCCAGTAGAGACCACAACCAGAAACCCAAGCCCCCACAGCATGGGGATTTTGACTGTCATGCTTGCGCGCCACGTACCCGCCATCCACAAGGCAGCCAGCAATACGGAAGCCAGAGTAGCAGCACTTAACACCAGTGTCTGGGCAGACAGCAGGGTGGCGACAGTCGCGGCCCCCGCCAGCCCGTGCGCAAAAACGCTTTTAACCCATAGAATGCTCCCTGCAGCCGCAGAAGCACTCATGACCCCGGCAACAGGAAAAGGAGAAAAACGGGCAACCTTTGCGCCTGTTTCAAAAACAATTCCAAACCCGGCCAGCAGCGTGACCAGCATAATGGGCTCAGCAAAACCATCCAGCACAGAAGGCGTAAAGGCGGCACTACTCCACACTTGATGGCTGAGAACGGCGGCCAACACCGGCACCGTAAGCAAAAGCACGGCAGACGCCAGCATTTCCCCCCACACAAAGGGAGAGAACGGAGCGCGGGGAGCGGAATCGGCGCGGCTGTCAAAAATGGTAGCCAGAACAACCATCACTGCCAGCAGGGTGCCTACGCACCACAACAAAGCGGCTTCAGTCTGCCACGGAGACGCCACCATCAGCACGCCTGCGGCTGAGACACTGGCCAGAGAAAGCTTATTCAGCCCGGGAAGAACCGTGCCTTCACGCTGAAGAGCACGTGGCAGCCACAAAGTGCCAAAGCCACACACCAGCGCTGGAACAACCACAAACAGCAGCATAAGGGCACCATGAGCCTGTTCAATTCCGGCCCACAAACCCGTATGCGGCACCATGCCAAGCTGCTGAAATGCAGAAACACCGCCTCCAAGCAGACCTGCCAGAGCAGCAACCAGCAGATAGCCTGCTCCTACACCATCAACCGATGCAGTCTGCCGTAGCATGCTATTTCCCTTATTCTGGCCTTGTTCCGCACAAGCAGATGCCATGTTCGCACCCCACGCCTTTAACAGATGTGTTCCGGGTGACGAGACGCCCCCCTGAGAGCCCCTTCTATAGCGGCTTTCCTGTAGCTTAACGACCCATTTAGCTCCGCATGCCTATCGCCCCTGCCCTGTGTAGAAAGGGCGACAGCACGGAAGTGTGATCAGATGTTTTCAAGCGTGACGAGGGTAAAAAGGCCGGCCGGTGGCACCGGCTGAATTCTCGCCCGCACCAGATCTTCCGGCGGCAGAAGGGATTCCATGGCAAAATCAGGATGCCAGCCCAAAGAACGGGACGCGCGCGCCATACCACGTTCCACAGCGCCACGAACACCGCCGGGAGCCAGAAAGTGGTTTACAAACAGGATGTGACCGCCGGGTTTGACCACCCGTTTGAGTTCACGCAGCAGCCTGCGGGGATGCGGCACAACGGACGCCACAAACATGGCGACAGCAATATCGAAGGAGTCGTCCTCGAACGTTGTCTCTTCGGCATCCATTTCCAGAAGGGCATCGACATTATTCAGATGCTCTTTCTGTACGCGTTCACGCGCACGGGCCAGCATGTCACCAGACAGATCAATGCCGGTAATATGCTTGTCCTTGCGATAGTGCGGGAGAGCGAGCCCAGTACCAACACCAACTTCAAGAACGCCAGTACCGGGCAGGGCATTGACAGCTTCAACCGCTCGACGGCGACCAAAGCCAGAAACGCCACCAAACACGGTGTCATACACACCTGCCCACCGGCGGTAAGCGACCTTTACGGCCTCGGCATCCAGCGCTGAGCGCGACGGAGCCGGATCTTCACCCTGACCGGGCGAGCATTTGTGGAGAACGTCACTCATGGTTTCTCTCTGCCCGCTGGCGGCAATTTCTTCAAGAGCCACAACGCATCTTCCTTTGTTTTAAATAAAATGCGCCATAAAAGCGCCCTTGTCTCCATGCCCATTGTCCCCTTACCTTCCGTCTGCCTGGAACTGTTTTAGAAGAAAAGAGACATGCTGGAATTCCTGCTTGCCGTCCTCAGCCTTATTATCTGGTCATCGATTTTCGTTTTCTATTTCCGAGACTCTATTTTTAGCTGGCTCGACAACCGCTTCGGCAAAGATACCGTCCTCCCCCCTCTGGATGACAAGGCTGCCGACCGAGCGGAGCCGACTTTTTCAGCGCCCAACACTCAACAGCCGGAAGCATCCGAACCGGTCAAAGAAGCCTAACCGTTTTTCAGGCCCCCTTTTTCAGCTTTGCTTCAATGCAGTCCCATATGGCACCCGCTCCGTTGACGCCATCAAAACGCTCCAGTTCCTGAAGGCCGGTAGGAGAAGTCACATTGATTTCCGTCAGGTAATCACCAATCACATCTATGCCCACAAAAATCAGACCGTGTTCCTTCAGGAACGGCCCGATGGCAGCACAGATCTCCTTGTCTCGCTCTGTCAGGGCCACTTTGCGCGCCACACCCCCAACATGCATGTTGGAGCGGTGATCATCTCCTGATGGCACACGGTTAATCGCGCCTACAGGCAGGCCATCAACCAGAATAATGCGCTTGTCCCCCTGCTTTACGGCGGGTTCGTAACGCTGGATCATCAGCGGTTCACGAGAGCGCGCAAAGTGCATTTCCAGCAGAGCGTTCAGATTTTGATCATCTTCCTTGATACGAAAGATGCCGCTGCCACCATTGCCGAAAAGCGGTTTGACAATGATATCCCGCCAATGCGCACGAAAAGCCCGGATTTGCCCGACATCCCATGTGACCAGCGTAGGGGGCATGAGGTGCGGGAAATGCGTTACCAACAGTTTTTCGGGAGAATCCCGCACCCAGCGAGGATCATTGACCACGAGCGCCTTGCCCGGACCAATCCCATGCACGTGGTCCAGCAGGTGTGTCGCGGTGATATAGGCCATATCAAATGGCGGGTCCTGCCGCATCAGCACCACATCCATCTCCCCCAGGGACCGACGAACAGGCTCGCCAAACGTGGCGTGATTACCCTGCTCCCGCCGCACCGTGACAGAACGTAGGGAGGCGCTGACATGGGTAGAGGTTGCACCACCCGGCGAGGTTGTTCCCTCCCCAAGCGCCAGGGACGGAACTTCATACACAAACAGCTTGTGGCCGCGCCCCTGCGCCTCCAGCATCAACGCGAACGTAGAATCTCCGTTGATATCAACATGCTCCAGGGGGTCCATCTGGACAGCAACATTCAATGGAGATGACATACGCGCCCGCTTTCCTTAGAATTTCAGGGTCAAATGAGATGACTATCCATTACCGTATCGCTGTTCTGTCCGGCTGTCCAAGGCACGAAAGCACGTCTCTTTCTCTTTAGTGTCGAGACGGCAGCAAAACGGCATTCTGGCCATGGCCTGCGGCATCACACTGCGTCCGCACGTGGTAGAGCGCATATCGCTCACCCACCGCGCCATCACGTTCCCGCGCAAGATCCTGTTCCTGTGAAAGCACTGTGAACAGTGCGGTATCCGGCATGTCATGCCGCCGCCGACTACGGATGAGGTATCCTTCCCCACACGCAGCCTTCGGAAAGGTAAACAGACTCCACCGGGGTTCAACCGCCACAACCGGGCGGCCTACAGGGGCATAAAACGCCAGTTCAGCAGCCAGACCATATTCATCCGCAATCAGAACAGAGTCGGCAGGCACGTGCGCCACAACAATCCGGCCAAAATCCGGCCATCCCCCCATCTGGCGTAATGTCATGTCCAAATGCGGAGAAAGTTTAAGCGGGGACGCCACCGCCTGAATGACAATCAGAGCCACAAGGGCAATACCCACCCCGCTGGCGACCTTCCACCCGCGCCAACGGGGCAGCGCCGCCGCCATGGCCAGTGCCGGATAAAGAACCACAGGCCAGTTTGCCTGCACCCGCGCTCCTACGGCATGCTGCACAAATACAGCCAGTGGCACCAAAATCATGCACAGCAGCAGGCGCGAGAACGAGTCCCGCTGTTTCCACAGCACCACGCAGCCGCCGATAAAAAACAGGAATACACCGGGGGACATCAACCCGACCTGTCCGCCCACCAACTCGCTGAAATAGGTCAGCATTCTGGCAGGATGCCAGTCTCCGGTGCGGCCTCCCTGCTTCATGAAGCTGGCCCAGTGATGCGTGGCATTCCACCAGACAACCGGACTGACACACACAGCGGCCACAGCACCGCCCAGCCATGGCCACCACGTTTTCAACCACCCCCTGCCCGCCTGAGTAGCGAGAAGCCATACCCCCATGCCACCTGCGGGAAGAAGCGCTGTGTATTTACTGTCAAACCCAAGCCCCACGGCAGCCCCAACCAGCAACCACCATGCACCGTTGCCGGTTACGCAAAGACGCCCAAGACTCCACACCATCAGCGTCATGAAAAGCAGGAGGGGGGTATCCGGCGTCATCAACAGTGTGCCAACACCAAGCGCTACAGTTCCGTTCAGCAAAACTGCGGTACGCACCCCTGCTCTTTGAGCATCTTTCGCACTGTAACCCGCCAGATGCTGTAACCAGTCCCGCGTTGCCATTGCCAGCAGAATCGTGCCGACTGCAGCGGACAAAGGCCCCAAGAACCTTACGCCACAGGCATTATCTCCTGCTACCAACAAACCAAGCTTGATAAACACCGCCACCATTGGAGGATGATCGAGATATCCGGCAGCAGGCGCCAAGGCCCACAGGCGGTAATAGGCTTCGTCCGGCGTGAGAGGCACCACAGCCCCCATGACAATTCGGATGGCGGTAAGCACCAACAGTGCCAGCCCCCACCCATAATAGGGAGACTTCAGATGCATGGGGAAGAAGCTCACACGCGCCAGACGACGGTAGAGGAGACGGCATAGTTCCATACAACCGCCAGAATGGCACCCGCCACACTGGCTTGGGTCAGCCCCTCATGCGCCTGGAACAGCATTTGCGCGACGCCCACGTTGGCCACCGCACCTATGGAACACACCAGCATGAAAGCCAGTAGGCCACCCACAAACCGAAGACCACGCAGGCGCTTATCCCGATAGGTGATGTTATTATCGAGCACAAAATTGAGGATCATGGCGACAACTGTGCCAACCCCTTGCGCCACGGGAAAATCGCCCCCCATGGTACGAATGCTCTGCATGACCGCCAGATTGACGCCCACCCCTACAGAACCCACCAGACAGAATGCCACAAAACGCAATGGCAACCAGCCGCGACAAAGCTTGTCCAACACCAGCGCCAGAAATTGGAGCATGACCAGCGCATCCAGTTTGCTCTCACCGGCAAGTCTGGCCCGGAACCCACAGGGCACTTCCTGCACGCGCAACGGCTTGGAAGAAGACAGCAGAAGATCCAGTAAAATCTTGAACCCGGTTCCGGAAAGGCGTGGGGCAACAGCCGCAAACACATCCTGCCGTAACGCGAAAAAGCCACTCATCGGGTCACTTAACCGGACGGGCAGAACCATCTGCGCCAGCTTTATTCCACCGTCAGAAAGCGCGTGGCGCCATGCGTTTGCCAGTCCGGCATTGTTGCCACCTTCAACATGGCGGCTTCCGACAGCAATATCACACTCGCCGCTTTGCACGGCGTCAATCAGCGCGCCAAGACGGGAGTCGTCGTGCTGAAGGTCTCCGTCCATCACCGCCACAATCTGGGCGGAGGACGACAAAGCTCCTTCAATAACTGCGGAGGAAAGGCCGCGCCGCCCAACCCGGCAAAGGCCGCGCACCCGCGCATCCTTTTGGGCAAGCGCCCTTACGGCCTGCGTGGTGCCATCAGGTGAATTGTCATCCACAAACACCACTTCCCAATGGCGGCCAGCCAGCGCACGATCCAGAGCCGCCACCAACGGCGCAATATTCCTGACTTCATTATAGCAAGGAATAATGACACTGATGTCAGGACCGCCACGCGCAGCGCCCGGCAATGCCGGAACGTCTGAAATCACGGACGACTACCTTCCGATCCGACAACGAGCGGCACCCCGGTTCTCTCCAGACTTGTGCGAATGGTTTGCAAAGTCTGCACCCGGATAACGTGTGGTCCTTCGGTCAGCCGTCGGGTCAACTGGTTTTCATGGGCGGCATCCCGCGCAATCAGGCGCACCAGAAAATCACCTCCACCGCGAATCATGTGGCATTCGCGCACTTCCGGCCACTGGGCCAGCTCCTGCTCAAACGCGGAAAGAATGGCCTCTTTCTGGCTATCCAGACCAATCAGCGCGAAAAACGTAATCGGCCAGCCCAGCATTCCGGCATCTGGCTCGGCGTGGTAGCCGCGAATAACCCCCAGTTCCTCCAGCCGCCGCACGCGCCGCAGGCACGGCGGGGCCGATATCCCCACACGCCGCGCCAGCTCCACATTGGTCATCCGGCCATCGTCTTGCAGTTCCGCCACAATACGCAGGTCAACAGCGTCAAGTTCTGTCACCTTATCTGTTCCATTTTACGCCGCAGCCTTTTCCTGAACATCTTGCCCCGTATATGCCATGCGTCTGCATGGCTCGCAAACCACTTACGCCTCTTGCCCAAACGGAAGGCTCCCGCCATATCGCAAGCAGGAATATTAAGGTGCGTGCCACGCGCTGCTTCACACTGACATTCACCAGGAAGGCCTGCCTGAACAATGACTGAGACCATTACAACTGAACTGCTGGTTATTGGCGCTGGCCCTGCTGGCTACACGGCGGCCATTTACGCAGCCCGTGCAAATCTCAAGCCAGTTCTTGTGGCGGGTCTTCAGCCCGGTGGCCAGCTCATGATCACGACCGATGTTGAAAACTATCCCGGCTTTGCCGAGGCCGTGCAAGGCCCGTGGCTGATGGAACAGATGGCGGCGCAAGCCGAACATGTGGGAGCCCGTATTCAGCACGACATCATTACTTCGGTGGATTTCCAAGCTGGCTCCCCTTTCCAGATGGTGGGAGATTCCGGTACGCAGTATGTTGCAAAATCCGTGATTATCGCCACCGGCGCACAGGCAAAATGGCTGGGCCTGCCCAGTGAGAAGCGTCTGCAAGGGGCTGGTGTTTCCGCCTGCGCAACATGCGATGGGTTTTTCTACCGTGGCAAAAACGTGGTGGTAGTGGGCGGCGGCAACACTGCCGTTGAAGAAGCCCTGTATCTGACGCACCACGCAGCACACGTTACCCTTGTGCACCGGCGCGATACGCTGCGGGCTGAAAAAATCCTGCAGGACCGTTTCTTCGCCAACCCGAAAACTTCCATTATCTGGAACAGTGTAGTGGAGGACATTCTGGCCGATGGTACGCCAGCCGTTGTCTCGGGCATCAAGCTCCGCAACACACAGGACAACACAACAACCGTTTATCCTACGGATGGTGTTTTCATCGCTATTGGGCATTCTCCCAACACGGGCGTTTTCGCAAACCAGCTTTCACTGGATGACGAAGGCTATATTCTGACCACCCCCGGCTCGACCCGCACATCCGTGCCCGGCGTATTTGCCGCAGGCGACGTACAGGACAAGATCTACCGTCAGGCCGTAACGGCAGCGGGAAGCGGCTGCATGGCGGCGCTGGATGCCGAGCGCTATCTGGCTGAAATACAGGACTAATCACAGCAGGTCTCTTGACCACGCCTTACAATTACTGCACGTAATGAACGAATGGTATGAATTCATACCGTTAATCACTTTATTCAATATTGCAGGAGGCATGCGTGGACTGGGACAAACTCCGGGTTTTCCATGCTGTAGCCGAAGCGGGTTCCTTTACCCACGCTGGAGATGTCCTGAACCTGAGCCAATCTGCTGTTTCTCGGCAGATTTCGGCTCTGGAGGACGTTCTTCAGGTTCCTCTTTTTCACCGCCACGCCCGGGGACTGATCCTCACTGAACAGGGCGAGACGCTGCATAAGACGGTGCGCGAAGTCTTTTCAAAACTTGAAATGACCCAAACGCTTTTAACCGAAAGCAAGGAAAAGGCAGCCGGTCGGCTACGGGTTACAACCACTACAGGCTTTGGCAATTGCTGGCTTATGCCACGGCTGCACAAGTTTATGTCCGCCAATCCCGATATCGATATCTGCCTGATTCTGGAAGATAACGATCTTGATCTTGGCATGAGAGAAGCCGATGTGGCCGTGCGTATGCATGCCCCACGCCAGCCTGACCTCATTCAGCGGCATCTGGCGGATTTCCATCTGCCTATTTTTGCGGCCCCACTTTATATAGAAAAGTATGGTACGCCCAAATCCATTGAAGATATCAGCACACACCAGCTTGTTCTTTTCGGAGAACATCATCCGCCGGTAGCGCATATCAACTGGCTGTCTGAAGCAGTCCGTCACAATGGCACCAAGCAACAGGCCCGGCTGGAAGTCAACAGCATGGCCGCCATGGCATCCGCCATCGCATCCGGCTTGGGTATAGGCTCCATTCCCGCTTACGCGGCAAAAGAATTTCCGGATCTGGTTCAGATTCTTCCTGAAGTTGCCACGCCAACAGTGGACGCCTATTTTGTCTATCCGGAAGAGCTTCGGAGCTCCAAGCGTGTAGCCGTGTTCCGTGACTTCCTGATGAGCGAATTGGGAATCCGCTAAAAGCAGCGTTTCTGCTTTCATTTCCTTCCAAAAAAGCTCCCCTTCGGGGGAGCTTTTTTGTTATTTGTGCTTTTATTTATCAGTTTCTATTATAACTGTCTTCAATACGGATAATATCGTCTTCTCCCAAATATGCACCTGATTGCACCTCAATCAGCGTCAATGGGATCTTTCCCGGATTTTCCAGCCGGTGCGTGCATCCCTGCGGCAAATACACACTCTCATTTTCGCGCAGCAAAAGCTGCTCTTCATCCCGCGTTACCAGAGCCACACCCGCCACTACCACCCAGTGCTCGGAGCGATGGAAATGTTTCTGCAAGGAAAGCTTGCCGCCGGGGTTCACCACAATCCGCTTTACCTGAAAACGGTCGTTACAGATCAACCCTTCATAAAACCCCCAGGGCCGGTAACATCTCTGGTGCGTAAAGGCTTCTGAGCGCCCGTCCCGCTTCAACTGATCCACCAGTTTCTTAACGTTCTGCGCCTGGCTTTTATGCGTCACCAGCACTGCGTCAGACGTCACCACCACAACCACATCATCCAGACCGGATACAGCAGTGAGCATCCCTTCCGAGCGAACGTAACACCCGTGCGCTCCTTCCGTCAGAACATCCCCAATCAGAACGTTATTGTCCGCATCCTTGGAACTGATATCCCACAGGGCATCCCAACTTCCTACGTCAGACCAGCCCAGATCTGCCGGGATAACGGCTGAAACATCGGTTTTTTCAGCAATGGCGTAATCGATGGAAATATCCGGTGCCTGAGCAAACGCGTCTTTATCAAGCCGGATAAAGTCCAGATCCGTTGTTCGCTTTTCAAAAGCAGCCTGCACATGCTCCAGCACCTGCGGGGCATATTTGCGCATCTCTTCCAGCAATACATCCGCGCGGAAGACGAACATGCCTGAATTCCAGAAATAGTTTCCATCCTCCACAAAACCTTTGGCTACATCTGCCGACGGTTTTTCACGAAACGAACGAATAACAAACGCTCCGTCCACTCCGGGCAGCGGCTCGCCTTTTTCAATATAGCCATAACCCGTTTCCGGGCGTGTGGGAGTCATGCCGAATGTGACAATCCGCCCGAGCCGGGCAGCTTCAACCGCTTTTTCCATAACGGTTTGCAGCGCAGGATGATTTTTGATTTCCGCATCCGCTGGCATCATCCACAGAATGGCCTGCGGGTTTGTCTGGGCCACCAGCAGAGCTGCCGCCGCAATGGCAGGGGCTGAATTACGCCCTACCGGCTCAAGCAGAATACTTGGTCTTTCAACCATCACTTCACGCAACTGCTCTGCAATAAGAAAACGGTGTTCTTCATTGCAAACAATAACAGGGGGCGCAAAACCAGCAGAATGTCCCCGCAGGACTGTTTCCTGCAGCATGCTGCGCTCACTCAGTAATGCCCAGAGCTGCTTGGGAAAACTGGCTCGAGACATGGGCCAGAGACGGCTCCCGGTCCCACCAGACAACACGACAGGCACAATGCCTGATTCCGTCTTACCGCCCTGCCCCATTTTTACAGTCCTTGTTTTTATGTTCTGACAAATCGCCACTGTTGTTCAGCATTGTCTCGGGCAAACTTCAAGATAAACAGCGTACAGCCTGAGACCGGCCTTAATAGCCCCCTGATGAAAGCTGATCATCCTGCCTTAAAATACCAGCACAACGCCGATCAGATGGTTATGGTTGCAAAAAATGACTACTCATTCTTCAGACGTTTCCACAGCACGCAGAAACAGAGATTACAAAACGTTTATTTTACTTGACGTTTATCTTTGCCCTTCCCACAAAATGGCTACTCGATAAAGAAAAGACGCTTTATTCAGCGCCATTTCAATATTTTCTATTCACAAACAAGAATACTGATAGTATGTGTTACTGCATATCAGCCGATAAAATAAAAATGGATCCATCATGACTGAGAACCAGAGCTACCCCATCATTCTCGACCTGGTTGCGGAAATTGTTTCTGCCCACGTCTCCAATAACGCAACGGACCCGGCAACGATCCCAGCCCTGATAAAAGATGTTTATCAGGCTCTGAAATCAGCGGATCAGCCGGTCAGCGAACCTGAAAAACTGCAGCCTGCCGTTCCGGTCAAGCGCTCCGTTTTCCCTGACTACATCATCTGTCTGGAAGATGGTAAAAAACTGAAAATGCTTAAGCGCCACCTGCAAAGCGCTTACGGCATGACCCCTGAACAGTACCGTGAACGCTGGGGCCTGCCTGCCGATTACCCCATGGTTGCTCCAAACTATGCGGAACGTCGTTCCACTCTGGCCCGTGAAATTGGCCTCGGCCGCAAGATCCACGCCACTCCGGAAGGGGAAGATGCAAATGGTCGCGGTCGTCGCACCAAGAAAGCATCTGCCTGAGGATAGGACAGAACCCCGTGAGCATTCCTCTGGTTCGTGCTGACGGGGTTTTTAGGTATTGACGAACAATACCACCATAGTGAAAGCTTAAATGCGTAATCTGGTTTGATGTCACAGGATACGCATTTTGGTTTTAGTGGTGGTATTCTCTGAAAAAAAGAGAGCGCCTAGATTACCCACTCCATAATGTGGTCAGATCATAAGTGAGTCCGGAAGGTAAGTATGACGAAATCTGAGCTCATTGCTGCTCTCATGAGAAAGCATCCACACCTTCAGCTCAAAGACATCAATCTTATCGTCAACACTGTATTTGGGGCCATTTCCAAAAGTCTTGCCGATAACAACCGTGTAGAGCTTCGCGGATTCGGGGCGTTTTCCATCAAGGAGCGCGATCCCCGTGTTGGCCGCAACCCCAAGACCGGGGAGCAGGTTCAGGTTTCCAAAAAGTTCATTCCGTTTTTCAAAACAGGAAAAGAGCTGCACGCCCGCATTAACAAGGCGCGCGAAAGCTAAAGAACACTCGGCTGAGTGCTCTGGCTCTCTTCCATAAACCGTTTCACCTGCCGCAAATCTTCCAGAAAACGCTGATACTCGCGCTGTTTGTCTGCCTCATTCGGTAAACGAAGCAGATAGGATGGGTGCACGGTTACCAATCCATGGCTGCCATCTTCCAGCGGAAAAATACGTGATCGCTCACGAGAAATCGTGACAGGACGTTTGAGCAGGCTTTGGGCCGCCGTAACGCCCATCATCACAACCAATATAGGCTGAATGAGACGTCGTTCTGCGTTCAACCAGATGCGACAGGCGTCAACAGCCTCTTGGTCAGGCTTTTGATGCAGGCGCCGGGTATTTCTCCATACAAACCGGAAATGCTTGACGGCATTTGTTACATACACGTCTGGCCGTTCAATCTCTGCTTCTCGTAAAGCCCGATCAAGCACCTGCCCTGCTGGCCCTACAAAAGGATGCCCAGCCAGATCTTCCTGATCTCCCGGTTGCTCGCCTACCAGCATGACACGCGCGGTTACCGGCCCCTCTCCAAACACTGTTCGCGTTGCAGGCTCCCACAAAGCACAGGCACGGCAGTCCATAGCTTCGCTGCCCAGTTGGTCCAGCGTACGCGTTTTGGCGACCTCATCTGCCGTGGGAGGCAATACAGTTTTGGGATATCCTTGCCACACACCCGCCCCATCTCTTTGCCAGGAAAGAGGAGCATTCTGCCCTTCTTCGCTACCGGGGCCGAACTGGATAATATGCCCATCCCACTGCATTCGCCTATATCCCGCCTGCACAGCCCAAGGCTCTGCAACACGCTCCAGACAATAGGCGGCATTGGCCTCAATAATATAATGGGCGGGCTCGTACTCCCACGCACCCCGCCTATCATGGCGAAAGGTGGCCGCAAAATCAGCACGGAACCTATGAGTTTCCTCAGTAACGACCTCAGCCAGCGCGTCCAGTTGTTTCACATCAGGATCACCCACCGCAGCGCGAATATCCAACTGTTCATGCACAACACGGAAAACAAGCCGATAAAGCAACGAAAACCGCTCGGGCTCATGTGCCTGAATTGCCAGCACCAACCGCTCGACCAAACGACGCGGAAGACGAAGAAGCTCTCCCTTACCCTCATCAGGTGTGGAGAAGAGTGTCTGTGGGTCCGTAGAGGAGGGATGAAACAGCGCCTCCGAAGGCTGCACCAGCCATGTGATATCTTCTGGGCGTGTTCCTGCAAACACGTGATACCGCGTAGCCCGCCGCCATGTTGCCAGATCAACCTGATGCGCCAGAAGAATTTGGGTCACGCTCTTCCTTTCCTATACTGACACCCTTTTAAACGCCCTTCTTCCCAAAACGACGCCGAAGACGTGCCAGAACACTTGCCCCATCAATAATACCAAAGGCATGCATCAGCACCCCGTAAAGGACTGCACCCAGAACAATCATGCTGCCCAGCCAGATCATGCGCAGCAGTAAGCCAGATGGAAAACCCACAACGGCCTCCAGGCACAGCAGACCACCCGCCATTAATACAGAAGCACCGATTGTCAGAACCATATTGCGGCCTGTTTTCGGCTCCAGTTGCAAAGCATCGCGTCGCAGCAGAAGAATCGAGAGAAAAGCTACGTTCAGAAAAGCTGCAACACTGCTGGCAAGCGGCGGTCCGACATGCAGAAGAGGTTTCATGAACAGCAGGTTCAGAATAAAATTGAAGACCAGAATGCTGATGCCCACATAAACTGGCGTCCGCGTGTCTCCCCGCGCGAAAAAGGCAGGCGATAGTACTTTCACCATCACAAACGCAGGCAGACCAATGGCATAAGCCCGCAACGCCTGCGCTGAAAGTAGGGCATCATGTTCCGTGAAAGAACCATGACCAAACAGCACAACCATAATTGGCCCTGCCAGAACCAGTAATCCTGCCACCGCAGGAAGAGTCAGCAGCAAGACATATTCAATGGAACGGTTTTGTGCGGCACGGGCGGCTTCATGATCCCCCGCTGCAAGATGACGGGTGAGAACTGGCAGAAGTGTGGTGCCCGCCGCAGCCCCGAGTACCCCCAAGGGCAACTGATTGATACGATCTGCAAAATACATCAAAGAAACGCTGCCAGCGGGCAACAAGGTGGCAATGATCGTATCGATTGTCAGATTGATCTGCCCTACCCCGCTCCCTACCAATCCCGGCACCATGCGGCGTACCAGCAACCGAATACGCGGTGTAAGTTGCGGCCACAGTGGCATAAGCCCAAAGCCGGCCCGATGGCACGACCAAAGCAGCAACCCTAACTGCACCACCCCGGAAGCGGTAACGCCCCACGCGGCGGCATACGCCACATTCGGCATAAATGGAGAAACAAACAGAATGGCGGCAATGCCGACCACATTGAAGGCCAGATAAGCCGCCGCAGCCATGCTGAACTTATGCAGGCCATTCAGCACCCCGGCCACAAGTGCCGCAGCACAGATCAATACCAGATAGGGAAAGGTAATACGGCTCAGGCTAACACCAAGAGCGTAACGATCACCCGTCTGCAAAAAACCTGGAGCAATAAGCCGCAAAACCTGCGGCATGAAGACTTCCCCCACCACACACAGAAAAATCAGCCATGCCAGCATCACCCCCAGCGCACGCCGTGCAAAATTACGTGCTGGTTCTTCCCCTTCCTGCGCCAGAACTGAGGAAAACAGGGGAACAAAGGCCGCGTTAAAAGCGCCTTCCCCAAATAGCCGCCGAAACATGTTGGGCAGGCGGAATGCCACCTGATACGCATCCTGCAAGGCACCGGCCCCCATGAAGGCAGCCAGAAGCTGGTCGCGCACCAGACCTAGGATACGGCTGAGCATGGTCCAGCCGCCGACTGTAAGAAAATTTCTGAGCATGATTGCCGCTTATAAGAGGAGCCTGTTGCAGAGAGATAGAGGAGTTAAAGCGGCAAAGCCAAAATATTCAGCGCAATACGGCACCAAAAAGCAGCAATTATGTTACTCAGATCACTGAGCATACCTATATTCTTACTCGACCGCGCCATCTGCCCGGCGCAACATGATTTTTTTGCTACCCGAGGAGACGCGCCCTTCATGCCAGATCATCACAACCTGCCCTCTCTTTCCGGGCCGCCGCGTTGTGTTCTCGTCAAGCCCAGTCAGCGGTCTCGGCGAGGACAGGAAGTGGCGCGGGCTGTTCTGGCGTTTTTCATTCTAGCCATTGCTCTTTACACCATTCACGGTTTTCTGCCTGCGCTGGTTTGGGGCTGTGTGTTTGCCATCGCCACCTGGCCACTTTACACCCGGGCGCGCAGGGCATGGCCGCAGGCAGCAAAAGGGCTTTTGCTACCGTTTATTTTCACAGCAGCCATGGCACTGATTTTTGTCATTCCCATGATGCTCATCACGCTGGAAGCCGTGGGAGAAGCACAGAGCGCACTGGCATGGCTGGAAAAGGCCCGTCAATCTGGCGTTCCGGTGCCACAGGCTGTTTCTCACCTACCATTTGGAAGCCAGACACTTACCTCCTGGTGGCAGGCTCATCTTGCCAATCCGCAAGATGTTTCCGGCCTGACGGGTGCTTTGGACAGCAAAGGCGTTGCCCTGACCAAAGCCGTAGGGTCGCAGATTGCTCACCGCGGCACCCTGTTCTGTTTTTCCATCGTCACGCTTTTCTTTCTTTATAAAGATGGCGTCTCCGTTATCCGGCAATGTCGCGTTGCCTCTCGCCGTGCCTTTGGCAAGCGTGGAGAAACCATAGCCCGCCAGATTGTAGCCTCCATCCATGGCACCGTGCAGGGATTGGTGCTGGTCGGCATGGCCGAAGGGCTGTTGATGGGCGTTGTCTATTTTCTTTGTGGCGCCCCCCACCCGGCGTTGTTCGGCGTTATAACCGCCGTGGCTGCCATGATCCCCTTCTGTGCCATGATTGCCGTTGGGTTGGTGTCTCTTCTTATTCTGGCACAAGGCGCTTCCGTGGCCGGTATTGCCACGTTCTGCATAGGTGCCGTGGTTATTTTTGTTGCTGACCACTTTGTGCGCCCCGTTCTGATTGGCGGGAGCACAAAACTTCCGTTTCTGTGGGTTCTGTTGGGTATTTTGGGAGGAGCCGAAACGTGGGGGCTTCTTGGGTTGTTCGTCGGCCCCGCTGCCATGGCTGCTCTGGACCTGTTGTGGCGGCGCTGGACCACTGGGAGCGAACGGCCTGAGCCTCCCCTACCGCCAGCATAAAGGCTCAGTGAACAAGCGGCATATCGCAAAAGAAGGTTACATACTATGCGTGCGGTACAGCGGATCGAAAGAGAGGCCCGCACAGGCAGAACAGAGCATTAAAGCGACCGCTGCCTATAGTACCCATGTTTTCAACAGGATTATGTAGACAACAAATAAAGGGTGTCCAAAAACTGAACACCCGGCATTGCTTTTTGATTTTTAAGAAAACCTTTAGCAAACAAGATATCGGGCAGGCGGGATTCGAACCCACGACCCCCAGTCCCCCAGACTGATGCGCTACCAGACTGCGCTACTGCCCGTTTGCTTGGTGTGAGGTCTTTAGCAGCCTCATGCTATCCGCACAAGCCACCTGATCTGTTTTTTATGCAGAAAGGCGACTGCGCAATGCTTGCAGTTCAAGCAGGATATCGGCCAGATCATTACGCAGCCGTGTATTCTGCCTTTTCAACTGCACAACATTCTGGCCTGCATCCTGAACTCCCGCCTCACCTTCATCAGGCAAAGGATCAGCAGTGGGCTCTGCTTCGGCTGTATCATCTGTCGCTGTAGGTTCTTCTTCACCAAACGCGGCCCGCACATCGCCTTCGGTAACTGTGCCTACTGGTTCAGAAGAAACGTCTTCTCGCGGCTCAACCACTTCCGTTTCTGCAATACTCTCCAACTGAGCGTGCGCTTCTGGCTCACCTTCCTGCAGCGGCAGGTCTGCCGGAGTGGTGTCAGCCGGAGAAGAAACATTTTCTACGCTCTCAATGACCTCAACGCGTTGTACCACAACACCTTCTTCAGGTTCAGGAACAACTGGGCCAGCGTCTGCTTCTTCGGTCTTCGCGCTCTCTGGTCTAGCAGCCGTTTCAGAAAATTCGGCTACCGCAACCGCAGCAACAGGCTCGACTGTTTCAAGCACGAGAGGCTCTGACAGTTCAGGCTCGACCGTTGCTTCACCTGCGACCGGCTCCTCCACTCCCTGTGGCGGTGTCGTTTCTACCTGAGGCATTTCTACGGAATGATTGCCTTCCCGCAGCAGGCGCTGCACGCCTTTTACGGTGTAGCCTTTGCTATAAAGCAGGTCTGCAATATAGCGCAGCAGTTCAATATCTGTAGGGCGATAATAGCGGCGGCCACCGCCACGCTTAAGCGGACGAACCTGCTCGAACCGTGTTTCCCAGAAGCGAAGCACATGCTGTGGAACATGCAGTTCGTCTGCTACTTCACTGATTGTCCGGAACGCCAGAGGCCCTTTTTCTGACCGGGAGAAAGTGTCTTCTTCAGACTGTGTGGGAATCGAGTCTTCCGGTGAAGAAAACGTGCCTTCAGTCATTATCGTCATCCACACCTGCATCAAGAGATTCGTGATTCACTTCTGCCCGCAAAAGCTGGCTGGGGCGGAAGACCAGAACCGAACGTGGAAGAATTGGGACTTCCTCACCCGTTTTGGGATTACGCCCACTGCGCTGGCCTTTCTGTCTGACAGAAAAAGTGCCAAAGCCGCTAATTTTCACGCTTTCACCTTGTTCAAGCGCTACCATTACCGTTTCCAGAATATCTTCCAGAAGAACAGCGGATTCTTTTCGGGACAGCCCAACCTGCTGATAGATCTGCTCTACCAGAGATGCACGCGTGACAGTTTCCATAAAAGAGAAGGTAACATGTTGGCGGACCTCGTCAATTCAAACTGAACGACGACTCCTCCTTCCCTGATCAAAAACTAGAAACGAGCCAGAGCAGACCCCCATGTGAGGCCGCCACCCAAGGCTTCCATCAACACCAGATCGCCTTTCTGGATACGCCCGTCCCTTACGGCTTCGTCCAGCGCCAGCGGAATCGAGGCTGCGGACGTATTGGCGTGACGGTCAACCGTGATCACCACCCGTTCTGGCGGAAGGTTCAGCTTTTTGGCCACCCCTTCGATGATACGGATATTGGCCTGATGCGGCACCAACCAGGAGACATCGCCATATTCCAGCCCTTCGGCTTTCAATGCTTCGTCCACGGAAGAAGAAAGCTTGGCCACGGCGTGACGAAACACATCCCGCCCGCTCATTTTCAGATGCCCGCTCATTTCCCGGCGGCCTACGGCGCCGTCCACATACAACAGATCACCTGCCGTCCCATCAGAATGCAGATGGGTAGAAAGGAGACCAGCCTCACCAGGCTCATCAGTGCCAGACAAAACGACTGCCCCAGCACCATCGCCAAACAGCACACACGTTCCGCGGTCTGACCAATCGACAATACGGGAATAAACCTCGCTGCCAATCACCAGTACATTGCGGGCCTGGCCGCTGCGTATAAACGCATCTGCTGTTGAAAGAGCAAAAATAAATCCAGAGCAGGCCGCTGCGAGGTCAAACCCGAATCCCTGCTGCATGCCCAGTTCGGCCTGAATTCTGACCGCCGTAGCCGGGAAAGCCTGATCAGGCGTGGACGTTCCAACAATGACCGCATCAATATCTGCCGGAGTCAGGCCTGCATAATCCAGAGCACGACGGGCCGCCTGAGCCCCCATACTGGTTGCCGTATCATTCGGCCCCGCAATATGACGCCGGGTTATGCCAGTGCGGGTTTTGATCCAGTCATCGGATGTATCAAGCTGGGCTGCCAGTTCATCGTTAGTCACGACACGGTCTGGCAGGAACCCACCAAACCCTACCAGAAGCGAACGTCTCGCCATCTCTGCTCTTTCATTATCCAGCACCGGCTACCACACGGGCATCAATGCTGTGCTATTCTATCCTGTCAGGACGCCGTCACGGCGGGTTCACGTTCCATGGAAGCCTGCTGGTGGGATAGAAGCGCCCCCATATGGGTCAGACGCTCGCGAATACCATCATTGAAGCCGTGGGTGACCATATCCATGGCAACATCAACTGCGGCAGCAAAGCCTTCCGCATCCGTGCCGCCGTGGGATTTTACAACCACGCCGTTCAGACCAACAAACACGGCTCCGTTATAGCGGCGGGGATCAAGCCACTCTTTCATCCGCTCAAGGCCGGGCCGAACCAGAAGATAACCAATCTTGGCGACAATACCGCGGCTGAAAACCTGGCGCAGAAGGGAGGTTGCCATTTTCAGCACCCCTTCCCCCGTTTTCAGCGCGACATTTCCTGTAAAGCCGTCCGTCACCACAACATCTGTAGTGCCGGCTGTAATATCGTGGCCTTCAATAAAGCCATGGAACTGGGACGCCAGCGGGCTTTCCCGCAGGACTTCAGAAGCGATACGCAGCTTCTCGTCGCCTTTAAGTTCCTCTGAACCGATATTGAGGAGACCGATCCGTGGAGCGGGAAGACCAAGAACAGCCTTTGCAAAGGCTTCCCCCATCACCGCAAATTCCACCAGATTACGCCAGTCGCACGCCACATTGGCACCGAGGTCAAGCATGACCACGTCGCCTTTGATTGTGGGGCTGATGGCCGCCATGGCAGGACGGGAAATGCCGGGCATGGTTTTGACCACAATCTTGGCCAATGCCAGCATGGCCCCGCTGTTACCAGCGGAAACAACGCCTCTGGCCCGACCGCTTGCCACAGCATCCATGCCAAGACGCATGGAAGATTTCCGCACGCGCAGGGCGGCGGTTGGCTTCATGTCCATCGGCACGGCCTCATCCGTATGCCAGATGGTGCAGATGGACTCAGCCTTGGGGTGCTTGGCCAAAAGTGGACGAAGCTTTGCTTCATCTCCTGTCAGCAGCACCCGCATGCCGGGATGACGATCAGCAGCTATAGCAAGCCCAGCGACAACCACATCAGGAGCTCCATCGCCTCCCATTCCATCAACAGCAAGGCTGAACACCTCACTCTGTTCTGAAATGGAAATATCTGGACTCTCTTTCTTGCTCATGCCTGCTTCTCTGCCATGCTGCAGATGCCTTACCCCCGCATTGTGCTCTCTCTCCTCAGGGAGAGACGAGCACTTTCATTTTCAGGCGCGCACAGCGACTTTCAGCGCTTTGCCCGCAGCAATCACTTCACGGCCATCATAATGACCACAGTGGCTGCAAATGTTGTGCGGACGCTTCAGCTCACCACAGTTGGAGCATTCAGCATAGGCCTCCACACGCAGGGCTTCATGGCTGCGACGCATGCCACGACGTGAAGGCGAGGTTTTTCTTTTGGGTACAGCCATGGGCCCGAGCCCCTCCAAACAGATCTAAAGACCACCGGCGCCACAACACTCAGGCCATGCCGCCAGCAAGACAAAACAGGTTAATCACCAGATTGAGGGCGGGCTCTAGCAGAGAGCTGCCCCTTTCGCAAGCAACACTGCAAGAAATCCGCCCCCAACAGGTCAGCTATCTTTACGGCGCAACTGTTCAAGCGCGGAAAATGGCGTGTTTCCTCTGGCACGCGCCTCTTCCTGCGCCCGTTTCTCCGCCTCTTCCTCGGTCATCACAAGTCCGGGGGGCAAAACTGCATCCGGCGCATGAGGATAAGGCTCCAGATCCAGAGCAAACTGCTCTACAGCCGCTTCTCCAAGATCAATGGAGTCTCCTTCATAAGGAATTTCATCAATCGCTTCCAGATCAGGCTCGGCACTTTCTTCAAAATCTTCAGCAGGCACAAACTGCACCACAAAAGATCCCGCCAGAACATCCTCAAACGGTTCAAGGGTAACTACACAGGTCTGCTTGAACCGGGCTGCCAGTGCGCCGTGCGCGGTAACGCAGTCCCGCCCCGTAGCGGTCAGGTGATATTTGCACCGCACCATGCTGACTTCAGGCAACCCGAGGCGCACGGCAATCTGCTCGCATTCCTCAGGTGTTGCCTCAACAGTCACATCCAGCCCTCCCGGCGCGATTCGGCGTACGGCCGTCAGGCGGGAAAATTCCGGTTTAGCGGCCATGGGAGCCTCCTGAAACAAAGACATCTCTGATGTTTAATTCAAACACGCTGCCACCGCTGTATTTGCAGGGAACAGACACTGACAGCCCTATCACAAAGCCTGCGTTCCGTAAGGGCGGAACATGGGCTTTCCTGTAAAACACCCCTATGATGGAATTCAGGAATTGACGCCCTCCGCCTGTTCGGGCATCCGACAGAAGCAGGTGCCTGCGTGTGGGCAGCCCTGTCTTTTTTTGTCTCGACACGTTAGAGTGACTGCACAAACCGGGGTGCTTTACTGACATGATGCCGCAACGCTCAAGAAAAATTGCCAATGTCCGCGCAAAGTGCGGGTTATTGGCAGCCCTGTGCGTTCTTTCTGGCTGCAATGTGTTCCGCCCCACCCCTATCCCCCGTGGCTCCCTGATTGAAGCTGATGACTACAATCAGCTTATTCCCGGCACGAGCACACGGGCTGATGCGGTCGATCTTCTCGGCTCCGCCACGACCAAGGGGGCCTTTGACGACAACACATGGATTTATATTTCCATGGCCACCTATCTGCGCCCCATAGATTTTCCGGGCATCAAGAAACAGCAGGTTGTTGTTCTCAAGTTTGGTGGCAACGGTACATTGGAAAGCCTGCGGACCCTCAGCCGCCGGGATGCGCGCCCCGTGGCGATGATCAGCCAGGTAACGCCAACCCCGGGCACCAGCATTAACATCCTTCAGCAGATTCTGGGTAACGTGGGCCGTTACAACCCTATGCAGAACATGATGGGCGGCGGCAGCACATCCGGCAACGGCATGATGGGCAACAACAGTGGCCCCGGCCACTTTGGCTCCGGCAATACGCTTTAAGAGTAGTGGCTGTTTAACAGGAGAGTCTTTTGGGCTCTCCTAAACAGAACTCCATGCTACCGGATTATTCTGAAGTTCCAAAAGCGGTGAATCTGAACGCCTGACCTATTCAGCCGTCAGCACCCAGCCTCTCAAAATACCCTGCACCTTTTATGGCAAGAGAATGCGCACGCGCAATCCGCCTGAAGGGGAGACATCCAGTTCCATCTCTCCACCATGGGCGCGGACAATGTCACGGGAGATGGTCAGGCCCAAACCTGTGCCGCCCCCCCGGCCGCTTTCAAAGGCCCGGAAAACCGCTTCGCGCCGCTCCGGACTGATGCCCGGACCATCATCATCCACCAGAATACACGCCCCTTCCGCTACAGAGCGCGCTGTTATTGTTATCGCACCGCCATGCCTGCGTGCATTATCCAGCAGGTTGGTTAATGCACGCCTCACTGCGTCCGGACGTATCATGACGTGCAGCCCTTTCTGCACGCTCACCGCCCGCACCCGTGCCCCCGCTCTCCGCGCCGCCGCCACAACGTCTTCCACAAACGGTGCAAATTCCACCATCAGAGGTGTTTCAGCGCCCTCGCCGCGTGCGAACGCCAGATAACTGTCGATCATGTGTTCCATTTCAACCACATCACCGATCATGTCATCCACATCCCCGCGCAGATCTTCCGCCTTCACCACCCCTGTGCGTGGCATCATGGCCAATGAGAGACGAATGCGCGTCAACGGTGTGCGCAGATCGTGCGATACACCAGCCAGAACGCCTGTCCGTTGAGACACAAATCGGAAGATCCGGTCCTGCATGCGGTTGAAGGCTACAGAAGCCTTACGCACTTCCTGCGCCCCTTCCGGTTTGATGGGCCCGATATCCCGTCCCAGACCAAATTGTTCGGCCGCATGCGCCAGCCGCCTGATAGCCCGCACCTGATTACGCATGAACAGGCTGGCAATGATAAACAGCAACAGAGAACTGCCTAAAGCCCATGCCACAAACAGCCAGATCTGCCCCATATCCAGCCGTTTGCGGGGCGCTTCCACCTCAAGCACCCCATCACTCAGTTGGATGGAAATTTTCACGGTATGAGGATCACTCCGCCAATTCACAAAAAATGGATGGTCGATGGCGCTTTCCAGCGCATGAGCCAGATCCTCATCCATCGGGCCCAGTACGTGATTGAAACCAATGCGTCGCAGCTTGGCTCCCGCGTGCCAGGTTTCCACCAGTTGCAGGTGGTCACGCGCCTGTTCGACAAACCATTCCTTGTCGCTTTGTTTGTGCAACCGCTCCAACGCATTGAGCGAAAGCACAATTTCGGAACTCACACTGTCTGACAGACGGCGCGATACAACCTTGAGAAAGTTTCCGTAAAACAGCTCCAGAGAAATTGCCTGCGTTACCAGCAGCGGAATGAACACAATCAGGAGCGACCGGCCAAGCAGGGAACGCGGTAGAACCCGCCGCATGGATTTCTCCACCCGACGGGATTTCCATATCCGTGACGGAAACAGCCTGAGCGCTCTCCGGCTCATCAGCCTTATTGCACACCCGGTTTCAACACATAGCCACGCCCACGAATGGTATGCAGAAAGCGCGGTTCACGTGGGTCTGGTTCGATACGGCGACGCAAACGGGTGACCTGCACATCTACAGCCCGTTCGCCAATTTCAGCCATATCAAGTGCTCTGGCAATTTCGTCTCGCGTAAAAACCTCGTTGGGACGGCGCGCAAGCACGGACAGCAGAGCAGCCTCTCCCCCCGTGAGATGAATGTTTCCTTCCGGGCCGGAAAGCAGCGCCCGCACCGGATCAAACTCCAGTTCACCCAGCCGGATAATCCGCAGATTATCGGTGGCGGGCGCAGGTGCCAGACGCCGCAAATGCGCCTTGAGCCGCAAAAGAAGTTCCCGAGGCTCAAACGGCTTTCCCAAATAATCATCCGCACCGGCTTCAAGCCCGGAAATACGGTCTGCCGGCTCACCTCGTGCTGTCAGCAGCAGGATGGGAAATTCCTGCCCTGTATCGCGCAAGGCCCGCGTGAGTTCGAGCCCGTTTTCTCCCGGCATTGTCACGTCCAACACCATGGCATCCGGCTGAATTCCCCCCAACGCCTGGCGTGCCTCTGCTGCACTGGCCGCCACGCTGATCCGAAATCCATGCTCGGACAGGTAACGTTGGAGCAAACGTCGCAGTCGCGGATCATCATCCACAACAATCACATGCGGCGCCATTCCTTCTTCCTGCATGATATCATCGCGCAGATTATGAACCATGGCGTCCCTTCTTTCGTCCGGCGGCATCCTCAGCCACCAATGTGCGGCTGCTTTCAGAGAGCATGCCCCACATCACACGGCGAAACCCTTCCACCGCAGCACCACCAGCTTCCCGATACGCAGCAACCAGCCGGTGCCGCACCACGGCAAACAAACACGCCTCAACACTCTGGCCTTCTTTGCTCAGCCTTAAAAGCCTCTGCCGCCGGTCTCGCATGCAGGACTCGCTTTCCAGATATCCCCGTTCGGTCAACTCCCCCAGCGTGCGCCCGAGGCTTTGCTTGGTCACGCCAAGAATCTCCTGCAGACGGCTGACAGAAAGACCGGGGCTAAAAGCCAGCACCTGCAACACCCGATAATGCGCCCGCCCCAGAGACCGCTCCGCCAGAATCGGCTCCATGGCTTCCGCCATGTCCCGCCCTGCCAACAGCATCATGGTCTGTGCCAACCGAATCTGCTCTTCACGCAGAAAGAGCAGCCCTGCCCCGGCATCATCATTCGGGCGATACCCGCTCATCCTGTTATTCCCGCTCTCACATCAGGCTGAGGCAGCATAAGGCTCTGCGTGTCTGGCAGCTTTATGGCCGCCACTCAGGCGTGTCTTCAGGTGGCCCAGCCGCAACACACCCGCCAGACGTCTCTCCACAAAGGCCGCCAGATCGGCTTCATTCTGCCCACGGGAAAGCCAATAAAGAAGCGTGGCACCATAAACCGCGCCCAGAGTGAAACGCTTGGTCATGTAGGTCATGCCGGACGAGTCGTCCTGCGCAGCCTGCCAGATGGCGTTCACTGTGCGCATCAGGGAGCGACGCAGTGCGCCACGACCGCAAGGAGCAGCCAGAACGCCAAACCCCTTTCTCGCCCCACTCCGCATGGCGGGGTCAACGGGCAACCGAATCAAAAGCGCCTGTTTGACACGCTGGCTCAGGCGGGGCTCTTCCGTCTCCGCCATGGCCGTCATCATCTCCCGATCACACAGGTCAGACCATGCTTCGACCATTTCGACAGGGCCACCTGGGAAAAACAGGTCAGCTTCAGGTCCGGCAACGTCGCGTAGCACCGCCACACTCCAGCCCCGCTCTCCCGCAACAGAGGCCAGCTTTTTCAAGGCTGCGTCTCGCACAGGGTCCCGCTCTATTGCCGCAGGCATACTTCCTGCAGCGAGCCCTGCCACAGCCAGAGAAATTGCCTGCTGTACCTTTATGCCCACTCCGCTCATGCCCGCACTCCATATCGCGCCATTTCGGCCTCAAAACCCAACTTGCCAAGATCCGTCATCCGCATGGGATAGAGAATCCCGTTCAGATGGTCCATTTCATGCTGCATGACATGCGCCCGGAATCCGGAGGCCACACCCTCCACGCGATTTCCTGTTCTGTCGTAACCAGCATAGCGGACCCGCTTGTAACGCGGCACTTCGCCCCGCCATCCGGGAATGGACAGGCATCCTTCAAACCGCGGAATCATCTCTTCATCCACCGGTTCAAGCTCAGGATTGATGATCACCTGCACATCCAGGGCAGGATCGTCCACTCCTTCGCTCCGACTTTCCGGAACAGAATAGAGAAAAAGCCTTTTCGAAACATGAACTTGTGGCGCGGCCAGCCCTACACCGCCAGCATCAGCCAATGTTTCTATCATATCATCAATAAGGCGCTGAATATCTGGCGCGGTGCCATCTTCCACCTCCTCCGCCTTTTTCAGCAACACAGGATGCCCCATCCGGGCAATTTTCAGTACAGCCATTCCACACTCCCTTTCTGAAAGAACTGTGTCACAAGAGTTTGTTGGCAAGAAGCAAGAACGAATTGTGTCTTTGCATCAGCCCGTGCTATAGACGCCGCCAATAGAGGAATCGGCAGCGCGCTGGTGCTGGATCGGTTCTTTTTTCATATCACTTCAAAACCGGGGTTATCCGGGTTTTCTGAAACAGGGGTTAGTGGCCAAGTGCACGTTCTCGTCCGTGACAACAATGTCGATCAGGCTCTCAAGGCACTCAAAAAGAAAATGCAGCGCGAAGGGATCTTCCGTGAAATGAAGCTGCGTCGTCATTTTGAAAAGCCGTCCGAGCGTAAAGCCCGTGAGTCTGCTGAGGCCGTGCGCCGCGCTCGCAAAATGGAACGCAAGCGTCTGGAACGCGAAGGCTTCTAAGCTTCCGCTTCATACGCCAGAAAAAGGCCGGTGCACCGCAAGGTGCCCGGCCTTTTCTTTAGGGAGCAAACCCTCTCTGCCCCACTGTCTCAAACCGGCCCCTTGGAAGACAGGGGCCGGTTGTCAGATCATTCAGTGTGCATCCATCAGCCGATGAGACAGATAGACGGCTTCCAACGCACGCTCATGGGCCACTTCCGGCGCATTGACTGTACCGGAATGACCGCCCTCAATATCTTCATAATAGAAGAACGGCTTGCCCAGAGCTTCCAGCCGCGCCGCAAACCGGCGGGCATGAACCGGCCCCACCCTGTCATCACTCGTGGCCGTAAAAATAAATGGTGTGGGGTAAGTCACCTCAGCCTTGAGATGCTGCACGGGTGATATCTTTTTAAGAAAAGCTGCCTCAGCAGGAACGGACATGGACCCATATTCATCCGCCCACGATGCCCCGGCGGACATGGTTTCAAAATGTTCCATGTCCAGAAGCGGCACACCAATAATCACCGCGTTCCACATATCCGGATGCTGCACCATCTGTACACCCGCCAGCAAACCACCATTAGAACGCCCCCGAATACCGAGGTGACGCGGCGTGGTTATTTTCCGTGAAACCAGATCCTGCCCCACTGCGGCAAAATCATCATAAACGCTCTGTCTGCCTGATTTACGGCCAGCTTCATGCCAAGCAGGTCCAAACTCCCCCCCGCCACGGATATTGGCGACAACATACACACCGCCGCGCTCCAGCCACAGCTTGCCGATTTCCGGCGCATAGGTGGGCGTATAAGACACCTGAAAACCACCATATGCTGTCAGCAGCGTGGGGTTGGCCCCATTCAGTTTCATGTTCTTTCTGTGCACCACAAAATAAGGAATACGTGTTCCATCTGTGGACTTCGCCCAGAACTGTTCCGTGGTCAGGCCCGCCGTATTGAAGCGCGCAGGTGCTGCCTTCACCTTACGGGGAGCTGTTGTCTCGTCCACCAGCCAGAGTTGTTGGGGCTCAAGATACCCCTCCACGCTCAGATACGCAGTATCTGAGGCATGATCTGTCGTCACAATATGAATGGAGGTCATGTCTGGCAGATCCAGCGCCTCACCATTCCATGGACGCCCCGGCTGCATTTCCGTAAAGCGCATGGCGCGACCGCGCACGTTATCAAACAGACTGACCAGAACCGTATTTTTGGTCACCCCCACTTCATCAATCGATTGGGACGGCCCGGGGGTAAAAATAACTTCCACACCGCTCTCCGGCGCTGCCGGGTCTATGGAGACCAAACTGCCCTCTGGCACCACGGGCAAGCCCTGAGGATGCCAGTCTTCCTGAACGGACAAAACAAGGCGCCCCTTCAGGAGACCATGAATTTCACTTTTGGCGGGTATGTCCAGCCAGCGCAGTTTGTCCCCTTCAACGACCGCGTAATGGGTTTCAAAAAAGGTTACATTCCTCTGAATAAGCACCAGCTTATGGCCGTCTCCGTCCGTCAGCACCATGGGGGAGACAATCATGTCTGATTTCTCACCCCGGTACAGTTCAACCGCCTGCCCTTCTGGGCCACCGCGCACCATCTTCTTCACAACAAACGGATAACCGGATGGCGTGAGGGTCGTGCCTTTACCATCCCAATCCCGCGCCAGCAGGATCGTATCCTGATCAACCCACGCCGCCGTCTGCTTAGAACGTGAAAAAACAAAGCCGTTGGGCACAAACTGCCCTGTCTTGGTATTGAACTCGCGCAGGGTGTTGGCATCCTCGCCCCCGTTAGAGAGCGTTACCAGACAATGCTCATCTTCCGGGGCAAGGCAGTCTGCCCCTTCGAAAACCCAGTTCATGTGCTCCTTGGCTGCCAGAGCATCCACATCCAACCGGGTCTGCCATTTTGGCTGCTTTGTCAGATAGGAAGACCGATTGGTCATCCGCCACAATCCATGAGGATGATGTGCGTCCTGCCAGAAATTCCAGATATCTCCGCCCAGAATCTCCGGCATGGCAAGGCGGTCTGACGCCTGAAGAACTGATAGCGTATTTTTATAGAACCCTTGATAACGCTTGTCTTTTTCAAGAGTTGACGTTGTATGATGGTTCTGCCCCCTGACCCAGGCCAGCGCTTTTGCTCCGTGAATGTCATTCAGAAAAGAGGCGTCTTTTCCCATCCCGTCAGTTTGAGCAACCCCGTGACTTGCTGCCCCTGCCATAACAAGCGCTGATGCCGCGCATGTCAGTATCCAACGTCCAAGACGCATCAAGACTGTCCTCTTATTCTACTGTCACATTTCAACGGGTTTTATTTTGTATCGGAAAGAAGACAATTTGTCTTGGCCTTCCCGTTCTGCACCCTCCTTGTGGCCATGACACAAAAAGGGGAGAATAGAAAACGGAAGGCATTTTATCCTTCCGTTTTTTCATGCTTCCAGAGTGATATCTGGAAAGCAAACGCTTTTATTTCTGGAACTTGTCCAGTTCACGCACAATGGCTTCACCCATAACGGACGTGCCAACGCGGGCCATACCTTCGCTCATGATGTCCGCCGTACGCAGGCCGCTGGCCAGTACGTTGGAGACAGCATCTTCAATCAACTGCCCTTCTTCCTGCAGATCAAAGGAATAACGCAGCAGCATGGCGAAGGAGAGGATCTGCGCAATCGGGTTGGCAATGCCCTGCCCGGCAATATCCGGCGCACTGCCATGGATGGGTTCATACAGTGCGGGTGTTTTGCCATTAGCGCCCGGCGCGCCCAGCGTGGCGGAGGGCAGCATGCCCAGGCTGCCGGTTAGCATGGAAGCCAGATCAGACAGCAGATCCCCAAACAGGTTGCCGGTAACAATCACATCAAACTGGCGCGGGTTACGCACCAACTGCATGGCGCAGTTATCGGCAAGCATGTGGGAAAGCTCCACATCCTGATATTCACGCGCATGCAGGTCTGTCACAACCTCTTTCCACAACAGGCCGCTTTCCATCACGTTGCATTTTTCAACGGAACAGACACGGCCAGAGCGCTTGCGGGCCAGATCAAAGGCTACACGGGCGACGCGCTCAATTTCTGATGTGGTATAAACTTCCGTATTGATCCCACGCTTGCTGCCATCAGGCAGGGTTTCAATCCCGCGCGGGTTACCGAAGTAAATACCCCCCACGGTTTCACGCACGATCATGATATCCAGCCCGCGCACCACATCGGGTTTGAGGGTGCTGGCGTCCACCAGAGCATCAAACACCTTGGCGGGGCGCAGGTTGGCAAACAGGGCCAGTTCCTGACGCAGCTTGAGGATGGCCAGTTCTGGGCGCTTTTCAAAACCCACATGGTTCCAGCGCGGATCCCCCACGGAACCGAACAGCACGGCATCCGCAGCGCGTGCCTTTTCAATCACTTCATCACGGATGGGCTCACCATATTCGGCCAGAGAAGCCCCACCCACCAGATCTTCTGTAATCTCGAAAGAGAGCCCCCGCTTTTCTTCCAGCCATGTGATGATGCGCCCGACTTCGCGCATTACTTCCGGGCCAATCCCGTCTCCGGGCAGAACAAGCAGCTTTTTGGCTGGCTGAGCAGTCATGGGGTTCTCCAAGCTCATCAATCGAAGGAAATTTTGGGCATCCAGGGCAGTTCCTTGGCTACGCTGCTTTCAAAGGTTTCAATCTCACCCTCATGTTTAAGCGTCTGACCAATATCATCCAGCCCCTCCAGCAACATATGCTTGCGGAACGGATCAATCTCAAACGGCACTTCCTGCCCATCGGGACGGATAACAACCTGACGCGGCAGATCAACCGTCAGCTTTGCATTGCTGCCCATGGCGGCATCCGCCATCAGCGCATCACACACCTCACGCGGCAGACGGATGGGCAGAATGCCGTTCTTGAAGCAGTTGTTGAAAAAGATGTCCGCGAAAGAGGGCGCAATAACGCAACGGATACCAAAATCAAGCAGAGCCCACGGCGCATGCTCGCGTGAAGAACCACAACCCAGATTGTCATACGTGACAAGAATTTCAGCCTGACGCCACGGCTGCTTGTTCAGCACAAAATCAGGATTTTCAGAGCCATCCGGCAGGTAACGCATGCTGTCAAACGCATGTTTGCCAAGGCCCGTGCGGCGCGTGGTTTTCAGGAAGCGGGCCGGGATGATCTTGTCTGTATCAATATTGGCTTCCGGCAGTGCCGCAGCCACAGCAGACAGAACCGTGAACTTATCCATTATGCCAGCTCCCTTACATCCGTCAGGCAGCCTGTAACAGCCGCGGCCGCGGCCATGGCGGGAGAGAGCAGATGCGTCCGCCCACCGGGCCCCTGACGCCCTTCAAAATTACGGTTGGAGGTGGAGGCACACCGCTGGCCCGGCGTCAGCCGGTCAGGGTTCATACCCAGACACATGGAGCATCCTGCCTCACGCCATTCAAACCCGGCATCAAGGAAGATCTTGTCCAGACCTTCCTCTTCCGCCTGCCGCTTCACCAGACCAGAGCCGGGCACAATCATGGCCCGCACACCGTCTGCCACCTTGCGGCCTGCGGCCACTTCAGCGGCTGCGCGCAGGTCTTCAATCCGGCTGTTGGTGCAGGAGCCGATGAAAACAACGTCAACCGGTGTTCCGGCAATTTTCTGCCCAGCTTCCAGCCCCATATAGTCCAGCATGCGTTGCATCTGCACACGCTTGGCTTCGTCTGGTTCCTGAGCAGGGTCAGGCACAGTGGCGGTAATGGGCAGCACGGTTTCCGGGCTGGTGCCCCATGTCAGGCTGGGTGCGATATCTTCCGCCCGCAGCGTCACTTCCGTATCAAAATGCGCGCCTTCATCAGAAGAAAGCGTGCGCCAATACGCCACGGCCTTTTCAAAATCGTCCCCTTTGGGGGCAAACGGACGACCGCGCACATATTCGAACGTCACATCATCAGGCGCAACCAGACCAGCACGTGCCCCTGCCTCGATGGACATGTTGCAGATGGTCATACGGCCAGCCATATCCAGCCCACGGATGGCAGACCCGGCAAACTCGATCACATGCCCGGTGCCGCCAGCCGTGCCGATATGCCCGATAATGGCCAGCATGACGTCCTTGGCGGAAACCCCGGTCCCCAGCGTTCCTTCCACAGTCACGCGCATGTTCTTGGCGGGACGCTGCAGAATGGTCTGCGTGGCCATGACATGCTCAACTTCAGACGTACCGATCCCGAAGGCCAACGCCCCCATGGCGCCGTGGGTTGAGGTATGAGAGTCCCCACACACAATGGTCATGCCCGGCAGGGAAATGCCCTGCTCCGGCCCGACCACATGCACAATGCCCTGATTGGCGGACAGCAGCGGAATATACGGCACGCCAAATTCCTTGACGTTCCGTTCCAGCGTTTCAATCTGATTGCGGCTTTCCGGCTCTTCAATCGGCTGCGTGCGGTCAGATGTCGGCACGTTGTGGTCTACAACGGCAACTGTCATTTCCGGGTGACGCAGACGGCGGCCAGCAAGACGCAGGCCTTCAAACGCCTGCGGGCTTGTCACTTCATGGAGGAGGTGACGATCAATATAAAGGATAGAGGTACCATCCGGCAGAGTCTCGACAACATGGTGGTCCCAGATCTTGTCGAACAACGTACGCGGCGCCATGGCCCTCCCCTTTCGTGAAACAGTGCGGATTCGCGCAGAGGCATCTGCAATACCACAACCAGCAGAGCAAGGCTTATGCTTCTGCGGTGTTCATCCAGCCATGACGCGGCATGCTGGACGGAAGGCAAAACAGCTATCTGACAGACGAAAAGAACCGCGCCTTCATCTTCTCAGCATCGCAAAGACCCGGCGGGCACAGGCCCGACCGGGTTTTGAAAAGTCAGACCAGCCCGCAGGCTGGTCAGCCTGTTTTTTAGTTGGCAGCAGCAGCCGGTGCCACAACGTCACGCGGACGTTCAGCAATACGGGCAGACTTACCGCTACGGCCACGCAGGTAGTACAGCTTCGCGCGACGCACTTTACCGCGACGCACAACCTTGATTTCAGCAATGGTCGGCGCATACAGCGGGAACACACGTTCCACACCTTCACCATTGGAGATCTTGCGCACGGTGAAGTTGCTGTTCAGACCCTTGTTGGAGCGGGCAATCACCACACCTTCAAAAGCCTGCAGACGCTGGCGTTCACCTTCAACAACGCGAACGGAAACGCGAACGGTGTCACCCGCAGCAAATTCCGGCACGGCGCGCTGAGCTGTCAGACGCGCGATTTCGGCAGCTTCATACTGCTGAATAATGTTCATATCCGTATCCTTCCTCAAACCCCAGTTCGGCCTGACTGTCCGGACCTTCCGGCAGCAGCCTCATTTCTTTCCCTGCGATCCAGCCAGGCAGACCACAGGTCCGGCCGTCTTTCCCGCGTTATTTCTTCAGCCTGTTTCTGCCGCCATGCCGCGATTGCCGCATGATTACCAGAGAGCAGGACTTCCGGCACGTCTCGCCCGTCCCATGATGCAGGGCGGGTGTAATGGGGATATTCCAGCAGCCCGTCGGAAAAACTTTCCTCCACGCCGCTTTCATCACTTCCCATAACACCGGGCAACAGCCGGACACATGCGTCCAGCAACACCAGAGCAGCCGTCTCACCCCCGGAAAGAACATAGTCTCCGATGGAGACCTGTTCGATACCCCGAGCTTCAAGCACACGCTCGTCCACGCCTTCAAACCGCCCGCACAGCAACACCACACCGGGCCCCTGCGCGTAACGACTGACGTCCTGCTGACGCAGAGGGCGGCCACGGGGCGTCAAAAACACGCGCGGCGCACCTTCCGGAGCCTGAATGGCAGACAGTGCGGCATCAACCACATCCGCCCGGATCACCATGCCTGCTCCACCACCAAACGGCGTATCATCAACAGCACGATGCCGCCCCAGACCATGCTGGCGCAGATCATGCGTCTGGCATGACCACACACCACCACCCAGCGCCTTTCCGGCCAGAGACAACCCCAACGGCCCCGGAAACATTTCCGGAAACAGTGTCAGGATTGTTGCCTGCCAGCTCACGCTGAAGGCTCCGGCATTTTAGGGCTACCGACCCCACGTCCTTCCTCACCCGCAACCTCTACAGGGCGGATAACGGTCAGAACACGGTTAGCCTGATCAATCTCCGGCACGCAGGCCCGCGTAAACGGAACCAGCATCCCCCCGGCAAGCTCCAGACTGGCTCCAGCACCGTAGTCATGCACCATGACCACCCGCCCCAGAGACTGTCCGTTTTCCCGTGCCTCCATGCCAATCAGATCAGCATGGTAGAATTCTTCCTCTTCCGGCTCGGGCAGAGCATCGCGCGGAACGTAAAGACGCGTGTTCACCACCCCTTGCGCTGCCGTACGGTCCGCCAGTGCCTGCCCCTGCGCATCACGCAGTTCCGCCACACCATCAGCCCCACGCCACCGCAAAGACCAGTTACGGCCTTGATCATCCACCAGAGCCTTGAACCCCTCAAGTGCTGCAGGATCATCCGCATAGCTGTGCACGCGCACAAGGCCGCGCACACCATGGGGTCTTCCTACAACGCCTATCAGGATAAGGTCAGGACGCATGATCCGGTCTGCTCAGTGCTTTTCAGACTCAGGCAGCGGCTTCAGCAGCTTTGGCAGCAGCTTCTGCGCGAGCCTGGGCCTTCTTCTTCGGCGCAGACTGCTTGGGCTGTTCTGCATAAGCAGGCTTCGGAGCCAGACCAGCATTACCCAGGAAGCGGGCCACACGGTCCGTGGGCTGTGCGCCCTGAGACAGCCAATGCGTGATGCGTTCGTTCACCAGACGCACGCGATCTGCGTGGTCAGACGGCAGCATCGGGTTGTACGCGCCAACCTTTTCAATAAAACGGCCATCACGCGGGGAACGGCTGTCTGCCACAACAATGTGGTAGTACGGACGCTTTTTTGCACCTGCGCGGGCAAGACGAATTTTAACACTCATTCAGATCACTCCAAACCCAGAAAAACTTGAAAGAGAAACAGGCCGCTTAGCGGAAGGGACGGCCACCACCCGGCGGCCCTCCTCCCATTCCTTTAGGCATGAGCGCGGACATTCCCTGGCGCATGAGACCTTTCACGCCCAGCTTGTTAAAGCGCTTCATCATGTCGGACATCATATCAAACTGCTTGAGCAGCTTGTTGACTTCCTGAACCGTGGTTCCAGACCCGGCGGCAATACGCTTCTTGCGGGATGCCTTGATAATAGCAGGCTTCTTCCGCTCGCCCTTGGTCATGGATGAAATAATGGCGAGGTGCTTTTTAAGGACGGACGTATCCAGATCCTTGTCCCCCAGCGCCTCTTTCAGCTTTCCCATTCCAGGCAGCATGCCAACAATACCGGAGATAGACCCCAGCTTGTTGATCTGCCGGATCTGGGACGCATAGTCATCAAGATCGAACTTGCCGGCCATCATCTTCTTGGCCAGGCGTTCGCCTTCTTCATGATCCAGCGTATCAGCCGCTTTTTCCACCAACCCGGCGATGTCACCCAGACCAAGGATACGGCCGGCAACACGTTCGGGGTGGAATTCTTCCAGCGCATCCAGCTTTTCGCCAGAGCCAGTCAGCTTGATTGGCGCGCCGGTAATGGCCTTCATGGACAGGGCGGCACCACCGCGCGCATCACCATCCATACGGGTCATGACAACGCCGGTCACGCCAACAGCCTCGTTAAAGGCCTTGGCGGTGTTCACGGCATCCTGCCCGGTCATGGCATCCACAACCAGCAGCGTTTCGGCAGGATGGGTTACAGCGCGAACCTGCCGCACTTCTTCCATCAGCGCTTCATCAATGGACAGACGGCCCGCGGTGTCGAGAATGACAACGTCAAACCCTTCCCGCCGGGCGGTATCCAACGCGCGATGCGCAATTTCAACCGGAGTCTGGCCCGCGACAATCGGCAGAGACGGCACACCGGCCTGCTCTGCCAACTGCGCCAACTGCAACTGCGCGGCAGGACGCTGCGTATCAAGAGAGGCCAGAAGCACTTTCTTGCGTTCACGCGTTTTCAGACGCAGCGCGATCTTGCCGGATGTGGTGGTTTTACCAGAGCCCTGCAAACCCACCATCAGAATGGGCACAGGCGGCACGGCATTCAGATTGAGCGGGACGGCACCAGCGCCGCCCAGCGCATCAATCAGGGCATCATTGACAATCTTGGCAACGGCCTGGCCGGGAGAAATGCTTTCCAGCACCTCCGCACCCAC
Source organism: Acetobacter tropicalis (assembly GCF_030644465.1). Lineage (NCBI taxonomy): Bacteria > Pseudomonadati > Pseudomonadota > Alphaproteobacteria > Acetobacterales > Acetobacteraceae > Acetobacter > Acetobacter tropicalis. Next base: position 3,095,829 of record NZ_JAUYUW010000001.1, on the reverse strand, counting down.
TGCACGCTCTTTAACCTTGTTGACGAAGTCCTTGACCACAGGCAGCGCAACGTCTGCGTCCAGCATAGCCAGACGGACCTCGCGCATTGCCTCCATAACGTCAGCTTCTGACAGCGCGCCACGTTTGGCGAGTCCATCAAAAACTCCGGAAAGCCTGCCTGAGAGAGCCTCGAACAATAGCGTACCACCCCATAAGAAAACGCGCCACTGCGCGAACACTCGCGGGGTGGCGGTCCTGAATTGGGGAAGGGGTTAAGCCACCCCTTCCCATGAGTCAAGAAACTTCTGTCTGTTACTTGCTGGCGTCAGTCGGTTCCGGATGCTGCACTTCCCGCAACTGCTCCATCAGATCCCGGATTTTGGTCTGACGGGCCTTGATCTGCGCAAGCTGATCATCTGTCAGCACATCATGAATACGCTCGGCCACATCAAGATGGCGGGCTTCCTGCTGGGCCCGCAAAGAGGCCTGCTGCTGAAGCAGGGTGTTGATCTGGTCCTTGTTGATCGGGCCCGGCGTTGTCAACTGATCCTGGATCTGCTCATGGAGCTTCCCCATGTCATTACGGATACTATCCGTCTGATCCTGATCGTGCGCATCGCTCAGAATGGCGTCGATCTGCTTGCGCTGCTGCTTGGTCAGGCTGATCCCTTCCAGCATGTCAGGACCACCCTGCGCGCTCCACAACGAAGATCCACCATGAGCGCCCTTGGGCGGATGGGGCGGCCGGGCATTGGCGGAGGCAGGCAGCACGGCGCAGAGAAGCCCTGTCACGGCAGCCGCAGCGAGAAATCCATTTTTGTATGACATCTGGTTGCAAACCTTTCCTGAAAATCCCGTTCGTCACGCATCCGCAGGCCTATTCTTCTGCGCATACCCTTTGCCGAGCGATCATAAACCAGCAAAAGGCTTTTTACGTCATGGAATAAAGAATAACCACTATCGGGATAATACCAAGCAGAAACCATGATCCCATGGCGCAGGTTGCAAAAAGATGAGCGGCACGCGCCTGCACGCGCGCTTTTCCACCGGATGATGACATACGCTGGCGTAGCATATCGTCTGTATCAGAGTCAGATCGCATCACGTTCTCCTTATCTGGCAACATGACAGCATAGTTGCAGGTCGTTCATTCTTCCTGCTGCATGACCTAATGCGATCTAGAAACACACCGCGGCAAATTCATGGCAATACCGACAAATTGCCGAAGCCTCTCTGCTTTGCCCCGTTAGTTCTGGCGCGACAACGCCAGAAACCGGGCTGCATCTGACACTTCACGCACCAACGCTGCGATACGGTCCGTTATTTCCGTATCTTCTCCCCACCGTTGCATCTGCGCACGCTCATCAAGCGTTGCGCATGCCACCAGTGTTTCCGGATCGGCCTGCTGTTCTACCAACGCCAGACCCAGCACAAGGCTGCCAAGTGCCGGCACGGCTACACTTAACGCAGCAAGCTGTGCTGGCGTTGCCTGCTCAAGCACGCGCCGCAGTGCATTAAATGTTTCTGCCGGCTGAGCGATGGGCATGATGCCCTCGGAAACCTCAAGCGGTGCATCAAACCGCTTGCAGCACCAGTCCAGCCACGGCGTCCATTGCTCCTTCTGCAACCGCGCCAGATCGGACCAGTTTTCGGCCCGATAGCACAGCAGATCACTTCCGGCGTATGCGAGCAGGCTTTCCACCACCCCTTCCCGTTGGGCGGGAATACGTTCAAGCATGGACCCCACGATACCGGTAAGCGGCAGATCTTCCGGCCGAAAGAGCCCCCCCGCTTCCTTACCTGCTGCCTGCCATTCCTCTGCCAGCGCATCTGCCAGCGCCCGGCTTGCTACCCGCAGCGGCGTGCGCTCCGGCAACCTTACGGGCCTGCCGTCAAGCTGCACGGCATAGCCTGCCCCATCGGGCACCACACTGGCCTGCTTCCAGAAGCGCTTGCGCCCAGCCGATGCTGCTACGGCCTTTGCATTTTCACTCACTTGAACAACCCCAGCCCGCGCAACATGTTCATGACCTTCCCTTCCTTCCCCGCCTTTGGCGCAGAAGGCGCCGGGCCTGTGCCCCCTTCCCGTGCGGAGGAAAGCAGGGCCGGGCAATTATCCCCGCCGCCATCATCCCCACCGATATTGATGCCATAACGGCCGCCATAAGTGGGTTCCATCTGCGGCACGGGGGCGGCAAATGTACCTGTCACCCGCACGTCAGACGCGGCGGATGCGCCCCCCAGCGCCACGCGGGGCGAGAGATGCAGATCAAGCGCCTGATTTTCCAACCCCACAGTCCCGTGGCCATGCAGAGAGAGAAAATCACTCTCCAACCCCAGCATATCCACTCGGGCCACCCCATCACCCACCTGCATGTGGGTGCCAAAGCAGCGCACGGGCATTTTTCCTTTAAGCGGCACATTAGGCCCCAGAAGCGTGCGCAACGCCGGGCCACCAATGCTGCCATCTACAACAGATGCGCCGATGTGCCCCGTAATTGTCCGGCGCTGGGTAGAGGCATCTGTTCCCTGAACAGATACAGCCCCCACCACTGTCATCGCGCCTTGCAGAAGCGCGGGGGCGCCAGTCCATTCCTGCACAAATTCAACCGGCAACACCACCGGGTGCGCCGCCATATCAACCTGCGGCACAGCGCCAGACGCATCATAGGCAAATCGGCCTGACTGCTGAACGCCAGAGCCTTCTGCCTTGATCGGGTCCGCCGTCAGTTTGCCGCTCTGCACGGTGACATGGGCGGAAACCTGGGTCCATGTCAGCCCCCGCCACACCACCTGCGGGGCCTGCACATCCACTGCCGCCGTCACCCCACGGATAACCTGTTGCACGTCATGCTCGTGCACCAGCGCCAGGGTGTTGGCAGCCTCTACATGGCCGTCTACCTTCAGATTTTCCACGGTGGGGCGGCCATCTCCCAACGCCAGATGATCAAGCACACCGTGGCCATCCAACGTGGACCGACCTCCGCCCAAGGTGCCTGCCACCCGAAGGCTGGAGGCCCCATCCATGATCATCAGATCCGCAGGCATATCGGTCTGCTCTGGGTTGAGCGCCAGCGCCGTGATCTGCGCCAGTGTGCCAACCGTGCCCCGCAGGCCCAGCGCCTGTGCGCCCAACTTGCCATCGACCAGCACGGCCAGCCGGTCTTCCGGACGGGTGGCATCCAGGGTCATGCGGCTGATCGCAGCCCCCGGCACAAGACGGCTGGCATCAACCGGCCCCGTGCGCACATGCAGCCCCTGCACCTGCGGCTGATCGCCCTGACCACCAATTATGGCATCAATGGAGATATTCTGTCCGTCTGGCAGCGCGGCGTGCGGGAAGAAGGTTTCCAGCGTTTGAAGCTGCCCCACTGAACTGCCAAAGTTCAGCGTGTAGGCCCGCTTTCCATCAGGGTCGGCAATGGTGCCATCCAGATGCGCAAGCCCGGCAGGATGTCCATCCACAGTAAAGGTCATTCTGGCCTGCACTGGCAGAGTCTGCGCTGCATCAGGCAGAAACTGGCCTGTTTGGGCGGTCAGCAGGAACTGCCCCTTGCCCTTGCTTGCCTTGACCTCGAACTCGGGCTTGCTGCCCTCAAGATTGCGGGCCCGAACCACATCAAGGGGTAACCACCCGGACCGATGCCGCAGCATATCCTGCCATTGCACATCAGCCTTGGTGATATGCACACCTGTCACGCCCAGATTCCAGTGCATGGAACCGGAAGACGGCTTGCCGGGTGTTGTCTCCTGCGCGGTCTCGGGTCTGGGGGTAAAATGCCAGTCAGCCCGGCCATCCATCAAACGCCGCACAGAAATATGCGGCTCAATAATGCTTACATCATTCAGCACGATCCGATGATGAAAGAGCGGCATGAGCGCCAGCCGGGCACGGATTTCGCCTGCGGTGAGCATATCCGGCCCGCCCTCTTCCACGCCGGAAAACCGAACACCTCGGGCTTCCACCCAAGGGAATGGCAAAATCCAGACATGCAGATGGTCAATGGCCAGATGGCGGCCCGTCCGGGCTTCTACTGCCTCGGTCAGCCTGACACGCATCCAGTTTGCATCCTGCATGGAGGACACAACGCTGCCGCCCCCCACCAGAAGCACAGCAGCACCGGCCAGCAGACCCAGCTTCCATTTCAGCCGCATAGACGTCTCTCCTGATAGCGAAGCCCTGCCCCTTTACCCGCCCCGGCGAACAGGCTTGGGCGTTGAACCCGGCGTAAAGCCCAGAGCACGGAAGGTCTCACGCATATGCGGCGGCAATTCGGCTGTGACCACCAGGCGTCCTCCCGCAGGGTGCGGCATGTCCAGTTCACGGGCATGCAGATGAAGCTGATCCTTGAACCCGTCCACATGCGCGATTGCACCGCCATATTTCGGGTCACCCAGAATGGGCGTGCCAAGGGACTCGCAATGAACGCGCAACTGATGCGTACGGCCCGTGAGCGGCGAAAGAGCCAGCCACGAGAACTTCCGGGCCGCGGCATCCACCACCTCGTACGTGGAGCGCGCATATTGCGCATCCTCATCCTTGCGGTCTGCCGCCACCATAATAGCATTGGCACCCGCACCCAGCCGGGCGAGAGGCTGATCAATTTCACCAGCCAGCGGATCAGGACGGCCGACCACGACGGCCCAATAGGTTTTTTTTACATCCCGCCCACGGAACGCCTCCGCCAGCTTTGCGGCCACACCCGGAGTCCGGGCCAGCAGCAACAGGCCAGAGGTATCCCTGTCGATCCGATGCACAAGCCGGGGGCGCGGGTCATCCGCTTCCGCCCGCAGGCCATCCAGCATCATATCCACATGCTTGGTAATGCCGGGGCCACCCTGCACAGCCAGACCGGCAGGTTTGTTCAGCACAATCACCTGCTTGTCCTGATACAGGACCATACCCTTGATTTCACGCACCAGCCGTTCATCAAGCTGACGGGGCGTATCTGGCGCTGGTTTAACAGCCTTGGGGATAGGCGGCACCCGCACGGACTGCCCCGGTTGCAGGCGCGTAGAGGCCTCCACACGTTTGCCCTCCACCCGAATCTGCCCTGTACGGCACAGTTTCTGGAGCGCGCCCTGCGTTAAATGCGGGTAATGGCGGCGGAAATAGCGATCAAGGCGAATGTCCGCCTCGTCCTCGCTTACGGTCAGAATCACAACACTCATGGCACGATATTCACGACTGACGCCGATCCCGCAAGCGGGCCCATGTTTCAAGCCGGTGTCGGACCTCCCGTTCATACCCCCTGCCGGTAGGATTATAGAAGGTCTGGCGCTTCATCCCGTCCGGAAAATAATTCTGGCCGGAGAAGCCTTCTTCCGCGTCATGATCATATTCATACCCCTTGCCGTAGCCGATATCCTGCATCAGCCGTGTGGGCGCATTCAGAATATGGGCCGGCGGCATCAGGCTACCTGTCGCCTTGGCGGCACGGCGCACCGCACCATAAGCTTTATAGACGGCGTTTGATTTGGGGGCCGTGGCCAGATGCACCACAAGCTGGGCCAGCGCCAGTTCTCCCTCCGGCGAACCAAGCCGTTCGTACGTTTCCCACGCGGCAATAGCCAACGGCAGGGCGTGCGGGTCTGCCATGCCAACATCTTCCGCAGCAAAACGTGTCAACCGGCGAGCCAGATAACGGGGGTCCTCCCCACCTTCCAGCATCCGGGCGAACCAGTACAACGCCGCATCCGGGTCTGACCCGCGCAGAGATTTGTGCAGGGCGGAAATCAGATTGTAATGTTCTTCACGGTCCCGGTCATACAACACGGCCCGCTTGGCCAGCAGCCGGGCGAGCGCCTGCGCATCCAGCGGCTGTTCCGTTTTCAGGCTGAGAAGCTGCTCAACCATGTTCAGCAAATAACGGCCATCCCCATCCGCCATGGCCCGCAGTGTGGCGCGCCCTTCTTCCGTGAGGGGGAGCGGCCGCCCCGTTTCCTCTTCTGCGCGCACCAGCAGGGCTTCCATAGCGGAATCGTCCAGCCGGTTCAGCACCATCACCTGACAGCGCGACAAAAGTGCCGAGTTCAACGCAAAAGACGGATTCTCGGTTGTCGCCCCGACCAGCACAATGGTGCCGTCTTCCACCACAGGCAGAAACCCGTCCTGCTGGGCACGGTTGAAACGATGAATTTCATCTACAAACAACAGTGTACCGCCACCGGCTTCCGCCTGCCGCCGCGCATTTTCAAACGCTTTCTTCAGGTCTGCCACGCCGGAAAACACGGCTGAAAGCTGCACAAACTTCAAACCAGCCGCCTGTGCAAGAAGGCGGGCAATGGTGGTTTTCCCCACACCCGGGCCACCCCACAGAATCAGACTAGCCAGAGAGCCCCTTTCCAGCATGCGGGTAAGGCTGCCATCCGGCCCCAGCAAATGGCCCTGCCCCACCACATCTTCCAGCCGGTTGGGCCGAAGCCTGTCCGCCAGCGGTTGGTTAGGGGCAGGACGTGCCGAGGCATGGGCGGAATCGGCATCAAAATTCGGCGGAGGCGCATCCTCCCCAAAAAGATCTCCCGCCATGGGCGTTGTCCGCCGTGCCGCCATACCCTTATCGCCTTGTTCTGTCCTGGTCCGCGCTACTGCCCCTGCTTTGCAAACAGCCGACGCAGTTTGTCATTCCGGCTTCTTATATCGCTCTGAGGCCCGGCATTTTCCAGTCACACTGGCCCAGAAAACTGCCCTCTCTCCCGCATGGCTGTCCGCATCTTTCCGAATCTGGAGTGTGAGGACTCTAGCAAGCAGATTTTGCTCTGGGTTCACACCGCCAGCCTATAGTGGCCCGCTCCGACCCAAACACGCTCAGGGCGGCTATGAAAAAGCCGAATTCGACGCTCCTTGCCATGCCACCCAGAGGCAAAATCAACGGCTGCAAACTACGGAAGCCGAAGCTCCTGAAGGCTCTTCCTGCCGTTTTTTATTCAGGCTGAGCGGGGAGAGTAAATGTATTAGCGGGAATGCTGATGCCAGTATGCACATCAAATAGTGTCACACGTGTCTCCCGTCCTTGCGAATCCAACACACTCCATGAGCGCAGTGACACAGGTTTGTCATGGAACACCAATGTCAGGCTGCCATCGCCCGGAGAGGATGTTCTTACCAATGAGACCTGCACCAGCCCGCCTTCATGAGCGAAGCCGGTAATGGTCACATCGTCAGAGAGACTGACATGCTGACGCAACAGCAAGCCTAACGGAGTACGCTCCATGGGAATAACCGTGGTCTGATCCAACTGATTATCACGGAACACTACCTTTCCGTCGTTCGCCACCAGCAAAAGCGGGGTGGGTGGATCATACGCCAAACGCATCTGGCCAGGCCGCTTCATCCACACCACACCCGTTGTACGTTTACCGTCGGCATCCAGTTGCTGCATCCGCGCCTGAAAGGTGGTGGCGCTGTTCAACGCCTGCTCAATCTTTGCCAACCATGCCCGATCAGAGTCGGAAAGCGGCGCAGACTCTGGGGCGGCAGCCTCCTGCTGCGGCACGGACATCCGCGCGCCAGCTTCTTGGGCTGACGCCACAGAAACACTGCCTCCGGCAATAACCGGCAGCAGGAGCACCGCACCAGCCACCAACCCATGCCGAAATGAGGAAAAGGCGCGTGAAACCATGGTCATATGTTCTGATATTCCTACTGGGACCTATTGAGGACGGAGCCCGCTATCAGACCGTCCTCTCACGCCATTATTATGGCACTCTCCCGCCAACTGTAACAGGGACGATGGCGGCACTCTCGGGAATCCCTTCCTGCGGCATGACATTCTTGGGCCATACGCTAATCGTACCTCCTCCCTCCCCGGTCTAACGCGCCATGCAGACAATGTCGGATGTATGGGAAGGGAAAATTCTCAGAAAGACTAAGGAAAGCCATTACGCGAACATCAAAGCAAGCGCGCCGCATAACACGGCTGCTTTCGTGCCCTTTAAACCCACCACAGGACCTTCCTCCCACGTATTCCTCAGACAGCGACACGCCCCAACACGAGCGCCAAAGCAACAGCCAGCCCAATTTCGCGGCTGAAGCGGAATTGCGTGAGGCAGAGAGCCGGATCTGCGGGGTTTACCGTGGTCGCCTGCCGCGCCAGCAGCACAACCGGCAGAAGCAGCGCAGGCCAGAACAGCAGACCAACTCCCGCCAGCCCACCGGCAACAGCCAGCAGCCCTACCATACCTGCGTAGCACGCCCCGATAAATCCGCGCGCCTGTGACACCCACAGTCGGGACGTAGACTTCACACCAATGCGGGCATCGTCCTCCATGTCCTGAAAACCATATATGGTGTCAAAGCCCAGCTGCCACAGAATGGTCGCGCCATAGAGCGCCGCCTGCGCCCAGGAAAGAGAACCCGCAGCGGCAGCATAACCCATGGGCGCGCCAAACCCGAACGTGAAGCCCATCACCAGTTGCGGCCACCACGTAAACCGCTTTGCCAACGGATAAAGGGCCACCAGCACCAGAGAAGACACACCAAGCAGACAGGATAAGCCGTTCAACTGCACCAGAACCGCCAGCCCGATCAGCAGCAGCAGCAGCAGGAACAGGACCGCCTGCCGCATGCTCAATGCGCCGGACGCCAGCGGACGGCCTGCCGTGCGCACCACCTGACGGTCAATATCACGGTCCCACATGTCATTCACCACGCAGCCCGCAGCGCGCATGACAAGACTGCCAATGCCAAACAGGATGATCAGCCGCACCCGCTCCGCCACCATCACATCACGCGGCAGCAGGATTCCCCACACGCCGGGCAGGAACAATAACCACGTGCCAATGGGCCGATCCAGCCGCGCCAGCAGGGCATACGCCTGCAAGCCAGCAGGAAGGCGGCTAATCCACCCCGTGGTTTTGATATCAGTATGAGAAGAGGAGGCTGATACGGACACGGGGCTGATTTATCCCTGATTGCTGAAACATTTCCATGGGCAATTCCCGTAAAAAACTGCCTGAGCACCCTTTACAGCCCCACCCACCCTGCAAACCCAGAGCCTACATGCTGCGGGGGCCGAGAACACGCCATGACGGGGCTATCCTGATCCCTCCGCATGATAGCGAATGCAGAAAGCCCTATCCCGGCCCTCATACGACGATTGAAGGGATGTCACAAACTGGTTCCTCATGAAGACCTTTGCATAACAGGCCGTTCGCGCCTAAATGTGACCTCCTCATTCTGTGGGTACCCTGCCCGCTCCCCTTTTTCAGCCAGATCATCAGAGCATGAGCGCCCACGCCCACCTTCCTCGCCTTTACATACCAGCCGACACGTTGCCGGTAGCCGCTCCGGGCGCGTCCTGCCCGCTGCCGCCTGCGCAGGCCCGGTATCTGGGGACTGTGCTGCGCAAGCAGGCAGGCGATTCCGTACGCATTTTCAACGGCAGCATGGGCGAATGGCTGGCAACGCTCGCCCACATCCGCAAGGATAAAGGCAGCCTCCTGTTAGCTGAACGCTTACGCGCACCGCCGCCCCCACCCGCTCTTGTGCTTGCCTTTGCTCTCCTGAAGCGGGATGCCACAGATCTGGTCCTGCGCATGGGCACGGAGCTTGGTGTGACCAGCTTCCAACCGCTGATAACAGAGCGAACCAATACGCATCGCGTCAATCTTGACCGGCTGACCGCCATTGCCACGGAAGCCGCCGAGCAATGTGAGCGGATGGATATTCCGCATGTTGCCGAACCATGCCTGTTGACAACGCTGCTTGGTTCCTGGCCGGAAAACCACCGCCTGTTTGCTGCAATAGAGCGCACACAGGACCGCGGGCTCACTCCAAACGTAACGTTTCGGGATGCCCGCGCCGGTGATGGATTGCTGATTGGTCCGGAAGGCGGCCTGAGTGATGCGGAATGTCAGGCCCTCCTTGCGCGCCCCTTTGTTGCCCCTGTCTCACTGGGCGCATTGGTGCTTCGTGCGGATACCGCCGTGGCGTCGGGACTGGCTTTGATGAGTGACGGCTTGCGCTCTACACAGGATCAGTCACAATAACCGTACTTCTCCGTTCTGAGCCGTGCAGCGCCACGGACCGACTTTCAAGGAACAATACGCTCTCATGTCCAACGCTGGTGCCCTAGACGATACGCCTGTCCGCTCTGTTTCGCAGTTGGCCGAAATTCTGGCGCAGGGATGCAAACCTCGAGACGCATGGCGCATTGGCACCGAACATGAGAAATTTGGCTTCATCCGCCCGGAAGCCGCCAACAATGGCAGTAACCCACAGGGGGGCCGCCCGGCCTACGCCGCCCCACCCTATGCCCCTGCGGGCATTGAGGACCTGCTGATCGGGCTACAGAAAAGCGCGCCCGATGACTGGCAACCTATTCTGGATGCAGGCAGCATTATCGGCCTGAAAGGGCAGAATGACGCCAAAGGAGCTGGCATTTCGCTTGAACCGGCAGGGCAGTTTGAACTCTCCGGCGCGCCCTTGCGGACCTTGCATGAAACCGCACAGGAACTAAACGACCATTACGAGGCCGTGCGCCCACTGGCCCGCAAGCTGGGGCTGGGCTTCGCACCCCTGGGCTTTCATCCCACAGCCTCCCGTGACGACCAACCCTGGATGCCCAAATCCCGCTACGCCATCATGCGGGATTACATGCCCAAGGTGGGCAAGCTGGGGCTGGACATGATGCAGCGCACCTGCACCGTGCAGGTCAATCTGGATTTTGGCTCTGAACAGGACATGGTCCGCAAGATGCAGGTCTCGCTGGCCCTGCAACCTGTGGCGACCGCGCTGTTCGCCAACTCGCCGTTTGTCGAGGGCAAGCCCAATAACTTTCTCTCAAACCGGGCACGAATCTGGACAGATACGGACAACGCCCGCTCCGGCATGCCCGCCTGTGTGTTTGAAAAAGACTTCAGTTTTGAACGCTATGCGGAATGGGCGCTTGATGTTCCCATGTATTTCATCATGCGCAATGGCAAAATGCGCAACGTGGCGGGCCGGTCTTTCCGTGCCTGGATGAATGGAGAGCATCAGGACGGACTGGATGATGTCACCCCCACGCTGGGTGATTTTGAAGATCACCTGACTACAGCCTTCCCGGATGTGCGCCTTAAACAGTTTCTGGAAATGCGGGGAGCCGATGCAGGCTCCTTTGAAATGATGATGGCGCAGTCCGCCCTGTGGGTGGGCCTGCTGTATGATGACGCCGCGCTGGAAGCCGCTTACGAACTGGTGCGCGAACGCCCGTGGGAAGATTACGTGAAGCTGCGCAGCCTTGTGCCCATGCAGGCACTGGACACACCATGGGGCGACGGCACGGTGCGCGATCTGGCCGCACAGATGATCGGCATTGCCATGGATGGCTTGCAAGGCCGCGGCATTGTGGATGACAATGGCGTGGAAGAGTGGGCCTATCTGGCCCCCCTCACCGCTCTTGCCGCTGGTGCCCCCACGCAGGCTGAACGGTGGCTGGACCGCTATTACGGCGCATGGATGGGCGATACCAACCGTATCTTCCTGGAAAGCGAGATCTGATTACCCACGCATAAACAGGCGGCTTGCACTTAAAGCCGCCGCACTGGCTGCCACACAGGTGGCAGCCAGCAGGCAGGCCCGCGCGCCCTCATGCGCGAACTGGGCAAAGAACGCTGCAACCCCCATCGCGCCGAATGCCTGCCCTGCCTGCCGGGCCACCTGCACCATGCCGCTGGCTCCGCCCGCACGGGCATGCGAAACCGAAACCATCATGGCGCGATTATTAGGCGGCTGAAAAAAACCAAACCCCCACCCGGCAAGGGCTGTACGCCAGGCAATATCCAAAACGGACGGCTGCAATGGCAGGAGCCACAACAACAGAAAGCCCGTGGCGGTAACAGACAGCCCGATGGATGAGAGTACACCGGCAGAAACACTATCCGCCACCCGCCTTACTACAGGGGCCGCACACATGATACCAATAGGCCATGGGGTAATCAGCAAGCCTGTCAGCGCAGCACTCAGGCCCAGTTCATCATGCAAGGTGAACGGCATGGAAATGATGTAGAAGTTGGAGGCCACAAACCCCAGAAAGCCTGTAGCAAACGCCACGGCAAAGTCCGGTCTGGCCAGCAGATCAACGGGCAGAATGGGCTGAGGCGCTTCTGCCTCGCGCCGCACCAGCACCACGCCTGCACCAAGTCCTATGACAATCAGGCAGACGGAAAGTGCCACGTTACCGTGATGGGAAAGTTCGTCACACCCCATCACCAAGGCACCTACGCCCAGAATGCACAAAAAACTGCCCAGAGTGTCAGATTTCTGGTTACTGCGGGGTGTTTCCGGCAGCGCTTTGAAAGCCATAATCAACGCCAAAGCCCCTAATGGCAGATTGACCCAGAACAGCCACGGCCATGACGCTACACTGAGAATAACCGCTGCTGCCGTAGGGCCAAGAGCCACGCCCACAGCCACTACAACCCCGTTAAGAGCAATACCGCGCCCGATTTCCGCATGAGGATAGATAAAGCGCAACAAAGCAATATTCACGCTCATGATGCAGGCGCCCCCAATACCCTGAAGCACCCGCGCACCCGCCAGCATAGGCAGAGACGTTGCCGTGGCGCACAGCAGGGAAGATGTCATGAACACCATGATCCCGGCCCGGCACAACCGCGAAAACCCGACCTTGTTCCCTAAGGACGCCAGAGGCAGCAGGGAAACCAGACTGGCAAGCTGATAGGCGTTCACCACCCAGATGGAAGCGGAAGCAGAAGCCTTGAGATCTCGTGCTATGTCGGGCAACGCCACATTGGCAATGGCGTAATCAAGCAAGGCCAGTAGCACGGAAAGAGAGACGGCAATCACAGCCATTGTGCGCGCCGACCCTTGCAGGCCATCCGCTGAAGAAGAAATATTTAAGCGCTCATCCGGATGCGCAAGGTCTGCCATGGGCTACAAAGCTCCTGTTTCATTAACGTCATGATCTTGCGCTGCGCGCCTCTGTGCCATTCCTCTTCCGAAAGAGAAAGTATTTTATCCGCCGCGCCTGTGAGGCATCCCTTCACACGAAAACGTGCAACAGGCTTGCTATAACACGCCCGGTTTTCCCCGATGGAGTATTCTCCGGGTTTTCACGCCCTTGTGCCCGAAGTTTGTCACACAACGCCGCATCAGAGGCATCGTCCCTTCAATCAAGGAGTTGACAGCGCCCTCCCGGCTCGCTCCATCCTCAGACCATGACGCCTCTTCTCGCTACGATGCTGACAGCCGCCGCCATCCTGACACTGGTCTTACTGATTGGATGGGTGCGCCTTAACCCATTCATGACATTGTTTATTGTCTCGGTCGGGTTAGCTCTGGTGGCGGGCATGCCTGCGGAAAAAGCCATTGCCTCGTTTGAAACAGGCATGGGCCATGTGCTCGGGCATGTGGCGGGAGTCATGGCGCTGGGCACCATGCTGGGGAAAATTCTGGCCGAAACCGGAGGAGCTGATCAGATTGCGCTCACCATCTCCCGTCTCGCTGGCAAAAAACGGCTGAACTGGGCCATGATGGTCATTGGCCTGCTGGTCGGCCTGCCTGTGTTTTATGAGGTCGGGTTCGTTTTGCTTATCCCGCTGGCTGTTGTTCTGTCCCGCCAGAACAACCTGCCCCTGCCCATGCTGGCATTTCCCATGGCGGCGGCACTTTCCGTCACGCACGCTATGGTACCCCCGCACCCCGCCACGCTTCTGGCCATTTCGGCCTACCATGCCCATACGGCACGCACGTTATTCTGGGGCATCCTGATCGGCACACCTATCGCCGCAATTGCTGGCCCGCTATACGCCTATTACATTGTGCCACGCTTGGGAGACATTGCCCCCACGGCTCTGGCCGCCCAGTTTTCCCGTGCCTCCACACCGCAGAAGCTCCCTTCTTTCGCTCTTTCCTGCCTTACGCTGCTAGTGCCGGTTGTTCTCATGCTGGGTGGCGCTGTGGCGGAGATGATTTGGCCCGCCACAGCATGGCCGTATCGTGTACTTCACTTTCTCGGAAATACAGATATTGCGCTGCTGGTCGCCACATTGATGTCCTTCTGGCTGCTTGGCAGCATCAGTGGTCTTTCCCGCGAAACCATTCTGCGATTTTCAAATGAATGTCTTGCCCCCACCGCCACCATCATGCTGCTGATTGGCGCAGGCGGCGGTTTTGGCCGGGAACTGATTGATAGTGGCCTGTCTCATTCCATTACGGACATGGCGCTGGGGGCTCATGTCCCCCTACTGGTGCTGGCATGGCTGCTCGCGCTTCTGGTCCGCATTGCCACAGGCTCAGCTACCGTCGCCACCACCACAGCATCAGGCATTGTCGGCCCCATTCTGGCCTCTTCCCCCACTGTCTCTCCCGAGCTTCTGGTGCTGGTGACTGGTGCGGGATCTGTCGGGTTCAGTCTGATGAATGATGCGGGCTTTTGGCAGATGAAGGAATATCTGGGCATGAACCTCAGCCAGACCCTACGTAGCTGGACGGTTATAGAAACCCTGATCGCCATACTCGGGCTGCTGATCTGCCTGCCCTTGTCTTGGATTATCCACTAACGCGTTGCCACATGCCCCTCTGCAGCACACGCATCAAGAGGAGTGGCGCGCATTCCGCATACGCAGAAGGGCTTCACAGGCACTCAGAAAACTCATTTTAGGATTGGCTTTGCTGTAGGCATACAAGAAGGTAATGTCTTCATCCAACACTTGGTTAGACGTTGCATAATTCAGCGCTTTTTTCTTGTACGCGCCACTTACCACATTGAGCCCACTTATGAAGCCCTGGTACCAAGTGTAATAATAATACACTCCGTCCATTTTCTTTTGCTCATGCATCTGGGCAAATTCTTCGCATCGCGTAATGCCCAAACCGTATATCTTCGGACTTTCTTGGGAGGGCGGTGCTGACGTTATAAATCGTGCCTGATCCTCCGGGGTAAAGGAATGACGGTTTTCAGCAAGATAATCCGGTATCTGGTTGAGGTTTACAAACCGTCCCTCACCATCAATCTCATATCGTTTGCCTGTATCCCCAACAATATATTTGAATTTTTCTCCTGTATCATCAGTAACAAGTTCACCTTTATCATCTATAAAATAAGCCTCTGCGTTATCTCCAACCACAAAGCACTTTAATTTGGCGCCAATTTCGGCCATTTTTTTGATAAGATGATCGTCTGGATACTTGGCGGATATCGTGCCAGGATAATACCAAAGAGTATTTTCCCCTCTTTCCACAATTTCTCTGTCCGGATGGCCGACATAAATTATAGTGCCTTGGCCCTCAATTTCGACACCGTCTTTGTTTCTCTCTGCTTCATAAGCAAGCGACGGATCTGTAGCCACCACAGCATAAACCATATCCTGCGTAAGCTGTAACAAAGGCCGGCCAGCATCAGGCCACATAAAGGCTTCACGGGTAATGGTGACGTCATATCCCATAAAAATATCCTTCCTTAATATGGCTTCATTACCTGCCATAAAAACGGTTTAGATTTTGAGAGGTTCTTTCAGGAAAATCTGCTCAAAAACGAAAAATGCTTTCCTCCCATCGGAAGAAAGCATCTTTCAGAAAAACCAAGAATGAGAAATGCACTTGCTCAGCGGTCTGCGTAAGGATTCTTTGTACCACGCAACTGCAAACGAATAGGCACGCCCGGCAGATCGAACGTTTCACGCAGGCCATTGATCAGATACCGCTTGTAATCTTCTGGCAGCAATTCCGCACGGGTGCCGAAAATAACAAACGTTGGCGGACGGGACTTCACCTGCGTCATATAACGCAGCTTCAGGCGGCGACCTTCCACCAAGGGGGGCGTATGGCGTTCAAGCGCAGCTTCAAACCAGCGGTTCAGTTCACCTGTCGGCACACGGGCGTTCCAGACTGTCCAGGCATCCCGCACGGCAGGCAACAGGCGGCGCAGACCTGCACCCGTCAGGGCGGAAAAAGTCACCACGGGCACGCCACGCATCTGCGCCAGAGAAATGCTCAGCCGATCCAGAATGGCCTTACGGGTGCCTATCCGGTCTTCCACCATATCCCATTTATTGAGCGCCAGAACGCATGCACGGCCTTCGCGCTCAATCAGGCGGGCAATCTGCAAATCCTGCTCATGCACGCCCAGCGTGGCATCAAGCACCAGCACAGCCACTTCCGCCATTTTTAGCGCTTCGATGGAAGCCGAAACGGACATTTTTTCCAACGCCTCATCAATCCGCGCCTTTCGGCGCAGACCGGCTGTATCAACAACCTCGAACTCATCGCCATCATCATAAAGCGTAACAGCAACCGAATCGCGGGTCAGGCCGGGTTCCGGGCCGGTAATCATCCGCTCTTCGCCCAGAAGGGCATTCATCAGAGTCGATTTTCCCGCATTAGGACGGCCAACAATGGCAAGACGCATAGGGCCTTTGGGGCGAGCTTCAAGAACCTCCTCACCCTCTGGCACATCCACTCCCTCAGCAGAAAACCCATCTTCCGGAAGCTCTTCTTCTTCCGGTTCCGGTTCGGGAGGCAAATGCTCCACAATTTCAGACATGAGGTCAGCAAGACCTTCCCCATGCTCGGCAGAAACCGCAACCGGTTCACCCAACCCAAGTGCATAGGCTTCCATAGCAGAAGCAGCACCAGACCGGCCTTCAGCCTTGTTGGCCACCAGCAACACTGGACGGCCCTGACGGCGCACCCATTGGGCAAAATGTTCATCTGCAGGTGTAATGCCCGCACGGGCATCCACACAGAACAGCACCAGAGCCGCATTAACCATTGCGCCTTCTGAAGAAGACCGCATACGGCCAAACAACGTATCAGGCGCAGCTTCTTCCAGCCCGGCGGTATCAATCAGGCGGATATGCCGCCCGCGCACAATGGCAAGGCCTTCCTTACGGTCACGTGTCACGCCGGGGGTATCTGCCACCAGAGCCTGACGCCGCCCGACCAACCGATTAAAAAGAGTGGATTTTCCAACATTGGGGCGGCCTACAATGGCCACAACCGGGAGGTCACCCGAAGGAAGCGGCGCCACTGGCCGCATAGGCCGACGGCGATCAGCCATAAGAGCGTAGCTTTCCGTCGTTCGTTACAATCAACATTTGCTCATCAACAACAATAGGCGGCACGAAAGAAACCGCATCAGAAGAATCAACGGAGATAATACCGCCAGTTACTGGGTTAACCCGCACCACACCATTACCCGGCAGAGTGCTGATGCAGACCAGTTGCCCACCAGCCATAACGGGGCCAATCCACGTTATGATATCTTTGCTCACATCCACACGGCGGAAGCGGCGCAACTGCGTAATCCAGCGCACATGGCCGGAAAGACGATCAATGCAGGTCAACTGCTCGTCCAGAGACACCACAAACAGCCAGTCCCCTACGCACAGAATGCTGTTCTGGCTTGCAACCGCACGTTCCCACAGCCGACGCCCGGTCCGGATATCCACGGCGGCCAGAACCTGCGCCATGCTGACAGCATAGACCGTGCTGTCCACCACTACAGGCAGGCCACGTACACAGGTCAGGTTCAGGGTGCTGGCCTGGCTGTTCACGTTGCCAAGCATTTCACTCCAGACAACCTCACCAGTTTCAGCACGGAAAGCGATAAGATCACCCCCGCCAAAACCGCCAATCACCACCCCGTTGGCATAGGCTGGTGCCGGCAGCCCAAACACCGTTGTGTCTGCCTGCGTGGCCCCATAGGACCAGAGCTGACGGCCCGTTGCGGCATCCAGCGCAAAAAAGCGTTCATCAATCGTGCCAAAGAAGACACGGCCATCAACAACCGTGGGAGCAGAACGGCCGGGGGTGCCGATATCTGAACGCCACTTTACTTTCCCTGTTGTCGCATCCACCGCCAGCGCTTCTGAAATAGCACTGACAATATAGACAGTGTCTCCATCCACAGCCACGCCACCGCCCAGATTGCTGGACCGCATCTTTTTCGGCTTGGGGTCAATGGTCCAAAGATGAGACATGCGCGGCCACGAGAACGCACGCACAACGCCCTGCGCATCCATAATGAACAGACGGCCATTCAGAATAACCGGCGAAGACTGGATCAGCCCCCGGCCAAAACCACCCAGAGCCGCCCAGGCCAGCATATCAGGCTCGGAAATACCGGCACCAATGGATTTGGACCACCGCTCACGCAGGCCCGCCCATTTATAGTTGCTGCCCACATGAGACCCAACCCGACCCACCAGCGGCCAGTCAGAAACCGTAATCGGCTCTGGCAGCGTAATGGGGGTGTGGTCTTCCTTATCCACTTCCAACCCGGAACCTGAGGACAGTACATCTGTCCTGTGCCCGGCCAGAATTGGCTTTTCATCCTCATCAAACAGGCTGCATCCGGCCAGAGCAGGCGCAAGAGCCGCTCCCGCCAGAAGTTTCCGGCGCCCCAGCGGAGCCCGCACTATGTTAGAAGAGCGCGTCTTGGTCATGAAGTGCCTCACCCTGCCGAAGGATCCAGTGCCTGGGTCATTGCCTGCGCCCGGCTTCTTACGCCAGAGGGCACATCATCCGCCGCAGCCAGTTCTGCAAATTTCTTACGGGCATCATCCATATGCCCTTCTCGCACATCCAGCGTAGCAAGCGCTTCCGTTGCCAGCCCATGCCATGCCTTATCCTTACCCGTCAGCAGGGAAAGGCGGGAACGCAGGCTTGGAATGTCTCCCGCATCAATCTGTTTCTGGCACCACAGTAACATGGCAAGCTGGCGCAAAAGCGGATCTGCCTTCTGGTCAGTCTGCACGGCATCCCATGCCGCCAGCGCCGCTTTTATATCACCATGAGCCGCCTGCACCGCGCCTTCCTGCAAACGTGCCAAGGTTGCAAGGCCACCGGGGCTTTTCGCTGCAAGCTGCTGAAGGGAGGCAAGGCCTGTCTTGGCGGTTTCACCTAAGGGGGTGAGATTTGCGGAGGCAGGAGGCAGATGATCCGTCTGCCGCAGGGCGGTCAGATAAGCCCCTGTCGCAGCAAGAGAGGCGGATTTCTGGCTTGAAAGATGCCAGGACCATGCGCCTGCACCCGCCAGAACTACCACCAGCACCCCAAGCCCCAACCCCGCATAACGACGGGCGGCCTGCCGTAGGCGCTCTGCCTTCAGTTCGTCATCAACTTCCTTGAAAACATCTTCTGCCACGTCTGGCCCGTTCCCGTTCTGGCTAACTCAATAAGTGCGTAACGGGCATATCTGCCCTACCTGCACGCATCATACAAGGCACCAGCCCGGAAAGACAGTCCCTAACAGCCGTGCATCCCGTGCGTTTTTCTGCTTCTGCTGGCCGGGCATTCTCCCGGCCAGAGAGCCCTACGCAGGCTTTACTTCAGTGAGACCCCCCACCGAATTTGCTGCTGCCAGCCTTAAGGGAGGCTGTCATACGGCTGAAATTGGTGGCAATGCGCTTCTGTACCGCGGCACTGCCTTCATGAATGTGCGCAATTTTTTCACGCGCTTCATTGCTGATGGCTGTTTCTTCCTTGTTGGCAGTACGCGCAACACAACTGTTATAGGCGCGGGCCGCTTTTTCGTAGGCCGTGGCTTTGTCAACGCTGGCGTTATAATGTTCGACCGAGGAGACATCCATGGAAGGCATGGTGGGCTCAGCACCGCAGGCTGATGCCGTCCAGGCGGTGGTGGCGGCCTGCGCCTTACCGCCCGCAGTCGGCAGGCTCGCCATAACGGCTACGCCACAAACTAGAAAAAAACCTTTCCTCATTCTTTTTATTCCCTGTGATAAGCAACCTCTCCTGCCTGACACACCACAAAGGTAAAAATCAGGCGGCCGCTGCAACGCCGGGTTCATGGCACACATGGCATAAATGTCCATACCGCTCCTGATGCATGAGCGCTTCTCTCTGCTTATCCCCCGCCTTGGAAAAAACAAAAGGGCGGTATAACAGTGGCCTAATGCGTATTCTCTTCATCACGGCCACACGCCTGGGCGATGCCGTGCTCTCCACAGGCCTGCTGGCACATCTGATACGCACCATCCCGGATGCCCGCTTTACCATTGCCTGCGGCCCCGTTGCTGCCGGGCTGTTTGAGAATCTGCCGGGACTCGATGCTATATTGGTAATGGACAAGCGCAAATATGATCTGCACTGGCTGGATTTATGGAAAGCCTGTGTGGGGCAGAAATGGGATCTGACGATAGATCTGCGCGGTTCAGCCACCACACTGTTCCTGCGCTCGCGCAAGCGGTTGATCATGCGCGGCGGACGGCGGCCAGGTTTGCGCCTTACCCATCTGGCCAAACTGCTGAACCTTACCCCGCCGCCGTTGCCCACCGTCTGGCTCAGCAAGGCGGATCACGCTATTGCTGCCACAACCTTGCCGGCACAGGGTCCCCTGATTGCTCTTGGCCCAACTGCCAACTGGACCGGCAAAATCTGGCCGACTGAGCGTTATCTGCCGTTATGGAAAGCTCTTTCTGCCGCCATACCCAATGCCCGGCCTGTCATCTTTTATGGTCCTGGCCCACAGGAGCAGGCGCTGGCTGCCCCGGTTCTGAACGCACTGCCAAATGCTGTTGATGCAGGGGGCCATTTTTCCCTGCCGCAGGTTGCCGCCATGCTGGCCCGTTGCCGCCTGTATATCGGTAACGATTCCGGGCTGATGCATCTGGCGGCTGCCGCAGGTACCCCCACACTGGGTCTGTTTGGCCCCTCTCGCGCATCAGAATATGCGCCGTCAGGCAAACAGACGGCATGGGTAGTTGCTCCCGGCCCAGAAGGTGAGGCCCCTATTGCGGGCCTGAGCGTTGCCACCGTCGCCCAAGCTGCTGCACGCCTGCTGGCAGAAACACACTCATGAGCCCCACAATGTCCCCCATTTCTGCCCATGCCCCCTCCTCCAATACGCAACCGCTCCGGGTAGCGCATGTTATGGCGGGCGCGGCAACAGGCGGAGCAGAGCTGTTTTTTGAACGGCTTTGCATAGCGCAGGCGGCCTCCGGCCTCTCGGTGCTTCCCATTATCCGACGGGAAGGTGCCCGCGCACAGCGGATGCGGGCCGGAGGCATTGCCCCAACGGAACTCCGCTTTGGCGGTTTGGCTGATCTAACCACGCGCTTGCGGCTAAAACAGGCGCTCACATCCTTTGTACCACGTGTGACAGTGGCGTGGATGAATCGCGCGGCCCGTTTCACGCCACAAGGCAACTGGATTCTGGCGGGGCGGCTCGGCGGGTTTTATGATCTGTCCTATTATCGGCGGTGCGATCATCTGATTGGCAACACCCGTGGGTTAGTCCGTTGGATGAAAGAACAGGGCTGGCCCGAAAACCGCGTGCACTATCTACCCAATTTCGCCACGGACCTTGCCACCACTGCTCCCGTCCGTCCGGATGGCGTGCCGCCTGATGCGCCCTTTATTCTGGCGCTTGGCCGCCTGCATAAGAACAAAGCGTTTGATGTGCTGATCCGCGCCATGCGCCATCTGCCCGGCCAATGGCTGGTTATCTGCGGAGAAGGCCCAGAGCGTGAAGCCCTTGAAACGCTCGCCAGACAGGAAGGCGTGGCCGACCGTGTGCTGATGCCGGGGTGGTCCACACAACCGGGCAGGCTGATCCGTGCGTGCTCCGTGCTGGTCTGCCCCTCACGCCATGAACCGTTGGGCAACGTTGTGATTGAAGGTTTTTCCGCCACAAAACCCGTCGTCGCGGCAGCCTCTCAAGGGCCAACGGAACTGATCCGTTCTGGAGCAAACGGCCTGCTGGCTCCTGTTGAGGATGCGCAGGCTCTTGCCCGCCAGCTTGGCGCGGTGCTGGAAGATCCTGCCCTTGCCCACAAGCTGGCCCTTGCCGGACGGGCGGATTATGACCAGATCTTCGCCACCGGGCCGGTTCTGGCCGCCTGGCAGCAGTTTCTCTCCTCCGTGGAGGCTCCCTGATGTGCGGCATTGGCGGACTGGTTTACACACGCGGCACATTCCCTCAGCCTCAAACTGTGCTGGACCGAATGGCAGCAGCCCTGAGGCACCGTGGTCCGGACGGAGCCCATTTTGCCCGCCTGCCGCATGCGGACCTCGTGCATACCCGCCTGTCCATTATTGATCTGGCAGGAGGAGATCAGCCTCTTTCCGCAGGCACTGGCACCCTTATTGCCAATGGCGAGATTTATAATGACCCCCAGATCCGCCAGCAGATCGGGCAAAGCCATTTCAAAACCGGCAGTGACTGTGAATCCCCCCTCCTGTTATGGGAACGCAACGGCACGGACTACGCCCGTGGCCTGCGAGGGATGTACGCCATTGCACTGTATGACAGCGCACAGGAAGAACTCCTGCTCAGCCGTGATCCGTTTGGCATAAAGCCACTCTATGTCACGGAATTTGAAGGTGGCCTGGCATTTGCATCAGAACCTGGCGTTCTGCTGGCCGCAGGGCTTGCTCCCCGCACAATGCGCCCCTCCGCACGGGATGAACTGCTGCAACTTCAGTTCACTACCGGACGGGAAACCATTTTCAGCACCATTCACCGCGTTATGCCCGGAGAAACAGTGCGCGTGGTGCAAGGCCGCATTCTGGACCGGCAACACCGTTCGCCCCTGCCCGACCTAGTGCCCAATCAGCCTCCGCTGACAGAAGAAGATGCTCTTCACCAGCTTGATGCCGCGCTGATGAACAGCGTGCAGGCGCATGAACGGTCTGATGTGCCGTTTGGCCTGTTCCTATCCGGTGGCATAGACAGCGCCAGCCTCCTTACAGCCATGGCGCGGCTCCCCCGCCCAGAAAAACTCCGCACATGGACGGCAGTTTTTGAAGCCCGCAATGCGGCAGATGAAGCGGATGCCGCAGCCGACCTAGCCCGTGGCGTGCAGGCGGAGCATGAAACCGTGCGGATTACAGCCTCCATGGTCTGGCAACATCTGCCCGCCATTGTTGCCTGCATGGATGACCCAGCCGCCGATTACGCCATTATCCCCACATGGTTTCTGGCCCAAAAGGCAGCGCAGGATGTGCGGGTTATCCTCTCCGGTGAAGGCGGGGATGAACTGTTCTGTGGCTATGGCCGGTATCGGTCCGCCATCCGCCCGTGGTGGCGCGGGGGGCGCCGCATGTGGCGGCGCGGCATGTTTGATGGCCTGAATGTGCTGCGCACCCACCCCGCTGACTGGCGGGACGGCATTATGGCGGCGGAGGTCAACGCCGCCAGTGAGCCATCACGTCTTGCTGCGGCGCAGGCAGTTGATTGTGCGGAATGGCTGCCGAACGACCTCCTCCTCAAGCTGGACCGTTGCCTTATGGCGCACGGACTGGAAGGCCGCACGCCCCTTCTGGACCCGGTGGTGGCGGATGTTGCGTGGCGGCTGCCAGACACATTGCGAGTGCGCGGAGACAAGGGCAAATGGCTTCTGCGCCGCTGGCTTGAACAGCATTGTCCGGCAGCAAAACCGTTTGCCCCCAAACAGGGCTTCACCGTGCCCATCGGGGCCTGGATTGCGGAACAAGGTGAACGCCTTGGCACTCTGGTAGCGCAGCAGGACTGTATTCAGGAAATTGCCCGGCCAGAACGTGTACGTGCCCTGTTTCAAGCCGCTGGCGGCCGGAAAACCGGCCATGCCGCATGGACGCTGTTGTTCTATGCCCTGTGGCACCGCACACACATACGTGGCCTTGCCCCCACCGGGGATGTATTTGAAACGTTAAGCCAGTAACCTCATTTCAAGAAGACCATCATGCTTTTGGGAGAAGACGCCATGCCATCCGTCACGCATGTTGCCCTGCTTGAAAACAGAACCGTTCTGAAGCTGTCTGGCGCAGACCGGGTCAAGTTTTTGCAGGGACTGGTTACAGCCGATATTGCCGCCTTAACACCGGGGAGCGCCGCATGGTCTGCCTGCCTGACTCCGCAGGGCCGCTGGCACGCGGATTTTTTTGTGCTGGCTGACCCGGACGACACCTGCCTGCTGCTGGAGTGCGCAACCGAACAGGCTGAAAGCCTACGCAGCCAGTTATTGCGTTTCCGCCTGAGGTCTGATGTGCAACTGGAACCCACTGGTATGCGTGTGCTGGCCGCATGGGGCGAACGCCCGGAAGCCGCCCTGCTGGAAAACGCCATTACCTTTGCTGACCCCCGTGTGGAAGCCGCAGGCTGGCGTTTGCTGGATGCTCCCCCCGAAACCACACTGACAGCAACAGAACAGGATTATAATCTGCACAGGCTGGTGCTGGGGCTGCCCGATGGCGTGCAAGACTGTGAAGTTGGCCGCACGCTAGTGGCAGAAGCCAATATGGATCTTCTCGGCGGGGTTTCCTGGACGAAGGGATGCTATATGGGTCAGGAAGTTACGGCGCGCATGCATTACCGCACCTTGGTCAAAAAGCGGCTGGTGCCTATTGCCAGCACGGCTCCACTCCCTGCACCGGGTACGCCTGTTCTGGCCGATGGAGTGGAAGTAGGCACGCTGCGGTCCTCACAGGATCATATCGGGCTCGCGCTCCTGAAAACAGCAGCACTTGAAAAGACATTGCTGTGTGATGGTCATAAGCTGGTCCCTCGCCCTCCGGCGTGGCTGGCGGCTGCGCTGGATGCCGCCAATTCCTCCTCCAACCCAGAAACTCCCGAGCGTTCATGACCTACACTCCCCCTGCCCCCGTAGCACTTGAAACCATGCTGGATGCCGTCTCGTTTGACGCCTCCGGCCTGATTGCCGCCATTGCCCAGCAGCACGATACGGGCGAGGTGCTGATGATTGCATGGATGACGCGTGAAGCCCTGCAGGAAACCCTGCAAACAGGCCGCGTCTGTTATTACTCCCGCAGCCGCAAGAAGCTCTGGCGCAAAGGCGAAACATCCGGGCAGGTGCAGCATCTGCATGAAGCCCGTCTGGATTGCGATGCAGACGCCGTGCTGCTGCTGGTCAACCAGATTGGCGTAGCCTGTCACACAGGACGAAGAAGCTGCTTTTATCGTGCATTTGAGCAGGATGGACTGGTAGAACTGACAAAACCGGAAATTGATCCCAACCAACTTTATGGGCACATGCATTCCTGATGCGGGAGCCTGAACACCTCATCTCTGCACCGTTATAAATTAAAGGATGTGCCCATGCTCTCAGCCACACAGTCCCCTCCCACAGGACGGCTCGAGGGCAACACAACCACCCGGTCCGGGCACATTACTGAACATACGTTCCGCGCCATCAGCGCATGGCCTGTTCTGGCAACGTGTCTGGCATTGGGTATTGCCGGAGCGTGGCTGTTCTATCTTGTGGGCCAGCACATTGTGCCCTCACCCGGCCTCCCCATTATCGGCATTGCCTGCTTTCTACTGGCTTTTTTCCTACTCAAGGGCCTGATCATTCTTCAACCGAATGAAGCTGCAGTCTGCCTGTTGTTTGGACGCTACAAGGGCACGCTCACGCAGGCCGGTTTCTGTTGGCTTAATCCACTTTATACACGCCAGAAACTCTCGCTGCGGCTCAAGACCCAGGAAACCGGCCCCCTGAAAGTAAATGATGCCGTAGGGAATCCGGTAGAGATTGGTGCTGTTATCATCTGGCGTGTATCAGAAGCAGCACGCGCTACGCTGGAAGTGGATAATTACGGCCTTTACGTCTCCGCCCAGAGCGAAACAGCCCTCCGCCTGCTTGCCAGCCGCCACCCCTATGACCCCACCGAACAACAGGATGCGCTACCGACGAGGGACACTGGCACTGGCACTGGCACTGGTACGCCGGCTTTTACTGAAGCGCTTTCATCAATAACCCTGCGTGATGGAAGCGATGTTCTGGCCAGTATTCTCCTGCAGGAATTGCAACTCCGCATGGCAGCCGTTGGGATAGATGTTGTGGAGGCGCGCATTTCTCACTTGGCCTATGCACCGGAAATTGCAGGCGCAATGCTGCGCAAACAGGCCGCCAACGCCGTTATAGCCGCTCGCCGCGTCATCACCCAGGGTGCCGTCTCCATTATTGACGATGCACTGGCAGACCTTGAAGCCCGCATGGGCCACCAACTGCCCCCCCCAACAACGCGCCGCCATGATCTCCAACCTCCTGATTGTCCTGATAGGAGACCGCGAAGCTACCCCTGTTGTGAATACAGGTTTATGAATGACGCCCTGAGACAGAACAATTTCTAAAAATCATAGCAGAGCCCTATAAAGTGGCCTCATATTTAAGACCCAGCGGCACCTCAAATCTTAAACACATGACTTAATGACCGAAAAATGAAATAGACAAAATACGCTTTGACTTTTGAATAAGTTGGTTCTACCCGTAACATTGATATCTTTGAAACCACGCGCTGCAACCAGCCACACAAGTAGGCGGCTCCTTTTGTTCGTTCCCAAACTGTTCCAGTTTCAGGGGAAGGGAACGGACGCACCAGCTCCTTATACTATCAATGATATTTTAAAATTTGAGCAAACAATGCGGTCGCCGCCTCCATTTTCTCCAATTTTTTTCAAATCAACTGTCATTTTCGGATGTAAATTTCTTGGAATTTAGTCTGGAACCCAGAGAAGTTTACAATAAGGAAGCGGGCCAACATTTAACATGGTGCAAAAAAATGCCTATACCACGAAAGCAGCATTACATTTAATCTTCTATAGAATTTTTATATATTTATATTAAGCGAAATAAATTTATGATGTTTTTTATTCTATCAGAGCATCGCAATTAAACTTAAAATCTCACTCCAACTTGCTTAAACAATTCATATTTACCATAGCACAGGGATCACCCCCCGTCGTTCCGCCAATAGGGTCAGCACAGCCTCGGCAGCAGCATCCGCAGGCAATTTTCCTCCTGGCCCCTGCAAACCATTCAGAACCGTTTTGAAAGCCTCTTTCTGACTGTTTGCCATGTCAGGGTTTTCAAAAAGAGCCTTTACCGCGTTAGCCAGAACGGAAGGCGTGCATTGCTCCTGCAAAAGCTCCGGCACCACTGCTCGCCCGGCCAGTAGATTGACCATGGCCACATACGGCACCCGGATAAGCCGCCGCGCCATAAAGGCCGTAATGGGATTGACCCTATACGTGACCGCCATCGGCACGCCTGCCAACGCCAGTTCAAGGGTGGATGTGCCTGATTTGGTCAACGCAGCCCCTGCTGCCGCAAACGCATCATGCTTGTCCTGAACATCCGTCACAATTACCGGCCTAACAGGCCAGTTTGCCGTTTCACGCTCAACGGTGGCGGCCACCACGGGAGAGACAGGAATAACCGGCACCAGATCGGGCATATCCTTACGGAGCAGGGCCAGCATCTTGCCAAAAACCGGCAACAGCCGCGGGGCTTCGGACCGTCGGCTACCTGGCATCAACACCAGCACGCGCGCCGTGGGCTCCAGCTTGTGCCGTTGGTGAAAGCGGGCACCATCTCCATCCTGCGCGCCAGACTGAAGAACGGGGTGCCCCACAAAACGGGTCAACAGTCCATGCCGACTGAAAAACGCTTCTTCAAAGGGAAGCAGGCACAGCAATTCATCCCAAAGGCCAGGGAACTCTTTGACGCGTTTTTGCCGCCATGCCCAAACCTGCGGAGCCACGTAATGAACCCGCAAAATCCCTTTATCGGCAATACGCCTAAGCAACCGCAACGCAAAACCGGGGCTATCAATGGTGATTACCAGATCAGGCTTTCGGGCAGCAATATCATCTACAGCCTCGTTCAGCCGAGCGGAAAGTGCGCGAAGTCGGGGCAGTATTTCCACCAGCCCCATGACAGCCAGATCACGCATGGGAAACAGGCTACGCAGCCCCTGCTCCTCCATCCGCACCCCGCCCACACCCACAAACCGCACAGCGGGATTACGTGTGCGCAGAGCCTGCATCAGGCGTGCGCCCAATACATCACCACTGGCCTCGCCTGCCAGAATCCAGATAAGGGGAGAAGAAGATTGGTCTGCCATACCTTCAGCCATAAAGTGCTGTCCGGCATGGCACAATGGGGTCAGGCAATGACCGCCCGTTCCATACCCGGCACCCCCGTGCGCAGGGCCGAAACCACATACGCCTCAAATCCTGCCGGATTCTGGGAAAAACGCTGTAAATCTGCCTGCTTCAATGTCATGCGCACACGCCCACCTTCCAGAAGCAGACCATAGGTGCAGGATGTTAGTAAGATTGTGGGCTCATGCAGGGTTGTAATCAGCAAATAGTCTGACTGCGCCATGTCCCGTAAAACCTGCTTCAGATCAAACAGCGAGACAGGGTCCAGCCAGTTGAAAGGCTCATCCAGCAGCACAATGCGTTGCCCGCCCACAAACGCGCAATACAGCGCCAGCCTCTGTTTCATGCCTGCGGAATAATGTGCCACGGGCCGCGCCCAGAACCGTTCGAGCCCTAAGGCCTCCCGCAATGCCGCAAGAGCCTGTGTCTGATCTGCCTCTGCCGTCTGCGCCGCCACCAGATCAGAAACCATACGGCCCGTCAGATCAGACGGGAGGCACGCTGCGTCTGGCATGAATCCAATCCGCTGCGCCAGCGCGCTACGGGATGCCTCATGCGCTTCTCCGTCGAGGAGAATACTACCCGATAGCAAGGAAAGGCGGCCACCCAGACTCTTTAACAGGGTCGTTTTGCCAGATCCGTTGGCCCCAATAATACCGACCCAGCCCGGTCCTGCCATTTCAAGCTGCTCAATCTGCACCAGCGCCTGGCCACCAGCCCCGCAGATCACATCATGCAGCACTACTGTTAGCGAAGGAGGAAATGCAGTCATGAAAGGGCCATCCATAAACGCTGCTGATTACGCCGCCAGAGATAAGCAAGTCGGAACAAAGCCACCAAAACCAGTAGACCAGAGGAAATAGTCACACACAAGACAGCTAAGGCACCAGAAAACCCAAGGGCCATTTCTGCTCGGTTTTTGGGAAAAACACGATAATGAAGGGTCACAAAAACGGAAAAGAACAGCGCAAGACCAGATAGAACAAGCCATGCCTGCACGGCCACCAGAAGGCAGGCCGGAAACAGAATAACCGGGAGAAGCGCAGCACCACTTACTACAGCCAGCCGCTTCACCATGGCTTTGACAACCGTGGCCATTGGTTCACCCATCATGGTACCAAATGCAGCCCGCTCCCCACTCTGTGCCGGAAGAACAACAAACGGAATGACCCCGTATCCGATGAAGAACACTAACCAAAGGGAGTGAGTAAAATACCACTGCCCCGTTATCCCCAATCCCACCGCGATGAAGGCAATAACGCCACACATCCATGGCAAAGAAGTCCATTTAGGCAGGCCCTGTACCCTAAACTGCCTATTAGGCTGAGAAGATTTATCCTCAGAAGGAAGAACTCTGCCCATTTTCTGAGCGAAAAACTGTGGTTCCAGTGCAAGAAAAAATCCCAGACCGAAAAACCATACCCCAAGGCATCCCCATGCCACAGGTGCCGTTATGGAAACATGCGATAAACAAGCAGCCGTGCTCACAAATGCAAATGCCCCTATATTTGCCACGATACGATAGGCCATCCGCTGCCGCACATTCAGTATGGCAACGGTGACAACAGAATGCCCCTCCAAGCGTCGTACTCGGGAGGTGATCATCATATTCGCCACCACGTTTGTGGCAGCACACACAGCCAACACCACTTCAGCAGGAATGAAATGACGGGGTTGGCTGGCAGACCAAGCTGCCACGCCCAAACTGCTTACAACCAGAAGCACAATGAGAAACAGGATGTCTCTCTTGCGTCTTATCATGTCCCTGATGATGGCAGACACTAAAACCCACTCATAATAAACAAGAAAGAAGGGTGTCATTCTGAAATCTGGCCTGACCTCTGCATCCTGAGACAGTGAATGAGCACTGTTCATTCACTTTATTCCATGGAAACACCAAAATGGCCATTCAGTGCTTTCCCTTACATTTCGTGCTGTTCCAAGATAAACAGAGCCTCCTTTTACTCCCATGACCTTAACGGCTCCATTTCCTGAGAAAGGACTCTCGTGACTGTTAGCCAATACCTGAAAGAGTGGACGGAAGATCCCGTCAGAAACGTGCTTGCGGGCATGGTGGGCACCTTCGCACTTATTCCGGAAGTCATTGCGTTTTCCTATGCTGCCGGTGTAGCGCCTGAAGTTGGGCTGTATGCTTCTTTTGTTATCAGCGTCGCCATCGCCATTACGGGTGGTAGACCAGGCATGATTTCAGGCGCGGCGGGTTCTGTTGCTCTGGTGGCGGCAGATTTGGTGCACGGCCATGGTTTTCAATATCTGCTGCTGGCCACGTTACTGGCTGGGGCCATACAGGTCCTGTTCGGCCTGTTCAAACTTCAGAACATGATGCGTTTTGTCTCGCGTGAAGTGGCCACCGGCTTTGTCAACGCGCTGGCCATCCTGATTTTTTCGGCCCAGATTCCGCAAATGGTCCATGTAAGCTGGCAAACTTATGCACTGATCGCTCTGGGGCTTGGCATTGTTTATTTGCTGCCGCGCCTTACAACACGCATCCCCTCCCCGCTCATCTGCATTGTGGTGCTGACCGGCCTGACCATGGCGTACCCCATGCCCGTGCATGTGGTGGCTGATCTGGGCCCGCTGCCAACAGGGCTGCCTTCCTTCACCCTGCCGCATGTTCCGCTCACGCTGGAAACAGTCAAAATTGTGCTGCCCTACGCATTCGCCATGGCCATGGTGGGTGTGCTGGAATCTCTCATGACAGCAGGCGTAGTTGATGAAATGACCGACACGCACAGCAATAAACGCATGGAATGCACCGGGCTTGGTATTTCCAATATTCTGGTTGGTCTGTTCGGCGGCATGGCTGGATGTGGCATGATCGGGCAGACGGTGGGCAACCTACGCTACGGGGGACGGGGACGGCTTTCCACCTTTACCGCAGGGGCTTTTCTTCTTCTGTTGCTTGTCGTGCTCCATAATTTTGTGGCTCAGGTGCCCGTTGCAGCGCTGGTTGCCATTATGATCATGGTATCTGTCAGCACATTTTCCTGGTCTTCCCTGCATGATCTTATCCGCCACCCGCGGCTGTCTTCCACAGTTATGCTGGCAACGGTCATAGTGGTGGTATTGACGCATGACCTTGCAGCCGGCGTCGCTTGCGGCGTTCTGCTAAGCGGCCTGTTTTTTTCCTTTCAGGTCATGCAGCTTTTGCAGATTAATACCAGCCTGAGCCCGGACGGAGGGACGCGAACCTATCATGTTCACGGACAACTCTTTTTTGCATCCACAACCATTCTGACAGATGCCATTGATTTTCAGGATACTGCCCGGCATGTGATCCTGGATTTAGGCGCTGCCCGCCTATGGGACATCAGCGCCGCAGATGCTCTGGAAAAACTGGTCTCGCGTCTACAGGCTCGCGGAAAAACTGTGCAGATTATCCATGCGGATGAACGCGCAGCCCGCTTACTAAAGGCGCTGGGACATGATACGTTGCTGGCTGATACGCAGGCCGCGTAAAAAACAGCCTACATACCTCTCTTATGCAAAAAAGCCGGACCATGTTTCCCACGAGGTCCGGCTTTTCTTATTGTTCTTGATCTTCTCAGTCCATTTTTGCACCTCTTTCAGGCGCAGATGTTTCTGGGGCTATGGCAGGCGGCTCTCCATCCTGCCGAGGTGTCATACGGTTCCAGACATCCAATGCAGCAATTTTATAAGCTTCGGCAAATGTTGGGTAATTGAAAGTGGCTTCAATAAAATATTCAAAACTGCCACCAAAGTTCAGAACAGCCTGGCCGATATGGATCAGTTCTGTTGCTGCCTCTCCTACAATATGCACACCAAGAAGCCGATGAGTTTCAAGACAGACAATAATTTTCAGAAACCCTGCCGTTTCTCCCATGATCTGGCCGCGCGATGTTTCACGAAAACGCGCTATACCGGTTTCATAAGCGATCTTCTTTTTCTGAACTTCTTCTTCTGCCAAACCAACCGTGGAAATTTCTGGCACTGAATAAATACCATACGGGAAAAACGTTGGTGCTGGCGGCACAGCGTATCCACAGGCATGACAGGCCGCTATCCGCCCTTGCTCCATGGAAGTGGATGCCAGGGCCGGGAAGCCAATCACGTCTCCTGTTGCATAAATATGTGGCACTTCGGTCTGAAAGGAGTGGGCATCCACTTTCAAACGTCCTCGCCCGTCCGCGCTCAAACCCGCGGCAGCCAGATTAAGGTCAGCCGTCGCCCCTTGGCGTCCACCGGTATAAAGAAGCAGTTCCCCGCGCACGCGCCGCCCACCTTCAAGCAGAGCTACAGGCTGCTCGTCCTCAATCACGATTGATTCCAGAGCACATCCCAGACGAAAATTCACACCCCTGTCTCGCAACTGCTGCACAAAATCCTGAACAATTTCCCGGTCTATAAAATCCAGAATGTGGTCACGCTGATCCACAATGGTAACGCGCACATCAAGAGCGCTGAAAATGGTGGCATATTCAATTCCGATCACGCCCCCCCCAATCACAACAAGAGAGCGCGGAATGTGCTCCAGACAGACCATGCCATCGCTATCAATGACATATTTTCCATCAAACGGAATATGGTCAGGCCGATGCGGAACCGAGCCGACAGCAATCACCATAGCCCTGCCGCTCACACGCCGAGGTGCTACCCCGTCTCCTGTAATCTCAACTGTATGCGGATCAACAAAACGGGCTGCACCGTACGCCACCTCAATTCCATTGCGTGAAAACTGATGCTCCAGAACATCAATTTTATCAGAAAGTGTTTTACCCATACGCCTGCCCAGATCGTGCGCATTGATATGTTGCTTGACGCGATAGCTGAAGCCGTAAATGCCACGCTCCCGCCAGCCGGTCAGATTAAGCACCGTTTCCCGCAAGGTTTTGGAGGGAATAGTGCCAGTATGGACAGAAACACCCCCTATTCTGCCCTCCCGCTCTATTACCAATACGGATTTCCCGAACTTGGAGGCCTGCACTGCTGCCCGCCGCCCTGATGGACCACTGCCAATAACTATCAGGTCATACGCCTTGTTCATGACGGCCCCTCCCGAGTTAACTCTCTCTGAACAAGGACGTTCATGCAGGGAGGCGGTTGCCTTGTAGGGTGACGGTCAGGGTATCTCGCGGACTAATTGAAGCTGTGGATACCGGAAAAGCCATTTTTTCTTTCTCACCCGTTCGTCAAAAACCGGCTTCTTTGCGCCTTGAAAAGAGGGGCCGGGCCTCAACGTCAACTGAAAAAGATCCGTCAGCCCAAACGGCGCATTCACCTCTATGTGTCCATCATTATTCAGGCGTACAGCAATCGCTGTTGCTGTTTCCGGCCAATGGCGCATGGCATGCGCCACATTTGTATAAGGGGCATCATGATTGCGGATATGCATCCGTGCCTGATTTTTTACCGACCACCGTCTCTCAGGTGCCTGCTTCCGCAAGGCCCGTTCTATCAAGCCGTCCGTTGCCACCTGTGTTTGCCCGGCATCAAACCACACAACATCACTATCGCCCCAAGGGGACATCATAGAAAGACCATGCAGGGAATCCCACACGGCATCACGGACAAAACCGGCGGCCACCCAACAGTCTGGTAAGGTGAGAGCCTTTACCAGATGCAAACACTTCATCCTGACAGGATCATTCTGAAGAATAGCTATCAGGTTTTCTTTATACTGTGGGTTCAAGAATTTATTTTCTAGATAAAGTATTTTCTCTTCTCATACTTTTCTACGCGCAGATCGGGGCACCATCCGCAATGCCAGAACACAGATAGCAATAACAGTATAAATAAACGGCTCTACATGCCAGGTTTTAAACGCGATGCTATAATGAATACAGGCAAAAATCATGGCCAGATAAGCCAACTTATGCAGGGGGGCCCATTTTCGACCCAATGCCCGGATAGCACGCCGCGTAGAGGTGGACGCCAATGCAGCCAAGATCAGAAAAGTCAGCACACCAAAGGTCAAAAATGGACGGGAGCTGAAGTCCTGCCACAGGATATGCGTATCAAGATGCCGTGCGACAACAACATAAAAAAAGACATGCAACGCTGCATAGGTAAACGCCAGCAACCCCAAAGGCCGCCGATACAGCATGATATCCACGCCTACAAAACGCTTGAGCGGTGTGACAGCCAGAGAGACCAACAAAAAACGAAACGCATATCGCCCGAAATCATGCAGGCACGCCGAAGTGGGATTAGGTCCCAGTGTTCCCGCCATGCCCTGCGCAATATCCATAGCCGCCGGAAGCAGAAAAAACAGATACAGCAAAACCTGCCGCGTGACAGGCGAAAAACGGGAACGCCTGCGGCGCGGGGACGGTATAGAAGACATGCGGCTTAAAAATCCTTCCGTAAGTCCATTCCCTGATACAGGTCCGCCACCTGCTCAGCATAACCATTGAAAAGCTGCGTTGGTTTTCTGGCCGTACGGAACAGGCTGCCCTCGCCGATAATCTGTTCGCTCGCCTGGCTCCAGCGGGGATGATCCACCGCAGGATTCACGTTGGCATAAAATCCATATTCTTCCGGCGCCATCAGGTTCCAGCTTGTAGGGGGTTGTCTGTCCGTTACGGTAATGCGCGTAATGGATTTAATTCCTTTAAATCCGTACTTCCACGGCACCACCAACCGAATGGGAGCGCCATTCTGAGTGGGTAGCGTTTCGCCATAGACCCCTGTTGCCAACAATGTGAGAGGATGCATAGCCTCATCCAGCCGCAATCCCTCTACATAAGGCCATTTCAGCGCAAACAGGCCTCTTCGCTGACCCGGCATTTCAGAAGGACGCAGGACAGAAGTAAACGCCACATATCGTGCACCCATTTTTGGTGCCGCAGCTTTCAATAACGCGGCCAGAGAAAAGCCATTCCACGGAATAACCATGGACCATGCTTCAACACACCGCATGCGATAGAGACGTTCCTCCTGCCCAAACTGTTTGAGCAGATCTTCAAGAGCCCATGTGCGCGGATTATCCACCAGACCATCTATCTGCACACTCCACGGCAGAGGTTTGAACGCACCTGACAATTCGGCAGGATCTCCCTTATCCGTACCAAATTCGTAAAAATTGTTATAGTGTGTAACATCATTCTGAGGTGTGGGTTTTTCTGGTGCGGGCCAGCCGGAGGCGTTCTGTGCCGTCCCGGTAGCAGCCTGTGCAACCTGTTCGCTGCCTGCCAGAGCAAGTGTGGTGCCGACAACCCCGGCCATAACTGCCCGGCGGGACAGAAAATATGAGCGTGGCGTAATTTCTGAAGCCCTCGGTTGAGGGTATCGATAAGCCGCCATAGCTGTAAGCCCTTTAATTCACTATAAAATTACATCTCAGGAAACGGCAGACGCCCCTCAGCCACGCATGCTGGACAAGAAACCCGGCTGGCGTATCTTTCGTTTGTGGCACAAACCAAGGCAGGAAGAGAAAGGATTTATTCAAAAATGACTACTCAACAGACCATTGGCTTTATTGGTTTTGGCGCTATGGCCAGCCGCATGGCTGCCAACCTTGAAAAAGCCGGATACGCAGCCATTGCCTATACTCCCTCCGGCAAAGGTGGAAATGGGAGCACGCCTTTCCTGGCTTCTCCTGCCGAGGTGGCACAGAAAGCAGATATTGTTCTTGTCTGCGTGCCGGATGATGACGCACTGGCGGCCTCCATGTATGGCCCCACAGGCGCATTGGCAGGCATGAAGGCTGATCAGCTTCTGCTCAATACCAGTTCTGTTTCACCGGAAGCAGCGGATGCCCTGTTAAAAGCCGGACAAGAGAAAAACTATGTTGTTATTGACTGTCCGGTTTCCGGCAGCACGCCTGAAGCCGAGGGCGGCAACCTGGTGGTGCTTGCCGGGGGCGAAGATGCTGCCATTGCCCGCGCCAAACCCATTTTTGACGCCATTGGCAAAACCACTATCCATGCAGGGCCGTCTGGCAGCGGCGCACGGCTGAAGCTGGTTATCAACGGCATTATGGGCGCCGGGCTGGCGGCTGTGGCAGAAACCATTGCCTATGGTCTGGCTGCCGGGCTTGACCGCTCCATGCTTTTTGATGCGCTGGATGAAGTGGCCGTGATCTCCCCGCACCACAAACGTAAAATCCGCGCAGCCAAAGCTGGAGATTTCTCCCCGCAGTTCCCAACCCGCCTCATGCAGAAAGATATGCGGCTGCTGATGGATGCCGCAGCCCGTCTGGCTGTACCGGCGCCTACCTTGGCCGCCACCACGCAACAGCTTTCCCTCACCCGCCGCGCCGCCGAAGATGCTGATTATTCCGCTCTGATTGGCGTGATGGAAAAAATTGTCGCCAACGATGCCTGATTGAGGCGCCAGCCATTCTCCCCCATGAGCAATGGCTGGCTCATGCAGGAAAGACCTGATGCAGGACTGGGCCGCTTTACCTTTACAGATAACGGCTATCAGGCATGTTTGCTCATTAAGTAAAGCCCCCTTCTCAGCCTACCTTCAACGCTGCCACCATAACGGCCAGTCTGTCCCCCACTCCACGCGGCAGGCCTGCCTGCCTGCTGTCCCGCCCCAAATCCCGCGCGGCTAACACTGCGGACAACGCGGCAAGACGTGCGTTGCGGGGCAGAGACCGCACATCCGCTTCTACCAGAAACGCATGCCCCTCCTTTATGAGGGCAGCCTCATCACCCGGAAAAAGATACCGGCCGCTCTGCTGCATTCTCGGCCAATGCCGGGCCATGGCTCCTGCACCATATGCCGCACCTGCCGCCTCAATTCGGTCCAACAGGGCTTCATCTTCAATACCAAGAGCTTCTCCCACCGCCCGTTGCAAAGCGCCTGCCCCGTTCCGCATCATGTTCCGCCAAATGCAAACATCCGCTTTCGGCGCAAGTTCAGCTTCACGCGCGTCAATCACCCGGAGCAGAGTGTCCGGCTGGAAGGTGCCGTTTCTGAGAGCCGATATAATCGGAGGGGCTACTTCATGGTCCGGCGCGCGCGTACCTTCCAGCACATCGCGCCACCATTGCAGCCGTACGAATCCTGCCATAGGGCCTGCTACCGCAGCGGACCGCGCAGGTGCCAAGGCCCGCACCAACTCATCATGAAACGCTATCAGCCCAAATACGGCTGGCTGCACCGTATCTGGCAAAAAGCGGGCACACAGGGCCCGGTCAGGATCAACCCGCCTTACACGATCTTCCAATTCCTGCCCCTGCGGCATGGCTGTCAGAGCCTTCTTTTGCTGTCTAGACCCTGTCATTCTGCTCCCGCACCTGTCTTTCCTGCCTCATAGGCATTTTTCACCGTCCATGGACAGATCAGCCCTGCCGCATCCTTTTTCTACCTTATGCGTTAGCAGGACACACCACGCCCATGGGCAAGAATGTGTGAGGCGGCCATTAAGCGGCATTTGTCACGCCGTGGTCCCTTGACGCATCCGCCGTCGCCCCATAGCTCTGGGAGACGGCGCATTTCCGCCCTGATTTTTAACGGAGTATGTCATGGCTTTTGAACTGCCAGCTCTTCCCTATTCCTACAATGCACTGGCCGCACGTGGCATGTGCCAGGAAACGCTTGAACTGCATCATGACAAGCACCATCAGGCTTATGTCACGGCGCTGAACAACTTTGTTTCCGCCAAGCCGGAACTTCAGGGCAAGTCCCTGGATGAAATCATTCTGGCCGTTAAAGGCGACAGCAGCCAGGCTCCTGTCTTCAATAACGCTGGCCAGCATTGGAACCACATTCTGTTCTGGCAGAACCTCTCTCCGGCTGGTGGTGCCATTCCGGACAAACTGGCCGCCAAGATCAACGGTGACTTCGGCAGCGTTGATGCCTTCAAGGAAGAATTCAAGAAGGCCGCCACCACGCAGTTCGGCTCCGGCTGGGCATGGCTGGTTCTGGGTCAGGACGGCAAGCTGGCTGTGACCAAAACGGCCAATGGCTCCAACCCGCTGGCCGAAGGCCAGGGCAAGGTGCTGCTGGGTCTGGACGTGTGGGAACACGCTTACTACCTTGATTTCCGCAACCGTCGCCCGGACTACATCACCAACTACCTGGACAAGCTGGCGAACTATGAATTCGCTGAAGCGCAACTGAGCGCTGCTTGAGTCAAAGCCGGACTCCGCCATCGGAGTCCGGCCCCTCCGGGGCCATAAGCGCCCTTGGTATTATTATTCTCTGATAATTTGATCTTGATGGCGGATTATCCGCTGGCTGCCGCCTTCATGTAATCCAGCGCCTGTTCAAGAAACTGTTCCAGATCAATGTGTGGATCTGTAACCTGCACCAACGGTGTAAGCAGCCCATCAATGGCGAGAATCGCCAGTCCATGCACTTTTCCCCACATCACCGCTTCCGCAATCTGAGGGGCAAACCCTGCCGCTTTGCCACTTGTGCCTGCCCAAGCGCCCAGTAACGCAAAGCTGTCTTCCGCAGCCCCAGCAAAAGCAGGATCGCTTCTGTCTATTGCATCTCCACGAAACATCAGTGTGAACAAGCCCGGATTACGGATGGCAAAATAAATATAGGCCAATCCCGCATCTTTCAGGGACCGAGCCTTCCCCGTTTTTATGGCATGAGCCAGTTCCTCGAACCCTTGGGTGGCAAGTGCTGTCAGCAGACCGCATAAGTTCCCGAAATGCGGCGCTACGGCCATGGGAGACACCCCCACCTGCCGGGTAATGGCCCGCAGTTTCAGCGCACCGACCCCTTGCGTCTCCAGCATTTCCCGCGCTGAAGCCAAGAGGGCAACCCGCAGATTGCCGTGATGATACCCCTCCTTGCCACGCTCCGTTGTCGCTCTGACCATATTTTTTCAGCTTCCCCTCAAACTTTACAGTGTATATTTTTCTTGACACCCATCAAGGCGTCATCAATCTTTACAATGTAAATATGACAGACATACGTCACGTCTCCGTACCCCGCGCCACGAGGAACAGGCACGCCTCAAAGTCGTCAAAGGAATAGTCATGGCCCGCTTTTTTCTTTTTTCCAGAATAGTACTGGATTTCGGAAGTTTGCTGGTGTTCTGGGTGCTGGCCTCGTTTTATTCCGTGCGTATCGCCATTGCTGGCACATTTGTTTTCATTCTGTGTGATGGCGTGCACCGTTATCTGGGCAAGCGGACTTTTCCGCGCTTATGGATTATCAGCAATACACTGGCCATCGTGTTTGGGGTGATTGATCTGATCTCGATCACCCCTTTCATGATCCGGTATGAAGGCGTGCTGACAAACCTGATTATCGCCCTCTCCTTTGCTGTTGGCGCGTTCGGTGCAACTACGCCCATTCAGGAACTGGTAGAGGAACAGCAAGGTTTTCCTTTTCCACCTGAGCGGCAGGAAATCCGTGCTTATTTTAAATCTCTTACGCTTGTCTGGGCTCTCTATTTCGCAGCCAAGGCCATCCTGTATTTCTGGCTTCTAACCTATTTTCCATTGCCCCGCGCCCTGATGCTCCGTTCCGTTATCGGCACTGTCAGTCTTGGCATCATGATTGGCATCAGTTTACAGGGCAGACGCATTTTCCTGCTCTGCCAACGGGCAGGATTTTTCCTGCCGCGCTACAGCACAGAGCCTCAAGCGTGACGTGGGCCGTCCATGCATGTGCTGGAACCAACAACAGGTAGAACAGGGTCATCCACCTGCATGGGCCCCACTTGATGCCATCCTCTGCCGGAAGGTTGCGCTCATCAAACCAATCCATGCGCTGGCACCGTAACCCCATAGCAACCAGGCAGCCCCCAGCCGCGCCACATGATCATCAGCCGCATACAGGGCCGGAAACCAGCGCAGGGCGATACCGTCCATCAGCATGGAATCGGCAATAACTACAAAACATCCGGCAAGACTTTGCTCGGGTGACAGATTCGCCAGTCGACATATCAGCCAGACACAGAAGAACCCCACGGGCAGCGCCGTTATAAAGCCCATTGTTCCCCAGACAGGATCAGTGAACGAGTCTGGAACAAACCGTATGAACAACGTCGCCAGCCCCCAGAAAATGGTCGCCAGAAGAACGCAGATGCAGACCTGCCGGAATGTGAGCGTCATCATCATTTCCCTTCAATGTAGCAGGCACTACATATCACACGTCATGTAGCGCGTGCTACAAGATTCCGATGCACAAGACATCCTCCTCTCCCACCTCGCCAAGCCATCAGTCAGACACGGACCCCACGCTGCGCAAGCAACAGATGATCATGCAGATGGCGGATATCGTGTTGGCAGAAGGGCTCAATAATCTCTCCTTGCGGGCGTTGGCCGCACGGATGGACACAAGCGACCGAATGCTGCTGTATTATTTCAAGACCAAAGATCTTCTGGTCCGTACAGTTCTGGACGAAGTCAATAACCGGCTGACCACCATCCTTGCAGCGCAGAGCACCGGGCCACGTGTAACGGCTACCCAGTTTCTCTCCCGCGTTATGCCCATGGTGTCTGATCCCGCCATTGCGCCTTTCATGCAGATATGGACAGATGTCATTGCCCACGGCGCACGTGGCGTGAAACCGTATGATGACATCGCCCGAACGGTCGTGCGGTCCTGGACCACATGGATAAACAGCCGCCTTGTCTCCAACCCGGAGGAAAGCCCGGAAAATGACGCCGCCCGCGCCACATTTCTGCTGGCATGTGTAGAGGGAATAATGCTTCTGGCTCAGGTCAATCCGGAGGGGTTACAGCCCGGCAAAACAGATATCGCACATATTGTCGGCACCCTGTTTGGAGAGCCCGGCCAGTAACACGCCTGATTTTCTGACTATCAAGCGTGTCGGAATTTTTTTTCTATGATCTCAGTCACTTCCGGCCCGCAGAATAGGCCGGAAGCAGAAGCGCGCAGGGTATAGGACATGCCTTTGCCCTCATTTTCTTCTGGTCAGACCTGCCCACTTCCCTCTTGATTGTTGCAACGAGCGTTCCAATCTTTGTTAGCGAGAAAAGACCATGTTGCCGTTGCCAGAATGGGGCGGTGATACGGCCTTCAGTCGCCTAAGAGAAAGGGACACGAGGGAACTATGGATATCGCAAAATTTACAGAACGGTCACGGGGTTTTCTGCAGGCTGCGCAAACCATCTGCATTCGTGACTTCAACCAGCAGCTCACACCCGAACATCTGCTGAAAGCCATGCTGGATGATGAGGAAGGCGCTGCCTCCTCTCTTATCCGCGCGGCAGGTGGCAAGCCGGAAGCGGTAAAGGCCGCAACGGAACAGGCTTTGGCCAAGCTGCCCAAGGTACAGGGCGGCGGTGCAGGCCAGCCTCAGGCCACACCTGACCTTGTGCGCCTGCTGGATGGAGCCGAACAGGCCGCCCAGAAAGCAGGGGATTCCTTTGTTGCACAGGACCGTCTGCTGATTGGTATTGCCCAGTCTGACACGCCAGCAGGCCGTGCCTTAAAAGAAAACGGCGCAACGCCTGATGCTTTGGAAAAAGCCGTTGCCGCCATCCGTAAAGGACGCACCGTGACCAGCGAAAACGCTGAAGCCAATTTTGATGCCTTGAAAAAATATGCCCGCGATGTGACGGAAGTTGCTCAGGCAGGCAAACTGGACCCTGTTATTGGTCGTGATGAAGAAATTCGTCGTGCCATTCAGGTTCTGGCCCGCCGCAGCAAGAACAACCCCGTGCTGATTGGTGAACCCGGTGTGGGTAAAACGGCCATTGTGGAAGGGCTTGCCCAGCGCATTGTGAACGGTGACGTTCCGGAAGCCCTGAAAAACAAGAAACTGCTCTCACTCGACATGGGCGCTCTGGTAGCAGGTGCCAAATACCGCGGTGAGTTTGAAGAACGCCTGAAAGCCGTGCTGAAAGAGATTGAATCCGCCGAGGGGCAGATCATTCTCTTTATTGATGAAATGCATACGCTGGTGGGCGCTGGCCGGACGGATGGCGCCATGGATGCCTCCAACCTCATCAAGCCGGAACTGGCCCGTGGCACCCTGCACTGCATTGGCGCGACCACGCTGGATGAATATCGCAAATACATTGAAAAGGATGCGGCACTTGCCCGCCGGTTCCAGCCTGTATTTGTGGGTGAGCCTTCGGTTGCGGACACCATCTCCATTCTGCGTGGCATCAAGGAAAAATATGAACTCCATCACGGGGTCCGTATTACGGATGGCGCACTGGTGGCAGCGGCAACGCTTTCCAACCGCTACATCACAGACCGTTTCCTGCCGGATAAAGCTATCGACCTGATTGACGAGGCGGCCAGCCGCCTGCGCATGCAGATTGACAGCAAGCCGGAAGAACTGGACGAACTTGATCGGCGTATCATCCAGCTCAAGATTGAGCGGGAAGCTCTGCGCAAGGAAGATGACAGCGCCAGCAAGGACCGCCTGGAAGCCGTGGAAGCGGAACTGGCCGACCTTGAAGAAAAATCCGATGCCATGAGCGCATCCTGGCATGCGGAAAAAGACCGTGTGAACGCTGTGCAGAAACTTCAGGAACAGCTTGATCAGGCGCGTTCTGAAGTGGAAGTCGCGCAACGTAAAGGCGATCTCGGCAAAGCATCCGAGCTGATGTATGGCGTTATTCCCAACCTTCAGGCCCAGATTGCGCAGGCGCAGGAAACCCAGTCTGAAGCCGGCAAGACCGATCTTGTATCTGAAGCCGTGACAGATCAGGGTGTGGCCTCAGTTGTCTCCCGCTGGACGGGTGTGCCGGTTGACCGCATGCTGGAAGGCGAACGCGCCAAACTGCTCCGTATGGAAGATGAGCTGCGGAAATCCGTGGTTGGTCAGGAACCCGCCCTCAAGGCTGTTTCCAACGCGGTGCGCCGTGCCCGTGCAGGCTTGCAGGACCCCAATCGACCGATTGGCTCCTTCCTGTTCCTCGGCCCAACGGGTGTCGGGAAAACCGAGCTGACCAAAGCGCTGGCCCGCTTCCTGTTTGATGATGAAAAAGCGCTGCTGCGTGTGGACATGAGTGAATTCATGGAAAAACACGCCGTAGCCCGTCTGATTGGTGCCCCTCCGGGCTATGTGGGGTATGAAGAAGGCGGCGTGCTGACAGAAGCTGTGCGGCGGCGGCCGTATCAGGTCATCCTGTTTGACGAAGTTGAAAAAGCCCATGAGGACGTTTTCAACATTCTGCTTCAGGTTCTTGATGATGGTCGCCTGACGGATGGTCAGGGTCGGACAGTGGACTTCCGTAACACCATTATTGTGCTGACCAGTAACCTTGGTTCGGATGTTCTGGCCCATCAGCCAGATGGTGAATCTACGGATATGGTGCAGGCACAGGTCATGAAGGTGGTGCGTGAGCACTTCCGCCCGGAATTCCTGAACCGGCTTGATGAAATCATCCTGTTCTCGCGCTTGCAGAAAGCGGACATGACGAAAATTGTCGATATCCAGATCGGTCGTCTTCAGAAACTGCTGGATGATCGCAAGATTACGCTCAAGCTGGATGAACTGGCCCACGCATGGCTCGCCAATGAAGGGTATGATCCGGTTTACGGTGCTCGTCCGCTCAAACGGGTTATACAGCGCAGCCTGCAGAACCCGCTGGCTGAACTGCTGCTGCAAGGCACCATCCATGATGGTGAAACCATCACCATCTCGGCTAACGGAGATGGGTTGCTGATCAACGGTCAGGAAGCCGCAGCCGTTATGGCCTGATAAGATCAGCCACATATGGCTAGTGAAACGGGAGGGCCTCGGCCTTCCCGTTTTTGTTTGTAGCGCGCAGGTGCCGTATCCTTGCCTTACACGATGAATGCACCACTAACCTGTTTTAAGGAGAGAAGAATGTCAGAACCCGCATGGCTTGTCTGGGCACGTGAAATTCAGGCCATTTCTCAAACCGGGCTGACATACGCCACAGATCCCTTTGACAAAGAACGCTATGAAATGCTGCGGGCTTTATCTGCCCGCATGATGACGGCAGGCAGTGCAGAATTGGAAGATACGCTTCTCACCCTGTTCAGCCAGCAGGATGGATACGCTACCCCCAAGCTGGAAGTACGTGTTGGTGTGTTTGACGCTGAGGGCCGCATTCTGATGGTGCGTGAAGTGCTGGATAAAAACCGGTGGACCGTGCCGGGCGGCTGGACAGATGTGAACCTGACCGCAAGCCAATGTGCCGCCAAGGAAGTGTGGGAAGAAACGGGATACACCGTGCACATAACAAAACTGGCTATGGTGCTTGACCGCTCAACCCAAGACCACCAGCCGCCAGAAGGATTTTCCGTAACCAAGCTTTTCTTTCTGGGCCAAATTACAGGCGGAGAAGCCACAACCAGCGTTGAGACCAGTGAAGTCCGCTTCTTTGCAAAAGATCAGATTCCACAAGATCTTTCTACAGGCCGCATATTACCGCACCAGATTGAACGCCTGTTTGCGCACCGCGCGGACCCAAGCTTGCCCACAGAGTTTGACTGATTACAGAGGAATGTCAGACTCCCACAAGCCTTAACGCCAACCCTGCTTATGTAAGGCTATACACCTGCTGTTAAGAGGCAAAACCCCACCCAACGGCGAGCAGTTCGTTTATTTTGTCAGGTAGGAGGCACCATTATTTCAGAAGTCATTATCTAAAAAGGATGATCTTCTCTTCAGGGAAAGTGCACCAGCCCGCATCGGGATACGGGCGCATAAAGCAGAGAACTTTTTTCCACCACCCTAAAAATTGAGCGTGCTTATTCTTCTTTTTACGGCTCACGGCTTGGCAACACTGCGGCTTTTTTCTGCCAGTTTGACCATCACCTGCAAGGCTTGATTGACAGGAGTAGCAATACCAAACTCCGCGCCTTTGCGAACAACATAGCCATTCAGAAAATCAATTTCTGTAGGTTTGCCTCGTTTGAGATCCTGGGCAGTGGAGGACTTCTGATCTGGCATGAGCTTTGCAATATCCAGCACCTGCGCAAGTAGTGTTTCGGGTAGCCAGACTTGGCATGCAGCCGCCACATCCTGACATTCCTGCACAACCTGCGCCATGACTCCGGTCACACCTTCCACTGTGAGCATAGAGGCATAGGAAATCTGCGCTACCGCAGAAAGGGCGTTATAAGCACAGTTTATTGTCAGCTTGGTCCATAACGCATCCATGACATGACCCGACACAATGGTCGGCACCCCAGCCTGCGTAAATACAGAAGCAAT
Organism: Acetobacter tropicalis; assembly: GCF_030644465.1. Lineage (NCBI taxonomy): Bacteria > Pseudomonadati > Pseudomonadota > Alphaproteobacteria > Acetobacterales > Acetobacteraceae > Acetobacter > Acetobacter tropicalis. The sequence continues at coordinate 3,050,933 of NZ_JAUYUW010000001.1, read as the reverse complement.
CTCCTCACTTTGCGGAGTGGTTCCAATCAACAACCGGCCTCCTCCATGGTACCCCACATGGCCCGGCCCCGTCATATCCACCGCCACATACACTACTGCGGGGATAACCAAACGCCCGGTAACAGCGCTCAGCTTTTCAGCATTATCAACACCATTCTGAAGGCTGAGAATAACGGTTCCCTCCTGCAAAGCCGGGGCAAGTTCACGCCCGGCCTCTTCCGTATCTGCTGATTTGACACACACCAGCACAACATCTGCAGGAGAAAGATCAGCCGCTCTGGTTATAGCCTTTACGTCAATTCGCCTTGTACCATCAGGCATATCCAGCGACAGCCCATGCGCCTGAATTGCATCAACATGCACGGCACGACCCAGTAACGTAACATCATGCCCAGCAAGGGCCAGCAGGCCACCCACGTAACAGCCAACTGCCCCTGCCCCTATGACTGCAATGCGCATCGCTTCTCTCCCTTGCTGTCAAGTTTTCAGAAAAACCTTACACCCATTTTACAAGAGGCAAGCTTGCCATTCCCCATGAAAACAGCCCTCCTCTTTGCTTTTGTGTGAATACCAAAAACATTGAGGCAAGAGGCCTTCTCTGTTCAAGGGCAAACCCTCTTTGCCTAAGAACCCTTTTGGAAATTCACAGATGAGTATTTCGGCGCGGCATGAAACTTTTGGCGGCCAACATTTACGGATGGCATCCCAAATTATCAGTCACCCTGCACGCTCCGAAAAATAATCGGCAGTGGTCAGCCTGACCAGAATCAGTCGGCTATCCATATCGACGGCAATGTGCTGCGTGCGCTCAATGCTTTTTTGCTAGCGTCATAACCATCTTCCCTTGCATGGGAGACCTTGATGTTGGTTGTACATGCCCCCTTCGGATGAACTGATCTCTCATCCGGCGGTTCCACGCTCGGACATCAGGCAGACGTTATAGAGAGCCTAGAACAAAAAAACAGCCAGCTCCTATAGGAACTGGCTGTATTCCTATTGTCGTACCTTGAGGGAAAAATCAGGCAATCAGTGGTTCAGCATGTTTGAAAAGGCTTTCAAACCGGGCACGGTCTTCTGTCAATAATCGCACCGTAATGGTTGTGAAAGCGTCATCATCCTGCCGGTCCGTCACTTCACCATGCTGATAGAGCCATGCTGAAGCAGCCCCATCAGAAAGTGGAAGCCGATACCGCACTGTCTCCATGGAAGAGGTAATGCGCCGATCGATTACGTCCATCAAAGCAGGCAGGCCATCCCCTGTAATGGCGGAAATAGCAACGGTATCTTCTGTCTGGGGCACGGCATCGGGCCCGCCCAGAAGATCGGCCTTGTTCATGACTTCAATCATGCGACTGGCCCAGTCAGACTCAATCATGTCATCCCGCGCCATGCCATCCAGCACGCCAAACACGTCTTTTTTCTGGGCAGCACTATCCGGGTGAGCAATATCGCGCACATGCAGAATAATATCTGCCTCCGCCACTTCTTCCAGCGTGGCACGGAAGGCCGCAATCAGTTCGGTTGGCAGATCACTGATAAAGCCCACAGTGTCGGAAAGGATGATACGACGCCCAGACGGCAGCGTAATGGCCCGCATGGTAGGGTCCAGCGTGGCAAAAAGCTGATCCTTGGCATACACCGTGGCCCCGGTCAGGGCATTGAACAGGGTCGATTTGCCTGCGTTGGTATAGCCCACAAGAGCAACAACCGGGAAAGGCACACGCTTACGGGCCTGCCGGTGCAAGCCACGGGTACGCCGAACCTGCTCCAGCTCCTTTTTCAACCGCACAATGCGGTCACCAATCATCCGGCGGTCAGCTTCGATCTGCGTTTCACCGGGGCCGCCAAGAAAGCCGAAGCCCCCGCGCTGACGTTCAAGGTGAGTCCACAGCCGCACCAGGCGCGAGCGCTGATATTCCAGATGCGCCAGTTCAACCTGAAGCGTGCCTTCCTTGGTGGCAGCGCGCGCCCCGAAAATATCAAGAATAAGGCCCGTCCGGTCGATCACCTTGCAGCCAAATTCCGTTTCCAGATTTCGCTGCTGGCCGGGGGTAAGCCGGGCATCCACCACCAGCACATCAATCTTGTCCGCTTTGACGGCGACCTTGAGCGAGTCGACCTGCCCGCTTCCCAACAGGGTGGCAGACCGTTTGGCCCGTACCAGCAGCACTGCCTGCCGGACAATGACCAGACCGATGGAGGCTGCAAGGCCCACAGCTTCTTCAAGCCGGGCTTCTGCCGCCCGGATATCCTGATCATGGGAGGATTTTTCCCACGGCAGGATAACGGCGCCGCGCGTGGCGGAGGGTTTTGTATCAGATAAAGTCGTCGCCAAGAGTTGCTTCTCTGTCTGCCGACGCGCCAGACGCCGGGGTTTCAAATATATTGACTGGTATGGAAGGCATGACCGTGCTGATGGCATGCTTGTAAATGAGCTGGGTATGCTCGTCCCGCTTTAGCAGAACGGTCGTCTCGTCAAACCACGTAATGTTGCCCTGTAATTTGACGCCATTGACCAAAAATACCGTAACAGACGCACGTGAGCGACGAATCTGGCTCAAGAACGCATCTTGCACGTTATACCCGGTTTCCTTTTCCACAGTGTGAGGCCCTATTCTCGTTTTTTGTTAAAGTCGGAACCCGCGTGCAGTGTACGCTGCAATCGCCCTAGCCCGCCCCTCGTTCTTCAGATGTTACACCAAGCTGTTTCAGTTTGCGATGCAATGCGCTGCGTTCCATGCCAACAAATATGGCCGTACGGCTGATATTGCCGCCAAAACGTAATAACTGCGCCTGAAGGTACTGGGTTTCAAACATATCTCGCGCTTCACGTAGCGGAAGGCTCATGACATCCGCCGCGGCATCAAACTTCAGCAGGGCTGGCGCACCCTCCCCGATGGTGGAGGGCAACATGTCCGCCCGAATGGGCTCCACCGTATTGCCCGGCAGCATGATCAACACCCGTTCCATCAGGTTCCGCAGTTCACGCGCGTTACCGGGCCAGTCATATGCCTGAAGGGCGGCTATGGCATCGGCCGAGAGTTCCCGTTTGGGCAACCCGGCCATTTCAGCGGCCCGCCGCAGAAACAGTTCCGCAAGGCCCGGAATATCATCCCGCCGCTCCCGCAGGCCCGGCACGCTCAGGGGCACAACCGCCAGCCGGTAATACAGGTCCTCACGGAAGCGCCCCGCCATGATTTCGGCCTGTAAATCCCGGTTTGTGGTCGCCAGAACACGCACATCGACCTTTACACGCGTAGAACCGCCCAGACGCTCAAACGTCTGATCCTGCAAGGCACGGACAATCTTGCCCTGTGTCTCAAGCGGCATATCCGCCACTTCATCCAGCACCAGCGTGCCGCCATGGGCGCGTTCCAGAACCCCGGTGCGGCGGCCTGTGCCATCTGGCGCACCTTCCAGCCCGAACAGTTCTTCCTCAAATCGGCCGGGAGCCAGAATCGCGCAGTTCAGGGCTACAAAAGGACCATCAGCCCGGCGTGAGCGCGCATGAATCATCCGCGCAGCCACTTCCTTGCCGGAACCGGGGCCACCCGTAATCAACACGCGGGAACCTGTGGGGGCTACCCGTTCAATCTGCCCACGCACGGCTGAAATCAGGGCGCTGTTACCAAACAGTTCCGTGTCCTGCCCGGCACGCAGCCTCAGTTCTTCATTTTCCTTGGCCAGCCGGGACGCTTCAAGCGCTCGCCGCACCACAACCAGCAGCCGGTCCGCCTGAAACGGCTTTTCAATGAAGTCATAAGCGCCGTGCTGTAACGCCGCCACGGCTGTTTCAATCGTGCCGTGCCCGGAGATCATGATCACCGGCACGGAAGGTTCTTCCGCGTGCAGGACATTAAGGATACCAAGCCCATCCAGCTTGGAGCCCTGTAACCACACATCCAGCACAACCAGAGACGGCCTGCGTGCACGAAACGCCGCTATTGCCGCATCGGAATTCCCGGCAACCCGCGTTTCGTATCCCTCATCTTCAAGGATGCCCTCAATGAGCATCCGAATATCAGGCTCATCATCAACAATCAGGATTTCATGAGCCATGGTCGTCCTTCATCGGCAACATCAGAATAGCCACAGTTCCTGTTTCCTCCGCCCTGTCTTCCAGACGCACTGCACCCCCATGGTCTTCCATGATTTTTTTCACAATGGCCAGCCCCAGTCCGGTGCCTTTGGCCTTGTGTGTCACATAGGGTTCCGTCAGGCGATGCCTGTCATCTGAAGGCAGCCCCACGCCATTATCCGCAACTGAAATTTCAACCTCGTCCTGCTCCTCTTGCAGACCAATCCATATCGCGCCTGCCACGTTTACGCCATGTTCTTCAGCATCACCCTGTTTTGCCGTCATGGCAATGGCATCTGCCGCATTCTGTAACAGGTTGATTAACGCCTGACTGATCAAACGTCGGTCACACCGGACAATCGGTCCCCTGTCTGGTAGCCTGACATGGTAGGTGATCTCAGGGTGGGCATTGCGTTGCAGCACCAGAACTTCGCGCACAATCCGGGACAGATCTTCCTGTGTCATCACAGGCTGAGGCATCCGCGCAAAGGCGGAAAATTCATCCACCATCCGCCCGATATCGCCCACCTGCCGCACAATGGTGTCCGCACACTGGGCAAATGTTTCAGGGTCGGACGTAATCTCTCTCAGGAAGCGGCGCTTCAACCGTTCTGCCGCAAGCTGAATAGGAGTGAGCGGATTCTTGATTTCATGAGCAATACGACGGGCCACATCAGCCCAGGCCGCCTTGCGCTGCGCAAGCTGCAGGGCTGTAATGTCGTCAAACGTGATCACGTAGCCTTCTGTCACCGTACCTCGCAACTCTGCGCCTACACGTACCAGCAACATACGGCGATTGGCTATCGGGCCTGTCTGCACTTCCCGCGTAATGACCTGATCCGGGGCATGGCGCGCTTCCATCAGAATATCTGCAAAATCCGGCACGCGCACGGAAAGAGGCTCCCCAATGGCATCCATCAGGTCTGTCTGGAGCAACAGGCAGGCCGCACGGTTGGGCAGTTCAATCCGCTGCTCTACATCCAGCCCGATCACACCGGCGGACACACCCGACAGAACCGCCTCCGTAAACCGGCGGCGTTCATTAATCTGTCCGTAGGCCGCCATCAGTTCTGAACGCTGGCTGGCAAGCTGCTCCGTCATGCGGTTGAAGGCGCGGGACAGGCTGGTGACTTCATCATCCCGGTTGGCTTCAGGCACATGTACACCCAGATCGCCCTCACTGATACGGCGTGCCGCCAGAATCAAAAGCCCCAGCGGCTTGGCAATCTGGTTAGCCAGCGCCAGCCCGATCAGCGCCGCCGCAGCCAGCACCAGCAACGCCACCAGCGCGAAAATCATGATGAAGGTAAGCTGGATTTTCGCCTTGTTGTCATTCAGGCGCTTGTAATCCGCCACCACTTTTTCAGTACGGTGCATGTGCTCCAGAATGGTGGGGTCCACCAACCGGGTAATCACCAGCATCAGCGCCGGAGTCTGGGAGAGTTCCACAACGGCCCGCACGCGCCGCTCATCGGGTGAATCCAGAATAGCCACATCATTGGTGCGCGCCATAAGCGTAGCAGCCGGCGGTGGGAGGTCCTGCATATAGCCGGTACGGCTCATTAATCCACCCGCTGCCACCACCTTGTTGGTGATGGGATCATACACCAAGGCTTCAGTCAGCCCACGCATTGTCGCCTGACTATCCAGCATCTGGCCCAGCGCATCCGGGTCCTGCAACAGATTCATGCCGCTGGCCGCCAGTTCGTTTTCCGCACTGGTAATATAGTTGGCCATTGAAAACGCATCTGTCCGGATATTGGCGTTATGTTCTGTCAGATAGCCGCGGGATGCCTCAAGAGCTTCTGTGAGCGCCGTATTGACCCGGTCTGCAAACCAGATCTGAATACCGTAGTGAAAAAACAATGTGGCAAACACGCCTACAACCAGCGTGGGGGCCACCGCCACAATACCAAAAAGGGTGACCAGCCGCACATGCAGGCGTGCTCCCGCCAACCCTTTGCGGTGTTCTGCCAACATAGGGCCAACGCGCATTACCAACGCCAGTACCAGCAAGCCCAGCACAAGGCTGTTCACCAGCAGAATGAGCGGCTCTATGATGGCGTAATGCCCAAAAGACATTCCGCCAGAAAGGGCCACAAAGGTTGCAAAACCCAGACAGAGAGCCAGTGCGGCCAATGTCAGCGCCACACTCTTCCGCTCCAGAGACCGCAGAAGCCAATGTAGCCGGGTGCGGGAGAGTAGCGCCTTCAGCACGGAGAGAAAATGCTTCATGCGCCAGCGTCAGACCACGCCGCGCACAACCGGAATTTCCAGTTCGCGTATCTTTTTACGCAGCGTATTGCGGTTCAGGCCCAGCATGGAAGCAGCCTTGATCTGATTGCCGCGCGTTTCAGCTAACGTCATCTGAATAAGGGGGCGCTCCACTTCCGTAATCACGCGGGAGTACAGATCGTTCAGAGGCATCCCCTCCCGCCCCGCGACAAGATAGCGCAGGATATGGCGGGAAACCGCATCCGTCAGAGGTTCCTCCACGGCCGGTTTTTCCACCAGAGCTTCGTTTGCCAGAGGTTCGGCAAGTTCCGCATCAATCAGATCACTGCCGATTGTTTCCTGGGGATAAAGGGCCACAATACGGCGGATGAGGTTTTCCAGTTCCCGCACGTTGCCGGGCCAGCGCCAGGACTGCAAACGCTCGATAGCGGACTCATCCAACACTTTGGAGGGACCGCCTGCATCCCGGCATTGCACCAGAAAATGACGGGCCAGCAGCGGAATATCCTCCAACCGTTCCCGCAGCGGCGGCAGACGCACCGGCACCACGTTCAGACGGTAGTAAAGATCCTCACGGAACGTTCCGGCGCGAATGGCCTGCCGCAGATCACGGTGCGTTGCAGCAATAATCCGCACATCGGCCCGAATAGGCGCGCGCCCCCCCACGGTTGTGAACTCACCATCCTGCAACACGCGCAACAAACGTGTCTGGGCTTCCGGCGGCATATCGCCAATTTCGTCCAGAAACAGGGTGCCGCCAGCAGCTTGCTCAAACCGACCGGGACTGCGTCCGCCTGCTGTCCGTTCCTGCCCGAACAGTTCGCTTTCAATCTGGTCCCGCGGGATAGCTGCCATATTGACGGCAATAAATGCTCCCCCACGTCTGCGCCCGTATTCATGCAGGGCGCGAGCCACCAGTTCCTTACCCGTGCCACTTTCCCCGCTGATCATTACGGTCAGATCAGACGTGGTCAGTCGGGCAATGCTGCGATAAATGCTCTGCATCACCACGGACTGACCAATCAATGGCAGGCGCTCTTCCGGGCTGGCGCTTACCGCAGGTTTGTCTGCTTCCTGCGCAGGGGCAGCCAAGGCACGCCCCACAACGCTGAGAAGTTCTTTCAGGTCAAACGGCTTTGCCAGATATTCAAAAGCTCCCCGCTGAGTAGCCTTCACCGCAGTCATCAGGTTGGACTGCGCACTCATGACAATAATGCGCAAATCAGGCCGGGCCTGCCGGATACGCGGGATGAGATCCAGACCGCTACCATCCGGCATGACCACATCCGTGATCACCAGATCTCCCTCGCCTTCCTCCACCCATTGCCACAACGTGGCTGCATTGGGGGTGGACTGCACCTGATACCCGGCCCGGCCCAAAGCCTGCCCCAAGACGGTACGAATGGAGCGGTCATCATCAGCAACAAGAATAGTGGGCAGAGGCGTCATGGCGGGAGGGTCACATTCAGCAACGTTGAAATCAGTTAACTCGGGAAGCCGGGAAAAGGCCCCGTTCAGGCGATTACGTGGTCTTCAGACACAACAGGCAGATACAGGCTTATTTCCGTTCGGCCAGGACGGCTTTCCACTTCGATCACGCCGCCGTGGTCATCCATGATCTTGCCCACAAGCGCCAGCCCCAAGCCGCTTCCGCTCATTTTGGTACTCAGAAACGGCTCAAACAGATGGGGACGAATAGTCTCGGAGATGCCCGGTCCGGTATCGCGCACAGTGACCACCAATGGCAAATGCCGCCATTGCGTGGTGCCCGGCACGGCCATGCGAATACCGGGGCGATAGCTTGTCATCAGCGTAATCTCGCCCGGCTTGCCCGTTTCCCGAATGGCTTCGGCAGCGTTTTTCACCAGATTGATGAGCACCTGCACAAGTTGGTCGCGGTCACCCCACACATGTGGCAGGGAGGGATCATACCGCTCCACAATACGAATACCGGCCGCAAACCCCTGATTTGCCAGCAGTTTCACATGCTCAAGAATACGATGGATATTGAGGGAACGATATTCGGTTGGCGCTTCTCCAAACATCCCCATCCGCTCAACCAGCGCATCAATGCGGTCCACTTCATCACAGATCAGGGTAGCCAGTTCCCGATCCTGATCGGAAACCGCATTTTCCAGAATTTGCGCCGCCCCTTTTATGCCTGAAAGGGGATTACGCACTTCATGCGCCAGCATGGCCGCCATGCCTGACACACTACGCGCCGCAGACCGAAACGCCATCTGCCGGTCGAGCGTGCGGGCCGTGGAGGAGTCATACACCGTCAGCAAAATAGAACCGGGGCAATCAGGAACATCCGCCCCCTGCACCGTCACCCCTTCCCGATGGAAGCGCGGACTGCTGAAGGCCAATTCATGCTCGGTTACACTTCCACCTTCACGCCGGAGATGCTGCACCAACAGAAAAAGCGGGTGATCAGAAGGAACCAGATCCTGCAAGGCGCCCTGACACAACTGATGCCGGGACATGGCAAAAAACTCTTCCGCCGCTGAATTGGCAAAACGAATGCCATCATCCGGGCCAAGTTCCAGCACTGGCACAGGCAGACTATCCAGAAGAACGCCGGGGTCTGACCTTTCTGTTGCCGAAAGAGCGCCGGGTTTCATGCAGACCTGATCACGCAGCGCAGGCCTGAGCCTGCTCCGCCGCTTCTGCATGGCGGGAAACGCGTGGCTCACGCACTGCGCCTGCTGCAATCTGCTGATCGTAAAAATCAGTCATCATGGCAATGGCTTCGGGCGCGTTATCAACCCGGTTGAACGCAGCCCGGAAACCGGCGGAATTCGGCAGGCCAGCAGAATACCAAGCCACATGTTTACGGGCCAACCGCAGGCCCGGACGTTCGCCAAAATGGCGGAGCATCATGTCATAATGTTCAAGCACAATGGCTTTTTCTGTAGGCAGATCAGGGTCAGGCACGTTTTCACCCGTAAGCAGGGCCTGCGCCACCTGTGCCAGAAACCACGGCCGTCCATAGCAGCCTCGGCCGATCATCACTCCATCCGCACCTGATTCCGCTAGGGCGGTTCTGGCATCATCAAGGGTCAGGATATCGCCATTCACAATAACAGGCAGATCAACGGCGTCCTTCACTGTGCGCACAAAGGCCCAGTTTGCCGTGCCGTTATAGAATTGCTGCCGGGTACGCCCATGCACCGTGATCATGCGAATACCAGCCTGCTGCGCAATACGGGCCAGAACCGGCGCATTCAGATGCTGATGATCCCACCCCATCCGCATTTTCAGGGTAACTGGCACATCTACGGCTTTGACCGTGGCTTCCAGCAGGCGGCCCGCAGCCACCTCATCCCGCATAAGGGCCGAACCGGCCATCTGGCCCACGGCCACTTTCTTCACCGGGCAGCCAAAATTGATATCAATCATGTCCGCACCGCGGCCAACGGCAATGCGTGCTGCTTCCGCCATGGCATCAGGATCACACCCGGCAAGCTGCACGGCATTGGGGCCGCCCGCGTCTGCAACCTCGGCCATGCGGAGGGTTGTGTCGTTCTCACGCACCATGGCCCAGGAGGCGATCATTTCTGAAACCACAAGCCCAGCACCCAGCTTGCGCGCCAGACGCCGAAACGGCAGATCTGTCACGCCAGACATGGGGGCCAGAATAACAGGCGTTTCAATACGGATGCCGCCGCCCAACTCAATAGGCCGCACTAACGGTTGCGTTTGCACTATCTTTTCCACATTGCCTATGATTTAGGCAGGAATAGCGTTTTCCCGCCCCGGAATCAATCTTTTATATCCGAAACATTCTAACGCTTCAGGACAACAAAAAGCTCAGTTTCCCAACGGTTTTATAACCGGGCCTTACATGTTGTAACGCGGGTTATAGTCACCTGGCCAGCCAGCTTCAAGACTATCTTGCTCAGGCCTCTTCAACAGAAAAAAGGCACTCCTCCTTACGGAGCAGAGTGCCTTTCTGGCCTCAAGCAGCGCAAAAATGCCCTTCGGATCAGGGCACCAGAACGGAAACCGCCGCCGTGCAGGCAATGCCTTCTTCACGTCCCGTAAAGCCCAGACGCTCGGAGGTTGTCGCCTTCACGGAAATGCGGCCAATATCCACCTGCAACAAATCCGCCAACCGCTGGCGCATGGCTTCTGCATGCGGGCCAATTTTGGGACGCTCGCAGATCAACGTCAGATCCGCATTAATCAGCATGCCCCCGCGCTCACGAATACGCTGACCGGCATGCACCAGAAAACGCGCACTGTCGGCATCTTTCCATTCGTTCTGGCTAGGCGGAAAATGGCGCCCGATATCGCCTTCAGCCAGCGCACCATAAATGGCGTCACACAGCGCGTGTATCCCGACATCTGCGTCAGAGTGACCAGCGAGCCCTTTGGTGTGCGGCACAGTAATGCCGCACAGAATAAGCGGACGCCCTTCTTCAAACGCATGCACGTCATACCCAAGCCCCACGCGCGGCAAAAGGGTCGGGCCGATCAATCGTTCAAGACGCACGAGATCATCCTCATAAGTCAGCTTAATGTTGTCTTCATCGCCACGCACCAGCGCCACGCTGAACCCGGCATCTTCCAGCAGCTTGGCATCGTCCGTCGCACTCTGGGAAGAAGCCGAACGATGCAGGTCACGAAACAGCCCGAAGCGGAACCCCTGAGGTGTTTGCGCGCGGAACAGGTGATCACGCGAGACTGTGCCCGCAATAACCCCATTGTCTTCCCGCTTGAGCGTATCAGCCACCGGCACTGCCGGTATTGCCCCCGGATGTTCGCTCAGGGCTGAAATCACGTTCTGGATTACGGTCGCGGTCACATAGGGACGCGCACCATCATGCACCAGCACCAGATCAGGCTTCTGATCTTCCGGCAGCTTGTCCAGCGCTTCAAGCCCGGCCCGCACACTGGCCTGGCGGGTTTCTCCCCCCGCTACCGGCGGCAGGGTTTCAAGCCCGTCCAGCGCATCCCGCAGGGAGTCCAGATGCCCGACTGGTTGCAGGCAGGTCACATGCGGCATCAGGGCTTCCGCAGCGTGACGGATAACCGGCAGGCCCGCCAGAAGCACATATTGCTTTGGCGTATCAGACCCGCTGGTAGCGGCGTAACGGCTGCCTGTTCCGGCAGCCAGAAGAATGGCAGCAACTCGCATGACGGGAGGAATGAGGCCGGAACCGTGCGGCGTCAAGGCGGAAAATGGCATACCGCATGACCATCAGAGCCCCTTCCCCCCGCCCTGCACCGAAAACAGAGACGGAGTGGGAAAAGGCGTTCAGCCCGCTCTCAGAGGGTCTGCTCCACAAAAAAACGGGGGCGGCGCTTCACCTCGGTATAGATACAGCCGATATATTCTCCAACAATCCCCAGCGCCAGCATCTGTAACCCACCAATCAGACAGATTACTGCGTTAAGAGAAGCCCATCCCACCGCAGGCTGAAAAAACAGCTTGTCCACCACACTCCAGACCATACTCAAAAGCCCCAGCAGAAAAACACTGACACCCAGAAGAGCTATCATCCGTAACGGCACGACAGAGAACGATGTCACGCCCCGTAGGGCCAGGGCCACCATTCTAAGCAAGGTATACTTGGACTTTCCGCCCACTCGGGGGGCTCGCGTATAATAGACGCTTGCTGTCTGGAACCCGACCAAGGGAACAATACCGCGCAAATACAGATTTTCTTCCGTAAAGGAGAGGACTGCCTTGCGGGCCTTCGGCCCCAACAGCCGATAATCCGCGTGATTTTCAATGCTTTCCACGCCCATTATGGTCATGAACCGATAAAAAAAGCGCGCAGTGGTGCGCTTGAAAAACGTGTCAGAGGTTCGGTCCTGACGGATGCCATACACAACCTGGCAGCCACCCCGATAATGCGCGACCATATCATTCATTACATCTACAGGGTCCTGCAGGTCTGCATCTATGGTGATACAGGCCCCCACCTGCACGGCCATCAGCCCAGCTAGAAGCGCATTCTGGTGCCCTACATTGCGTGACAGCTTCACGCCAGAAAAAGAAGAGGACCGGGCCGCCAGATCAGCAATCACGGCCCATGTCTGGTCCGTGCTGCCATCATCCACAAACAGGATCTTGCTCTGCTGCGCCACCAAGCCAGCCTTAATCAGTGCCTGAAGCTGTTTTTCCAGAACATGAGCAGACTGCAACAGGATGGGCTGTTCATTATAGCAGGGCACGATAAGTGTCAGCGTTTCCGCCAGTTCTGCTCCTTCAGGCAATGAACCACCCTTTTCCTTTGCTTCCTTTCAAGCAGTAAACCTTCTGAAACAGGACCGATAAACCCCACCTGCGGCAACTCTGTTATTGGTAAGGCTCAAACGGTCTTCACGCCTTCCTGTCGCACCCCCTCCACGTGGTAGGATTCAACAAAATAGAGAGGACGATTTTTTGTCTCGTTGAAAATGCGACCAATATATTCGCCTATCAGCCCCAACGTCATGAGTTGAACACCGCCCAGAAACAGGATCACACTCATCAGACTTGGATAGCCTGGCACATGGGAACCGAACAAAAGTGTGTTCAGCACAATCCATCCCCCATACAGGACAGCCAGCAAGGAAATGACAAACCCCAGATATGTTCCCAACTGCAAGGGCACAACGGAGAACGAGGTAATGCCTTCCAGCGCGAAGTTCCATAAGGACCAATAATTGAAGCTGGTGGTTCCACCGGCCCGTGGCGCACGATCATACAACACCGCCTTGGAGGGATACCCCACCCACGCAAACAGCCCCTTCATGAACCGATGCCGTTCACGCATCTGCAACAGGCTATCCAGCGCCCGGCGGCTTAAAAGTCGAAAATCGCCAGTATCTGGAGGAATGACAATACGGTTCCCCAGTTTCGCCATGACGCGATAAAACATCCATGCCGTCAAGCGCTTGGGAACACTCTCTCCTTCCCGCGCACGCCTGCGGGCATAGACCATATCGACATCGTCAGACCATGCGCTCACCAGATCTTGAATAACTTCTGGCGGGTCCTGTAGGTCCGCATCAATCACAATAACGCCATGAGTTCCGCGCGCGTGATCCAGCCCGGCCGTCAGCGCTATTTCCTTACCAAAATTACGGGAAAGATTTACGCTGGAGACCCGATTATCCTGCTGCTCCAGGCCACGCATAATGGTGAGAGTCTGGTCTTTGGAACCATCGTTCACATACACCACCTCCCACGGCCGCCCGATACGATCCATCACGGCCGATAACCGCTGGTGGAATTCTGGCAAAACAACCTGCTCATTATAGCAAGGCACAACCACACTAAGAGAGGGTAGAGCTGAAACAGGCAAAAATATTTTCCTTGGTTAAAAGACCCAACCACAGATCCCTGACTTGCTGTCTTTTATATCTATACACGCAGCAGGAAAGAATACTTTTTCTCTTAATTGGTTGATTGAAAAGACAGAAGTTAAAGCACATCAGGCCGATCAATTTTTTCAACAGGCTGTAATATACGGTTGCAATATACCAAACACATATTTTTTTAGCTGACACACAAAAATATGCCTCTCTTATAAGCAGCCATTAAGATCAAAAAACCCTTGTTTTCATTTGCGCCGGGCTTGCGTCCCTATACCGTAGAGTTAAAAAGAAACGTCTTTTTCAAAAAATGGCAAGGAACGCCCATTCATGAACGCCCGCACGAAGGAGATTATTACTTCTTCAAAACAGGACCGTACGGACGGTTTTATTCTGCAGAACATCATTTTCCCCAACCTGCAGTCTGTTATTCCTGAGGGGTTGTATTTCCGCCCACATAATGAAAAAGTCGAACTCTCCCGCGCTGAACCTGAAATCCTTTATGTAAAGGAAGGGGGCCGCGTTTCTTTTGATACCTACTTCAATGGCGTTACGATCGAACGCTGGCGAGAGCTTTGCGCGATTGAAAACGTTGCCCTGGAACTGGAAGGGGCTGGCCGTTTTGTGGTGCGCATCGGACTACACCAGCTTGGGCTGCCGCATCGCTGGCTTCTGGAAAAAACAGTCTCCCTGACAGAAGGTGAACGTGTTGAACTGGACCTTCCCTTCTGGCCTGATCTTCAGAATGGAATGCTGTATCTGTGGGTAGAAGCCTTGGAAGACGGTCATCTTTTGGGTGGCAGGCTCACCACCACCCAAAAGCCGCTTAGAGACGTTAACCTTGCAGTTATTATCACGCACTTCAACCGCAAGCCGTTCCTGCTGCCGGCCCTTCAAAAACTTGCGCATGCCTTAAAGGTTGATCCGGTCTGGTCTGAACGCCTGCGCGTGATTGTTATCGACAATTCACAGAACGTAACCGAGGAAGAAGCCTGCGGCGCTCTTGTTATTCCCAACAAGAATCTGGGCGGCGCTGGCGGGTTCACCCGTGGTCTGCTGTATGCAAAAGATCATGGCTATACGCATTGCCTCTTCATGGATGATGATGCGAGCTGTGATTTTGAAGCTGTAAGACGCGCCTATATGCTTCTCAGCTACACAACTGAGCAAAGGGCTGCCGTGATCGGGGCCCAGCTTCGGGAAACGGTGCCATGGCAGCTTCATGAAGCCGGAGCCCGCTTCATCAACGGTCGTTGGCTGGCCCGCAAACATCTGCTCGACATGCGAGATGTGCACCACCTGCTACAGGCGGAAATGAACGATGCCGCCCCTAATTATGGCGGCTGGTGGTTCTTTGCCTTCCCCATCTCTGCCGTGCGTCATTTCCCATACCCGTTCTTTGTGCGTGGGGATGATGCCCAGTTTTCCCTGCAGAACAAATTCCCGCTCATCACCATGAACGGCATCTGCTCCATGGCGGAAGATTTCAGCGTCAAGGAAAGTCCAATGACGCGCTATCTGGGCCTGCGCGCGACCATGGTCCTCATGATGCTGAACGGACAGACCAAGCCCAAACCTTACCTTCACACGTTCCTGACCTGGTTCCGGGGGGTTCTGTTCTCCTACAACTATGCCAGCGCCAAAGCCTTGCTTATGGCCATGGAAAACGTGATGGAAGGTCCTGAATTCTTCCTTCGCAACATGGATATGGCTGCGGTCCGCGCAGAAGTGGGCGCACTCAAGCCAAGCGAGAAAATGCAGCCTTATGACCTGAAGGATGTGGAGGTTGCTCACAACCATCACCCAGATGGCAAGCTACGCCGCCTTGTCCGGCTGGCAACACTAAACGGCAATCTTCTTCCCGCATCCCTGACGCGCGATGATCTGCGTTTTCAAACGAAAAACTTCAATGCGGCTTTCCGTGATATTTTCCGCTACAGTCAGGTTCTGTACTATCACGAAGCCAGCCGCACAGGCTACGTGGCCTCATTGGATCGCAAGCAGTTTTTCACCTTGTGGAAAGAAGGCATTGCGCTCTCCATCCGGTTTGGACGGATGCTGCCCGAGCTACAACAAGCTTATGTAAAGGCCCTGCCCGGCATGACTACAGAAGAATTCTGGCGGCATGTCTATGAGAAAGAACTCAAGGACTGAAACAGAAAGAACGTTTAATAAAAAACCCCACCAATTGGTGGGGTTTTTTACTGGTTCACAGATCTTCCAGAATCCTACGCAATTTCTGGTTTCTTCGTATCTGCAACAACAAAAGTCCCAACCCGATTACTGCCAGCACAGGGCAGTAAAGCGTATAGGCCCATGTAACCGGGAAATAGGAAACCTTCAGTTCTCCTGAGCATCCTGCGGGAATATCAGCGCCCAGAAGCATAGTGCCAAAGCCGTGAATCGTCACAGGACAGGTCAGACCGTGCGCAACATAGCCAGGCCACCAGACACGAGAAAAAACAAGCTTGAGCGGATCTGTATGCTCCGGAACGGTAAGCGTAACAGAATCATTTGTCTCACGCGCAACCTTTACGTTCGGGTTGGTCGTGTAAGTCAATGTTGTGGGGTAATGCTGATCAGAGGAATAGTACAGAACTGATTGATCATGAGACAACTGAGCGGGGTGATAGCCGCAGCCTTCCAACCCGCTGCCAACGTCTTCCTGAATATCAGCCCGAATGGCAAGACTGCTGACGCCAAACAGATTAAACCAGCAAACGTTTTCAAGACCGGGGACGGCCTGGCTTAAGTTGGCCATGCTTTCCTCAGGCTGTAACACGGCATGAGAACTGTAATACGCCAGAACCTGATCAAGATATTTATGACCATTGGGAGATGAGCCATTAATGCTGCGGATATCATAGTATCCAAACAGAGCGGATTGCAGTTCTCCGGGCTCTACCGGTTCTTCCGGTGCCCACCCCGTAAAAGATGCGAAATTTCCATCCCAATTCACATTTTCAGGCAACGCCATATGTGAAGGAAGGGTATGAACCGGAAGATAAACCTTACCGAGAGAAGGCATACAAGCCAGCATCAACGCCAGACAGAATGCGGGCACCGTTGCCGCCTTCACCCACGATGACGAGGCAATATCCACGGGCTTTCTCTTTTCCACACAAAAGAACCAGAGCCCGACAAGGAGCAGACTTGTTCCCGCTTCCAGCAAAACAACCTTTGGCCGCTCAAAAATATTCCGGAAAGCGGAAACAACAAAAAGCACAAGAACAATGCTAAGGAAGCCGTTTTTCCGAACAAGACTGTTCACTTTTCCCCACGCGACATGACATAAAATGTGGCGACAGATGCAAAAACGGAAAAATAAGGCACAAATCGGATGGGCCACCGCAACATACCCGTCTGGGAGGGGAGCATGGACAGACAGAGGGTTGCTGCAAGAATTACCGCAAAAAGAACGATATTCTTATCCAGAAAAGAAACTCTGTAAAAAAACAAAGCAAGCAGAAAGAATACGGTTGAAAACCCGACTGGCACAAAAAAAGATTTGAACCCGCCGAAATAGTTCATGAATTCAAAATATGTGGGAGAAAATGTCAGAAGTAACTGGGTAACGCTGGGCACCATGAAGTTACCGGCGTTATTCCAACCGGATGGACGATTAACCAAACCAGACAGCACAATAAATTCTGAATAGACTGGAATAGCGGCAATGCCTGCCAACACAAGGGGAAGGCACCTCTTTACAACCAGATTAAAGGCTTCTCCGTATCGCAGATCCACCAAACTGATACAGCCGACAATCACAAAATACCCGATAATACCGTGCGGCCAGCCAGAAGAGAGCAGAATGAGAGTAGCAAGAAAATTGGCCACCACACGCCAGGCCGTCATGCTTTGCCGTAACAGACAAAACGTTGCTATCGCCACCAGCGACCAAGTATGGCCATTGGCGGCGTTCCACCATGGGCCTGCATATTGGTAAAGAAAGATGGGGTTAATGGCGATAAAGAACCCCAGAACAAGACTCAAATTCCGAGAAATTCCAAAAGATTTCCCAATAGAATACCCAGAAAGGCACGAAAGAAAGATATTGATGAAAGCGTAAAACAGGCCGGGTGCAAGCGGGTTTGCGCTCTTGGCTGCAATCAGGGACGCAAGAATATTTTGCGGTGCAAAAATTGCGCGCTGCAACTCCACCATGGCGTTGCCGCCAATCATGATGTTTTTTGTAATAAAAGGGATTTCACCAGACAGCCAGGACTGACCGTATTGACGCATAAACCCTAGATATTCATTATAGGAATCATCAAGTGTGAAGAAAGATTTAAATCTGATTTCACACAAAGCAACAACAAAAACGGAAACAAGAACCGAATATAAGACGGCTATCGTTCCATTTTTTAGTATCTTATCCGTTTTCTGCATTTTCGCACCAAGCTGGTTTTTTTCTTTTTTATCATTAGACCCTTTCGATATCAGCAAAATTTTTCTTCAGGTCCATCGCGCCATAAAAAAAGCCTGCCTCTACGGAGAAAGGCAGGCTTTTTTCTACACTTGAAAGTGTTTTATCAGCTTGGATCAACAAAGAAGGCGGGCAGATCCAGTTCTTTCGCCTGCAACGCTGCATCAATCCGATCACACGCGGCGAGGGCTTCCGTGATGGTGACATCCATATCCAGATAACGGTAGGTGCCAAGGCGCCCAAGGAAAGACACCCTCTTCTCTGCGCGAGCGAGGCCAATATAGCTCTCCAGCATCTGCTTTTCGTTCACCAGACGAATTGGGTAGTACGGCACATCCTTCTCGCCTGCCAGACGGCTGTATTCGCGGAAGCAGACTGTCTTGGAGAATTTGTCCTGCTCCCATGGGGCAAAATGCTTGTGCTCGGAAATACGGGTGAACGGAATGTTTTCATCACAGTAATTGATGACAGCCGTGCCCTGATGGTCCCCTTCATCTACAAACCGTTCAAAATCGAGCGTTCTGTAGCCCAGACGGCCCAGTTTGAACTGGAAGAAGCGATCAATCGGGCCTGTATAGAAAACGTGCTGGAATTTTTCTTCCAGGCTTTCAAACGAACAGCCCAGCCGAAGATCAATCCCCTCAACATTCAGAATATTCTGGACAATGGCCGTATAGCCTTCCTCCGGCATACCCTGATAGGGATGGTTGAAATAGTTGTCGTCATAATTGAAGCGTAGGGGAAGGCGCTTCAGAATGGACGCAGGCAGTTCCGTCGGCTCAAGCCCCCACTGCTTGCGGGTGTAGCCATGGAAAAAGGCCCGATACAGTTCCGGCCCGATCATGCTCAACGCCTGCTCTTCAAACGAGCGGGGGTTGGTGATGGTTTTATCCGCTTTGGCTTCAATAAAGGCGCGCGCTTCCTTTGGCCCCATGGTGGTGCCAAAGAACTGGTTGATGGTCAGCAGGTTCACCGGAAGCGTATAGACACGCCCCTGGGAAATGGCTTTCACCCGGTTTACATACGGCTTGAACGCGCCAAAACGCTGCACGTAGTCCCATGCGCGCTGATCTGCCGTATGGAAAATGTGGGGGCCATATTTATGCACCATTACCCCGGTTTCGGCATCACGCTCCGTATGGCAGTTCCCGCCAATGTGCGAACGCTCATCCACAACCGTGACCTTGTGCCCGCGTTCCGCAAGGTGACGCGCAATAATGGCACCACTAAACCCGGCACCCACAACGCAAAAAGACATCCAATCCCCCAGTTTTCATAACCAGCATGGCAGACCGTGAAAGGGCTGCGCCCATAAACAGCAGCCACTCGCATGACCGTTTCGTCAGACTGCTCCCCTCATGCCAGATTGGCTCACAGGGACCAAGCCATCCTTTGATGAAAAGGTAAGATTGTCGGTGCTATTCAGTTATGAAAAATAGAACGAAATTATAGTCTAGCGTAAAAGGTAACCATACCTTCTGCCTTTAGTAACGCAAAATGCCTCTCTTCACTCAAGAAGAGAGGCATCTTTTCCTTCACCCGGATCAGAAATAATCCGAGCTTAACAAGAGAGGCCGATCAGGCCTTTTCGTGCTGTGTACGCACAAATGTATCCAGCAACCGAACACCAAAGCCGGTTGCCCCTTTAGGCTGACCATTGCGTGGCTTACTGGACCACGCCGTACCTGCAATATCCAGATGCGCCCACGGCGTTTCTCCCACAAAACGCTTGAGGAACTGAGCCGCCGTAATGGAGCCACCGGGGCGACCACCAATGTTCTTCATATCCGCGATGTCGGACTTCAGCAGAGCGTCATACTCCTTGCCCATCGGCATGCGCCACAGCTTGTCCCCTGTGACTTCACCCGCCTGAGCCAAGCCGCCAGCAAGGGTATCATCATTGGAGAACAGACCGGCATACTCATGCCCAAGGCTGATGATAATGGCTCCGGTCAGCGTTGCCAGATCAACCATCAGTTTCGGTGCAAAACGTTCACGAGCGTACCAAAGAATATCCGCCAGAACCAGACGCCCCTCCGCATCCGTATTCAGAACTTCAATGGTCTGCCCAGACGCACTGCGCACAACATCGCCCGGCCGCTGCGCGTTGCCAGAAACCATGTTCTCCACCAGCCCGATCACGCCAACTGCGTTCACCTTGGCCTTACGGCCCGCCAGTGCAGCCATCAGCCCCGTTACGGTAGCGGCGCCTGCCATATCCCACTTCATTTCCTCCATACCCGCTGCGGGCTTAATGGAAATACCGCCGGAATCGAACGTGACCCCCTTGCCAATAAAGGCCAGAGGCGCATCGTCTTTCTCGCCCCCGTTCCAGCGCATGATAACAGTGCGGGGTTCGGCATCACTGCCTTGCGCCACACCCAGCAGTGCGCCAAAGCCCAGCTTTTCCATTGCGGGCTGATCCAGCACTTCCACGTCCAGACCGAGGCTACGCAGGGTGCTGACACGTTCAGCAAACTCCACCGGATTCAGCACATTGGCGGGTTCCGTCACTAGATCCCGCGTCAACACCACTCCCCGTGCCACGGCGGAGAGGGCTGGCCAAGCGGCTTCCGCCTGTGCTGGGTCCGCCGCCAGAACAGCAAGAGCCGCCAGACGATGCGTTTTATTGTCTTCCGGCGTACCGTGATACAAGGAGAAATGATAGGCCCCCAGCACGGCACCCAGTGCCACATGAGCAGCGTGAGGCAGGCTCCCTACAGACAGAGCTGCTTTCTCAACCCGCCCCAAAGCGGTTGCGGCTATCCCGCCTGCTTTTTCCGCCTCTTTGACACCAAAAGCCTCTGTACGCCCCACACCAATCAGCACAACGCGATCAAAGCCGGCACCCGGAGCCAGTACAACGGTGGAAGCCCCTTCCTTGCCGGTAAACTCATCGACCTTGACGGCACGGCTGAGGGCACCCTGTGTTGCATCATCCAGGCTTTTGAACAGCGCAGGTGTTTCAGCGCCCTCTGGCACCAGCAGAGCCAGCGCGCCACCTTGCGGTAGTGTTTCTGCAGAAAATGAAATCTCAAGCATAAAATCTGGACTCCTCATGCTTTCTTTTTAAAGTGGCCGTGCATGGTCAACCGTCGCCCCCTCCGGCATAACTCTCTTGCCAGTGGTCCGGCTGAAAACAGCCCAACTTGAAGGTGCGGACTTCCCTTGCACAGCTATTCTGGGCAAACTGCGTACGTCTCCCCTGCGCCCTTGGCAATAGGGAGCCCTCGTCAGCCTGGAAAAAACCGCACCTCACGCCTCACTCTGCCACTGGCAGCCTCTAAGCAGGTCACATCCGCTCCGCCTGCTTCCTGAATGCCGCAGGCGATCATCTCCGTTTTTTGCACAGAATCAGAGTCTCTGGGGCATGACGGACTTCTCCACTTGGCGTATGGTGCGGGCCATGACCAGCCACACAGATGCAGACCTTCTGGCTCTGGCCGCCCGTCTGGCGGAAGAAGCCGCGGAGATTATCCGCACCATCCGCGCCCGCGGGTTTGAGACACTGACCAAAACAGATGCCTCGCCCGTGACCGAAGCCGACCACGCAGCGGAAGCCCATATCCTCAAAGGATTGCGCTCTGCCGTGCCGGATATTCCCGTCATTGCGGAAGAAGAAGTGGCATCCGGCCTGCGGGGGGCGGTATCCCCTTCCTACTGGCTGGTGGACCCGCTGGATGGCACGCGGGAATTTGCGGCCGGACGGGATGATTTTACCGTTAATATCGGGTTGGTGCGTGATGGGCGCGCCGTGCTGGGCGCCATGGCCCTGCCCGCTTACCATCAGCTTTATACCGGCGGCATCAACGCGCCTGCGGAACGCAAGGACCGCACGGGCACACACCGTATCCATACCCGTACGCCACCCGCAGAAGGCCTGAGTGTTCTGGCATCACGGCATTATGCGGATGACCCTCGGCTGGCCGCCTATCTGGGTGAGCGCCGCATTGCTTCTATCGGGAATATCGGCTCCGCTGTGAAATTTGCCCGCGTGGCCGAAGGGGCTGTGGATTTTTACCCTCGCCTCGGCCCGACCATGGAATGGGATACCGCAGCACCCCAAGCTATTGTAGAAGCCGCCGGCGGGCATATCACCCAGTTGGATGGCTCCCCTCTACTTTATGGCAAGCCGGACTGGAAAAATCCGCCTTTCCTCTGTACCGGAACGCTGTAGTTTCCTCCTTCATCGGGCCTCTGGCGCTACGGCTTTCCCCTTACACGCCAGAAAAGCCTGAACTCTGTTAAAAGATAAGCTCCCCAGCTTTTAGGGGACTTGAGAGCGTTAGACGGACCTGCATGACCCTGCGCCTTGCCGCCACACCTTCCGGCCTTGAAACCGCCGCCCGCATTCTGCGGGACGGAGGGCTTGTGGCGTTTGGAACCGAGACCGTTTACGGCCTTGGTGGGGATGCCACACAGCCAGCAGCCGTCGCCCGTATTTTCGAGGCCAAGAACCGACCCCGCTTCAATCCGCTCATCAGCCATTTCGCCACGGCGGAAGCTGCATTTGAGCAGGTTGTGGCCACCCCTCTGGCGCGCAGGCTGGCTCATGCCTTCTGGCCGGGGCCTCTTACCCTGGTTCTCCCCCGCGCCTCTACCAGCACAGTGTCTGATCTTGCGGCTGACGGGCTGGAGTCCCTTGCTGTGCGGGTGCCTAAAGGAGAGAGCGTACAGGCCTTATTGCGGGCTGTTGGGCGTCCTGTTGCCGCACCGTCTGCCAACCGCTCCGGCCGTATCAGCCCCTCTGATGCCAGCCATGTTCTAGAAGAACTGGAAGGCCGGATTGATGCCGTGCTGGACAGTGGCCCGAGTCAGGTAGGGTTGGAAAGTACGGTCCTTGACCTCACGGCAGAAGGCCGCCCAATGCTACTGCGCCCCGGTGGGATTCCCGCCGAAGCTCTGGAAGAGATTTGCGGTCCCCTCGCCTACCCGGAAAGCGAGACCGAGACTGCGCCCGCTTCTCCCGGCCGAATGCTCTCCCATTACGCGCCTGCCCTGCCGGTGCGCCTGAACGCACTTTCTGTCAGCCCCACGGAAGGATTGCTGGCGTTTGGGCCAACCCCTCTTGCCGGAGCTGGAGCCGTCTGGAACCTCAGCCAGACAGGCAATCTGGAAGAAGCTGCGGCGCGCCTCTTTTCCGGCTTACGATATCTAGACAAACAAGGGGCCTTACTGGGCCTGACGGGAGTAGCCGTACAGCCTGTGCCTGCGCATGGTCTGGGCCTTGCCATTCAGGACCGTCTGCGCCGCGCTGCAGCACCCCGGCCAGCACTTTGAGCCATCCATGAGCACATTTGACCCCAAAGAACTCAAAATTCTCTCTGATATTCTGGCGCTGGTGCTGGAGGATCAGCCCGGCCAGTCCGCCACTGCTCTGGAAGCTATCAAGAACCGCGCGCGGCGCAACAACATGACCGGTGGGGCACTGAAAAATCTGTTTCAGGCCATAGCGCCTGATCCATCTCAGGCCCGCACCACCACCCGCAGCAGCCGAGCCTCCCGCACCACCACACCTATGGATGAGCACCGCACTCAGTTGCGGCAGATGGCGGAAAGCATCAACAAGCTGGATCGGGATCTGCGTTCAGCCCGCGCACAGAACGAGACCCTGAAATCTCAACTCTATCTGACACAGCAGGCCAGAGCGGAAACCCTCGCATTGCTCTCGCAGGCGCAAACCGATGCTCGCTATCCCCGCTTGATGATTATCTTCATGGCCGTGGGGGCTGGGTTACTGAGCGGTATTGCCGGGACGGAAGTATTCCACCTCTTTCAACACACCGTCTGCAATGCTGCGGACAATGCACGTTATCTTTACTGAGAAAATATGCTGTAGCGCTTTTCCAATGCCATACATCATCTGATTTTACAGTCCTGAGCCTTTTCCGCCCCCTTTCGTTGGGTCCTGTTTCCACACAAGGTCTGCCTATGCCTGATACGTCTCTGCCCCCTACCCTGCACGATGCCCTTGCAAACCTGTTGGGGCCTGCCGGTTTCCTGACCGATGCAAGCGACACCGCTTCCTTCTGCATGGACTGGCGGATGCTGTATCATGGTCATTGTGCCGCCGTGCTGCGGCCTGCTACCACCGAAGAGTGTGCAAAAGCCGTTGCTTTATGCGCCGAGCACAACGTGCCTATGGTGCCTCAGGGCGGTAACACCAGCATGGTAGGCGGCGCCACACCAGATGAAAGCGGTAAGGCAGTGGTGATCTCCACCACCCGTATGACGCGCATTCTGAACATTGACCATGCTGATCTGACCATGACGGTGGAAGCGGGTGTTACGCTCAAGGCTGCACAGGATGCCGCTTGGGCGGAAGACCTGTTGCTGCCTCTTTCCATTTCCTCAGAAGGATCAGCCGACATTGGCGGCATTCTGGCCACCAATGCCGGCGGCAACAATACCGTGCGCTATGGCAATGCCCGTGAACTGGCCCTGGGGCTGGAGGCGGTGCTGCCGGATGGGTCTGTGCTGAATCTGATGCGCAAACTGCGCAAGGACAATACAGGTTATGCCTTACGGCAGTTGCTGGTCGGGTCAGAAGGAACGCTAGGGCTTATCACGACCGCCGTCATCCAGCTTCAGCCCCGCCCCCGCTCGCGTGAGACAGCGCTATGTGCTGTGGCCGATGCCAAGAGCGCTCTAGCTTTATTCGCGGCCTTCCGCAAGCAGGACCCTGCGGCCATTCAGGCTTTTGAATATATGTCTGGCACCAGCATGGCACTGGTGAACAGCCTGATTGAAAGCTGCCCACTCCCCCTATCAGAGCCCGCGCCAGCTTATGCCTTGGTGGAACTGGCCAGCCCGCGCGAAGATGAAAGCCTGCGCACCCTGATGGAAGATGTGCTGGGGCAGGCGCTGGAAGACGGACTGGTAACAGATGCCGTTCTGGCGGAAAGCGAAACCCAGCGCCAGAATATCTGGATGATTCGCGAAGAACATGCAGAAGCCCAGAAACGAGCTGGCGCTTCCGTTAAAAATGACGTGTCTGTGCCGCTTGCGGCCATTCCCGCGTTTCTTGAAGACGCCACAAAGGCCTGTGAAACCCTGATCCCGGGCATAAGGGTTGCGCCTTTTGGGCATATTGGAGATGGCAACATCCATTTCAATCTGGTGCAGCCAGAAGGAGCAGACCCCAAAGCCTTTCTCGCGCAGGATCACGCCATAATGGATACGGTAGCGGAAATTGTGCGCAAACTCGGCGGTTCGTTCTCGGCCGAGCACGGTGTGGGGCAGTTGAAAACCTACATGATGCCGTCTTGGCGCGGTGGCGCGGAGCTTGAAACCATGCGCAAGATCAAGCTGGCACTGGACCCGAAGAACCTGATGAACCCCGGCAAGATCTTCCCGGCACATTAAGAAAGCACCCTCCTGAAGCCTGTTTCACCGGCTTCAGGGGGCTTCTGCTCAAGACATAACGGGTGAGAAGAGCGGGTTACTTGTTACGGGAAAAGAAATCCATTTCCGGACGCCGCAGAGCTGCCAGTTGCAGTAGAAACGCTGGCAACATGATCAGCCCCAGTTCCGGCCCCATCAGCACCACGGCGCCAAGGGTAAAGAGCGGGGCTATGCGCCGCTCAACCACGGCAGCACGCGGGCTACCGCATGCAAGCACAGAGCACAGGCCGCCAACGGCGATCATGATAGCGGCTGAAATGGCACGGAAGGGATGACGCAGGACGTTAGGCGTCAACCCTCCCATCACGCTATCAAGTGATGACATATCGGACGACCATCCGGCCAGACCGAACAGGAAGGTGAACGGCAGCACAAGCACGCCGAACACATCCTTCAGCAACAATAGAAAACCCATAACCAAGGGGGGCAGCAACACAAAGGCTACCCCAACCGCAGCATCGGCTATCAAGAAGACAAGAGCGGGGGTTACGGAAGCATTTTTCATACCCCGCACCCTAAGCCAAAATATGGCGAAATGTTAGTTAGTCTTTCCACCATTTCACGGGCTGAGGCTCTTCCACATCCAGTTCCTCTTCCCGCACTTCGTCCGCCATGGCGTAGTCCTCAACCGGGCGGGTACGGGGGCGGCCACGCGGGCGCGCTTCCGCTTTTTTGCGAAGCTCTTCTTTCTCTTCTTCCAGCGCAGCAATCTCGCGCTGGACGCTGCGCAACTCCCGCGCGTGCTCCGCCAGTTCAGCTTCACGCTGTTGCAGCTTTTCTTTCAGTTCACGCACCATCAGATCAGCATGAACCTGACGGGTTTCCATGCTCTTTTGTGCGTTCTGCAACGCTTCTACCTGCTGTTCTGCTTCTTCAGCTCTCAGTTTTTCCTCTGCAAGCTGGCGGCGCAGTTTGGAAACTTCACCATTTTCTTCATCGGTGAAGTGCAACGCGCGTGACGTTGACATCTTGCCCGGCATGGCTAGCGTGCGGGGTTTGGTGCGGGCCAGAGAATGTTTCTCGACCTGTACATCACCATCTTTTACAAAACGACGACGTTTGCCCTGCGCAGCTTCGGCAGAAGGCCGTGCGGTTTGTTGCGGCCGCGGACGGGAAGAAGACCCCAACCGCTCCAAAGCGTTACGGAGGGATGCTTCCTCAAATGCTTCGTCCTGACTTTTTTCAGCCACGGGCGTTGATAAAAAGGACGGTGTCTTCATGAATTCGGAAGTCACTCTGCTTTATACTTTCCTGACTCTGCAAACAGTTACCTGAGTTTTCCACATACACGATGCTTCCAGAACAAGTCTGAAAATATCAGGAAAAATCATAAGCTACTCTTTTTGCCTTTGGCGGGCAGATAAAAACCCAACAGGCTACATGGGATATAGTGGCGAAGAAACATTCTGCACTTTTTTACGCTGGCAGAATCTTTTCTTTCCAAAGTTGCTCTAACACATCTAATTGCTATTTCCAACACCGTCAGAACACAAGAAAAAACTTTTCCACCCGCGCTCAGATCATATGCGCCATACCCTAAGATCACATTCCATTACTTTTGCGTCATTACAAAAGGAATGAACCAAACTTGAGCTGCATTCTTCAGATACTATTAATTTTCATTTAATATTCACAATAAGAATGAATAGCCAACCTTAACCAGGCGTCCAGAGAATATCGTCCTGACCATCCGCATTAAAATGACGCGCCAGAACGAAGAAATAATCAGAAAGTCTATTAAGAATTTTTAAAAGTTCAGGATTCACAGTTTCCTGCTGGGCCAGCGCCACCACGCGCCTTTCCGTTGTGCGGACCTGCGTTCGCGCCAGATGCGCCCATGCTGCGGCAACACTGCCTCCCGGCAAAACAAAACTGGTCAGCGGGGCCTGTTTCTGCCGCAACTGCTCAATCCAGCCCTCAAGATGCACAACGACCTGTCCGGTTACTCGTCGTGCCTTTTCGGTTTTAGGACCATCTGGCTGACACAAATCCGCTCCCATATCAAAAAGCAGATTCTGCACCCGCTGCAATTCCTGACGAACAACACACCCCGCCTTGGTCTGTGTCTGTAACAGACCGACAACAGCATTCAGTTCATCCAGACAGCCCATAGCTTCAATCCGCGCGCTACTTTTGGAAACACGCTGACCATCACCTAACGAGGTTTGTCCGGCATCTCCACCGCGCGTAACAACGGTATCTATTCGTATGCTCATGTATTCTGCCCTTGATTGGTGAAGCCGGTGACACATCTACCTGACTGCGCCCCCCAGCCTGCATTGCGCTACGCGGCATCAAAACTGCTTCTCTCGCCTTATGCCGCAGCTATTTGCCTGTCTCTTTAAAAAGATAAAACGGTTCGCGCAAAACCAAATGCCGCCAGATCGGTTTTTCTGTTTCCGACCGCGCACGATATGCTTATAGAAAACCTATCATGCTATTTTCTCCTGTTATCCCCCGTGTGTGGCGCATCTGTGGCGCACTGTTTGCTGGTACCGGCACCATAATGGGGGCGCTGATCGCCCACATGCCTGACGCGCGCTTTGGCGTGGGAGGACGCGCCATGGCGCACGGTGCCATGGAAATGCAGATGTGGCACGCGCTTGCGCTGCTAGCGCTTGGCCTGACCGCAACCCCAAAACCAACCCGCTTACTGGCCATTGGCGGATGTGGCTTACTGCTTGGCACAGTGTTGTTTTGTGGCGGCGTTTATTATACCGCTTTTTCCGGCCATCACGCAGCCCACATTGCTCCTACCGGAGGCAGTATTCTTATCCTGTCATGGCTTTGTCTGGCTCTTGGATGGGCATTACGCGCATGACCCAGATCATTCATGGTGCATGGCTTGCACCAGAAGGACTTGAAACTGTTCTGGAGCAGGATCTGGCGCGTCGTGGGGTGACAATTGACCGCTGGCACGGTCAACTGGCTCTTTCTGCCCAGCCATCTGTTTTTTCACCTTGGGCGCTGGATATATGGCAGGAGCCGGAACGTGTGTCCATCACCTCCATTCGCAACGCATCGGAAATTCTCCGTGCTCGTCAGCGCAACTGGAGCCTTTACGCAGCAGACTGCTTCCGGCGTGCAGCGCTGATAGAAGAGCGGCTTCCCCCTGTAAAAGCCGCACCAATCACCTTCCCCACAGCACCCCCCACAAGCCCATTAGGTGCATGGACGCTGCTGGATGCCAATACGCTTCTGTTTTCCGCCCGCAAAAGCAGCCCTTTTGTAAATGGTACGCCACATTTTATAGAAGACCGCATCGGGCCGCCTTCCCGTGCCTATCTGAAATTGTGGGAAGCCTGTACACGCCTTGGCCAGTGGCCTCAGCCGGGTGAAACCTGTTTTGACCTTGGCGCTACCCCAGGCGGTTGGACATGGGCCATTGCCATGCTTGGTGCAAACGTAACTGCCATTGACCGCGCACCACTAGACCCGCGTGTAGCGGCTATGCCCACCGTTACCTTTCAGCAAGGCAGCGCCTTTGGGCTGGAACCTGAGGAGATGCCTGAAGCAGACTGGGTATTTTCAGATATTATTGCTTATCCAAAGCGGCTGCTGGCTCTCGCAACCCGCTGGATTAACGCGGGCCGTGCCAAGCACCTTGTACTGACAGTGAAATTTCAGGGCGAAACAGACCACGAAATTGTTGCCGCTTTTGAAGCCATTCCCGGGGGCAGCCTCGCACATCTGGCACAGAATAAACATGAGCTGACATTTTTCTGGACCAAACCTGCCGCCTGATGTCCGCTCATCCTGCACCCACGTGAAACGCTCCCCTGTTCACGTTGCACGGCTGGCAGAACGCATTATGACGTAGGCTTGGAGACTATTTCATCACCAGAAAAACATGGTGGCTCATGCCCTTGCTTCAGGCTCCCTGCCCCAGCACCACCGCGCTCCACGTGGCGCGGCAACGCGCCCTGCACCAGATACACGAACAAGGCCGCCTGTTTTCAGACCCTCTTGCCTTGCCCATTCTGGGAGAAAACGCGCGAACTCTTGCTTTTTCTGAAAGGGAAATCGCCAAGACCCGGTTGCGCCATTTTGTGGTCGCCCGCCAGCGCATTGCGGAAGATGCCTTAAACAAAGCCGTTGAACACGGTATGCGCCAAGCCGTTATTCTGGGAGCCGGACTGGACACATTCGGCATCAGAAACCCTTTTGAAACTCATGACCTGCGCGTTTTTGAAGTTGATGAACCCCATATGCAGGCATGGAAGCGCGAACAGATTGGAAAACTGGGCCTGCCTGTTCCCCCATCCCTGACATATGTGGCTGTCAATTTTGAAACGGAAAGCCTTAGCCAGAAACTGGGAAAAGGAGGATTCGACTCAAGCCAGCCCGCTTTTTTCGTCTGGCTTGGCGTGATTCCCTATCTCACGCGCTCTGCCATCACTGCCACGCTAGATTTTATTGGCACTCTTCCGCACGCAAACGTGGTGTTTGATTACAATGAGCCTGTTTCCAATTATACCGGCCAAGACCGTGAGAAGACATTGGCACGGGAACGCGCCGTGGCCGCTCTGGGGGAACCGTGGCACTCGCGCTTCCAACCGGAAGAGATAGCCTCCTTGCTCCGCAACTCAGGTTTTACACACATCACGGACCGAGACCGGTATGATCTGGCAGCCTATTTTGGCAGTACTATTCCTCGGCCAGAGCAGCGGCAGGCGAGTGCACACGTTCTGCATGCGTGGCGATAAAGCTCAGGAACGGGTGAACACTTTCTCCCCTACCCGCACCAGCACAACAGCCACCAGAAAACATAATAGCATTAAACCAGCAGCAATCATCTGCTGTTGTTGCGTCACGCCCCCAGCAGCCAGTGTCTGCAAAATACTGGCCCCCGCATGCAGACCCGTTACCTGATCAAGCCACGGCAGGATTCTGAGCAGTTCGCGCAGCAGCGCAATAAGCAGCACCGTCAACGCTACGGTGCTGGCTGTTTTAATAAGGGTCTGCTTCAAACTGCCCGATACAGCCAAAGAGGGTTTTTCTTTACGCATTGAGATCCTTGAAATCAGCATAAACTGTCATCAGGCACACCGTGCCTCCCGCTTAGTGGGGTACGGTCTGGCCTTTCTTGCGCATTTCCGCCTGATGCCGCTTGATGGACGTTTTAAAGCCCGGAAGGTCGGTTGCGGTCAGTGTGTCCACATAGGTTCCGTTTTTCCAGATCCATCGGTCGGAACTATCCACCATAATATCCCGCATACCACCATGCTTGGTGGGCAGCAGGCTGATGGGGCCGCTGACAGAATCCAGAATTTTGGTCCAGTTGCTGCCACGCTTCAGATACACATCTGTTGAGCATCCTGCTGACCCGCACAAGCTGGCCGATTGTACCTGCACAAACAACGCAATATTTTTGCCATCGGGAGAAAGCGGGGCAGAGCCAATCAGTATCAAAGGGGTTTCATGGTGCCGGGCAGCGGCTGCCAGATCATCCGTATTCAGTTTACGGGCCTCGGCATCCAGTCCACTTCCCGGCTGGTGAGTCAGGATAACGGGGTCTCCTCCTTTCTGCACCGTGCTGTGGCTCCGCTTTGCAGCATGCGCCAGAGAGGGAGCAGCTAGCAACAATACCCCTGCAAGGGCATGGCCCAGAATGAAAGAACGGTTCAAGGTTGCGATCCCTCCGCAAGCTGTGGAACATCTGTTTATCATGAATACTCACGCTCAAAATATGATCGACACCACCACACCGGAACACCCACGCCCCGGCCTGTACCGACATTACAAAGGGGGACTGTACACCGTTATTTGTGTCGGACGCCACAGCGAGACTGAAGAATGGCTTGTCACCTACCGCAGTGAAGCGCTGGGCAGCTATTGGGTGCGGCCCCTCAGCATGTGGCAGGAGCATGTAAACGGCACACCACGCTTTACCTTTATTGAATAAAACAGACCAAAATAGTTACGAAATCAAATCATTAAGTAACCTTTGTTTTCTTTATTCAAACAACAAATCAGCTTCCAGATAACACAGCGCTGAAAATGCACTGCATTCAGGCGGGAACCTTTTCTCAAAGGGTGCGTTTTTATTGCCTGTAACGACATTATAGTTTTTATCAGGAGCGAAACATGATTTCCAAACGCACCATTACTTTCAGCGCCGCCCTTCTTACTGGCGTTCTGGCCATTTCACCTGTGCTGGCTCACGCTGAAACCATTTCATCCGAAGGCCATTTTGCCGCTCAAAAAGCTGCGGGCGCAGAAGCCACGGGTGGGGTGCGTGCAACGCTTGAAACGCGCAATAATCAGCTGAGCTACACCATTACGTGGAATAACCTTTCAGGCCCCGTTGTGGCGGCAGAGCTTCTGGCTGCCAAATCTCTGACGGATACGGCGGACAAGGTGGAACCTCTGAAAGGGCCGTTCACGTCTCCTCTGAGTGGCACCATTACGCTAAGCGCGGATGAAATTGAGCAGTATCGCAATGGTCAGCTTTACATCAGCCTTGGCACGGCAGCGCATCCGCACGGGGAAGTGCGTGCGCAGCTCACCCCGGCAGGTGGCGCTTCCAGCAGCAAGTAATCTCTCACCACCAAGCACGAAAAAAGGGGCCTGACGGCTATGTCAGGCCCTTTTTTATATCCCGTCCAGACTGACGGAACGCAAAGACGTCTGAAACTCAGCTTTCCTGCGCTTTCACGGTTGCAATCAGTTCGTCCACAATATCCGGGTCGGCCAACGTGGAGAGATCTCCCAGCCCTTCCAGGTCATGCGCGGCAATCTTGCGCAGCAGACGCCGCACGATCTTGCCTGAACGAGTTTTTGGCAGATCGCGCACAACATATATTTTTTCCGGCACGGCGTAGCGCCCTACGCCTGCGGCTACAGCGGTATTCACAGCGGACGGGTGAAAAACACCCTGTTCACGGGGTACCACAAATACCACTAACCCCTGTCCTTTCAGGTCATGAGGGATGCCAACAGCAGCACTTTCCACAACTTCATGGTCTGTGGCTATGGCATCTTCAATTTCTGCCGTGCCAATTCTGTGGCCCGAAACATTAACCACATCATCCACACGGCCGGTTATCCAGTAATACCCATCTTCCTCTCGCCGTGCGCCGTCCCCAGTAAAGTAATGACCCGGACAGGTTGTAAAGTAAGTCTGCCGGAAACGGTCATGATCCCCCCAGATGGACATGGCCTGACCCGGCCAGGATTGGGCCATGCACAGCAGGCCCTCACCCGCACCAGTGACTTCCTTACCCTGCGTATCCAGCAGCACAGCCTCCACGCCCGGCAAAGGCCGCGCAGCCGCACCGGGGCGAGGAACCACACATCCGGCCGCAGCCGTAATCATCACGCCGCCGGTTTCAGTCTGCCACCAGGTATCCACCACAGCGCAGTGGCCTTTGCCCACTTCATCATGGAACCAGTGCCATGCCTCCGGGCTGATCGGCTCGCCCACTGTTCCCAGAATCCGCAGGCTTTTGAGGGAACGGCTCCGCACAACGGCTTCATCTTCACGCATGGCCGCTCTTACAACCGTGGGCGATGTGTAAAAGACAGTCACACCGTTCCGGTCAATCACATCCCACCACTGCCCGGGCTCTGGCCATGACGGCAGACCTTCATACACCATAATGGTCGCGCCATTGGCCAACGGGCCATACACCACATAGGTGTGGCCGGTAATCCAACTGACATCCGCTGTACACCAGAAAATATCGTCTGGTTTGTAGTCAAACACCACAGCATGGGTAAATGCGGCCCAGGTCAGGTAGCCGCCCGTGCCATGCACCAACCCTTTGGGACGGCCGGTGCTGCCAGAGGTATAAAGCAGAAACAACGGGTCCAGAGCATTCATGCGCTCTGCCGGGCAATCTGCGGCTTCCTTCGCCACTTCCTCCGCATAACGCAGGTCGCGCCCGGGCTGCATGGGCACGTCTGCCCCGGTAACAGGCACCACAAGCACATGCCGCACAGCACTGGCTGCGCCACACCGTGCAATGGCCTCATCCATTGTCGTCTTGCTGGGAATACGCTTGCCACCCCGGCGCGCAACATCGGCCGTCAGCACCACAACGGCGGCACTATCAGTCAGACGTTCGGCCAACCCTTCGGCTGAGAAACCGCCAAACAGCACCACATGCACAGCACCCACGCGGGCACACGCCAGCATGGCGATGATCCCTTCCGCCACCATAGGCAGATGAATGGCGACACAGTCCCCTTTTTTAACACCCAGCCTGCGCAGAACATTGGCCAACCGGCAGACACGTTCATACAGGTGCCGGTAGGACAACACTTCCCGCTGGCCGGCTTCCTGCCCTTCCCAGATCAGGGCTGTTTTCTCCGGCTGTGTGCGCACATGGCGGTCCAGACAGTTTTCTGAAGCGTTCAGAAATCCGTCAGCATACCACTCTATGCGAACATCCTGTGTGAAGTCCGAGCGGGAGGCCTGCGTGGGCGGGGTTTGCCATGTCAGGCGGCGAGCCTGCTGAAGCCAGAAGACTTCAGGATTTGTGTGCGCTTCCCGCACCATGCCATCATATTGCCCGGCAGACAGCGTTGCGCCACCGGGGGTTACAAACGCGTCTGACACGTTCTCCCGCCCTTTCTTCTTGTTTTGCCGCTCGAGACCCAATGTTCGAAGCCGAAACGGTTTCATCACATTAACGCGATTGGGGAAAGGTATGCCGCCCGATACGGCCAGATTAAACTTGGTTTATAATAACAAGAAAAAAGGCCGACTGCTTTGCGCAGCCGACCTTCCCCCTTTTTACAACTCTTACCCTACAAGGCCTGAACCCGCAGGAAAGACCTGAGAACCTGTGTCTTACAGTGCAGCCTTGGCGCGAGACAGAACTGCCGCGCAGGTTTTCTGGCGCACCGGAATGCTGGATGTTGCAATGGAATAGGTCTTGCCATTGGCCTGAAGCTGCCCGGCTGTGCCACGGGCGTAATACATGTTGCCTTCCTGGCCATCCGGCACGGCGTTGGTCTTCTGGTTGTAAGACTGCAGCACCTTGAAGCCATCATCATAGTCAACATAGTTGCCCTGGGTGCAGTAGTTCAGCAGCCCGGCCACTTCAACCGGATTGATGGACCCCACATAACCGGACAGATCGGCATCTGTCTGGATAGCGCCTTTGCCACCGGCTTCAGCCTGTTCACCACCCTTGGAAACCGGAGCAGGGGTATCGGCAGCGTGAGCAAACACAGGCGCGCCAGCCAGCATTGTTGTAACAGCAAGCGCCGACAGGGCACGTACGGAAATCAGTTTCATTCAGAATCTCCCTAGCGGAATAAGCGCCAAACTGCCCTGCAAACCACAGAAAGATCAAGCCAGCCCTCTGCGCATCTCAAGCATGGCAGACCTCAGATATCACTCAGCTTTTTCTGTTCAGGCACCCCTATTTCCCCTTCACGCCAGGCCAATATCGGGCACGATACGCCTGCCTCACGAAAAGCCTTGTCGCCCCGGCAGACAAACCAGCCACTCCCCTTTCACGCTTGATTTATGGAAAACGTAATGTGCTCACCATCATTTTCCGGGTTTTCATTGCACTATAAAAACACATCAACACGAGGGCCCATGCCCCTCCATGATAGGGTGGCGGGCCTCCCTCCTGCGCTTCCTACAGGGAGGCTTCCGGCGGCCCTTCCTCCCTCCTGCCTAATCCTTATCAAACGACTGTTCACGATATAGTGACCAGAGATAACACCGGTGCCTCCTTCGGCTGCCCTGCCAAACGTGTCTTCCTGCCAGCCCATGACACGCCCTCCCACGGTCCTCTTTTCGTTTCCATGACGAGACGGGTTGGCATAACAGATGGACGCTCTCTATGATGGAGACGCATGTTGCTGATCTATTTTCTGGAGCTCTGCACGGATGTTGCCTGCAAGTCTTTTTGTCAAAACGGAATTTGCAGGCCATGGCACGGCGTCTGAAACCATTTGCGCGGCGCTGCGGAAGGCGATTCTCAATGACACATTGGAAGCCGGACGCGCCCTGCCGCAATCTGAACTGGCAAACGGGTTTGGTGTCAGCATCATTCCGGTCAGGGAAGCGCTAAAACATCTGGAAGCTGAAGGGTTGGTGGCCTTTCTGCCCAACCGCGGCGCAACCGTGGTGGGCATGAATGAAGCGGATATTCTTGAATATTCGCATATCCGCGCCCTGCTGGAAGAACAGGCGGCAGGCGAGGCCGTGCGGAACATGACCCGCGTGGATCTGGCCCGTATAGAAGATGCCTACGAAGCTTTTGTGGAAGGTGTCAGCGGCCCTGATGGCGCCATAAAATCAGGTGCACTGAACCGAGCCTTTCATAATGCAATCTACGCCGCCGCAGGCAAGCCGCGTCTGCTGGAAATGATTGATGATCTGCACAACAAGCTGGACCGCTATATCCGGGGCCACCTTCGGATTGAAGGGCGCAAGGCCACGACGGATGAAGAACATCTGGCTATTCTGGAAGCCTGCCGCACGCGGGATGCAGATCTGGCTGCACGCCTGACCCGTACCCATATTCTGGAAGCGGCCAACATCTCCGTTGAAGTCTTCCGCGCCAAAACACCGCACACCAAAGCCAGCTAAAAAACACCCCCTACCCGACATTGGCAAAGCGCGCACATGCGCTCTGCCCCTTTCTCTCCGGCTGATCATTCCTTTCAAAATTCGCCCGTTTTAGACCGTGCGCAGTTACCCATGCCCTGCGCCCGGATGCCCCGTTCTCCCTGCTGCTCACATAGAGAATATATAATCTTGCAAATCATATATTATCGTGCGAAGGACGAAAAACGTTATGGAGCCAAAACTTCCTGAGTCTGAAGAACGGGAAGCGCAGGCTCGCCACATGCCGGAACAGAAGCCCATGTCAGTGTATGACACTTTCGCCCCCGCGTTTTCTTCCCGCACGCCCCTGCGCAAGGCTATTGTTGAGGCTATTCGTAAGCCCGAAGCCGAGTGCGTGCACGCTCTTACCCCGGCCGCAACGCTTACCGAAGCACAAAGCCGCGCCACCACCACTCTAGCTACCGGTCTGGCTGAAAAGCTGCGCGCAGAGCGCAACCCCGGCTTGGTGGAAACCCTTGTACAGGAATTCTCCCTCTCTTCTACTGAGGGTGTGGCTCTGATGTGCCTGGCCGAAGCGCTGCTTCGCATTCCTGACACTGCCACACGAGACGCCCTGATTCAGGACAAGATTGGCGAGGGCGATTGGCTGGCCCATGCCTCCCGTGGCCGCCCGCTCTTTGCCAATGCGGCGGCATGGGGGCTGGCGCTGACAGGCGGACTGGTGGCCGAGCGGGACGAGAAAGATCTGGCAAGTGCATTGCTGGGCTTTGTAAACCGCGCCACCAAGCCGGTTATCCGCAAAGCCGTTGATGCCGCCATGCGCCTGATGGGCGAGCAGTTCGTGCTGGGCGAAACCATTGAACAGGCCCGTAAAAACAGCACAAAGCTGGAAGAGATCGGTTTTTCCTATTCCTATGACATGTTGGGAGAAGCCGCCTTTACCGCACAGGACGCCAACCGCTACCGGCAGGATTACATCAACGCCATTCATGCCATTGGCCGCAGTGCCAAAGGCGCAAATGTGTATGAACGCCCGGGCATTTCCATCAAGCTTTCCGCCCTACACCCGCGCTACGCCCGCGCACAACGCGAACGGGTTATGACAGAATTGCTGGCTGTTGTGCAGGAACTCACCCTGCTTGCCCGCAGCTATGACATTGGCATCAATATTGATGCGGAAGAAAGCGAAAGACTGGATATCTCGCTTGATCTGCTGGAAGCGCTTTGCCAGACCCCCGGCCTGGAAGGCTGGAACGGCATCGGCTTTGTGGTGCAGGCTTACGGAAAACGCTGCCCATACGTGCTGGACTTCATTATTGACCTTGCACGCCGCACCAACCGCAGGCTGATGGTTCGGCTTGTTAAAGGCGCTTACTGGGACAGTGAAATCAAGAAAGCACAGGTCGATGGCCTATCTGATTTCCCGGTTTATACCCGCAAGAGCCACACAGATATCAGCTACATTGCCTGCGCCCGCAAACTGTTGACCGCACGGGATGTTATCTTCCCGCAATTTGCCACCCATAATGCCCGCACGCTTTCCACCATCTATACTCTCGCAGATGAAAAGTTTGAGATTGGGTCATATGAGTTCCAATGCCTGCATGGCATGGGCGAACCCCTTTACAAACAGGTTGTGGGGGCGGACAAACTTGGCCGTCCGGCCCGTATTTATGCCCCGGTAGGCACACATGAAACCCTACTGGCCTATTTGGTGCGTCGTCTGCTGGAAAACGGTGCCAACTCATCCTTTGTGAACCAGATTGGCGATGAAACCATTCCTGTGTCCGCTCTGGTAGAAGATCCGCTCGAAACTGCCCATAGCTTTACACCTTACGGCGCATCTCATTCTGAAATCCGTAAACCCGCAGAGCTATTTGGTGAAGAACGCCGCAATTCCACAGGAACGGATCTGGCCGACGATCAGATTCTGGCCTCCCTTGCGGAAGGCTTGAAAAACGCACCAGAAACATGGAAAGCGGCACCAATCATCACAGGTCAGAAGCCCAAAGGCACAGCCATGCCTGTTACCAATCCTGCCAATCGTCAGGATGTTGTGGGTTCCGTGGTGCTGGCAACGCCGGAGGTAGCCAAAAAAGCTGTAACAGCAGCAGAAAAAGCCAAAAAAGCGTGGGCAGAAACACCAGCTTCTGCACGGGCGGATATTCTGGAAAAAGCATCTGACCTTCTGGAAGCCCGGCAGGATGAGCTATTGGCTCTGCTTTCCCGTGAAGCAGGAAAATCCCTGCCCAACGGTATTGCGGAAGTGCGTGAAGCAGTAGACTTCCTCCGCTATTACGGGGCAACCGTCCGCCGGGAATTTGATAATAGCACCCATGTGCCCCTGGGCAGTGTGGTCTGTATCAGCCCCTGGAACTTTCCGTTAGCCATTTTCACCGGCCAGATTGCCGCAGCACTGGCTGCGGGCAACGTGGTGCTGGCCAAACCGGCAGAAGAAACGCCCCTGATTGCCGCACTGGCCGTTGGTGTCCTGCACGAAGCCGGTGTGCCTGCTGGCGCACTGCAACTGCTGACCGGTGAAGGAGATATTGGCGCAGCACTGGTCGGGGATGAGCGCATCTCCGGCGTGATGTTCACCGGCTCCACCGTTGTTGCGCAGGCCATCAATCGCCAGCTTGAAACCCGCCGTACCCACAGGGGCCAACCCGTACCACTGATTGCGGAAACGGGTGGCCAGAACGCCATGATTGTGGATTCTTCCGCACTGGCCGAGCAGGTTGTAGCCGATGTTGTGGCCTCAGCCTTTGATAGCGCAGGCCAGCGTTGTTCCGCCCTGCGTCTGCTCTGCGTGCAGGAAGACTGCGCTGACCACATTCTGACCATGCTGCGCGGTGCCATGCGGGAGTTGAGCATGGGGAACCCTGCCCTGCTTTCAACCGATGTGGGCCCGGTGATTACTGCAGAAGCTGCCGAAGGCATCACCAAGCATATTGAACACTTCCGCCAGAAAAAAGCGTCCGTTTTTGCTCTTGATGTGCCCCAAGCCTGTGCCAATGGCAGTTTTATCCCCCCCACGCTGATTGAAATTGCCAATGTGCGAGAAATGGGTGCGGAAGTGTTCGGTCCCGTGCTGCATGTGCTGCGCTATTCCCGCAGCAAGCTGGATCAGCTTTTGGCCGACATCAACTCAACGGGTTACGGCCTGACCTTTGGCCTGCATACACGCATTGAATCGACCGTGCAGCATGTTCTCTCTCATGTTGAGGCGGGCAATCTGTACGTAAACCGCAACACTATTGGTGCCGTGGTAGGTGTGCAGCCCTTTGGTGGACGTGGGCTTTCAGGCACCGGCCCCAAAGCCGGTGGCCCGCTGATCCTGCGCCGCCTGTTGGCGCAGGCTCCGACCGCGCCACACCTGATGCGTGGCCGCGTTCCCGCCGCCATGACAGCCTGGACCGACTGGTTGCGTGGCCAGGGGGAAAGCACTTCAGCCACAACAGCCGCCTCTCTTACCCGGCTACCTCTGGTGGGTGGAGAAATAGCGCTACCCGGCCCGGTAGGCGAGAAAAACCTTTACAGCCTGACACCACGGGGCAATGTGCTATGTATCCCTACCACCAAAACAGGGCTGTATAACCAGATCTCTCTGGCGCTCAGCGGCGGGAATACAGCGCTCATTCTGGCCGATGCCTCAATTTCAAGCTGGTATATCAGTCTGCCAGACGCAATCCGCACCAAAGTGAAGCTGGTTGCAAGCGCCACGGCAGAACCATGCGCCATTGTGCTCAGCGAGCGTGATGACGCCGCCTTTGCCGCAGCCCGGCAAGCCTTGGCTGGCAGCAACACCGCCCCCATTGCTTCCTCATGGATTACGGGCAATGAGCTGCCTTCTGCTGAATGTGTTCTGGAAGAACAATCCCGCAGCATCAACACAACTGCTGCCGGAGGAAACGCCAGCCTCATGACGCTCGGCTAAGGCGGAGAGTGCTTAAAAGTAAGAAACTGAGATGCAGAAAAAACCTTTCTGTATCTCAGTCTCTCCTCTGGCCTCCGATAAACAATTTTTTCCTGCCAGACCTGTTTTCAAACACAACACAGCCACATCTGCATTTGTCTTATAGTGAGGACTGAAGGCGCACCGAGATTTTGAAAAAGCTACTACGGAATGAGAGAAAACGCACACACATCATTGGAGATGTGTAGTCTCACATGATCAGTCTCTTCAGCCCTGCTTATCTTTTTTGTAGGATAGCCAGACGTCTTTCTTTTGACCGCCTTGTTCTAATGGAATTCTGCCTGGAATTTTTTAACCGCAGCCAGAGCGCAGGCTTCATCCTTCTCTCCACCCGGTGCTCCAGACACACCAAGGCCCCCCAGAACAGTACCGCCTGAGGCTGTACGCACTGTGACACCCCCCGGCACAAACAAAACTTCAGGAATGGTGTTCAATGCCCCATTGGCGGGACCGGTCACTTTGGCGGCAATCAGTTCACTGGTTGTATTTTTGTTAAACGCCAGCCCATAGGAATATGCCGTATAAGCCTTCCGATAAGAAACCGAGAGAGACTGCAAGGGCACTGTATCGCCTTTGATAACAACCTGCTGGTGCCCCGTGGTATCCACAACGGTGGCGGTAACGGAATATCCCTGCGCCTGACACACTCGAACAGCTTCCGATGCAAGATGTTCGGCCGTGGACCAGTCCAGCTTTTGCAAGGAAACAATGTGGCTTTGTGCACAGGCTACGGAATGCGACACTACCGCCACCACCATGCCAGCACAGAGTGACCATAACCCGATACAATTTGCGCGTTTCTGACCCATGATTTTGTCACCCTACTGGTATCATAAGCCTGAAGGGTGTGTGTGGCCGAAGAGATATCCGCAAATCAAAAAATCAAGAGCAGACAAACTTCTTTTTTCATCTACCGTTTCTTTTATGCGCTCAGGCCGACAAAAGCCGTGCAACAGCCCCATAGGAGCCTTGACAACAGAAACACACAAAAACGTGAAAAAATGATATGAGACCCCCCACCCTTCTTTATTCAGCTATTTGTTTTTCGGAGACTTCATGACCACCCGCGCAGGCCACGACCCCCGACTGGTTGCCGCCATTATTCTGGTAACCATGGCCATGGGCATGCTTGATGCCGTATCCCTGCTGCATCTCAAAATTTTTGCGGGCTACATGACCGCCACCATCCTGCTGATGGCTGTGCATATTGCAACATCGGAAACCGTGGTCTTATCCGGCTTTGAAGCGATTGGCCTGTATCTGCTGGGGGCCGTTACCGGGGGACGCCTGACGCGCCGGGACCGCACTGTACGCTATGCGGTAGGGGATATTCTGCTGCGTGTAGGCCTGCTGGTGGGTCTGACCGCACTGGTCTGGGCTGCCAACCCACCCGGCCGCACCTATATTACGCTCGGCCTGCTTGCCTTTGCCATGGGCATGCAGACCTCTGCCACCCGCCACGCAAAGGTCGCGGATATGAGCCTGCCGGCCGCAACCATGCTCCTGCATGGTCTGGCCCACAACAGCAGCATTGCCGGAGGCTCCAATCCGGGCACCTGGCGCAGGCTGGCAGCCATTGGCAGCCTGTTTGTCGGGGCTGTTATCGGCACACTGGTTTCCAGCCACAGCATATCCCTCTCCATCGCCATTGCTGGAGCCACCATTCTTTCGGCAGGTGCGCTGCTCTACCTGCGCGAACATGGTCTGCTGATCCATCTGGACAGCCTGACCATCCACTAAAAGCTGAAAGAGACAGGTATCCGTTGAGGGCTCCAGTAAGAGCGTTCAGACTACCCTACCTAGTTGCATCACTCTGTCTGGCTGAATGCACCAACACACATCACGCCCTCTGCCTTGCGGCTTGCGCTTCCTCTGTATCGAGATGATAATCGTATCGTAACGATACAAAGGACGCAGGGGGCGCATATGACATGGGAAATTTTCACCACTTCCCCTGGCTCAACCAAAAGAACCTTGTTTGCACACTATGTCTTACAAAGTTCTCCCTGCCCTTCCCCTGCAATCGCACACTACATAGCGCCACCTGCGCGTGCAGGCATGTGAGGTAAGATGTTTGAAAAAAAATCCATGTGGTGGTTTTCGTCGCCCTCATCCGGCCTGCCTGTCTGTGCCGCTGCCCTGATCTGCCTGTTGGGAACCGTTCACCCCACGCTGGCGGACACAGATGGTTCCATGCCTCCGGCAGCACGCTCCCTGATGATGCAGTATCATATGCAGCCTATCCCGGTTGAAGGAGGCTGGTTTTCTCAACTACAAAGAACACCGGAAACCATTCCCGGTGCAGCGCTTCCCGCCCGTTATGCAGGCGTTACGCACCCCATTTCCACAGCCATTCTGTTACTGGAAACCCGAAGTGGATTTTCAGCATTGCACCGATTGAGAACAGCTGAGGTCTGGCATTTTTATAAAGGCGATACCATTCACCTTCTGCTGCTTTACCCCGATGCCAGCATCAGGCATGTGAAATTGAACGCAGCAAACCCCGCCTTTGTTGTACCGGAAGGTGTGTGGCAAGGGTCAGCACCCGAAGGCCCCCTTGGCTGGGCCTTTGCTGGAACCACCATGGCCCCCGGTTTTATCCCCAACGATTTTGAACCCGGAAACCGCGCCCAACTTTCCCGCCTTTATCCTTCTGCCAGCCAAGAGATCACGGCCTTGACCCGTGAGAAAGCGATCACCCCATGAAGACAGTGTTTTCTACTCTTATCACGCTGGCCGCTTTTTCTAGTGTCATTGCGCGCGCGCAGACACTCACACCCGCACAGGTCCCAGAAATCACCCCCTCCGCAGGAAGCACGCTACAGGAACTTGTAGGACAAAATGCTGCCCTTCCTTCGGGAAAGCTGAGTATTGCCTTGTTTACGCTCAAACCCGGCATCTCTTATCCGGAAAGCTACAACAAAACCGCCGAAGAATTTTTTCTCATCAAAGAGGGCCATGGCACCGTCTGGCTTGAAGGCACGCCCCACACGGTAAAAGCGGGAGATATTGTGCGTCTTGTTGCAAGAAGCCGCCACCGAATTGCTGCCGCTCCGCAAAGTGTGCTGCGTTTTTACGCGCTCACCGCGCCGCCATTCCAACCATCCGATTATGTGCAGACAGGAAAACCATAAAGGAACACGAGAGCGCTCCCCAACAGCCTTTGGCACACAGGACAAATTTTTTGGAAACCCCATCATTCCGCAACAGGCGAACGACGTTTGGTGAAAATGCAGCCGCGTATCAGGAGGCACGCCCCCCTTATCCTGCGGTCGTTTATGATCACCTGAGGGCCTGCATACCTTTTGCTGGAGCACGCATCTTTGAAATCGGGCCTGGTACAGGACAGGCAACCCGTATCCTGCTGGACCATCAACCAGAAGAACTGACAGCCATTGAACCCGACCCACGGCTCTGTGCGTATCTTGCAGAATATCTGGCTCCAACAGCACCGCATCTGACTGTAATCCCAGCCAGTTGGGAAGATGCACCCATCGAAGCGGGCACGTATGATCTCGGCATTGCGGCAACTGCGTTCCATTGGCTGCCTCAGGCAGAAGCCTTACGCAAAGTCCATCGCGCTCTCAAACCGGGAGGATGGTGGGCAATGTGGTGGAACGTGTTTGGAGACCCAAATGAACCTGATGCGTTTCATCTGAAGGCCAGCCCTCTCTTTGCCCAACTCGGGGAAAGCCGGAGTTGGCAACAGGGCCAACTCCCGTTTGCCCTGAATCGCACAGCGCGTCTGGACGACCTTCACGCCGCAGGATTTCAGGATGTGGAAGCATTTTTTCTGCGATGGAACATCACAATGACCACCGCGCAGATCAGTGCGCTGGCCGCAACCTTCTCGCAAATCAGCGCGGCTGATCCTGCCGTAAAGACCCATATCCTGCATGAGTTGGCAAAACTGGCAGATCAGGAATTTGGGGGGATAGTGGAGCGGCGGTTCATGACCGCGCTTTACACGGCTCGTAAACCTCCCCGCTCTTCTGGCGCATTAGAGCGCCGCTGAACTGGCACGACGCCCCGTGCGAAAAGAAGCGAGCCCATAGCACACAACCGATGTGCCAATGCTGGCAACAGCCGTCATCCGTTCAGCAGGGTTGAGCAGCATGGCTACAAACACCAGCACCACAGCAATCAGCGCCACGTAGTTGCAATACGGAAAAAACGGCAGGTTGTAACCATCCGCTTCACCCGCTTTCTGGGCGGCCTCTCTTGCCTTGATGTAGGCAGCCACGATCATGGAATACACCACCAGAATAACGCCACCACTACAACTGAGCAAAAAAGCGAAAATGGTGTCGGGTGCCAGAATGGAGGAGAACGCCACCACTGTACCCGCCACACTACTGACCACAATGGCCAGACGCGGCGCATCCGTGGTTGATTCCCGCGCCAGAGATGGCGGGGCATCCCCACTGGCTGCCAGTTCGGTCAGAATACGGGATGTGATGTACATGCTGGAGT
Source organism: Acetobacter tropicalis (assembly GCF_030644465.1). NCBI lineage: Bacteria > Pseudomonadati > Pseudomonadota > Alphaproteobacteria > Acetobacterales > Acetobacteraceae > Acetobacter > Acetobacter tropicalis. The sequence continues at coordinate 3,006,493 of NZ_JAUYUW010000001.1, read as the reverse complement.
TCAGGCAGGAAATAATGGCGCTCAACACCACAATACGCATAACAAGACCTGCGCCAGGAATACCCATGGCATCCATGGCCGACACAAATGGAGATTTACCGGGCACAATACTGGTCCATGGCACCACCAGCAGGATCATGGCGACAGAGACCAGATAGAACAGGGTCACGCGTGTGCCGATGCTGCGCGTCACCCGCGCCACGTTCTTGCCGGGCTCAGACGATTCCGCAGCCGCGACTGTTGCAATTTCCGAGCCCATCATGGTGAACAGGATGGTGGGAATAATGGACAGAACGGCCACAAACCCATGCGGAAAAAAACCGCCATGCCCAAGAAAATTCTGCACCGGCGTTGTGCCCGGGCCAAACAGATGCAGAACATAGAGGCCCGCCATCAGAATAAAGGCGATAATGCTGACAACCTTGACCAGAGAAAGCCAGAACTCGCATTCCCCAAACACACGGGGGGCGGCAAAATTGATCAGCTTGAGCGCAATAATCAGGCCGATCGCCAGCACCCACACAGGCAGCTTAATCCAGTCCTCAATCACAAGGGCGCCGGCTATGGCCTCACTCCCCAGCACCACCACCCAGAAGAACCAGTAGAGCCATCCGGCGGTAAAGCCCGCGCGGTCTCCGCATGACATGCGAATGTATTCAACAAAGGAACCACGGCCGGGGCTGGCCACCACCATTTCACCCAGCATGCGCATAACCAGAATAACAAGCGCGCCCACCACCAGAAAAGCCAGCAACACGGCCGGACCGGTCGCCGCTATGGCAGCCCCGCTCCCGACAAACAGCCCCGCACCAATTACCCCTCCGAGGGCGATCATCGCGATATGGCGATTCCGTAAACCCGCGGCAGGTGTTGTGGCTGGAGAGCTGTCTTGTTCAACCATGTGCATGGCATCCTTTCATTTCATTACCAATGTAGATCATTAACCTAACGGAAAAAACTTGGTAATTTCCTTGGATAGATAAGCGTTTCAGAAGTGTTTGTAAAAATACGCCTCTATGATTCCTGCATGATGGCCAACATCTGGCACCGGATAACCGCCTGGTACACCTGCATGCGCCAACGCCCGGCCCGCAGGGCCAGAGAACGCAACCCCACCTGCCAAGGCGGCGGATGTAGTGGCGTTCAGTGTGTATTCTGCCGTGGCATCCAGTTCGTCAGAAATATGACGCCCTCCTGATTTCAGCCCGACACCAGAGGGATAAAGCAGTGAGAGATCATAATAGTGCAGCCCCAGCTTCAGGCTATCCCCTTTGCTGAACAGATGCACTGGTGGGGTCGCCGTCAGATCAAGCTGATGCACTTCCAGATCAGAAAGAGGAGCAAGATACATCCCTACAATTTCACCTGGCCAGTACCCGCCGTAGGTGTAGCGTTTTCCATCGTACAGGAAGAACGTATCATAGCTATGTTTGACAGTTCCGTTAGGGTTCTTGTTCCCCCCATAACGGGTATAGCGATAAAAAATCTGCGGCTGCCAAGGGAGCATGGTGAACCGGTATCCGGGTTCAAAATACATGCCATAGGCTTCTACCGATTTGTAACCATTCCCGGCATGAGAATTCTGTTGAGACACAAAACTCCCGTAAAAAGTAAAGTTTTTTGAAATATCCAGAGGCCGGAAGGGCACCAGCGTGCCACCCCAACTCAGCGAGGCGACATTCATGCCGTTGCGATCTCCACGGGCAGAATAATCGTAATGGGAAGACGTATCAGCGTCCCGCACATGAAAATAAGTCAAGGTGACGTAGGCCGCACGGTCTGCGTATGTGCTTTCACCATGCCCACCCGGCGTATTGCGGAACCAACTGACATCGAACCCGACAAATTTGGTTTTGGGTCGATCATTTCCCCAGTCGATATCGTTATCCGCATTGCTTTCCAGCATGAAGATATCCGCCCGCACCGGATTGCCTTCCAGCTTGATCACACCCGGGCCTGAGAATGCAAAACGTGGCGCATACCACCATGCGCCACGACTGCCAGCGCTATAAGTGCCTTTGCCTATAAGAAAGCCATCATCAACAGCAAAAGCCTGTCGGCCGCCCAGAACGGTAAGCTGCTGGCTTTTTCCTGCCAGATGCACTGGCAATGTTACACCGATATTGGCTTCTTCCAGATAGATGGAACGTGGTGTTCCCGATGTCTGGGAAATTTCCTGTGCATCCCCATGCCCCAGAGTAGCCGCCCCCAGTGCGGAGGCCTTGCCGATAATGGAGATACCCTGCCCAAGATCCCACCGGCCAGAAAGAATGGGTTTGCCGTATAGCTCACCATAGGTCGGACTTTGCGCCCTGTTATAGCGGCCACCAGAACGGGCGGCATAAGAGCCTGCGCCAAAATTGACATTAGGAAGATAGAAAGCTGAGCCGCCGATATCAAGACCACCTTCAATAGTTATGTCCTTGACGGAAACCAGCGTTTTTTCAGCTCGGGCAGCAGATACCATCACCACAGAGCAACAAAGCAGAACAAGCGGATAAACACAAAAACGCATATCGGCTCAACACCACCCGGCACATCGCAAGACACAGACAGTGGACATCACGCCCTTTCTCCATAGTGGAGGGTCAAGCACCCTTAATAAGATGGTTGACCATCAGGATTTTGACCCAGAGCCATATGGCTCACAGCATTCCGAGATCCAGATAATCTCGAATATGTTATAAAATTTACATTATAATATAATATTTTCAAGGCATATTCTTTTTGAACATTACCGATCCCGTTACTGTAAAAATCATATTATTTCTATAGTAACGAGAGGAAAACATGCCTGAACAGCAACGTTCAGGCACGGATACGCTTTAAACTATGCGGCAGAAAACTGCTGATTTTCGTCCCATACCGGATAAATGATCTTATTATTTATAAAATACGTTGATGTCGCCAAAAAGCTGGAGACGATCTTTTGTTCATTTTTGTAGACACAAAATTGTGAATATCGCCCTTATATAGCCTAAAAGCCACATCCTATTTTCTTTATAATTATTCCAAAACAATACGTTGCCTTCCCACCTCACCCTGACACCAGATGTTTCTCGTCCTTATTCTGGTTGTTTAACCGCTTTCTAAAATAAACAGTCTCTGCCTGCATTCAGAAAACTGCACAAGTATTCCTTACCCGTAATGAAATATTCATCCCGTTCGTTTTCCATACCATTATCGAGCCACAGCGGCCTCTCCTGTCCACCGTCCATCCCGTTCATCTCTTGGTCCGGGGGAACCTCCTTCTCCCAGAGGTTTTTTAGAATGCACTGCCCCTTCCATGGACTAAGGACTGAAGAGTATGGCGAAACCCAATGTTGCGGATATTCTGGTACAAACGCTCGAACAGGCTGGTGTCGACTCTATTTATGGCGTGGTGGGCGACAGCCTGAACGGCATTACGGACAGCCTGCTCAAACGCAAGACCATCCGCTGGGTCCATGTCCGGCATGAAGAAGTTGCTGCCTTTGCCGCTGCCGGCGCGGCGCATGTTACCGGCAAGCTGGCTGTTTGCGCGGGCTCATGTGGACCCGGCAACCTGCATCTGATCAATGGACTGTATGATGCCCACCGCTCCCGCGTGCCGGTTCTGGCCATTGCAGCCCAAATTCCCAGCCCGGAAATTGGATCGGGCTATTTTCAGGAAACCCGGCCGGAAGCCCTCTTCCGTGAATGTAGCCATTATTGTGAAACCATTTCCTCACCCGAGCAGGCCCCACGCGTGGTTGAAGCCGCCATTCGCGCCGCAGTGGGTCAAAAAGGGGTAGCGGTCATTGCCATCCCCGGGGATGTGGCGCTGAAGGCAGCGGTCAATACCGTTATTTCCGAAAAAATAGCCCTGCTGCCTAAAGAGCCGGTTGTTGTTCCGCCAGAAGACGATCTGGCCGCTTTGATAGATCTTCTGAAAAGCGGAAAGCGCATTACCATTCTGGCCGGGCGCGGTTGCGCTGGTGCCCATGCCGAACTCATCCGGCTGGCCGAAACCCTCAAAGCTCCCATTGTTCACGCCCTCGGTGGGAAGGAACATGTGGAATATGACAACCCGTACGATGTGGGCATGACAGGACTGATCGGGTTCTCCTCCGGTTATCATTCGCTGCTGGCCGCCGATGTCGTGCTGATGCTGGGCACGGACTTCCCTTACCGCCAGTTCTATCCAGAAGACGCAAAGATCGCGCAGATTGATATTCGGCCCCAACAGCTTGGCCGACGCTGCCCCCTTGCCCTTGGCTTGGTGGGGGATGTGAAACACACCCTGACCGCGCTGTTGCCTCGGCTGACGGCCCGCACTGACCGCGCCCATCTGGATAAATGTCTGGAACTTTACAAAAAAGCACGTCAGGGGCTGGATGATCTGGCAACCGGTGGCACCAAAAAACCCATCCACCCGCAATACCTCACCCGTCTGATCAATGAAACCGCGACACGTGACGCCATTTTCACGGCAGATGTCGGCACCCCTACGGTGTGGGCTGCACGCTACCTGAAAATGAATGGGCAGCGACGCTTGATGGGGTCCTTTGTCCATGGGTCCATGGCCAACGCCCTGCCGCAGGCCATTGGGGCACAGGTGGCGCAACCCAACCGTCAGATTATCAGCCTCTCAGGTGATGGTGGTTTTACCATGCTAATGGGAGACCTTCTGACACTGGTTCAGGAAAAACTTCCGATCAAGCTTATCATTTACAATAATGGCACTCTTGGCTTTGTGGCTATGGAAATGAAAGCCGCCGGATATCTGGAAACAGGCGTGTCCCTGCAGAACCCGGATTTTGCCGCCATGTGCCGTGCCATGGGCATTCATGCTGTGCGTGCAGAAACACCCGCCGAATTGCCTGCTGCTGTAGACAACATCCTCAACCACCCCGGCCCTGCCGTGCTGGATGCCGTCACCAACACGCAGGAACTGGCCATGCCACCCAAAATTGAAAAATCCCAGATTACCGGCTTCAGTCTTTACGCTCTCAAAGCCATCATGAACGGTCGGGGTGATGAGATTATTGATGTTGCCAAAACCAATATTCCGTTTCTGCGCTAACGGGTTTTAGCAATCAGCTTTTCTTGGACCATGAGGGATATGCCTGCAGCGCGCAGGCTATCCCTCCTCTCTCCGACACCTAGGGGAAAAACCGCAGGCAAGCGTGAAGCGTCCCGATAATGGAGCCACTCCCTGTGTCTGACTGGCCAGCACAGGTGCAGGTGGTCCCGCTCCTTGGCTGACACGTTCTCATTCACTGTGCCGTCAGCATTTCTGTCTGGGGAATAAGCGTGCTGGCTTCTTCAATCGCCTTCTTGGCTAACAAGGCATCATTCACAGCCCGCTCCGTGACTGTGCGTGCCTCCAAGGGGGGCCGCTTGCCTATGGCTACCAGCTTCTCATCATTCACCTGAGAGCGGAGGGTTTCCAATACAGCCCCACGGCGCTGGATGGCTTCATTCTTGTCCCGTGTTTGGAGAGACATGATGGCATCCTGTTTGATGCCTGACTTTGTTCCGAAGGCTTCACCCACGTTCCTCTGACAGTCACGGGGATTAGTGAGACGGGCTAACCATTCCCACCAGTCTGCTTCAACCCAAACATATCAGCGTCCTTCTTGGCCATAAAAGGACTACCGCTGAACTACTACCAGCACGGTATAAGTTGCTTCCTGCTGATGTTTGCAAGTCATTGTTTTCATTGGGGAAACTACAGTTGGAGCGGATGAGGGGAATCGAACCCCCGTATGCAGCTTGGGAAGCTGCCGTTCTACCATTGAACTACATCCGCGTTCTGTGGTGCGCACTATAGCGATGCCCAGTGCCTCTGACAATCCGGTTTTTGACCTGACAGAGCTATTCGGCTTCCATTTCCGCGCTGATCAGGTCTGACAGGTGGCCAATCTCGCGCAGGGCAAGCCCTTCTGGTGGTTTGCTGCGCGCACTGCCGCGCGCAATACGGCGGGGCAGCACGGCACGATCAAACCCCAATTTGGCGGCTTCCTTCAGGCGCGCATCTGCCTGCGCCACCTGCCGGATTTCTCCTGACAATCCCACTTCACCAAAATAGACTTCACCAGAACTGGTAGGCACACCGCTGGCTGCGGAAATCAGGGCTGCCGCCACGGCAAGATCTGCCGCTGGCTCCGCCACTTTCAGTCCCCCGGCCACATTCAGATAGACATCCATGCCGGAGAGTTTCAGGCCACAGCGTGTTTCCAGCACGGCCAGCAGCATGTTCAGCCTGCCACTATCCCACCCCACCACGGCCCGGCGGGGCGCCCCATCTCCACTTTTGGGAGAAAGCAGCGCCTGCACTTCAAGCAGTACGGGGCGCGTGCCCTCCAACCCGGCAAAAACGGCAGATCCGGCAATATTGCCGCGCCGCTCGGCCAGAAACAGGGCGGAAGGATTGCTCACTTCCTCAAGCCCTCTGTCCGTCATGGCAAACACGCCAATTTCATCCGTTGCGCCAAAACGGTTCTTCGCGGCGCGCAAAATACGGAACTGGTGTCCTCGGTCGCCTTCAAAATACATGACGGCGTCCACCATGTGCTCCAGCACACGCGGGCCCGCCAACGCGCCTTCCTTGGTAACATGCCCAACCAGTATCAGGCTGAACCCACGGCGCTTGGCCAGACGAATGAGTTCAAACGCACAGGCCCTCACCTGAGAAACAGTGCCGGGGGCACTTTCCACCGTTTCAAGCCACATGGTCTGAATGGAATCGATTACCACCGCCCGCACATCAGGCTCGGCTTCCAGCGTGGCCACAATATCCATCACATTGATGGACGCTGCCAGATCCAGCGTGGCGGTGCCAACGCCAAGACGCAGAGCACGCAGACGAATCTGATCGACCGCTTCTTCGCCTGAAATATAGAGAACACGCTCGCCCTTGCCCGCCAGACGACACGCCGCCTGAAGCAGCAGCGTGGACTTGCCAATACCGGGGTCTCCCCCCACCAGCACGACCGAAGCCGGGACCAGTCCGCCCCCCAGCACACGGTCAAGTTCCACAATGCCGGTCTGGGTACGGGGCGGAGGAGCAGCCATGCCCTCCAACCCTTCAAGCTTCACCCGGCGCCCCTTGCCAGCCGCACGGGGTGAGGACGCCGCTAGAGGTTCAGCCGTTTCCTCCACCAGCGTGTTCCATTCTCCACACGCTTCGCACTGGCCGATCCATTTGGGATACACCGCCCCACAGGCCCGGCAGACAAACTGGCGGGACGGTTTTTTAGCCACGATGTTCTATCCTTGTTCTCATTCAGAATGATGTAAGGCTAAAACATCCAAGGCTCAAGGGCGACCAACAGACTCGTAGGTCAGGCCCGCCGCCCGCATAGCAGCCGGATCAAAAATATTGCGCAGATCAACAATCACACCATTGCGCATCCGCTTGGCCAGTTCTGCCGGAGAGAGCGCGCGGAACATGTTCCATTCCGTCAGCACCACCAGCACATCGGCCCCTTCTGCTACTTCCAGCGCATCGGTGCAGTACACCACATCCTGCGGCAGAAGCGGCTTGGCGGCAGCCATGCCAACAGGATCATACGCGCGGATCGTCGCGCCCGCTTCTGCCAGACGATGCAGAATCGGGATGGAGGCAGATTCGCGCATGTCGTCTGTCTCGGGTTTGAAAGTCAGCCCCAGCACGCCAACCGTCTTGCCTGCAACGGACCCACCACACGCAGCCGCAATACGCCCGGCCATACCTGCCTTACGGGCTTCATTCACCTGTACGGTGGTTTCTACCAAGCGGCATGCACTATGCGCTTCCTGAGCAATGCGGGAGAGCGCCAGCGTATCCTTGGGGAAGCAGGAGCCACCGTACCCCGGACCGGGCTGCAGAAAATCCCGGCCAATACGCTTGTCCATGCCCATGCCCCGGGCAAGATCATGCACATTCGCACCCAGTTTTTCGCACAGATCCGCCATTTCATTGATGAAGGAAATCTTCATGGCAAGAAAGGAATTGGACGCGTATTTGGTCAGTTCCGCTGTTTCCAGCCCTGTGAACAACAGCGGCGCTTCAACCACGGAAAGCGGACGATACACCTGCCGCAGCACTTGTTCCGCCCGGCTGGCCCGTTCCGGCTGACGCTGATCAAGCCCGATAATCACCCGGTCAGGCCGCATGAAATCCCCAATAGCATTGCCTTCGCGCAGGAATTCCGGGTTGGAAGCCACATCAAAATCGGCATCAGGGCGCGTCTGGCGAATAATTTCCGCAATCCGGCGGCTGGTGCCCACGGGCACGGTGGATTTCGTGACAATTACCGCATAGCCCGTCAGGGCTTCCGCAATCTGGCGCGCAGCAGCGTGCACGTATTGAAGGTCCGCAGCGCCGTCACCATTCCGAGGGGGCGTGCCAACCGCAATAAACACCGCTTCCGCCCCGGTCACCGCCTGGGCAATATCATCCCCAAATGTCAGACGCCCAGCCTGACTGTTAGAGGACACAAGTGCATCCAACCCCGGTTCGTAGATGGGAATACGGCCATCCCGCAGGGCGGACAGTCGCGCCGGATTGGTTTCAACAATGGAAACATTGATGCCGAATTCGGCAAAACACGCTCCAGATACAAGCCCGACATATCCGCCGCCGATCATGGCTATGCGCACTTTCTGTCCTCCCGCCTTCTGACTTTTGCCGCCCCTAACCCTTACCGGATTTATGGGGAGGCATATTTTCTGTGCCACACCAATGCCCTCACACGCCGCGCCCTGCAATGGGGCAGCCCTGCAATAGGCACGTTTTGCATACGCTTTATGGCCTTCTTTCTTGGCTAAACGGAGAAGGACGAGGCTGAAAACAGACTTCAGACTTTGACGCACCCCCCATTGTCAGGCTACGGCAGCTAGAACGTGCCTTGACACTCGCCAACAGGAGCGGACAACCAGACCGGATGGATATGTTGCTCAATCTCGTGGCCGGACTGGGTCGCGGCACTCTTGCCTTGATACGGGCCGCGGGCTCTTTGGCTCTGTTCGCGCTTGAAGGCCTTTCCCACATTGTGCGCCCTCCATTTTACGGGCGCGTCTTTCTGGGCGCTTTTCTGGAAACCGGCTTTTTCTCGCTGCCCGTGGTAGCGCTGACAGCCCTGTTTTCAGGCGGCGTTATTGCGCTGCAATCCTATACTGGGTTTGCGCAGTATCATGTGCAAAGCGCCATTGCTGGAATTGTGGTGCTGGCCGTAACCCGTGAACTCGGCCCCGTTCTGGCGGGCCTGATGGTAGCGGGCCGCGTAGGGGCCGCCATGGCAGCACAGATTGGCACCATGCGCGTCACAGATCAGATTGACGCCCTGACCACCCTCTCCACCAACCCCATGAAATATCTGGTGGCCCCACGCCTGCTGGCGGGCCTGATTGCCCTGCCTCTGCTGGTGCTGGTGGCGGATGTTCTGGGGGTTGCTGGCGGTTTTACCGTATGTGTCATGAAGCTGGGCTTCTCCCCCAACGCCTATATCACCTCTACCCTGAACTCCCTGAAAGCCATTGATGTCACGGTCGGGCTGGTCAAGGCCGCTCTGTTCGGGTTCCTGATTGCGCTGATGGGCTGCTACTACGGCTACAACAGCAAGGGCGGCGCAGAAGGCGTTGGCTCCGCCACAACAGCGGCGGTGGTTGTGGCCTCCATTCTGTTGCTGGCCTTTGATTACCTCCTGACAGATCTGTTTTTCTCACAATGAGCGCGAACCTTCCCAAGATCCGCATCCGCGATCTGCACAAATCCTTCGGCACCAAAAAAGTGCTGGATGGCGTCAATCTGGACGTGGCGCAGGGCACATCCTTTGTCATCATCGGCGGGTCTGGCAGCGGGAAATCCGTGCTGCTGCGCTGCATTCTGGGCCTGATCATTCCCGATTCCGGCACCATTGAGATTGATGGCGAAAACATTCTCACTGCCACGGACAAACGCCGGGAAGCTCTGCGCGGTGAAATTGGCATGCTTTTCCAGAACGCAGCCTTGTTTGACAGTCTGCCGGTGTGGGAGAACGTGACCTTCGGCCTGCTGGCCCGTAAGCGGCTCAAGCGCCCACAGGCGCGGGACCATGCCGGGTCTATTCTGGCACAGATGGGGCTGGACCCTTCCGTGGGTGATCTCTACCCCTCCGAACTTTCTGGTGGGATGCAGAAGCGCGTGGGGCTTGCCCGCGCCATTGCCGCAACGCCGGACATTCTGTTCTTTGATGAACCCACCACCGGGCTGGACCCGATCATGGGCGCGGTCATCGATGGCCTGATTGTGGACTGCGTGAAAAAGCTGGGCTCCACCGCCATTGCCATCACGCATGACATGGCGTCTGCCCAACGGATCGGGGATGAAGCCGCCATGCTCTACAAGGGGCAGTTGATCTGGCAAGGACCAGCCTCGTCCCTCATGCACAGCGGCAACGCCATGGTGGACCAGTTTACCCATGGTCGCCGGGAAGGCCCCATCACCATGGAATTGCGTAAATAAGGGGGCCTTCTTTCTGCCTTCTTCCAAGGCCCTTCCATAGATTTTCTTTCGCTTTTTTATCGTGCCTGCTTGCCCGCCTTCCTTGCGAATGAGATAGAAGCAGGAACAGATCCTTTCAGGAAAGAGACCATGAAACACGCGGTTATGATGCTGGTATGTGCTTTTGCGCTCTCAGCCTGTGGCATGTTCAAAAGCGAACCCAAGCACCTGACCACCCCGGCCCAGTGGGAAAAATACGGCTATCACGATCATCTGCACAGCAACCATAAATAAGCAGGCTTTTTAAGAGCGTTTCTGTTCTTTTACCCTGCTCGCCTTTGGCATCTTCTCTTTCCCGCACCCCGCTCAAGAACGGGAACGGGGTTTGGAAAAGCAGGGCCTTTTTCCTGCTCATTCGCCCACTGCCAACGCTGATTCTGAGGTATTCCATAGCGTTATCCGCTTTTTTCACCTTATGAGAGCGCAACCCCCTTGTTAGCTGCCACGTTTGGCAAGGGAGTATTGTGTGTGGTGAGGTGTAGAGAAGACTGATGATCATCAAGCCGTTTCGTGCATTTTTTCCTGCTCTTGCCGTCCTGTTTCTGGGGCTGGCAGTCTCCCCTCTCTCTTCTCCTACACAGGTCTGGGCGGCGGAGGCTGATACCAAACAGGCCTCTCAGCCCGCCACACCGGCTACTCCCCTTATCTCGGATATTTCCGCCGTCGCCACGGATGCCACGCTGGATCAGATCAATAACGAGATCCGGAGCATCTATCAGGACAGCCTGAAAAACTACTCAAAGGGCGAAAACGCAGCCGTTTTTGCATCTCTTCTCAAACGCGCCTCCACTGTTTCAGCCCGCACAGACGCACTGCTTGCCAAGATTAAACCGTACGAGTCCGTGTATCAGAGTTTTCTGGATATTCTGGGAAAGCCCCCCGCCAAGGATGCACCGCCTGAGGCAGCTTCCATCACGGAGCAGCGCAGGGCTCTGACGGCCAAGCAGCGCGATATTTCCGGACGGATTACGCGGCTGAAACTCTACCAGCTTGAAGCCCAGCAACTGGTGGATGAACTGCGCCAGCACGGCACGGCCATTCAGCAGGCCACCCTTACCCAACGTTTCCCCTCTCCTCTGGGCATCACGTTCTGGACCCAACTTATTGCCACATCCGGGGATGATGTGGACCGCCTTACCAGCCTTGCGCAGGAAGGAAGTGCGGTTCTGGTTGAAGCCTTCCGGGGCACCCATGCCCTCTGGACCTTAGGCGGCCTGATTGCAGGCGGCCTGCTGCTGACACTTTATTTTTTCTGCCATAATCCGGTGCGCATGCTGGTAGCCCGGTTTCTGCCCACGGGCCGCATCCGCCCGATCGCCGCTACTGTTGTGTGTGCCGCTATCAGTGTTGCCGCATGGGCTTTTGCCTTCCGTATTGTGTGGGGCACCATTGCGCTCAATAATCCGGCGTTGGGGGAAGATCTGGATACACTGGCCGATATGGTGGCCACTCAGGTGCCCCTGTGCGGCTTTGTTATTGAACTGGGCATCAGCCTGCTGGCCAGCAAGCCGGAATGGCGGGTGTTTCCCATGCCGGACAAGGTTGCACACAATCTGCGGCTGTTTCCCATCTGGTTTGCCGTTGCGCTGATTGTGCGCGGTATCCTGCGCTATGTGGACACCAAAAGCGGCCTGAGCATTCTGCCAGTACAGTTGCTGGACGGCCTTTACACGCTGGCAGTCAGCCCGCTGCTGTTTGCCATTCCCCGCCAACTGCGCATTTCCGCAGAAGAAGGTTCGGGTAGCCACCCCACGGTGGCACCTTTCCTGCGCACGGTTGCCATGACCATCTGTATTGTCTGCTGGCTGGCCGTTCTTTCTGGCTATATTCCGTTGGCTTACACCATTATTTCTTGGGTTTCGGTCATGGCCATCACCATGACAGGCCTGCTGCTCCTGGCTCTTCTGGCTACTGCTCTGGGCAGCAGCGTTTTTCCATCCCATGGGCCAATCGGGCAGCATCTGGTGCAACTTGGCCTCGCCGCTAGGCTGGTGGATCAGGCCAGTGTTGTCGTTCCGGGGTTGATCAGCGTGTTTCTGCTGGTTGTGGCGTTTTCCGTGGCAACGGCTGGTGCGGATTTTGACCCGGCTCAGGTCGGCAACCGCATTCTGTATGTCTTTCGGGGGCAAAACGGCACAAGCACGGCGGAAGGCAGTTTCCACATCTCGCTGGATACCATCCTACTGTGTGCGATTTTGCCGATCATTGGGCACTACGCTATCCGCACTCTTAAAAACTGGTTCCGGCAGCGCTTCTTCCCAACCACCCGGCTGGATATCGGGGCGCAGGCCTCCATCCTGAGCATCATTACCTATTCCGCATGGATTCTGGTGGGGCTGAGCATAGCGTCTGCCCTTGGTGTCACCATGAAGAGCATGACATGGGTGGTCAGCGCCCTCTCCGTGGGGATTGGTTTTGGCCTGCAATCCATTGTGCAGAACTTTGTCTCTGGCATTATCCTGATGGCCGAACGCCCCGTCTCCATTGGGGATGTGGTGGATATTGCCGGCGCCCATGGTGAGGTTGCCCGTATCAGCGTGCGATCCACCAACATCAAGCTGGCGGACGGCTCCACCATGATTGTGCCGAACTCCCAGTTCATAACCTCTGCCGTGCGCAACGCCACGCGAGCTGAAAAACCGGGCGTGTTTACCGTCACCCTTCAGCTACCGTTTGCCTCTGATCTGCAAAAAGCCATGGATGTGGTGGTGGCCACACTTGCCGCCTGCAAAAATGTTGACCCGCAACTGGCCCCGACCGCAAGCATCTCATCCGTAACAGATGGCTCAGCATTGCTGACCGGCACGGCCCGCGCCCGCTCGGGGCTGGATACGGCTGCCGTACGGAGTGAGGCGCTGTATGATCTGTGGCAAGCGTTTCAGGAACACCAAATTCCCATATCGATGCCCGCTTCTCTTGCCTTACCCAAAAGCTGACAAAAAAGCCGGGCCTTCTGAGCCCGGCTTTTTCTTTCCAGTTTCCACAAACAGGTCATGATACGGCAACAGGTCTGGACTGAGAGCATGTGCACTCTCCCATACCATTAATTACCGGATCTGGTCTTCGTGAATGGTATCCAGATCTGTAAAGCGTGTGTATTCGCCTTCAAAATACAGATGTACGGTGCCGGTTGGTCCATGTCTCTGTTTTTCCAGAATCAATTCTGCCTTGTTATGCACCAGCCCCATCTTGCGCTGCCAGTCATCAAGGGCCGCTGAGTATTTATCCATGGAATCGAAGGCCGTTTCCTTGGGCATGCGCTGCTGCAGATAATATTCATCACGATAGACAAACATCACGGCATCGGCGTCCTGCTCGATCGAGCCGGATTCACGCAAGTCAGACAGCATGGGGCGCTTGTCTTCCCGGCTTTCCACCTGACGCGAGAGCTGGGAAAGTGCAATAACCGGCACTTCCAGTTCCTTTGCAATGGCTTTCAGCCCCTGCGTGATCATCGAAATTTCCAGCACGCGGCTTTCAGGACGCGTTCCCACGGAAGGACGCATCAGCTGAAGGTAATCGACCACCACAAGGCTTAGGCCCTTGGTCCGCTTCAATCGGCGGCAGCGTGTCCGCATGGCGGAAAGGGAAATGGCCGGTGTATCATCAATCACCAGCGGCAGGCGCGCCAGTTCGCGGCTCACGCGCACAAACCGGTCAAACTCCTTCTGCCCAATATCACCACGACGGATACGTTCGCTGGAAACCTCAGACTGCTCTGACAGAATACGGGCGGCAAGCTGTTCCGCCGACATTTCCAGCGAGAAAATGGCAACGGCCCCTTTGGGCTGCACCCCCGGCCCTTTATCCTCGGCATCCTGCATCAGAGCGCGTGCAGCAGAGAACGCAATCTTGGTGGCCAGCGCCGTCTTCCCCATGGCGGGACGTCCGGCAAGAATCAGAAGATCAGAGGGGTGCAGGCCGCCGGTTTTCTTATCAAAATCACGCAAGCCGGAGGTCAGGCCGGAGACGTGTCCTTCGTTCTTGAACGCCTGCTCCGCCGTATGAATGGCGTTGGCCAGCGCACGGTCAAAACCGACAAAACCGCCATCCTGCCCTTTTTCAGTTGCCAGCCGGAAAAGCGCCTCTTCCCCTGCTGCAATCTGGTCCGGGCCCGACAGATCAGACGTTGCACCGAAGGCGTTGTTGACCACGCCCTCGCCAATATCAATCAGTTGCCGCCGAATCCATGCATCATGAATGGCGCGCCCGTAATCCCCGGCATTGATGATCCCCACCATGGAGGTCAGCAGCTTGCCCATATAGGCCATGCCACCCACCTCGGAGAGGATACCCGAGTTTTCCAGTTCCGCCCGCAAAGTAACCGGGTCTGCCAACTGGCCATTTTCAATGCGGCGGGCAATGGCATCATAAATGCGGCCATTCACTTCGTTGGCAAAGTGTGCGCCGGTCAGAAAATCAGACACGCGATCATACGCGCGGTTGTTGGTCAGCAACGCGCCAAGCAGCGCCTGCTCCGCTTCAAGGTTGGCAGGCGGCTGGCGAAGAGAGAGCGACAGGAGCGTTTCGTCTTCCGGCCGCGCGGGGGCTGTTTTGGTCATACTCACGCCGTTGGTTCTAACAGGTCTTCATTATGACGTCTGCATACGTTGTGGCAGCTTTCACGCCACACAAGGGGGTTGGTTTCCGCACCCAAAGTCAAGCGATGCCTAGCTTAAATATTATAAGGGCTATCAGGCCTCTCATCAGTACACTCACCTGATCAAAGGCCCCCACCGCTTCCTCGATTCACAAGCGAGAGGCCGCCTGATCAAGCGCATCAAATGCGGTGACGATATGGTAGAGTGAACTGGTTGGGATGGCCGTTACGGCTGGCTGGCCTGCCGCATCCAACTGGTCCAGCCACGTACCCTCCGGGCAGCCGGTGAAATAGCGGGTCAGCAGAGTGTCCGCCATCCGCGCGGCCAAATGATCTGCGGTGTCCTGCGGGTTGACGGTCAACACACCACGCAGAGCCTCCCCCTGCACCCACAAACGGGACGAGGCTTTCAGGACTGTCCCATCCCGCCCTATGCCGTCATACGCAAAAGCGGTGTGAACATTCACCCCATGCTGCAGCGCAAACGCGTAGAGGCGCTGACTTTGGTGCGCTGTCTGCACCCCGCTCCACCGTGTGTATTCATGCAGCAGCCATACCCATTCAAAATGATGGCCGGGCTCCACCCAGTTTCCGGCTTCTCCGGTGGCAGGTTGCCAGTTCTCCGTAAAAAACTCCCCCAATATGCCTGTTTCAGCATCCTGAAAACGCGTGCTGAACAACGCATACAGATCATGCGCCATTGCCAGATCTGCCGTGTCTCGGGTGGTTTCATACAAGGCCAGAACGGCTTCCAGCAGATGCATATGGGGGTTCTGCTGACGGGGAGCATCCTTTTTCGGCAGCGTATTGAAAAAGCCACCAGTAGGCGCGCCCATATGGGCCTGAATCCAGCACAGGGTCTCCCGTGCCAACGCCACGGCATGACCGCTCTTGTCCAGTCTGCCGTACCACGCCAGAGCAAACACCACGAAAGCAAGATCATACAGATCCGCTGTGGCATCCAGCACGCTTCCCTCCGGCGTCAGGCGGCACACCCATCCTCCATCCGGGGTGCGTGCTTTTAGCAGAAAGTCGAAAATCCCTGCTGCGCACGCCTCCGCCTGCTTCCAGCCCTGCAAACTGGCCCATGAAAACACAAAAAGCTGCCGGGCCTGCACGCGCACGCGCTTGAAAGGGGGCAATGCAGGCACACCGGCCAGGGTCAGGCTTTCCTGTGCTCCCCGCATGGCCGGGTGGCTCAGCGTTCCATCACAGCCGGTTGAGGCCCAGAACGGCAAAGCCTGCTCAAACAGCCAGCGCTGAAAACGGTCCCGCACTGTCTGCAAAGCAGTCCCCTGCCCGGAAGCAACTGACGAACCGATGGGGGCTCTTTGAAGACCCTGTGGCATCACGCACCGCGAATCCGGCCAATGGTGGATGTTGTGGAATGGCCCTGTGCCAGATCCGCCAGCACCAGCCTGCCTCCGGCGGCGGTGACCACATCGACCCCCACCACGTCTTCCGGTTTGTAGTCCGCCCCTTTGATCAACACATCCGGCATCAGCGCCTTGATGGTTTCCAGAGGCGTATCTTCCTCAAACGCCACAACTGCGTCCACATACCGCACGGCAGCCATCACCCGCGCACGGGAATCCAGCGTGTTGACCGGGCGTTCCGGCCCTTTCAGGCGGCTGATGCTGGCATCCGTGTTCAGGGCCACCACCAGTCTGTCACACGCAGCACGGGCTTCCGCCAGCAGGCTGACATGGCCGGGGTGCAGAATATCAAAGCAGCCATTGGTGAACCCCACCTTCAACCCACGCGCCTGCCAACGCTGAACCTGTGCCCGCGCCGCTGCCAGCGGCAACAGATGAGGGGCTTCATCAGGACCGGACTGTTCATCCAGTTCATGCAGCACTTCCTGAATATCCGCCGTGGCGGTACCCAGTTTGCCCACCACAACCCCTGCGGCGGCATTAGCCACCCGCATGGCCTGCTCGAACGAGAGGCCGGAGCCAACCGCCAGCGCCATGGTGGCGATCACCGTATCGCCAGCGCCGGAGACATCAAACACTTCCCGTGCGCGGGTGGGAATGGAGACAACCGCGCCATTCCGCTGCACCAGCATCATGCCTTTTTCAGAACGCGTGGCCAGAATGGCGTCGGCCTCCGCATCCGCCATCACCTTGCGGGCTGCGGCTTCTACCATCGCCTCGGTTTCCACCGGCAGACCTGAAGCCTCAGCCAGTTCACGGGCATTGGGTGTAATGCAGGTGGCCCCGCAATAGAGGCGATAATCTGGAGATTTTGAGTCCACAAACACCGGGATATTCCGGGCCTTTGCGGCACGGAACACGGTTTCCAGCACCTGCGGGCTGCAAACCCCTTTGCCGTAATCAGACACCACAACGGCCTGCACGCCTTCAATACGTGCTTCAAGAGCCGCGCATAAATCCGCAGCTTCGCTCGCCTGCAAAGGCAGACGGCTTTCCTCGTCCGTCCGCACCACCTGCTGATGGGCGGCTATGAACCGGGTTTTGCAGATTGTGGGCCGACTGGTGGTGCTCACGGTAGCATCCACCACATTCGGGCGTGCTGCCAGAGCGCTCCTTAACAGGCCTCCGGCCTCATCATTCCCCACCAGCCCCACCAGAATGGCACGGCCACCCAATGCCGTTACGTTACTGGCCACGTTCCCGGCCCCGCCAGCCATTTCCCGCCGCTTGTCCAGCAACAGAACCGGCACCGGCGCTTCTGGCGAAATGCGCTCCATGCTGCCGTATAAAAAACGGTCCAGCATCACATCGCCAACACACAGAATGGAAACAGCCGAAAAATCCATCAGGCTCAGGCTCCAAACGTCCCTACAAATTCTTCCAGCCCGGTTTGCCGCCGGGTTTTCAGGCGTCCGGCTGTCAGAATGGCGCGGGCTTCAAAAATGGCACGGTCCAGATCCTTGTTCACCACCACATGATCAAATTCGTGCCAGTGGGAAATTTCATCACGCGCGGCCGCCATACGCCGGGCAATTTCATCCGGATGGTCAGACGCACGGGAGGTCAGACGTCGCTCCAGTTCTTCCAGCGATGGAGGCAGCACAAACAGGCTGACAACATCATCCGGCAGTGCCTGACGCACCTGCTGGTGGCCCTGCCAGTCTATATCGAACACCATGTCCTGCCCCGCAGCCAGCGCTTCCTCTACGGGAGCGCGGGGCGTGCCATAGCCACGGCCAAACACAATGGCCCATTCCAGCAACTGGCCCGTTGCTGCCATTTCCTCGAACTGCTCCATGCTGCGGAAGTGGTAATGCACGCCTTCCTTCTCGCCTGGCCGTGGCTGGCGCGTCGTGACGGAAACGGAGTGGCGCAACTGGGGCTCGGAGGCCCGCAAGGCGTTGGCAATGGTCGATTTTCCTGCCCCGGACGGAGCGGAAATCACAAAACAGACTCCGCGCCGTTTCAACCTCGCCCCTGCTTCAGACGTTCTGCCCTGCACCATACCGCGTTCCAACTCCCGTATTGCTCACCCGCCAGCAAACGCTTGGGAAAGCACGGCCTTGGCCGCCATGCATGCCCGCTTTGCCCTGTGGCGTGCAGTCCTTCTAACAGTCTCGCGTTAAGAGAGCGACCATGAAACATAATACCGTTCTGATAACCGGAGCCTCCTCCGGCCTCGGGCGCTCACTGGCCCTCACTCTGGCACGGCCCGGACGCATGCTGCATCTGGGCGGACGGAATGAGACCCGGCTGATGGAAACCGCCCGGCAGTGCATCTCGCGCGGAGCAGGTGTGGACATCGCACGATGCGATGTCGCCGACCAGCATGCCATGGCGGAGTGGGTGAAAAGCACCGGGCAGCTTGATCTGGTATTGGCCTGCGCAGGCATTACCGGGGGCACCCGCAAGCCCGAAACCCCGGATGATGCCCCTTACGAGCCTGACGAACAGGTACGACGCTTTTTTGCGACCAATATGGATGGCGTTCTGAACACTGTTTTGCCCGCCATGGCGCTGATGCGCCGCCAACCCCGTGCGGCGGATGGCATGCGCGGGCGAATCTGCGCCATTTCCTCCGTTGCGGGACTGGTCTCCTATCCCGGCACGCCGTCCTATGGCGCGGCGAAGGCGGCGGTTGACCGGTTTATGGTGGCCACTGGCGGGAATATGAAGCAGGCAGGTATTCTGTGTTCTTCCGTGGTGTGCGGGTTCCTCAACACCCCCATGACGGCGCAAAACCGCTTCCCCATGCCGGGCATGACAGATGTGGATAACGCCAGCCGCCGTATTCTGCGTGGCCTGCGCCGCAACGAAAGACGCATTGTTTTTCCATTATGGCTTGCAGCCGGGTCCAGATTTATGGACCTTCTGCCTATACGGCTGGCGGAAGCCTATTACACCCATCAGCCCACCGGGGCTGCGGGCACCATGCCAGAGCCGGACCTGTCATGACCCTTTTAGCCTGAGGACCCTCCCCGGCATGAACCATCAGTCCACCCCCGTTTCCGCTTCTTCTCCCGGTGGCCTGATGGAAGAGCTTTCAGCCGCATCCGTGCGCGAACCCGTGCCCGCGGCACTGAAGACCATGAAGATGGACCGTGTCTTCTGGAGCCATTTTTCCCCCAACCTCGGCCCCGGCGGCTGGGTGACGGGGGCGTTGCTCACCAGCATGGGGCTGGATTTCAAGACCGGGGTGCTCGCCATTGTGCTCGGCAACATAATTGGGGCGCTACCAGTTGCCCTCGCCGCCGCCATTGGCCCCGCCATGGGGCTGACACAGATGGAGGCCTCCCGCCGGGCGCTGGGGCAGATTGGTATCCGCCCACCTGCCTTTCTGAACTGGATCTATTGCGTCGGGTGGGATGCGGTAAACAACGTGCCCGCCGCCACAGCCCTGATGGCGCTGTTGCTGCTGGGCGGCATTTCCTCCCCTTTCTGGCTGGCTCTTGGTGTTCTGGCCGCAACCCAGATGGTAGCCTCCATTTACGGGCACCACGTTGTGCAGCTTTTGCAGAAATATCTGGGCGGGATACTGCTGATCACCTTTGCCCTGATGGGCATTACGCTGGCGGTGGAAGGGACGGCCCCCATAGCGGCCCATCATCCCGTAAGCTGGCAGACTTTTCTGCTGGCCACAGGCGTTCTTGTCAGCTTCAACCTGTCTTGGGCATCCTATTCTTCTGATTACACGCGGTATCTGCCAGCGTCTTCCAGTCCGAAAAAAGTGGTGCTTCTGGCGTTGGCGGGGCTTCTGGGTTCCGCCATTCCGTTCCAGATTCTGGGTTTACTTACGGCGGGCAGTGTGGCGGACCCATCGCCCACCGCCGTTATTGCCTCGCTTCAGCAGGCCATGGGGCCTCTGGGGGCCGTGGCGCTGGCAGCCATTGCGCTGTCTTCCATCACCGGCAATTCGTTCAATGATAACACTGCCAGTTATAGCCTGATTTCCGCTGGCCTGCATGTGCCCCGCGTGGCTGCTGCCATTCTTACCGCCGTACTGGGCTACGTGCTCGCTGTAGCAGGCGCGGGCCGCTACACCACGCTTTACACAGATTATCTGATGGTCACCATGTACTGGATTGCGCCGTGGATCGGCATTGTGCTGGCGGACTGGTATTGCGGAAACCACACGGTGCATCCGGTTCCACCCGGCTGGACATACGGGGCCACCATTTTTTCCGTGACCGCCGTGCTGACCATCCTGCTCTTTTCAAGCAGCACGCTCTATACCGGCCCCGTCGCAAAATGGCTGAATGGGGCCGATATTGGCTATTACGTTGGCTTTTTTGTTGCCGCAGGCTGGTATGTGCTGGGCATGCGCACGCGGGCCAACTCATAAAGCCCCACGGCCGCCGCGACAGAAACATTCAGGCTTTCCATATCACCGGGCATATACAGCCCGGCAATTTCATCACAGCTTTCGCGCGTCAGGCGGCGCAGGCCCTTGCCTTCCGCCCCCAAGACCAGCGCCACACGGCGGCCTTCAAAAGAAGGACCATCCAGCAAGCCGCCACCTGCATCCAGCCCCACGGTCCAGCACCCGCCTTTCTGCAAGGCTTCAATCGCACGGGACAAATTGACTTCCCGCACCATGGGCACGGTTTCCAGCGCGCCTGAAGCAGCTTTGGCCAGCACGGCGGTTTCTTCCGGTGCGTTACGATCCTGCACCACAAGGCAGGCGGCCCCAAAGGCGGCGGCAGAGCGTAGAATGGCCCCTACATTCCGCGGGTCTGTCACCTGATCCAGCACCAGCACTGGCCCCGGCCGTTCCAGCGCCTCATCCAGTGTAAGATTTGGCAGCAGCTTGACCAGCGCAGCCACGCCCTGATGCACGGCCTCTGCCCCCAGCAGCTCATCCAGTTTGGCGCGCTGCGCAAGCTCGGGCTCAATAGTCAGTCTGGCTCCGGCCTCACGCGCAGCAAGCAGAGCGGGGTGATCGCCCTCCGTCACCAGCAGACGCTGAAAGACGCGACGCGGATTAGCCAGCGCCGCCGCAACGGCATGCGTGCCGAACAACCAGCAGCTCCCGGCTGGTGCGCCGCCCCCTTCCCGTCCGCCAGAGGACTGGTTGCGCTGATGACGGGACGAACGACCGGAACGGGGATTACGCATAAGAACCTTTGATCTCTCTCACTCTTCCCCCTCCCCTACCGCATGTTCCGGTTGCGGGGCTATCCCTTTTGCCGCTGGTTTTGCAAACATGCCCCACGCTCGGCCAACGCACGCAAGGTCTGCTGCGTAGCCTCCGTCAACGGAGCAGGCAGAGCATCCAGCGCAAACCAGCCGACTGCTGCCAGTGCCTCCGGCTCCCGCACCGTGGGTTCACCGCGCCACTCTTCCACCAGATAGACAGGGGCAACCCAGTGCTGCCCCTGTGCCTGATCTATCTGGTCCACCACGCATAGAAGCGTCTGTGGCGTGATGCTCAACCCGATTTCTTCCTGAATTTCACGGGCTACGGCTGCGGGCACTGTTTCAAACGGATCAACCTTCCCACCCGGCAGCCCGCAATGATGCGCTTCCGGGTTCCGCCGCCGCTGGACCAAAAGCAGTTTACCCTCCCGCAGGATGGCCGCGCCACACCCAACGCGTGGAACTGTCATTTGATCTCTCCCTCACCAGCCACGGCTGGGCTTCCCGCTCAGATTTCCATTTTTCTTCTGCTCACCAGCCCCTTCAGGGCAGAGGCGGCAAGGTGGCATCAACCGTAATCGGGTGATCGCCAGAAAGAATGGCTTTGACTTCCGCCTCTGTCGCCACGGCAGGCGGAGAGCCACGCAAAGGCATGCGTGCTGTCTCACGCACGGTCAACATGGTCAGGATGCCAATAACGGCAGCCCCCATCAGATAATAGGCAGGCATCATCAAATCCCCGGTTGTACGCACCAGCCACGCTGTAACCAGTGGTGTTGTGCCCCCAAACAGCGAAACGGAGAGGTTGAAAGCAACAGAGAGCGCCGTGTAGCGCACGGGCGTATAAAACAGAGCAGGCAGCGTTGAGGGCATGGAACTGGTAAAACACACCAGAGAAAGCCCAAGCAGCATAAGGCCAAGAAAAATAAGAATATTATTGTGGCTCTGCACCAGCAGAAGTGAGGGAACAGCCAACAGCAGGATCGCCAGACAGGCCCCGATGATCATGGGCCTGCGCCCCAATCTGTCACTAAAGAGACCACCCACCACGTTCAGCGGCATCATGATCAGCATGACAATAATGATCAGCAACAGGCCTTTGCTTTCCGGGTAGCCAAGCGTGACGCTCAGATAACTGGGCATGTAGGTCAGCAGCATGTAATCCGTTACGTTGAAGACCAGCACCAGCCCCACGCATTTCAGCAGTTGTGGCCAGTGTACACGCAGCAGTTCCGTCCAGCCGGGTTTGTCATGCTCGCGGCTTTCGGCCTGCTCCGCATACGCCTGGAAGGCCGGAGTTTCTTCCAGCTTCATGCGCATATACAGCCCCAGAAGCCCCAACGGCCCCGCCACCAGAAACGGAATACGCCAGCCCCACGCCAGCATCTGGCTTTCTTCAAGCCCCAATTGAAGGGCCGTCACCGTACCCGCTCCGGCCACGTATCCAGCCAAGGTGCCGAACTCCAGCCAGCTTCCCATCAGGCCCCGCCTGCGGTCCGTGGAATATTCGGCAATGAAGGTGGCAGCACCGCCATATTCGCCGCCTGTCGAAAACCCCTGCACAAGCCGCGCCAGAAGCAAGAGCGCCGGAGCCCCTAACCCGATGCTGTGATAGGAAGGAATAAGCCCGATGGAAAACGTGCCCAGCGCCATGAGAACCATGGTGAATGCCAGCACTTTCTGCCGCCCATACCGGTCCCCCAGCGGGCCGAACACCATACCCCCCACGGGCCGCACCAGAAACGCGACCGTAAACGTTGCAAATGTTGCCAGAAGCTGGGCGGTGGGATCATTGGACGGAAAAAACACACGCCCCAATGTGACGGCAATGTAGCCATAAACCCCAAAATCAAACCATTCCATGGCGTTGCCCAGAGCCGCTGCTCCTACGGCACGTTTCAGCATATCGCTATCCACCACTGTAATATCATCGGGCTTCATCTGCCTGCGGCGCTTGAACCATCCAAAATGGGCATGCGCCGTGCCAGAATCCTGCATAAGGTTTTCTTCCTCCAAAATTTATCGTGGGTGCGGCGCCTCCGGCTTGCGCAACACCCAACTCAACGCCAAGCGGCCTTTCCTGTTTGCAAGAAAAGCAACTTTTCGCTTCAACTTAATGATTAAAGATAGCGCGCTTATGTGACACAAGTTCAAAAATACGTAAAGGAAAAGAGAGTCATTTTATTTCATGAGCGTATATAAATGAATAACCCCACAGAACAATACAGAATACTTATTGGCTACCTCTTTATTTCATTGATTTCCGGTTAATTATTTTCATAATGTTTATAAACAAAAATGAATTACTATATGCTGATTTTTTCAGACTCTCCAGCCAGCACGAAACGAAGCCTCTCCAAAAGAAATCATGACAGAAAGTATCCTGCGCTCACCATCAAATCGCCTGAAACAGGATGCAGGAGCGCCGGAATGGACAATCCCTTCCCTCGGCGGTATCGCTCTGGCCAGATTAACAGAAAAATATGGAGCGGGTCATGACCTCATCCCGGCCCCCGTCCGAAGGTGCCATTACATTACATCGGAACGATCTGCCGGATGACGTGACGTTCTCTGGCTCCGTGGCCGTTGATACGGAAACCATGGGCCTTAAGCCTTATCGTGACAGGCTCTGCCTTGTGCAGCTTTCCGCCGGAGATGGCACCGCTCATCTTGTGCAGCTTATCCCTCCTTCTCTGGGCGGCACGGGATATGACTGTCCCAACCTGAAAAAAATTCTGGCCGATCCGAACGTGACCAAAATCATGCATTTCGCACGATTTGATGTCGCCATTCTCCAGCATGCGCTGGGCATTACGGTCAGTCCTGTGGTGTGCACCAAAATTGCCGCGCGCCTTGTTCGCACCTTTACAGATCGGCATGGCCTGGCCGCCCTGTGCCGGGAGCTGCTGGGGGTGGAAATGAGCAAGCACCAGCAGACCTCTGACTGGGGCGCGCCTGACCTCAAGCCCGAACAACTGGCCTATGCGGCGTCCGATGTTCTGTATCTGCATGCACTTTGGGAGAAGATGGATACCCTTCTCCAGCGGGAAGGTCGGCGGGAACTGGCGCAGGCCTGTTACGATTTTCTGCCCGCCCGTGCCCAGCTTGATCTTCTGGGGTATGAAGACCCAGATATATTTTCTCACCGGTCTTAACCCGTTTTCACCCGGACCCTTTTTCGTATGACAGAGCTTCTCGCCTCGGCGCACGTTTCCCGAACGGCAGCAAACCAGCAGGCCACGCTGACAGCCAACGCGGTAGCGGTTTTGCAAACAGAACGCGCGGGGCTGGATGCACTGGAACACGCCCTGCAAGACCCGAACGGGCTGGGGCAGGCATTTGCGCAGGCCGTGTCCCTCATCAGCACTCTCTCCGGACGGCTGGTTGTAACGGGCATTGGTAAATCCGGGCATATTGCGCGCAAGGTGCAGGCCACACTGGCTTCTACCGGCACCCCAGCCCTGTTTGTGCATCCGGCAGAAGCCTCCCACGGGGATCTGGGCATGGTGCAGGACGGTGACGCCGTTCTGGCCTTTTCCAATTCAGGTGAAACCACGGAACTGGGCGATATTGCCGCTCATACGCGCCGCTGTGGGCTGCCTTTGCTGGCCGTTACCAGCAGAGCAACCTCCACGCTGGCCACGGCGGCCGATATTGCGCTCACCCTCCCCTCCATGCCGGAAGCCTGCCCCATGGGACTGGCCCCAACCACCAGCACCATCATGCAGCTTGCCCTGGGCGATGCGCTGGCCGTTGCGCTGCTCCAGCAACGGGGCTTTACGGCGAACGATTTCGGGAATTTTCATCCCGGCGGGCGGCTGGGCATGCGGTTGCGCACCGTGCAGGATCTCATGCGGACCGGCAGTTCCCTGCCAATCGGGCAGGAAAATACGCCCATGCGGGACGTGATTGTGGAAATGACATGCAAAGCCCTAGGCTGCATTGGTATTCTGGACCATAATGGCAAGCTGGCGGGGCTGATCACGGATGGCGACCTGCGCCGGGCGTTGGACCTTGATCTTACCATCACGCAGGCAAAGGATGTCATGAACCGCACTCCGCTCACTATCGGGCCTGATGTTTTTGCGGCGGACGCCCTGCGCCTGATGAACGAGCGTGACCGACCCATTACCTCCCTGTTTGTGCTGGGTGCCGAGGGCAAACCTCTGGGCGTGGTGCATGTGCATGACCTGCTAAGGGCAGGTGTGGGATGACAGAACCACCCAGAAAAACACCTCAACGGGATGACTTTGCCCGTTCAGAAGAAACAATCCGCCAGCAGCGTGAACGGCTGGCCCCGGCCCAACAGCGCCGCGTAGCCCCGGATGCAGGAACCCTCGCCCGTCGCCGCACCCTACTGCGCTGGGCCAAGTGGGTTCTGCCCGCCACCGCCCTGCTGCTGCTGAGTTCCATTGCCGTGTGGCCCGAAGTAGACCGGCTGATCAACGCCAACAGCGCCGCCATTCGGGAAATTTCCAAGGTCAAGATTGAAAGCGGCAATCTGGTAGGCGCCACCTATCGGGGGGTGGATGAACATGATCGCCCCTTCATGGTGACATCAGACAGCGCACATCAAGCCAACCCGGAACGGATGGACCTGACAAACCCCGCCGCCGATATTCTGACACAGGGCGGAGACTGGATTCTGGTGCGCTCACAAAAAGGCGTTTACATGCAGCATGCGGATATTCTTGATCTGACAGGAGAAGTAACCCTGTATCGTGATGATGGCCTGATGATGCATAGTCCCGTAGCGGACATTGATATCAAACGCAGCATTATTGCGTCTGATTCCTGGGTGCGTGCGGAAGGTCCGTTTGGTGTGCTGGATGCAAAAGGCTACCTCCTCTCCCAGCATGAAGGCATTGCCCAGTTCCGTGGACCCGGCCGCCTTATTCTCAATGATGATCGCGGCAGTCATCCTGCTGATGGGAAAGCGTCCTGATCATGCTGTCTGTTGCTTTGGCGCGCCTGAAGGCGGCCCCTCTTCTGCTCGCCCGCCCGCATGTGGCTATGGGGGCCGTCCTGCTGGCGTCCTGCCTGCCCGGACTGGCACAGGCCCAGTCCATTGATCTCTCGCATGGGGGGCAGATTACGGTAACGGCCGTAGGTGGGTTTGACTGGGATCAGAACCAGAAAAAAGTCACCGCCTATGATCAGGCAAAAGCCATCCGTGGGGATGTTACGGTAACGGCTGATAAACTGATTGCCTATTACCGCAAGAAAACCCAGCCCGATGGCGCGGCCCCGGCACCCGATACCGGAACGGACCAGAAACCACCTGCCCCAGCCAATACGGCCCCCGGCGCTTCACCCGCACCCTCCCAACCTGCGCAACCAACCACAGCAGGAGGAGACCCCGATTCCTCCGGTGCAAACGAGATTTATCGGCTGGAAGCGATCGGGCATGTCCATATCTACACCCAGACCGATCAGGCATGGGGGGATAAAGCCGTATATGATATGGATCAGGCCGTATTGGTCATGAACGGGAAAGCCATGAAGCTGGTGACCCCGCAGGATCTGCTTACGGCTCGCGATTCCATGGAATATTATTCCCAGCAGCGGATTTCCATTGGACGCGGCAACGCAACCGTTACCACCAATGACGGACGGCAGATCCGCGCCGACGTACTGGTCGGATACAGTGCCCCGCCTGATAACACGACACAGCCGCAGAATGGGCAGCAGGATGCAGGTAAACAGGCATCCGGTGATCCACTGAGCAGCGGCTCCGGCAAGCTGGAAAAAGTGAACGCCTTTGGCCATGTGTGGGTCAGAACCCAGACAGAAATTGTTACCGGGGATCGGGGCGTTTACGTGCCGGATACCGGCATTGCACGGATTGTTGGGAACGTGCATATCACCCGCGGTGCCAACCAGATCCAGGGTGCGGCAGCCATTATTAATATGCATACAGGCCTAGCGACCATGACCGAACATCCCGGCAGCCGGGTGAGCGGTGTTGTGGTGCCCAATAACAGCGATGGGTCAGACAGGAAATAAGGATGACTCAGGAAATTACCTGGACCGCTGAAGAAACAGTGGAAGAACGCATTATCGGGCCGGAACCGGCCACCTTGAATGCCCTGCATAAGCCGGGGCATGGGCTCTTCGCGCACGGAATAGGCAAATCCTACAAGAAGCGCGAAGTGGTGAAGAATGTTTCCATTGAAGTGCATCGGGGGGAAGCCGTTGGTCTGCTGGGGCCAAACGGGGCCGGGAAAACCACCAGTTTCTACATGATTGTGGGCCTTGTGCAGCCAGATACAGGCTCCATCACGCTGGACGGAGCCGATATTACGCAGTTGCCCATGTACCGCCGCGCCCGGTTGGGAATTGGCTACCTGCCACAGGAAGCCAGCATTTTCCGCGGCCTGAATGTTGAACAGAACATTATGGCGGCTCTGGAAGTGGTGGAGCAGGACCCGGACAAACGGGAAGTGATGCTGGATGGCCTTCTGAGCGAATTCGGTATTTCTCACCTTCGTCGCTCTCCTTCTCTCGCACTCTCGGGCGGGGAACGTCGGCGTCTGGAAATTGCGCGTGCTTTGGCCAGCCAGCCGCATTACATCCTGCTGGATGAACCTCTGGCCGGGATTGACCCCATTGCCGTGGGCGAAATTCGTGATCTTGTGTCTCACCTGAAAGACCGTGGCATCGGCGTGCTGATTACAGACCACAACGTGCGTGAAACACTGGAAGTTATTGACCGCGCTTACATCATGCATAGCGGACAGGTACTGATGCAGGGCGTGCCGGAAGAAATTGTGGCTCATGAAGACGTGCGTCGCGTCTATCTGGGCGAAAGCTTCTCTCTGTAATTATTCAGGGAAACAGCTTACACGCCTTATCAGGATCATTCGGCCTCCAACAGCCCGTACCAAGAGCGTATCTCACCGTGCCGAAGTGCTGTTACCGATGAAGGAGACAGGCTCATTAGGGGGCGAAGACCCCATCTCCACGCCTTTCTGCCTCTAACAATATCAATGGGTTATAACTAAGATATAACCGAAAAGGAGGGTTTTTCAGGACTCTCCTCCTCACGGGCAATCATTGGCTTACAGGCACTCTCGCCCGATCGCCCTCTTCCCCTGTCACGCAATTACGCTTTTGTAGGGAAAGGGGTCAGCGCCGGATAACAGGCGGCGGAATATCCACATGCGGAGGCTGAATCAGAGGAATGGAAGGTGCTGGCGGCGCAGCCTGCTCTGTCCCGGTCTTGTTTTTGACCACTTCCACAGGAATAACCACGCGCTCCATGATAACCGGCGGCTTGCTATGCATCATGTGCCACATGAAGACGCCGTATCCTGCCGCCAGAACACCAAGCACCACAAGTTTGGCCCGCCAACTCCGACGCATTTTAGGCATATTGGCAGGTGGGCTTGAACGTAGAAGCATGATGTCCTGTCTGGTTTGCAACGCTGCTTCGTTTGTATGCGGTAGCCCGTGGAGGCAGCAACCCCACACGCGCAGTTTTTTGCGCCGCTTTCAAAAGAGGCCAAACTGCGAGGGAACCGTCAGTGTGGATGGTGCATTAAATATGTAACAAAAGAATGGACACACCCCACAGAGCATGCCCAAATGAGAATCAGATCATGCACAGCCTCTTAGACTGGCATGGTTGACGGTTAAAGCCGCCAGCGCCTGAGAGAACGGGCCGCAGCAAAGTGTGGCTCTTGGTTCAGGTGCGACGGTCCTGCTTGTAACAGACAAGAAAGGACATCCGAATGCATATCCATGTTTCCGGCAAACAGATTGATCTGTCCGATGCCCTCAAACACCGGGTCAATACCCATATGGGGAACCTGGCCGACCGATACTTTGATAAGGCACTAGAAGCCAAAGTCACGTTCAGCAAGGCGCGCTCCTTTTTCACATGCGATATCAACGTCCATGCTGGGCGCGGTCTGACCTTACGTGGTGAAGGTGAAGCGGCGGACGCCAATGCAGCTTTTGATGACGCGGCTGAACATATTGCCAAACGCCTGCGGCGCTACCACCGGCGGGTTACCTCTCACGCCCGCGCCACCAAAAGCGATGCCATTCCCGAAACCGGTCGCTCTTACGTGCTACAGCAGCCCGTTAGTGGCAAAAAAGCCAAAGCAGACGGTCACGCGCACAAAACACAGGCAACCACGGACGAAGCCGAGGAACAGGAAACATACGCCGCTATTATTGCGGAACACACTACGGACATTCCTCACCTGAGCGTGAGTGAAGCTGTCATGCGGCTGGATTTGGCTGCAAGTAATATCCTGCTATTCCGAAACCGCAAAAACCAACAGATCAATCTGGTGTTCCGACGCGACGACGGAAATATCGGCTGGGTTGATACGGGGCCAGCGTAACGCTGGCCTTTCCAATTTTTTTAATGAATGGTACCAATAATATTATATCATTAACTCAAAATTACGACAGAATTTTACCTTAAAAAATGTGTATGAAAAAACTTGGCATAAACTGCGAACAAGAACCCATAGTATTATGACTCATCATTTTGTCCTTGTCTTACCTCCCATTTCACCGGTGGGTGCATCGGCTCATTACTTTTGGGTTCTTCAAAAATGGCTGCACGAATTTAAGAACGAAACCACAACTATTATTATGCCGACTTACTATAAAACGGCTTTTTACGATCAAAATCGGTGGGAATTTGGAGAATGGTCAAAAAAATTTCATCAATATGCTCCCACATACCTCCGCAATAATGATCACAAAAATATATACTATTACCCTTTTCTCTCAGAAATAGAAAATAAATCTTCGATAAGCGAGAGCTTCAAATTTTCCGTCAAGAACAATTGCTATGATTTGTTTTTATTTTATAAAAAAACCATAAATGAAATAAAGAAATCTTTTGGTGAATCTCTTGTTTTAGTATCCTGGGTTAATAACGCCTCATTAAGGGATGCAGCAAAAAAAGAAAATATACAACTTATTTTCAATGAAATTGGCCCTTTGCGAAAACCCTATTACAAACAAACAGCTTATTGGGATACTCATGGGGTAAATGGAGACACAAATGTTGCCACCTTATGGGCTTCCGAAAAAACTCCTTTTAAAGAGTGGTTTAC
The DNA here is from genome assembly GCF_030644465.1 of Acetobacter tropicalis. NCBI lineage: Bacteria > Pseudomonadati > Pseudomonadota > Alphaproteobacteria > Acetobacterales > Acetobacteraceae > Acetobacter > Acetobacter tropicalis. The sequence goes on along the minus strand of NZ_JAUYUW010000001.1, from coordinate 2,975,752 downwards.
ACATAATGAATTACACATTCAGCCTGAAACAATACGATCGCTTATAGCCAATGTTTCTATTACTCACTCTACTCCCCAGTATCCTTTAGGAATAGCACTACAGATTGAGACGGATTCTAACGCTTTGGTTTTCAACCGTGGCTGGAACAATTTATCTCTCATAGAGCACGCTCGCACACGCTTGAATTTAGATAAAATTCTAGTCAGATATCATCCCAATGGTAAAGCCTTATACAGTGGCCTTACTGATAGGGACCCTAACCCTTTGGTCTTTCTTTCTAACGTTAAAGAGTTATGGACCATAAACTCCAGTCTGGGAATTGAAGCCATATTTTGGAATATTCCTGTAGTTTTTTTTGGGAATAGCCCAGTAGAAACTTTTATTTCTTTAGAAGAAAACGAAAAAGATATTTTTTACACATGGTTTTTTACAAGATACTTAATACCTTACGATTTTCTTTTTTCTAAGGAATATTACATTTGGCGTTTGAATAAGCCAAGTTTTTCAGAAATAATTAACAAACACCTTTGCACATATAGAGAAAAACAATCAGAATATCCGGTTCTTGCCATCAACAATGAAAATCATGCCAGACCACTATTTATTCGTCCATTGCAAAACACTCTTAACCACTTAGAAAATGCCGACAGAAATATATTATCTCAAAAAGAATTATTGCAAAAACAGTTAAATTCCATAAACCTTTTGGAATGTCAGATAAGTGAAAGAGATAAGTGGGTAAACGATCGGAATACATGGATAAAGGATAGAGATCAGTGGATACAAGACAGAGATAATCTTATTAAAACGCTTCAGCAGCAAATTGTCGATAGAGATAGATGGATACAAGACAGAGATAGATGGATACAAGACAGAGATGAAATAATTGAAATGTACAAACAAAATATTGATAAAAAACCTTCTTTTTAAAAAACTACAAAAAGAACAAGCAGGAGAAATTATCTTTCTCCTGCTCCCACCGTCATAAATCCTGCAGTTCATAAAGTTTTTGAAAAGCATATTTCCAAAATGATTTCTCCTTAGCTTTTTCTACGTCTTCTGGGGTTTCCGAGGCGGGTGTCGATACAAGATGACTACGCTCAAGAGTTGCTCCAGGAGCATCCGAATGCGTAACTATACCAAAAGTACGTGCTTCCTCTAAGGTGGGTTGCTGCACAAAATTTATGAATGCTTCAGCCCATGAACGACTAAGGAAGATCTTTTTATCCATAGTTATAAGAAGATCCATCATAGAGGAAACAAAATCCCATGCACCTTCCTGTATGGAAGCACTTAGCGTTTGAACACGTTTATCATCATCACTCTGCTCTAACACAGGAAAAATTTGATTGTTTTTTTCTGTATAGCTTAAAGTTGTTCCATGAGGAGCTGTCGTAGCAAATTCTAAAAGTTCAACACCCCCATTTAATAAGACTTCATTTAAATTTTGAACAGAGCTTCCATTGACTAAATACCCATGAAAAACATCTCTCAATCCATTATTCATTTGACTCCAGGGAAAAATACCAAAATAAAAACCTTCCAAATCAACGGAAATCCCGCCACTTCGCATTATACGTGATATACTACCTTGAATATTTCCTGCCCAACCAATATCACACAAAGCAATTTTTTCTCCTTCCGAAATATAATTTTCTAGATATTCTCTAGAAATCTTCCTTTTATTTTGAGCATCCTTAAGTAAATTTTTTCCTACCAAAACGAAAAATTTGTGTATACGAGCATCCCCACTTTCTATGCTCTCATTTATATCTGAAATACCTGACCTTTCAGCTTCTTCTAAATATAAATAAAGAGGTATACCCAATTTTTTACATATGCCATTTAATGTTTTATTTCGCCTTCCTCCGAACTGAAACCACAGACGATCCCAATTCAAATCTGATAAGCTAGGGTATAGTAAAGTGCCTCTTGAAACATAAATATATTCTGAAGGAATATTTACCCCTAAAGAAGTGCTCCATTTTGCAAACATTTTATTGAAAAAATATCCATCCCGAGCAAGAAAAAGAATTTTCGAAAATTCTCCTTTTTGGAGATTATCAAGTAACCAGAAAAAATACCCTAGGAAAAGAGGACCAAAAACGGTAACGCCGCTTTGATACCAAATGTCATGGGCTTTCTCTGGATCAGAAATTAAAATAAACCGGGCAAACCCGTGTGACAAACAGTTCGCGAAATCGTTCTCTTCTTTAGAAAAATGAGAGAAAAATATTTCGTCTATTTCATCTTTATAAGTAAAATGGAGACAATCAATCTCATTTTCTTGTGCCATGTTAATGTCTGCATGAATATTGTCTCCTATATGTACTATTTTTTCATCAGTCGAAAAATTCTTTTTTAAAATATCAAACAAAAATCCATCATGTTTACTGCATCCGTTTTCACAAGATACAATTACAGGCAACCCTGCAGGGTAACCAGCATTAATCACTCGATCTGAAATTTCTGTAGAAGAAGAATACATATCAGAACAAAGTACAATCTTCTTCCCATCCCTTAACGCTTTTTTTACTATTTCTAGCATTATTGGATTAGCATAGGTAATACTATTCTCTACAAATATTTCTTTTTCACTTAAATAATTTCTTAGAGAATCCGTACAATTTGTGATTTTTTGAAAATTTACATATATCTCATCAAGCGATACTTCATGATGACCATATTGCGCAAATACATGCTCTCTTGCCTTATTTTCCGCATATACTCTCAAACTGGGAAATGAAAAAACTACCTCTACCTCATCCAGATATTTCTCTTCTTTTAGGATCTGCTCAGAGACTATTCTAAACACATCAATTGGTTTGCGAACCTTTCGATGAATTAGTGTATCAAAAACATCACAGGAAACAACATCAGCCCCCTCAACAAAACTTTCAACCTTCTTCCGCCACATTTTATTGAACAAAAGAAAATTCTGTTTTTTAGCATTCATGTTAGTGCTCACCTTTCAAAAATTTTCTTTTTATTTTCCCCAGACCATCAAATACCTTTCCCGCCTTAAGTAGAAAAGCATTATAAGATATAGATTGAGACACTCCCCTTATATCTTCCATCACTCCTTCTTGCTTTTTCAATAAAGCCGACATGGTATGTGAATTTATTTTTATAGAATTTAGTTCATTATCCAAACAGTCAATTCTCTTTTCATGCTGAATAAGGGTATCGTTTAAACAACTCATTTTCTCCGTAACATTGTGAACCAAATGATACACGTGGCCAAATCCTCGCTCAGTCGCCACACGATTATAAAAGGCTGATTCTGGCATTATTCCGTTTCGAAAAATGTGATTATGGAAAGCTGTCTCTGCATTTTTATCCACTTGTTGCAAAATATTATTTTGAGCCCAAGGAGGGGATGGCTCTTTATAGTCATAGTGTAAAAATGCGTGCTGTTGATTAGTAGCGTATATATTTCCTTGAAATATAAGTTGCAAAAAGAAATCCCAGTATGCATAGTGTCCCAGTTCTGGATTAAATTTTCCTTTTTTAACAAAACTTGTGCTGAATATAGCTTGATCTAATGAAAATTGATTTCTAAATATCATATCACTAATATTTACAAAGCCTTCTTCTAATGCTGGCTGAATATGATGGGTTTCTTCATTTCTAAAAATATTCTGAACATAGTAACCATAATTCTCTGTTCCACGACACACATATGCGGCAATAGAATTATATTTTTTTTGTATAGTTTTCAAGTCAACACAAGACATTCTAAAATAGTCAGGACTCCATTCTGTCCCCTCATTACAAATTATACAATAAGGCGTTACAACGTCAGCCAGAGCCATATTTAAGTCTGAAGCCCAACAGCCTTGAGTATTTACAATCTGTAAATACCCACAATCTTTAAGATTATTTTGCACATCATCAAGACTTTTCTGTGGAAGCCCATAGTTTATTATAAATATATTACATAATTTTACGTTTTGCTGCACGATACTTTTAATCGTTTTATTTAAAGCTGCATCGTGCTTAGCTCTAACCAAAATTGATATTTCTGTCATCTATCCAATCCAGCTAAGTATGAAATTTTTTCCTTCATAGCGGAACAATTTCGTAGGTGGAGTACCCTTTTTAGGCTTTTTACCAATATATTGATTTTTATATGTGATCCTGATGCTATTTCTTGATTTTCTCTCGCCTCAATTTTCCTATTGCCAGAAATGAAAAAAATGGCGAATTCGAAAGGTTTTTTAATTTCATATAAAATCCATAGAGAAATTTTATTTAAATTCTGTATAATACTTTTTATCTATTGAATATAGGATTGCTATATGCGTTTTGTTTTTATTTTAGGTTCACCCTTTTGCGGTTCAACTGCGGTTGGCAATATGCTCAATAGCCACGAACATATTTTTCACGCTGGTGAAGTCGATCGTCTAGCCATTTTTTCCAGATATCGAAACCACGATGCTCATCTCACTGTGAATGGGTGCTCTTTATGTAGTTTACAAACCTCTATCAATAACTGTACTGTATGGAACAATTATCCCACCGAACCACTGGAATCAAAGGAAAAGATAGTTTCTGCATATTATAATCTAGCCAAAAATTCAAAGAAGGAAATTATTTTAGACAGTTCCAAAAATGCGGACTGGCTTACCCTGTTATGGGAGGGAGGATTGGATACATGCTCTTCTATTATTTTATCAAGAAACCCTTTTTCTTTTGCATATAGTCACTTTAAAGCAACAGGCTTTCCTTTTTGGCAAGGAATTGAAGCATGGCGCAATATCTACGATCATTGTTTACGAGTAGTCTTAAGTCGAGGAATCCCATTATTATCATTGAAACACTCTGACTTACTTAATGATGCTGATAATTTTTTTTCAAAAATTCTTTATTTCCTTCAACTTTCAGGAAGCGTAGATTACAATCATTTCTACCAGTATCCCTGTCATGCTTTGGGAGGAAATGTTGGCTCTTTTCTTAAATATCCAAATTTTAATTTTACAGACTACTTAAATAAAGAACTGAAAGAAAATCGCAATTCGACAATCCAAGAATTATTTGAAAAGAATTTATCTCCAGCATCACCTACACAACGTTCTGATGATGCTTGGCTTCGCCATTTATCTACGGATGATATTGCTTCTGGTTTAAGTTTACCTGGAGTTGTAGATACAATGACTTTACTAGGCTATAATCCAGCAAAAATAGTATACGAAAAAATAGAATGGGATAACAATAATTCTAAATAAACAATATATAAACGACAGCGGCAAGAATGTTAGCTAGAGCATGTCCACTTTATTCAGGCTCACATTTTGCTCGGGTTGAAATCGGGACTATAGGGAGACAGGAACATCATCTGTCCCCCATTCGTTCGATCGCCTTTCGCGCCCCCGCAACCTTGTGGGCGGGCAGATTGTCCAGCGCGACGATATCCCCTAGGCTCAGCGTCGGCACGAGATCATGCTCTAACATAGGGCTGAAAAATATCGCTGTTCATAGCGTCATCCATGCCCCATGTCACCCACACGATTCATGGTTCAGTGTACGCACTCTAGATAGCTTATAGTTCAAAGGAATTGTTACTGTAGGCTGGCAGGGATCATGTCATGGTGAAGGATAATTCCCCATGCCGTTTCCATATCATCCACCACGGCCAGAGGGGAGCCGTCGGCGGCATGAATGGCGCATCCTTCCTCGCCATCTTCTGTTAGAGCGGGGCGGATGTACGCAACATTTTCCAGCCCTAGAGACCGGAACTGATTTTCAGAAAGCTGGTGGACATCAACCGGGGTTTCCGACTGATCTGGCACAAGCTCAACACGTCCATTCTGGGTCGTGACTCTCATAGTGCCCTCCTCAATCCTTGCCAAAACCAATACTGCAACCACCTTCCATCCCCTTTTCCTTTCACAAAAAGGGCGAGCAAGGCCTTCAGTTGCCCTCTCTTTCATCCACCGTATGCAGCACACGGGCCGAACGCGGTTTCAGGGCGGCTGCGCCGTTAACAGGATGCGCCTTCTGGCCAGCCTGCATGATCTCGATCCGCTTTACACGCACTTCCGGCTGCGGACGGAACAGATCAATATGCAAAAGTCCGTTATCAAGCCATGCGCCGCCTATCTCTATGCCTTCAGCCAGCACGAAAGCCTTTTGAAACTGGCGGGATGCAATCCCCCGATGCAGAAAAATACGCTCTTCCGCGTCTTCCACCTGCCGACCACGGATAACAAGCTGGTTGTCTTCCTGCGTGATTTGCAGATCATCCATCCGGAAGCCGGCAACCGCCAGCGTGATCCGCAGCTTGTTGGGGGCCATCTGCTCAATATTGTAGGGCGGATAACCGTCACTTGCCCCTTTGCTGGCGCGCTCAAGCATCTGTTCAAGATGATCAAACCCCAGAAACATGGGCGAGCCAAATACTCTGCCTGACATAGAGCCTCCTCCTTTCTGAGCGAGACAGGACCGGACCCTGATGGCATCCGGTTTCTTCACGATATGGGAGACCTGCGCCGCAACGCAAGACGGCGCGCGCCTTACCACACGCTCTCAGGCTCTCCTTTTGGACCATTTGTGAACATTCCGTGCCACAGTGCGGCATATTTCACACGTTTTGTGCCGCCATGCTGTTGTTGCCTCTGGCATCCTGAAGCCGGGGGCGCTAAATCGAGCATATGACAAACGCAGCTCTGACAGACGCAGCCATTGCCGCTGCAGCGGCCGAGGCCGCGCCCATGCCGATCCTCGTTGCCCCGCATGCCGTGCTGCGGCGCAAAACGCGCGAGGTCAAACCCGAAGATATGGCAGAAATCCGCCGTATTCTGCCCAGCATGTTCTCTGCCATGTATGAAGCGCCCGGCATCGGCCTGGCTGCACCGCAGGTTGGCCTTAGCCTGCGCTTTGCATTGGTGGATCTGGGTGAAAAAGATGCCCGCGAGCCCATTATCATGATCAACCCGGAAGTTGTGGCAGAGTCAGAAACATTGGCCGCACGGGAAGAAGGCTGTCTCTCCCTGCCTAACCAGTATGCAGAAGTCACTCGCCCTGAACAGGTCCGTGTACAATGGCGGAATGTTGACGGGGACCTCATGGAGCGTGAAGTGGACGGTCTGCTGGCCACCTGCATGCAACATGAAATCGACCATCTGGAAGGCGTGCTGTTTGTGGACCATCTGTCCACCTTGCGCCGGAACATGATTCTGCGGCGGCTGGCCAAGGAACAGAAAATGAAGCGTTCCTAAAGCCGGAGGCGAGGCCGATGCGCGTCATTTTTATGGGCACCCCGGATTTTGCCGTGCCGGCCCTACACGCCCTCCATGCTGCCGGTCATGATATTGTTGCCGTTTACACGCAGCCGCCTCGGCCCGCTGGTCGCGGCAAAGCCCTCCGGGCCTCACCCGTACATCAAGCCGCCGATAAACTCGGGTTGCCGGTAAGGCATCCTGTTTCCCTGCGCAAAAATACTGAGGAATGGGCCGTTTTTGATGGCTTTCAGGCAGATGTGGCCGTGGTTGCGGCCTACGGCCTCATCCTGCCCCAGAGCATGCTGGATACGCCTCGTCTTGGTTGCCTGAATATTCACGCAAGCCTTTTACCGCGTTGGCGGGGCGCTTCTCCTATCCAGAGCGCCATTCTGGCTGGCGATACGGAAAGTGGCGTGACCATCATGCAGATGGAAGCCGGGTTAGATACCGGCCCAATGTTGCTGCGCGGGGCCGTGCCCATTACCAGCCAGACAACCGCCACATCGTTGCATGACGCTCTGAGCGCTCTGGGTGGATCGCTGGTTGTGCGCACGCTGACGGAAACTCCGCTCCCTACCCCGCAGCCGGAAGATGGCGTGACCTATGCCCAGAAGCTGACACGCGAAGATGGACGTATCAACTGGCAGGAGAGCGCCAGTGCCATAGATCGCCGCATCCGAGCCCTTACCCCGTGGCCTGGCACATTCACTGTGCTGAACGATGGCATGATTATCAAGATCGGAGCGGCCACCCCTCTTCCGCAGTTTCATCACACCGCCAGGCCCGGCACTCTTCTGGACAACACTTTAACAGTGGCCTGTGGTGAAGGTGCTGTACGCCTCACTCGTCTGCAAAAGCCCGGTCGGGGCATGATGGAGGCTGAGGCCTTCCTACGGGGGCATTCGATCCCTGCTGGTACCGTTCTGCTTACTGCGCAGGATGATGATGCTCCATCTGCGCATTCCAAATGATTCCTTTTTTTCCGCGGTCCTGCCCTTATGTCTGATCTGCTGGTTGACGAACTTCAGGCCGAGCGCGACCGAGCCCCAGCTTATCAGAGATGGGCGGTCAAACTTGAATATGACGGCACGGGCCTTGTAGGCTGGCAACGTCAGACCAGCGGCCTTTCCGTGCAGGCGCTTCTGGAGGAAGCCGCCACACGCATGGCTGGCGGCCGGCGAGTCACTAGCATTACGGCCGGACGAACGGACTCCGGTGTGCACGCCACAGGACAAGTTGCGCATCTGGATTTTCCGACTGACATGCCGCTTCTCCCTTACCGGGTAAGGGACGGATTAAGCTATCACCTAAAGCCCCATGCTGTAGCAGTCATTGAGGCCGCCCAAGTCGGGCTGGACTGGAGCGCACGCTTTTCCGCAACATGGCGTTCCTATCGCTACCGCATTCTCAACCGCCCCTCACGCCCGGCTCTGGGAGCTTCCCACGTGTGGCATCTTCGTTCACCATTGGATATTGATCTGATGCAGGAAGGAGCCAATTATCTGATTGGGTCACACGATTTCACGTCCTTCCGTGCTGTGGCCTGTCAGGCCAGAAGCCCCTTGCGTACTTTGGATATCCTGAGAGTAGAACGTCATGGCGAGGAAGTGTGGATCATCGCCAAAGCGCGCTCTTTCTTACACCATCAGGTACGCAACATGGTCGGCACACTCAGCCTGGTAGGACAGGGTCGCTGGAAACCTGAACGCATTGCGCACGCTCTTGAAGCGAAATCCCGCTGTGCGGCTGGCCCCACCGCTCCCCCTGAAGGCCTGTATCTTACCGGCGTAGGATACGAGCCAGATCCTTTCGGCTAATCACCACACATAACATTGGCTAAGGGTTAACCGTGCCCTGTCTGCTACGGGCGGATGATTGGGATCTCACTTTGCCAGTCCGTCATACAGGCTTTCCTTATAGGTCAGATAACCTGTGCTACACTCGCAGCATGATTCGTATTTTTATTGATGCCGATGCCTGCCCTGTTCGGGACGAAACCTACCGCGTAGCCGCACGCTATGGGCTGCACACTTTTGTTGTCTCCAACAAAATGATCGCTATTCCAGCCTCTTCTCTGATTGAACGTATTGTTGTGACAGAGGGAATGGATGTGGCGGACAACTGGATTGCCGATCAGGTCATGGCTCATGATATTGTCATTTCTGCTGACATTCCGCTTGCTGCACGCTGTGTAGCAAAAGGTGCGTGCGTTCTTGACCCGCGCGGCCGTATTCTCGATGAAAATGCCATCGGCATGGCGCTGGCTATGCGGAACCTAATGGAAGATTTACGGAACACGGGGGCCATTACACAAGGTGGGCGCGGCTTTACCCGTTCAGACCGCTCCACCTTTCTTTCCGCACTGGACACAGCGGTCGTCAAAGCCAAAAAGCGGAAAGCTCTGGGTCGGCTCTAACCCCAAACCTCAGCTATTCTTCATGTTGATCATCGGCTGAAGCAGATCCTTCAGCACGATGTAATGCGGCGGCAAAAGAGCGGCAAAAACATAAAGCGCCAACGTTGCGGCAAGGATTGAAGCATACAGCAACAACGCCCGCCCACGGCTCAGGCCAAGCCCGACACGGGCCACATACCATTGCAGCCACATTTCATACACGGCCACACTCAGAACCAGAGCCCCCATGAAACCGGGCTGGGTAAGAATGGCCGGAAACAGCAGACCGGCCAGAATGGTGGCCCCAAGGGAAATAAGCAGCACAACCCAGTTGCACCATGTGGCTGCTGTTATATAGCGCAGCCACAGAACATCCCGCCCCCAGCGATGCGCATAGAACTGTGACACCACAGCAGGCAGCAAAACAACGCAGAGGGAAAGCAGGATTTTGGTCAGGCCCAGAAGCTTGTCAGGCACCACAAACACCTGCAGCACACCCACAATCAGCATAGCCAGTTGTGGCGCAAGAGCTGCCCCGAACGCATCCGGCGTACCCTCAAAGCATGCTATGCCTTCACGCCGCCCACTGGCCAGCAACAGCATGCCTTGTAGAATTCTGCGGCCACTTCCCATTTTACCCGAATTAGAAATCACGCCATGACCCCTTCCAGAAAGGTCTCATATATTTGGGTAAGTGTTTCCAGGTCTGCCACCGAGGTCTGCTCATCCACCTTATGGATGCTGGCCCCCACCAACCCGAACTCGGATACCGGGCAGTATTGCGCAATAAAGCGGGCATCAGATGTGCCGCCACCCGTATCCAGCTTGGGTGTGCGCTGCGTTACGTGCTCAATGGCTTTCACCAGAGCATCTGTTGCAGCACCCGGAGCAGTAAGAAACGACTCCCCACTAATCTTGACGACCACACGCACGTTGGGAGCGTGCTGCTGGCAGACTGTACGTAACCAGCCAGTCAGTCCTTCCCCCGTATGCAGATCATTAAACCGAATATTCAGGCGCGCTTCGGCCTGAGCAGGAATTACATTGGTGGAAGAATTACCCACATCCACACTGGTCACCTGCAAACTGGAAGGTTCAAACCAGTCAGATCCGTTATCCAAGGGCTGGGCCTGCAAAGCAGCAAGAATGGTCAGAAGCCGATGCACCGGATTATCCGCCCGATGGGGATAAGCCACATGCCCCTGCACCCCCTCAACCACAATATGGGCATTCAGACTACCGCGACGGCCAATTTTGACCATATCGCCCATGGCTGCAGGATTGGTGGGCTCCCCCACCACGCAATAATCAGGAATCTGACCTTCCTGCGCCATCCATTCCAGCACCTTTTTGGTGCCGTAGGTGGCTGGGCCTTCTTCATCTCCGGTAATCAGAAAACTGATGGAGCCTACCTGATGCCCCTTGCCTGTGAACCGGGCAACAGCAGCCACAAAGGCAGCAATACCGCCCTTCATGTCACACGCACCACGGCCATACAGTATGCCGTCTTCAATCTCGGCCGCATAAGGCGGGTGAGCCCACGCAGCCTCCGCCCCCGGCGGCACAACATCGGTATGCCCGGCAAAGCAGATATGCGGGTCAGATTTACCCAATCGCGCGAAAAAATTGGGGGTCCGTTCCGGCCCTTCCCCATAAGGAAGGTGCCAGACCTCAAACCCCAGCTTTTCCAGCATAGCGGCAAGCATCTGCTGAGCTGGCCCGGGGTCTGGGCACACTGAAGGGTGGCGGATCAACGCCTGCGCAACGGCAATCGGGTCAGTTGGCGTAGGAAGAACCTGCGCATTGCCCTGATCGGCCTTTGCCGCCGTAGCGGGTATAGTCTGCTCAGCTTCTGATCCGCTCATGCTCTCTCCGTCCCGCTGCTTAGTCGCGCAGGAGATCGTTGATAGACGTTTTTGAACGGGTGCGTTCATCAACGCGCTTTACAATCACAGCACAGGCCAACTGCGGGTTGGGCTTGCCATCCGCGCCAATGGGGTTGGAAGACGGCAGCGTGCCCGGCACCACAACGGAATAGGCCGGAACGCGACCCATGAAAATTTCCCCCGTAGCACGGTCCACAATTTTGGTGGAAGCCCCGAGGAATACCCCCATGGACAGAACAGACCCACGTTCAACAATCACGCCTTCTGCCACTTCTGAACGGGCACCAATGAAGCAGTTATCTTCAATAATGACCGGAGCAGCCTGAAGCGGTTCAAGCACACCGCCAATACCGGCACCACCACTGATATGACAGTTTTTGCCAATCTGTGCGCAGCTTCCCACTGTAGCCCAGGTATCCACCATGGTGCCGCTGCCAACGTTGGCACCCACATTCACAAAGCTGGGCATCAGCACCGCACCGGGGGCAATGTGGGCGGAATAACGCACCACGGCACCCGGCACCACGCGGAAACCGGCTTTTTCAAAACGGGCCTGGTCCCACCCCTGAAACTTGACGGGCACTTTGTCATAAGCCGGAGCACCAGCCGCAGCCCCCGGAATGACAACACTGTCATTCAGCCGGAAGGACAGCAGAACCGCCTTTTTCAGCCATTCATGCACCACCCAGCCATCTTCACTGGGGGCAGCAACACGCAGACGACCGGAATCCAGAGCTTCCAGAGCGTCTTCAATGGCTTTGCGGTCTTCACCGACGGTAGCGGAAGACACACGGTCACGTGCTTCCCACAGAGTTTCAATATGAGCGCGGAGAGTAGCTTCAGTCATAAGACACCGTCAGACATGATGGAACCAATCGGGGCAGGCCGACCCGATACGAAAAATACGGATGGACCATGCGGACAGGGCCGATGCCTGTCAACGCATCATGACACACGGACAGCCATCCGGCAGTGCCTCAGGCACTACCGCCAGCCGCCGTGCATGGGGCTTAGTCCGCCCGGATGAGTGTGCCGGAGCCGGAAGCGGTGAACAGTTCCAGCAGGCACGCGTGCGGAATACGGCCGTTGATGATCACCGCAGCACGCGCACCGGCCTGCACGGCCTGAATGCAGGTTTCAACCTTGGGAATCATGCCGCCGGTAATCACACCGTCTGCAATGGCCTGACGCGCCTGCTCGGCTGTCAGTTCAGGAATCAACTTGCCGTTTGCATCCAGCACGCCGGGAACGTCTGTCAGCATCAGCAGACGGGTAGCGTGCACGGCCCCGGCAATAGCGCCAGCCGCCGTATCGGCATTGATATTGTAGGTTGCGCCGTCTTCCCCCAACCCAACGGGAGCAATAACCGGAATCAGGCCCGAACCGGAAAGCGCATAGATGACACGAGGGTCCACCTTCACGGGCTCGCCCACAAAGCCCAGATCAAGCACCCGTTCAATCTGGCTGTCATTATCCCGCACGGTGCGTTGCAGCTTGCGGGCCGTAATCAGCTTGCCATCCTTCCCGGAGATACCAACCGCCAGCGCGCCAGCCTGACTGATCAGTTCCGCCACTTCCTTGTTGACGGAACCGGCCAGCACCATTTCGATCACATCCACCATGTTGGCGTCTGTCACCCGCAGGCCGTCCACAAAGGTGGATTTGATATCCAGCCGCTTGAGCATGCTGTTGATCTGGGGGCCGCCGCCATGCACCACCACGGGGTTGATGCCAACCAGCTTCAGCAAGGCGATATCCCGCCCGAAGGTCTGCGCCAGTTCCGGGTCACCCATGGCATGACCGCCGTATTTCACCACAATGGTGTCACCGGCATAGCGGCGCAGATAGGGCAGCGCACCGGCCAGAATGGCCGCTTCCTGATGCGGCTCCATAATGGGAGGCTTGGCGATGGTCATGGTGTAATTTCCTGCTCTCAAACCTGCCGAAACTAGAAGGACTGCGACGGCAGCGCGAATTCCGCCAGTTCCGCTCTCAACTGTTCAATACCCTGCCCTGTCTCACTGCTGGAGAGGGAGAGAAACGGGCAGGCCGCGGCATGACGGCGTGCCACAGCCAGTATGGCTTCTTCCTTGCGGGCCAGAGGGGCTGGCTTCACGGCATCGCACTTGGTCAGAACGATCTGAAAGCTGACCGCAGCGCGATCCAGCAGTTTCATGACCTCTTCATCATGCGGCTTGAGTTCAATCCGCGCATCCAGCAGCAACATCACCCGCTTCAGGCCGGGACGGCCCCGCAGGTAATCAAACATCATTTCCTGCCAGTCTTCCTTCACGGATTTGGCAGCCTTGGCGTATCCGTACCCCGGCATATCCACCAGCATCAGCCGATCCGCCAGATTGAAGAAGTTCAACTGTTTGGTGCGGCCCGGTTCGGAAGAAGCGCGAGCCAGTGTCTTGCGCCCCGTCAACGCATTCACAAGGCTGGACTTGCCCACATTGGAACGCCCGGCAAACGCAATTTCCGGCAGGGTCTGCGGGGGAAGCTGCCCCAGCTTCTGTGCCCCGAAAATAAAGTCACAGGAGCCTGCAAAAAGGAGCCGCCCTTCTTCAAGGGCGGCATCAATCTGCGCCTGACTATCCAGTTCACGGAAGGAGCGGGTTGTATCCGCCATCAGCTTTTGCTCGGCACGGATTTTTTATCCGCAGCTTTGAACCGCCCCAGAATAAGCACCTGCTGCAATGCCGTCAGCAGATTGCTCCAGCAATAATAGATCACCAAACCCACGGGCTGATGCGCCATGAAGAAGGTGAACAGCAACGGAATGAACGCCATCACCTTCTGCTGGGCCGGGTCCATGTTGGTGGAACTGGCGCTGATCTTCTGCATCAGGAACATGGTAGCACCATACAGGATCGGCCACGCGCCCAGCGCCAGCAACGGCAACACATGCGCCGGGTTGAACGGAATCAGACCAAACAGGTTGAAAATATTCGTGGGGTCTGGGGCAGAAAGGTCCTTGATCCAGCCAAAGAACGGCGCATGACGCATTTCAATGGTGACATACAGATCCTTATACAGACACCAGAACACGGGAGCCTGAATGAACAAGGGCAGGAAGCCACCAAACAGGTTCACGTTCTCTTCCCGATACAGCCCCATAATATGCTGCTGCATGGCCATGGGGTCGTCTTTGTAACGCGCGCGGATCTGGTCCACCTTCGGCTTCAGGCGGCTGGTTTTCCACGTCATGCGCATCTGCTTGATGGTCAGCGGCAGGAAGGCCAGCTTCACGATAACCGTAAAGGTCAGCAGGGCCAGACCAAAATTGCCCATCATGGAATACAGCCAGTCCAGCACGAAGAAGACCGGACGTGTCAGAAAGGAAAGCCAGCCGAAATCCACAGCCTTCCAGAACATGGGAATATGCAGGTCATGCTCATACTGGTCGAGCAGACGCACTTCCTTGGCACCGGCAAAAACATGGGCTTCGGTGCTGGCTGTCTGACCAGCGGCAACCTGAATGGGGGCCGTGCTGGTAAAGCCGACCTGATACATGTTTTTCTGCGGCAGGTACGTATAAGCGCCCACCACCTGCGCGGACTGATCAGGCACAACAGCCATCAGCCAGTATTTGTCCGTAATACCAGCCCAGCCACCAGTGCCCTGATGGCTCCAGGACACGTTATCCGGCGGAACCCCATCCTTGCGCAGGGATTTGTATGAGCCTTCGTTCAGACGACCATCAATGACGGAAATAGGACCTTCATGCACCAGCATGCCGCCGTTTGTTTCCGGCGTGTAGCCCCGGTTCACACGGTAGAAGGGATACAGGGCCACAGCCTGACCACTGGTATTGTGCACACGCTGGGTGACCGTGAACATGAAGTTCTTGTCAACCGCCATGGCGATCTCAAACGTCAGCCCCTGACCGTTATCCCATGTAAGATTTACGGGATGAGTCGCATCCAGATGCGTGTTGTCTGCTTTCCACAGCGTGTTGGCATCTGGCAGATGAACGGTTGCGTCAGACGCGGCACGCCAGCCAAAATCCACATAATCAGGTTTGGCCTGCGTTGCGTGGCTGAGCACCCTTACATCCGGGCTGTTGGCATCCGTTGTTTCACGGTACGCCTTGAGCACCAGATCATCCAGCTTGGCACCGCGCAGGCTCAGGCTGCCCTGCACGGCCGGAGCATCAATCACCACACGCGTATCAGGCCCATCCGGCTGAGCCGCGGGCTCCGCCACGCTCGGCGCTGCGGGCGCATTTGCCGACGCAGCATCCCCAGAAGCCGGGGCAGAAACAGTTTGTTGAGTGGATGTGGGAACAGGGGCCTTTGGCGCCTGCGGGAAGAAATAATCAAACCCGATAAGAACCACAGCTGACAGCAGCGTTGCCAGTATCAGACGTCTTGTATCCATTGGCTGGCCCGCTGGCCCCCCTGCACGAAACGGAACATAAAATCAGACCGCAAAACCCGGAGTCTTCACGGCACTCTGGTTCCAGCGCAGGATGAGCAGGAATGCAAGCCGAGAAAGTTACACCCCCAAGCTGCCTCGTCACGAAGCAGCATTTATTTTCTAAGGGAGTGAGCCTTTCGGTCGGCCTCGGCAAGGCATATCGCAAGGGCCTTGCGGAAATCCGCCACCAGGTCCGTAAAAAGACGTTTCCCCGTAGCAGCACGACCTATCAGAACAAGATCAAGCCCGTTAAGCGGCGTATTAGCTTCAACCAATCGCACCACTTCCCGCAACCGGCGGCGAGCCCTGTTGCGCACTACGGCGTTCCCGACCTTTTTGGTAACAGTAAACCCAACACGTGCGGCATCCGAATCCTGACGCCGGAAGAGCTGAAGGACAAGGCCCGGCACAGGCGCTTTACGCCCCCGCGCAGCCAGAAAGAGAAACTCTTTCCGATTCTTCAGACGCTGGGACCGGACAAACACCGTTCCCGCTTCTGCCTGACCTTCACTCCGGTCCATTCTGCCGGACTGCCGGTAAAGGCTTAAGCGGAAAGACGCTTACGGCCTTTTGCGCGACGGTTGCCAATAACACGGCGTCCACCAACTGTTGCCATACGGGCGCGGAAACCATGGCGGCGCTTGCGGACCAGCCGGGACGGTTGATAAGTGCGCTTCATTGCTGCACTCCCTTCATTAAAATGTCATACAGGCAGCACAGAGCCACCTGCCCAGATCAGGGGCGGCTTATACTGTTCAGATGTGTGTCCGTCAATCACAACCACAGAGTCTTCCGGCCGGTTTTACGCCACAAATGCAAAGGTTGATCCGTAGTGAACCAGATTCGTCCTTCAACCAGCCCTCTGATTGCCCTGTTCTGCCTGCCGATCCTGGGGGCTCTTGTTTCAGGCATACTGGGTCTCTCCTTCCCAGCAGGCCTGCTACCAGTGATATTGGCCGCTGCCATCGGCGCGTGGCTGGGGTGCCGGTTGCATGTTGCGGCTCTCGGCCATCAGACTTCTTCTGAGACCACTCTCTCGCGGCCCGAGCAAGCCGCCGCCGCCACACAACCCGCCACGCCGCCTGCCCCCTTTTCCGCAACCGGGTCAGAGTTAACGCCCAAGCTGCGGCATGATATTCGCGGCATTATCTCTCCCGCCATGCTGGCGGCCGATCAACTTGATGAAAATCCCGACCCGCTTGTGCAGAAAGCCGCCCAGACCATTACCGAGTCCCTTGAGCGACTACTGCTCCGCCTGAAACAGCAGCCTCCTGCCTGATATCCATTTTATTCCAATCATTCAGACATCACTCAGCTTTCTGCGCCCATAAAAAATGCCGCCATGAGAGTGGCGGCATTTCCCCATCAACGGCTCTCCGAAGACTGTGGCCTTATTGTCAGTCAGGCCGCTGGATCAGTTCAATCTTGTAGCCGTCCGGGTCTTCAACAAACGCGATAACACTCGTGCCGAATTTCACGGGCCCGGCCTCACGCGTCACCTTGCCTCCACCAGCCCGCACCTTTTCTACGGCAGCGGCAACATCTGGCACGCCTACGGCAAAATGTCCGAATCCTGTGCCCACGTCGTAGCCGTCATCCTTGCCCCAGTTATAGGTCAGTTCAATTTCGGCTTCTCCCGCAGCGTTATCCGCGTATCCTATAAAAACCAGCGTATACTGGCCTTCCGGCACTTCCCGACGGCGCAGTTCATGCATCCCCAGCAATTTGTAGAAAGCGATGCTGGCATCCAGATTTTTTACGCGAACCATGGTGTGCAAATAACGGGGCATAGGTTGTCCTCTCTTCAGTGCTCTGCGGTCTAAAAGAATTCTACACAGTATGGTTCACACAAAAAACCGTATGAACTTTTTGAAAACAGAGGTTCCAAAACCCCATGGACACGCTGACGGTCCGGGTTTCAGTCAGAAAACGACTCTGGCGTAATGGCTATCAGGAACAAGCCGGCCTGATCAGCGGCGGCAATGCAGGCTTCACGATCTGTCATCAATGTGTGGCCCGCTTCAAAGGCAATCCCTTTCAAGCCGGCAGCATGAGCATTCCTGACGGTAGCTGGCCCGATGGTCGGCATATCGGCACGCTTTTCCTGCCCAGGTTTCAACATTTTGACCAGCACGCCGCCGTCACCCGGCTGACGGCATTCACCTGCGCGCGCGAGCATGCGGTCCGTGCCCTCCATGGCCTCTACGGCCAATACAAGGCCATTCTGCACCACGCAGCCTTGCCCGATGTCCATGCGCCCCAAAGCCTGCACAACCTGTATACCGCGCTGGATATCAGCCTTCGCCAGTTCATCCGGAACGATACACCCCAGCACCCCAGGTTGTGCTACAGACTGCGCAAGAAATTCATGCGCGCCACGAACGGTAAACCCTTCTTCCCCCAACAGACGCACAAGGGCCGCCAACAACCCGTCATCCCCAGCGAACAAGGCGCGCCCCAACCTTGCGAGAATACGTGCGCCTTCTGCATCAGGATACAAACTACGGAGAGAAGGACGGCAAATTGGGCCTATCAGCACCAGATCCGTGCACCCATGAGCACGCAGAAGAGAGAGCATCCGTCCGGCTGCACCCAGCCGAACAGTTTCATGAGGCCAAGGCGCAATGACCTCTGGCTCAGCAAACCCTTCAAAGCCTAGAATAAAAACCGGACGCCCCGCAGCCGCAGCCGCCTCGGCAACACGGGCTGGCAGAGGGCCTCCCCCTGCCAGAATACCGACAGCGCCCGTTTGTGCGCTCACGCGCCCTCGGTTTCTGCCGTGCTGAAGTCACCCCGTGCTACGCGCACCAATCCGCGTTTGCTGGGGCCATCTATGAAGTCGAGAATTTCACGCACGCGCACATCATCGCCAAATTCACGACGCACCACATCTAGGCGCGATGCGAATGTACCGTCCTCGTCCGTCTTTGGATAAAGCGTGAAAAACGCCTTGCGCATCCTATGAATTTCAGCCGATTGCACCCCATTCCGGCGCAACCAGATCCAATGCAGCCCCACCAGACGCGCCCGGTTACCCAGTACGCTGCCATAGGGAATCACATCAGCTTCCACACCGGCCACGCCGCCAACGAGGGCTGCATGGCCAATCCGTACAAACTGATGGATGGCGGCAGAACCCATCACGCGGGCATCATCTTCAATCGTGACGTGACCGCCCATAACCACATTGTTAACGATAATAACGCGATCGCCCAGCCAGCAATCATGTGCAACATGCGCATTAGCCATGATCAATACGTTATGACCCACATGCGTCAGGCCTGTGCCGGTTGCCGTGCCGCGATGAATGGTCACGTGCTCACGCACCACCGTTCCGGCGCCAACCTCACAGCGGGTTGGTTCACCTTTATATTTCAGATCCTGCGGCGCCATACCCACAGTACAGAAGGGAAAATAACGAGACCCCTCACCCAACCGGGTATGACCATCAATCACAACGTGGGAAATAAGTTCCACATTGTCTTCAATCACCACATTCGGGCCAACCGAACACCATGGCCCAATCACCACACCACGTCCAAGCCGGGCTTCCGGTGCAACAATGGCAGACGGATGAATAACCGCTACCCTGTCTTCTCCTACAGCGTGCACCACCTCAGCTCCTCTCCTGCTTGCGCCACGCCTGCGCCTGTTTACGCATGAACCGTGAGCAGCCTTGCCTCAGAAAGCGGGCGTTTTCCGGGCAAAAATCGTCTCTCTCAAAAATTAAAGCGCTAAAACGCTTCATTCAGCCCATGATCATGGCGCTGAACGTAGCTTCCGCCACAATCACATCATCGACTTTGGCAACACCACGGAATTTCCACACATTGGAACGGTGACGCTCTTTTTTCACATGGATGCGCAACTGATCACCCGGTTCTACAGGGCGACGGAACTTGGCACCTTCAATGGTCATGAAATACACAAGCTTGCCTTCAAAGGCCTTTCCCAGCGTCAGAACCACAAGGGTAGCTGCCGTCTGGGCCATGGCCTCCACAATCAAGACACCCGGCATGACAGGCCGCTCGGGGAAATGTCCCTGAAAAAACGGCTCGTTGACGGAAACATTCTTGATACCTGTTGCCTCTTCTCCCAGGACGATTTCCACCATCCGGTCGATCAGAAGAAAAGGATATCTGTGTGGAATCGCCTGCATAATGCGGTTGACGTCAATCTTGTCGATTGTCTGAACGTCCTGCTGCGACTCTTGTTTCGTCTCCACGTCCCCTAGACCACCCTGCTCGGCCGGACAACGCCCGGCATGTGTTCACTCTTTACCCGAACCGCCTTCAGCCGATCCGGACGCTTTCTTGGCCAGCTTGCGCAACACTGCAACATTCCGGAAAAACTCCCGGAAAGGCATGGCCGGACTGCCAATAACATCCGCACCACTTTCCACATCGGACATTACGCCACACTGCGCGCCAATACGTGCTTTGGCACCAATACGGATATGACCGATCAGGCCAGCCTGTGCAGCCACAGTCACAAAATCTTCCAGAACGGTAGAACCGGAAATCCCTGCCTGCGACACCACAATGCAGCACCGTCCAAGACGGGCGTTGTGGCCGATCTGAACAAGATTGTCGAGACGCGAGCCCGCACCAATAACCGTATCGTTCACAGATCCGCGGTCTATGGTGGTATTCGCCCCTATTTCCACATCATGCTCAAGAACCACGCGCCCCAGTTGTGGCACGCTTTCAAAGCCCTCTGGCCCAACTGCAAAGCCAAAACCGTCCTGCCCGATCCGTGCGCCGGGCAGAATTATCACACGTTCCCCAATAACGGCATGAGAAACGGTAACATGGTTGCCAATTCGGCAATCCTGCCCAATTTGCACACCCCGCCCCACCACGGCGTGGGAACCGATAATACAACCCGGGCCGATTTCCGCACCGGCTTCAACAACTACAAATGGCCCTATTTCACAGGATGGGTCCACACTTGCGCTGGTATCAATGCAGGCAGAAGGATGAACACCCGGCTGTGCAGGCTTTTTGGGGTGAAAAAGGCGCGCCACACGTGACCACGCCAGATAAGGCTTGCTTGAAACCAGCGCGGCACAGTGGGGCGGAACCTTATCCGCAAAAGCGGGCGCAACAATAACCAGTCCCGCTTTTGTATCTTCCAGCAACGGAGCATAACGCCGGTTGTCCAGAAAGCTGACCTCCTGCGGGCCAGCCACCTGAAGCGGCGCAATACCTGTATATCCTGAGACAGACAGTGCCCCCTCCCGCGGAGGAAGCAGAGTGGCCTCAGTCGCATCTGCCAGAACCTGAGCCTCAAACGGACCAGACCGATTGAAAAACCGGGGATCAGCTGGCCCGGAAGAAGATGTCTGCCGCCCTGTCATGCTTATTTTTTCGGAGCAGCGGCAGGAACGGGAGCAGGCTCAGATGAACCAGCCTGCTGCTGGTCTGCGTCTGCCGTTGTCGGCATCTTGCCAGATTTTGCCAGCTCTTCCGGGTCCACATTGGCTTCCGGAATAAACACGCCCGGCAGAATACCGTTCAGCTGCTTCGCGACTTCGTTGGTAATATCCTGGCCGTCCACATGCAGAGCAACCTGCTCGCTGTGCAGAACCAGATTCATACCATGAGATGCGGCCACTTTCTGAATAACCTGCACCAGTTCACGCTCGATCTGCCCCAAAGAAACCTGAGCGGCTTCCTGAATGATGCGATTCCGATTACGGAAATCACGCTGCGCCTTCATGACACGGGCCTGAAGACTGCGTTCCCGCGTCTGGATCTGGTCTGACGTCATGGTCTTGGCCTGTGCCTGCAGCTTCTGCTGCTCATCACGCCAACCAGCCTGTTCTTTCTGCAAATCCTGCGCCAAGGCATCACGACGGCTGCCCAGAACACGTTCTACCTGCATGGCAGCAGAAGACTGACGCATCACGCCGGAAACACTGATAACCCCGATAATGGTTGTTGGCGGAGCCACGCCTTTAGGGAGATCTGGTGCTGCAGGAATAGGGGGCAGCGGCAGGACCGGCGGAGTTTGATCCGCTTCTCCGCTATCCGCTGGCGGTGCAGGCAATTGAACCGGTGCAGGTGCCGCACGGCGAGGCGCATGAGCCGCAGGAGGAGGCGCAGGCTGCTGCGCGGCCTTCGGCACAAACCAACCTCCACCGGAATTCTGCGCCATGGCCATAGGAGCCAGCGCAACAGAAAATGACAGGAGAGCCGCACCAAAAACGGCTTTTCTGCAGAAATAGGGCATCATTACCTCAGAATTGCTGGCCGAAGCCAAAGCGAAGAAGCTGCGTACGGTCATTATGGCTACGCATAACAGGAACACCCAGATCGATGTTCAGCAGGCCGAAGGGGCTCTTCCAGGAGAACCCGGCACCGGCACTTACGCGCGGCCGCAGCGTATCACCACTTACACGCGTATAGTAGGGGGCATCCGTAACAGGATTTGTCAGATTCCGGCGCACACGCAGGCCGGCTACACTCCCGGAGTCCACAAAGGCGCGTCCCTTGACGCCCATATCAGACAGGAACGGAATGGGGAAATTCAACTGGGCAGAGGCGTTATACATAAACCGCCCACCCAAAAGATCTTCAGAGGAGTGACCTGGCTGCCCCACACTACGCGGACCTGCACCCCCATCAAGGAAGCCACGCAGGTTGTTACCGCCAAGATAGAAGTTATCGATAATATCATGACGACCACCGCCCCAGTCCGTCATGTAGCCCATCCCGGCACGGAAGGACGCGGTCCATTCATGACTGTTGGTCAGGTCATCAAGCGGGATGTAATAGGCCCCGTTGATCTTGCCACGCACATAGCGTTCATCGCCACCCAGCCCGGCAAAATCACCACCGACGGAAACCATGTACCCGCTATGCGGTGCCATGTGATTATCGCGGGTATCATACACCAGATTGGTGCTGAGCTGGGAAAGAAGAGACTTACCGGACTGATCCAGAATGTACCAGGAGGACTCACTCCACGTATCACCCACGCTACGGCGAATAAGGCTGTAGTTCCAGGATTGAGACAGATAGCGGTTATAGGCATACCCCATACGGAGTGTGATCCCATACCGGCTTTCTGAATAGTTCTGGTAGGTCTGATACTTGTTCTGGATGCCAAAAATATCCACACCGGCAACCAGGTTACGCCCAAGGAAAGCCGGATTGGTCAGCGAAAAATCCGCCTGCTTTTCCCACAGAGACATGGTGCCAGACAAACCCGCGTCCACGCCTGTGCCGAGTAGGTTGTGCTGCTTGAGGCCAATATTACCAATCACGCCCACGTCTGTTGAGTAACCGCCGCCGAGTGAGAATTCACCCGTCGGCTTTTCCACAACACTGACAGCAACGTTTGTCCGGTCCTGTGATGCTCCGGGCGCTTCATCAATGGAAACACTCTTGAAGAAGCCTAGATCCTGCAACGCGGCCTTGGCATATTTTTTGTAGCTGGGGGTATACGGATCGCTTTCCGCAAACGGAAGCTGGCGGCGGATAACATTATCCTGCGTAACCGTGTTCCCATTTACATCAATACGCTCAATATAACGGCGCGGCCCTTCGCTCACATCAAACAGCAGATTGACCACGCCCTTTTCAGGGTTTCGGGCAATTTCAGGATGCACCATGGCAAAGGGATGCCCCTGCGCCTGAAGGGTTTCTTCCATGTCGGTCGCGTTATCCTGAACCGCCTTGCCATCGTACCACTGGTGCGCAAACAGTTCGATGTATTTACGCAGGGACTTGGCAGGAACGTGGCGCAGACTGGAACGAATATCCACTTTACCCAAACGGTAACGCGGGCCTTCATCCATCGTGAACGTCACATAGAACGATTTTCTATCTGGTGAGAGTTCACCCGTGGCATTCTTGATCTGGAAGTCCACATACCCGTTACTGAGATAGAAACGACGCAGTAGCTCCGCGTCATACTTCAGACGGTCAGGGTTATATTCATCAGAGGACGAGAAAAAGCGGTACCAAGCTGTTTCTTTTGAAGACACAACACCGGACAGACGCGCTTCCCCAAACGCCCTATTACCGACAAAAGCAATTTTCCGAATAAGCGTCTGCGGTCCTTCGTTGATCTGGAACACCACATCAACACGATTATGCGCCAGACGGATAACCTGAGGCGTCACTACAGCAGCGTATCGCGCCTTCTGGGCATAAACCTCAAGAATTTTCTGGCGATCATCAGCTGTATTTTCTGCCGAGAACACAGCACGCGGACGCAGGGAGATAACCTTCCGCAGGTCTTCATCCTTGGCGGCGTGATTGCCCTCAAACACAATGCGATTGACAATGGGATTTTCCACCAGCCGCACGTGCAGGATGTTTCCCTCGCGCCGCAACGTCACATCGCGGAACAGACCTGTAGCGTAGAGTGTCTTTAGCGAACGATCCAGATCATCCTGACTAAAGGAATCTCCGGGCCGCACCACCATGTAAGACAGCACGGTATTGGTCTCAATCCGGGTATTACCCGTGACCTGAATATCTTCAATCACACCACCCGGGCGCACCGGAGTAGAGGTTGAAGCGGTAAACCGATTATGGCGCTCTGCCGTTACGGCGGCAGGTGGAGTCGCCTGGGCGGCCGATGCCCTACCGGCCGCTGATGCACTACTGCTTCCCTGAACAAGGAAAGGAAGAAGGCAGACAGAAACAAACAGGGCTGAACGCTTACCCGTCAAGATATGCCACCCTCCATCCGGGTCGTTCTGTAGTCAGGAGCCGATCTCCCACCGTTGTGCCGCCCGCAGGGGGACGTATCCGATATAACCCTTGTCACGCAAGTTCTTCCGATCCAACCCTGCTGTAATTCAGCCAACAAGAGACGCAATCCATTTGAATAATCCAAAGCTGGACAGATCATTAAACGTTGAAAACAAGAACAGACCCGCAAGAACGGCAAACCCGGCCTGAAAACTGATTTCCTGAATCCGTTTTGAAACCGGACGTCCCCTGACTGCTTCTATGGCATAAAAAACCAATCTGCCACCATCAAGAAGCGGCACCGGGAATAAATTTATTAGACCGAGGTTTACAGAAAGCAAAGCCATGAAAGATAGCAGACTGGCAAAGCCATACTGTGCCACCTGCCCTGAAAGCTGAGCAATCTTGAGCGGGCCGCCCAGATCCTTGGCCGTATGCTGGCCTGTCAGGATCTGCCATACCCCTTGCAAGGTCTGCACGGAAACCTTCCAGGTTTCTTCCACACCCGCCACCACTGCATGTGGCACGGACATAGGTTTACCAACCTCGGTTGCAAACATCACACCCAGCTGGCCATGCGGCTTGGCGCTTGCCGAATCCGTGACGCTTCCAATGGTGATTGGCAGGTCCACATCCTGCCCATTGCGGCGCACGGTCAGCGTGGTCTGTACGCCCGGCTCAGCCATAACCGTGCCCTGCACATCTTCCACACCCGTAACCTGATGAGTGCCGATTCTCCTGATAACATCTCCCGGCTGTACGCCTGCGGTTGCCGCAGCACCATTGGAGACAACAGAGGCGATCTCGTTCCGCACTGAGGGCTGCCCTGCCGTGGAAAACAGTAGGGTAAACAGCACAATAGCCAGCAGGAAGTTGAAAACCGGCCCTGCAAGAATAACGATAGCGCGTGACGCAACGGACTTATCATGAAATGTGCGGCCCGGAATCCAGGCTGCTTTCTGTTCCGGCGTAGCGTCCTCCGGATCTTCAAACCCATGAGGCCGCACATACCCACCCAACGGAATAGGGCATATACGCCATTCTGTGCCGCTCCGATCATGCCAGCGGAAGAGTGCGGGGCCGAAACCCAGCGAGAATACCTCCACATGCACCCCCCGCCAGCGGGCTGCCAGATAGTGCCCAAGCTCGTGAATGGTTACGAGCACACCCAGGACAAAGGCGAAGGAAACAAGCGTACGCAGGTATTCGTGTATCATGATAATCCGAGTATCGGCTCAAACGTGCGTGAACTCAAGCCGCGCGGGCTGGAGTCAGAGCCAAGGCTTCGCGTCGGGCTTGTGCATCCCAGTGCAGAACGGCTTCCAAGGTATCGGCGGGAGGCGCTCCCAGCTTGGTCATGACACGCTCTACAACGCGCGCGATATCCAGGAAACCGATCTGTTCGTTCAGGAAGGCTTCCACGGCCACTTCATTAGCGGCAGACAGAATAGCCGATGCCGCCCCACCTGCCCGCAGCGCTTCACGCGCCAGCCGCAGCGCCGGGAAACGCTGCTCATCCGGCGCTGAAAACTCCAAGGTGGCATACGTGGCCAGATCAAGCCGTGGAGACGTGGTGGCCATCCGCTTGGGCCATGCCAGCGTATGCGCGATGGGAATCCGCATATCGGCAGATCCCATCTGAGCAATCAGGCTGCCATCCGTGTATTGCACCATGCCATGCACCACGGACTGAGGATGCACCAGCACGTCAATACGGTCTTCTGTCAGGCCAAAGATACGGGCCGCCTCAATCACTTCCAGCCCTTTGTTGAACATGGTGGCGGAATCGATGCTGATTTTTGCGCCCATGCTCCAGGTTGGATGTTTGAGGGCCTGTGCAGGGGTAGCCGCTTCCATGTCGGCCACGGAAGCCTTACGGAACGGCCCACCAGAGGCCGTGAGAATGATTTTTTCCACCTGATCAAGCTGACGATCCGCCATCGCCTGAAACACGGCATTATGTTCAGAATCCACGGGCAATAAGGTGGCGCCTGCCGCATCCACGGCACGGAGCATGACATCTCCGGCACAGACCAGCGCTTCCTTGTTAGCCAGCGCCACGGCATTTCCATTGCGCACGGAGGCGAGCGTAGGCTCAAGCCCCGCTGCGCCGGTAATGGCGGCCATGGTCCAATCTGCCGGAAGCGCTGCCGCATCAATTACGGCCTGACGCCCACAGGCCACTTTGGTGCTGCTGCCCTTCAACAGTGCTGAAAGCTGTTCGAATGCACCTTCATCCGCTACCACGGCCAGCTCCGCATTCAGGCTCAGCGCCTGCTCCGCCAAACGGGTTGCATTTTTTCCACCCACAAGCGCCCGCACCCGGTACTGATCCCGTGCCTGCTCAAGCAGATCAACAGTAGAGCAGCCAATACTGCCAGTACTTCCCAGAACGGTTACGGTTCTCATGGTCTTTATTTTCCAACCCACACAATGGCGGCACTGACCAGCACGGCTTCAGCCACCAGATCCACCCTTAACCCGGCAGTTTCCCCGCCAGAGCCGCGAATATAGCATGGAGACCTGCCTGCCAGAATGGCACGCCCACCTCCACACACAAGGACGCCACAGCTGCCAGGGGCGCAGCAGCCACCAGACCATCAAACCGGTCCAGCAGGCCACCGTGCCCCGGCAACAGGGTTCCTGAATCTTTCACACCCAGCGCACGCTTCATGGCACTCTCGGCCAGATCGCCAGACTGCGCGGCCACTCCCAACAGGGCCGCCCAGACAGCCGCCGTGGTAATCCCTCCCTGCCCGGACACCAAGGCAATCAGGCAGCCCACCAGAACAGCCCCCACCAGACCACCGACAGCCCCAGAACGTGTTTTACCGGGGGAGATACTCGGGGCCAGCTTGGGGCCACCCACAAGCCGTCCGGTCAGATAGGCGCAGCTATCGCTTGCCACAACAACACAGACAACAAA
The DNA here is from genome assembly GCF_030644465.1 of Acetobacter tropicalis. Taxonomy (NCBI): domain Bacteria; kingdom Pseudomonadati; phylum Pseudomonadota; class Alphaproteobacteria; order Acetobacterales; family Acetobacteraceae; genus Acetobacter; species Acetobacter tropicalis. Next base: position 2,948,191 of record NZ_JAUYUW010000001.1, on the reverse strand, counting down.
CAGAACGGGCATCAGGCCGCCCAACCGTAACCACTGCAACGCCGTACCAGAGAGCACAATAACGCACATGATGGCACATAAGGGCGCACCAAAAACCAGAGATGTAATGCAGAAAACCGGGAAGGCATCCCACCGCCCGGTTGCCGCAGCAAGCCCCGCACCCAGCGCCCAGAGCACGTAAACGATCCCCCGCCAGGATTTTACGGAAACACCCAGTAGCGTAGCGGCTTCCGCCGCCATACCCGCCATGACACCCAGAATGAGGATTTGATACAGCAGGCCGCCCACACCAATGGCCGTACCGGCCACCGCAACCAACACCACGGCGGAAATCAACCGGACGCGCAAATCACGCCAAGCATTGTTGTTCCCTGCGTCACTCATACTGAAGGCCGCGCGCCAAAACGGCGTTCTCGCCGGGCGTACGTATCCAGAACGGTCGCAAAATGGCCTTCATTGAAATCCGGCCAGAACACATCCAGAAACACCAGTTCCGCATAGGCGCTCTGCCAGAGCAGAAAATTTGAGAGCCGGAACTCGCCACTTGTGCGCACCACAACATCAGGATCGGGCACACCGGCTGTCCAGAGTTTACCCGCAAACAGGGATTCCGTAATTTGCTCCGGCTTCAGGTCGCCCTGCTGCACAGCCTGCGCCACTCTGCGCGCAGCCTGCACGATATCTCCCCGCCCACCGTACGAGAGGGCAAGCAGCAAGGTGATCCGATCATTATTGCGTGTGAGGGTCTCAGCACGCGCCAGCTCCTCGCGCAGGCTCACATCAAAACGCGCCAGATCTCCAATAAAGCAGATCCGCACACCTTCGCGGTGCAGTTCGGCAACCTTGTGACGGAGATAATAACGCAGCAGGCTTGTAAGATCGGCAACTTCCGTAGGTTCGCGCTGCCAGTTTTCTGAAGAAAAGGCATAAAGCGTCAGGTATCTCACACCCCGATGAATGGCCGCCCGCAAACACCGCGAAACAGCCTCAGCCCCAGCCTTATGCCCGGCAAGGCGCGGCAATCCGCGTTCGGAGGCCCAACGCCCGTTCCCATCCATGATTACGGCAACATGCGCAGGGATAACTGCCTTACTGTCCGTTTTCCCTGCTGACATTACCGGCACTGATCCACCAAGAGGAGTCTGAGAAAGAAAACCTGACGCCACAAACGTCAGACCTGCTTAATCTCACGATCTTTTTCGGCCAGCATGTCATCAACTTTTTTCACATACTGGTCAGTCAGTTTCTGAATGGCGTCAGACCACGTCTTGACGTCATCCTGACTGATTTCGCTTTTCTTTTCCAAACCCTTGGTTTTGTCCATGCCATCGCGTCGCACGCCACGAACAGCCACCTTTGCACCTTCAGAATAACGGGCGGCAGCACGGGCCAATTCGTGACGACGTTCTTCAGTCAACTGCGGAATGGGCACGCGGATGATCTGGCCATCAGCAGCCGGGTTGAGGCCCAGCCCGGAATCCCGAATAGCGCGCTCCACTGCTCCTACCAAGGCACGGTCCCACACCTGCACGGTCAGCATACGGGCTTCTGGCACAGCAATGGAGCCAACCTGCGTCAGCGGCACTTCACCACCATAGGCTTCCACACGCACAGGCTCCAGCAAAGCCGGACTGGCGCGGCCAGAGCGCAGACCAGCAAAATCACGACGAAGACTATCCAGAGCACCATCCATACGGCGCGTCAGGTCGTCCATCAGAGCATTCAGATCAGACACGGTTTGTTTCTCCCGTTTCCCGGGCGGCTCTTATGCCGCCCCTTAGACAAGCAAGCAGCACACATGCCGCCCGATTAGATATCAGGCAGCTTCAATAATCTGCGTAAAGGCCCCTTCTCCGCGCATTACGCGCCCGAAAGCCCCCGGCTCACCAATGTTGAAAACAATAATAGGCAGCTTATTTTCGCGCGCCAGACTGATGGCTGCGGCATCCATGACGTTCAACTGGTTGGCCAGAACATTCATATAGGTCAACTGGTCATAACGGACAGCCGAAGGGTCTTTTTTGGGGTCAGCCGAATACACGCCATCAACCTGCGTGCCTTTCAACAGCACATCACATTCCATTTCCGCAGCCCGCAGGGCGGCCGCTGTATCGGTTGTGAAGAAAGGATTGCCCGTACCCGCAGCAAAGATAACCACACGTCCTTTTTCCATATGGCGCACGGCCCGCCGCCGGATATAGGGCTCCGCAATGGAAGACATGTGAATAGCGGACATCACACGGGTGGGAATCTGTTCCCGCTCAAGCGCATTCTGCAAAAGCAGGGCATTGATAACAGTTGCCAGCATACCGGCATAGTCACCCTGGGCCCGGTCCATTCCCTTGGCGGCTGCGGCCAGACCACGGAAAATGTTTCCGCCGCCCACAACAAGGCAGACTTCCACACCACCACGGACCACATCTGCCACATCATTGGCAATCCGTTCGACCGTCTTCTGATCAACCCCGAAGGCACCGTCACCCATCAGAGCCTCACCAGACACCTTGAGCAACACCCGTTTGCGGCTTGGCGTTTCGCCTGTGGAAGCAGTCATTGGCCCTCGATCACGCAGTACTAGTCTGAAATTAGGCCCTGCTCAGCTAGGGGGCAGGGCAAGCTGCCTTCTCTTATCCTTCATACGCCGAGGCCACAAGCCGGGAGCACTGCCTTATGGCACATCATCCAGTCCAATCGCGCGCAAACGGGCGCGTTCTTCATCCCAACCAGACCGTTCCTTCACGTTCAGAAACAGATGGCAAGGCCGTTCCAGCAAAGCCGAAAGCTGCTTGCGGGCGCGCTCACCAATCTGGCGGATTTTCTGCCCACGTTCACCAATCAGGATTGCCTTGTGCCCTGCACGGGAGACATAGATGGTCGCGTCAATCCGCACTGAACCATCCGGTCGCTCCTTGTAACTTTCCGTCTCGACCGTTGCGCCGTAGGGCACTTCCTCATGCGTCTGCATGAAAATCTGCTCCCGCACCAGTTCCGCTGCCAGCAGGCGGTCCGGCAGGTCTGTCAGATCATCTTCCGGGTAGAGATACGGCCCTTCCGGCAGGTTTTCCGCCAGACGATCAAGCAGATCATCCACCCCGCTGCCAGACCGCGCGCTGACCATGAACACATGTTCAACAATCAGTTTTTCGGTAATGGCCGCTGTAAGCGGAAGCAGAACCTCCGGTGTGACCAGATCCGTCTTGTTCAGCACCAGCCAGATCTTGCGTCCGGCCTTGGCCAGCCGATCAATGATTTCTGCCACCGCCTCCGTCAGGCCGGATTTGGCGTCCACCAACAGCAACGTGATGTCTGCATCATCCGAACCAGTCCAGGCTGCCGCCACCATGGCGCGATCCAGCTTGCGGCGCGGACGGAAGATACCGGGGGTATCCACCAGCAGAATCTGCGTATGCTCGCGCATGAGAATACCCAGCACCCGAAAGCGCGTGGTCTGAGCTTTGGGGCTGACAATGGAGAGCTTTGCTCCGGTCATGCGGTTCAGCAAGGTGGATTTGCCCGCATTGGGGGCTCCCACCAACGCGGCGAACCCGCACCGTGTTGTTTCAGCCATGACGTGTGCCTTCCAATTTTTCCAGCAGACTGGCAGCCGCAGCGCTTTCCGCCGCACGTTTGCTGCCAGCACGCCCCTCCCCGCTGTGACCACCTGCGCGGACTTCCACCACAAACAGAGGCGCATGCGAGGGGCCATCTGCCCCTATTGTTTCATAAACCGGCAGAACCTGCCCTCGCGCCAGAACCCATTCCTGCAACGCGGTTTTAGGGTCCTTGGGGGGGCGCGCCTGCGCATCAAGCATGGGTTTCCAGGCCTGACGAACAATTTCACGAGCCGGATCAAGACCGCCATCAAGGAACACAGCCCCAAGAACGGCTTCAAGTGCGTCTGCCACAACGCTAGCTGTAGCCTGCACACCAACACGCGCTTCATGCGCCGCAACCGTCAGATAATCCGCCAGTTCAAAACGCTCGGCTATGTCCGCCAGAGTATTTCTGGAGACCAGATGCGCCAGCCGGGACCCTAAGGCCCCCTCCTGCTCATCCGGATAACGCTCCAGAAGCCATTCTGCCATCAGGAGCCCGAGAACGCGGTCCCCCATGAATTCCAGCCGCTCGTTAGAGCCTGCGCCTTTGGTCTTTTGGGAACGTCGCCGTCCGCCTGCGTTCTGATACGCTGCGGAGCGATGTGTCAGAGCTTCATGCAAAAGGGCAGGCTTTACAAACTGATATCCCAACCGCTGCTGCAAAGCTTGAGCAGCAGGATGCAGGTCCACAGTGGTGCGTTCGCGGCTCACATTACGCTCCGGAACAAACGCGCCCAGCGCACTTCAACCGGCCAGTACCAGAACTGCCATGCCGGATGCGCGGAATCGATGGAGAAGAACACGCGCTGCGCTTTTCCCACCAAATTTTCCATCGGCACAAAACCCAGATCTTTCGGGCCATCCCCCATGAAGCGGCTATCCGCACTGTCATCACGGTTGTCACCCATGGCGAAGAAATGGCCCGGTGGCACAACGTAATCAGGCGTATTGTTCTGGGCACCATCATCCATCAGCTTCAGCACCTGATGCTTGACTACGCCCGAACCCTCGCTGGCCGGAAGCTGCTCTTCACAGGCCTCCCCTTCCATGGAAACCTGAGATTCATCCACGGCTGTGTAAGGATGGGCATCCACACAGGGCACGAGCTTGTCATTCAGATACAAATGCCCGGCCGTGACACGAATATGGTCACCGGGAAGACCCACAATCCGTTTGACGTAATCAACAGATGTATCTTTGGTGAAACGGAAGATAGCAACATCCCCCCGATGCGGCGTGCCGGACCAGAGGCGCCCCTCAAACAGATCAGGAGAAAAAGGAAGCGAGTATTTTGAATACCCGTAGCTGTATTTTGAAACCCAGATGTAATCACCCACCTGAAGAGTGGGAATCATGGAGCCTGATGGAATCACGAAAGATTCCACCAGAAAAGTCCGCACCACGGTAACAACCAGTGCCACAACAATAATGGTACGCGCATATTCAAGAATAATCTGCCCAGTTGATGCGGGACGATCCACGCCTGCCTCTGAGGGAGGATGTTCCAGTTTGGTCATGTCCTGCATCGCCTGTTTTACATCAGTTCTAAAAAGAAAAATCGTGAGGGATGAAGCCGTGCCCCCTTCCCCATGTCAACCCGGAGTGACAGAGATAATCACCTCGGCAAAAGCATAAGGGGGTTCATCCGTCATACTCAATACCAGATGCGGGCTGCTTCCGGCCGGGATGAGCGCAGCAAGGCGGAGTTTGGCCGCCCCTGCCAACACCAAGGTAGGTTGCCCTGAAGGCAGATTTTCCACTCCGATCAAACTATGCGCCACACCCTGAGCAAACCCAGTTCCCAACGCCTTGGCGCAAGCTTCCTTGGCGGCCCAGCGTTTGGCATACGCCCCAATCCGGGCCTGCCCGGACCGACGCTCCGCCCGTGCCCGCTCCGTAGGCGTGAAAACACGCTCCAGAAAGCGGTCCCCAAACCGGTCTATCGCTTTTTCAATCCGGCGCATGTCACACAGGTCCACCCCTGCTGCAACAACCGTCATGCCACCACGCTCCGATTAAAGACCACCCGGCGCATCATGAGCGGGCCCTGTCGGCCTGCGCAATACCGGACGCCGCCCTCAATCCTGCAATAACAGAAGAAAGATGCCGCAGGTCACGCACTTCCACATCCACCAGAATTTCCATGAAATCCAACTGCCGATGCACAATCTTGAGGTTCACCATCGAGGCGTCACTCTTGGAGAGGGCGTTGGTAATGGTAGCCAGAACTGAAGGCTCGTTTTCCGCCACGATTGAAATACGCCCCACCCGCATTTCCGTCGCCCCAACACGGGCCATGGCGTCATAATCCCAATCCACATCCAGAAAGCGTTCCGGAGTAGCGGCAAAGCTTTCCAATGTCTGGCAGGTGCGGGTGTGAACCGTTACGCCTTTGCCCGTTGCAACCACCCCCACAATCCGGTCTCCTGGCAGAGGATGACAGCAGGCTGCAAAATGCACTGCCACACCGGGACCCAGCCCCAGCAGAGGAATACTACCACCCGAACGCCGACTACCGCCCCCGGATGAGGGTGTTGGCGAGCGCGGCCGAGGCCCTGCCGTGCCCAGAACACCAGGAAGACCCGGCACCATACGCGGCGCACGGGTGGCCCGACGCAGTTCTGGATAGGCCGCATACACCACATCCCGCGCACTCAGATTGTTATTGCCAACGGCAACGTACAGATCCTGCAAGGAACTCTGCTTCAGCCCTTTCAGGATGGGTTCAATAACTTTTTCGGAACCATCCACCCCTTCCTGCCGGAAGGCCTTGGCCAGAGCCGCACGCCCGCCATCCAGATAGGTCTGGCGCTGCTGGGCCGCCACATACCGGCGGATACGCGCACGGGCCTTCCCCGTAACCACAAACCGTTCCCACGATGGGGACGGAGCCCCACCGCGCGCGGTCATGATTTCAACCTGATCTCCGTTCTGCAATTCATGCCGCAGCGGCATCAGGCGACCATTGATCTTGGCGCCTACGCAGGAATCCCCAATCTGGCTATGCACGGCGTAAGCAAAATCAACGGGCGTCGCTCCACGCGGCAGCGAGATAAGCTGCCCTTTGGGGGAGAAGCAGAAAACCTGATCCTGATAGAGTTCGAGCTTGGTGTTTTCGAGAAATTCGTCTGGCGCGGAGGAGGCTTCCAGAATTTCGAGCAGATCCTGCACCCAGCGCGGACGCCGGAAGCTGGCGGGACCGCTTTCATCCTCTGCCGTGCCTTCCTTGTAAGCCCAGTGCGCGGCCACCCCGTTTTCTGCCACATCATGCATGGCAGACGTACGAATCTGTACTTCTATCTTCTGGTTACGCGGAGACCGCAGCGTCACCCCCGTGTGAAGGCTCTGATATCCGTTGGCCTTGGGGGTTGAGATATAATCCTTGAAGCGGCCAGCAATAACGGGATAGGCGGCATGCACGGCACCCAGCGCCATGTAACAATCTTCCCGCGTTTCCACGATCACGCGAAAAGCCATGATGTCTGAAAGCTGCTCAAACGCCACATTCCGGCGCTGCATTTTCTCCCAGATGGAATAGGGAGATTTCTCCCGCCCTGAAACATGGACGTTTTTCAGGCCAGCCTCATGGCACAGGCGCAGCAATTCACGCCGTACCTCCTCAATCACATCCGCACCCTGACCGCGCAGATAGTTCAGACGCGCCCGGATGGTGACATCTGCTTCAGGCTCAAGCTGGGCGAAGGAGAGGTTCTGAAGCTCGGTCTTAACCCGATCCATACCGATACGCTCGGCAAGGGGAGCATAAATATCCAGCGTTTCCCGCGCAATGCGTTGGCGACGGTCCACGCGCTCCACAAAATGCAGCGTACGCATGTTGTGGAGACGATCCGCAAGCTTAACCAGCAGAACGCGGATATCCTTGGACATGGCGAGCACAAGCTTGCGGAAATTTTCCGCCTGCTTGGTACGGTCGGACTGAAGCTCCAACCGGGTCAGTTTGGTAACACCATCCACCAGATCGGCGACAGTATCCCCAAACTGCGCCCGCAATTCATCTTGCGTTACGCCGGTGTCTTCAATGGTATCGTGAAGCAACGCCGTCAGGATGGAGGGTACATCCAGACGAAAGCCGGCCAAAATCATGGCAACGGCCAGAGGGTGCGTTATATAAGGATCACCATTGTCCCGAAGCTGCCCGTCATGGGCCTTTTTCGCAACAGCAAAGGCACGGCGAATCAAGTCAGCATCAGCCGCAGGAGCATAGTCCCGCACCACATTGACCAGCCGCTCACAATTTACATCACCGCGCCCTTTTTCTGGCGCAGTGGAAGTCGTCTCATCATTCTTTACCACAGCAGGCAGCGGAGCATCTGGCCTTCCGGCCTCTATAACAGGGACAACCGCCCCTGTTTGATTTTCGCACCCTGCCTGCGTCACACGCGCTTACCGACGTGCACGGCCGCTCAGAGCTGCTTCAATAGCGCCAGCATCATCAGCGGCTTCTTCTTCAGGGGACACTTCCTGCAGACCAAAGATGTTCTGCTCAGTCGGCACCAGATCCTGCACTTCTTCATCCACAGGTTCGGGTTCGGGCTCACGGGCCTGAGAACGGATCAGATCATTGCGCAGATCAGGAAGCTTGACCGTTTCGTCAGCAATTTCGCGCAGCGCCACAACCGGATTCTTGTCATTATCACGGTCAATGGTAAGCTCTTCACCACGAGAGATATTACGGGCGCGCTGGGCCGCGTACAGCACCAGCTCAAAACGGTTCGGGACTTTCTCTACGCAGTCTTCGACGGTGACGCGGGCCATTACGAAGAGCCTCCAGACAATTCAGCTACAAAATATAGAAAGATCATATTACCTCATCCCCCCGCCACAAGGAAGGGGCTATTCCTGAATTTGCCGGATTTCCTGCCCGCAAACCCTTTCCAGCAATGCCTCCAGCATCTGCCCCGTAGCAGGATGAACCCATTCCGGCATGACATCGCGCAGGGGAAGCAGCACAAACGCACGTTCATGCGCCCGTGGATGCGGCAGGATAAGATGAGACACATCCTGACACAGCGCCCCAAATGCAATGATATCCAGATCAAGTGTCCGTGCGGCGTTCCGCACGGAGCGCTCCCGCCCGAAATCCAGTTCAATCTGTTGCAAAGCCGCAAGCAGGGCATCCGGTGTAAGCGTGGTCGTGGCCCGCACCACCCCATTTACATAAGGCGGCTGCCCGGATGGCGGCACGGGCGCACTCTCATACCAATGAGATACTGCTACAACATGCAACCCAGGGAGGGCACGCAACGTTTCAACCACCTTACGGCATGTCTCTAACGCGGCTTGCCCACCAAGGGGCAGATTAGCCCCCACTGCAATCAGTACCATTTCAGCACCCTTCCAGAATTTCATGTTCGGTGATATATCTTTTTCCGCAATCAGCAGTATAGTTATGCAGCGCCAAGTGTTTTGTGTCCGAACCTGGCCCCAATTTTAACGAAATTTCACAATACCTTTGGGTTATATATTAAAGGACGACCACCAAATGAATCTGAAAAAAGATGAAAGAACCTGTCTTTTTATTGACGGTTCCAGCCTTTATTCTACCTCAAGAAGCTTGGGCTTTGATGTCGATTATAAAAAACTTTTAGATTTCTTTGCCTCAAAGACACACGTTATCCGCGCGTATTATTACGCTGCCATTCTTGATACCGAGGATTACTCCCCCCTTAAGCCCCTGACGGACTGGCTGTCTTATAATGGCTATTTTCTGGTCACAAAGCCCGCGCGCGAATTTACCGATGCAACCGGCAAGCGGCGCGTAAAAGGGAATATGGAAATAGAGATTGCCGTCGATATGATGGAAATGGCCCCTCATATTGATCACGCTATTCTTTTTACTGGTGATTCCGATTTCCGCCGCGTGGTTGAAGCCGTGCAGCGGCAGGGCACTCGCGTTTCCGTGGTTTCTTCCATGCGCTCCAGCCCACCGCTGATTGGAGATGATCTCCGCCGACAGGCCGATAACTTCCTTGAACTGGCAACACTGGGCGCAAACTTTACCCGCCGCCAGACGGAAGCCCCAATCCGCACCCGCACGGCGGCGCCTCCTGTTCGGCACCCGGCAGACCAACTGAGCGAGCCGGAAGAGGAAGACCCCCTGACCTAAACTTCATCTAGGCCCGAAATAGGTCTCTCACGGAGACATGCTCGCACATTTTTAAGGGGGCATGTCTCTGCTGAAGCTTGTTTTTCAACATGTCAGACTCTTCAAACCATTGATTTAATTATTTTTCTCTCCTTCTTTAAAAAAATTTCAGAAGCGGGGAAAATTATGGAGTGCCATGCGTTTAAAGCAACTCTAGTATGTTGCCATACGTAATGGTGATAGAGATTTCTCTGACTGCTTTAATTTGGAGCCGCTTATATGCCCACATGTTCTGAAGCCCGATCCAGCCTCGTTTCGCTTCTTCGTGGCGTTGAACATTTCAATACCGAGGTGTTCCCGGCAAAGGAGAAGCTTTTCGCCTCCCTGGCGAGCGGCCAATCTCCCGATGCCCTTTTCATTGCCTGTGCGGACAGCCGGATCAACCCAAACCTGATCACCCAGACCGAACCGGGAGATCTCTTCATTCTGCGCAATATTGGCAATATTGTTCCCGCCTATGGCGAGATGCTGGGTGGCGTTTCCTCCGCCATTGAGTATGCCGTTCTGGGCTTGGGCGTGTCCGCCATTATTGTGTGTGGCCATTCTGATTGCGGCGCGATGAAAGCCCTGCTTGCTCCCAAAAAGAGTGGGTTGGACGGTATGCCCACCGTTGCCACGTGGTTGCGCAACGCGGAAGCTGCTCGCGCCTCCATGGGGGAACTTCAGGCAGAAGATGCTGGCCCTGCCAATGTGCGCACTCTTTCTGAACGCAACGTGCTGCTTCAAATTGCACACCTGAAAACACACCCCGCTGTTGTGGCCGGGCTGGCGCGCGGGACACTCTTCCTGCAAGGCTGGTTCTATGACATCGGCTCAGGCGAAATCAGCATTCTGGATGAACAGACACGCACTACCGTTTCCATCCCGGAAACAATCAGCCGACTGGAAAGCGAAGTCGCCTGATAACAGGCTTCACCCCAACCGCTACACCAAGGCGGGGCTTCGGCTCCGCCACACTTGTTTCTATCCTGTTTATAAATTTTTACTGGCCGGGGCGCTGGGTATTTCCCTGATAAGCGGGACCTCTGCCTCCGCACACCCGCTAAAAATCGCCACGTGGAACATGGACTGGCTCGTGGACAACCTCCAGCCGCCCACACAGCCACTGCCTTCGGATATTCCTCATCGATCAGCCACCGATTTCACAGCATTAGCCGGTTATGCGGACGCGCTTGATGCTGATATTATTGGGGTGCAGGAAGTGGATGGCATCTCCTCCCTGAGCCGTGTTTTTCCAGCCTCACGCTATCAGCTTTTTCTCTCCAACGACCCCATTGCCCAGCATACGGGCGCAGCTATCCGCAAAGGCCTGACCGTTACCCGCAACCCGGATGTAACGGATATTGCTGTTTCCATACCCGGAACAGTCCATCCGCTGCGCAGTGGACTTGACCTGACAGTGCATGAGGGTTCCACTGTCTTGCGCCTACTGGTTCTGCACCTGAAAACGGGATGTTGGGATAACCCGCCTGAAGACAGAAAACATGCCTGCCCCACCCTCGTGCTGCAATTTAAGGCTCTTGGAAACTGGATTAGCGCCCGACAAAAAGCGAATGATGCCTTCTTGGTTATGGGAGATTTCAACCGCCGCCTAACCGTTCACGACCCATTTTTTCTCAGCATTCTGCAAAGTGGGCCACTTCGTTTAAGCACTGCCGGGCAAGCCAACCCGTGCGAAGGCGGCACGTATTTTATTGACCACATTCTTCTGGGCGGCCCTGCCACGCACTGGGAAGTAAAAAATTCACTGCGCGTTCTAATGTATCAACCAGCAGACCCGGCTGCGCTCTCAGACCACTGCCCCGTCTCGCTCCGACTAGATCCGTCAGTAAAGTAGAAAGAGCCTTTTTCTAAAATAGAATACCCAGCATGAAAAAAGCCGCTCGGGTTTCCCTGAGCGGCTTCCTTACTACCACAGCCTACAAGCCTGTGACGCTTTATTTAGTGAGCGCGACCTGCGGCAGCACGACCGCCACCTGAGCGACCACCTGCCCCACGCGGCGGAGCACCACGGCCACGGCCTGCACCGCCACCACCGCGCGGTGGGCCACCACGACCACGGCCACCGCCACCCAGCACCGGCGGACGCATGGTGGAATTCTCAGCTTCCATAGAGTGCCACGGATGATCACGCACCACCGGAATGGACTTGCCGATCGTCTTTTCGATATCCCGCAGCCATGCCCGCTGTTCTGGATCGCAGAAGGAAACGGCCCAGCCATCACGCCCCGCACGCGCCGTACGGCCAATACGGTGAACGTAGCTTTCCGGCACATTTGGTAGATCGTAGTTAAAGACGTGGCTGACATCATCCACGTCAATCCCGCGGGCAGCGATATCCGTTGCCACCAGCACTTTCACGCTGCCAGCCCGGAACCCCTTCATGGCGCGTTCACGTGCACCCTGGGATTTGTTGCCGTGAATAGCTTCCGCCACGATACTGTTTTTGTTGAGGAATTCCGCAACCTTGTTGGCTTCATGCTTCATGAGCGTGAACACCACGGCCCGAACCACTTTGGGAGATTCCACCAGTGTCAGCAGCGCATCGCGCTTGTTTGACCCATCCACAAACATCACAGCCTGCTGGATGCGATCCACCGTGCTGGAGGGCGGCGTTACTTCCACCTTTGCAGGATCATGCAGCAGCGAGCTGGCCAGATCGGCAATGCTGCGCGGCATGGTGGCAGAGAACAGCAGCGTCTGCCGCTTTGCGGGCAGGAAGGTCATGATACGGCGAATGTCGCGCACAAACCCCATATCCAGCATGCGGTCTGCTTCATCCAGCACCAGCACTTCCAGTGCGGAAAGATCAATATAACCTTGGCCGATCAAGTCCAGCAGACGGCCCGGAGCCGCCACCAGAACATCCACACCACGGCGCATGGCTTCAACCTGCCGCCCCTGCCCAACACCACCAAAAACCACGGCCTGCGTGAATTTCATGTGGCGCGCATAAGCCTTGAAGCTCTCACTGATCTGGGAAACCAGTTCACGCGTGGGGGCAAGAATAAGAACGCGTGCTTTTTTAGGGCCCGCAGGTTTGGGGTTCTTCAGCAGATGGTCCAGAATCGGCAGAGCAAAAGCCGCCGTCTTCCCGGTGCCGGTCTGGGCGAGACCAAGCAGATCACGCCCGGCCAGCAAATGAGGGATGGACTGAGCCTGAATGGGGGTGGGGTTTTCATACCCCTCCTCGGCCAGCGCCTTCAGCAGGGGCTCGGCAAGCTTCAGATCGGAAAACGTAGTCATCAGGGCGAAAACCTCTTCGTGCTGCCTGAAAAACGAGACGAAACCACCCCTTTTCAGTTGCGCACCTTGAATTTCAGCCTACACACCCGCCTATCTCTGAGCAGAAACAGCCGCACACGTGCACGCATGAACTTTTTGTAACAAATGGCGGCAGTGTCGTTCATTTTCTGGAAATCTTTTTGAAAACTCTGCCCTCGCCGTTCAGTATATAAGCGGACTTTTCTGGTCCTGCAAGCCTTCCGTACCAATTTGGTCCGAAAAGAAGCTTCTTAATGCTGTCCTCTCTTTTCTTTTTATGTGTTATTTATTTTAACATAAAAAATAGCTACTCTGCAAAATCTTTAGACATCTGAAACGAAGTTTCCAAAATAACGGGAAACAGGGTTGGAATAAAAAGCTCTCTTATTTCTGAAGAACCTAACAAATTTTTAAGAAGAAACTTGAGCAGGCAGAAACGTTACCCGTCTCTTTTTTACAAGACCGTAAGATTCCATGCAGAAATAAGTGGGGCCATTCCCTCTGCAACACCACAGAAACCTGCCTCAAAAGCGATGAAATAAGGAGGCGAAATCACTCGCGATTCACCATAAATTTGGGGAGTCGGAACATCCCCATTCAGGATTTTCCGCCCATTGCGCTCTCGATAGCGCATGATCATCGCGATCAGGAAAAGGGGTTTTTAGTCCCCTCCAATCGCCGACTGATCAAGACGAAACCTTTATGAAGAAACGTTAGGCCAATGGCACGGGACACAGTTAATTGCTGAAAATCCGGCCATTTTATGTGACCGCCTGCGTTCTTCGGCTCTCAGCAAAAGCCACATTATTTCCTTCGGCGCGCTGGTTTTTCCGGCTCACAATCCTCTTTGCGCCCCAGCAGGAACAAGGCCTGCTCACCAAACAGATTGGCCAGTCGGATGGAGCGCCTCCATGGCGCGCGCTCCCCGTCCTCATCCACAGCCATCCATTGCTGAACACAATAGCCCTCTTCCTGGCACAGGGTCAGAAAGTCCCGAATGGTACAAGGGTGAATGTTCGGTGTCTCATACCAAGGCGTATGCCACACGCTTGTCATGGGCATACGCCCGCTGAACAAGAGCATCAGCCGCAGTTGCCAATGGCCAAAATTGGGAAAGGAGACAATAGCGTGTCGGCCAATGCGCAACATCTGGCGCAGCACCTCACGCGGACGCTCCACAGCCTGCAACGTCCGCTGCAACACCACATAGTCAAACCCACCATCGGGATAATGCGCAAGATCGTGGTCGGCGTCGCCGTGCACCACGGGCAATCCATGCGCCACGGAACGCGTCACCTCACGCATGTCAATTTCAATGCCACGCGCATCACAGCCCCGCAGCCGGAACAGATGATCAATCAGCGTACCGTCTCCGCTGCCAATATCCAGCACACGGGTTCCCGGTTCAATCATTTCGGCAATCAGCCGTTGGTCAAGACGCATCAGCGCAGTCCCGCATGTTCGGCAACACCACACAGAAAACCGCGTACCGTGCGGTCAAAATCCGGTTCATCCAGCAGAAAGGAATCGTGCCCCTTGTCTGTATCGATTTCCACAAAGGAAACGTTGGCGGCAGCCTGATTCAAAGCCCGCACCAGATAGCGAGCACTTGAGGTCGGAAACAGCCAGTCAGACGTGAAGGACACCACACAGAACCGCACCGGGGTTCCTGCAAAAGCAGCGGGCAGTTCCCCATCATGTTCGGCGGCCAGATCGAACCAGTCCATGGCCCGCGTGATAGTGAGATAGGAATTGGCGTCAAACCGCCGCACAAAGGCAGATCCTTGATAACGGAGGTAAGATTCCACCTCAAAGATATCACTGAACATGGAGAGGGAGGCCTCTGGCGCTTCCGCGTTGGACGGGTCCTTGCGCACTCGCCGACCGAACTTGCGGGTCAACGCTTCCTCTGAAAGATAGGTAATGTGCGCCATCATGCGGGCCACGGCCAAGCCCCGTGCGGGTACCACGCCATGCTCCCAGTAGCGGCCGCCATACCAGTCCGGATCAGCAAAAATGGACTGCCGTCCCACTTCATTGAACGCAATATTCTGTGCGGAATGAAACGGAGACGTCGCAATAGGCATCGCGGCCAGCATCATGTGCGGATAGGTCACGGCCCATTCCAGCACCTGCATGCCGCCCATTGAGCCGCCCACCACGGCAAACAGACGTTCAATGCCCAGATGCCGCACCAGCATATATTGCGCGCGCACCATGTCCCGAATGGTGATGGGGGGAAAATCCGTGCCCCAGCGCTCAACGCCGTCGCCTTTTTCATCCGAACGCACTGACCGCGGCCCTGTGCTGCCCATGCAGCCACCCAGCACGTTGGTGCAAATAACAAAAAAGCGGTTGGTATCAATCGGCAGTCCCGGCCCCACCATGCGCGTCCACCAGCCAGGCTTGCCTGTCAGCGGGTGGGTTTCCGCCACATACTGGTCCGCCGTAAAGGCATGACACACCATGATGGCGTTATCGCGCTTTTCTGAAAGGGTGCCGTAGGTACGGTAAGCAACATCGATCGGAGCGAGATGCACCCCACATTCAAGATCCAGCCCTTGCGGGAAGGTGATGTGAGGATGATCGCCAACATCAAGAGGCGCTGTGCTGTTCATGGCTGGGTTAACAACTCCGGCAGAATGCCATCCGACATAAGCTCGGAAACAGGACGGATCAAGTACGCCTTATGCGGAAGAGGCTCTCCCTCTCTGCATAAGGCCTGACGAGAAAGGCAAAAGAGCGCCCTTAGCCATCCATCTTAAGTGCGGCGAGGAAGGCGCTTTGCGGGATTTCCACCTTACCAAACTGCCGCATGCGCTTTTTCCCTTCCTTCTGTTTTTCCAGCAGCTTGCGCTTACGGGAGATATCACCGCCATAACATTTGGCCGTCACATCCTTGGAAAGTGCGCCGATGGTTTCACGCGCAATCACCTTGCTGCCAATGGCAGCCTGAATGGCGATCTTGAACAACTGGCGCGGGATCAGATCTTTCAGGCGGGCACAGATCGCGCGGCCACGGGTTTCTGCGGCAGACCGATGCGCAATGAAGGAAAGAGCATCCACAGGCTCCTGATTCACCAGAATGGAGATGCGCACCAGATCGCTCTCCTCATACCCATCCATCTGGTAATCAAAGCTGGCGTAACCGCGGGTCAGGGACTTCAGGCGGTCATAAAAATCGAACACCACTTCGTTCAGCGGCAGACGATAAACCGCCATAGCCCGGTTGCCCACATACGTGAGGTCCACCTGCACACCACGCCGTTCTGTACACAATGTCAGCACCGCGCCCAGATATTCATCCGGCACCATGATGGTCGCCTTGATCCACGGTTCATCAATCCGCTCAATCAGGGACAGATCAGGCATATCCGCCGGGTTGTGCAGCTCTTCCTGCTGCCCGTTGGTAAGAGTGATGTGATACACCACGGACGGTGCCGTAGCGATCAGATCCAGATCGAACTCGCGAGAAAGCCGCTCCTGAATGATTTCCAGATGCAGCAGGCCAAGGAAGCCGCAGCGGAAGCCAAAACCCAGCGCCGCTGATGTCTCTGCCTCATAATGGAAGGAGGCATCATTCAGGCGCAGTTTGGAGAGGCTATCCCGCAGCTTTTCAAAATCATCTGCCACAATGGGGAACAGACCACACCAGACCACCGGAATGGAGGGCTTGAAGCCTGTCAGAGCAGTTGCCGCCGGGCGACGATCATCCGTAATGGTGTCACCCACGTTACAGTCGGCCACGGTCTTGATGGCGGCGTTGATATAACCCATCTCGCC
The DNA here is from genome assembly GCF_030644465.1 of Acetobacter tropicalis. Lineage (NCBI taxonomy): Bacteria > Pseudomonadati > Pseudomonadota > Alphaproteobacteria > Acetobacterales > Acetobacteraceae > Acetobacter > Acetobacter tropicalis. The sequence goes on along the minus strand of NZ_JAUYUW010000001.1, from coordinate 2,931,382 downwards.
CGGACCGAGGCTTTCCACTGCCATCATGCGCGGGGCGAACACACCCACCTGATCAATCTGATGCACAGCGCCGCTGGACATCATGCGCATCTTCATGCCCTTCTGCAGGCGACCTTCCTTGACACGGACAAGCACGATCACGCCCAGATACGGGTCATACCAGCTATCCACCAGCATGGCCTGAAGCGGTTTTTCAGCATCGCCCGTGGGCGGCGGCAGGCGGGTGACAACGGCTTCCAGCACGCCTTCAATATTCAGGCCGGTCTTGGCTGAAATTTCCACAGCATCATCAGCCGGGATGCCGATCACTTCTTCAATCTGCGCCTTCACGCGTTCCGGTTCTGCTGCAGGCAGATCCACCTTATTCAGCACCGGCACAATTTCATGATTGGCGTCAATGGCCTGATACACGTTGGCCAGTGTCTGCGCCTCTACGCCCTGTGAGGCATCAACCACCAGCAGGGAGCCTTCACACGCGGCCAGAGACCGGCTGACTTCATACGCGAAGTCCACGTGTCCGGGCGTGTCCATCAGGTTCAGCACGTAGGTTTTCCCATCCTTGGCTGGATAGGTCAGCCTTACGGTCTGCGCCTTGATGGTGATCCCGCGCTCGCGCTCCAGATCCATGTTGTCGAGCACCTGATTGGTCATCTCGCGGGCGGTCAGCGCTCCACAAGCCTGAATCAGGCGGTCAGCCAGAGTCGATTTCCCATGATCAATATGAGCGATGATCGAGAAATTGCGGATGAGCGAAAGAGGTGTGTCGGTCATGATGCCCCCTTTAAGCGATACGGAGACAAAAGTCAGCCAGTTCCACGCGGCCCAGCCCCTGTTTTGCTGTAAATTTTTCAGCACACCTGCGGAGGCTCGTGCTTCCAGCGTCCGCCAGTGGGGCTACGCTATACCGTCACCATGATAATACGCTGCACCCACACTCCCTCCGCATGGTCTGGCACCAGCACGCGGTTTGGGTTTTGAGCGTCCCCTGCCCCCACCTCTGAACTGCCCTCCGAACCGAAAGACAAAGGCACATCATCTCCAACTCCCTCCTCGCCTGACCATCTGGAAGCCACCTCCTGAACAGTGCTCGAGGGAGAAAACGGCCCATTCCCGCCGAAGGGCATAATACCGGGAGGGAACTGTCCATCCCATATACCGACCACCGGCTCCGCATCTGACCGAACCATTAGAACGCGATCAGACCATCGGGGTGGTAGGTCAGGCATCACGACAAGAGAACTGCCTTCGCGCAAAATGGGCTCCATGCGGTCTGTATCAATCCGCACCGCATACGCGCCCAAGGGAGCAGCGCCCGGCAGAGTGATATCTTCCCACTCCAGCCCGGCAGGATGACCCGCTTCATTGAAAAGCCCGGCCCCTTTCAAGCGAGACAGGGGCAGACTCCGCATGCGATGAACCGTTTGGCGTTGATCCGCCGAACCTTCGCCCCGTTCCAGCTGCTGCCCGAATGTGCTGAGTGAAACACGCAGCACGGCAAGCGCCCTGAGCAGACTGTTCATCGCGGGCCAGCGCACTGCCCCATTGGCCCCAACCCGACGTGACGGATTAAAGGTTGTGGCATCCAATCCGGCGGCGCGTGCAAGGCCAGAAGGCGTAAGCCCCCGTTCCAGCGCCAGAGAATCCAGCGCCTGCCACACATCTTCGGGGCGAATCATCGTTCTGAAGGCGTGGCTTTACGGGTATCGTGGTGATGAGGAAGCGCCTGCGCGATTTTCAGCACTTCGCTGGTATGGCGGGCCGCACCTTCATCCGTCACAAAAAAGCGGCCTTCTGGAGTCTGGTGCACAAAGCCCATCTCCGTCATGCGCTTCAGGCACGGATCATCCCGCAGCCCTGTCGGGCGCCCCACTGATCCGGCCAGACACAGCCGATGCAGGGCAGAGCGGCAACAGGTTTCAAGATAGGGCTCGTTCCACATTGTGCTGAGGATCACCTTTCCCTGCTACAGAAGCAAGAAAAGATATCATGCTCCATCAGGCGTGTAGGCCGGGGGCTTCCTGCCCGGTGCGCGCCACATACTCCGTGTAGCCACCACCATACTGGTGAATACCCTCCGGCGTGATTTCCAGAACCCGATTGGAGAGAGCCGCCAGAAAATGCCGGTCATGGGAGACAAACAGCATGGTGCCTTCATAATTGCCAAGCGCGGTAATCAGCATTTCCTTGGTTGCCATGTCCAGATGGTTGGTGGGCTCATCCAGCACCAGAAAGTTTGGCGGATCATACAGCATCAGGGCCATGACCAGTCGGGCCTTTTCACCGCCTGACAGCACGCGACAATATTTTTCAATTTCATCACCAGAGAAGCCGAAGCCTCCGGCCAGAGCACGCAACGAACCCTGATTGGCCAGAGGAAAGGCCCGTTCCAGCGTTTCAAAAATTGTCAGATCTCCATCCAGAAGATCCATGGCGTGCTGGGCAAAATACCCCATTTTCACGTTGCTGCCGATGGTTACCGTACCTGCATCAGGCTTGGTGGTGCCCGCCACCAGCTTCAGCAACGTGGATTTACCAGCCCCGTTCACCCCCAGAATACAGCAGCGCTCACCCCGGCGGATAAGCAGATCAAGCCCCTTGTAAATAACCCGGCTGCCATAGCTTTTGTCCACACCCTGGAAATTGGCCACGATGTCCCCTGAGCGTGGCGCAGGTGGAAACTCGAAGCTGAGGGTCTGACGCCGTTTTGGCGGCTCCACCCGGTCAATTTTTTCCAGCTTTTTCACGCGGCTCTGCACCTGTGCAGCGTGCGAAGCCCGCGCCTTGAAGCGTTCAATAAAGCTGACTTCCTTGGCCAGCATGGCCTGCTGGCGCTCAAACTGCGCCTGCTGCTGCTTCTCGTTCAGGGCGCGCTGCTGTTCATAAAACTCGTAATCGCCAGAGAAGCTGTTCAGGTTTCCGCCATCAATTTCAATCACCTTGTTGATGATACGGTTCATGAACGCACGGTCATGCGATGTCATGAGCAGCGCCCCATCGTAACCCGCCAGAAACTGCTCAAGCCAGATCAGGCTTTCAAGGTCCAGATGGTTGCTTGGTTCGTCCAGCAGCATCACGTCAGGGCGCATGAGCAGAATACGGCCCAGTGCCACGCGCATTTTCCACCCGCCGGAAAGAGCGCCCACATCGCCATCCATCATTTCCTGACTGAAACCAAGGCCGTGCAACACTTCACGCGCCTTGCCTTCCAGCGCGTAGCCGCCCAGATCTTCAAAACGGGCCTGAACCTCACCAAAGCGTTCAATAATACTCTCAAGCTGATCAAACTGCTCCGGGTCCGCCATGGCCGTTTCCAGTTCAGCCAGTTCTGCGGCAACCTCCGCTACGGGGCCTGCACCGGCCATCACTTCCGCAACAGCGGTGCGTCCGGCCATTTCCCCCACATCCTGACTGAAAAAGCCGATACTTACGCCGCGATCAATCAGCACCTGCCCTTCATCGGGCTCATCCTGCTTGGTGATCATACGGAACAGCGTGGATTTCCCCGCCCCATTGGGCCCGACCAGACCGACTTTCTCCCCTTTCTGCAAGGCAGCTGAGGCTTCAATGAAAATCAGGCGCTGGCCGTTATGCTTGCTGATGGTGTCGAGACGGATCATCGGGTCCTCGTGGCTGGATCGTTCCGCGCACTTACCCCTAACCGGCGCGAAAGGTAAACCGCATCAGCCCGTAAATACGCTCCGAAAATAGGCTTCAAGGTCTGTTGGGCCCTTATGGAGCGGAGCAGAGTGGTCATACGGCTGCTCCAGAAACAGCTCCGTCATATGCGCGTATGATCTGGCTGCCTGTTGGGAAAATCCGTGCTGCCGATAGTACGCCAGCCAATCTGCCTTCGGGATGGAAGTAGCCTGTATCGCCCGGCCGAAAACCTGGGTGAACGCCGCAGCAACATCACGCGGCGAATAGGTATGCCGGCCTTCGCACGCATAAAGACCCGTTTCCTCAACAGAAGACATAAGCAGCTGCGCACCCAGCACACCCACATCGTCAGGCGCAACCATTGGTACCTTCTGATCAACCGGCAACAGCGTGGAAAGCACCCCCGTTTCCTTCGCCTGTTTTGCCAGAGGAACCCAGTTGCTCATGTAATATGCGGCTCGCACACAGCATAAAGGTGCACCGAGGGCGAGGGCTCCTTCCTCAAACTCATGCAGCACCCCAAGGTCTCCGCAGTGCGGACCTGGCTGCGCGCCGTAGGTGGACTGCAAGACGATTTTTTCAAGGGATACGCCCTCAAGCGCAGCAAGAATAGACTGCACAGAACGGCGTTCCTCCGTATCCGTATCACCCGCAACATTTGCTGGCGGGTTCAGCAGAAAAACGCGCGTGACAGTCTTGAAAACAGCCGCCAGAGCGGGCGTGTCCAGAACATCCGCAACAGCAGCAGAGGCTCCCTTATGCCGCCATGCCTGCGCTTTTTGCGGGTTGCGCGTCACAACTGTCACGGGCTGCCCCGCAGCAAGCAGGGTATTGGCAACAGCGCGGCCGACATGCCCTGTTGCACCAAGCACTCCATACATATTCTGTCCCTGCTTCCTGAATACGGATGTCATCCAATCAGATCCGGTTCTTCATGAGCGCCATGAAGGCTTGCGTCCATCTGTGCGCTTTATCTTGCCTTGTGGGGGCTGTCTAAAAACTCGGTCCGGTCAATCTGGTGATGTTGAAGCACGCTGCCCTCCGAATAAAAAGAGGGGCGAACAGGTTGCCCTGCTCGCCCCTTTTGCGCCGTTAGGTGACGTAATGCGGCTTACTGCTTGGCTGACGCATCCGGCAGTGCGTAGGCCACAATATAGTCGCCCAGCTTGGTGCCAAAGGAGCCGTGGCCACCATCAGCCGTGACCACAAACTGGCGGCCATTGGCTTCATACGTCATGGGGGTAGACTGACCACCGGCGGGCAGACGGTCCTGCCAGAGCTGCTTGCCAGTCGTGACATCATACGCGCGGATGTAATAGTCCGCCGTGGATGTCAGGAACGCCACGCCCCCCCCGGTTGTCAGCGGTCCACCAAGGGAGGGGATACCTACCTTGAAGGGCAGAGGCAGCGGAGAGCTGTCGCGCACGGTGCCGTTCCGGTGCATCCACATGATCTTGTTGGTCTTCAGATCAATCCCTGCCACATAACCCCAACCCGGCTGTTTGCACGGAATGCCCAGCGGAGAGAGGAATGCGTGCAGGTCCACGCCATAAGGCGTGCCATATTGCGGCTGCACACCCGTTTCTGAACCAGACGGGCCGCCAGAAACCAGCCCCGGTTGTGCCGGGTTACCCGGCCCACGCGGAATAAGCGTAGAAACGAACGGGATGGCGATAGGGTTGGCAAACGCCACCTGCCGCACAGGGTCAACAGCAAGACCGCCCCATTCAAACATGCCCAGATTACCCGGGAACACCAGTGTTCCCTGCAGGGAAGGCGGCGTGAAAGGCCCTTCATAGCGCATCCGCTTGAACATGATGCGGCAGACCATCTGGTCCAGCATCGTGCCGCCCCACATGTCTGCGTCGGTCAGGTTCTTCTTGGGCCGGAACGTCAGCTCGGAAAACGGCTGTGTGGCTGCCAGATGGTCGCCCGGTGCGGCTCCCTGCGGCACGGGTGTTTCCGGAGCCGGCACAATCAGGTGTCCGTTACGGCGGTCCAGCACAAAAATGTTGCCGGTTTTGGCCGGCGCGTACAGTGCAGGCACAACCGTTCCGTCTTTCTGACGGATATCCACCAGACTGGGCTGAGACGGGATATCCATATCCCACAGATCATGATGCACAGTCTGATAGAACCAGACCTTCTCGCCCGTATCCCCATTCAGGGCCAGAATACCGGATGCATAACGTTCCTGATCTGCCGAGCGATGCCCCCCCCAGATATCTGGGGTTGCAACACCTGTGGGGATGTAGATCAGGTTCAGCTTGGCGTCATAGGCAGACGTGATCCAGGAATTGGGGGAGTTCGGCACGTAATGGTGCGTATCCGAGGGCAGTTCGTTCGGGTTGGGGTTGCCTGCATCAAAGGCCCACACCAGTCGGCCGCTGTACAGATCATACGCCCGTGTTACGCCTGAGGGTTCATGCGTTGAGTAATTGTCCGTCACCGCACCGGAAACAATAACTACCTTGCTGGTGACAACCGGCGGAGATGTGGGTTCATAAAAGCCCAGTTCACGCATCGGCATGCCATCAGTGAGATCAACCGTACCCTCCGTGCCAAAGCCGTGGCAGGCTTCACCCGTTTCCGCATCCAGCGCAATCAGGCGGCCATCATTGGTGGGCAGGAAGATACGGCGGGAACATTCCGTTGGCACCGGAGAACCATCAGCCGTTACATCCCCTTCATGCGCTTCGGCATAGGAAACACCACGGCAGGTCATGTGCTGGAAGCTGGGATTGTATTTCAGCTTCGGGTCATATTTCCACTTTTCCTTGCCGGTTGCGGCGTCCAACGCAAACAGGATCTGATGTGGAGAGCACAGATAAAGCGTATCCCTGATTTTGATCGGCGTGACTTCATCCGTAATTTCGCCGGGGTCATTCGGGGTCTTGAGGTCATGCGTGCGGAACACCCACGCCACCTTCAGATCCTTCACGTTGGCCGGCGTAATCTGTGTGAGCGGGGAATAGCGGTTGCCGAACTGGGTGCGGCCATAAGCGGGCCAATCCGCTGCCGGGGCCTCTGCCACATCGCCCGGTGTTACGGCTGGCCCCTGCTGTGCCACTGTTGGCAGAGTACCTGCCAGATCTTGCGGGTCCTGCGTCAGCGCATAACCATAGACGGCCAGACCTGCCACAATGCCCACAGCCAGCGGCACGCGGTTTGCCGGGCTGGCTGGCAGCAGCTCACCCGAAACAAACGGCAATAGAAGCAGCAGGCCCAGCGGCAGAATAACGTCTCCACGCGGTGCCAGAGCCCAGAAGTCAAATCCGGCTTCCGCCACAGACCAGATGAGGGTGGCAAACACCAGCGCCGCGTAAACCCACAGGGCCTCACGCCAGCGCTTGAGCAACATGACAGCCGTAATCAGCAGCACAATGCCGCTGAGCAGGTAAAACCAGGAGCCTCCCAGAGCGGCCAGCCATGCTCCGCCGCCCGCCAGATACAGACCCAGCAGAACAAAGATCACAATGGTTAAGTTCAGGAGCAACCCGGATCGGGAAGAGGATGATGGCATGCAAATCAACCATGAATGTTAGGAGGAATGTGGAATAGGAATAGCCCACTTCATAAAAGAACTGAATGATTGTTTCGGAAAAATCCGAAAAGAAACCTCCTTCTGCTGAAGCACACCATCACTGAAGTGCTCAAAACCTGTCTGTATTTCTTTTGGAATCCAAATAAATGGATGTCTGGTAACGTTCATGGAACCAAAAGGTTCTCACCACTGTTTCATTGTGTTTTAAGGCTCTGCCCGACTTTTCGTGCTAGTGCTTTTGCTGTTGTTTCCTCCGCCGTGAAAGAGACTGATGCACACTCTTCTGCTGAAAAATGCCCTCCGTCTGGTAACCATGAATGACCAGAGAGAAGAACTGGAAGGAGGATGGTTACTGGTTAAGGGGCAGCAGGTTGCGGCTATCGGATCTGCTACGGCACCCCTGCCACAGGCTGATGACGTGCTGGATATGACGGGGCATGTCGTCATGCCCGGCATGGTGAATACACACCATCATATGTATCAGACCCTCACGCGCGCCATTCCGGCGGCGCAAAACACGTCCCTGTTCGGCTGGTTGCAGGCGCTTTACCCCTTATGGGCCGGGCTGACACCCGAGATGATCCGCATTTCTACCTGCACCGCCATGACAGAATTGCTGTGGTCCGGCTGCACCACCACCAGTGACCATCTTTATCTATTCCCCAACGGCAGCAGGCTGGATGACCAGATAGAAGCCGCCACCCAGATGGGCATGCGCTTCCACGCCGCCCGAGGCGCCATGAGCGTGGGAGAAAGCAAGGGCGGCCTGCCGCCAGATAGCGTGGTGGAAGAGGAAAGCGCCATTCTGGCCGATACCCAGCGCGTGATTGAAGCGTTTCATGATCCGCAGCCTCTGGCCATGCAGCGTGTGGTGGTGGCCCCCTGCTCGCCTTTCTCTGTCAGTCGGGATCTGATGCGTGAGGCCGCCGCGCTGGCACGGGCCACAGGCACCATGCTGCACACGCATCTGGCCGAAAACAGCAGTGACATTGCCTACAGCCGCCAGACATTCAACATGACACCCGCCGAATACGCGGAAGATGTGGGCTGGATTGGGTCGGACGTATGGCACGCCCACTGCGTAAAACTGGATCAGGCGGGCATCAGCCGTTTTGGGGCAACGCACACAGGCATGGCCCATTGCCCGTGCTCCAACATGCGGCTGGGTTCCGGCATTGCCCCGGTGCGGCAGATGGTGGCCGCTGGCATGCGGGTTGGGCTGGGCGTTGATGGCTCGGCTTCAAACGATGGAAGCCACATGTTGGGGGAAGCGCGGCAGGCCATGCTCCTCGGCCGCCTTCTGGAATCCGAGGATAACCGCCCCATGATGCAGGCGCGCGAAGTGCTGGAACTTGCCACCCGTGGCGGGGCCGCTGTGCTGGGCCGGGACGACATCGGTCATCTGGTCCCCGGTATGGCTGCGGACATTGTGGCCTTTGATCTGAGCGGCATAGACCATGCAGGGGCGCAGTCTGATCCTGTCGCCGCTCTGTTGTTCTGCACGCCCCAGCGCGTAGCGTGCTCCATCGTCAATGGCCGCATTCTGGTGCGTGATGGCCATTTTATCAGCCATGACCCTATTTGTCTGGCTGAGCGCCATAATATCCTCGCCCGCCAGTTACTGGAAACGGCGTAAAGTAGGCAAAAACCAGCAGACCGGCTGTCTGTCTCCCCAAAATATAAAGGGAGGCGCAGCCGTATTTTCCCGTCCCTCTGCTCGAAACGAGTGAACAAAAAACAGCGCAGCAGACGCAGCCTGTTCACAAAACAGCCAGAAAAGCCGTAAGCGTGCCATGCGGTATGAACATTTATACCCTTTGGCGCGTTTTATAGTGCGATATTATCCACTGAGGTACCCACTTCTATGATGTGTTGCTTTGCTGCTCTTTCCCCGAACCATAATTATACTCAGAAGAAGAAGGGCCGCAGCCTTTTTGAACACAGCATGATCGGACTGGGAGCACTGACTGCCTGCATGATGACATTTTCTCCAGATGCCAGCGCCGCCAGCACCTTTAAACGCGAGACCTTTGGCACGCTCTCCACCGGGCAGAAAGTCCAGCGCTACACCTTGCGCAATACGCAGGGTATGAGCGTGCAGTTTCTCTCCTATGGCGGCATTATCACCGCCATTACGGTGCCAGACCGCAACGGCCAGCCCGCCAATGTGGTGCTGGGCTTCTCCAAGCTGGACGGATATGAGACCGACAGCGCCCACGCCAACCTTTATTTTGGCGCGCTGGTGGGCCGTTACGCCAACCGGCTGGCTAATGGCACTTTTCCGCTGGATGGCCAGACCATCCGTACAACCGTCAACAACCCGCCTAACACCCTGCACGGAGGGCTATGCGGATTTGATAAAAAAATCTGGCAGGTTCGCAAACTCTCCGGCCTCTCCCATGCCGTAGGGGCCGAGCTGACCATGACCAGCCCAGACGGGGAGGAAGGCTTCCCCGGCACCCTTCGCGTGACGGTAGATTATATACTGGATGACAGTAACCGCCTGAGCATCCGCTACCGTGCCACCACGGACCGCCCGACAGTGGTGAATCTGACCAACCACAGCTACTTCAATCTCTCCGGCGAAGGCGCAGGATCGATTGAGAACCAGACCCTCCAGATCAATGCCGATACCTTCACGCCGGTCGATCATGCAGCCATCCCGACTGGCCAGATTGCATCCGTCAGCACTACGCCGCTGGACTTCCGCTCCCCGCACCGCATAGGCGAACGCCTGCGGAGCAATCATCCGCAAATGCTGATTGGCCGGGGATATGATCATAACTGGATTATCAATGGATATGATGGCCACACCCAACGGTTAGCCGCCACAGTGACCGACCCCGCCTCTGGACGGACTCTTTCCGTCTTTACCACCCAACCGGGGATGCAGGTTTACACATCAAACTCGCTGGATGGCACCTACGCTGGCCCCTCCGGCCGAGCTTACCGCCAGACAGACGCCATTGCGCTGGAAACCCAGCATTATCCGGACTCCCCTAATCACCCGAATTTTCCAACTACCATCCTGCGCCCCGGCGAGCAGTTTGACCACACAACCAGCTTCCAGTTCGGTGTGGCGGCCTCTCCCGCTACGCCGTAAACCGCGCACGAGTTCGACAGCGCAAAAAGCAGGCATGTGAAACGACCGGAAGGGCGGACTTCTCTCCCCTTTACCTACAGAGAGAGACGCACCTAAACCCTCCCCTCTCTTGCTGATCAGAGGCTTACGGCAGCCCTTGCTTCCTCCAAGCACAGCACAAAAAAAACGGGGCCTCCCGAAGAAGGCCCCGTTCCTATCCGCCAAAAGGTCTGAAAAGACTGATCAGACGGAGTAGTACATTTCAAATTCAACCGGGTGCGGCGTGTGTTCGAAGCGATACACGTCTTCCCACTTGATGTTGATGTAGCTTTCAATCTGGTCCTTGGTGAACACACCGCCAGCCAGCAGGAACTCGTGATCAGCCTGCAGCGCTTCCAGCGCTTCACGCAGGGAGCCTGCAACTGTCGGGATCTGCTTCAGTTCTTCCGGCGGAAGATCATACAGATCCTTGTCCATGGCATCGCCCGGGTGGATCTTGTTCTTGATACCATCCAGACCAGCCATCAGCATGGCGGCGAAGGCCAGATAGGGGTTAGCTGTCGGGTCCGGGAAGCGGACTTCAACGCGCTTTGCCTTGGGGTTGGTTGCGTAAGGAATACGGCAGGATGCAGACCGGTTACGGGCAGAATAAGCCAGCAGCACAGGTGCTTCAAAGCCGGGAATCAGACGCTTGTAGGAGTTGGTGGAGGGGTTGGTGAACGCGTTCAGCGCCTTGGCGTGCTTGATGATGCCGCCGATGTAGTACAGCGCGGTATCGGACAGGTCAGCATAGCCATTGCCAGCAAAGGTCGGCTTGCCGTCTTTCCAGATGGACTGGTGAACATGCATGCCGGAGCCGTTATCCCCATAAATGGGCTTGGGCATGAACGTTGCGGTCTTGCCGTAGGACTGCGCGACGTTGTGGATACAGTATTTGTAGATCTGCATGAAGTCAGCAGAACGCACCAGCGTATCGAACTTGGTGCCCAGTTCGTGCTGGGACTGCGCCACTTCATGGTGGTGCTTTTCGATCGGCAGGCCCATTTCACCCATGGTTGCCAGCATTTCCGCACGCAGGTCGGATTCGCTGTCCACCGGAGCAACGGGGAAATAGCCGCCCTTCACGCCCGGACGGTGGCCCATGTTGCCTTCCGGATATTCCTTCAGGGAAGCGCCAGGCCCTTCAATGCTGTCCAGCTGGAACTTGCCGAAGTTGGGGCCGGTGCCAAAGAGCACGTTATCAAAGATAAAGAATTCAGCTTCCGGACCAAAGAACGCCGTATCACCCAGCCCGGTAGACTTCAGATACTGTTCTGCCAGCTTGGCGGTGGAGCGCGGGTCACGGTTATAGGGCTGCCCGGTGGATGGCTCAATAATGTCACAGAACAGGATCAACTGCGGACGGGCAGAGAACGGGTCCATTACTGCGGTTTCAGGGTCCGGCAGCAGAACCATGTCGCTTTCGTTGATGGCTTTCCAGCCAGCAATGGAAGACCCATCAAACATGAAGCCTTCGGTAAAGGTATCGTCCTCAATCGTGGTGACGTACTGCGTGGTGTGGTGCCACTTGCCGCGCGGATCTGTAAAGCGCAGGTCAACCAGTTCAACCGAATTCTCCTGAATCAGGTCAAACACCTTGGCAATTGCTGCGGCTTTGGCATCACTCGCAGACGTTGTCTTTTTCACCATTCTCTCTTCACCTACAACCTGTTGCGCACCGGAACTCTTCCAGCACAGCTAGGATTATCAAACGCACGCCATGCCCTGCGGCATATCCTGAACCCGCACAAGGGCCGGACAGCCATCAGATGGCATCTTCTCCTCTTTCCCCCGTACGGATTCGCACCACGTCTTCCACCGGAAGGATAAAGATCTTGCCATCCCCGATTCGTCCCGTGCGGGCCGCGGCGGATATCGCCTCAACCGCCCGTTCCACCAGACTGGCGGGGCAGACAACCTCAATTTTCATCTTGGGCAGGAAATCAACAATATATTCCGCGCCACGATACAGTTCCGTGTGCCCTTTCTGCCGGCCAAAGCCCTTGGCTTCGATCACGGTAATACCCTGCAGGCCGAGTTCATGAAGGGCTTCCTTCACTTCATCCAGCTTGAACGGCTTTATGATGGCCTCGATCTTTCTCATGTCACGTCATCAATATATCACTGCTGTACCCTGTTTGAGGGGTCCGTCTTCGCTGCCGCCGCACCCCTTGGGGCATGGACGCTCAAGCCGAACGGCTCCAAACTTGCACGGGTTGGCCACAGGAGCAATCGGGCAGATAGGAAATAGTATCGATAAAGCACTGATCTTACCTCCACCCCTTAGACGCAGCACCTGTTTTTCTCTCTCATTTCTCCCCTAGACCGCAACAAGGAACCCAGACATGACAAAACCGCTGAACAGACAGTTAGCGGCGCTGCCAACTACAATTTTCACCGTTATGTCTGAGCTGGCCCGTCAACACGGAGCCATTAATCTTGGTCAGGGCTTTCCTGATACGGAAGGCCCACACGATATTGTACAGGCTGCGGCGGACGCTTTACTTGATCAGAGAAACCAGTATGCGCCTCTCACAGGTCTGCCAGAATTACGCGCAGCCGTAGCCCATTCAAACGCCCGGTTTCAGAGAATCGAGGTTGATCCCGATTCTGAAGTGGTGGTGACCTCCGGCGCCACAGAGGCCCTCGCAGCTTCTCTCATGGCGCTGATTGAGCCGGGAGATGAAGTTGTCCTGATCGAACCCCTGTATGACACCTATCTGCCCATGGTACGCCAACTTGGCGGCGTGCCCCGCATTGTCCGACTGGAAGACCCTGAGTGGACCCTGCCCCGGCAGGCGCTGGCCGAGGCCTTCTCCGCCCGCACCAAGGCCATCCTGCTCAACACCCCCATGAACCCCACGGGCAAAGTGTTCTCCTGCGATGAGCTGACGTTCATCGCGGGGCTGCTGAAGCAGCACGATGCCTACGCCATCTGTGACGAAGTGTACGAGCATCTGACCTTTGATGTGCCCCACCTCTCCCTTATGGCTCTACCCGATATGCGGGAGCGCTGCCTCCGCATTGGCAGTGCAGGGAAAAGCTTCTCCCTGACCGGATGGAAAGTGGGCTACGTTACCGCCCCTGCCCCTCTTGCGGCGGTGGTGGCCAAGGCTCATCAAAATCTGGTGTTCGCCACGCCCCCCAATCTTCAGCGCGCCGTGGCCTACGGGCTGAACAAGGATGAACGCTATTTTACCGAACTCTCGGCCGATCTGGCCCATAAGCGCGATCTTCTCTCCGCCGGATTACGGGGGGTTGGGCTGGACGTCCTGCCCTGCCAAGGCAGCTACTTTGTCATGGCGGACATCACCCCGCTGGCGAATGGGCTGGATGACATGGCCTTCGCCCGCCTGCTGACAGAGCAGGCAGGTGTAACCACAATCCCGGCCTCAGCCTTTTATGAACCAGCTAACGGCGCTCCTCCCTCCCATCTGCTACGCTTTGCGTTCTGCAAGCAGGAAAGCGTGCTGCGGGAAGCGGTAAGCCGCATTGAAGCCTGGCATAAACGCGCCTGAAATTTTTTTATGCCTGTCCGTCACTCTTTGCATTGACGGACAGGGCACATTTCTCTAAACGACCCCTAGCTGTGTGGCGGACGTAGCTCAGTTGGTAGAGCGCCGGTTTGTGGTACCGGTTGTCGCGGGTTCGATCCCCGTCGTTCGCCCCAGCTATATATTTCCCTTTAGAATCAAAGACTTACAGAACTGAGCGTCATAGGACTGTAGCCGTGCGTCATAGGTCTAGCGTCACACCCAAACCTGTCAACAAGGGTGGGAATGAGATGCAGAACATGACCAAGCGGGGCAGCGTTTACTATGTCCGCTTTATCGTGCCCAAGGAGCGATGGCAGGATGTTGGCAGGGCCACAAATGCCCGAAACGGAACACGCCGAGACATAGTCAAATCTCTTGAGACAAAGGACTACCGAGAGGCTTTGCGAAGGCGTGATGTGGCCTTGGCGAAAATCAGAGAGGAAACCAACGCGGCTTTGGCCTCCCTTGGCCTCCCTCCACTGCATGGCGAATGGGAACCTTGTTGGGGCAACCTCCACCACCGCCTCACAGAACAAGCATTGGCGGCTCGTAAGGAACTTGAGAGCGCTGACACTTACCGAGCGCCCATCTATGCGGACGACGACCCAACATCAGGAATTGTGGTGAATGAAGAGTTTTCTGACAGAGACTGCAAAGCCGAGATAGTCCAAGATATTTTGTCCGAAATCGCCCAAGAGATTGCCCAGCGCATAGCCGGACCAGCAGGACAGAGAGCAGCAAACGAAGCCTATCAACAGGCACATGCTATCGCGTTTGGTGAGGCTACGCCTCTGGGTGTTCTGTTAGACCGCTGGTTTCCTGCGCTTGAGGGCACGGTGACACAGGAACTCATAGACCGGCATCACAGAGGCTTCTCACGCCTTGGCCTCTGTCTCGCAGCCTCTGAGGGCCTGAAGACAGACGACCCAGAAGGCTATGTCCGCACCATCCCGATAGAGCGAATAGATAAAAGGACAGCAGGACATTTCAGGGAATGGCTGGAAAAATTACCCTCCATTGGTCCGAGAGTAGTAGGCTTTCATCTGTCAACCATGAACAGCTTTTGGAAATGGGCACAGGACGTTGGCTATGCTGAGTCTAATCCTTGGGAAGGTTCAACACGCGGCCTCAAAAAGAAGATAGCCAAGGCATCCAGAGAGCGTGGTGAGAAACGCCCATACACCAATGAAGAACTGATTGCACTTCTTACACAGGCCAGAGAGCGCCTACAGCACCCGAAAAAATGGCCGTGGGCGCGTGTAATCTATGACATGCTGAAATTGTCCCCTCTCACCGGATGTAGACAGAATGAATTGGCAAGCCTGACTGTTGCCCGTGTTATCCGCCCTACTCGCCCAGACCAGTTATGGCGCATCGCGATCACAGAAGAGGTCAGCAAAACACGCTCTTCCACTCGTGAGGTGCCCCTACACCCGATTGCCCAAGCTGTGATTGCACAACGCCTTGCAGAGCTACCGGAAGGACACTCTCAGGATGCCATGATCTTTCCTGAGTGCAAACCCGGAGGGCGTGACAACAAGCCGGGGCACTACCTATCCAAACGCTATGCCACCTTCCGGCAGTCTGTTCTCGGTGAAAACCCGGAGATTGATTTTCACAGCCTACGCAGATGCTTCTCAACATTCTTCGCCACAGCAGAAGCTAATGGGGCACTACACTGCTCGGAATTGGTATTGAACCACTTGATAGGACACAAGCCGGTTTCGCTTGCTCATAACACCTACGCGGCAAAGCGGTTTGATTGGTCTCTGTATGATGGGGCCATCATGGAAATGGTTGACAAGGGGGTGCCAGAGGCTGTGAAGGACGTTCTGACCCTCTAGGCGCTGTCTGCCTTCATGGGTTTCGGACCACAAGAGCTACATAGGCAGAATAATGAGCCCTTTGGCTCTTGGTTGTCTGCAATCCTTCACCACACCCTTAGACAGAAACCTACTATAGAAGAAAACCAGACCAAGAAACACCACCCCCTTACAGGGTATAGTTCATAACTCCTAGAGTAACATGTTCTTGTTGTTCTTTATCTGGTCTTTGTGTCCGAGAGCATGTAAGGCATTTATCCACTATCTACAGACACCACAAAGAACACCTACCTTAATGTTGTCTTGGTCGGTGTTCCTACCCCCTCTTTACCAGACCTGTCTGCATGAACTAAGACGGTAGTCTTATAGGGGATAAGTCGGAACGTTTCGGACCAAAAGATGGAAAATAGCAGCCATACTCACTCTGTCACGGAATTACAGGATGCTGATGTGTTGTCTCTGGCCCGTGTGCCTTCGGGAGACTGTGCTCAGGAGTTCGTAGCGGAGGTGTCTGAGCGTATTCGTCCCTTGGTTGTCAGGAAGTCAGACAGTAACCAGCGACCTTCAGGAAGAGAGCGGGACAAAGGCAGGGACAAGCGCACAAGAGAAACAGGCATCATTCTGGCAGGGTTAATGCGGAAAGGCTTCAAGGGGAAATGGTGCCAGGTAAATGAAGGCCATAGCGGCTGGTTCTGGGCTACTAGTCGTAAACTGCCTTTCGGGAACAAGGCATTCTGGACGAAAACCAGAGCCATGATAGAGCTTGGTCTGCTTGAGTATGTGTCTGGCAAAGGGTGGAAGGATAAATGGGGCAAGTGGGATGGCGAAGGAGCCCGTTTACGGCCCTCTCAGGCCCTTTTGCGGCTTGCTGAGTCCTATGGCTGCACCAAGGAAACAGCCTTCTCAGACTGGCCTCTGAGGGCTCCTGCGCCCGTGTCTGACATTGCTGAGCCAGTGCAGATAGAGCCTTTTCCAGACAGCCGAAACACAGGAACAGAGCCAGTTCCCCAAGACCTTCTGCTCTTCATGCAGCGCCTACAGGACGTTATTGCTCACCACAGGTTTTCAGGATGTGCCAGACCCGTTTTGCAGATGAAGTTCATAGGCTCCCTGTCCTTTCATGGGCGCATCTATGCAAAAGGGGCAGACAACTATCAGTCTATGGCCCGTGAGGACCGGCAATTCATCAAGATTGACGGTGAGCCTGTGCAGGAGGTGGACATATCGGCTGCTTCCCTGTCAATCGCACTTCTTCTGTCCGGCCATGCGCTTCCTCCGGGCGACCTATACTCCTTGCCCGGAATTGATGCCGCTGAGCACAGGAAAGCCGTCAAACAATGGTTCGTGGCTACCTTTGGGGCAGGCAAGCCCTGTTCCAGATGGTCTGACCGTGTGGATGCAAAGATAAGGAGCACCATCAGGTCCACAACCATCAAACAGGCAGCTTTGATGCACTATCCATTCCTCGGAAAGCTGGACCATATCGTGCCGGACAGCATCATGCAGACAGTCCCTACGGATTACCGGGAGAAAGCTGTGGGGCAATATCTGATTTCTGTTGAAGCTCAGATCATGCGGAGGGCTATGGAAGATATAGTGAATCATGGAGGCGTTGCTCTGCCGCTACATGATGCCCTTCTTGTTCCGGTGTCTTGGGCTGATAAAGCGCAGAAGGCCATTGAACAGGCCAGTCACAGGCTTCTGGGACATACTCTGCGGGTGAAGGTGTCCAAATAAGAGGAGCCACCATGTAGCCACCAGTCTTCCGAATGGCCGGAAGGACTTCCGAAGTGACCCATTTCTTGAACCGCTTGGCGCTCGGCTTGCGGCTCTTGAGAATGATGGAATAGAGGCCGCTTTCGTTGATAATCGCAAACTCCTGCGGGCCACCATGGGTCGGAATAGTAGTCCGCCCCTTTTCATCTTCATCTAGGCGGTTGGCTACCTTGTGAGGGGAGCCCATTTCCAGCACCTTGCAAACATCTGCAAGGATCCACCAAGGTTCGCCGTTCAGCATGATGGTGCGGACAACCTGAGGCTGCTGTTTGTTTGTGTGGGTGTCCGGGTGAAACGGGATAAGTCTATCAGTCTCTCTTCCTGCAAAGCCAGACAGCACGAGCCATCACAACCCCTACCATAACACCAACAGACAAACAGGCTGTGAGCATGTCTTTCTCCTTCCTCTCTTTTGAGGCCACAAGGAGGGGCCACCTTTGGCTGCTGGGGACTGCCCCCCCCCCGCCAACCTTGTTTGCCTTCCCAGACCCTGCCAGACCTGAGAAGGCACCACACTGAAACATAGGCTCAACATTGGGGAAAAAAAGCCACGATGGAAGATGAACGCTCTGGCCGTCTGGCTCTATATCACAGTAGCCAAGAGCTGTCATGCGCCTCAGAAGCAGCACTTGGCTGCTCATAGGCTTCCTCCGCATGTAAGAAACCACATGGAAACAGACTACCCACCTCACCTCATTATTACAGAAGGGGCTGGACAACTATCTCGTGCAGTATTTCAGATTCGTGGAAATATTTCATGCGTCAAAAGGACGGGTCAGATGGAAATTCTTTCGTCGTTTTCAGTGTGTCATGGGACCGGGCAATTCGGGAAACAGCACTTTCACTGAGTCCATAGGTTGTTGCCAGAGACTTGAGTGTCATTCCGTTTTTCCTTTTTGCGCTGATATCCCGTTTTTGTGCGGTGGTCAGTCTGGATGGTCGTCCCATCTGCTTTCCCTGCTGGATGGCTCTGACCCGGCCCTCGGATGTTCTGGTTCTGATCAGATCGCGTTCAACATCAGCAAGCCCCCCAAGAATAGCAAGCATCAGTCGTCCTGTGCTGGTGCTCGTATCAGTCCACGGTTCATATATTGAATGAAACTGTGCTTTTTTATTCGTAATCTCTTTAACTATAGAAAAGAGATCGAAAGTGCTGCGGGCAAGTCTGTCGATACGCGTGACAACCGTGATGTCACCTTCACCCAACGAGGCAATCAGCTTTTTAAGCTGTGAGCGCTCGGAATCAGCGCCGCTTGCCTTTTCGCGGTAAATTTTTACGCAACCAAATTCTTTTAAAGTTTTTACTTGTATATCAAGGGTCTGTCCAACTGTGCTGACCCGCGCATACCCTATTTTCTGCCCCATGCTCCACCTTTTTTTCCGTGCAGGAAAGGGGCATCTTAGCACGATGTCTGTTTGAGTAATTCCTGATTTACGCAAAAAATATCTGTTAGGTTTTTTCTGTTTCAGTTGATGTTTTTGTTGTGCAAACAATTTTTCTATGAAATAAAACGGGCGAGAATTTCAGGAAGCAGGTGGGACTTACCTCACTTGCGTAAATCAGGAGTTATGAAAATGAGTCTTCTCTATGGATATGGTAATACTGTAACAGACAGTGGTAGCTACACATTAGTTCCCACAGGATGGGTTCTCGGACTAGTTTCCTTAGGAGGAGCAAGTGTAACATTTACCGGAGATATTACTGATACATTGTCGTTTGGCGCTTCATTAATAAGTGCAGTTAACCCCTATTTTGTTACGTCAGAAGACGGTGCAAACGTTACAGTTAATGTTTCATCAAGTGTTCTTGGTGCCTTAACGGGATCTTCTTTTACCGCCAATGGTGGGACTATAACTATTACTGGAGATAACGCTATTTCTGCTCTAAGCGGAAATAGTTATACAATTGAGAACGGCGGCACTATAAATCTAGGAACGCTCTCAACATCAGAAATCAGTGCATTAGGCGGCTCAACTATCACCTTTGGTGATGGTGGCGGCACCTTGGTGATTACACCAGCTAGTGGAGTAACACTTTTAACTTTCAGTAATATTTCCGGCTTTGGAAACGCTGGATCTACTATTGAAATACCTGGGTCTGGTAAAGTTACAAATGCAACATATGACAGCACTTCAAACACCACAAGCATTACAACAGACACTGGGGTTACGGTTGAAGTTTCTGGTGATTATACCACTTCCAATAACTCTCTGTATCAACAAGAAAGTGGTGGAAACCTGTACATCAGTGCTTCTCCGACCAATAGCTTAGGAACAAGCGCTATCCTTGTCTGCTTCCTATCTGGCAGCATGATCCGCACACCTGAGGGTGATGTTGCGGTAGAAGATATCCAGATTGGCGATCAGGTTGTTACTTTTGACTGGCGAAACAATCAGGATGTCATTCGTTCGGTTATATGGACCGGTAAAGCACGTGCTACAGTCCGCCCTGACCTCCCAAACGATGAAGCAGGCTGGCCTGTGCGTGTGCTCAAAGATGCCATCGCCGATGGTGTGCCTTACAAAGACATGCTGATCACCGCAGAACACTGCCTGTTTTTTAGAGATCGGTTTGTGCCTGTGCGCATGCTCGTCAACGGTGTCTCCATCTTCTACGACAAATCCATCTCGTCTTACGAATACTACCATATCGAAACAGAACAGCACTCCGTCATCACCGCAGATGGCATGCTCACAGAAAGCTATCTCGATACCGGTAACCGTTCATCTTTCCGTCAGAACGGTAAAGTCGCAACCCTGCATGGAACGATAAAAAACTGGACAGACGATGCTGGCGCTCCGCTGGGTGTTGAGCGTTCTTTTGTTGAGCCCCTATTCCGTGCCCTCGAATGGCGCGAAGACAAGGTTTCAGTAAAGCAGGCACCTGCTGATCTTGAACTGACCAGTGATCCGGACCTGCATTTGGTGACGGATACAGGTGCTGTTGTGCGTCCGATGCGTAAGACAGCGCATGAATATAGTTTTATGCTGCCTGCTTCCACACAGTCTGTGCGGATTGTTTCACGTGCCAGCCGTCCTTCTGATGTGATTGGTCCCTTTGTGGATGATCGCCGCTACATGGGGGTTGCGGTTGGAAAGGTTCGTCTGTTCTGCGCAAAACAGCAGTTTGATATTACATCGCACCTGATCGCTGAAAAGCCTGCTGGTTGGCATGCTGATATGGCTTGGGACGGTGTTGCGTGGACAAGCGGTAACGCTGAACTCCCGTTGGGTGAGCATCTGTCCAATGGGAAAATGGGCATCCTGTCCATTACCGTTCGTGCTGCTGGCCCTTATATTAAGGACAGCCAGGCAATGACAAAATCGGTAAAATCTGCTTAATCACCTTAATAGTTTAAGCCCTTATGCAGGCCCTGTCTTTTTTGATAGGGTCTGTTTTTGTTATAGGTTTCTGGAGAGCCTGAAGAAGGGGTTGTCGACGCTTGGGGATGTCTAATCCTTGTTTGTGGGTTTTTTGTTTTCAAAGCCCCGCCACCTCAACACAATAGGGTTCTATACGTTTGTCGTATATGTTGATCGGTGTTTGATTGATATTGCGTATGACTTCGCAGGCTCAATTTCTGAGGTGCAGAGACTCATTGTCCTCTCTCGGGGTCATCATGCCAGCCAAAGGACACAGGGCACTCTACGAGCTTCTATGGCGACCAGAAGCAGCTATGATAGCCTAAAGCACAGCCAACACACGGGACACACCGGCTGCTGTCCATGTGGTGGTGCCTCTCGCTGTCCTGATGCCTTGCTCAGACAAACGGGCTGCTACCTGCCTCAAGGACAACCCAGAAGCAGACAGGTTCTGAATGAGCGGACCAACCCCCTCTGCAAAGGCTCTAGCGGTCTCTTGACGGGCTTTTATAGAGCGCCGGTAGTCAACCTTGGGGGCTCCTGTCCGATAGCCTCCTAGCGTCTTTCCTCTGGCCTTTGCAGCAGCCAAGGCCGCTTTGGTGCGGGCAGAGATAGCCTCCCGCTCTTGCTGAGCCACCAAGGCCATGATGCCAACCGTTAGCCTGTTCGCATTGGGCATGTCGGCAGCCACAAACTCAATGCCTGCTTTTTCCAGACCAAGAAGGAAGTGAGCATCACGGGAAAGCCGATCTAGCTTGGCTATCAGCAGCACGGAGCCTGTCAGCCTGCACCGCTCCATGGCCTCCAAGAGTTTAGGCCGGTCATTCTTCTTCCCGCTTTCAATCTCCGTGAATGAGGCCAGCACCTTTCCGCCGGTCTGTGACACATACAAGGCCACAGCAGCCTGTTGTGCCTCAATGCCAAGTCCTGAAGCACCTTGGCGGCTTGTGCTCACACGGAAATAGGTGATGAAGTTTGGCATGGTCTGTCCGCCTCTGTTGCGCTGTATCGTTAGTGTCAACGTTCGTTGGCATTTTCGATACAGACACAAGAAGACTGTATGAATCCCAAAAAGATGAATCTTAGAGATTCAGGTTATGAATAGATCACGCCGGTCATAGTCTTGGGCAAAGCGATCTTGCAGCATCAGAAAGCCAACTCCGGGAGAGGGACCAGATCGGCTTAGGAGTCCCAACGGGCCACCGCATCGGGCTCTGAGATGGAAGCAATTTCAAAATAGGGACTAAACCCCCGAACGTTGTTGTTGTTCGGCGTTGTTGAGTAGGGTCCTTTGTTCTGAAATATTGCCCTCTGTTCTACTGCTAATCAGGCCCGGCAAGTGGCACCACCAAAACAAAATCCTCATTATCTGGCTTTCCCCTCAAACCCAATTCTGTTGCTCTTCAGGTCATAGTAGGCCAATCTTGAGAGACTGGGTGTTGCGTCATTGACACTACGCTACAGGCCAAAACGTCATAGTTTTTTCTTGTAAGTTATTGATAAATAAGGGTATTTTCATATTTGGTGCGAAGCCCCGTCGTTCGCCCCAGCTATATATTCCCCTTGAAAAAATAATCCTTTCTTTGCGGGCGTTTCCGTTGCCCTTTACTCTGCTAATTCATCTTCATAAGGGCCGGTATCGCTTTGCGCTATGCTTCGGCCTCTGACTCCCCTTTTCTTCTTCTGGCTGATTGCTGAACAGCTTCCGTAACAGCAGGACAACGGCAAAGCCTGTTCCTCTGCATGAAGTGCGCAAAAATTCATTTCTCCTGAACTCTTGGCCTACGCTGACGTTGTAACAGCCAAACTGCGACCAGACGTCACGCCACCCCGTTTTAACAGGAGAAGAACCGTGCCTTTGCAGAAAAACTGCACACCAGACGCCCTCCAGAAAAAACGCAGACATGACCTCTGGTGCAACAGTTTCCTCTTTAAACGCCCACCCCAGCAGCCCTTGCCTCTTCTTACGCCTGAAAGCCGCCCCGCTAATGCAGGACCGTTGCGCCTCTCTTCTCTCGAAACTGTAGCGCCTCCCAAGCCTGAAGGGTCTTAACTCTTTCCTCTCCCGCATTCTGAACAAGAGAGGGAAATGAACAAAGAATAAGCGTGTCACGACGTCTCACCCGGACACTGCCAGCGCTCTCTCAGAAATATCAGACACCATGAACTGGAGGCATTTCTGCGCGTCTTCACTGATGCCGTGAACAAACGGCGAAAGGATTACATTCCGATGCTCATTACGGATTCAGACGCCCAGACCCATCAGCCTACTGCATTTCAGCCTCTCCCTTCATCCTATCTCCAAAGATCACGTATTGTCGCCATTCCGGCCTGTAATGAGGCCGACCATATTGTGCCCTGCCTTGTGGCGCTTGCCCGACAGGACGGTCTTCTGCCGCATAAAGTGATTGTCTGGATCAACAATACCCAAGATGACACCCGGCATCAGGTGCGCTCCTTGCAGGATACATTGCCTTTTGAGGTAGAAAGCGTTTGTGTTTCCTATTCCCCGGATCAGGCCCATGCAGGCCGCGCCAGGCATGATGCCATGGTCCATGCCGCTCATTACGCACCATCCGACGCCCTTCTTTTCACAACCGATGCAGATGCAGAAGTTGCGCCAGACTGGATGACACAGACCCTTGGGGCCTTTATCCGTTACAATGTTGCTGCTGTATTCGGGCGCGCGCTTCTGCTTCCGTCCGAATTCAAGAAAATCCCTTTACATCTACATAAAGATGACGAAAAAGAACAAGCCTACGCAGCCTTACTGGAGCACATAAAAGCCCTACTGGCACCCACGCCTTATGATCCATGGCCCCGCCATAGCGAACGGTCCGGCGCCAGTATTGCTGTAACGCGAGAAGCATGGCAGCAGGTGGGAGGCATTCCTCCTGAACCTTTGAGTGAAGATCGCGCTTTTTACGCTGCCTTGCATGAAGCAGGCCTTCCCGTGCGCCATGCACCAGAAGTCAAAGTCTATGTTTCTGCCCGCTTGGTTGGGCGTGCGCGGGGTGGCATGGCCGATACAATTTCCCGCCGCATTGTCCAGCAAGATGATTATCTGGATGACGCACTCGAACCTGTCTCCCGTTGCATGCTGCGCCTCAGAAAAAAGAAAAAATACTCTGATAGAAATGATATTTCGTTAAAGTCGTCAGATTCATCTACGCGGGTCAACCGTGCGGATTTACACCTGCATCATCGTAGAGCCCAGCGCGTTATTGATTTTCTTCTTCAGAAAGACGCCTGCAAATTTTTTATGTCACCACAGAACGAAGGCAATCCAGCCGGTAAGTCTCACCACGTTCCGCATGAACCGGCAGCCACTGATACGGATGACAGGCCTGAATAAAACAGTCTGCTGCGTCATCCCCGGTGCAAGGTGTATCTGTCTCTCCTGTCCAGTTAACCAGCACCACAGTGGCAGAAGGGGGCAGAGTCTCCATGATATAATCAACAAGTTTTTTGATATCGTTCTTCGCCATGAAATACAGGACTTCTGATATCACGATCACATCACAGCCAAGAACGGCAGATTTCGGATACCCCTCAGGTAAAAAGGCTTCCAGAAAAGAGACATTTTTTAAATGGGAGCATCTGTCACGGGCCAGCGCCAAAGCTGTGGAGGAACCATCTACCGCCAGAACATGCGTGCAACGGGCCGCAAGCGCCTTTGTTCCCACCCCCACAGCACACCCAAGTTCAACCGCAAAGTTGATAGGCTCCTGTGGCAGGCAGGATAATAATCGGGCAAGTTTTTCCTGTTCATAGAGGCTTTTTTCAAAATCCCATGGGTCAGGATTTTTCTGGAACAACGAGTCAAAAATATCAGGAGACCATGTTTTTTTGCTCATGATAAAATATAGATCTCATATTTTTGGATGATTTTTTCCAACAACTCTTCCGGCATGATAAATCCGTCCGGATCATCCTCTATCACCAGCCCTCTCTGGCTTTCATGCGCCTTTACGGCCTCTCGCTTCGTGGGCAGATGCGGCTCTATGTTCAGGCGCCACCCTGCTGGAAAAGGCTGGTCCAGAATAACATCAGGCGGCAAGGTCAGGCCCCATACGGGATAAGACAGCAGACGCACATAGGGTAAAAGGGCCTTTAAAACCTTACCCATCAGCCATACTGCTTCATGATCACAATGAGGATCGTGCCGCCATGGCACCACAAGCGTTGAGCAATCATAATCAAGAGCAAGATCAGCCACACGCTCTACAGCGGCGCTAAACGCCTCCCCTTCTGTGGGCACGGCTGTATCCCGCAGCCCCAGAAAATGCAGACGGTCAGGGGGAAGGCCCAAAATTCTTACTGCATTACGGGCTTCTTTCTCTCTTTGCTCCACAAGGCGCACGGCAGGCCATTCCTGTGAGGCTGGATGAGAACCTGATCCATCTGAAACAATCACCACCACGGGTGGCCGCCCCTGGGCTACGGCTTCGGCAATAAATCCACCGCACCCCAGGCTTTCATCATCGGGATGAGGTGCCAGAAGCAACGCTGTGCCCGGTGCTATTTCGTCCAGAGTCCTTATAGGCAGGCGAAAAAATTCTGCAGTCAGATCACTGCTTTTCATAATGTCTCTTCCGGCCAGTCACGCTCCACAAACCAGGCTGCGGCTTCTGTCAGTGTTTCATCAGGGGCAGGTTGGCGCAGATAGGTGGCCAGATCACGCAGTGTCTGCTCAACCTGCTTGCCTCGAATAAAAGCCGAAAGCCCTAGCGCCTGCTGCACCAGAGTAAGGAGCTGCACTCCTGCCTGCTCAACCGCAATGCGGGCCAGATTGACTATGGCGGCGCATTCCTCGGGTGCCACATGCACACCGTAAACCGCTTTGGCAGCTCGATGCACCCACAGGCTTGCTGTCTCCCGCAGAATAAGGGCCTCGCCAATACGCCGCTGTTGATGCGGGTTTTCTGCCCGCCCGCGTGCCCGAAGCTCCTGACGCATCAGATCAACCAACGCATCCATACCGCCCAACGCAACGGCAGAGCCACGCCACGCGCCAGCAGAAAATTCCGGCTGCCTTAAATAATCACCAGCCTGACCGATTATTGAATCGGCTGAAATCTCCACTCCCGTAAAATCGTATGCGCCCGTGCCGCTGGCCGCCATACCGGTCAATCGGCCCGGGCCTTTGCCAATGCGTTCAGGTTCAGTGGTAGGCACCAGAACCATGACATCCTGATCCTGTGCCGTCCGTGCGGTTATCAACGCCACACCGACCTGACGCACCGCACTGCAAAACCCTTTTACGCCGTTCAGACAATACCCTGTTGCGGTTGGCTCCAGCGTGACCGGCTGGGCACCATCAGTCACCCAGATTCCCCCCAGCACGCCCCGCTTTACAAGAGCGGCCAGATCCTTCTGCTGCCTGTCCGATCCATACAGGGACACCAGCCGCACCACATTGATATGTCCTTCGATACACCGCCCCAGAGACAGACTCAGTCTCCCCGTGACACGCAACAGGTCAATCAATCCCTGCATACCCTCTAGGGACTCATACAGCCCCAGTCCTCCATTTTTGACAGGCAAAACAGCGGACAAAACGCCCAGATGTGTCAGGTTTTCCAACAAGACCGATGGAAAGGCGTCTTCCTGGGTTGGTGCGTGTGTCTCAAAGCCATCCCCATACAACCGCTTGAGAGCAGATCGGAAAACGATCGTCTTGGGTATTTTTTCTGCTGGATGACACACGGACATATTTGGCACGCTCCCCACTGACAACGGGTTCCAGCACACGTACCAAACGCCACAGGAAGGCAGAGGTTCAGACGCCGGACACACCGGAACAGAAGCCGACACGCTGATATGGCGCCGACTGCCATCTGTCAGACTCAGATTGACAAAATTGGAGAAAACCATCCGAGAGACGCTTCGCCTCTCAGGCAAGAGCGCGCAGGGCAGTGTTAACTTGACATACACTCACCAAGGAAAGCAGCAGGCCAGAGAAGGACGAAAATATTTCCCCTCTGTCTGCCTGCTGCCACACTTGCACAGAAATTACCCTGCGTGGCGTGCCTCTTGTGCGGCACGATGCTGGGCATCCCACCGTCGGGTAAATGGCAGGCACACTACAAACAGCAGAGTGCACCCCACCGCCAGCAGGAAAAGGGTGCGGAACAATCCTGCATAGATCGGCAATGTTACAGAGGGATCGCCCCCACTTACGGCTGAGCCCATGGCGGCCAGATTGGCCATCATGCTGCCCAGATACATGGCCACCCCATTGGACACACAATAACTGCCCATCATGAAGCCACCCACATTGGCGGGCACATACCGCGCCACCACAGCCAGCCCCAGAGCACTGATCAACAACTCCCCGACAGACAACGCACCATACGCCCAGAACATCACCCACGGAGAAACAAGGGTTGTGCTTGTAGCGGCACTCCACCACCAGATCAGAAACGCCAAGGCTACCAGCGAGAAGCCGACAATAAATTTCTCGGCAATGGGAAAATTCCAGCCACGTTCTTCCATGGCTTTATACAGCCATGACAAAACCGGACTAGCCGCCATGATCCACACCGGGTTAAGCGCCTGAAACTGGCCCGCTGACATGGAAAACAGCGGCACACCAAACAGTGTGAACTGGGACTGCACATCACGCAGCGCAAACAGCGTGAGGGACGTGACCATCTGCTGATAAAATACAAAATAAAGCATGGTCTGCACAATCAGCAGATAAGCCAACCGCAGGCCGGGCCTATGCGCTGGCGTTGCCCGCCGGTACAGCAGAACCCAGATAACCGCGATAGTCAGTGCAGCAATCCACACACAGGCCTTACCGGCTGCGGGCACACCCAGAATGCCAACCATGACGGCAAGAGCCACCACCACTCCTGCCAGCACACCGGCAAGATGCCGGGGCACAACAGGCCGGAAATCCGGCGCGGACCCAATATTTTGCAAACGGCTCCGGAAAACTGCATAGCAGGCAAGCCCAAACACCAACCCGGTCGAACACACCAGAAAGGGCGGGCCCCACCCATAATGCTGCTGCAACCACGGTGTTAACAGGAGCGAGAACGTGGAACCAACGTTGATGCTCATGTAATAAATGGTGAAAGCCACATCTATCCGGGCATCATCCCCTTCATAGATACGGCGCACCAGATTAGCGGCATTCGCCTTGAACAGGCCGTTCCCCAAGGCAATGACCGCCAACGCCACAAACAGGGCAAACTGCCCCCCCAAATCCAGCCCCAGCAGAGCATAGCCAATGGCCAGCACGGCGGCCCCCATTGTCATGGTGCGCCGGGACCCCAGCAGGGCGTCTCCAATCCAACCACCAATAGCCGGGGCGGCATAGGTCACGGCGGAAAACGTGCCCCACAGCAGATTGGCCTGAGCATCATCAAACCCAAGGCGCTGCACCATATACAGTAGCAGGATGCCCTGCATGCCGTAGAACCCGAAGCGTTCCCACAGTTCAATAGCCAGCACGACTGAGAAAGACTGCGAACGTGTTGGCGAAGAAGACAAAGATGCCGTCATAAAGTCCTGACCATATTGTGATAACACTCCCTAGAACAGATATGCCTAGCCCGTGCAAGCTGCGGGAAACTGGCCTTTTATGAGCACACTCCGGCAAAGCAGGCACGCCTGCAACGGCTATGCTGTCAGGAATGTGAATAGCCGCTGGCTCTCAAGGCTTTTAATCCGTTCATCCGCCTCTTGCATGATGCCCATACGCATTGCGCAAATTTTTCGAGATTTTTTCTGGAACGGATTTAACCATGGCAAAAATCAAGGTCAAAAACCCCGTCGTAGAGATGGATGGTGATGAAATGACCCGTATTATCTGGCATTTCATCCGGGAACGGCTGATTCTGCCCTATCTCGATATTGACCTGAAATACTATGATCTGGGCATTGAGCATCGTGACGCTACGGACGACAAGGTGACGGTTGAGGCAGCCGAAGCCACAAAACGCTACGGCGTTGCCGTGAAATGCGCCACCATCACCCCGGATGAAGCCCGCGTGACGGAATTCGGGCTGAAGCGCATGTATCGTTCCCCCAATGGCACCATCCGCAACATTCTGGATGGCACCATCTTCCGTGAACCCATCATCTGCTCAAACGTGCCGCGTCTGGTTCCGCACTGGACCAAGCCGATTGTCATTGGTCGTCACGCGTATGGCGATATCTACCGCGCGGCGGAAACCAAGATCCCCGGCCCCGGCAAGGTTACCCTTTCCTACGTGCCGGAAGGCGGTGGTGAAACCGTGACGCTGGATGTGCATGATTTCAAAGGCCCCGGCGTGGCGCTGGGCATGCACAACACCCGCGCCTCCATTGAAGGTTTTGCCCGTGCGTCTCTCTCCTACGGGCGGGACCGTGGTCTGCCGGTGTATCTGTCCACCAAGAACACCATCCTGAAAGCCTATGATGGTATGTTCAAGGATGTGTTTCAGGACGTGTATGAAAAAGAGTTCAAGGCAGACTTTGAAAAAGCTGGCCTGACCTACGAACACCGCCTGATTGATGACATGGTGGCCTGCGCCCTGAAGTGGAACGGCGGCTATGTATGGGCCTGTAAGAACTACGATGGCGATGTGCAGAGTGACATTGTGGCGCAGGGCTTTGGCAGCCTCGGGCTGATGACCTCCGTTCTGCTGAACCCCACGGGGGATGTGGTGGAAGCTGAAGCCGCCCACGGCACAGTTACCCGCCACTTCCGTGAACACCAGAAGGGCAAGCCCACCAGCACCAACCCCATTGCCTCCATTTTCGCATGGACCCGCGGGCTGGCTTACCGTGGCAAGTTTGATGACACGCCGGACGTAGTGCACTTTGCGGAAACACTGGAAAAAGTGTGTATCGACACAGTAGAATCCGGCCAGATGACCAAGGATCTGGCCATTCTGGTTGGCAAGGACACAAAATGGCTGGACACCCAGCCTTTCCTTGATGTGCTGGATGCCGGGCTGAAAAAGGAACTCGCCAAATCCTGACCTGAAACATCTCTCAGGTGGCATGGCAGAGGGGGCGCTCCTGGGCGCTCCCTCTTTTTTATGGGTCATGTTGTAGCGCTACCCCATTGCGCCCGCCCGCGTGGTAGCGCAAAAAAACAGCTTTCATCAGCCGGACCAAAGGGGAGATCCGCCGCGCCATGACTGACATGCCGATTGAGACAGACGTCGCCATTATCGGCGCTGGCCCTGCCGGGCTTTTTGCCGCCTTTCAATGCGCCATGTTGCGCCTGCGGTGTTTGTTAATTGACGTTCTGCCGGAAGTAGGTGGCCAGTGCGTGGCGCTGTACCCAGAAAAACCCATCTATGATATTCCGGCCTGCCCGGCGGTAGAAGGGGCGCAGCTTATTGCCAATCTTGAAAAACAGATTGAACCTTTTGCCATCCCTCGCCTGCTGAAACACCGTATTGAAAGCCTGACTGGCCACCGCGGCGCCTTTACGCTGGGCACGGACAAAGGGGCGCAGGTCAACAGTAAGGCTGTTATCATTGCTGCCGGGGCGGGTGCTTTCGGCCCCAATCGGCCGCCACTTGATGGGCTGGATGCCTTTGAAGGCACAGGAGCCGTGCAGTATTACGTGCGCCGGAAAGCTGATTTTGAAGGCCGACGCATTGTGATTGCAGGCGGCGGCGATTCCGCGCTGGACTGGGCTCTGGCGCTGAAAGACAAGGCGGAAAAACTGTATCTTGTACACCGTCGAGATCGCTTCCGTGGCGCGCCGGAAAGCCTGCGCCTGTTGGATGAAGCTGTTGCCGCAGGGCAGATTGAAAAAGTGGTGCCTTATCAGCTTCATGCCCTGCGTGGGCAGAACGGCGTGCTGGAAGCCGTGGAGGTTGCAGATCTGGATGGCGCAACCCGTGCGCTAGAAGCCGATACCCTTCTGCCCTTCTTCGGGCTGGCAACAGACCTTGGCCCCATTGCCCGTTGGGGCGTGGATACCGTGCGTTCCACCATCCCTGTTGTGCCCTCAAGTTGTGAAACCAACATGCCCGGCGTGTTCGCCATTGGCGATGTGGCCACCTACCCCGGCAAACTGAAACTCATTCTGCAGGGCTTCAGTGAAGGGGCCATGGCTGCGCATGCCATCTACCCCATTGTGAACCCGGATCAGGCACTGCATTTTGAATATTCCACCAGCAAAGGGGTTCCCGCTGCCTGAGGTCGACCTTTGCGTCCGCTTCGCTCTTATGGATAAATAACACGACGTAAACGGAAAGAAGGGAAAGCAGCCATGCCCATACTCAGGCCAAACAGCCCCCTTCTCTCCCCCTACCTTCGGCCATTCTCCGACTTATGAGTGTTCTCTCTCATGATGGGTGGGAAGGTGGCCATCTACTGATTGATCTGGCCGCCATTGCAGCAAACTACACGCAGCTTCAAACCCTTATGGGCCCCCGCACAGAAACGGGTGCCGCAGTCAAAGCCAATGCCTATGGGCTAGGTCTCTCGGAAGTTGCACCTGTTCTGTATGAAGCAGGCTGCCGGACTTTTTTTGTGGCACATCTGGCTGAAGGGGTCGCCTTACGTAGCCTGATTTCTCGTGACAGCCGCATTTTTGTACTCCATGGCCCTCCGCCGGGAACGGCTCCCGCTTTTCTGGCGCACAACCTGTTACCTGTACTGAACAGCCTGCCACAGGTGCAGGAATGGCAGGCGCTCGCCCGTGATCAGAACAACACTCTGCCGGCGGCTTTGCAGGTGGATAGCGGCATGTCCCGCTTCGGACTATCAGAAGACGAAGTGACCGGACTGAGCAAGGGCTCGGGCTTGGAGGGGCTCAAAATTGTGCTGGTCATGAGCCATCTGGCCTGTGCAGACACCCCTGAGCATCCGCTAAACCGGCAGCAGCGAGACAGTTTTGAACGAACGCGGAAACGGCTGCCTGCTGCTCCCGCCAGCCTGTCTGCTTCCTCCGGTATTTTCCTTGGGCCGGAGTGGCGGTTTGACCTTATCCGGCCCGGAGCAGCACTTTACGGTATTAACCCCACACCGGGGCGCCCCAACCCCATGCAGGCCACTATTCGCCTGCAAGCCCGTGTCATTCAGACCCGCCATATCCCCGCCGGAGCCTGTGCTGGGTATGGTGCCGCTTTTGTTGCCCCTAGCCCGACAGATATTGCGCTTCTGGGTATCGGGTATGGAGATGGCTTTCCTCGTCGGCTGGGTGAGAGAGGTGTTGTTGTTCTGCCAGAACGGCCTGACATCAAACTGCCAATAATCGGGCGTATCTCCATGGATTCACTGGCCGTGGACATTACGGCTCTTGCAGGGCTGCCCCTCGCGCCGGGCGTGGCTTTTGATCTGATTGGCCCCCACAACCCTCTTGATGAAACAGCTTTTCTGGCAGACACCATCGGCTACGAATTGCTGACAGATCTCGGCTCACGCTACCACCGCACCCACCACGATCCCCGGAAAGGATGACACCGTGAAAATCATCATTCTCGGCGCCGGCGTCATTGGCACCACCTCTGCCTGGTACCTGTCCAAACTGGGCCATGAAGTAACCGTGGTGGACCGCCAGCCCGCACCCGGGCTTGAAACCTCTTTTGCCAATGCGGCCCAGGTCTCTCCCGGTTATTCAACACCCTGGGCAGGACCGTCCCTCCCCCTACAGGCCATGAAATGGCTTCTTCAACGGCACCATAGTCCGCTTGTTATCCGCAAGCGGTTTGATCTGGCCATGTTCCGTTGGATTGAGCAGTTTCTGAAAAACTGTAACGCCCATGCGTATGATATCAACAAATCCCGCATGCTGCGTGTTGCCGAGTATAGCCGGGACTGTCTGGACGCCCTGCGTGAGGAAACCGGGCTGACATATGATGACCGCCAACGCGGCCTGATCCAGCTTTTCCGCACCAACAAACAGGTGGACAAGGTCCAGCGGGATATGCGCCTGCTTTCTGAAAGCCACATTCCCCACGCCCTGCTGACGGTGGATCAGATTCTGGAACATGAGCCCGGTCTGGCCCATGCAAAACACCTGTTGAAAGCAGGCTTGTATTTACCCGGCGATGAATCGGGCGATGCCCATATTTTCACGCAACGGCTGGCCAAGATGGCCGAGGCACAGGGTGTAACCTTCCTGTATAATACGACCATCAAGGGGATGGATGCAGCTGCGGATGAGATCATGTCTGTCCGCACCAGTGCTGGCCACCTGCGGGCCGATGCCTATGTGGTCGCCATGGGCAGCTACAGCCCTCTTCTTCTGAAGCCGCTTGGGATTCATCTGCCGGTCTATCCAGTGAAGGGCTATTCTCTCACCCTGCCCCTGACGGATGAGAGCCACGCCCCGACCTCCACCGTGAATGATGAAACCTACAAAGTTGCCATCACACGGTTGGGCAACCGCATTCGTGTGGGTGGTACGGCCGAACTGACAGGCTATAATCTGCGCCTGAGCCCGGACCGGCGGGAAACACTTGAGCTCTCGTTTTCTGAACTGTTCGGAGGGGGCGATCTGTCCGCAGCCACATACTGGACGGGCCTGCGCCCCAACACCCCTGACGGAACACCTGTAATCGGCCCAGTATCCGCATTCAGGAACCTGTGGCTCAATACTGGACACGGCACACTGGGCTGGACCATGGCCTGTGGGTCAGGCCGCCTTATTGCTGATCTGATCCATGGCAGAAAGACAGATATTCCCGCTCTGGATCTTTCCCTCAGCCGTTACGACTGAAAAATACCCATAAAAAACAGGACTGAGGAGAAACTCCCCAGCCCTGCCTTTGGCTCTACCCTGTTCAGGCAGAAACGTGGGAGGCTGTTAAGCCTGCACCAGCTTCTGATTACTGAGCAGAAGAATCGGAACCAGAAGCATCGCTTTCAGCAGCCTTCTTGGCCTTCTTGTGGCCATGGTGGTGCTTCTTGCCGTGGTGCTTCTTGCTCTTCTTTTTGGTGCCTTCTTCCTTGCCGGTTTCCGCAGCGCCAGAAGCAGCAGGTGCAGCTTCAGGAGTGGTCGGAGCTTCAGCAGACGGAGCAGCAGGGGTAGAAGGAGCGGCCGGAACGGCTGGAGCAGCAGGTGCGGTAGCCGGAGCTTCCTGAGCGAAAGACGGAGCAGCAGCGCCCAGCAGAGCAACGGTGGACAGAGCTGCGAGAAGACGACGAGAAATCATGAAAATTGTCTCCAAGAATAATCAGGCCCATCAAGACCATGATTTAATAGTGCCAGAGCGGCGTATGAGGTCATGCACCCGGCTGGCTTGGCATGACTCATATCATGTCGGAAAACCCGCGTCTCGCACTATAATTCTAAAAAACAGGAGTGTGCCGTGAGTTTGACGCAAGGCCACCTAACTCCCGACACAATCCCGTAAAAGGAGAGAGCCTCCGGCAGAGGACAGTCCTTCTCTCTGCGGCACACTACCGCGCTTTCAAGCGGCGAATACTTTGGAAATGGCAGCCTGGGCTTCATCCTGAATCGCTTTCAGATGCGCTTCACTTTTGAAGCTTTCCGCATAGATTTTATAAACATCTTCCGTGCCAGACGGACGAGCCGCAAACCAGCCGTTTTCCGTTACCACCTTCAGGCCACCGATGGGAGCATCATTCCCCGGAGCCCGTGTCAGCTTGCTGATGATCTTGTCCCCGGCAAGGGTTTCCAGCGGAAACTGCTCGGGTGTCAGCTTGCTCAGCTTGGCTTTCTGTTCGGGGGAAGCCGGAGCATCAATGCGGGCGTAGTACGGTGTGCCAAGACGCGCGATGATCTCATGATAATGCACGCTCGGGTTCTTACCCGTTTTGGCCGTAATTTCCGCCGCCAGCAGCCCGAGAATGATCCCGTCCTTATCCGTGGTCCAGACCGTGCCATCACGCCGCAGGAAGGTGGCGCCAGCACTTTCTTCCCCCCCGAAACCGAGGGAACCATCAAGCAGGCCGGGCACAAACCATTTCAACCCAACGGGTACTTCCACCAGTTTCCGCCCGATATCCTTGGCAACACGGTCAATCAGGCCGCTGCTGACCAGCGTTTTACCAATGCCCAGATCCTTGCCCCATTCTGGACGATTCTGGAACAGATAGGAAATTGCTACAGCCAGATAGTGGTTGGGGTTCATCAGGCCATCCGGCTGCGCCACAATACCGTGCCGGTCTGCATCCGTATCGTTAGCGAAAGCCACATCAAAACGGTCACCCATCTCGATCAGGCGCGCCATGGCGTAGGGAGAGGAGCAGTCCATGCGGATCTGTCCGTCCCAGTCGGCCGTCATGAAGGAAAATGTCGGGTCCACTTCCGTGCTGACAACCGTGGCGTTCAGGCCGTAGCGGTCAATAATCGGCTGCCAGTACCCCACGGCAGCGCCACCCAGCGGATCAATGCCAATCTTTACCCCGGCATCCTGAATGGCCTTCATATCAATGACAGCATCCAGATCTTCCACATACGGGGTCACGTAGTCATGACCCTTGATGCAGCCGGCCTTTTTGGCCTCTTCATACGGCAGGCGTTTTACATCTTTCATGCCATCAGCAAGAAAGCCGTTCGCCATATCCTGAATCGCCTTGGTAATGCTTGTATCCGCCGGGCCGCCATTGGGGGGATTATATTTAAACCCGCCATCAGAAGGCGGGTTGTGGGAAGGCGTGATCACCACGCCATCGGCCAGCCCCGTGGTGCGGCCTTTGTTGTAGGTCAGAATGGCATGGGAAATAACGGGCGTGGGCGTGTAACCGCCTTTTTCATCAATCCGCACATCCAGACCATGTGCTGCAAAAACCTCGATAGCGGATTTCTGGGCCGGGCCGGAAAGAGCATGGGAATCCATGCCGATAAACAGCGGTCCATCAATACCTTCCGCCTTCCGATGGCGGCTGATGGCCTCGCAAATAGCCAGAATATGATTTTCGTTAAAGCTCGTATGGAATGAAGAGCCACGATGCCCGGATGTACCAAAGGACACACGCTGCGTTGGGATCGAAACATCAGGCTTGCGATCATAATAGGCAGCAATCAGTGCTGGAATATCCGTCAGTTGAGCAGAAGGAAGAGTCTTGCCGGCCATAGGGCTGATCTGAACCATTGCTGTAAAAATCCTTACATCTCTACGGGCTATCGGCTAACGCCCGAACTCCTGAATGGCATGCAGAAAACCATGGATTGTGCTGGATGCCCAGAGAGGAGTGGCCCGACAGCAGGAAAAAGCGGGCAGATTAGTGCCCCTTGCCATCACCTCATGCCTTGCGAATCACCGTCGCGGTAATGGTCTGGTGCGGTTCAAACCCGAGCGCAGCATACAGAGCGATAGCAGCCGTATTGCTGGAATAGGAATGGAGGAATGGCTGCTCCCCCCTGGCCAGAATACGGCGTGCCACCACCCGCATGAGGAACCGGGCATAGCCTCGCCCCCGATGATCAGGATGCGTGCAGACCCCGCTGACTTCCGTAAAATTTCCGGGTTTCAGCCGCTCACCCGCCATGGCGACCAACCGCCCCTCATCGCGAATGCCCACAAATGCCCCCAGCCGATACGTCTGAGGCAAAAACGGACCGGGAGCCGTCAGTCTGGCAAGGGCCAGCATGTC
Source organism: Acetobacter tropicalis (assembly GCF_030644465.1). Taxonomy (NCBI): domain Bacteria; kingdom Pseudomonadati; phylum Pseudomonadota; class Alphaproteobacteria; order Acetobacterales; family Acetobacteraceae; genus Acetobacter; species Acetobacter tropicalis. Next base: position 2,895,037 of record NZ_JAUYUW010000001.1, on the reverse strand, counting down.
AGCGGCCTCCTCCTCCCCCAGATCACAGTATGAAAGAGTGCTGTCTTCAGCAGGCACATCCCGCGCCACCATCTGAAGGCATTCCGCCGAACGCACTTTTCTGATCTGGGGAGGAAAAGCCACTTGTTCCTTTTCCATCACCCAGAGTTCTGCGCCGTCTGCCAGAGCCAGCAATGCGTCCCAGTTTTGCGCACTTTCTTGCCTGACGGCGCCAAACGGACTGATAGCCGGATCAAAACAGCGCACGACGTCATTGCCCTTTGAGAGCGCAGCCTGCCGCCCCGTGAGCGCGTTCCAGACAGGCCTGTCCAACACGTTCCGGGCCGCACGCGCTTCACCCGCGGGAGAAGAGGCTTCTGACAGCAGTCGTCTGGCTGTGGTGAGTGCTGATGCCAGTTCCTGCTGCCCTGCTTTATCCAGACGGGTAAGAACGGCCGCAATTTCATCATGCTGGCGTTGATCAATATCCGCGAAAAGCGCCCGCCCCTCCGTCGTCAGACTGATGGGGCGGGAGCGTCCATCCTGGCCGGAGCGATCGCGCGAAACCCAGCCGTGCTTTTCAAAACGACTGATCATTCGGCTGAGATACCCCCGATCCAACCCGAGCATGGCCTGCAAGGCGCTGGCCTGCACAGGTTCATTCCCTGCTATTTCCAGCAGCAGGCGGGCTTCTGAAAGGCTGACCCTGCTTCCCAGAAAATGGGCATCCAGCGCGCCAATAAAACGCGTGTAAAACCGATTGAATGTCCAGATGGCGTCTATTGTCTGCTGCATTTTGGCAGGATGCAGGCAATTAGTTGCTAAAGTCAACTATATATCCCGTCATTTCCCTTTCGGCCTACGTGGCTGAACTGCCCACACACATCCCGCACAGCATGATGTCACTCTTCCTTTGACAAAACCTGCACATCGGAGGGCTGATAAAGAGAGAATAAAGCAAGGAAAGGCACGCCATGAGAAGACGACATTTTTTATGGGGCAGTTCCGCCTTGCTCGCCGCGCCCGCTATCGCTGGCACATCAGCGCCCACCGTGATCTCGCAGTATGAGAACGAAACCGGCGGTCACGTTGGTTTTTACGCAGAAAATACCAAAACTGGTGCAACTCTTGGCTGGCGGACAGACGAACGCTTTGTCATGTGCAGCACATTCAAGGCATCGCTTGCGGCCTGTGTGCTGGCCCGCGTTGACGGAGGACTGGATGCTCTTGAACGCCCGCTCTCTTACACTGCAGCGGATATCGGGGATCTTTACGCGCCTGTCGCCAAGGCCAATCTGGCAAAAGGCCGGATGACCATCCGGGAACTCTGTGCTGGCGCGGTAGAGCAGAGCGATAACACCTGCGCCAATCTACTACTGGCCCACATTGGCGGGCCTTCTGTTCTAACGGCTTTCTGGCGGCATCTTGGGGACAAAACAACACGCCTTGATGATGTCGAGCCCTATCTGAACCGCACTCCACCGGGCGCCATACAGAACACTACCACCCCGCGCTCCATGGCTTTTATTCTACAGCATCTGGTGTCGGGACCGGTTCTGTCCGCTCCCTCCCGCACTATCCTGACAGACTGGCTCATCAGATGCCGGACGGGCGAGCACCGGCTCCGCGCAGGGCTTCCGAGCGCATGGAAGATTGGAGATAAAACAGGCAATAATGGCAAGTATGCCGCAGGAGATATTGCCGTTATCTGGCCGCACCCTGAAACCAGCATTGTTGTCTGCGCCTACACTCGGGGCGGCCACCCGACGGAACAGCAGCTTTCCTCTGTTTTTGCGGGGATAGGCAAACTGGTGGCAACACGGCTGACAGCCTGACACATCGCGGCAGGCCTCCCGATACAAAAAAAACCTGCCTGCATTTTCATGCAGACAGGCTTCCTTCGGGCAATTACCCGTCTCTTTTGCAAGACGGCTACGCCTTGCAATCAGACTGACGCTTAGGACGCATCACCCTTACGTTCACGCTTCTTGCGTTCGTTCGGGTCCAGATAGCGCTTGCGCAGACGAATGGCAGATGGTGTCACTTCCACCAGTTCATCGTCTTCGATGTAGGCAATCGCCTGTTCCAGAGACATACGGCGCGGCGGAACCAGCAGCAGAGCTTCATCCTTGCCTGCGGCACGAATGTTGGTCAGCTTCTTTTCACGGACTGCGTTCACTTCCAGGTCATTTTCACGGGAATGCTCACCAATGATCATGCCCACGTAAACTTTTTCACCCGCATTCACAAACAGCGTACCACGGTCCTGCAGAGAGAACAGGGAATACTGGGTGGTTGAACCATCTTCCGCAGAGATCAGAGATCCGTTACGGCGGCCTTCAATGGTGCCAGCATAAGGCTGATACCCATAGAACAGGCGGTTCATGATACCCGTGCCGCGCGTGTCGGTCAGGAATTCGCCATGATACCCAATCAGCCCGCGAGACGGGATGATGAAGGTCAGACGCACCTTGTCCCCACCAGACGGACGCATATCCTGCATCTGCCCCTTACGCTGAGACATCTTTTCCACAACCACGCCGGAATAGGGCTCATCCACGTCAATGGTGACTTCTTCGAACGGTTCTTCCCGCTCACCCGTTTCCTCGTTCGTGCTGAACAGCACGCGCGGACGGCCGATGGTCAGTTCAAACCCTTCACGACGCATGGTTTCAATCAGCACGCCAAGCTGAAGTTCACCACGACCAGCCACTTCAAAAGCTTCGCTTTCCGGGCTGTCGGTCACGCGGATAGCAATGTTGCTTTCCGTTTCCTTGAACAGACGGTCACGAATCTGGCGGGATGTCACCTTCTTGCCTTCACGACCACCCAGAGGACCGTCGTTCAGACGGAACGTCATGGACAGGGTCGGCGGATCAACCGGAATGGCTTCAAGCGGTGCAGTCACTTCGGGGGATGCAATGGTGTCAGGAATAGTGGCTTCAGACAGACCGGCCACGGCCACAATGTCCCCAGCTTCCACTTCATCAACCGCCACACGGTCCAGCCCACGGAAGGACAGCAGCTTGGTCAGACGACCAGTTTCCACCACAGAGCCATCAGCCCGCAGCACCTTTACCGGCATGTTGACCTTGGCGCGGCCCTGTTCCACACGGCCCGTCAGCACACGACCGAGGAAGTTGTCGTTTTCAAGGATGGTGGCCGTCATGGCGAACGGCTTTTCCTTGTCCAGCTTGGGTGCGGGAACATGCTTCAGGATCAACTCGAACATCGGGCTGAGGTCCTTGCGCGGTCCATCAAGCTCAACATCGGCCCAGCCCTGACGGCCAGAAGCGTACAGCATGGGGAAATCAAGCTGTTCATCATTGGCGCCAAGAGCCGCGAACAGATCAAAGATTTCATTATGCACTTCGTCCGGGCGGGCGTCGCCACGGTCAATCTTGTTCACAACCACAATCGGCTTCAGGCCACGGGCCAGAGCCTTGCCCACCACAAACTTGGTCTGCGGCAATGCGCCTTCAGCGGAGTCGACCAGCACAATCGCGCCGTCCACCATGCTGAGAATACGTTCCACTTCCCCGCCGAAGTCGGCGTGTCCGGGGGTATCGATAATGTTGATCCGGGTGTTCTGCCACACAACGGAGGTGCACTTGGCCAGAATGGTGATGCCCCGCTCACGTTCCAGATCATTGCTGTCCATGGCGCGTTCAGCAACCTGCTGATGCTCATGGAATGAGCCAGACTGCTTCAGCAGTTCGTCAACGAGAGTGGTCTTGCCATGATCGACGTGTGCAATGATGGCGATATTGCGGATATCCATGAAAGGTGCCTGATTGTCCCTGCGCGTTCTGCCGCCACCAGTCATGCAAACGGGGCGGTTGAGTTGCGGTATAAAGAATGCTGGCCCTGTTGATAAGCGCCAGCGTGCAGAAATGCACGTAAAATCCTCACAAGGCGCCCAGAACCTGCCAGCAGGCCTTGCTGCTGCGGGCCCATAACTGCCCCCTACCCCACACATTGGACACCCGGCCAGCTTGGAATTAAGGATCATTCTCAATATATACGTGACTCCTTAGTCCGTCTGAGCAGGATGACCAAGCCTTGCGCCTGAACCAGCTTTCCCTTCGCGCCGCCGGTGTGATTGACCATATAGAAGCCCTCTCCACGCACGACGCCATTGCCCAGCGTCTGGGTGAGTTAGGCTTTGTGCCGGGAGAGCCCGTGAAGGTCATTGCGTTCGGCCCGCTGGGGGGAGACCCGATGGCGGTGGAAATCGGCTTTACGCGTTTCGCCCTGCGGCGCTCGGAAGCACACCGTATTGTGTTGCGGGACAACACAGCAGCCACCGCCCCATCCTGCGCAGCCCAACCCCATGAGCAGGCAGACCCTGCAGCATCCTCCCCCTCTGCCAGCACAGCAGACAGTTCCTCACATCAGGCCCCCGTGGCTGGTCCCCTTGCATGACTGATCTTTCCCCTCTACGCGTCGCGCTGGTTGGCAACCCCAACTGCGGAAAAACGGCCATTTTCAACCAGTTGACGGGCAGTCGCCAGAAGGTTGCCAACTACGCAGGCGTGACGGTTGAACGTAAGGCAGGCCGCCTTGTCACGCCGGCAGGCCGCCGCGTGCAGGTGCTTGATCTGCCCGGCACGTACAGTCTGGCAGCCACCAGCCCGGATGAGGCCGTAACCCGCGATGTCTGCCGTGGCATCTACAAAGGCGAGCCCGCACCAGACCTGCTGGTAAGTGTTGTTGCCGCCACCAACCTGCGCCTGCATCTGCGCTTCATGCTGGAATTACGGCAGCTTGGCCGCCCCATGATTGTGGTGCTCAACATGATTGACGCCATTAGCAAGCAGGGTCTCACCATTGATATCCCCCGCCTGCAGGCAGAACTGGGGGTGCCAGTTGTCACAGCGGTCGGGATCAAGCGGGGCGGTGGCCAGAATATTCTGGCAGCGCTGGATGCCCCACCTCCTCCCCCCCCAACTCCACTGCCTGAAGGCACCGATCTGCATGCGGAAGTGCGCCGCCTGCTAGCACTCTGTGTTGCCCGCACGTCCGAACGCAAACAGCTTTTTGAAGACAAGCTAGACCGCTGGGTGCTCCACCCCGTATGGGGCATGCTCATCCTGTTTGTGCTGCTATTTATCATGTTTCAGGCCGTGTTCTCCTGGGCACAACCTTTCATGGACATGCTCGATAACGGCATGAAATCGCTGGGGGACCATGTGGGAGCCCTGCTGCCAGACGGCGTTTTGCGCAGCCTTGTGGTGGACGGCATTATTGCAGGCGCAGGGACGGTTATTGTGTTCCTGCCGCAAATTCTGATTCTGTTTCTCTGGATTCTGGCACTGGAGGAATCCGGGTATCTACCACGCGCCGCCTTCATGCTGGACAAGCTGATGGCCTCGGCGGGGCTGAGTGGACGCTCCTTCATTCCCCTACTGTCCAGCTTTGCCTGCGCCGTGCCCGGCATCATGTCCACCCGCACCATCCAGAACCCGCGAGACCGGATGGTAACCATCATGATCGCCCCGCTCATGACATGTTCGGCGCGGTTGCCGGTCTATGCGCTTCTGATTGGGGCGTTCATTCCCGCCCGGCATATTGCAGGTCTTTTCAACCTGCAGGGGCTTGTTCTTTTCGGGCTGTACGCCGCCGGAATCCTCAGCGCGTTGGTTGTGGCGCGTGTTTTAAAGCGGCGTGCCACCACAGATGAGCACCCGTTGCTGCTTGAACTGCCCAACTATCGTCTACCCGGCCTGCAAAGCCTGTCTATTGAACTGTGGCAGCGCGCACGCATTTTTCTATCCCGTGTAGGCACCATTATTGTCACGCTCAGCGTGCTGATGTGGGCGCTTTCCAGCTTCCCTGCTCCCCCAGCCGGTGCCACAGGGCCAGCCATTGACTATAGTCTGGCTGGCCGTATTGGCCACCTGATGCTGCCGTTCTTCCAGTTCATTGGCTTCAACTGGCAGATCTGCGTGGCGCTTATTCCGGGCCTTGCCGCGCGTGAGGTTGCTGTCAGCGCGCTTGCCACCGTGTATTCGGTCGGCGCATCGGAAGCCGATGCCGCATCCCAGCTTGCGCCCCTGCTTTCGGCCCAATGGAGCCTTGCAACAGCGTTCTCTTTGCTGGCATGGTATGTTTACGCGCCGCAATGCTTCTCCACTCTGGCCGTTATTCGCCGGGAAACCGGTTCCTGGCGACTGGTCTGGATCTCTACAGCCTATCTGTTCGGCATGGCTTACGCTGCCTCTTTTCTGGCCTATCACATCACCCGACTGATCAGCGGATAACAACAGGAGACGTCCTGTGACACAGATTCTACTTGTCGGCCTTGTTGTCCTTCTCTGTGCCGGTTACTGGCTCCAGAGGCTCGCACCTTCCGCCATGATCCCTCTCTGGCGTGCCCTCGCAGGGCTGCTGGCCGCCACACAGGCGCTTCCCGGCCTCCGCACCAAAGCGGAGCGACTTGCCACCCCCTCCAGCGCAAGCCCCGGCTGTGGCGGATGCAAAGGCTGTGATGATAAAAACGGCAGGTGCCACTAGAACAGCGCGTCTTCTAGCGTTGCAGCGCCATCGTCCCTGAAAACACATCCTGCGGACAGATCAAAAACGGTCTTCAGAATAAAATCAAAGCAAACAGCCTTCATTGTAGCTCTGACACGCTGGTAGCCTGCTAAAAGCGCGCTACAAGGGATCATGTCTTCTTCCTCACAGGGCCGCATAAAACCCCTCTCCGCCACGCCCGTTCTACCCATCGCGTGCTTGCTGGCGGTGGGTATGATTTTCGGTCTGACCTACGGGCTCAGCGCGCCCTTATTCACGCTTGAACTGTTTGACCGGGGTTACGGCGCACAGATCATTGCCGCCAACGCCATGATGCACGCCGTTGGGGTTCTGAGCGTTGCCCCTTTTCTGCCGCGCATTGCAGCCCATTTTGGGCCGCGCCGCCCTCTGGTTCTTGCCCTTGGGGTCATCGCTTCTGTGCTCGTGCTTCTGCCAGTGGTGCCCTCCATCTGGTTCTGGTTTCCCCTGCGGCTGGCTCTTGGCTGCGCCACGGAAATTCTGCTCATCCTGTCTGAAAGCTGGCTGAACCAGATCACAGCGGACCAGACGCGCACACGCACCATGGGCCTCTATAGCTCCATGCTCTCATTAGGATTCGCACTGGGGCCACTCATTCTTGCTGTGGCCGGGCGACACGGATTCACGCCCTACGCCATAAGTGCAGGCTTTGTCCTGACAGCACTGGTGCTGGTCTGCATGCCTTGGATGCACGCTCCCGCGCTGAAACGGGCAACCCATTCGGGGTTGTGGCGCTACATCAGCCTCGCCCCTATCGCCATTGGCATTACGTTGCTCATGGCCATGCTGGAAGCCGCAGGGTCCTCCTTCCTGACACTTTACGCCATTCGTAACGGCTGGACCGAGCAGGCCGCCACGCTGCTGCTGTCTGTCATGCTGCTTGGGGCCATTACCCTCCAGTTTCCACTCGGCTGGCTGGGGGATCGTATGAACCGCAGGCACCTGATGATCGGCCTTGGCGTTGCCTCCTGCCTCGGCGCGTTGCTCTGGCCGCTGGGTATCACGCATCAACCATGGGCCTATGGGCTTCTGTTTGTGTGGGATGGTCTTTTTGCAGCTATTTATACGCTGGCCATGTCCGTCGTCGGCAGCCGTTTTTCTGGTGGAGACCTTGTCTCAATCTACGCGACAACCTCTGTTGCCTGGGGCTTGGGTGCCTTCATCGGCCCAGAAATGGCGGGCACGGCCATAGACATCAGCCGCCATGGCCTGCCTTACTTTGTCTCTCTGGCCTGCGGCCTGTTCACGCTCCTGCCCATTTTCCTCAGGAAAAGTGCTTAAGGCGCTCAGCAACGCTCTGGACTGCCGCCTGAGGAGTCTTTTTCCCAACCAACGGAATAGAAGACTGAGACCTCGCGCCCTCTTCTTCCCCCATCCCTTAGTCGCAAGCAGTCACTCAGCACTCAGCACTCAGCACTCAGCACTCAGCACTCAGGCCGGGGCAACGCCCTGTGTGTTCACCTGCAAGCGGTAAAGAGATTCCCCGGCGCACATGAACAACCAGTTCCGCTTGGGACCGCCAAATGTGAGGTTGGAGACTCCATGTGGCAGGCGAATGCGGCCGATCAGATGCCCTTCCGGGTTGAACACGAACACACCGCACAGACCCAGTGGTCCCCCGGCCCCGCACCACAGATTGCCGAAAATGTCGGCCTTCATGCCATCTGGCCCCATCTGCACGCCCTGAAACCGCATGTTGGTAAACAGGCGCGGATTGGCCAGTGTGTTGTCCTTCTGGATATCAAACACATGAATGGCCTGATCGCCATCATGCCCATTCCCTCCGGGCTGCCGACCTGAGGAGATAGCGTAAAGACTTTTATGATCGGGCGAAAAACACAGTCCGTTGGGGTTAGGCAGTTGGGCCTGTGTCAGCACCGCTTCAATCCGACCTGAAGGATCCACACGGAAGGTATGATCCGCCTGCCGTTTGTTGCCGCCAATCTCACCAATCAGTTCTTCACCCAGACGCCAGCGTATCTTGCCATCCGGGTTGGCTTCACCGCCCGGTTCATCCGCGTGGCCCTCGGTAAAGCCATCCCCATAACCGGGGTCTGTAAACCAGATGCCGCCATCCGGATGCACCACCACATCATTAGGAGAATTCAAGGGGCGACCTTCATAATGGTCCGCAATCACGCGCACGGACCCATCATGCTCCCATCGGATCACACGGCGCAGGAAGTGCTCGCAAGAGATCTGGCGCCCCTGATAGTCAAACGTATTGCCATTGGAGTGGTAGGATTCCGGGCGGAAAACCGTTACCTCTCCCGTTTCCCACAAATAGCGGTACTGGCGGCTGGTTACGGTATCACTGAACAGCAGATAACGCCCTTCAGAAGACCAGGCGGGCCCTTCCAGCCATGTTCCCTGATCCCACACCCGATGAATGGTGGCGGCACTGAACAGCAAGTCCCGGAAAGAGCGATCAATAATCACCACATCCGGGTCTGGCGTATAAGACGGCGGCGCGCCCGGCCCCCACTGGCGGGGAGGGTTGGTCGTGACATCTGGCGGGCGCACATTTTCCGTGACATCCGCCACAGGTGCAGCCCCGGTTGCAGCCAGCCCGGCAGAAAGGCACCCCAGCCCCTGTAATAATTTACGGCGCGGCAAGTGTCCGTTGGCTGGCTTCATCCGTTATCTCTCCTGCCTTGTATCATCATGCTGGCGGGGAAATACCGTGTCATACACCCCCTGTCATCCGGTGGTTCCGCACCGCTTCCCAGACCATAGAGCATGGAAAGCCATGCGTTTCCCATTATCAGGGAATTTTTGCCACCCGCAACAGATTGGTGGACCCTGCAACACCAAAGGGAACCCCTGCGGCAATAACAATAGAATTGCCAGAGCTGCCCACCTTGGCCTGTGCAACCACTTCCTGCGCGATCGTCACCATTTCTTCCACACTGGTGCCGTTGCGCCGATCATCGCTCACAAAAGCCCGCACACCCCATACCAGCGCCATGCGCCGGGCGGCTTCCTTAGTGGGGGTAATGCCCAGCACGAGGCAGAGCGGGCGTTCGCGCGCAATACGGAACGCCGTAGCCCCCCGGTGTGTATACGCCACAATGGCGGAAGCCTTGAGTGTGTCCGCCACCTGCTGGGCAGCGCTGGCAATGGCGTCCACCACGTAATCTTCTGGCGCAAGGCGGGCAACGGCCATCATGGACTGCCATTCCGGGTCCTGCTCAATGCGCCAGATAATCCGGTTCATGATCCGTACGGCTTCCCGCGGATACTGCCCCGCTGCAGATTCAGCAGAGAGCATGACGGCATCCGCCCCATCAAACACCGCCGTCGCCACGTCCGATGCTTCGGCACGGGTGGGCGTGGGGGAAGAAATCATGCTTTCCAGCATCTGGGTGGCAACAACCACCGGCTTGCCCAATTTGCGAGCCAGACGAATAATCCGTTTCTGGGCCAGCGGCACGTTTTCTGGCGGAAGTTCCACCCCCAGATCTCCACGGGCCACCATAACGGCATCTGTCAGTTCCAGAATGGCTTCCAGATTATCCATGGCCTGCGGTTTTTCCAGCTTCACCAGCAGGTTGGCGCGATCCCCGATCAGGGCGCGCGCCTCGCTCACATCTTCCGGCCGCTGCACGAACGAAAGCGCGACGTAATCCACCCCAAGCCCCAGCGCGAACGCCAGATCACGCCGGTCCTTTTCTGTCAGGGCTGGAATAGGCAGCGTCACATCCGGTACGTTGACGCCTTTGTGGTTGGAGAGAACGCCCCCAACCTCAACCCGCGTATCCAGCCAGTCCGGCCCCACCTGCTCTACAATCACGGCCAGTTTGCCATCATCCATCAGCAGGCGGCTGCCGGGCTTGGCGACAGCAATAATTTCCGGATGCGGCAGACGGACGCGCGTTTCATTCCCCGGTTCATCCGAGAGGTCAAAACGGAACGGGGCCCCCGGCTTTAGCGTCACCTTGCCGTCAGCAAAATTTCCTACACGCAGCTTAGGGCCCTGCATGTCTGCCAGAATGCCAATGGGTTCCCCCAGTTCCGCTTCCACCCGCCGCACAATGGCATGGCGGGCGGCATGGTCCTCGTGCGTGCCGTGGGAGAAGTTGAAGCGAAACACATCTGCCCCGGCCTGAGCCAGATCACGGATTGTCTCATAATCGGAAGAAGCCGGGCCGAGCGTTGCCACAATCTTTGTACGGCAATGCAGCGCGTTTGTTGTAGGCATGATTTATCTTTTTCCTTATCCGCCCGCCACCGGTCTTCAGGAAGGTGAGATCGCTTCCTCTGCGTCCACACCCCAGATCGCACGACGGGATATCCAGCCGGTGTACTGCTTGACCGAAACCTTGCACCAGTCCGCACCAGCCGCACACTCTTTAACTGAGCCGACTGTACCCGGTTTCAGGATCGCCACAACCGGGGCATCAGTCCGGGCGCTGGCATAAAGCGGTACCGCCCCGGCAATAGACTTGGCATCATCAGCCGTCGCCACAGTGCCCAGCACGCGCGTATCCATATGACCGGAGGGTGGAATTTTCACACCATTTTTATCTGTTTTTTCGGGAATAGGGCTTTCATCGCCGGGCGCCTCACCCGGAATCAGGAAGTCCCGACCACCAGAGATGGTTGCCTGCTGAACCCAGCCTTTCTGCCCGGTAGGATCTTCAACCAGGCGCCACACGTCAAATTCGCGCTCAATACGCATGGGCATGCCACGGCGATGATACACCCATAGAATGGGGAAGCGACGGCCCGGCCCGGCCCGCATATTCACTTCATCCGCCCGCAAGGAGGCATAACGGGGCAAAGGGAGCCCTGTTACAGAACCTTTCGGGGGTTCAGGCGGTGTTGCCTCGGGTGGTGGTGCGGCGTCCGCAGGTGTTGCCGCGGCATTGGTAGCAGCGGCTCCGGCTGCAACACCCGCTGCACCAGCAGCTACCGCCGCTTTGTGCTTGTCCGTTCCGTGATGAACAGCCGTATGGCCCGCAGTTGCGTGATGCCCCTTGGAGCCCCCGTGGGCCTTGTCCTCATGATGTGCAGCCGCACCATGCGCATGCTTGCCGGAAGCCGCCTTCTGGCCGGAGGCATCCTTTGCCTCTCCTGCCTTATGAGACGCGGCCTTTTTTTTGACTACCGCATCATGTGCAGCAGAGGCTGCATGCGTATGGTGTTTATGCGGGGCTGGCTTCTTTTCAGCCGCCACGGCACCAGACACGGCAAATACGCAGCCTGCTACGCAGGACAGCAACTGAAACCGGAACATTGAAGACATTCTGAACATCATGGCTGCATCCCTGCCAAGAGAGGGCCATCGCGGCAAGAGGCTTGCACGTTTGAACCCTCGGGCACTCTCTCCCAAACCGTGTTGGTTCCTTAGAAAACAGCCAAACGGGCTGCCCCTGCCTGATCCAGAAAAGTAGGAAGCCCCACCACAGCCACACCCGGAAGAAGCGCCTGCTCAGACACAGACATGGCTTTCAAACCGGAGTCGCACACCATCAGGCTCACCTCCTCCAGTTCAGTCAACGCAGTGCGCAGGGTTTCCACGCCTGCCACCCCGGCTTTCTGCCGCGCAGCATCCTGCTCGGGCTGTTCAAGCCCATCCCATTTCTCACAAAAGGCTGCCACGCCAGCCCCCATGCCAAACAACAAAACTGTTTGCCCCAGCGCACTGGCCGTAACAGCCAGCATCAGCGCGGCATGCACACGTTCGTACCGCGCTTCCACCACCATGATGGCCAGATCACACATACCCCCTTCCGCATAGGCAGCGGCGGCGGACAGGCCGGAAACGCCTGCAAGCGGCCCCACCGAGGCAGAGGCGTGAGACCGTGATGGCGTGCGGGAACCAGCGGAAGACGTGCTCATGCGGAAACATCCTGCTCGGCGCTGCAAACGGGGCATGTAGGGTCCCGTCGCAGGGCAATGGTGGTAAAGCGCGTGGCCAGAGCATCCCACATCAGAAGGCGTCCGGCCAGGGATGTGCCCAGCCCCAGCAATTCTTTCAGGGCTTCTGTCGCCTGCAATGTACCCATTACCCCGGTAACAGCCCCAAAAACGCCTGCTTCCCCACAGCTTAAACCCTCTGCCACACCATCTGTTTCCGGATAAAGACAATGGTAACAGGGGCCATCCTGCCAAGGGCGAAATGTGGAAAGCTGGCCCTCAAACCGCTGCACGGCGGCAGACACCAGCGGCTTACGCGCTTTTACGCACGCCGCGTTCACCAGATAGCGGGTAGAAAAATTATCACATCCATCACACACCAGATCATACCGCTGCACCAGATCATCCACGGTTTCAGCCGTCAGACGCATGGGCCATGTTTCAACAGTTGTTTCCGGATTAAGCGCCTCCAGCCGGGCACGGGCGGACTCCACCTTTCGCACCCCCACAGCCTCCGTGACATGCACAATTTGCCGTTGCAGATTGGAAAGCTCGACCACGTCATCATCGACAAGCCCAATCCGTCCAACACCGGCGGCGGCCAGATACAGCGCCACGGGCGAGCCCAACCCACCTGCACCAATAATCAGCACGGAGGCAGCCCGTAGAGCGGCCTGCCCCGTACCGCCCACCTCAGGCAGCAGAATATGGCGGGAATAGCGCTGAATTTCGGCTTCGGTAAATTCAAGCGCCATCCATCTGATCCTTTCCAGAACACCAAGCAGAGCATAGAGCCCGATTTTCCCCGCGTTGTAAGGAGTTGGGGGAGTTGTGTCATATCTTGAAAGAAATATGACAAATTAGTCATGAAACTATGCATGGGTGGCATGCGTCTGCTATATGTGAATTACCAATTTAGCATACGAGGATTGCATAGCATGATTGCCCTCACCACACCCGGACGCTCTGCCCGGTCAGCCAGTCTGCCTTCGCGCCAGACCGCGCGGAAAGTGTGTGTTGGTGCCTCAGCGGCAGCCTTCGGGCTTTATCTTGCGTCTCCTTTTGTCACGCTATGGACTGTTGGAACGTCTCTCCAGACGCATGATATGGCCTCCTTGGGGCATGTCATCAACTGGGGTTCTCTGGATGCGTCCATCAAACATCAGGCGCTCTCCGGTCTTAATCTGCTTCAACCCGCATCGGATGATCTACCGGAGTTTGGCTCCTCCTTTGCTTCCACAGCCGTCTCCAACGCAGTTGATATCAATGTGACGCAGGCCAATCTGGGCACGCTGGTGGATGAAGCCATGCCTGCAGCCCTCCCTGCCAAGCAGCCAGCACCCTCTCTGGGGGCGCTGATCAGCAAAACTTCGTTCCGTTTTGCACGGCTGGACCAGTTTGAGGCTTCCATTCCCCTGCCCGGCCATGAACGGGAAACGCCCTTGAAAATTGAGATGCGCATCCAGGGCTGGCATTGGAAGATCACAAAGGTGGATTTCCCCGTGGCACGGCAGCCGACCCTTACCGCCTCGGCAACGCCCTCCAACGCCTGAAGGCACGGTGGGAGAGCCAACAGTCAGAGATTCGGGAAGGGTTTCCGAGGCTGAAAAGGCAGGTTTCATAGCCTGATGCGCGGCCATCGCCTCTGGGTGATGAGTAACTCTTCTGCCACCAAGAAACCCGCTGGACCGCCGGCTTTTCAAACACTCTTTCAGGGGCTACCGTGCGGTCCGCACCCCACCAGCCGCAGGCTCGGCCATTAAAAAGGCTGCATGCTATAAAGCCATGCAGCCTTTTTTCGTCTTTGGTACCGGAAAGCCTCTGCAATCGCAGGAGAGAAACCTTACTTTTCGGCGGGAAGATCTTCTTCAAGCAGAACCATGTTGATGGCGTAAGACACTTCACCTTCATCATCATCACGATGAATGGTGCCAATGACTTCGCCATTTACGGCCAGCTCAACAGACATACCGGCACGCGGCGGCTTGTTGACCGTCAGCCCGGCAGACCCAAGCAGGCGGCGCAGGGCTGTTTGCAAACGGGCGATTTCAGAAGGTGATGGGGTGCTGCCGCTCATGGAAACTCAATCCTTGGGGTGGGGTTGCGGGTTCATAGCCAGATCACACAGGGCTTATAGCGGCAACCCGCGGCGCCGCCATGGTTCAGGTTCCCCTGATGTCTGACGAATTGGGCCTGCTATAGAATAGCCTGCCCTCTTGCCGCAACCTTTCCGTTTAAACGCCTTCTCCCCGCCATTTTCGGGCAGCTATTCTTTCATCAGTTTTATCCGGTTTTTTTACTGCCACCCTCAGCGCCCTTACTGTCAGGAAAGGAGACCGATTTCATGCGTCTTGCCCGTTTCTCGGCCCTCTTTCTGCTTGCCGCGGGAACAGTTGGGGCCTTTTCCCTTACCCTCACGGATCACCCTCTTCAGGCAGTTCCTCATCAGACGACTGATTCCTCTTCCTCTCACCTGTTACACATGATTGAAACGGATGGCGCGCGTCAGACGGCTGAAACCCTGAACAAGACACACAAATGGTCCGAGGTCAGGCAGGCCGTAAGCAGCGGACAACTGGACACCGCGCGCGTCATCCCCGCCCTCATGCCTTTGGCGGATGCCTCCACCGCCCGCTCGTTACGGCTGGCCATGCGGTATGCATTGCCGGCTCACCCTGCGGCGGTGCTGGCCTCTACAACTCAGGCCAGAGACCCCAATTTCAGCATACAGGCCGTCTGCTCGCCGGAAGGTATGCCCCGCAGCTGGCGCGTGCGTGCCCGACAGGCCGTAATGGCGATGCATGATATTCACTTTTCCGTGCGTGCAGATACCTGCCTGAAGGCGCTGGATGGCTCCGCCGCACACTAAAAAATTGTCCTGCTGTGTTCCAGAGTCCTTTCGCAGTTTTGCACTCTATCCGCAGTAGAGTGCGCCCTCTGGCGTGGACTTTCGGTGATGGTTCCCAAAAAAACTGCTTTTTAAATTTTATTTTTCACACGCAAACGCGAGATGACAATCTGCTCATATAGTCATACCCATAGTGCAGAGCAGAAAAAACCAAAGAGCATAGCCGGTGTTTTCACCTCACTATGCCACCCAATTTTAAGGTACTCGCGATGCACAGCATTCTTTTGAAGACTGAACCGGTCTTTCAGCCTGCGTCTCTTTCTTTTTTCCCCCCGGCTGTGCCCTGTGCTGTTCTCCCGCATTCTGACGCGCGACTTACTCCCTTCAGGCGTAGAACGATGTCAACGCCCGTCTGACACCGTAACAGGTGTTCAGACCGTAGAGAGTCCGCTTCCCCAACCAACAATAAAAAATACGGATCGGCTCTCTTTCCAAAACATGTCAGTTCAAAGTTACGAACCATGGAAAACATTGGCTACGTTCTTCCAAAAAAAAATTTTTGGAGTTTGATGTCTTCTTCCCTCACGCCCGCACCGTTCACGTCTCTTGGCCTCCTCGCGGCCATGGCCTGTCTTCCGGTTGCGGCCCATGCGGCACATACGCCAGAAACGGCACCCAACTCCGCCATTATGCAGCACCCGAATGTGCCTACATCCCACCCCTCCACCCAGACAAACACGCTGGCAGACCCTCACGGGCCAACCCCGGAGCATGAACACCCAGAACCCATGAAAAGACCTGGATTCTGGGACAATATGCTTCTGCCACCGCTGACCAGCCGACCGGAAGCCTACGGCCAGCCGCAGTCTCTGGAACTGAAACCTCTTCCGTCAGCGCTGCTGCATCAGGGGCCTTGGGGGGTATTCAACGCCAACACGGGGGCGGCTGCCGGTTTTGGCACCGTTGGCTATTACGCAGTCTCCCGCTGGGCGGAAGACTGGTCTTCCCTGCGGGACAAACGTAACCGCATTGATATGCTGGACCCCCTGAAATACATCCCGTTCAATGACAGTGGCTCCATCTATCTCAGCCTGAGCGGTAACTTCCGCCACCACGGATTTTATGATCAGAAGGCCGGGTTTGGCACCCTGCGCACCAGCCCCTCCTACCGGTCCAACCTGCGCTGGAACGCCGGCGCAGACCTGCACCTGGGCCAGCATGTACGCCTCTATGGTGAGTTGATGAGCGCGCAGGCAGGCGGGATGAACTATTTTGGCTATGCCGGTGGCCGCTGGCGCAGCAAGCTGGATGCCCAGCAGGCATTTGTTGAAGTGCGCGGTCATATGCTTGGGGCCACCATGGGCGCCATGGTGGGGCGCATGACCTTTCTGGATGCCCCGCCCTACGTGACCGCTGGCGCGGTGTATCCCACCCTGCCCTATTCCTGGAACGGGCTACGCGGTTACGCCTTCTGGAAGCGCTTCCGGTTTGACATCTTTGACCTCAGCCTGACCAATAACGCTCCGCCCGTAGCCTTTCATGATCAGGTGGGGTGGCGGTCGCGGCTATTTGGGGCTTACACATCCTATGCGCTGCCCAACTTCAAGCTAATGAACAGAAACAGCCAGATTTTTGTTGATACATTTTATCTGGGCTACCTGCTGGCCAGCAACCCGATTGCCGCAAGCCGTGGCACCATCCCCGGGTCCACGCACCGCGATACACCCGGCATGCGCGTATGGGGCAACGCTGGCCCCATTGAATTCTCTCTGGGCGGCATGTGGCAGGGCGGTGAGTTCCGTCCGGCCAATAATGGACGTACCCGCCCCGTATCTGCCTATTCCTTTAACGCCACCGTTTCATGGCGCTTTGCCAACTGGTGGGGGCGTCCGGCCATCGGCATTCAGGCTGACGATATTTCAGGCGGTGATACCCGCAAGAGCCAGACCAGCAGTTGGGGGAACTTCCTCTCCCCGTATGTGCCGAGCGCGTACTATCTGGATATCAGCACCTATATCGGCAACTCCAACCTTATTGATGTTGGGCCGATTGCCACAATCGCCACCAGCCGGAACACATCCCTGCTCATGAAAGTGCCCGTTATCTGGCGCAGCAGCGTGAATGACGCCATTTATTCCAACCCCACCGCGCCATATGCTTTCCGGCCCAGCGGAGCCTATACGGCCACCATGCCACAGGCCAGCTTTACGTGGCGCGCTACCAGACACGTAACATTCAGCATAGACGGAGAATATGCCTTTGCCTCCAAATCCCTGATCAAGGTAGGGGCGTCTTCTGGCGCATTTGTACAAACCAATCTGGAACTGACATTCTGATCGTATCGTCCTGATAACTATCAGTCGGGACACAAACGGTAACAACAGAATACAAGGGACAATTTCTAAGCTCTTCCCGAGCTTGCCTTCCCGGAAAAGACCTGCAGGCCCGGCCTCGCAGGTCTTTTTTATAGAACGAACGGCCCATCCGCACTCCATGAATTACGGGCTTGCTCCGCCCCGCTTACCTGCACCGTTGCTGTTCCGGTTCATTCAGGGGCAGACAAGCCCGCTCAGGCATCGTATCGAGAAGTTTATGAAAGACGGTCAGCAGGCTGCTTCCGCCTGCCCGGAGCACCGATCCTGCACCAGCCGTCCAGTCCATAACGACCACACGAGGCCTTGGCGTATGACGCATCCTTCCCCCCTGCGAGAACTTACCCTGCGCGGGCTTATTCTTGGGGCACTGATTACCGTCGTTTTTACGGCATCAAACGTGTATCTGGGCCTGCGTATAGGCCTTACTTTCGCATCCTCCATTCCAGCAGCCGTTATTTCCATGGCGGTGCTGAAGGCGTTGGGAAAAGGCACCATTCTTGAAAATAACATGGTGCAAAGTCAGGCTTCTGCCGCCGGTACGCTGTCCTGCGTATTCGCCACCTTTCCCGGTCTGATCATGACGGGAATATGGAGCAACTTTCCGTTCTGGCAGACGGCGGGTATTTCTCTTGCTGGAGGCATTGCCGGAGTGCTGTTTACCATTCCCCTTCGCCGCGCACTCGTAACGGAAAGCGCATTGCCTTACCCGGAAGGCGTTGCCGCAGCCGAAATCCTACGTGCCGGAGCGGAAGAGGGAAACAGCCGAAGCCTAAGCGCACTAATCAGCGGGAGCGTGGTTGCTGCCCTCTTCACGTTCGCCAGCAATGGCCTGAGGTTACTGGCGGATACCGTTACCCTCACCACCACTGTGGGGACAGCCGTCTTTCAGGCGAGTGGCGGCCTTTCTCTGGCCTTGATCGGGGCTGGTTATCTGGTGGGGTTAGCCGGAGGGCTGGCCATGCTGGTAGGGTGCATACTGGCGTGGGGATTGGGGGTGCCATGGCTAACTGCGCATATGTCCAACCCGGACCATTTGAGTGCCGCCACCTTCGCGCAATCCATGTGGCTGCATAAGGTCCGCTTTATTGGAGCAGGCACCATCGCCATGGCCTCTGTGTGGACCCTTGTGGAACTGATGGGGCCAGTCGCCCGTGGTTTGCGCTCCATGGTGCTTGCCAGCCGCGACCCTCTGACAACCGATCGTGACCGAGATCTGTCTCCACGCATGCTGGGCCTTCTGCTTGCCGTGACCGTCGTGCTGCTGGGCAGTTTTTTTGCAGCGTTTCTGGCACCCGTCGCCCATGGTATCTGGCCTGCTGTTATTGCGGCCGTGCTGTTCTGTGTTGTGTTCGGGTTCATTATGGCTGCGGCATGCGGCTACATGGCCGGGATTGTTGGCTCCTCCTCCTCCCCTATTTCCGGCATTGTCATTATTGCCGCAGTGCTGTCCGCCCTGATGATTCTCGGACTTGAAACACTCGGACTGATGCCTGCCGAGTTGATGGCCAACAACCAGACACTGGCAACCGGCTTCACCATCCTGCTGCTCTCCGCCATTACGGCCATTGCCGCCATTTCCAATGATAACCTGCAGGATCTGAAAACCGGCCAGCTTGTAGGGGCTTCTCCCTGGAAGCAGCAAGTCGCACTTATTGCAGGATGCGTGGTGGGCGCTGCCGTTATTCCGCCCGTGCTGAACGTTCTCTATCAGGCCTACGGGTTTGCAGGCGCCATGCCCCGGCCGGGCATGGACCCCACCCACGCCCTTTCCGCCCCTCAACCAGCCCTGATTTCTCTCATTGCCAAAGGGATTTTCACTCATTCCCTTGACTGGAGCATGCTGTCTCTGGGCATCGGGCTTGGCGTCGTTCTGGTTATTCTTGATCTGCTGCTACGGCGTCGCAAACTTTCTCTTCCGCCGTTGGGCGTAGCTGTTGGTATCTATCTCCCTCCTTCCGTCAGTGTTACGCTCGCAGTAGGCGCTATTATGGGCTGGCTGCTGAAACGGCACATGATGCGCAGCCGTGCACATGCGGCCTCATCCCGACACACGACTTCCCCAACACCAGTGGCAGAGCATGATGCCAGCGTTGGCACCATGTTGGCCTCGGGCCTTATTGTAGGAGAAAGCCTGACTGGCGTAGCGCTCGCCATTCTGTCTGGCGCTTTGGGGAAGGACGATGCCCTGTCCCTCGCCGCATGGTTCCCCGCCTCCGTAACAACTGTGTTGGGTTTTATAATTTTCTGCGCAATCTGCCTCTGGTTTTCCCGCACGGTGCTGAAACCGGAACCAACACAATGATCTGAAAACTGCTTATGATTTATTCCCTGAGGCAGGCCCAGAACCCTGCCGCAGGGGTAAAACAAGGCATCTCATAACGCGTTTCAGACAGTTTCCCTGCCCAGGTCGTATGAGACCGGACCTACGTAAATACCAAAAAATAAACTTTCCCAAAAAGGCATTGAAATCTCAAAAAGACAGATCTGATCAGATTAGGATGGCCACAAAAGCCTTTAGAAGCTGAACACAAGGTCTCTCTTACAAAAATCCAGCCTTCGGATAAGCAGAGAAGCAAAAAAGCGCCAGACACTTCGTCCGGCGCTTTTTTTGGAAAAACGTGAGAGGAATTCTCTCTGGATGGGGAACGTAGCTCAATAATTAGCGGAAAGCTGGAACAGGAACGCACGCCCGATGGAGGGTGTCACGCGATTACTAAACAGATTGCCATAGTTCAAACGATTGGCGAGATTGTAACCATTCATGGCCACTCTCCAATGTGAGCCGAACTGATGAGAAACCACGGCGTCAAATTCCACGTTAGCCGGAACCCGGGCCGTATTGGCCGGATCAAGAAACACACCTTCTCGCCACGTCACGCCACCACCAAGGGTCAGGTTATAGGGTGTCTTGGGGGCAATTTCATAAGTGCTCCACACAGTCGCCTGATTTCGTGGAACATACTGAATCTGCTTGCCAATATCCGCCAGTGTCCCGCCGGTGGTCTTGCTGTCATACCGGGCATATGTGGCAATCATGTTCCAGTTTTTCAAAATCTGACCAGATACACTCAGTTCAATACCCTGGTTGCGCTGCGTATCACCAGAATCCGTTACCTGCCCACTGCTCGGGTCAGTCAGGATCGAATTTCCTTTTTCCAAACGGAAAACGGAAGCCGTAAAGCCAATCCGATCATGAAAAGCCGAATATTTAGCACCCAATTCATAAAGCCTGCTGCGTTCTGGCTCAAACTTGGAGTTTTTGGGAGAAAGCGGCTCCGAGCTGTTCGTGACATACAAGCCAAGCGGTGTGGTGGATTCCGCCCAGTTGAAGTACACCATGGTATGATCATTGGGAGTGTACATCAGGCTAACGTTGGGGTTAAACGTATCCTGCTTCTGGCCCAGATGCGTATCAGACGTGCTGGCAACACCTCCGGTCGCGCTATAATTACTGCTCCAATGGTCCCACCGGAACCCGGCCTTGATGGAGAACCATGGCGTCAACCATGCCTGTTCTGAAAAGAATGCTCCAACATCTGTTGCCGCACTTGTCTTCCATTCCTTACGGCCCACTCCGTTTGGAATATTCACAAGATTTCCGGGATTAAGTGACCCAACACCCACATCAAGCCCCGGAATATAAGCAACAGGATTCAGCAAATTGGCCCAGCGGCGAATGGCCGGATTATTGTAAGCATAATTCTGGCGCCGATCATAAATATGCTCAATATCAAAGCCACCAATCATCTGGTGCTTGATGCTGCCCGTATTAAAGTTGGCCACGGCAGACGCCACGTTCTGTACTGACCAGTCATTTTGCTGGTAAGGGTTTGGTCCCCCTACGCCCCCAATGCGGGAGACCTGAGCCGCCTGCGGATTAGATGAGAAAAGTGCGGAATTACAGGCCGCATTGCAGGATTCCTGTGATGCGGAGAAGTAGCGGCTATAAAGGCCGCCCCGCGTATCATTATAAACCGTGACATATTTATTGACCTCCCATTGCAGGCGGCCCGTCAACATATCAACGTTTGAATTGTCCTGATCAAACGTGGTGCCATACCAGTTGGTACGGCGCACGCCGTATTCCGTAACAGGCTTTCCGTAACTGCTACCCGGTTTTTTAACCACCGGCACCCCATAATCCGGAACGCGGTTGTCAGTCTGGTGCAGATACTCGATGGTATAATTTACCTTTTTACCCAGACCAAAAATAATGGATGGAGCAATACCCCAGCGGTGGGAATAAACGGCATCACGCCCCACCATATTGCTCTCATTACCCATACCCGTGATACGGAATGCAATGCTGTCTGTAATCTTGTGATTAAAATCCAGCGTGCCGCGATAATAGGCCCCACTGCCACCAGAGAAGCTGGCGTTAACATGGTTTCCGGCTGTGGGCGTTTTAGTTGTAATGTTAATAGCCCCCCCGGTTGTGCCATTACCAAACACTTGGGAAGAAGGACCCTTGATTACGGTTACATGGTCATAATCAAAGCTGTCACGGGTATAAACACCAAAATCACGCAAGCCATTTTCGTAAATGTCATTCTGCGCGGCAAAGCCACGGATGAGGAACTGATCCCCCGCCATGCCACCTTCTCCCTCACCAACTGAGGCAGTGATTCCCGGCACGTTTTTCAAGGCTTCATCGAGAGATTTCACATTCTGCTGCTGCATGACAATCTGCGGCACAACATCAATGGTCTGCGGCGTATGCAAAACATCCTGCGGCATACGGCTCAAGCCGATAGGAGTCCGCAATGTGTTCATGGGAGAGGCTGTAACAGTCCATTCCTCAGCCTCTGCGCCGCCTTTGTCGGCTACCAAAGCGGGCCCCTTGCCTTTGGCGTTGGCAAGAGTGGCTTTGGTACCCTCCGGTGCAGAAGGAGCCGTTACAGAAACCGGCGCTCCTTTTACGCCAGCCTGATCCCGGTGCGTTCCTTTTTTATGATCACGGTGCCCGGTTTTTTTTGCATCAGCCAGAGAATGGCCACGTGCGGCCACCGCCTGATCCTCAGCCATATAGAACGCTGCGGTACATCCCAAGGTCAAACCCACAGCTAATGGCGCAGGACGGAGACGCCGACGAACACTATAGACACGCATGAACCGCACACCCGCTTTAAGAAAATGGAATTGCGCTGTTATCCATGAATGATAATTATTCGCAAGTGCTTTTAGTAAGCAGGATTTAAGTGTTTCCAATTCTCATTCGCATAAAAAAAATTTTATTTCCGGGAAAACCTTTTTATTTCCAGAACTTCTTGACGGTTACAGTATCCAGTCCACCGCAAAGCATATCTCATCACTAAATTCTGCATGTCTCTCTCAAAAGAGCCATATGCAGTCTCACCACTCTGCGTCTGAAATAATGGCTGCTAGCAAAACGCGCCTTTACTACGGCTCACAAGAAGGCAGCCTCCCACCGCACACACCAGCAGCTCTTTCGCCAGCAAGGCATCTGCTTCCTTAACCTTGTTCACCTGCCAACCGGCTTTGATCGCGCTTATTCTGCTTTCTTTTGACCCCTCTCTCCAGAAGGTGACGAGAAAACAAGTCTTTACCCCTCGCCTTTCACGGCAGGATGCGCAAAAATCAGCGCTGGGCCTATCCATGCATAGTCAGGCTTCAAGACATAAGGACCAGAGAACATCGTGCTGCTGAATGTGATTGAACGAGGCCCAGAAGACGCCACCGCCACCCCGGACCTGCCCCCCATTGCGCTTCTGCACGGCATGTTCGGGCGCGCCCGGAATCTGGGTTTTGTACAACGGCGGCTGGCCACCACCCGCCGCACTTTGGCGCTTGACCTGCGCAACCATGGAGATAGCCCGCATGGGCCGGTCAGTTATCAGGCCATGGCGGACGATGTTCTGGAAACATTGCAGCACCACAACGCGCTGCCGGCGATGATACTGGGGCATTCCATGGGTGGTAAAACAGCCATGATGCTGGCTCTGACCCACCCTACGCAGGTTCATAGTCTGGTGGTTGTTGATATCGCCCCCGCGCAAGGCGGCTTTACCCGCATGGACATTCCCACAGGGCTGGAAAATCTGGAGTTTCCCCCCTCGCTGGATCTTGCGGGTGCAAACGCGCTGTTGCGCCCCCTTATCCCCAATGAATCCGTACGCCAGTTGATGATCCAGAACATGCGGCTAGGGGAGCATCCGGGCTGGCAGATCGGACTGGACGAGATCATGTCCTCACTTCCAGCCATCATGGGATGGCCTGATCTGCCCGAAACCTGCGTTTATAATGGTCCGACGCTGTTTATCCGCGGAGAAATTTCTCCCTACATCCAGCCGCGCAACTATCCTGTCATGCGCAAACTCTTCCCGCATTACACGCTGGAAACCATAAGCGGCGCAGGCCACTGGGTGCATGCAGATGCCCCTAGAAGGTTTGCAGAACTGGTGGAAGAGTTCTCGAAATTATAAGGGCTGTCCCGTTACAGCCCGAGCCCTTCCACCGGACGACCTGCCATATCCAGCGCCACTGCTTCCGCAATACGGATGCCGTCTATCCCGGCGGAAAGAATGCCGCCCGCATATCCGGCTCCTTCTCCTGCCGGGTAAAGGCCGGGCGTTCCTACAGATTGCCCGTCCTGCCCGCGCGGCAGGCGCACGGGAGAGGACGTACGGGTTTCAACACCAGTCATGACCGCGTCTTCCATAGCGAACCCGCGCAGCTTCCGATCAAAACGCGGCAACGCCTCCCGCAGGGCTTCCACTGCAAAATCAGGCAGGCAGGTTGAAAGATCCGTGGGCGTTACGCCGGGTTTGTAGGATGGCACAACATTCCCCAATGTGGTGGAGGGTCGTCCGGCCAGAAAATCCCCCACACGCTGGGCGGGAGCGTTGTAATTGCAGCCGCCAGCCACAAAGGCCTGTCGCTCCCAATGGCGCTGGAAATCAATGCCAGCCAGCGGATCATCCGGATAATCCTCACCGGGGCGCAGATCCACCACCATACCGGAATTGGCGTTTCGTTCCGCACGGGAATACTGGCTCATCCCGTTGGTGACCACCTGCCCGATTTCGGACGTAGCCGCCACAACCGTGCCACCGGGACACATACAGAAAGAATACACCCCGCGTCCGTTACTGGCGTGATGCACCAGCCTATATTCTGCCGCACCCAGAAGCTTGTTGCCTGCACTCGGCCCGAACTGGGCGGTATCAATGACCGATTGCGGGTGTTCAATCCGCACCCCAATGGAAAACGGCTTGGCCTGCATTTCCACACCTGCGTCCCGCAGCATGGCAAACGTATCACGGGCACTGTGGCCCACGGCCATGACCACATGATCCACCTCTATCACGTCACCAGTAGCCGTGCGCACGCCTTTTATCCGGCGTGTTCCATCCTCCAGAACCAGTCCGTCCACACGGGTGCCAAAGCGATATTCCCCTCCGGCGGCCTCAATCTCTGCGCGGATATGCTCAACCATGGAAACCAGCCGAAACGTGCCAATATGCGGGTGCGCCAGATAGAGAATTTCCTCCGGGGCACCGGCTTTTACAAACTCCTCCAGCACGCGGCGGCCCAGAAAGCGTGGGTCCCGCACCTGACTGTACAGCTTACCGTCCGAGAACGTTCCTGCCCCGCCTTCTCCAAACTGCACGTTGCTTTCCGGCGTCAGTTCCCCGCGCCGCCACAGGGCAAACGTATCCACAGTGCGTTCGCGCACCACCTTGCCACGCTCCAGCAACAAAGGCCGCAACCCCATGCGCGCCAGCATCAGCGCGGCCATGAACCCGCAGGGGCCAGCGCCTATCACGATTGGCCGCTTATATCCCGCCTTGCCCGCCAGTTCTGCGCCCTGCTCCACCGCCACCGGCTGCCGCCAGGACATATCCGGCGCTATGGTCACATGGGGATTGGTCGGGTAGGCCGCCTGAAAACGTGCCAGAACGGCAGCTTCGTTCTTCACCACGCAGTCAACGGTGTACACAAGCTTGATGACGCTCCGCCGCCGCGCATCATGCCCGCGCCGAAACACGCTAACACTTTCCAGCTCATCCGGAGCCAGCGCAAGGCGCTCGCGGACCGCTTCCTCCAGCGCCTGTGGAGGATGATCGAGTGGAAGCCGCAGTTCGGTCAGTCGGAGCATGGCGTGACCTTCATCAGATGTGATAGTACAAAAAATTCAGAAAAAGGGAGCCCGGGCTTCCTATGCCGGACAGCGTCTGAACGCAACGGTATGGTGGCACTCCAGCCCGCAAGGATGTAGCGTTTCATGGCCGATACCACTCCACAGCACCCGCACCCCGGCACGACGGACAAAGCTCCCCCTCCCGTAACGCCTGCTTCTGACCACGCCTTCCCTAAGGATCACTCAGCCTGTCGCCACCACACGGAGGAAATCGCCAGCAACAAGGCAGACTCCTCAGTGGCAGCATCATCCGGCACGGAGGCACATGCTCACGCCGCACATCAGCATAATGAGCCTGACCATACCGGGCATGACCATGAAGCCTGCATGAGTTCGCACACCAGCGACTCTGCGGAACATGGAACCAAGCTGTCAGGCTGCCAAGCCCACACTCACACCCATGATGCACATAGTGACGGACACGACCACGCTGCGGGCCACCATGATGACCATGCAGGCCATGACCACAGCCACCATCACGGTTTCGGCCATCATCATGCCCACACACCGGCGTCCTTCGGAACAGCCTTTGCTATCGGCATCACTCTGAATCTGGTCTATCTGGCGGCTGAAGCCCTGTGGGGCGTATTCTCCCATTCTCTGGCGCTGCTGGCCGATGCTGGCCATAATTTGTCCGATGTGCTGGCACTGGCCGCTGCATGGCTGGCGGAAAAACTGTCCAAACGCTCCCCCTCGGCCCGATTCACTTATGGCCTTCGGCGCTCCTCCATTCTGGCAGCCCTTTCAAACGCCGTGATCCTGCTGGTTGTTACAGGCGGGGTCGCGTGGGAATCCTTTGGCCGCCTACTGGAACCCAGCCCGGTGGCGGGCAAGACCGTCATGATTGTGGCAGCCATAGGCATTCTGGTGAATGGCGGCACCGCCATGCTGTTCGCATCTGGCCAGAAAAACGATCTCAACATTCGTGGTGCCTTTCTGCACATGATGGCGGATGCCGTTACCTCTCTGGCGGTGGTGATTGCTGGCGGTCTGGTTCTGCTGACCGGCCTGAACTGGATAGACCCGGCTGTCAGTCTGGCCATCTCCGCGCTGGTGGTGCTGACCACATGGGGCCTGCTGCGCGATTCCGTGGATATGGCGCTGGATGCCGTACCCCGCTCCATTGACCATGCGGCCGTGGAAGATTTTCTACGCACTATTCCCGCTGTGGCAGATCTTCATGACCTGCATATCTGGCCGATCAGCACAACCGAAACCGCCCTCACGGTCCATCTGGTGCTGGTCTCCACACCACCCATCAATTCCGCCGCCCAGACGGCCCTGTTGCAGAATGTGGTTGAGGGGCTACGCTCACGCTTCAATATTGCCCACCCCACCGTGCAGATTGAAGAAGCCTGCTACGCGCCCTCCTGCCATCTGGTTGATCCGCATACTGTCTGACTGCGTTTTTCCGCTCTCTCACATGTGTTTCGTATAAAGGGTTCCGCCTGTTTTGACCTTGCGTCTCCCCCTACCCGAAAGCAACAAAGGTATTGCAGCGTGCAGCCTTGTTATCAGTCTTGTCGCGCTGGGGCTGAAATACGCCGCATGGGCCGTTAGCGGCAGCGTGGCGCTGTATTCCGATGCCGTGGAAACCATCATCAACGTGGTCGCAGCGGTCGGGGGACTGTGGGCTCTGGCTGTGTCTGAACGTCCGGCTGACCACAACCATACCTATGGCCATTACAAGGCCGAATATCTTTCCGCCGTGGCGGAAGGGACTATGGTTCTGGTGACAGCGTTCATTATCGGGCGGGAAGCTGTAGAAGGGTGGTTACACCCTCATCCCGCACTAGCTCCTTATGCAGGTGTAGCGCTGAACGGCATTGCCACCTTGGTCAATTTGGGCTGGGGCCTGACCATGCTTCAGGCAGGGCGCGCACGCCGCTCTCCTGCTCTGGTGGCAGGCGGCCAACATGTGCTTTCTGATGTGTGGACCGGCGTTGGGTTGGTGGTCGGTATTTTGCTAATTCCGCTGACAGGCTGGGTACGGCTGGATGCCGTGCTGGCTGGGCTGATTGCGCTGAACGTGCTCCGCGTAGGCTGGAACGTGATGAAAGACTCCATTGCAGGGCTAATGGATCAGGCTCCAGACCCTGAGACACTCGATCAAATCCGTGAGGTCATTGCCGATAACGGGCGCGGAGCCATAGAGGCGCATGATATCCGCACCCGTGTGGTCGGAGCCATGACCTTCCTTGATTTCCACCTGGTCGTGCCGGGCAGCATGAGCGTGCATGATGCGCACGAGATCTGTGACCGGATTGAAAATGCGCTTGAGGGCAAAATGGGCAATACGCTGGTCCATATCCATGTAGAGCCGGACAACAAGGCCAAGCATGAAGGGATTGTGTTCTGGCCTCGGCCAGACACAGCATCTGGCCAGTAAAGCGGCCTGATACCCCTCTGGTCACGCTTGGGCCGCGTCCCTCTGCAAGCATGACACACTCCACGCTATGCGTCTGGCTCATAAAGCCTTTCGACAAGGAAAGACTTTGCTTCCTTCATGGAACGAGCATGTTACAAGGCCCCTAATATTTCCTCGGACTTTCAGGATAGTCTCATGCCCGCCAGCGTGACCGCCACCTCTGCTCATCTCCGCCATATCCGGGAGCAGGCCAAAGCAGGCACCGTCAACTGGCGGCGCAAACTCATTTACTGGTCCGGCGGGGTGATGGTCGGGATCATCGCGGTTGCATTCGCCACGCTTGCCGATAAAGCAGCAGATCTGAGAAGCCACATTATCACACTCAGCCCTTGGCTTATGCTGATTGTCACCCCTGGCGGTCTGGCACTGTCCACGTGGTTGACACGCAAATGGTTCAAGGGGGCACAGGGCAGCGGTATTCCTCAGGCCATTGCCTGCATGCATCTGCATGATTTCCGGGTTGTGGACCGTGTTCTTTCTCTTAAAATCGCCATCGCCAAAATCTTTCTCACATCACTCGGGCTACTGTCCGGCGCTTCCATCGGGCGAGAAGGACCAACTGTACAGGTTGGCGCTTCCATCATGCACACGGTAGGACGATTTATCGGCATCAATGATCCGGTACGGCAGCATGCGCTCATCAAGGCAGGGGGAGCAGCCGGGGTTGCGGCAGCCTTTAACACCCCTCTTGCTGGTATTGTGTTCGGAATTGAGGAACTGGCTCATTCCTATGAACAGCGTACCAGTGGCACCATGCTGACTTGTGTGGTTCTGGCGGGGGTAACCGCCATTGCTCTGGTCGGCAACTACACCTATTTCGGGCATACGGATTCTGTGGTGCCTGTTGGCATCAGTTGGCTGGCTGTTCTGGCCTGCGGCATTATGGGTGGGGTAAGCGGTGGCATGTTCTCTGCCCTGCTTATTCGAATTTCACGAGGTATTCCTGGAAAATTCGGCAAGTTCGTTGCAAACTGGCCGATCACTTTTGCTGCGCTGTGCGGCCTTGTTCTGGCTGTGATTGGCCTTCTGTCTGGCGGCATGACCTACGGAACGGGTTATCTCCAGGCGCGTGATATCATTATGGGAGACGAACATTACCCGGCCTCCTACTTTGTGCTGAAATGCGTTGCTACCATTGTTTCCTATTGTTCCGGCATTCCCGGCGGCTTGTTTGCCCCTTCCCTTTCCGTTGGCGCTGGTATGGGTGGCTGGATTGCACAGTTTCTGCCCCACACCACACCAGGAGCCGTCGTTCTGTTGGGAACAGTGGCCTATTTTGCCGCCGTGACCCAGTCTCCCCTTACGGCAACAGTTATTGTGATGGAAATGTGCGATAACCAGCAGGTCACTCTGGCTTTGCTGGCCAGCGCCTTTCTGGCGTTTGGTGTTTCCCGTGCCATTTGCAGCCACGCTCTTTACGGCGCACTGGCCGTAAAATTCCTGCGCTCCGCCAACCCACGCCCCGGCATGTCCACCCGCCCCTCTACCGCCACAGATACAGCACGCTGATTTCAGCTTCCGGAACGGGATAACAGGCCCATAAACAGAAAGGGGAACGCTGCGTTAACAGCGCTCCCCTTTTCTGTTTTGATGCCTAAAGATTAACAGGTTTTACACGCTGGCAATTTTCTGTTCCGTCTGCACGTCTTCCAGCACATAGGGACCTGCAGCAACAATCCGCACACTCAGCATAGCCAGCGCACCCGGCTTACGCCCGCTGAGTGGAATTTCCGCACGTCCTGCCGTCCAGCGCATGGTGTGGCCAGCGTCCACACCATGCCAACCCTGCAAGTCTGCATCCTGCATGGTGTTTTCCAGATTGCGGGCAGCCCCGACCCCTTCCTGCAGGCTCATGTTGCTCACCAGAACACCCAGTTGACGCCGATCATCCACAAACGGACCAATTGTGTCTGCCGGGCGGCTTGTACGAGACGCCAGCCACACGCGCTCAACACCGGGGGGCACAAGGAAGAACACTTTGCCGTTCTGTTCACGAGCCTTACGAATAATAGCACCGTTTTCTGTCACCAGATGCACATCAGCATCATTGGTCAGAACGGGTGCCGGGGTAACAGCTTCAATTCCGGCATGCTTTGCACGAGCTTCAATCTTGCGGAAAATCGGCTCCACAACACTCTGATCCACAACCAACGGCGCAGCAGCATCTTCCGCCCATGTACGAACGGTCTTGTGGGAACCAGCGTTGAGGCTGACAACAGTGCCTTCCTGCCGGAAAGAACCCCGGTTACCGGTATCCAGATAGCTTTCTGTCATCACACCATCCGCCACAATAACGGAATGCTGCTCGGTTTCGATGTGATAGTAATCGTAAGAGGTAATGGAGTGATCATAGAAAATGGATGCACCATTCACCAGCATGCGCACAGGCGTAAACAAACCATTGAAGAGCAGGCAATGTTCTGGTGTCACCAGCATGTCCTTGTAGGGGACACCTTCCGCCAGCGCGCCTTTCAGAATACGCACCGGATACCCGGCTTCATCGTCCGGCAAACCAGCCTTGACTGTAACGTGCGCCTTGCCAGCCCACACCACTTTCCGAACCTGCTGCTGCCCATCCACATAAGCAACAACACTGTCTCCCACCTGAATATCCTGAACAGCAACATCCCCTTCAGGAGTGCGGATCATGGAGTCAGACAGGAAGCAGGTGATAACGCCGCCATTGCCATCAGACTGAGTAAAGTTCTTACCGTAAGTACCAGCGAGCCAGTTATGCGTTCCCGTATTTGTCAGATCAAAGGGGTCTCCAGACAATGTAATCGCTCGTCCAATCCCTAGAATCCCCAGCAAACTGACACCATCGCCAATTGTCGTTGTGTTTGTTAGTGGGTTGTACGATGCAGGAATTGAACTGCTGCTTGGAAAATCCATTACAAAATTCTTGGGAATGGTTGTCGTTGTGTTCCCATTCGTATCAACAAATGACACTGGCAGGCTCAACACACCAAGCGACAATCCGGTAGGTTCAACTTTAATTTCGCCACCAGCGGGACCAACTGTAACAGTATTAAGGACTTTTGCGCCAATAACACTGCCTTGCAAATCCAGTATTCCGCCATTGACAGTGAGAGAGGTTGCAACCCCTGCATCCAGAAGTCCTCCGCCCACTTTGGCTGTTGCACCATTCTGTACGGTAATGGAAGAAATTGCACTGACACCCGCCAATCCGGTCGACAGATCGACAACAACATTATCGCCTGCTGGCGTATCCGCATTTTTGGTTACGACAATAGCACTCAGAGCCGAAACACCAGCTAATGATGACAGATCGCCACTACTGTATACAGTAGCAACCCCTGCATTGATTTTAACGAGAGCACCGGCCATGTCTTAACCTTTCATTAATACATAAAAATTTCGTCCTTGAGTTACATAATTCCAAATTATTAATTTAAAGTTAGCAAAACTATTAACACTCGCGATTCGTTTTGATTTTTTCTAACAGGCCTCTTTTCGTATCGCTTCCTGCCAAAAAACTGGCGAAGACAGCCAAGAACCACCTCCCCGTCCCTCCTGAACAAGGCAGCTTCTCCCCTACTCTGGTGTGATGCCGCCCCGAGCCCTATATGAATGACACCTGTTTCTGTTAACGGAGGCCCTGTTATTCATGTCTGATGCGCCCCTTCCTTCTGATACTCAGGACGCACTTGTTCCTGTTACCGTGCTCACGGGTTTTCTGGGTGCTGGCAAAACCACCCTGCTCAACCATATTCTGACCGCCGAACACGGCCGCAAATATGCTGTTGTGATTAACGAATACGGTGAACTCGGTGTGGATAATGACCTTGTGGTCGATGCCGATGAAGAAGTGTTCGAGATGAACAATGGCTGCATCTGCTGCACCGTGCGCGGAGACCTGATCCGTATTCTGGGTGGTTTGATGAAGCGCCGTGGCAAGTTTGACGGCATTATTATTGAAACCACGGGCCTGGCAGACCCCGCCCCCGTGGCCCAGACCTTCTTTGCGGATGAAGACGTACGCGCCAAAACGCGGCTGGATGCTGTGGTGACAGTGGTGGATGCCCTGAATATCCTGCAAACCCTGAAGGAAAGCCCGGAAGCGCATCAGCAGATTGCATTTGCCGATGTCATGATTCTGAACAAGACAGATCTGGTAGATGATGCACAGTTGAAACAGGTGGAAGACACCCTGCGCAGCATCAATGCCATTGCCCCCATCCATCGTGCCCAGAAAGGCAATGTGAAGCTGACGGACGTTATGGACCGCGGTGGCTTTGATCTTCAGCGCGTTCTGGAACACATGCCAGACTTTCTGGAAAACCCGGAACACCACCATGAAGAGGATCTGAGCAGCGTTTCCCTGACCGTGAAGACCCCGCTGGATGCAGGCAAATTCCAGATGTGGATTGGCGCACTGCTTCAGGAAAAAGGTGCGGACATTCTGCGCACCAAGGGGATTCTGAATTTTGAGGGCCAGCCTGACCGCTTTGCCTTTCAGGCCGTGCACATGATGGCGGATGGCAATAACATCGGCCCATGGAAAGAAGGTGAACCCCGCGAATCCCGTCTGGTGTTCATTGGCCGCAACCTCAACCGGCCCCAGCTCCGCCGTGGGCTTGAAAGCTGTGCCGTAGCATGAGCGAGACCCTGACCCTGCGTGGCCTGATTGAAAAACGCGGTGCATCCCGCGTAGTGGAAGGCCATATCACGTCTTGCGCTGCCTCCCGCGATCATCAACGCTTCGCCTTCACCACAGGCGAGGGTGACGTGATTGTCGCCCATCGGAGCGATCTGACTGATGCGGCAAGCTGGAATACCTATGCGGTGCATGACGGCCCAGCCCTCTCCGTAGCACCCGACACCGACCCTCATGGTTTTTTAACGGGTGGTGATGATGGGCGTCTCTGCCGTCTGGACATGCACGGCGAGATTGAGGAACTGGGCAAAAGCCGCCGGTGGGTGGAGCATGTGCTCAGTTATGTGGACGGCAAAGCGTCCTACATTGCTGCCGCCATGGGCAAGCAGGTTGAACTGCGGGACGCTACCGGACGCACCGTGTTAAAAACGTTCGAGCACCCCTCTTCTGTGTCGGGCATCACGTTTGACGCCAAGGGCAAGCGTCTTGCGGCTTCCCACTATAACGGGGCATCGCTATGGTACACGCAGTCCAAGAGTGACAATCCACGCCTGCTGGAATGGAAGGGCAGCCACATTGGCATAGCCATGCACCCGCAGGGTGAGGCACTGGTCACTGCCATGCAGGACAATGATCTTCATGGCTGGCGGCTGTCTGATGGCCACAATATCCGCATGAGCGGCTACCCCACCAAGGTCCGTTCCATGTCCTTTTCCGCCAACGGCAAGTGGCTGGCTACCAGCGGGGCGGATGTCGTGGTCATGTGGCCGTTCTTTGGTGGTGGCCCCATGGGCAAACCACCTGCGGAACTGCCCGGTGCCGGTGGTGCCCTCTGCACCCGGGTGGCGTTTCATCCTGAACAGGAAGTTGTTGCAGCAGGATTTGCCGATGGTACGGTGCTTATGATTGAACCTGCCACGGAACGAGTGCTACCAGTCTCCTTGGGCGGTAATGGTCCCATAAGTGCTCTGGCCTATAGCGCAGATGGCTGCATGCTGGGTTTTGGCACGGAAGAAGGACTGATCGGTCTGGTTGATCTGGCCGCTGCCTGACGCAGGTCTGCCAGACCCTGTGCGTCTGGCAGACAACATTTGCGTGACCTCAACAAGCAGTGCGTTGCGTCTATCCGCTTCTCGCCAAATAGGTGAGGAGCAATGGAGGGTTAATTTGGTATGAGTGATCAGTTTCGGTTGGTGATTGTGGGTGGCGGTATTGCCGGGCTCGCTCTGGCCACGCGCCTTGGCAACAGCCTTGGCCGTGCGGGCAAGCTGGATATTACCCTGGTGGACAAAGGCTTTGCCCATGTCTGGAAACCCATGCTCCATTGCTTTGCCGCAGGCACAGCCCGGAACGAGAATGATCGCATCACCTTCATCTCCCATGCGGCAGGACACGGTTTTCGCTTTTGCTATGGTGAGATTGCAGGGCTGGACCGCACCAATCGGCGCATCACTCTTGCCCCCTTGGTGGAGCAGGACGATGAGGATGTGATTCTGGAAGAACGGTATCTGGATTATGATGCCGTGATTTTTGCCATTGGCAGTCGCGCCAATGATTTTGGCACCCCCGGCGTGGAACAGCACTGCATTTTTCTGGATAACGTGGTTGAAGCGAACAACTTCAATGAACGCTTCCGCCATGCGCTGCTCCAGTCCTACGGGCGCGGCACTCCGCTTGATATTGCCATTGTAGGCGGCGGCGCGACTGGCGTGCAGCTAGCGGCGGAACTGCACAAGGCGCTGGACATCGGCTCCCTTTACAATTTCACCCCCCAAACGCCTGAAATGCGCGTTACGCTGCTGGAAGCTGGTCCCCGCATCCTGCCTTCCTTCCCGGAAGATGTATCGGAAGGCGCACGTAAACAGCTTGAGGCACTGAAAATTTCCGTCCGCACGGGAGCCATGGTCTCCGGTGTGGATGAGAAAGGCTTTATCCTCAAGGATGGCTCTCGCGTGGATGCCCAGTTCCGTGTCTGGGCTGCCGGGGTGAAAGCACCGGATGTCACCCGCGTTCTGGATGGTCTGGACTGCGCCCGTGGCGGGCAGCTTGTGGTCAAACCCAATCTCCAGACCACGCAGGATGATCGGATTTTTGCTGTCGGGGACTGCTCCTTCATTACTGAAAATCCGTTCCCGCCCACAGCACAGGTTGCCCGGCAGGAAGCGCATCATCTGGCAAAATATCTGCCAGACTGGATTTTGCACCAAAAGCCCGTACCGCCTTTCAAATTCCATAACAAAGGCGCCATTGTGGCCCTTGGCAGCTACAACGGCTGGGGTGCCTTTGCAGATGGCAAGACCTTTGGCGGTGGTGCCCTGCATGGACTAAGCGCCCGGCTTGGCCACACAGCCCTGTATCGCCAGCATCAGATTGAGCTCTACGGCGTGACACGCGGGCTGATTGCCTGCTTTACAGACTGGCTGGATGGCTTTGTACGCCCACCCATCCGAATGGACTAAGTCCGGTCTCCCACTTCAGACGGTATGAAGTATCGTCTGGAGCCAATCTGTGTTTTTCAAAGCCTGTTTCTGCATGACAACAAACCCTGCGTGAGCGAATCACGCAGGGTTTTGTTTTGCGCTCTTTCCGCCAGAGGGCAGGAACAGTTTAATCCAGATATTTTGCGGTGCCCTTATTCAGGCCCTCAATAAAATGCTCACACAGCATTTCCACCACTTCACCTTTGGTGTTCTTCAGCCGGACCTTGCACTCTCCATCGTTAACGGTGCCCAGCATGGTGTAGTGGGTTCCAGAAACGTCAACCTTGCGGTCTTTTACACTCATTTTCATTCGTCCTGTTTATTCGGCCTTGATGGCAATATGCCGCTCGGCCGGTTTGCTTTCTACCTTTTTGGGCAACGTAATGGTCAACACGCCCAACTTGAGACCGGCAGAAATCTTCTCCACATCCACATCGTCCGGAAGCGTGAACGTTTCTTCAAACGCTGCAAACTGACGCCCACTAACATGATGCTTCGCTGTTTCTTCCGTAACGGGCTTTTTCTTCTCCCCGCTTATGGTCAGAACACCATTGGCCGTTCCGAGCTTGATGTCTTCTTCAGAACATCCCGGCACTTCTGCAACAATCTGATACGCTTTTGCTGTTTCTGTAATATCGGTTGCCCCAAACCGATGGGCCCCGCTGGCATCAGGCGCTTTGTAATCTTCAAACAGACGGCTCATCTGGCGTTGAAGCGCTATGAACGGATCTGCCACGCGCACACTACCAACCGGAACACGTACAACCGGCGACCGACCATTTGCTGAATACGTCATCTCATCCTCCTCTTTTCAGAGGCGCTACCGACCGTAGCCTCTGAACATGGGCATGATTTCCCTTTTCTGCTCGCTCTCCTTTGATCCAGATCAAATAATCCAGAGAACGACCAGAAACGCCGCAATGCGCCCACCGCATGGCATGAGACTTCTCTTTTTTATGAAAAACGCTTCCATTTATATGAATAAATCAAAAACCCCATCCAGACTGATAGCACCGCACTGCAAAAAGGGATCAGACTCCCGCCCTTTCAGACGTAAAAGAATGGCGCATCTCCGCCACCAGCCTCTCTTTCCCCATTCTCCATCCGCCACAAAAAAAGACGGCAGAGCATTTACTCTGCCGTCCCCAACTTTACCTTATGTGAAAATCGAGGAGGCATCCTGACCGAATACCTCCTGCGCCCTTTCAGGCAGGCACGCGTTCCTTCAGAAACTCTTCCATCTCTTTGTTCACGTCCGATGCTTTTTCCAATTGGGGCAGATGCCCCACGCCCGGCAGAATATGTTTCTTGACAGAAGAAGGAACATTCTCGGCACCCGCTACAGGCAGCACCTCATCAGCTTCTCCCCAGAAAAGCTGTACCGGCACTTTCGCTGCATCCAGCACAGGACGCAGATCATCCCCCTGCTCCCCATTGGGGAAACATGCCGTGGCAATGGTGCGCAGCGCATCACGTGCGCCATCCAACCGGCGTGCCCGCATCACGCTATCCACCATTTTGCGCCCAATCAGGCTTTTGTCATGCACCAGTTTTTCAAGTTCCTGCTGCATGGCGCGGTTTCGGTCTGCTTCAATAAAGCCGGTAATGAACGCCATATTCACCGCCTTTTCCAGCCCGGCAGGAGCCACAAGAGAAAGTGAGGCGACTTTATCCGCATGGTCGCGCAGCAGTGTGAGGGCAATGCCACCGCCCAGAGAATGCCCCATGACATGCGCCTTGGAAATGGAGAGTGCGTCCAGCAGGTCCGCCACGGCACCCGCCAGCCCCGCCAGAGAACCATCCGTCACTGCTTTGGTAGAGGCCCCATGGCCCGGCAGATCAAACGCAATTACCCGTCGGTCGGAGGCAAGGGCGTCCTGCGTTAAAAGCCAGTTGCTGATATCACCGCCAAACCCATGAATAAGCAGAAGCGGCAGATCATCCCCGGTCCCGACATCGCGCACGTTCAGACTATACTCACCAGCCTGCACCTGATGAGGTTCCGTGTCGGCAGAGTTTGCCCCTTCCGCTTCTTCACCCGTGCTCTGCTCAGCCTGAAAACGGGTGACAAACGCTTCAATATCCGCATCCGACACGGAAGGATCAGCCAGAACGCCAATCAGGGCACCCACAGGCAATGTCTCACCTGCTGGCGCAACCTGTTTGCGCAACACCCCATCCGTGGGGCTTTCATAGCCGCTGGTGATTTTGCTGGTTTCAATGTCAGCCAGTTCATCACCCTGCTTCACGCTCTGCCCCGGTTCCACCAGCCAGGAGGCAAGTTTGCCTTCTGTCATGGCCAGACCGAATTTGGGCATTGTCAGAGGTACAATGGTATTTGTCATGGTTCAGGCAACCTCACGCGCATGCTGTTTCATGACTGTTTTCACAGCAGCTTCAATTTTTTCTGCACTGGGCATATAGAGTTTTTCAAGCGGGGTAGAAAATGGCACTGGCGTATGCGGTGGCACAACCCGCACAATCGGGGCCTTAAGCGCACCAAAAGCGCGTTCCGCCACAAGGGCAGAAATATCGCAGGCCATGTTGCAGCGCGGGCTGGATTCATCCACTACCACAAGACGGCCCGTTTCTTCCACACATTCTAAAATGGTGTCTTCATCAAACGGGGATGTGGTGCGAGGGTCGATCACGGTACAGGTAATACCCTGTTTTTCCAGCCGATCCGCAGCTTCATTCGCCATACCCACCATGCGGCCAATGGCCACAATGGTCACATCCTCCCCTTCGCGCGTCAGGTTCGCTTCCCCAAACGGGATGGTGTAGGATTCATCAGGAACATCTTCCTCCTCATCATACATCACCTTGTTTTCAAGGAAAATGACCGGATCATCATCACGGATGGCTTCAATCAGCAGCCCCTTGGCCTCATACGGCGAGGAAGGAATAACCACTTTCAGCCCCGGAATATGCGTAAACAGCGGATAAAGGGACTGGCTGTGCTGCGCGGCCGCATTGAACCCTGCGCCATACATGGCACGAATAACCATGGGCGTGCGGGCCTTGCCACCAAACATGTACCGGAACTTGGCTGCCTGATTAAGCACCTGATCCAGACAGGACCCGATAAAATCAACAAACATCAGTTCTGCCACCGGGCGCAGGCCTGTTGCCGCAGCACCTGCGGCGGCCCCAATGTAGGAAGCTTCCGAGATCGGGGTATCCAGCACACGGTCTTCCCCAAATTCGGTCAGGAGACCCTTGGTCACCCCCAGCACGCCACCCCACGCATCCTTCACGCCGGATGTGCCGCCACGGCCGCCAGCCACATCTTCCCCCATCAGGATCACGCGCGGATCACGCCGCATTTCCTGCCGCAGGGCCTCATTAATGGCCTGACGAAAACTCTTTTTACTCATTGTCTTTTCGTCCTTCTGTCCTGCCGGGAGCGCCCTTACGCTGTAACTGCTTACTGCGTTTAAGCCCTACCACCGGCTGGCGTTGTTCCTGTTTATCTGAAGCTGTGCTCAGTATTTCACATAGACATCAGCCATCAGGGCTGAATCCTCAGGCCATGGAGCAGCCTTGGCGGCAATAACGGAGCTTTCAATTTCATCCGCCACGGCTGCATCAATGTCATCCAGCGCGGTGGCTTCCAACAAACCGGCAGAGGTTACACGCTCACGGAAATGCTTCAGGCAATCATGATGTTCTTTTTGTTCTGCCACTTCGCCAGCAACACGGTAGGTCATGGCATCGCCTTCAAAGTGCCCATACCAGCGGCTAAGATGCACATGCAGCATCACCGGACCTTTGCCTGAGCGCGCATAATCAATGGCCTCACGCGCTGTTTCATAAACAGAAAAGAAATCCGTCCCGTCACACTCCATGTACGGCATACCAAATCCGGCAGCCCGGTCTTTCTGTGTACCTGCACAGGCATAGGAAGCGCCGGTGGCTTCACCATACCCATTATCTTCCACCACAAATACGGCTGGCAGTTTCCACACGCTGGCCAAATTCAGGCTTTCAAGCGTGAACCCTTCATTGGACGCACCATCCCCGTAAAAGGCAATGGCCACACCATTATCTTTCAGAGTTTTGTGAGAAAGCGCCGCACCGCAGATAAGCGGCGGACCACCACCAACAATACCGTTTGCGCCCAGCATCCCCTTGGAGAGGTCCGCAATGTGCATGGAGCCACCCTTGCCACGACACACCCCGGTCTGGCGGCCATAAATTTCAGCCATCATACCGCCAACATCCACGCCCTTGGCAATACAATGCCCGTGGCCGCGGTGTGTGCTGGCAATGGTGTCATTATCCGTCAGATGCGCACATACACCCACGGCGGAGGCTTCCTCGCCGCAGTAAAGATGCACGAAGCCGGGAATTTCCCCTGTGGCAAATTCCACGTGCAGCCGTTCTTCAAACGCACGAATGGTACGCATGGCCCGGTAGGACTGGAGCAGTGTTTCTCTGGCAATCTGCATGGAGGAGATCCTTCCCCTTAT
This sequence comes from Acetobacter tropicalis, assembly GCF_030644465.1. NCBI lineage: Bacteria > Pseudomonadati > Pseudomonadota > Alphaproteobacteria > Acetobacterales > Acetobacteraceae > Acetobacter > Acetobacter tropicalis. The sequence goes on along the minus strand of NZ_JAUYUW010000001.1, from coordinate 2,855,259 downwards.
TATTGAGTGTTATGAGAGTTAGAGTGCCAACGCCCCCATGTTACGTACCGTTGCGCATACGTCAGCTCAATTCATGCGATTCACGCATATGTGAATTTCTTAATTTTTATATCAGAAAGGCTTTGTTTTCCCCATTTTCCACGGCCCACTCAGTGTCGGTCTGGACAGGCGTGCTCTGCCTTACTTTTATGGCCTGCCACCTTTATAATCCGCACATTTTTGAACAGACCTGATGAGGGAGTAATTCCCCGCTACTGGAGAAGACGTATGCAGCAGCCCATCCCCCGCATCCCAGATGAGACTCTCCGCAAGCTGATTGCCGTTTTCTATACACGGGTGCGCAAGGACCCTTTAATCGGCCCCGTTTTCAACGCATCCATTTCTGACTGGAACGCCCATCAGGAAACCTTGTTCCATTTCTGGGCCTCCCTTTTATACGGCAACACGGGCTATAATGGGCGGCCAGTGCCCGCCCATTTCAAACACCGCGAGCACATGACTCCAGCCGCCTTCACACGCTGGCTGACGCTGTGGCAACAGACCACCACGGAACTCCTCTCGCCAGAAGCTGCGGCCCTGCTGCAAAACCGGGCCGAATGTATTGGCAACAGTTTTCAACGCGCCATGTCCTTCCAGAGTGGCCTTTAGAGCGGTCTACAAACGGCCTCATCTGAGGGCATCACTCTTCCCCGCATTCCTCATTCTTAAGAAATCAGCCCCATTTCCACCATGAACCCCGGGTAGTCCTTCGGCTTTCCATCCGCGTCGGATACACCGCATATGCTCCCTTCAGGTTCTGTGGCTCCCCCTTTCCCCCTCAGCCACCGTAACCGGCGGATTGATCTGCTACGCGGCGTGGCCATTCTGCTGGTGCTGTTTCACCATTTCTGCATTGCCTATCCGCTCAACCACTCCTGGTTGGGCACTTTGCTCACCCCAGACGGGGTGCGCGCCATAGCCCGTAACGGCAATTACGGCGTGACGCTGTTTTTTGTCATTTCCGGCTTTCTGATTACCAGCAACGCGCTAGCACGCTGGGGCAGTCTGGCAGCACTCAATGTCCGATCTTTCTACGCCTTTCGCATAGCGCGCATTCTGCCCTGCCTGCTTCTGCTGCTGGCTGTGGTAAATAGTCTGGCTCTTGCAGACCTTCCCATTTTTGCCACTCATTGCCCCGGCCTTCCCCCCTTGGCCGGTATGCTACGGGCCAATCTTGCCGCCCTCACCTTCAGCATGAATGTGTTTATTGCCCACCATGGCTGGGCCAATTATGCTCTGGGTGTTCTCTGGTCCCTCTCGGTTGAGGAAGTCTTTTACGCCACGTTTCCACTGGTCGCCCTGCTGCTGCGTCGCCAGTCTTTCATTATGGCGTTCTGGGCCCTTATTGCCGTAATTGGCCCTTTCTACCGCATGGCTCATCAGGATGATGAATCCGGCTTTCTCTTCGCCTATTTTGCATCTTTTGACGGCATCGCCATTGGCTGCATGGCTGCGGTTCTGGTCTCAAAATGGCAGTTGCAGCACCAACTGGCCCGTATCCTGCAACCCGTTGTCATTATTGGTATGGCAAGCCTTTATCTCTATCGCTCCATAGGCGGCACCAATATCTGGGGTGTTTCCACCATGGCGTTAGGCACTGCCATCCTGCTGATCGCGTCCGTTCCTCATGCTGAAGGACGCATTATCTCCCGTGTGCGCCTCCTGCGTGGCGTGGAATGGACTGGCCGCCTGAGCTACGAACTCTACCTGTTTCATCTGATTGTTCTGGGGCTTCTGCGCACTTTCCTCCCCGCCAGCACCGTGCCAAACACCGGCCCGATGCGCGTTGTACTTCTGGCAGTTTTCTTTATTGGCTCCTGCGGCATAGCCAGCCTGATTGGCCACTTCTTTGCCGAACCTCTCAACAGGATACTCAGGCGCACTTTGAACAGTCCGCCACAAGGAGAGAGCACGAGAGGCCTTAAACTGAAAAGACGGATTTGAAACCCTGATGCAAAAAACATCAGGGCGGAGCAATCCTCTTTTTCTGTAACCACCGAGCCTGCGAAGAGAGCGTTACGCGCACGCAGACACACAGATGCCCCACGCCGCCATACATTCCTTCAAACGACAAGAAAAAATGCCCGTTTAGGGGGCTGCCAACGGTTCAATGGGCCAGTCAGCCTGTGCCAATGCACGCGGTGCAAGCCATGCCATAAGTGCAGAAAATGGAAGACCTGCAAACAGGGTTCCCCACAACCACGCAGGGGGCGAGGCCTCGGAGAACAGGAGGCTAACGCCCATCTGCACGCAAACAAAGCTCCCCAGCAGATTGAAGGCCTGAAGAACACCCGGGCGTGTTTTGCGGGAGAAAAGCAACGGCAAGCTAGGAAGATAGCTGGCACCCATCATAACCGAGAAAATTGCTCCCATGCTCAGAAACAACTCTCTCCAGCTTTCTGCGCCAAACACAATCCCCAAAGGAGCGCAGAACAGAGCCGCAAGTGCAGCACTCTGCACCGCACGCTTGGCGTGGGTTCTATAAAGCGCCCGCGCAAAATCCGCCCGGGTGCCATACCCTGCCAGATTAAGCAGAAACGGCCAGTCCGCCCGTATCAGCATCCAGGAAGCCAGACCACTGGCGGACATCATGCAGATCATCTGCGGCGCAATCAGCATGGATTTTCTGATGGCAGACCAATGCGGCATGCCTCCTGCAGAAAAAGCCTCCAGAATCATGTTCAGAATAAAAAGAAAAACCAGAACGACCACACTGCTGGCCAGAAATCCAACAGGCCCGGGTGTCATCATGGTATTCGGCACGGGCGGCTTCCGTAACCATGGAAACTGCCATTGCATCAAATTCCTGATTCCGGTGCCCTCCTGCGCACGCGCGCCACCATTGATGGTAACGGCATGGTAAGAGGAAGCAGCCGTAACCCCATACTCTCCCGCAAAAGCGCTTTCCGTAGCCCACCCACTTCCAGCAGGCATCCCATCCCTTTGAAACGGGTAAGATTGGCCTTGGGTTCTGGCCGCCTGAAGAGCGTTCCTCCGTGCCTGATAGCGAGGCTGTGCAACTGTTGGCGCTGCGCCACCCGGCAGAGCCGCAGGCTGTGGCCGATGACCGAGTTCAATGAGGGTCATGCTGATACCAACAGCCAGAAGCCCTACCGCCACATACCATGGCGCAGACAAAATCCGTTCCTGTGATTGCGGAAACATGAAGGCAACAAACAACACGAACATCATGAACATCCGCAACCAGCGCACGGGTTTGCGCAGGTTTTTGGGGCCGGTCATATCGCCATTGACGCCCAGCGCCAGACAGATGGATTCCTGTGCCAGACTATTCAGAAACGGCGCACCCAGATGCAGCAAAGGCACTGCCATAAGCACCACCACACCAGACAGGGCAACCTGCACGGCCTGATATTCAGCCTCAATCATGCCAGGTGTCATGCTGGCGAGCGGACTGCGGACCTGCCGCCAATACTGGCATGCCACTCCGGAAATAAGCGCCTGCAACCCCAGCCACCACCAGGTGCCAAAGGAAGAGGGTAATTTGAACAGCCCGTTCTGCCAGTGTGTGGCCGAATGATCCGTAAATGCGACGAAGAAAGCGACCATCGTCCATAACAGCCCGGTCAACAAGGTGTAGTTTTCCCGCCAAAAAACGGGCTTAACATACAGCCGCAACGCATGAAGGGCGTTTTTCATCGTGACAGGGCCAGAAAGAGGGTTTCTACATCTGGCAAAGCCACATCAAGCCCCTGACCGGCGGCAGCCTGATCCAGAACGGGCTGCCACCCATCCACCCACACACCACCATCCTCCGCCGGGGCCAACACACGCACGCCCCATTCATCAGGCGGCACCGCAGACAGGTGCCGCACCTGCCCCTGCAAGACGGCCTCCGAAACATCCAGCACAATCTGCCCCCGCCGCATAATGACAAAGCGATCACAGATATTCTCAAGATCAGAGATAATATGAGACGAAATAAGAACAGTAGCACCATGCTGGTGCGCATAGTCTGGCAGCAGCCGCATAAAATCATGCCGTGCCTGAGGGTCAAGACTGGCAACGGGTTCATCAAGCACGATCAGATCAGGCCGGAAACGCAGTGCCAGAACAATGGCCAAGCGTTGCCGCTCCCCACCTGAGAGAGACTTAATACGCGCCGCAGGGTCCAGTGCCGCCCATTCCAGCCAGCGGTTATCCTGCGGGGTGTTGGCCGGCCGATATCCCGCCAGATAGCTCAACAGTTCCCCCACTTTGAACCATGTAAAGCCTGTCAGGGTCTGGGGCACAAACCCTATGCGATTACGTACCTGTGACGTCAGGTGATTGACATCCTCGCCAAACAGGCGGATCTGCCCCGCATCGGCTGAAAGAAACCCCAGCAGGCATCCAATCAGCGTGGTCTTGCCTGCACCATTTGGCCCCAGCAGAGCAGCTATTTCGCCCTCCGCCAGTGTCAGATTGAAACCATCCAGCGCCCGCTTTGTGCTGAACTCTTTGACAAGATGCGTAATTTCTAACGGAAAAACAGGCTCAGACACACTTCGGCTCCATTGCGGGATGTCACCCGCCATGGTGCCGGTGAGACCGGAAAGCCGTCAAGAGTATGAAGCAATGGACGGATTTTCCCGGCCGAACCCCTCTGTCTCACGCAGGAGTGACGGTGCAAAACCTTCCGTGCCTTGTGTCTATCCTATTCGTGATGCCCGGAGCCGATAGAACCCTCTTTCCGTTCATGACACACAGAATGGTGCAAGAAACGGATACATGCCCATGACACTTACCGCATCTCAGCCTGACCTGTCCTCACCTACCGCACAACTGCTTACCCCGCAGGAGCGCGCTACTGCCCGACATGTGGTGGCGGCTTCCTTTCTGGCATGGATGCTGGATGCGTGTGATTTCTTTCTTGTGCTCTTCACGCTGGATAACGTGGCCCACAGCTTCAATACCTCTCTGGAAAGCGTGTTGCTGGCCCCCACCCTCACCTTGATGACCCGCCCCATAGGCGCTTATCTGTGTGGGCGGGCAGCAGACACTTACGGACGCAAGCCGGTAATGATCATCACCATTCTGGTGTATTCCGTTATTGAAGTGCTCTCCGCCTTTTCTCCCACACTATGGGTCTTTCTTGTTCTGCGCACTCTCTTCGGCATCGCGCTGGGGGGAGAATGGGGTGTCGGCACGTCTCTGATTATGGAAAGTGTGCCTGCATCATGGCGCGGTACGGCCTCCGGCATTTTGCAGGCAGGGTACCCTGCCGGATACCTGCTGGCCTCCATTCTTTTTCTCACCTTGCCCGTGGTGGGCTGGCGTGGCCTGTTTATTCTTGGCGGAAGCGCCGTTTTTTCGGCGCTCTATATCTGGCTCCGGGTGCCGGAAAGCCCGGACTGGCTGGCTCGACAGAAAGCGTCGGCCAGTCCGACCCAGAAACATCAGGGTCTGTGGCCCATTGTCCGCCAGAATGCGGCTCTTTGCGTTTTTGCCATTACCCTCATGACGGGCTTCAATTTCATGAGCCATGGCTCACAGGATCTGTATCCCAAAGTGTTTCTGGCTCTGGAACGGCACATCCCACCCCCGTCCATTACGCTGATTGTGGTTCTGTATAATGTGGCGGCCATTGCTGGTGGACTTTTCTTTGGCGTTCTCTCCCAGCGCATTGGGCGGCAATATGCCATTGCGCTTGCCGCCTTGCTGACCATCCCGCTGCTGCCACTCTGGACCTTACCCCAATCTGCCTTCTGGCTGGCGGTAGGAGCCATGTGCATCCAGTTCTGTATTCAGGGGGCATGGGGCGTGGTGCCTGCGTATCTGAGCGAACTTTCCCCCGCCTCCATACGCGCCACCTTCCCCGGTCTGGCCTATCAATGTGGAAATCTTCTGGCGGCCAGCAACGCCCTTTTACAAACTGAAATAGGCCGCGTTCTGGGCCGAGGGCTTGCCCCTGCCCTGATGCTGACAGTTGGCTTGGCGGCCCTTGCCGTTCTGGTGCTGACACTCCTGAACGCCAAACTCCACCCTCAAAGGGCATCATGAGTAGAAGGACAGTAGCGTCATCAAACCGCATAGCCTAACTGACGACACCCCCCAACACCTTAGACAGCCCCACCGCCCACACCGACATGAGCAGGCCGTACGAACCTGGCGTGCCAGGGCGTCCGCCTGAGTGGCCCTGTTTCCATACCCGGCACCTTCTGCCGCAAACCGGATTTTCCATGCTTTAGAAGCCGCAGGAAATCCGGCCACCAATAAAGCGCGGCTCACCCGGAATATAGAAATAGGTTGTTGTCGCTTGCCCTCCGCTTTCCGCGTAGCGCCGATCAAGAATGTTCCGGGCGTAAAGAGTTGCCTCCCACTTGCCGGAAGCCGGACGGAACGTAACATGCGCCCCCAGAAGAAAGTAAGGCGGCAGGCGGTAAAATCCTGTACCCCCGGGGGTAATGGCCTGACTCCCGCGATAGAGCCAGTCCGGCCCGATATCCAGAGAATACGCACGGGCGATCGGCTGCCGCCAGTCCGCCGAGCCATTCAGTGTCAGCTTGGGTTGCCCATTATCAACTCCGCCAAAATTATCGTTAATGGCTTTCCACACACCATGCTGTGCGTAATACGCGTTGGTTTTGGCGCGATTGACCGTAGGAAAATTCTGAAAATTGCCACGCTGCCAGCCAATGTTCTGCGTCACAAACAGATGGCTGAACGGATGAGCTTCTATGGTCCCTTCAAACCCCCAACTTTCAGATTTGGGTGCGTTGGTAATTTCGCTCAACGGTCCATAATTGGGGATCAATACCGTCCCCAGAATCTGCTGGTTATGAAAATCATTGTAAAATGCTGCGCCATTGATACGGAGCCGGTTAGGGATAGGGTCTGCCTTGAACCCGGCTTCATAGGTCAGCACGGTTTCTGGCCTGAACGGGTCAAGCTGTGCCTGAATCTGCGTATTATTGGCGGTAAAGCCTCCGGGTTTGAAGCCCTTGCTCATCTTGTAATAGACAAGGGCATGGCGTGCCATTTGCCAGGAAACACCCACCTGCCCCGCAAACTGGTTGGACGCCGTGCTTTCCGCATGAAAATTCCGTGTGACACCACCAAATATCTGCGATTGCAGACCAGTAATGGACCGATCATCCAATTCATGCAGCAGTCCAGCCCAGATGGTCACTCCATGCGGCAGCCGATAACTAAGATGCCCGAATTCAGAAACGCTTTCCTGATTCATGCCAAAATTGGTGGCCATCATGTAGCCGCGGGCTGAGTAGTCCGTATAATCAAAGAAAAAGCGCTGGTTCATACGGGTGCGCTGATAATAAGCGCCCACCACCCATTGCAGTTTGTCATCAGGGTGGGAATTACTCAGCCGCACTTCCTGCGTAAAGCTGTTGGCATCTATGGTGCGATAGGTATCAGCCTGAGACTGCGCCGTGCCATCCTGATCTGTGTATTCCCCTTCACGCTCAGTTTCAAATGCACTGATGGCAGCGAATGTCACCGGCCCGAAATCATGCGTGATATGAAGATCCGCCCCCCAGAACTGGTTGTGTTCACTGGGTTTGATACCGGCCTTGCGCCCGATCAGTCGTGCAAATTCAGGGCGGGAGGACCATTCCGCCTCTTTCCATGAGCCCATTTGTGGCAGGGGTTGTTTCCCTATGAGGCGATGCACAGGCACGCTGGAGACAACCTCACTGTTATCCTGCACAAAATGACCGCCCAGCAGGATAGTGGTGTGGCTATCAGGCTTCCATTGCAGCTTGCCGCGTAACGCCCATAAATCCGCATCCCCCAGATGGTCTCCGTTCTGCGGATTGGTCTGCCACCCTCCTCCATGGCGGGTCTGTCCGGCCAGGCGAAAGCTGAGCCCTTTGGCCAACGGGCCAGACACATAAGCTTCGCTCCGGCTACGTGCGTAGGAGGCAATGTCCTGGGACGCCCCATAATGCCAGACATCCGTGGGATCATTGGTGTGCAGATGCACTTCCCCACCCGTGTCGGACTGCCCATGTTCCGTGCCCACCGGGCCGGGAGTCACGGTAGCCCCGGCCAGATCGAACATCTGGCCGTTGGACATTGTGGAATACGGATAAGCCACATCATCAATATAGGTCAGCACCGGCCCCATATTGTTCTGTGTGAAATCATTAAATCCGGCACCACGCAGATAGAAATTGCTGGAGGCTGTGCCGTTGATGCTCTGCATGGTCAGGTTGGGAGCCACGCGCTCCAACCCGCGCAAGGTCACAATATCCCGCTCTTTCAGGCGTTCCGAGGTAATGCGGGTGGTTGCATCAGGCTGATGCTGGGCATCCGGATAGGCAAAATCATGCCGCCGGGCGCTGACATCAACATCCGTAGCATGGCTGGACACAACTGGCCCACCGTGCCGCACAGGCCGGACGGTAGGAGGTAAGGCCCCCGCCCCAGAAGCACGTAGCATCCCCTCGCCCTCTCCCGAGGCTGTTCTTGAGGATCGCCCCTTTCGCAGGTGGCCATGATCCCCTCCCTGTTGACGATGAACAGAAGCCGGGAGAGCTCCTGCCTGCCCTCCATGCGAAGAAGCCGTCTGACCATCCATCTGCGCAGGGAACACATTCGCAGATGCAGCAGTCCGGCTGCCTACCGGCACCGGCATATCCGCCGCTCGGGCAGAAGGCATTGGAGCAATCAATCCTGCAGGCAGGAGCCCCAACACCGTCAGCGCCGAACTGAAAGCCCATGTTCTGCGGTCCTGTATCAGCCCCGCTTTGCTTTCAACGTTAAAACCTCGGTAAAAAATCCGACCGCTCCCACTTCTCTTAAAAAGCATGAAGCTCCCTGCGCACCTGCAACAGAAGCGGTGCCGTGGCCTCTGTCAGCCAGCTCCCACCATGCCTTTAAATCTATCTGCCCCTCTCCGAGCCAGACGGCTCCCGTATGGCGGGCGTGCCCCTGTTCTTGCAACCCTGAAGCCCTGCAAAATCGGATTTTACGCCAAAGAGTAACCGATGGAATAGAGAGAACTCGTCCCCTTCCCGCAGTACGTATTCTCTTTCTTTATCACGCGGCTTGCATACGGATGTCGTCCTAACTCTATGGGGAAAAAGGGATATTCCTTCCCTTTTCACTCTTGGAAAGGTTTCCAAAAACCCCACCAAACTGCCCAAGCGCGCCGTGCACGGTCTCTTTCCAGAAGCGTCAAACCCCCCTCTAATATCCACGCTCCGCATCATACCGCAGCGGCACATCCTGCCCCTGCTCAAGTGCCTGAATAACAGACACAACATACCGTGCCCGCGTTGCGCGTGAGGCTTCGGATGCCACATGCGGGGTAATCAGCACGCCCGGTTGCCCCCAGAGAGGCGAGGTTTCCGGCAAGGGTTCTGTAGAAAACACATCCAGCACGGCACCATGGAGGGTTTCATCCTGCAACGCCCGCAAAAGGTCCGCTTCAACCACCAGCGCCCCGCGCCCTACATTAACAAAGCCCGAAGGCTTTTTAAGTTGGGCCAGAACATCATATGTAATGATACCGCGCGTTTCCGCTGTTTCCGGCAAGAGACATACCAGTGTGTCGCACTCGCCCAAAAAAGCCGGTAAGCCCTCCGGCCCGGTATGGCAGGTTACGCCTTCAATATATTTTTCATGCCGTGCCCAGCCGGAAACCTGAAAACCTGTCTGTACCAGCCTTTGCGCCACATGGCCGCCCAAACTGCCGAGACCCATAACGCCCACGCGTGTTTCTGTAGAAAGCCGGGTTTGCGGCATACCACGCCGCGTCCATTGTCTTTCCTGTTGCCCTGTATGCCAACGCGGTGCTTCCCGCAGCAGGGAAAATACGGCCCACTGCACATAATCCGCCATCTGAATGGCGGTCTCTGCTCCCCCCATACGGATAATGGGCACATGACGCGGCCTGTTCGGATCTGCCGTAATATGATCAACCCCCACGGCAACACTCAGAACCGCTTTCAAGTGAGGCATCTGGGCCAGCCGACCGGCATCCGGTTCCCATACCAGTGCATAAGTCACCTCGGTCGGATCAAGGGCTGAATCGTACCAATCTCTTACATCGAGTTGGGGCATGAGTTCAGCAAACAGAGCTTTCCACTCCGGAAAGACAGACCGTCCTCCAGCCTTCACCACCAGACACGCCATGCCTTCAGCTCTCCTGATACCGCCGGAAAATGAAGTGCCACCACTCAAGGCTGCGCTCCGCAGCCCCAACAAACAACTGTGTCACACTCACATCAAGAGTGCCTGCACTTCCATGCGTGAACAATGGGCAAGAGGCATTTACAGGGAGAAAAATACGCCCGCCATCAAAGCTGCGGCCTTCACACTGCTTGGCTCTACGTCACGTAACAAAGGGGTGGCCTGTTGAATTAAAAATCATTCCGGTGGGGTAGTCATTCTATGCTGGGCATGCTTAACCTACCATCACCTAAAGAACGGTATCTAAAGAACTAACAGGGAAAGAAGACATCATTTTATCTTTCCCGGCATTTATTTGGAGAAACATCAACAGATGCTTAAGCATAATAATAAAGTGTCACTGCGGGTCGGGCTTCTTCTGTCTGCTGCCATCGGCCTGACCAGTGTGGCCGGGGCAGCCCATGCCGCCACCGCGCAAGCTGCTGCACCTGTAACGGCACCGGCAGCCGTTCCCCCCGCCACCTTCGGGGCCTGGGGTGTTGATCTTGCGGGCCGTGATACGTCGGTCAAACCTGGAAATGACTTTTTCCGCTATGCCAATGGCACCTATCTGGACAATCTGACCATTCCGTCAGACATGACCAGCTATGGCCCGTTCAATGCGCTGGCTGAACTTTCGCGCCAGCGTGTTCAGACCATCCTGAACGAGCTTTCTGCTCACCCGGTCAAGCATCCGACCACTATCGAGGAAAAGCTGGGCACGTACTACGCCTCTTTCATGGATGAAAAATCCGTGGAAAAACAGGGCACCAAGCCCCTGAAAGGCGATCTGGAAAGCATCCGCAAAATAACTGACGCCAAGACGTTTGCTACCGTTGCAGGTGCGGCTTCAGGCAGCTTTGCAACCTCTCCTTTCTCTCTGGGTATCAACCCGGATGCGAAAGACCCCACCCATTACGCCCTGAACATTGATCAGGACGGACTGGGGCTGCCGGACCGTGATTACTACCTGAAGCCGGAATTTGCCGCGAAGAAGGCTGCGTACCAGACCTACATCACCAAGGCGCTGAGCCTTATCAAATGGCCGCAACCCGAGCAGGCTGCTGCTGCCATTGTCGCCTTTGAAACCAAACTGGCTGAAACCCACTGGGCACGTGCAGACCTGCGCAACCCGGAAAAAACCTACAACCCCATGACGGTGGCTGATCTGGCCAAAGCCGCCCCCGGTTTTGACTGGACCACGTGGCTGACCGCTGCTGGCCTGCCCACAGAAGGGCTTGAAAACCGTACGGTTATTGTTGGTGAACCCTCCGCCATTACGGGCGGCGCAGCCCTGCTGGCCAATGCCGATGTCGGGCTTCTACAGGCATGGGAAGCCTTCCATACGGTAGAAAACGCCACCAGCAACCTGCCGGACGCTTTTGTGCAGGCCCGCTTTGAATTCTCCAAGGCGCTGACAGGCCAGCCAGCCCTTCCGGCCCGCTGGAAGCGCGGTGTGCAGGCCACAAGCTCCGCCATGGGCATGGCATTGGGCAAGGTGTATGTGGAACGCTACTTCCCCGCAGAAAACCGCACCGCCATGCAGAAGCTGACCGGCGACCTGAAAGATGCCTTCCGCATCCGCCTGCAGCACAACACATGGATGAGCAAACCCACGCGTGAAGCCGCCCTGCGCAAGCTGGAAAACTTTGAAGTGCAGGTTGGCTACCCCAGCGAATGGCGTGATTATTCCGATCTCGTCGTGAAGAAAGGGGATGTTTACGGCAACGCCAAAAACGGCATCCGGTTTGAATGGAACTACTGGGTAGCCCGTCTGGACAAGCCCGTTAACCGGAACGAATGGGATATGACTCCCCAGACCGTGAACGCCTACAACAACCCGCTGTTTGATCAGGTTGTGTTCCCGGCAGCCATTCTGCAGCCGCCGTTCTTCAACGCCAAGGCAGACATGGCTGTGAACTACGGGGCCATTGGTGGCGTGATTGGTCATGAAATGACCCATTCGTTTGATGATGAAGGCCGTAAGTTTGACGAACATGGCCGCCTGCGTGACTGGTGGACCAAAGCTGACGCAGACCGTTTCCAGAAACTGGCTGACCGCCTCGGCGCTCAGTATGATGCGTTTGAGGTCCTGCCGGGCGTGCATGTAAACGGCAAGCTGACCATGGGCGAAAACATTGCCGATCTGGGTGGCCTGACACTGGCGCTTGACGCCTACCATGCCTCCCTGAACGGCCAGCCTGCTCCGGTGATTGATGGCCTGACGGGCGATCAGCGCGTATTCCTTGGCTGGGCGCAGGTATGGCGGGAAAAACTGCGCGATGACACCGTCAAGCAACTGGTGGTGACAGATCCGCACTCCCCGCCGCAGGCCCGGGTGAACATTCCCATGCACAATCTGGACGCTTGGTACAAGGCATGGAATGTGAAAGCTGGTGAAAAGCTGTATCTGTCCCCGAAACAGCGCGTTAAAATCTGGTAATAAATCCGGTTTTACACTTTGGATGGAAAAGCGCGAGAGTCTGCGGGTTACCGCCGCTCTTTTCCCTTCCAGAACGGACTTTCAAGTCCCTCTCATGGCTCGCCTTGTGCGGGCCATGCTTGTTTCAGGGCCGTCTCTCCGCTAACCAAGGCCCGCATGGTCGCGCGCACTGCGCTGAAGCGGCCGCGAGGACCGATTTGTGGTCGCCGCTCCCTGTTCACGGTAACGAGCCCCCCGATGACCGACGCGCCCCATACGCCCCGACGCCCAGCCAGCCCTGTTTCTTGCGCAAAACCAGCCGCGAATACCTCGGCAGCAATGGCTCCTCTCAGCCTCCCCACTCCTGACGGCTCTCCGGCGGCTTATCCGATGACATCCTCCAAAACTAATGCGTCCGCACCCAGCCACGTTAAACAGCAGGTAAGGGGCGAGGAGCATATGGCTCACGATGCTGCCATCGCTCCGCTGCCTTCCTCCGCGTTCACGCCCAAACGTCGCCGGGTGGTGCAAGGGCTGGGAACCAGTATGGCAGCGCTCTCGCTTGGTGGACTGGCAACGCAAACGGCTGAAGCAGCCTCTTCTGAACAGTCACCCGCCGCTACAGCGCATCATCAGGAAGCTGGCACCTCAACACGCTTTTTCACCGCTGCCGAGTTCGCCTTTCTGACGGCCGCCTGTGAACGGCTGTTCCCGGAAGATGATATGGGGCCGGGTGCCACCATGCTTGGTGTGCCGGACTTTATTGAAGGCCAGATGAACACCCCTTGGGGCCGTGGCGAAAAATGGTTCATGAGCGGCCCGCACCGTACCGGCCCCGACAATCTGGGTTATCAGCTCCCTTATAGCCCCAGGCAAATCTACCGCATAGGCATTGCCGGAACGCAGGCCTGGGTGCGCCAGCAGCATAACGCCCCATTTGAAAGCCTACCTCCCACCACACAGGACGCTATCCTGACGGCTCTTGAACACAACGCCACCCAGTTTGACGCCCTGCCCGCCAGCGCCTTTTTTGAGCAGCTTCGTTCTGACACGATTGAAGGCGCGTTTGCAGACCCCACCCATGGAGGCAATCGTCACATGGGCGGTTGGAAAATGATGGGCTTCCCCGGTGCCCGCGCCGATTACATGGATTGGGTAGACCGGTACGAAACCCCCTACCCTTATGGCCCGGTTTCCATTAGCGGGGAGACAGGCTGACCCATGGCGGAAAAAACTCTCCCCCCTGTAGATGCCGTTGTGGTGGGTGCTGGCTGGGCCGGCAGCATCATGGCCAAGGAGCTTTGTGAAGCAGGCCTTTCCGTGGTGATGCTGGAACGCGGCGGCCGACGCTCCACCGCCAAAGATGGCGCCTATCCTGCCTCCATTGATGAACTGGAAGGTGCTACCCGGTACAAGCTGTTCCAGAACCCTGCGCAGACCACCGTGACGGTCCGCAACAGGTTGAATCAGGAGGCCCTGCCTTACCGCCGCCTGGCCGCCTTTCTGCCGGGCGAAGGCGTAGGGGGCGCAGGCCTGCATTGGACGGGTGTACATTTCCGCGCCATGCCACAGGATTTGCGCCTGCGCAGCCATATTACTGAACGCTATGGCAAGACGTTCATTCCTGATGGCATGAACCTGCAGGATTACGGCGTCACATACGAAGAACTTGAGCCCTTCTTTGACCGTGCGGAAAAAGTATTTGGCACATCGGGCGAAGCCTACACCGTGGACGGAAAGGTAGTAGGCAAAGGCAACCCGTTTGCACCGGATAGGTCTGATGATTTCCCGCTTCCGCCCCTGCGGGATGTTTATACCGCCCATCTGTTCCGCAAGGCCGCGACCGAGGCCGGGTTTCACCCCTACGCCATGCCTGCGGCCAATGCGTCCCACCCCTATACAAACCCGTATGGGGCCCAGATGGGGCCGTGCAATTTCTGCGGTTATTGCTCGGATTATGCGTGCTACATGTACGCCAAGGCCTCGCCGAATGTGAACATCCTGCCCGCCCTGCGACAGCACGCCAACTTCACGCTGCGCAGCAACGCACATGTGCTGAAAGTGCTTCTGGATTCCACAGGCAAGAAAGCAACTGGCGTTGTGTATCAGGATACGGAAGGCAACCACATTACCCAACCTGCAGGGCTGGTTATTCTGGCGGCCTTCCAGTTCCACAACGTGCATCTGATGCTGCTGTCAGGTATTGGAAAACCATATGATCCGCACAGCAATTCCGGCACGGTAGGGCGCAACTTCACGTATCAGAACATCACCAATACCACGGTGCTGATGCCCCCCACCCGCAGCACGGACCAGTTCATCGGCTCGGCTGGCGGTGTGGCAATTGATGATTTCAACTGTGATAACTTCGATCATGGGCCGCTGGGCTTTATTGGCGGTTCACCGCTATGGGTCAATCAGGCGGGCGTTAAACCTATTGCCGGAGCCAAAGCCACTTTTCCCGGCGCTCCACGATGGGGTCGCGCATGGAAAAAACGGGCCGTTGACACCTATCGCCATGCCTTCACCATCAATGCGCAGGGCTCCAATATGGCCTACCGCGATGTGTATCTGGACCTTGATCCCACCTGGACCAATGTTTACGGCCAGCCGCTGCTGCGCATGACGTTTGACTGGAAAGACAACGATATCCGCATGAACCGCCACGTTGTCAGCAAGTTGGATGGCGTGGTGAAAGCTCTAGGTGCGCGTGATGTGCACTACAGCATGCGCGAACCGGGCAAACCGTTTGACGTGCGTGACTATCAGACAACCCATCTCTGTGGCGGGGCCGTCATGGGGGATGACCCCAACACATCCGCCCTGAACCGCTACCTGCAAAGCTGGGATGTACCGAACGTGTTTGTGGTAGGAGCCAACGCCTTCCCGCAGGGTATGGGCTATAATCCTACAGGGCTGGTCGCCGCCCTGGCCTACTGGTCCGCTCATCATATCCGCACGCAATGGCTGAAGGGCAACGGCGGCCCGTTGGTAACGCCATGAGACAGCCTGTCTTTACTGCCGCCTCCACGCGCTTCCCACGCTCGGCTTTGGCACAGCATCCCGCAACCGATATTCCCCGCAAAGCTCTTGCAAAGACCACCGTCTCTTTTGAAAAAATGGCAACCCCACGGTCGGCTGGCCTGCTGTTGGCGTGCATCTTGGGTGGAAAGCGATACCTGTCGATGCTGTCATACGGCGTGGCGGCTTTCGCTCTGGGCAGCCTTCCTTTCTGCCTGGCTCACCCTGCCGTAGCAGCATCGGCCACTTCTCCTGCTGGCCCAGCTACTGGCACGGTCCAGCCCGAAGACCCTTTGACATCAAGAGCACAGCAGAACCCACCATCACAGGAAGCGTCTTCCTCTCCCGCACATTCAGGGCCGGAGTCTAAGGATGCCTTCCTTTCATCCGAAACACCTCGCACCCCGCAGGAATGGATTGAACGAGGCCGCTACGTCGCCGCAGCGGCTGATTGCGCGGCCTGCCATACCACAAACCAGAATGCTCCATACGCGGGCGGTTATGCGTTCGAATTGCCCATTGGCACCCTCTACGCTTCCAACATCACGCCGGATAAAACCCATGGTATCGGCAACTGGACGGAAGCACAGTTTATCAGTGCCGTGCGGGAAGGTATCCGGCCAGACGGGGCCACCCTGTATCCTGCCATGCCATATCCCTCATACGCCCGCATGACAGATGAGGACCTGCACGCGCTGTATGTGTATTTTATGCAGGACGTACAGCCGGTGGCCCAATCAGTAAAAGCCAACGCTATTCCCTGGCCGCTTTCCATGCGTTTCCCCTTAACCTTTTGGCGCTGGGCATTTGCGCCTTCCCCTCAGGCCGCACGGCAGGCTACAGGCCGCCCCTTTGCCAATACGGAACTGGCGCGCGGAGCCTATCTGGTGGAAGGGCCGGGGCATTGCGGGGCCTGCCATACCCAGCGTGGCATTGCCATGCAGGAAGAAGCCCTGACCGCACAGGATGGCCCCCGTTATCTGGCTGGCGGCAAGGCAGTGGATAGCTGGACTCCGCCCTCATTACGCGGTGAGCCACGTACCGGCCTTGGTACGTGGCGTGTGGCAGAAATCACCACATTCCTGAAAACCGGCCGCAACAACAGAGGCAGTGCCTTCGGCAACATGGACAGCGCCGTACACCACGGCACGCAATATCTGTCCGAGGCTGACCTGACTGCCATGGCGCGATACCTGAAAAGCCTGCCAGCCGCAGCGCCCCAGCAAGCAGGCTGGAAGCGGGATGCAGCCGCCACCAAGGCACTGCAATCTGGCAGCCACCTTACCTTAGGGCAGCGCGTATATCTGGATAACTGCGCCGCGTGTCACCGCTCCAACGGGGCCGGATATCCCACCACCTTTCCGCCGCTGGCAGATAATCCCGTGGTCATGAACCCGGCTCCAGATTCGGTCATCCATATTATTCTGACTGGGGCCACCCTCCATGGCACGCAGAGCGCGCCTTCTGCCTTCAGCATGCCAGGTTTTGCAGCCCGCCTGACAGATGCCCAGATTGCCGCTGTGGGCACCTTTGTCCGGCATGCGTGGGGCAATAACGCCCCGGCCGTGACAGATGTGGACGTTCGGCACATGCGTGCGCGTCTGAGCTCTGCTCAAACGCAGATCGCTCCGCCCAGCCCTGTTCAGCCTCCGGAAAAACGCGCAGCGCTCCCTGCTCCGTCCCAGCCCACGCCCTCTGGAGCAGCCATAAACAGCGGCACATCCTTCGTTCCGCCGGCGCCAGACACTCCTCCCCACCCTCCCTCTGCTGCGCCTGACAGCCGTTCCGCTGCCGCACCCGCTTTACATTCCGGCGGACAGGCAACGGAATAACAAGTTCTGACTGGAAACAATGCTCAAGCAATGGCACACTAGGGAAAGCAACTGGCCCAAACACAGCCCTGTCCGGGCAGAGGAGAGAACGGGCACTTCATGAAGGCTATGCTCAGTCGCTCTTCACGCCGGACAGAAGCACAGGAACCGCGTCTGGTTCCACCGTCCGATGCAGGAAGAGTCCTCCCTGATTCAGGGGCCACCCCCCTTTCCGAGAGCAACCGGGAGAGCCTGAAACCCTCTGCGTGGCCAATTGCACGTCCCAATAATTACAAACGGGTAAAGGGCACATCCACTCCCCTTATCCGTAAAGAAGTCTACGCAGAGCCTACACTCGGCCCGGTGCTGACAGGCTCTCTGTTTGCCCATTTTGCACTTCTGACAGCCTTGCTGTGGCAAGCCACGCACCACCAGCCCCACGGCACACCAGACGGTGCACAGCCCTCTCCTGTGGAGATGGTGTTTGCGCAGCCACAGGCCACCAGTGGCATGGTTGGCCCGCAATCACCCGATGCGGGGGAAGGCAACTCCGGCAAAAACCCCAGCGCCGCCGGACAGGCCGAACCCTCACCCGCGGAAGCCGCGCCCGGGCCAGCCGTTCCATCGGAAGATACGCCCACAGCTCCGCCGCTACCGCAGTCGGATGACGGACTACCAAAACCCACGCCGGAAGAGCACAAAACGGTCAAACCCGCGCGTCCTCCCTCCGGTCACAAGCCAGAGGCCAACGCCAAGGCACGTCCGGTTCCCCGCAGCAAACCGCAGCCGCACGCCAACCGTCACGCTGCCTCGCCCTTTGATAACCCGATGGACCTGTCTTTCAACGAAGCTCCGGCACCCCGGCGGCATCGCCATGGCAGACCGGGCGGTTCAGGTGGCCCCATTGATCTTTCCGTTGGTCCGGTCGTGGAAAACGGACAGATCAACGCGCACTATACCTCCCGCACGTCCGTTCGCGGCGTGAGTGATGATTACGGGCAGGAAATCAATGCGTGGATCATGCGCCACATGTATTATCCAGAAGAAGCCGCCCGTAATGGGGAGGAAGGTCCTTCTTCTGTGCATGTTGTGCTGGATCGTAATGGCCGTGTGAAATCTGTTTACCAGACAGGATCATCAGGCTCCTATTATCTCGATGCCGCCACATCCGGCATGTTCCACGGGGCGCAGCTCCCCCCCGTGCCACCAGACATGAAGGGCAACCATTTCGATATTGACCTGACGATCAACTACATCCTGATCCGACACTAAGGACGGCAGAAACCGAACGCGGCAGGAAATCCCACAACAGCATCCTGCCTCAGCCCAATAGAAAAGCCCCGATTTTTAAAGAGAGGGGCCTTTTTGCAAAACGGATTTCAGGCTTTCCATCCGGCTGGCGACATCCCGATAATTCAGCGCCTTTTCAACATGCTTGAGGTGCATGTCCATCAGCCTGACAGCTTCCATAGGCTCTCCGGCTTCCAGTGCATCAATAATCTGGCTGTGCTCATCGCAGGATTCATGGGCATCGTGAGTGGACTGATAAAGGGCGGCAATCAGCACGGTTCTGGTGGTCAGGTCCTGTAGAATGGAGCCTAGCACCGGGTTACCAATGGTTTCCGCCAGACAGACATGAAAATGCCCCAGAAGATAACTGCGCTGTGCACGGTCATCTTCCTCAAGCGCCCGCTGCTCGTTCCTTACATGCTCACGCAGGATAGCTATTTTTTCCGGCGTTACGTGATCCGCCGTGGCCAGCATGCCCACTTCCAGCGCGCGACGGGCATTGATGGTGTTTCTGGCTTCCTCCACCGTTGGTTCGATCACAAACCATCCCCGGCGCGGCATGACTTCCACAATGCCCCGTGCCTGCAAACGGATCATGGCTTCCCGCACAAGGGTGCGGGAGACCTTGAAAATCTCGGACAATTCCTTCTCGCCAAGCCGTTCACCGGGCGCGATGTATCCAGAGAGCGCCGCATAGACGATGCGGTTCTCAATCACATGAGGCTGGTGGTGCGAAGCGGGTTCTGAAGACTCGGTCATACCAATTTATGGCCCCGTTTTCAGGGTTTAGACAAGCCTGCTGCGTGGCTGTGCCTCCATGCCATCAGAAAAGCCTGCTCCATCCGTTTCTGATAAGTCTCTGTTTTTCCATGCAAAGAGATTTTGCAGCGGATTGCACGCCGGAAAGGCCGTCTTTTTTTATTGCTTAATCAGATCATTTCGCTTGTATGCAAGAAATAATTGCAGTTATGTTACGTTCCATAAGGTTCTTGTATGCAAGGTGTTCACCATGGCTGAGAGAGGCAGAAAGCATCCCGTTGAGCATCATGATGCCCAACACGCCAACGCTATGGGGCTGTCATTGTGAAAGCCTTTTTTCCCATGCGCTCCCTGTTCCTGCAGATTGTGGTCATGACAGTGCTCGGTGTGCTTGCAGGCGTATTCACGCCGCACGCCGCTCAGCATTTCAAGCTGCTGAGTGATGTCTTCCTCAAACTGATCTCCATGATTGTCTCTCCGCTTGTTTTCTGCGTGATTGTGCAGGGCATGCAGGGGGCAGGCACCATCCGCACAGTTGGGCGGCTGGGCAGCAAGGCGCTTCTGTATTTTGAGGCCATGACAACTGTGGCGTTAGGTGTGGGGCTGCTGGCTGCCGTTACCCTGCATCCCGGAACAGGCCTATCCCTGCCGCAGCAAGATCTTTCTCAAGCCGCCCAGCAGGCACATCAGCAAGCCTCTGCCCTGAAAACAGGCGGCGTGGACGCGTTCATTCTGCACCTTATCCCCAAAAACCCTGCTGATGCCTTTGTGCATAATGATGTCATGCAGGTGCTGGTTTTTGCACTCATCTTCGGGTGCGCCCTGCTCCTCGCCGGGGAACAGGCAGCCCCCGTGACACGCCTTGTTCAGGCGCTCAGCACCATCTTCTTCCGTATCATGGGTATTATCGTCCGCTTTGCACCTCTAGGGGTGTTTGGGGGCATCAGCTACACCATCAGCCATTACGGTCTTGGCTCTATCGAGCCTCTGCTCCGCTTCCTGTTTGTCTATTTTCTGGCCGTTATTCTGTTTGTTGGGCTGATACTGGGCGGCCTGCTGCGCTGGTATTGCGGCGTCAATATCATCTCTCTGCTGCTCTATCTGCGTGAAGAAATGAGCATCGTGCTGGCCACAACGTCGTCTGACGCAGTTCTCCCCCAGATCATGCAGAAGCTGATTGATATGGGCGTGGGCCGCAAAACGGTAGGGATTGTCATTCCCGCTGGTTATTCCTTCAATCTTGATGCGCTCTCCATTTATCTGGGCCTTTCCATTCTCTTTCTGGCACAGGTTGCGCAGGTTACGCTGAGCTGGCCCCAGTTGCTTCTGGTAATTGGCATGGCGCTCATAACATCCAAGGGGGCGCATGGCGTACCGGGGGTGGCAATTGTCATTCTTGCCGCCACTGTTTCTCTGGTTCCTGAAATTCCGACCGTTGGCCTTGTGCTTCTGGTGTCTGTGGACTGGTTTGTGGGAATTGCCCGTGCCTTTGGCAATATTGTGGGCAATTGCGCCGCCGCCATTGTGGTCGCAACATGGGAAAAAGACATAGACCTACAGCATGTTCGCAAAACGCTGGCCCATGCTTCTACCTCAGAAAACACCAGACGAACCAACACGCATACTCTGAAAAACATCCCTAACGACGATATCGGGGGAGAATGAGATGTAACGCTTCCGCGCCCCCATCCTTTCCCCACCCGTTCTGTTTTCCCCTGAGGTTGACGATGTCTCTTCGTGCGCCAACGCCCAAGCTTTGCCTGAAACTTGTTCTCTCCTGCACCTGCCTGAGCGCCATTCCGCTTTTTGAAACAATGGCGGCAACAACGCCTGCGCATCATGCTGCGCCCCGCACCGTGCAGGCAAGCACGCGCCATGCAGGCCCTACGGCCAGAAAACCCACCCACGCACGCCGCAACACCGGGCCGCTCACCGCGTCTCAGGGCGAAGATGTGCAGGTCAGCATTCATCGTGATCCTTTCCGTAATCAGCAGCATGTGCCTGATTCCGCCACCCGCCTGACCGGCAAGGATTTGCAGGAACGCAACGTACGGCAGATGACTGATCTGATCCGCGTTGCCCCCAACCTCACCGTCCAGCCCTCCAACGGATCTGCCGGGCTGAACTTCGCCCTGCGCGGCGTTGGCATGGCGGACCTGACCCAGAACAACCTGCCATCAGTGATGCCGTATGTGGATGATGTGGCCATGCCCATCAGCATCATGACCTCCGGCATCATGTTTGATATGGACAATGTGACCGTCAACCCCGGCCAATCCGGCCTGACACATGGGCAGGTCACAACCGGCGGGGAAATCAACTTCCACACCGCAGACCCTACCCGCACTTTCCATGCTGGCATTACAGAAGATATTGCCAGCTATGGCCGCAACCGGGTTGAAGGTTATCTGTCCGGCCCCATTGGTAAATCACTCTCCTATCGTATCTCAGGCCAGTCCCTTACCGGCGGCGGTTTTCAGCACAACACGCAAGGCAAAGGTTTTGGTAATGCGGATCTGGGCGCGTTACGGGGCAAGCTGCGCTGGCAGATAGATGATACCACCCGGCTGGATATTGGCGGCCACTGGACAAGTGACCAGTCCGACGCCCCAGCAGGCGCCATCATGACCAACAGCTACGGCATTCCCACCAACCAGAATGACATCATGGCCACCAACTGGGGGCTAAGCCAGCAATTTGCCAACGCCATTGGTATCAGCGCCAGCAATCAGAAACCACGGGAAGACAATCTGTTCTGGGGCGCAAATGTCCGCTTCACCAAGGATTTTTCATGGGGAAGACTGACCACTGTCAGCGCCTATGAAAGCATGGACGAACATGAACTGTCAGACCAGACCAACACAGTTGGGGCCTATGGCAACATGTACCGCAACAATCAGACCAACTTCTTCTCGCAGGAAGTAAAACTGGCATCCAACAACATGGCAGACCGCCTGCAATGGGCTGTTGGCATGTATTACAACCGCGGCAGAACCAATTCCAATTTCTGGTATGACATGTCAGACCGTTATGCCTCCACAGATAACGGGCTGTATTTCTACAAAACGGCATACGGCCAGAACCAGCAAACCTTCAACCAATATGCACAGGTTTCCTACCGGCTGATCAAGGGATTGCGTCTGATTGGCGCTATCAGCCATGAATCTGATGATCGCCAGTTGCTCAATCTGGTTGGCACAACCTACAGCGGGGCCAAAGCCACAACCTCCACCGTATTTGGCTCAAGCGGTGCGCTGGCCAACCAGTTCTCAGGCCGGGTTGGGCTGGAATATCAGATAACACCGCATATCCTCACCTATGTTGACTTCCGCCGTGGCTTTAAGCCCGGTGGGTTCTCTGCCAACATGACCAGCGTGCCCGAACAGCTTAAACCCTTCAAACCGGAACAGGTTCTGACCTATGAAGGCGGTTTCAAAACCTCCTTCCTGAACGATAAACTCCGCTTCAATGCGGCCGGTTTTTATTATGATTATCGGGACCAGCAACTTCTGGGCAGTATTGTGGTGCCTGTTTATGGCGTGCAGGGCGCATATGTTAACGCCCCACGGTCCTATATTTACGGTGCGGAATTCAACGCCCAGATCCGCCCATTCCGTGGCCTGACACTGACCCAGAACTTTGGCTACCAGCATGGTGTTTACAGCCAGTTTCAGGGCGTGGACCGTTCCGCAACCACAGCCCATTATAACCAGACTGGCCAGTGGTCAGCTTTCTACACCAACTATAACGGCGTCGATATGGGGCTGGCTAATCTGACCCTCAGCGGTTCCGCCATGTATACATGGAAGGTTCTGCGTGACTATCAGATGACGTTTGACGTGGACTACAGCTATCGCGGTGCACAAACACAGCCGCAATATATTGGGCTTGGCGGCTATTACCGCGCGCCCGCCTATTTTCTTGTCAACAGCTTCCTGACCTTTGCATCACCCAAACAGCATTGGTCCGTCACCGTGTATGGGCAGAATCTGGCGGATCGTCGTTACTGGCTGTCTGGCGGCACACAGTCCACTTTCTACTCCGTTATTCCCGGCAACCCGCGCTTTGTAGGGGCTAAACTGAACTTCACTTACTAATATTTTTGGAAAAGACAGCGTTCACTGATCTGATTTTTCAGGAAAAGAAAACGTTCAGCGGCTTCCCCAGATACACCAAAAGGCGTCCGACGAAGAGGACGCCTTTTTTTATTATGCTCATATCAGGATACTATTTTCACGATCCCTACAAATATATTTTCTATTCCGCCCTATTTACTCTCTCTTTTTCAAACGAGACGTAAATCACGTCCAAAAAGGCATCATGTTTTATTTTCAGATGACCGTATCAAGTCAATACACGGTACAGGCCATGACACATCCAGGCATAGATCAATGCTATGCCTGTTGTAAGCCGCTCTTATTCAGGCACGCTCCTGCCAAAATTTATAGACAGGTTCTGGAACATACAGAAGGTTACGTGCACGGGTACACGCCACATAGAGAAGGTTGATTTCCTGATCACACTCTTCCACACGTCGCAAAAGCTTCTCCTTCTGGCGGGCCAAGAACTTTTCAGAAAGGTCCTCCTGCTCCTCCAGTTTCAACAGACGCGCCAAAGCACGCTCCCGCCGAGCGGCCCATTCTGAAGGCGCTTGAAAATCATCCAGCATGATAACGGTGTCAAACTCGCGGCCCTTGGCTTTATGCGCCGTTGAGCAGACAAGGCTGACATCGTCCGGGCTTTCACGATGTAATGCCTGAATGGCCTTCACCTTCGTATCCAGATCATGATTATGCCTGTCTATAATAGTAAAAAGCCGCTTGGCGGTCGGGTCCGCATTTTCACCATCCTTGGCGGCAAGCAGTTCCTTCCATGATCCAAATGGTAGCGCGCCTTCTGTCCCTCTGGCCATAGGGTTGGTGTGGCGCCGGTATAACGTCAGCGCGGCCCGAATTTCCTGCATCATATCCTGCACACCGCCCAGAACATGAAAAGGCGTCTGGATGTTTACAAGGCTTTCAAACAGGCGCGCATTGGTACGTGCCAGAACCAGCGTATTCCGCGCAGGACGGATTTTCCCGGTGTAATGACGGATTGTGCTCGGCTGCGCCGGGTTTCCGCGTAGCCGATGCCGCGCTGGTCTAGAATGCTGGGCCAGGGTCGCGTTTGAAAGGCGGGCTATGTCCTCCCCAAACCGCCAGCTTTGCGTTAAAGGCAATTCCTGCACCTTCAGCGCCCCCATGGCATCTATGGCTCCCCGGAACGCATAAATGGACTGATGCGGGTCCCCTACCGCTACAACGGGCAAACCGGATTTTTCCAGAATGGAAAACAGCACAGGGTTCAGATCCTGTGCTTCATCCACCATGATATAATCATAGCCCGTGATTTTGCGGTCCATTTCAAACCGCTTGAGATACACATCATGCGTTATAGGAAAGGTGGTGTTTTCAAACCGAATAATATATTTGAAAGCCTGCGCCACAAAAGTGCGGATAGCGCGGTTCCGTTTGGCATCCTTTTCCGGGCAGTGAGCCTGCGTCAGTTTGGTGCCCCCACTGATGAGAAAAGCCGTCAGTGTTTTCAGCACCATCTCCGCACTTCCGGCGGGGGCGGTCATCCGCAGTTCCTGTTCAAGCTGCCTGATATGCCGGGTCGTGTAGCGCGGAATGATGCGCTCACGCTCCAAGGCACGAATATTCAGGTCCTGATAAGCATAACTATGGGCGGTACGGGCCTCAATATGCCGCGGGAACCGGCTACGGGCTTCGCGTGCAATGGCACTGTTGAAGGCCAGATAGAGCCCTTTATGTCCCGCCCATTTTTCACTGAACAGAACCAGCGTGGTTGTCTTGCCACACCCGGCTCCGGCCACCACCTTGAAACTGCTTGTGGGGCTCTTGGCCAGAATTGCCAACTGCTCGGGTGTACATGCACTCATTCACCATACTCATCTCTACGTACCAACGCTGGGGCCTTGTAACCCAGATTGCGAAATGAGGGAGGTTTATTTGTAACATAATGTGTGGGTGGGAAAATCGAAGTAAAACGATCCATGCTGCAATAGTGCCGAAGTCAGCAAAAAGTCAGGTATGAGGCTTGGAATATGCCGGAGGGCTTTCTGGACCTTTCCCGTCAGTTTTACGCCATCAACCGTAGCTGTCATGGGCCGGTATACGGCAAGAAACGTCCCTACTCCCGTAGTTGTCAGAGCCCTGAAAGATGTTGCCTGTTTTTGTTCTTCTGGAGAAAAATACGGCACATGCTCAAAAAATAAAGCGTCACCAATATTACCGCTATCCAAGTATGCATAGCGCACCGACTGATCTGAAACGACAGGAAAAACCAGATATGCCGAGTTTGCAGACGGATCACTCGAAAGAAGCATTGGCCTGTGACAATCATACTCCGCCGCCGGGCCGAAAGTCACCCCAGTATCGGTCATATGAAAATGAGGAAACTGTTTTAAAATCTGCAAGCCAAGAATTGTCTTTTTCGCCGTCGTTGTCTGAAAAATGACATTATGAAAAACAGTTTTCCCAATCGTCAGATTATCCGCCACAACAAGCGGACCAGTATCTGATCGACCTTCAGCATCAAAAGAGTTAGATACTTTTCCAATACTCTTAAACCTGCCTGATTTAAGATACTCGTTTGGCAATATACTGATAAATACCCCTGTATCCAGAACAGCATCGACCTTTTGCTGATTGATCAATACCGGTACAACCGGATTGATACCAGGCACGGCTTTTCTTTGTAAGGTTTTTACGTAATCCACATGGTTAACGGGTGCCCAATCAACAGAAGGCGTTGGTAAATCTTCTGTCGGGACATTGAGGGTAATATGATCCATATTTATAAATTTTAGTGATGGAATACGGAAGAAATCCCTTAAAGGCTTCTCATATTTTCCTTGCAGACCATGCAAGGCCACAAGCCAGTCTTTCCATGATCCAGCCAAACCAGCATTTCCAGCCTTTAGAATCTCCGCATACATAACAAGCGGTTCAAGATCACGAAGCCCTCCCTCGCGCTCCAGATACGCCACCATACGGTTTGCCTGTTTGTCCGATTGTGTGAAGTCGCCCTGCATGCGTGCAAGCACTGATGCAGCCAGTAACGACCAAAAGGGAGTTTGGCTCGCCAGCATTGTCTGCACCGCGTGCGGGTCCCCCTCATGCATCCCTTGAACAATACCCGCCTTATCCCCCATACCCAACGTTACACTTCCATCGGGGTTGTGTCTTATGGTCCGCGTGAACTCTGGTGAAATTGTCTGAGCCTCTGCCGCGACCGAAACCGCCATCCATAGACACACGACACCAAGAGCTTTCCAAGCAGGCATTCTTGAAAAATAACGATGCATCATAATAATAGACAATCCAGAATTAAAAATACACTTTTACCTTAATTCAATCATAGAATTGATTCTATAAAATACACATCCAAGTACCACAAATTTTATACCTTGGGTTTTTAGATGTAGCTGGACCAACACTCTTGCCCCTTGCACACGATCGCCTACCGCGGCTTAATTCCAATTACAAAAAGGAAGACTCTGATCAGTCCGGTAAGGAGTAGAATGGCTCACACAAACATGGCGGCCCTTCGTGAAGCCGCTGGCACAAACTTTGAAGCGTTTACTTCGGCCGATGCCGCTGTGGATCAGCTCTGCGCCCTTTACAAAAACAGCACACAACGCCTGCATACCCAGTTTGCGGCGCGGCAGGGGTGCCCTCCGCATGAAGCCACATATCCCTGTCTGGCTTTGGAATTGCCCGCGGGAACTGCCATCAAGGGCCGGCCCCCGTTTGATGTGATGCTGGAGCCCGGGTTTTATTGCTCCACCATCACGCAACCCGCCCTGTTCCGGGATTATCTGCGCGAACAGATCGGCCTGCTTCTGCACCACTATGGCCAGCCTGTTCTGGTTGGCTGTTCACACCGGCCTGTGCCGCTGCCCTACGTCATGGAAGAAGCCGTAACCGGCCTGACAGAGACAGACCTGCGGCTGCTGCAAGAACAGTTTGTGTTGCCTGATCTCCATTACACGGATGACAGCATCGCCAATTGTGAATTACTGCCAGACCCCACCCGCCCACGGCCTCTGGCGCTCTTCACGGCAGAACGCACGGACTACTCCCTGGCACGGCTGCATCATTATACGGGCACCAAACCGCGCCACTTCCAGCGCTTTATTCTGCTGACCAACTACCAACGCTATGTAGACACCTTCCGCGATTACGCACGCACGCAGGTCGATGATCCGAACAGCCCCTACACTGCCTATGTCGAACCGGGAGAACAGATCTACACCGGGCCGGACAGTGCGGAAACGTTCACGCCGCTTACCAGCCTGCCGCAGATGCCCGCCTACCATCTGTGCCGCCCGGATGGGGATGGCATTACACTGGTCAATATTGGGGTCGGTCCCTCCAACGCCAAAACCATTACAGACCACCTGGCCGTTCTGCGCCCCCATTGCTGGATCATGGTCGGCCATTGCGCGGGCCTGCGCCGCTCCCAGATTCTAGGGGATTATGTGCTGGCCCACGGCTATGTTCGGGACGACCACGTGCTGGACGACGATCTCCCGCCATGGGTGCCTGTCCCCCCTATTGCCGAAGTTCAGGTGGCCATGCAGGAAGCCACCGCCCGTATCACCGGCCTGCACGAGTCGGAAATCAAGACTCGCCTGCGCACAGGCACGGTCATGACCACGGACAACCGGAATTGGGAACTGCGGCTGCGTCAGCTCTTCACACAGATCAACATGAGCCGCGCCATAGCGGTGGACATGGAATCCGCCACCATTGCGGCCAATGGCTTCCGCTTTCGCGTGCCATACGGCACCTTGCTCTGCGTTTCAGACAAGCCTCTTCACGGAGAACTGAAGCTGCGCGGCATGGCAAATGCGTTTTATCGTGAGAGAGTGAGCCAGCACCTGATGGTCGGCATTGAAACCATGCATATGTTGCGTGAGGAAGGCGTTGCCCGCCTGCATTCACGCAAACTGCGCGGGTTTGATGAGCCCCCGTTCCGGTAATGGACAATGAACAAACTGCAACGAGCCTGGAAAGGGCCTGAACTGTATGCCTAGCGCCACACCTTCCACCATCCCTGAAGGGGTTCCTACCATCCGCGTTGTCGCCATGCCAACGGACACCAACCCGGCAGGGGACGTGTTTGGTGGCTGGATCATTTCCCAGATGGATCTTGCCGCAGGCACCACCGCCGCCTTCCGGGCCAACGGGCGTGCCGCTACGGTCGCCATCAACGGGCTGGTGTTCCTTGAACCCGTGGCCGTGGGTGATGAGGTGAGCATCTATACGGAAATCACCCGTGAAGGCCGCACATCCATGACCATTCATGTGCAAACATGGCGGCGCGCCCGCCATACGCATCTTACCTCCAAGGTGACGGAGGGGGATTTCACGTTCGTCGCCCTTGACGCCAACCGCCGCCCTCGGTCCCTGCCCCCCATCAAACCGGGCGACGCCCCCGTCAATCCTGAAATCTGAGGCCGTAATCCCGGTAGCCATTGCTCAAGGTTACCGGGATGCCTCTCCCTCTCCCCTGCGCGCAAACCCTGTTTGGTCCGTCGCGGCCCATAATCGGGCGAAGCGGCCCGCGCTATCCTGCCATCTATTTTCCCGATCGCTTCTGGGCTTCTTTTTTGCGGCAGAGCATTCCGTCCGGCCCGGATTTAAGCTAGAGCGTTGGCAGACATCAGGTTGAGTGTCAGCCTGAGTGTGTCATCAGGCATCCATCTTCCCTCTTTACCGTTACGTTAGCGGTAGAGATTTCGCCCTGCGGCGGAGCGCATCAGGAGTCCAGCCCTCTTGCGTCTGGAAGAGCAAAGGCTAAGGATCAGCCGCCGCGCAAATTCTCTCTTGCGGGGTGGTT
Source organism: Acetobacter tropicalis (assembly GCF_030644465.1). NCBI lineage: Bacteria > Pseudomonadati > Pseudomonadota > Alphaproteobacteria > Acetobacterales > Acetobacteraceae > Acetobacter > Acetobacter tropicalis. The sequence continues at coordinate 2,825,871 of NZ_JAUYUW010000001.1, read as the reverse complement.
TCTGCACGGCCAGCCTTTTAACCACAGGCTGGATGGCAGGGTAGCAAGCAGTCAGGACGGGAGACCGGGCGCGTATGAAACATTGGCAGATTGATCAGTTACCGTGGGACAGCTTTGATCCCTCCAAGGTGGACCCTGAACTGGTGAAGGCCGTGAAGGCAGCCTCTGTTGTGGAACGCAACAGCGTGGACTACGCCCAGTACCTGAATAACGTGTTCTATGATGATCCGGATTTCCGTCAGGCGGCCGACCATTGGGCCGTGGAAGAAATTCAGCATGGGGATGCACTGGGCCGCTGGGCCATGCTGGCTGACCCTGAATGGGACTATCAGGAGGCCTTCCAGCGCTACCGTGATTTCTACAAGATTCAGTTGGATGTTGATCAGTCCATCCGTGGCTCCCGCACGGGTGAACTGATTGCGCGCTGCATGGTGGAAACCGGCACGTCCTCCTTCTATACGGCGCTGGCGGATGCAACGGACGAACCTGTGCTGAAGGCCCTGTGCAAACAGATTGCAGCGGATGAATTCCGCCACTTCAAGCTGTTTTATGACCACATGCATCGCTATCTGAAGCGTGAGAAGATCAGTACGCTACAGCGCGCCCGCATCGCCCTTGGCCGCGTGACAGAAAGCGAGGATGATGAACTCGCCTCCGCCTATCATACAACCAATGAACCGGCGGGCATGCCTTACGATCATAACCGCTGCATTGCCAACTATATGGCCCGCGCCATGAAGACCTATCAGCCCAAACACCTGAAACGGGTAACGGGCATGATCTTCAAGACCATCGGCCTGACCCCGCACAGCAAATTGCAGGATCTTGCCTTTTATGTTGCTGAAAAACTGTTTTTCAGCCGCCAGAAGAAATTCGCCCGCATGGTGGGGCTCACTTAGCGTTTCCGCTTTTCAGCCCCCCACGCGACGAAGCAACAGAAAAAACCTGCGAGCGGCCACCGTGCTCGCCGCAGGCATGTTCCATCCCGTCTCTTAAATTACGCAACGCAAAAGAGACCAGACACCAACAGTTTCTAATCGCTAGCAGCGTGAGTGAATACTTATTTATCTTCTTCTGAGTTTCTCATAACATTGAACGAGCCAAATTAAAGAATAATCCAGCTCCCTATTTCAATTTATACACGATATTCATTACAGATATTCTTCCCCTCTGCTTTCAATAAAAACGGAACCTCCTGGCACCGCTCGCGTCTGTCTACACAAGACATGGCCCCGCCTAAGGGATGGAGACTTTTACAGTCTCTCTTGGCTCCTTGCCTGCCCCCAGCTTTTTAAGAGAGGAGAAGTCGTCATGACGGATGACACGCATACCCCCGAGCATGATCCGGTGCGCCGCCGCCTTTTTAAGGTTGCTGGCATTGCAGCCGCTGCCGGGGCATCATCCTTGCCATTTTCCACTTCTGCCGCGCCATCCCAGAAAACAGGAGCTTCCATGCCCAATGCCTCCAACACCCCGCTGGAAGACCCGCGCTCCCTGTATCCACATGCACCGTTCAAGGCACAGCCACAGGAATGGCCCGGCCTTGCATCCAAAATGACGCCGCTGCCAGACCACGGGGAAAAGAGCTACAAAGGCAGCGGACGCCTTGCCGGACGCAAAGCACTGATTACAGGCGGAGATTCCGGTCTAGGCCGCGCCGCAGCCATTGCTTACGCACGAGAAGGTGCGGATGTCGCCATCAACTATCTGCCGCAAGAAGAAGCAGACGCCAAAGAAGTGGCAGAACTGGTGCGCAAGGAAGGGCGCAAATTCGTCGCACTGCCCGGGGATCTGCGTCATGAAAAATTCTGTCAGGATCTGGTAAAGCGGGCTGCTGAAGAACTTGGTGGGCTGGATATCTTCGTCAATTGTGCCGGACGCCAACAAACACATGACAGCATTCTGGATGTGACAACCGAAGCGTTCGACTGGACACTCAAAACCAATCTTTACGCGCTGTTCTGGCTCAGCAAAGCGGCCATTCCGCTCATGAAGCCAGGCTCAACCATGATCTTCACTTCCTCCACCAATGCGTACGAGCCCTCAGTTAATATTCTGGACTATTCAATTACAAAGGCAGGCATCTCCAATTTTGCCAAAGGGCTCGCCAAGCAACTGGTTGAAAAAGGTATCAGGGTGAACGCCATAGCACCCGGTCCATTCTGGACGGCCCTTCAGGTCAGTGGTGGCCAGACCATGGAAAATGTCGAGAAATTTGGTGAAACTGTTCCCATGAAGCGCCCGGGCCAGCCAGTAGAACTCGCCCCGGTCTATGTGATGCTGGCATCCAGTGAGAGCAGCTACCTCACTGGCCAGGTTGTGGGGGCAAATGGCGGTGTGGGCCTCCCCTAACCCCGGAAATTGCCCCTTGCACGGATGCAAGCGGCTTTAAAAGTCTGCAAACGCAATCCGGCCGTTTCCTCCACGGGAAGGAAACGGCTTTTATCCTGTTATCCTTGCGCCAAGATTCAAACCTGTTTTGCCGGTTTCAATGACCCCACGCCATCCCCTCTTTACGGGCTGTGCAAAGGGTCACAAAAAAAGCCATCTCCGTTAACAGAGATGGCCTTTTCTTTATCTTTTACGATAAACGGGTTTTCAAAAAATGGTCTTCAAAGTGTTTCCTGACACCATCCTCTGAAAAGAAGCGGCTTTTATCAGCCGCTTCCAGTAAGAACCCTTTAGAACGTCGCGTTCACGCGTCCGTAGTAATAACCACCCGTCATGGGCACCTGAGAGGATGACTGATCATAGATGTAGGCACCAAGGTAGTTCACACTTTGCGGCACGCGCCGGGGGCGGATATTGAACAGGTTGTTACCACCTACTGCCACATGCCAGTTCTTGTTTACCCGATACCCAATTTCCAGATCTGTCAGCCAACGGGGCGAATTTTTGAACTGGTAGAAATCGGTCACACTATATTGCAGCGCCTTTGGACCCCAATCCTGATACTGAAGCATGTTTGTGGTTTCACCGTAACGGGTCTGGCGAATATTCACATCCCAGTTTCCGACCGTGTAGAAGGCATTCAGAATGATCTTGCTACGCGGATAAGCTGTGGTGATGTAACCGATATTCTGGGCGTTCAGCAGTTCCTCCCCATTGGTGCCCAGACCGTTATGATGCAGGCGTGTGCGGTTGAGGTCCAACGCCATGGTTGTTGTCAGGGTGCCATATTTTCCCATACGGAACGTGTAGTCCGCATTGATATCCAGCCCCTGTGTGCGGGTGCTTGCACCGTTGGACAGATAGTAAGCCTGAATATTGTCCAGTGATGCGTCATTCGCGGGAGGCGTAAAGCCCATGGACTGAATGGCCGACACAGCAGAAAGACCACTAACAGTTCCGCCCTGCACAATACGATCACGAATATTAATCTGGTAGACATCCACTTCCACGTGGAAGCCACGAACAGGCTCAACCACAATCCCGCCTGACACGTTGGTTGAACGTTCCGGCTTCAGCCCAGGTGCCCCAAGACTACGCGCCGCTGCAGAGTCAGCCGCCAGCAACCCGGAAGCCCCGTTGGGGGAAACGTTCATGGCGCTGTAGTGCTCTTCAGCCAGCGTGGGGGCGCGGAAACCGGTGCTGATTGTACCGCGCAGGGCAATCCGTTTTGTAATGTCATACCGGGTGGAAACCTTGCCGTTTTCCGTATTGCCTACGTCTGTATAGTGTTCAAACCGCCCTGCAAAATCCAGTTCCCAGTTCTTGAGAAGATGGAAATCACCATCCACATAAGCGGCCCAGATGTTACGATACCACTTGCCCGCGTTCTGCGGGGCCAGACCCGCAAAGCCCTGCGTGCCCCCCAGCGCATAGGAATAGGGATTACCAGCCCAGATTTGATAGGATTCCATACGGTGTTCACCACCAAAGGCCAGCACCACGGGAACCGTATCTGCAATCTTGAAATTACGCCGCAGATCAAGATTGTTTGTCCACTGCGCCATATTGAAGCTTTCAGCCCGTACATCCGTTGGGCTGGTCCCGCATCCGGCAGGAGAAAAATTTGCGCCTGCATTGGGGTCAGTTGAACAGGTGGACTGCAGAACGCCGGTATTAACGGTGTTCTTGTTCCCGATCTTGTTGTAGTCCGCGCCGTAGGTGGAAGAAATGTCCCACTGGAAGCCGAGAAAATGGTCGCCCTTGGCTCCTACAGTTGCGGCGTAATCATTTTCTTCCGCTGTTTCAATCGGTGTAAAACCCCATGGCCAGTAAGGAAGCGCAACGCCACCCCCTACGTTTGGCACACGATAGTTCTGATACGTTTCAGCATGACGGTGCGCATACGTGATGCTGCCATAAAACATCACATTCTGGTTCAGAGGCTTACCCCAGTCCAGGCCAAAGCTTTCCCGCGTTTCCTCCGCTGTGCTCAACACTTTATTGGAAGTAGCAGGAATATGCGCGCCGGTGCTGACATAGGATGCCACATCATGATCAGCCGGTTGTTCCCCTACCAGACGATGATCGCGCACGTTTTTGGGCACCATGTGGTCCGTATGGTACATCTGGCCGGAAAGATGCAGGTAGCCATCATTCCCTAGTTTCATGCCCCCATCGGCATTGAACTGATACTGCCAGCCATCCCCGTTATAAGCATTGGCCCCTGTCTGCGCTGAAACATTCAGGCCATGATCCTGCTTTTTGGTAATGATGTTGATCACACCGGCAATGGCGTCTGACCCATACATGGCCGCCGCGCCATCTTCCAGTACTTCAATATGATCAATCATGTTGGCGGGAATCATGTTGAGATCAACGCCGGTCGTACCAAAGTTCGGGCCGGAAGTGGCTGTAAACGTTGTTGTTGTATGGCGGCGTTTTCCATCCACCAGCACCAGAACCTGGTTGGAGCTCAGCCCCCGCATATGAATGGAGGAAACAAGGGCCGCCGCATCTGTGCCCATGGCTTCCACGTTGACGGACGCATAAGTGCGGGTCAAGGCATCAGCCAGGTTCATCTGGCCAGACCGGCGCAATACCGCGCCGCTTACCACTTTAACCGGGCTCATGCTCTGCCGTGCATGACGATTTTCCGAGTGTGTGCCAGTAACAATCACATTTTCACCGGAATCCGCCACACGATGGCTTGGACGTGGAAGAGAGCGGGCCGGTACAGCAGGCCGGGTAGCGGTTGCCGCACCGGCTGTATGGGGGAGATCGCGTACTGTCGCTTTTTTGTGGGGAGATTTATGCTGGGTGCCCTGGGGCACGGTAGCAGCAAACGCCTGTGATGCCATTCCCAACATGGGAACTGCCAGAATAGTAGCAGAAAATAATATTTTCCGGGATGTCATGTGCCGCCAATCCCTACTGCATTTGAGTGTGTTGCCCACTCATGGGATATCAGCCACGTGTTTTTTGCAATTCCAAAGTTACGATCCCGTATCTGTTTGGAAGATTTGTTGTCTTTTTGCAACATACTCTCTGTTACAACAAATCTTCTACAGAGAGGAACCTTCTTGTCCTTCATGTTTCACAAAAACGGACAGAACAGTCTTCCTGTGGCAATAGCCCTCGCCCAAGCTGCTCAGTCTCTCTCATTCGCCTTGAAACGTTTTGGGGAAGAAAGGACGGGACACACCCGCAACCACCCTGGCTGGCATATGCCGCAAACAGCCGTTTTTGCTTTGTCCAGCCTAAATCGAAGCCGTCATGCAGTAGGACGGACTCTCTCCGAGTCCGTCGTTACAGTTTCAGAGCGTGTTGCAGTTCTGCTCAAATGGTTTGCCTGCAAAGCGATCCTTGATCCAGACAATTTGATCCTGAGTGGAATTGATCATGGTCGGATCATGATCTAGGCCGGGATAGAGGTGAAAGAACAGCTTGATGCCATTTTTACAGGCTTTCTGAGCCGTTTTTTTCACACCGCCGGGTGGCACGGACACATCTCCTCCTCCCGTCAGCACCATCAGCGGACCTTTTACCGGCTTATCGCCAATAATATCTTCCTTCAGCATGGCCTGAACCGCAGGTACTTTGGTCCAGTTCGGTTTCATGATCTGTGCGCTGGTTTTGCCCAGATACGCCGCATACCCCGTAAACCAGCACCCCTTGGTGGCAATCAACGGGTAATGTTCATAGCCTTCCTTGGTCAGGACACTCTTTACATCAAAGTCCGGATAACGGGCCTTCAGGCCATATGCCACCATAGGGAAGTAAAACGGAGCACCCACTTCTTCTGGCTTGGGGTCAATAAAATCAAGCATATCCACTGTACCAGACACAGAAACCGTACCCAGATAATCCGGGTTGTTCATCTGCTGCTCCATTTCCCCCACACTCCAGGATGCCATACCGCCCTGTGAATGGCCATCGGCCACCCACTGCTTGCTCAGCACGCTCGGCAGCGCGGCGTGAGCAGCGGCCACGGAATAAATGACATCATACCCCTGAGCCAGCTTGTTCATATACTGGTGTGCGCCGGGCGTGCCTTGCCCATGATAGTCCGTCGCCACAACAGCCAGCCCCGCTTTGGGAAATTCAAACAACCCTTCATCCCCGTAATAGAGATCTTTCATCAGAGAAGGCGCGCAAGGTTGCGCCACACCGCTGGTGCCGTGGGCCCACGCCACCACAGGCCATCCACCAGCAGGCGCTGGCCCCGCAGGCAACAGCACGAAACCAGATGTCACAACATCATGCCGTTCCGCATCCAGAGAGTGGTACAGAATACGCCATACCGTCATCCCCGCCGGGATGGCATAATCCGTGACCTTTTCCGCCCGGATCAGTCCACCGGGCCATGTGGGCGCATCAGCCGATGGAGCATCTGTATAGAAAGGCGTAATGGGAAGCGCCTGTGCTGCCTCCAGCTTCAAGCCCTCGGGGATGGTTTTGGGGAGGTCAGCCTGAGCAAAGGCAGCCTGCGACACACCACATGCCATAGCAGCCACACCCGCCCCGGCCAGAAGCACCTTACGCACCGCACCATTTTTGGGTACCGCCGCCTTTTTCAGACACTGCGCCAGAAGGTTACGTTTTTCAGAAAGAATTTCGGGGTGAGTGAAGGACATAACCTACGCCATTTCTGTTTCGAGAACGCTATAAAACCATGACTGACCGCAAAAATCAGCCAGGGCTTGCATTTAATTAAACAGGAAGCGGATTTTCCCTCCGCTTCCTGCCCTCGCCGATCAGCGGTTATACGTCAACAAGACGCCAGCATAACGCGGCCGCATGGTAGAGTTCAGTTGCAGCAGAGACCCCTGTACCTCGTTTGAACTTGTGACCATGGGGTGCAGATTGGGCAGATTATTCACATAGAAAGACAGGTTCATATTATTATTGAACCGGGCCCCCACACGCAGGGTCAGGTAATGCTGGGCCTGTGTCAGGTAATAGCCCGAATTGTACATCAGTGTTTCTGAATCCCGAATGGGTGTGGTGCCACTGGGGCGGCTGATATACTGGTAATCCGTCCGCACATACAATTGTCCATGACCAATGGAGATGATGTTCTTGGGAATATTGTACTGAACCCCAAGGCTATAGGTCCAACCCGGTGAGCCCAGTGTATCGCCTTTACGGGCAAGCAGGCCGTTCTGGTTGGTGCCCACATACGCATTTTTGGTATAATGCGCATCTGTATAGCCAAGCGTGGTATCGATCGAGAGGCCATCAAACGGATACAATGTGGCCTGAAGATCAAACCCTTTGCTAACCGCTTCGCCCAGATTAGTCGTGTACTGCACGCCGCATCCCGGCAGATAGGCATTCTGCTGAATGTTGGACCAGTTGATGTAATACAGGCTTCCTGAAATTTGCAGACGATTATGGAAAAACTGGTTCTTTGACCCAACTTCCCAGCTTTTTACCGTGTCTGATTTGTATTTGCTGGGTGCCGAGGTCATGCCAAAATTATTCAGATCATTCTGGCACAAAAGCTGTGGCACGGGCGCGTTGGCACCGCCCACACGCCACCCTTTGCCCCAGCCCGCATACACCATGGAGTGGCGGTCAATCTGGTAACTCAAGGTAAATTTGGGGGTCACCGGGTTTTCGGTAATCTGGCCACTGGCTGTTGTGCGGTCACCATTATGGCTGCCATCAGCAAAGTTGTGGAAGTGATAATTGGCATTGGCATACCGCACACCTGCATCAAACTTCAGCCCTTTGATAATTTCCACCGTCGCGTTGGCAAAAACGGCAACCTGCTCATCCGTGGCGCGTGTCTGGTTGATGTAGGCGTTCTGCCCTGCATTGGGCCAGCCGCCCCAGAAATCGGAAGCAGACATATCAAACAACGCCTGTGTCAAAGCGTTTGCGTTGGGTTCCTGCAATTGCTCGGAACTCATCTGCTTGTCGTTCTGATAGTATACACCGGCCACCCACATCAGGCGGTTAGCCACCGGATTGCGGGACTGCACACGAAATTCCTCGGTAAAATTACGCTGCTGGTTCAACACGCGTGAGGGACCATAATAATATGGCGTGTTGGGGTTGATCCCTTGCTGGGTCAGCAAGGGATAGTACGGGCTGCTGCCATCCAGAAATTCATTATAATAGGAAAGCTGATAAAGCGTGCCGTTATAGCCCGTAATATTGTTACGGTGCAGATAGGCCGTGTTCGAAATCAGCGAGACATTCCCGATATCATATTTGATATTCAAAGACGGCAGATAAAAACGGTCCGTGTTCTGCTGGTATTCGGGCGAATTGGTACGGTATTCACTTTTGCCAGGATTGGAAAGACCCGCAAAATAGGTATCACTATCCCCCACCAGACGCTGTTGATACATGATGGACGGCGTAATGCTCAGGTTTTCAATCGGTTTGACCAGAACAGAACCACGAAACACGTTTACATCATCATTATTGGTGTTTTTGTCTGTCTTTTTCCCGGTTCGGTAATCAAGGTGATCGATATAACCGCCCTGCCCCTGCCGTTCCGCACTGACGCGAAACGCCAGCTTGTCCTTGATGATCGGCCCGCCAAGCGCCACACCCAGATCATATGTCGGCGCGCCATACTGTGATGCTGAGACATCCGCACGGGCATAGGATGTATATTTATGCAGGTTCGGTGCAGGCGTGATGTAACGCACAGCTCCGCCTTCTGCACCGGCCCCAAACAGGGTACCCTGCGGGCCGCGCAACACTTCCACCCGTTCCATATCAAACAGTTGCGGCACCGTGTTTTCCGCACTGAAACCCAGATTACGGATCTGGATGGGTGTATCATCCAGATAAATTCCCGTGGTAGCTGACCCTGCACTGGATGCCAGACCACGCACAACCGGCGTTTTGGATGTGGGGTCAAATGTCAGGCCCGGCGTAAAGCGGAGCACATCCTGAATGGTTTTGGCGCCCTTCATATCCAGATACGCCTGATTATACGCGGCAACACTGACCGGCACACGCATGATGGAAGTTGCGCGACGGGTGGACGTTACCGTCACCGCTTCCATGGCCCCTGCTGCGGCTTCCGCCTTGGGCTTCTTATGTGGCTGAGAAACCTGCCGTATGGAGGCTTCCTGTTTCCCCGGTGCCTGAGCAGCATGCAGTTTGCCTGATGAACGTTTTTCCACGCTCTCCCCTGCTGCAAAAGCCGCGCCTGCATAGCCCGACACACAGGCCCAAACAGAAAAAGCCCCGACCAATGCAGTAGAATACGAACGGACAGAACACAAAGAACGTTTACGGCACACAAGGGGCGAATAAAGGAAAACAGGTCTTTTGCTCACGTGTGTCTCTTATCATTTAAGGGCAAGGGGAAAGCGGCGTTCACAACATCAGGCCGAAGGGGCAGAGCACTTAATTTTATATCCAGTCTCTGTCCAGACATCTGTTGGCGCATAAGGCCCTGTTTCCTGACGGGAACAACACCAGTATTAAAAACAAGATAAAACCGAGTTCAAAAATATGATGCCTATAGCATCAGAAAAAAATTTCATGACCGTTCCAGAAGGACGGATGTTACTTATCCGCAACAGTGTTGCATTTTTTTACGCTAGTGCTGGAAGAAGAAAAAAGACGTTAGCTGGTCATGATCCTGCATCGTTTTAACACCCCATCTGACAGGCCCTTCTATCGCTAGAAAAATACCGGGCCGTCCCGCAATGTCTTTCTGGTGTTTTCTCAGAACTTTAACAAATCCACCCTGTCATAAAGAATGCCCGTTCATAAGCGGCCTGCATTTGACGTCTTTAAACAGAGGGGTAAGGTGGCGTCTTCCTGAACGTTACACGGAATGACGATTTTTCATGTTCAGTCACATCATGTTGGGCAGCAACGACATTGCCCGCTCCAAAAAATTCTACGATGCAACGCTGGGTGTTCTGGGCTGTGAGCCCGCAACCCCTAACGCCAAAGGCCGCCTGACCTATACGCATGACGGCGAACGCCTGGTGATCACCACGCCGCTGGATGGCCAACCCGCCACGGCAGCCAATGGCGGCACAATCGGCTTTGCCATGACCAGCGCAGAGCAGGTTGAAGCCTGGCATAAGGCAGGTGTGGAAAATGGCGGAAAAACCATCGAAAATCCGCCCGGAGTGCGCCACACGGCAATGGGAGACTTGTATCTGGCCTATCTGCGGGACCCAGACGGCAACAAACTGTGCGCCATGTATAAAATGCCGAGCGCCTGAGGCGCATCCTTATAGAGAGGAAACTTCCTTACACTTCTTCTTCAATATCCGCCTGAGCAACCATAATGGCATGGTGGTTCAGGCGGGATGCCAGAACATGCCCCACAGACGCGGCCCCTACGCACAAGAAAACTGACAGCCCTATAGTCAGCAGAGCCCGCCCCCAGGCCCCGATACGCAGCAGATCAAGCGTTTGCAGGCTGAAGGACGAAAAGGTGGTGTAACCACCGCACAGGCCGATCATGACAAACAGCCGCATGTTTTCAGAAACAGGATAACGCCCGCCAGCCAGTGTCAACGTTCCAAAAAATGCGATGATGAAAGACCCCACCATATTCACGGCGAGTATGGTACCCCATGGCATCATCCGGCTGTATGGGCCAGTCAGCACGGACACAACATACCGCGCCAGTGTGCCCAACGCACCGCCCAGCATAACAATAAGACAGGTATAAAAAGACATCACACCCGACCCTCTTTCTTGCGGCGGGCCATGTCTCTCCCGCCGTTATGGCGATAGACGCAGCCCAAGGCCCCGGCTTCCACCACGGTTATAACGGCAGGAGTCATCAGCCCCGAGCGGGCGGTTATAAGGGGGAACCCCATCCCCTGTGCCGCGCCTTATAGGGCAGAGAAAGCAAGTGCTCAAGCAAACACGCACCAGAAAATCTTCGTCCTCCGCACTGCCCTGCTGCCTGCTTGTACCGTCACATAAAAGGCTGCTCGGCCGCCCATCCCGCCAGAACAGTCCTGCCGCAGTCAAAAAACATGTAAAAACAAACTCCTTTTACTTTATGTGTTTTGGAGGTATTGGCCCTCCCCTGCGCAGCGCGTCACCATAAAGGGACGAGCCAGACATCCTGCCTCTTTGGCACCACTGATACGGCTTTTACGGTAATGGACCCCAAAACCCTTTTCTCCGGCATGGCGCTGGCCTTTGGGGCTTACGCCTCCTTCGCTATCAGCGATGCCTTCTCCAAACTTCTGGCGGGCCAATTAAATCCGTTTGAAGTTGCGTTTTCCGGCGGTGTCTTCGGATTTCTGATTCTTCCCTTTCTTCGCAAGCCGCATGAATCCTATCTGGATATCTTCCGTCCACAACAGCGGGCCATGTGGGTGTTACGCGCCTTCTGTGTTTTTCTGGCTACAGCCGCCAGCGTGGAAGCCTTCATGCTGCTTCCCATGCCAGAAGCACTTTCGCTCATGTTTCTGATGCCCCTGTTTGTCACCATTCTTTCTGTTGTGTTGCTGAAAGAAAAAGTAACGGCCTGGGCGTGGCTGGCAGTTGTGCTGGGATTTGTAGGCGTGCTGATTGTGCTTCGGCCGGGTGTACGCGCGCTTCATCTGGGTCACCTGTGCGCACTGGTGGCAGCATTTGCCAACGCAGGTAGCGTGATTGCCTACCGCCTTGCCAGCAAGGAAACCGTTCGGCTTTCCCTCTTTGGCTCCAGCCTGATCGGGCCGTTGATTGGTAATGCTCTGCTTATGGGGCTACACGCTACCTGGCCCCCAACCGTTAGCTCCTGGGTGTATCTGTTTGGGTATGGTTTTCTGGCAGCGCTCGGTCAGCTTCTTATGATGCTCGCCACAGCACGCGCGCCCGCCAACCGCGTCGCTCTGCCCCAGTACAGCCAGATGGTCTGGGGGGTCGTGCTCAGTTATGTGGTGTTTCATCAGCCGCTGGATAGCTGGACTTTTGTGGGGATTATCGTGCTCACGTTCTCCGGTATGCTCAACTGGGTGCGTCAGCGTATCCGGTACGAACGCATGGCCTTAAAAGAACGACTGGAACGGCAAAAAGCCAAAAAGGCAGCCAAACTGGCGGCAAAGCAGGCAAGCAAACAAGCTGCTGCCGCCTCCAAACCCTGAGCCCCTCCCTCACTACAGAGGGAGCATATACTGCGTCCTCCCCTTATGGAGCAATTTGACTCCCACAGTATTTTCCTGCAGGCTCTTGGTCATGGCAACGCTCACACACAACAGTGGACTGTATTATTCACCGCGCACATAGCGGTGAATGTTGTCTATTATTGGTCAACCGCCGCCCTGCCAGCGGTTGACGATGTTTCTCGAACACCCTTGGCTGTTGTCGGCACGCTAAGGAATGTTCGTTTATGAGACACTCTCTTCCCTTGCCCCATGATGAACCACCATCCGTTGGCCTCATCGGCTTTGGTGCCTTCGGGCAATTAGTCGCGCGCCATATTGCCCCGTATGCGCCGGTCTTCGCTCATGATAGTCGAAACTCGCTTGAAGACACCGCACAGGCACTTGGCGTCCAACTGACTGACCTAAGAACTGTTGCCCGGTGTCGGATTATCATTCTAGCCGTTCCTGTTCAGGCAATGGCTGATGTGCTTGAAAGCATTGCCCCCTTACTCAGGTCCGATGCGCTGGTAATTGATGTTGGTTCCGTAAAGGTCAAACCAGTAGAGATAATGGTCAGTCTGTTGCCATCCACTGTCAGCATTATTGGCACGCATCCCTTGTTCGGCCCACAGAGTGCTGGCCAGACAACAGCAGGTTTGAAAATCGTACTGTGCCCTGCACGCGGCCCCTATCACACAGTAGCGGCCTTTTTGCGCAAGACTCTCCGGCTGAACGTTATTATCTGCACGCCAGAATACCATGATCAGAACATGGCCGTTACGCAGGCGCTTACACATTGGCTGGCTCAAGGCCTGAAAACACTTGAACCTTTCTCCCCCCACCTGACAACACGCAGTTTCGATCTGCTCCGAGACGCCATGAAAATGGTAGAAAAAGATGCTCCCCAGGTCTTTGAAGCCATAGAATGCCTCAATCCTTACGCCTCTTCTATGCGCAAGCAGTATCTTGGCCTACTGAGTACTCTGGACAAAAAACTGGATACGCTCACCCCCGCCTAAGCCGCGCAACCGCTCCTTCTCTGCCTTGCCCTACACAGCCGCTTAACAGCGTGGCCAAAGGATTTGTACGCCTCTTTCGCGCCTGCAACCCGGCACCGCAGGATGCCATGCCGGGTTTATTATCGCCCTTAACCAGCCATGGTCCGATCAACAGCCAGCCCGGCTGAAGCCTGACAGGTTGGCATCATTTCAACCATATTGATATTCACATGCGGCGGCAGTTTCAGCACCCAGGCCACCGTTTCTGCAATGTCTTCCGGCAGAAGAGGCTGCGTCTTATCATACACTGCTGCCGCTTTCTGGCTGTCACCCAGCCGCACCTGACTGAACTCGCTCCCTCCACACAGGCCAGGGGCAATATTGGTTGCCCGCACCTGTTTGCCCAACAGATCACTGCGCAGATTCCGCATGAATTGATCCACAAACGCCTTGGTGGCCCCATACACATTGGCCCCCGGATAAGGATAGATACCCGCCGTACTGCCCAGAGAGACCACATGGCCTGCGTTGCGTTCCACCATGCCGGGCAGCAAGGCACGGGTAATTTCAACCAACCCGGTCACGTTGGTCGCAATCATCTGCTCCCAGTCAGAAAGATTGGTCTCCCATGCTTTTTCAAGCCCCAGAGCCAATCCGGCATTATTCACCAAAACATCCACCTGCTGCCATTCAGCAGGCAGACTGCCCGGCAGAGCTTTCACCGCATCCAGATCGGTCATGTCCAGCTTGAAAGGCAGCAGGTTTTCGCCTGCCTCCCTGGCTAAAGCCTCCAACCGTTCCTGCCGGCGGCCGGTCGCAATAACCCGAAATCCTTCCTTTACCAGCCGCAATGCAATGGCATGACCAAAACCGGCCGTAGCTCCGGTAACCAGAACCGTTTTAAGCGGATGCGCCATGAATGATCTCCTCTGAGTGAACGTCATGCATCACCTTAGCATTGGAGCCGCATGCCGCAATCACCCCCTCATTTTCAGGCCGAACTCTGAACAGAGGCGCTTACCGGGCGGACATCCAGCAGAAATGGCCAAAGCTGGAAGAGGCGTTCACCCGAAAACGGTCACCCATGAAGTCTGAGAGGCCGATAGACCTGCGCGTTTCCAGCCCAAGCTTTTACGCTTTCTCCGCAACATGGGCTGAACATGGCGGCACAGCCAGCGCCAGAACGGCATCCAAATCCACATACATTTCCATATGAGCAGCCAATGCATCCAGAGCCTGCTCTATGGCTGCGTCATGATGATCCGGCACGCTGCCCCCGCTTCTTCCACGACCAATTTCATACCACTGGCCACCGGGCGCAAAATCCGCTCCACCAGAACGGGCCAACAACGCAAGGCGTGCAGCACGGTTTGCAAACACGCCATGCAGATAAGTGCCGTATATCTGCCCGCTTGCTGAAACTGCCCCTTCCGGCTGTGTTTTCAGGCGCAATAAAGGCCGCTCTCTGCCCACGCCAAACGTCCGCCCCATATGCATTTCATAACCGGAGACAGCTGTATGTGTGCCTTCAATAAAGCCGCTTGTTTCTTCAAGATTTTTTTCATGGCTCAAGACGGTTTCCACGTCCAGAAGCCCAAGGCCTGCCACAGATCCGGGTTCTCCTTCCGTGCCAGAAGGATCAGCAATCGTCCGCCCGAGCATCTGATACCCGCCACACACACCCATGACATGACCTCCCCGCGCAACGTGAGATAAAATATCCTTATCCCATTCTTCCGCGCGCAAAACAGCCAGATCGGCTATAGTTCCTTTTGATCCTGGCAAGAGCACCAGATCGCATTCGGGCAGGCGTTGCCCCCGTTTTACGGGCAAAAGTGTGACACCCGGTTCCGAGCGAAGAGGATCAAGATCATCAAAATTGGCAATTAGCGGCAGAAGAGGCACCGCAATGCGAAGAAGAGGGGCAGGACGCCCCCTCCCGTTACCATCAACCTGCGCCCCATCTGAAGCAACGGAGGCCAGATTAACCATCAGATCAGCTGCATCTTCGGCGGGCAGAGTTCTCACGGCAGGAAGATCAGGCACCAACCCAAGAGGAGCCCAGCCTGTCCGCTGGGCTATAAAATCCATACCATCATGAAACAGCGTGATATCACCACGCATTCTGTTGACAATAAACCCTTTTATTCTGGCAGCATCTTCTGGGGCGAGCACAACCTGAGTGCCAACCAGACTGGCAATAACACCACCACGGTCTATATCTCCTACCAGCACAACCGGCGCATTGACCGCCTGAGCAAAACCCATATTGGCGATATCCCGCGCCCGCAGATTAATTTCTGAAGCTGAGCCTGCCCCCTCCACCACTATCAGGTCCGCACGCGCCGCCAATCTGTAAAAACTCTCCAATACAGCAGGAAGAAGTTTTCCTTTCTGTTTCTGATAC
Source organism: Acetobacter tropicalis (assembly GCF_030644465.1). Classification (NCBI taxonomy): domain Bacteria; kingdom Pseudomonadati; phylum Pseudomonadota; class Alphaproteobacteria; order Acetobacterales; family Acetobacteraceae; genus Acetobacter; species Acetobacter tropicalis. Next base: position 2,809,996 of record NZ_JAUYUW010000001.1, on the reverse strand, counting down.
GCGCGTGCGGCAACCGTATCCTGCCTGCGCACCTGCACAATAAGTTGCGCCCCCGTCTCACCCTGCGGCTTGAGCAGAACGGGGTTCATGTCCACATCTGGCAACACCCCACACGCTCGCGCCTGCAACGCCTGCGCCCGCCCAATCTCTCCCCCATTGGGCGTAACTGCCGCATTGTTGGACATATTCTGAGGTTTGAAGGGAAGAACCTTTAATCCACGCCGCGTAAACGCCCGCGCCAACCCGGCCACTAAGGTTGATTTTCCAACGCTTGAGCCCGTGCCCTGCACCATAAGAACGCGTGCTGTCAAAACTCCACGCCCTGCTGCGCTTTCACCCCATTTTTAAAGTGATGTTTCACTGCCCCCATTTCTGTTACCAGATCAGCAGCCTCCATCAGGTCTGGTTTTGCATTCCGCCCTGTCACCACCACATGCTGGCCGGGCACGCGCGCTGCAATATCTGCCAAAACCTGCTTTATGGGCAAATAATCATACCGGAGCGCCACATTCAGTTCATCCAGCACCACAAGCGCCACATCGGGCCGTGCAAACGCCTGTCTGGCTACGGCCCATGCGCGCTCACACGCGGCAATATCCCGGTTCCGATCCTGTGTTTCCCACGTAAATCCTTCGCCCAAGGCATGCCATTCCACCAGATCATCAAACCGCTCCAAGGCGCGACGTTCACCTGTATCCCATGCCCCTTTAATGAACTGCACCACCACTACATGCTGGCCATAGCCTAATGTTCTCAGCACCATTCCAAATGCAGCGGTTGATTTCCCTTTGCCCGGCCCGGTGTTGACCATCAATAATCCCTTTTCTATGGATTTTGAGGCCACTTCCTGATCCTGCATTTTCTTGCGTTTCTGCATTTTCTCACGATGGCGCGCCTGTGCAGCTTGCTCTTGTTCAATCGGTTGATCTGGCATGAGTTTTTATGGTCTCTTTTGTCTTATCTGTATTTTTCATAGAATCTCTCTGGCAGAAGCCTTAAAAATCTGTGAGATTTCTGTCAGGAGCACAGAACGGGAAGAGGCTTCCGGATATCATAACTCCCCATCATGCCATACTATCCACAATGGCACCGTCTTGATCCGTCTCCTGCCACTGCCCCCTCATACCCTTTTATTCTGCTGCACAACTGGCTTCCGCCAAAAGTTCCTGCTGGTGCGCCACCATAAACAGGCGCGCAGACCCCTGCGGCATGGACGGAGCCAGCAGTTCCGGCTGTTTTCCTTCCGCCAATGCGCTAAGCACGCGCAGCGGACCACCATGAGACAGAACACAGGCGGGCACACCAGCTTGCTTGATATCCTGCCAGAAAGCGCGGGCACGCTGACTAAGCGCCATGCCACTTTCCCCGCCCGGCGGGGCAAAGCGGGCGGGATCTGCCGCCCATTCATCCAGTTGAGCGCGGCTGATTTCCTGCCAGTTCATACCCTCCCAGTAGCCGAAATTCAGTTCGGCCAAACGCTCATCAATTTTCAGTTCCATACCTGTGGCGGTGGCCAGTTTCTGCGCCATCTCCCGGCAGCGCATGGCGGGCGAACTGTATATTATGCGGCATACTGCCCCCTGTGCCAGCACAGCCAACCCTGAGGCAAGCCCTTCCCACCCGGGCCGGAGGGCAACATCCTGCCGTCCGTAACATACCCCTTCCGGCAACAGGACCGGAGCATGCCGAACCAATAAAACAGGGAAAGACTGCGCCATTCTTCTCTCCTTGGGCTTTCGGCCCATCTCATTCAACCGCTGCCCATACTCTGGCGTAGAGTTATCTTACGGCCCCATACAACAGGATCATACCCGTTCAGCGCCTGCTTTTTTGGCAAAGCGGATATGAGGCAGAAAGGCGGAACCACACGTAACTGTGTCCTCCCCTTTTCAAAAGGGAGGAGGGTCTTACCCTTTCGGGAAAGCCGCGCTCGCTATTCGGAACCGTATGCTGGCACCTACCGCATATTAAGAGACTATGCCGCACACCATGCCCTCCCATGCTTCTTCCATCCTTAGACCGCTCTATCATATTGTATGGAGGGACGTTCTCAGCAAGTCTCATGTAACAGCCACAACGTTGGGGGAAGGCTTTTCTCTCGGCCCGATATACTCCGCTCACATTTCAGCGTACGGATTAACCCGCATCCACCAACGCTGCCCGCAGCACAGCTTCCTTCAATCCTTTCTGACCGATCATGACAATACGTCCCATCCGATCGGCCCCTGCGGCTAAAGAACGGTCAAACTCGTGCCGAAAGCGCGTGCCGACCCCTTGCACGGCCAACCGTTTGGATTGCCCCTGCACCGCCGCATAGCCTTTTGTGCGCAGCACATCATATTTACGGGCCACGGCCTGCAAAAGTGTCAAAAACCCCTCCACACTGGATTGCTCTGGCACCTTGATCACAAACCTTTCAAAATCGTCATGTGCAAATACGTGGCCATCTCCCTCTGAAAAAGCAGAGTATGCGCCGGGATCAGCCTTCGCATCTGCGCCCACACCCAGCAGGATGGCAGGATCTACTTTCCCCTCGCTCGCGCGCAATATTCTGGCAGCCGGAGGCGCAACCTGCCTGATGGCTTTTTCCACCGTATCTATCCCGGCCGCATCCAACAGATCCGTTTTGTTCAGCACAATCAGATCTGCCGCACTTAATTGGTCTTCAAAAATAGCCACCACAGGATCATCATGATGGAAGGCTTTTGCGGCGACTGTCGCCCTGCTCTCCTTGGCGGGTCTGTCTCCAAAACGACCAGACGCCACGGCAAACGCATCCAATACAGTTATGACTCCATCAACCGTGACGCGATTACGCACGGTAGGCGAACCAAAAGCCTTCAGAAGTGGTCTCGGCAAAGCCAGACCCGATGTTTCAATCACAACATGTTCAGGAGGGTGCTCAAGATCCAAAAGGGCTTCCAGAATGGGAAGGAAATCCTCTCGCACAGTACAACACAGGCAGCCGTTGGGAAGTTCTACAATCTCTTCCCCACAACATCCCTCCATGCCGCATTTGTGCAGGAAATCCGTCTCACTGCCGATTGCCCCATCAGCCTGCACCACAATCGCTACCCGATGTCCCCGTACATTCTGAAGAATATGACGCATCAGGGTTGTTTTTCCTGCCCCCAAGAAGCCTGTAATCAGAGAGACAGGAACCCGTTTGGCAGATGCAGCACTCATGGTTTTGTCCTGCTCATTGGTTCAGAAGGATAATAGCGGGACCGCCCATTTCACATCCACGCCACAAGAAAAGCTAACGCCTACCTGCAATCACAAGAGACATAACGACCAACCCGCAGTTTCTCCACAGTGAACGTGCGAGATTGCATAAGGTTTACCGGGGATAAGGGGTTATTTCCGTCCTTAGGTAGAGGCGCGCTCATCACACGGTTGGGGGTTAGTGTCCTTTCCAAGTAGAAACGGCTCCTCTCACACACCCCCTTCTCACCATAGGGAAGAAAAAACGATTACCCCAACCAGAGCAGTTATCCCCTTAACGTTCTGACGGCAGCAATAGAATTGCGGAATGTTTTAGACCCGCACATTCAGAAAATAAGAAAGAAAAACCAAAACTGCAAAGTGGAAATCACGTTCAAGGTAATTCTGTAAATTCCGCTTCATAAAAACTATTTCTTATAGCGTTCTTTTCATAAAACTCTTTTTAACAGGATAATATTTTTTTTAAAAGATTATTGCATAAGTCCAATTCTATCTTGCGCGGAATTCCACTGATTCCAGCAAGGAAGGAAACGCATGAACGCCATCGTCGTGACGGCGCTGAAGCGACCTTATACATTTGTCGTCCTCTCGCTGCTTATTCTCGCTTTTGGCGTACTGTCCCTTTTTCAGGCGCCGACTGATGTGTTTCCCAATATCCGGATTCCCGTTGTGTCCGTGGTATGGACTTACGGCGGGATGCTGCCTGAAGAGTTTGCTGGCCGTATCACCTACAATTATGAACTGGCCGTAACCTCCACAGTGGAGGGCATAGAACATATGGAAAGCAGCTCCTATTACGGCAGGAGCATTGTCAACATCTACTTCCAGCCAGGCACGGATATTGGTGAAGCTGAGGCGGAAGTAACCGCCATTTCTCAGACTGTTATCAAACAGCTTCCTGATAACATACCTGCCCCCATGGTCATGCGGCTGGAAGCATCTTCCGTGCCTGTGCTGGCGCTTCAGATCACCTCTGAAAAACAGACACCGTCTGATCTGTATAAAATTGCCATGACACGCATCCGCCCCATTCTGGTAACCGTGCCAGGGGCCGTTCTGCCACATCCTTATGGTGGCATGGACAGTTTTATCATGGTGGCGCTTAACCAGAAGCAGCTACAGGCCCATCATCTATCCGCCATGGATGTGCAGAACGCCTTGCGTAAGCAGAATATTGTTCTGCCCGCCGGGGATCAGAAAATTGCCACGACGGACTGGATGGTGCAGACCAACGCCACCCCGCGCTCCATGAAGGAACTGGGAGACATTCCCGTAAAACGCGTGGGAAATGCGGTTATTTACGTGCATGATGTTGCACAGGTTTACCGTGGCGGGCACCCACAGACAAACCTTGTTCTGGTCAAAGGCCGGCAGGGGGTGGAAGTAGTGGTCATGAAAAGTGGTGATGCTTCCACGCTGGATGTCGTGGCACGCACCAAGGAACTCCTCCCGCGCATTCAGAAACTTGTTCCGCCAGACGTGCATATTTCCATATTGAGTGATGCCTCGATTTTCGTGAAAGACGCCATTCAGGATGTGGTAAGGGAAATGGCGACCGCAGCAGTTCTGACCGGCCTTGTCGTGCTTCTGTTTTTGGGTTCGTGGCGGTCCACGCTCATTATCGCAACATCCATACCGCTGGCTATTCTGACCGCCATTATCTGCCTTCTGATGGCTGGTCAGACCATCAACGTCATGACTCTGGGCGGCCTGGCTCTGGCCGTGGGGATTCTGGTGGATGATGCCACGGTGATGATCGAAAACATTGATACGCACCTTGAAGAAGGGAAAGAACTGGAACCTGCCATTATTGATGCAGCCAACCAGATTGTTATTCCCACGCTGGTCTCAACCCTGTGTATCTGCATTGTGTGGACACCCCTTTTCCGCCTGAGTGGCGTGGCAGGGTGGCTGTTCATGCCCATGGCGGAAGCCATTGTTTTCGCCATGCTTGCCTCCTTCATTCTCTCCCGCACTCTGGTGCCAACCATGGCCAAATATCTTCTGGCCGGACAGGTGCATCCGGGCTTGCATAGTGATGAACATCTGGCGTTACCGAAAGGTGTTCTGGGGCGTTTCCAGAACAAATTCGAACATGGATTTCATAATTTCCGCATAAGTTACGGGAGACTTCTGGAACGGATTATTGTGCGGCGCGGCTTGTTTGCAGCCTGTTTTCTGGGCGCATCCGTGCTCTCTCTGGGCCTGTTCCTTATGGCGGGACAGGATTTCTTTCCCGAAGTCAAATCCGGCACGATGCAGATGCACATGCGCACACCGCTGGGTATGCGCATTGAAACAACCGGGCGCATCGTGGCTCTGGTGGATGACAGGATTGAGCAGATTCTGCCAGGAAAAGTCTCGGGTATTATCAATAACTGTGGCTTGCCGGAAGGCCCGCATAATCAGGCATTTATTCCTACTCCATCCATTGGCACGCAGGATTGTGACCTCACCATCTCCCTCAAGAATGAAACGTCGCCTGTCTGGAATTATCGCAAACTGCTGCGTACGGATCTTTCTTCCAGATTTCCAGGCTCTGTCTTCACCTTTCAGCCCGCTGACCTGACTGAAAAGATTCTGAATTTTGGGTCTCCTGCTCCCATTGATATTCAGGTCTCTGGCCCGGATATTCGTGACAATTACCAATACGCACGTCTGTTGGTAAACAAACTGCGTGCCATTCCCGGCGCGGTGGATGTGGTTGTTCAGCAAACCATGAAAACGCCCACGTTGTTTGTGCAGGGCAACCGCACCTTCGGACAGGCGACTGGCATGACGGAAGCTGACATTGCCAATAATGAACTGATGACTCTTTCAGGCAGCCAGACGGTTGATCCGCAATACTGGCTGGACCCCAAAAGCGGCATTACCTTCCCACTGAATGTCTATGTCTCGCAAGACCAGCTCACGCACTACAATGATCTGCTGACCATTCCGGTTGATAAAGGAGATAATGACCCCAAGGGCACAGACATGCAGCTTCTTGGCAGCATCAGCACCGTAACGCCAACCGGCACACCGGGGCAGGTTTCACACTATAATTCCATGCCGGAAATTGATGTGTATGTTTCAACAGAAGGCACTGACCTTGGCTCCGTTCTGGCCCGTGTGAAGAAAACTGTTGCTGACAGCAAGGCTGATCTTCCCTCAACCGCTGCTGTGGATATCCGTGGCCAGGCCGTTACCATGCATGGCGCCTATGTGGAACTGATAGCCGGATTAGTGGTCTCCATTGTGCTGATCTACATGCTGATTGTGATCAATTTTCAGTCCTGGCTTGATCCTTTCATCATTATCTCCGCACTTCCTGGTGCCCTTGCTGGCATTGCCTGGAGCCTGTTCCTGACCCAGACCCGTCTTTCCGTTCCGGCGCTGACAGGGGCCATCATGTGCATGGGCACGGCCACCGCCAACTCCATTCTGGTGGTCTCTTTTGCCAAGGAACGTCTGGCCCTGCATGGCAACGCACTTTCTGCCGCCGTAGAAGCTGGTTTTGGCCGCATCCGTCCTGTGATCATGACCGCATCCGCCATGGTGATTGGCATGGTGCCCATGGCTACCAGCAATTCACAAAATGCACCTTTGGGCAAAGCGGTGATTGGTGGACTTATTTTTGCAACAGTCTCCACTCTGCTGTTTGTTCCTTGTGTTTACGCAATTTTTCACAATACCTCTCACACCAAACCCCGCCGCCCGACAGATATGGGCCACGAGAACGGGAAGGAGGCTGCATAATGTCCACCCTTACCAAAAAACGTCTTTTTGTCGGCGCCCTGCTCTGCACTCTGGTTGCGTATGTTGGCTATCTGGAAATCCAGCATCTGCACAATGAAGTTGCGCTGCAAGCGGATGCCACACACGCCAGCGTGCCGGATGTTGCTGTTGTGCAGCCCAAACCTGCCCCACCCACTTTGTCCATGACACTGCCGGGTAATATCAGCGCATGGTACGAAGCCCCTATTTACGCGCAGGTCTCAGGCTATGTGAAAATGTGGTATAAGGACTACGGTGCCCCGGTCAAAAAAGGGGATGTTCTGGCTGAAATCAACGCACCCGGACTGGATGCACAATATGCTCAGGCCAAAGCGGACCTCCAGGTAGCGCAGGCCAAATATGGGCTGGCAACCGTTACGGCTGACCGCTGGCGGTCCATGGGGAAATCACAGGCTGTTTCAGGGCAATCCGTGTCCGTGCAGAACGCCAATGAACAATCGGCCCGCGCTGCGCTAGAAGCCGCGCAGCACAATGTGGACCATTATGATGCGTTGGAAAAATTCAAAACCATCATAGCGCCCTTTGATGGTGTTGTGACCGCCAGAAACATCAGCGTTGGGGACTATGTTGCGGCGGGCGGGGGCAACCTGAACGCCAACGGCACAGCCAGCGAGCTCTTTACCGTGGCGGACACACACGAAATGCGGCTTTTTGTCTCGGTGCCAGAGGTGTTTTCCTACGTTCTGAAACCGGGTTTGAAAGCACGTGTCACCGTGCCGCAGTACCCTAATCAGGTTGTTACGGCCAGTTTCCTCACCATTGCCAAAGGGTATGATCCCAATACCCGCACGGCAGTAACGGAATTTACCATTGATAACGCAGACCAGAAACTCTGGCCCGGTACCTTTGCTTCTGTCGCTCTTTCCGCACCGGCGGAAGGGGGCATTTACACCATTCCCACAGGGGCGCTGGTTTTTGAAGAAAAAGGTATGCAGGTGGTCACGGTCGATGCGCAAAACAAGGCGCATTACAAGGCAATTACCGTGGGCCGTATGTCTGATACCTATACGGAAGTGGATGCTGGCCTGAGCCCGCAGGATCGTATCATCAACAACCCTCCTGCTGATCTTCTGGAAGGAGAAAGTGTTCGGCTCAGCGTGCCGGAAAAAGGCTACCTGGCAACGGCGGACAGCCAGACCGATGGGGATGATGACGAATGAGCAAGCACATCCTTCTAAAAGGCACGACCCTTGCCGCGCTGACGGTCCTGAGCGCCTGTGATCTGGCCCCCACCTATCAGGCTCCGCATTTTATTGTGCCGGCCTCATGGCATGGGCAAGGATTGTTTCGGGAAGCCCAGCCGCAGGATACAGTCCTGCGGTCTGACTGGTGGACCCTGTTTGCAGACCCTACCCTGACAACGCTGGAAACACAGGCCACAGAGAGCAATGCGGACCTTCAGGCCGCTGCTGAACGGTTTATTCAGGCCCGCGCCATTGTTATGGAGGCACGGTCTGATCTGTTACCCCATTTTGCGCTGGCATTCGGATCAAGCGATAATAAGAGTTCAGCGGACAGGCTCTTCCGATACAAAGGCCCTATCACTGCAACTGATGAATATTACGGAGGTCTAGCAAGTTGGGAACCTGATATCTGGTCCGCTATTCGTAACCGTGTGCGGGCGCAGAAATATTATGCACAGGAACAGGCCGCCCAATACGCAGCAGCGCGCCTGAGCCTTCAGGCTGAAGTGGCAACGGATTACTTTTCCCTCCGTGGGCTGGATGCACAGAACGCCATTTATAGCCAGTCCATCAGCTATTATCAGCAGGCGCTGCATGTGACCCAAACACGGCTTGATAATCAGGACGCCACAGGCATTGATGTCGCCCGCGCCAAAAACCAGCTTTACATGACACAGGCGCGCCAGCTTGACGTACAGGCACAACGTGAAGTGCTGGAACATGCCTTGGCCGTACTGGTCAATGCCTCCCCTTCCTCTTTCCATATTCCTGCTGTTGCGCAGCAGGACGATGCTGAACCGACTGTGCCGCTAGGCCTTCCTTCGGAACTGCTGCAACGGCGACCGGATATTGCCGTTTCTGAACGCGAAATGGCGCAGGCCAACCGTACAATCGGCATTGCGCGTGCGGCATTTTATCCCCACGTTTCCTTCAACGCCAACGGGGGCTTTGATGGCAACGGCTTTGATCTGGCCAATCTGGCAAACAGCATGTGGTCTTATGGCGCTTCAGCGACCATGCCACTGTTTGAAGGGGGCTTACGGCGTGCCCAGTTGCAGCGCTCCTGGTCCGCTTACCGTGAAACGCGCGACCACTACCGCATGACGGTGCTCTCAGCCTTCAGAGATGTGGAAAACGGCCTCTCCCTGACGGCGCGACTACGAGCAGAAAATGTACGGCTGAAACAGGCGGTTGATGCCGCAATGCAGTCTCAGACCCTAACCATGACTCTTTATAAAGGGGGTGCTGACGGGTATCTGGATGCCTTGATTGCCCAAGTGAATACACTTGATGCCCGTATTGAACAGGCGCAGATTCAAGCGCGTTCCCTTCAAGCTTCTGTCGGACTGGTGCGGGCTCTTGGTGGCGGCTGGCAGGACAAACTGCTGCCCACGCCAAACCAGACCATGACCTTTACCGGCTTCCAGTATGAGGGGTTACGGCATCCAACACCCTCTGGCGGCATTGATGTCCCATCCACTCCCGAACAGTATGAAAATCTGGACAGGCCCGGACCAGCCTCCTCCCCACGCGATGCAGGGTTGGATATTTCTGATCCTGCTTCGGCTGCTCCCCAAAAGGAGTGAGGCAGCACTTGCACCCGCAGAAGCATCTCTGATGTACACGGCCCTTATGTATGACGCATAAGGGCCTTTTTCGTGAGGAAGGCAATGTAAAAACGGGTTCGACCACCTTCTGCATAGCTTTTTTCACCGGCGCGGAGTGTGGCCGAATTGTGGAAAAATGTAAGGTCGTTGACCGTTCTGGCGGTTCTGATATATTCATATCAATATATTTTTCATGTCAAATATATCTATACTAACTATGGAGCCGCACAATGGAAGCCCTGCGTGGCCTTTCCGCTCTTGATGAAACGCGCTTTCAGGACATGGCGCTGACATTTCGTGTCATGCGGCTGGCGGCAATATGGCGCACCAAACTGGAGCGCGCCCTGCGCCCCCATGGCATGACAGTAGCTCTGATGCGCCCCATGGCGTACCTTATGATGATGCCTGATGGTGCAACCCAGCGTGATCTGGCAAACGCCATGGATACAGACTGCTCCGCTCTTGTTCGGGTTCTGGATCTTCTGGAGAAAGAAGGGCTGATCTCCCGCCAGACCGACGCAGGAGACCGCCGCGCAAAACGGCTTATTCTGACCCCACAGGGCCAGAAAAAATGTGCGCTGTTTCATGATATTTCAGCACAGGAGGAAAAGACCATTACGCAAGGACTTCCCTCCGAGGATATCCGCAGCCTTATCGGGCAACTCGACCAGCTTCTGAACACCCACTCCGCTCGGCCCGACCTTTCATGAAAACCGTCTCACCATGACAGACACCCTCTCCACTTTGATACGCTCTTGGTTCCCCAGCATTTTTACGCATGATGAACGGTGGCGCGCAACGCTTGCCACCGCCGCGTACACAGCCCGTGTTTTTCTGGCGATCGGGATTGCCCTGTTTTTGGCGTTCACCTTTCAGCTTCAGTCTCCCATGAGCGCCGCCACAACTGTTCTGATTGTGGCAAACCCCACTGTTGGGGCCATGGTTTCCAAAAGCATGTGGCGTGTCATTGGCACGATTATTGGGGCAAGCATCAGCGTAGGTGTCATGGCGGCATTCGTGCAGTCTCCTGTGCTATATTATGCAGCACTCGCCTTTTTTGTGGGCCTGGCCTGTATGGTGGCCACATTTCTGCGGCTGTTCCGGGCCTATGCTGCGGTTCTGACCGGCTACACCATTGTTATTGTGTCCTCACCAGCCTTTGCGCACCCGGACTCTATTTTTCTGGCGGCAATGGGCCGTCTCTCCGCTGTCACAACAGGCGTTGTGGTCACCGCCTTTGTGTTCATGGTGACAACACCCCGCAAGCCCTCTCAGGTTCTGAGCACTTTGGGAGACGCCTTTCGGGAAACCGTACGCCACGCACTTTCTTTCCATTCTGCTGAAAGTAACCGCTCTTCTCCAGCTCAAGCCGCAGAGGCCATGGAAGACCAGATGCCTGGACTGGAAAATACCTCTTCCACGCCCGCCTTCCGTGGCCTGCCCCAACCATTATATGACAGCAGAGGCCGCCTGCTGGCACGCATGACGGGCCTTGGCCCCGCCATTGAATATGCCGCAGCAGATGATCGGGACATGCAGGCGCGTGTCAGCCGCCTGCGTATTGGACTAAGCCGCCTGACCGGCCTGATTGTGACTTATCACCCGTATTGGCTCAACCTTTCGCTTGCCAACGGTGCCTCCTGTCAGGTTCATCAGGAAGTGGCACAGACCCTCAAAAATATTCTGGATCTGACAGAGCAGCCCGGATGGCAGGATAACCCCAAACCCGTTTCAGACTGTATCCACGCAACATTGAGAAAACTGGACTTTCTGGAACATCAGAACCCCACGCCAACTGTTTTGGCATCGCTGGACAACACACGTGATGTCCTGGTGCAACTCGATATGGCACTGCATGACATCACAACCCGCCGCCCGGGCAGAACCTCTGTGAAGATGGCCACCTATCTGGAATGGCCCATGGCATTGCGCAACGGCACTCGTGGCATGTTTATTGCCCTGCTGGCCGGCATGTTATGGTATGTTCTGCACTGGAGCGCGGGGCCCATGCTGATGCTATACGTGGTTGCCGCATCAAGCCTGCTCTCCACGACACCTTCAGCCGCAAAAACCAGTCCCCTTATGGCTATGGGCACGGCCCTTGCCATTCCAGCGAGTTTTCTGTGCCATGTTATCGGCCTGCCCAGAATAGACGGGTATCCGTTGTTATGGATGACGGTGTGCCTCTTTCTTCTGCCGGGCGTGTGGCTGCAATTCCACCCGCGCTACAGTATTGGCGCGTTTGGCTATGCCGTTTTCTTCACCATGATGCTCTCTGTCACCAACCCTATTGTGTATGATGACATGACGCTGACCAATAACTGGATGACCATGGTTGCAGCCTGCGTCCTGCTGGTTCTGGTCTTCCGCGTTATTCTTCCGGCAGATCATAGGCTGGATGCTGCCCGGCTTGTCTCTTCCCTTACCCGCAGTGTGCAACACCTTGCCGCTGCCCCACAAAAACGGCCTATTTTATGGGTGGTGTGGGAAAGCCTGCAATTACAGAAAATTGCGCGCCTGATGATGCGCCTTTCGTTTCTTGATGAAACTGTTGACCGCAAAGGCTATACAGACGCCGCGTTTGCCTCACTCTCTCTTGGACGATTGATTGTACGCCTTCGCTGGAACGCTGGCCATACCGTTCTGGCCCCCTCTGCCCATACCGCCCTGCTGGATGCACTCAAATCTTTCAAAACATTACACCACGCACCGGAGCAGACTGCTGCTGAACTTCTGAAAACTGCGCGTATCATCAGCACCATCCCACACCCGGAAGCAGCCTGCCTTGCACGGGAACGGGTCGTCTCCTGTCTGGAACAGGCAGCTTATATCATCTCATCCGTTCCGGGCTTTTTCCATCGGTACGGCCCGTTACAGCTTTCCCGTGATATTCCCGGAGCCAATGCGGGCGTTACTGCCGCTGTTCCCCACCGCAACCCGGTGTTTGGATAACAGTCTGCTACGCCTCCAGCAGGGCTGCAAGCTGGGCTGGCATGATGGAGAATGGTCCATCCCACTGGGTGGTATCGGCCTCCATCATCTGTCCACGGATTTCATGATAGTATAGGCCCCGCAACCCGGCGATAAACGCAAAAAAAGTATCAGGCATGGTGGCAGGAGCAAGAGTTATAACCTTGGCCCCACGCGGGCAGAAAAGGGTGTTGGTCATCCCTGCCCCCATCACCCCCACCACACATTCCGCACTTTTAAAAAGCTGCACCTGCTCCAGAAATGTCAGTTCAGCCGGGTTTACCACCCGAAACCCGTAATGCTGTAACAGCGCGCGGATTTCTGGCTCCTGTACCACGGCCCGAGGGCTGCCGGACCGTACAACATAAAGACGTTGCGGTGCCACTTCTGGAACACAGGCCCGCATAGCATCCGTTTGGGCAAAGACAAGCGGAGACATATAAACGCCGTGGTCAGTCAGCCCCTCCACAATGCTCAGATCCTTGAAAAAACACACGGCCTGATTGTCCAGTGCCAGAAACTGATGCGGCTGGGTGGAAGATAACACTATGGAATCCCGGATCACGTGGGTCATAGCGTTTCCTGCATCTGGAACAACCAGACGCTGCGGCGTCATGAACTGCTCCGCCAGCCATAATCTGGGAAGCAGCTCCACCATCCAGTGTCCGTAATTATGGTCTCCCCGTTTCCGCAGCAACAAACCAGGCTCAGTTACTTCAACCACATCCGTCACGGCATGAAGACGCTCAAAAGCACGCTGACATTCCTCTGAACTATGCTGCGCAATGGTCTGGGCAATCAGCTTCTTGTCGTGCGTAAAAACCAGACCTTCTTCTGTCACATACACATCAAACAGCTTTGTCACCGTGATCGGCCGTTCAGCGTGTGTGCCTGTCAGCCAGCCTGCACGCATGGCTTCCAGAACCGGCTTTGGGACAAGATGCACGTTCTGCACACGCGGAACCGGCACACTAAAACTGGGCGAGACGATGGTTGCCACCACGTGTCGATGCACATTTTCCAGATCAGTATAATCCACCATGCCGCATTCCCTGCCTCGCCCGTTTTTCAAATAGTAAGGCAGTAGGGCCTCTTCCCCAACACCCCGCATGGTCAGTGGGGAAGGTTGACGGGCATAAAGCTTTTGTACAGATTAAATTAAGACTTTATTAACATTTTTGCGACAACAATGATTCCCTGCTCTCTTCTTTCCCACGCGCTGGGTTACAATATTTTTGCTGTGGAACAGGAGAACGTCCCGGTCCCTCACGCTCTTCTGCTGTTCCTTGTGCAACAGTACATGGCGCACGAACCGTTTAATGAAGCCAGCTATCTGCACGCCAACCCGGATGTCGCCTTGGCTGTGGGGAGAGGAGAGTTCAGTTCCGGCCAGCAGCATTTTCTCCAACGCGGTTATCAGGAAGAGCGGGAAGGACACCAACCCGCTTTTTCAGAGCACTGGTATCTGCAACAGAATCCGGATGTAGCCATTGCCGTACAACTGGGGGATTGGCCATCTGGTCAGGCCCATTATCAGACCCACGGCAAAACAGAATGGCGGAGCCCCTCACCGCAGGCTCAGCCAACATATGCTCTGTGGCAGCGTCTTCTTTCACCCTGCGCCGCCCGCACTACGCCTTCCGTTAATCCTGAAAGCAGGCCCGAACCTCATCCAGATTGACTTCTGCCAAAGTCCCCGGTGTCCAGCGCGGCTGGTTATCCCGGTCAATCAGGCGGGCTCTTATACCCTCGGCAAAATCAGCGCGCCGGACAAGATGATTGACCAGTGTCCCTTCCTGCTGAAAAACTGCGGTTAGAGAGGACAAATCTCGTGCTCGATGCCATGCCTCCCATGTCAGTTGCACGGAAAACGGGCAGGCACAGGATAACGCAAGCAGATCCTGTCTGGCCTGTTCGCTTCCGTTTTCAGCAAGATTACGCACCACATGCGCCAGATCCGGGGCATCGTAACAGGCGTCCATCTCTTGCACATTGGCCAACTGAGGCAACGGGTTGATAAGGGCGAACACATCCTCGGCCGAGCGCGTTTCGAGCAGCCCCAGCAAGTCGGGCAGGCTCTCAGAAGGCACAAGTCTATCGGCAAAGCCGATCATGACTGCGCCTACCCCATTCATACGGTTTCCTGTAACGGCCAACCTCAATCCGGACAAACCGGGGGCACGGCTGAGAATCCAGGAGCCTCCAGCATCAGGCGTCAGGCCGATCCCCGTTTCCGGCATGGCAACAACAGAACGCTCCGTCACAACCCGATAATGCGCATGGCCGCCCAACCCAATGCCGCCGCCCATGGCTACTCCGTCCATGAACGAGATGGTGGGTTTGGGGTAAGCCGCAATCTGCTGCATGATCTCATACACGCGGTTCAACTGCCGGAAGGCTTCATCTGCGCCTTCTATCTGGAGCAGTTCACAGATTTTTTTCAGATCCCCGCCGGCACAGAATGCTCGCGGAGCAGACCCTTCCAGCAGCACATGCTGTACGGATGCATCTTCCTGCCACGCATCCAGCACACGGGCTATGCCCTCTGCCATGTCCAGATCCACCGCATTCAAGCGGTTGGGACGATCCAGAATGATACGGCCCAGATGGCCTGCACGCCGGGTTTTGACACTGGGCGTGCCTGAAAGAACGTCCTCAGTCATTGCTTTCCTTCTTTATTCATGCACAAAACACTCTGTCTGAACATGTTTGAAGGAGAGCAGATGTTGGCTCTGGAGACCAGCGCCTTCCGCGATGCCATGGCCAAACTTGGAGCGGCTGTGAATATTGTGACTACAGGAACGCAGGCACACCCGGTTGGTTTTACGGCCTCTGCCGTATGCTCCGTTACAGATACCCCTCCCACATTGCTGGTCTGCCTGAAACGCGAAAGCCGGGTCAGGCCTGCTTTTACGGAAGGCGGCCCTTTATGCGTGAATGTCCTTTCCTCCGCACAGCAGGCGTTATCCAGCCATTTTTCCGGCCCGACCACCATGGAAGACCGGTTTGCCATAGGCCACTGGACAACACTGGCAACCGGGGCTCCGGTGCTGGAAGAAGCTGTGGCCACGTTTGACTGCCGCATCAGCCAGATTGTGGAAGTGGGCACCCATAGCGTCATGTTCGGGATTGTTGAAGCGCTCCGCATCAACCAGCATGTGGGCGGGCTGGTATATTTTAACCGCGCCTATCATTCTCTGCCGCATATAGCCTCCTGACAAGAAGCAACGGCATCCGTTTTTATGAGTTTACAGCTTTGTCGGTCGCTTCACTCTTTCCGGCAAACAGGCAGGATTATCGCCCATGGCACCGCCGCCCAAAAAAGATTTGTCAGACGTTCCAGTCATCACCCTCAAAGGGTTGATCCTTATCCATGTGGGGCTGGCTCTCTTTTTACTGTTCTGGGGATGGCTGGACTGGTCTCTGCCCCAGTAAGAGATTTTTTACTCCCACACTGCTTCTGGCTACGTGCGCGCCCCCATGGGCACCCCTGCTATGGTGCTGCCGGAACTGGGTAAAGATTACGCCTTCAAACACGCTCGGTGCAGTTTCCGCCGTTTTTTTGGGCAGGAAGCCTGCGGATTTTCAGACCAGCATCACGCCATCGCGCTTTCAGACAGGCCTTCTCACCCTCCAAAATTTTACGACAAACCACCGGGCGGCTGCCTCTTCATCCGATACCCGATAGCCTAAAAACTGCGCTGTCAGAGATCATTCATATCCAGCGCCCCGGCTTGATCTGAGGCGACCTGTTGCGCGTGCCCATTGAGCCAGGATGCAACAAGCCCGGCCAACAGGAACCCTACTCCTCCCAGCACTGCAATCCAGAAGGATGTTGGGTAATCCGTCTGCCATGAGAGCATAAGCCCCCCCCACGCTTCCACCACAGCCAAACCCGCAGCCGCCAGCAGCCCAACAAAAGGTGGCAGACCCAGGCGGAGAATGGCCGCGGCAGGCGCAACCATCAGCGTGAAAACCAGTAAAACGCCAGTTATCTGGGCGCATTCCGCCGTAGCAATGGCAACAAGAGCCAGAAACAGCACGTCCAGCAATGCCGTCCGCACACCTTTGGCTTCCGCCAGTTCTGGCTGCAAGGAAGCAAATAACAGAGGGCGCGCCATACCCCCCAACGCCAGAAGGCACCCCCCACTCAATATGGCCAGCCAGCCCAGCATGGAAGAACTGATACCCAGAATATCCCCGAACAGCAGGGCCGTTGCCGCGCTGGCTGAATGGGTCAGGAAATGCAGAAAAAGAGCACCAGCCCCCATGGCGACGGACAGGACAAGACCAATCATGACATCCCGCCCCGCCACTCGGTCTCCCGCCAGCCCCATCAGCACACCCGCACCCAACGCGCCCGCCGTAAGGCCTGTCAGAGGGGAAAGCCCTATCAGCAGCGCACCTGTAGCGCCTGCAAATCCCACATGAGAAAGCGCATGACTGGCAAATGTCTGGCCGCGCAGAACCAGAAACCAGCCCACCGGCCCACATACAACCGCCACCAGAAAGGCGGCCAGAAAGGCCGTGCGCATGAAATCATACTCAAGCATGCGTGTGGCCCCCCACGCACTCATGGGGTTGCAGAATGGCGCCACCACCTTCCGCCACCACAAACACACGTCCTCCCGCGCGCACCACATCCACGGGTGCTCCATACAGGGCGGTCAATGCCTCGGTGGTCAGTACGTCTTCTACCTTACCCAACAGAGCCTTACCGCGGGCCAGATACAAAACATGGTCCATCAACCCGAGCAACGGATTGATATCATGAGCCGACATCAGAACCGTCATGCCCCGAGAGCGCGCAAGAGTATGGATTCTGAGTGCTGTCTCCCGCATTCGGGCCGGGTCCAGACTAGCCAAGGGTTCATCCAGCAATAACAGAGTAGGATCATCCAGCAGAGCCTGCGCCAACAGCAATCGCTGCCTTTGCCCACCGGAAAGAGTGGCAACAGGCTTGCGGGCCAGATCAAGCGCATCTACTGCTTCCAACGCCGCCTGCACGGATTTTCGGCCCTTTGCCCCGCACCAGGGCAGGCCCCAGCATTCCCCGCGCCGTGCGGCTGCAACCATGCTCCACCCGCTTAACTGCCCACCTATCAACTTACGCATCTGGGGCATGTACCCTATGGATCTATTGCCACGCCTTACAGAAACTCCATTCACACAGATGACGCCACCCTGCGCGGGTTCCAGCCCCAGAAGCCCTCGGAACAGCGTGGTTTTTCCAGCGCCGTTGGCTCCCAGAACCCCCACAAAACTGCCAGGCGGCACACTGAAACTGATATCCTTCAGAACAGTCTGGCCACCACGCGTCAACGTGACATGGGAGAGATCAAGAGCAGGAATACTCACTGGTCTTGCCCGAGCGCCTGCGCAACCTGCGTGACTGTTTGCTGAATCCATGTCTGCCAGTGTTGATCGGGCGGCATAATTTCCAGCACAGGCAGCACCGGTATGTTTTGCTGCCGGGCCTGTGCAATCAAACGCTGGACGGACGGTCTGTCGGCTTGCGCATTATAAGCCACCAACCTGATAGCATGCTGGCTGATATCCTGTTCAAATGCCGCCACGGCAGAGGCCGGGGGCTCAACATCATTCATAATAGCCTGTTGAAAAGCCTGCTGAGTCATGCGCAAGCCCAGACTGTCCGCCAAGGGGGTAAACACGGGCTCTGTTGCCGCTACCGGCTGCCCTTCCGTTTTGGGCCTTACCGCAGCAATCTGCTCCCGCACCTGATTGACTGCCGCAAGAACGGTCTTTCCGCGCGCTTCGTAAGCGGGGGCATGGGCTGGATCAACCTCCTGACACACCACAACAAACCGCCCCACAAAAGAGGCAACAGCCGCCAGATTATACCACAGATGAGCGTTATCCCCGGCATGCCATCCGCTCCAGCCATCCGCCCTCACCACGGGGGCTGATTTCCCTCCACGTGCCTGCGCCAGTCGATCAATCCACGCATCATACCCGGCCCCATTGGCCACAATCAGCGCTGCATCATGCACAAGCCGCCCTTCCGCCGGACCGGGCTCATAAAGATGCGGATCAAGGGCGGGGGAGGCCAATATGGAATGGACATGCATGTCTGGCTCAGCCACCTGAGCCGCCAGATCTCCCCACGTATTTTCCGCAGCAACAATTGTTGGGGCTTCAGCAGCCTGAACAGCAACACTACCCGCACATGCGGCAATAAGGCAGGAGAAAACTGACACGGCAAAACGCATAAAACAGACTCACACCCTCAGTTATACCGCATAAAGGCGCATGCACCCTCACAGAGGCCCGAAAAATCGGCCAGACCACTCTGGCAAGGCTTTGTTCTTGCTCGTACCAAAGCCTTTTTTACCGCCCGATCCTCTTGTTTTGTGGCGTCAGACTGGCCACATCCCCGATCGCCAAAACACCCTTGCGCCCCAGCTACCTGCCCGACAACACTGCATATCAGGTTGTGTGATACTATAACATACCTCTTTCTCCGCAGAAACCTTCCTCCTGCTACGCTTTGCCTTCCCTGTGCTGCATGGCTAAGATACGGATAGAACGGATGTAATCATGAAATCTGCCACTCAGCCTGCACTCATCTTTCCTGAAACGCTTTCTCCCGCCACGCAGGCTCTGCTGGACAGGGCAGAAGCCCTTTGCACACATCAGGGCGCGCGACTAACACAACAGCGCCGCGAAATTCTGGGGCTGATCCTGAGTGTCAATGCGCCAGTAGGGGCCTATGATCTGCTGGAACAGATGAAAAGCCCCGACCGCCGCCCCGCACCGCCTACAGTCTACCGTGCGTTGGATTTTCTGCTGGAACACGGACTTATTCACCGTATTGAGCGGCTGTCTGCGTTTGTACCCTGCACCCACCTTCTGCATGATGACCACGCAGCCGGGTGCGATCATGACCACGATCACGACAGTATCTGCCTGCACACGGCCCAGTTTCTTATCTGCCGATCCTGTAAAAGTGTGATTGAAATCACTAACCCCAGCATTCTGGAGGCCGTGCGGGCAACCTGCCGGGAGCAAGGTTTTGTCATTCAAAGCACATCCATAGAAATTGAAGGGCTTTGCGCTCAGTGCGCCTCACAACGCAAAACGCCTGCACATCACCATTTGTAACGACGTTACTTGCCAAAACACACCCGGCGCGGTGCAAAGCCAAGCACCCTTCCCCTCCAGAACCAGTTCCGGTTGCCTGTTGCCCTGCCTGAAAAGAAACGCAGGCCTCTTTCGCCAGAAAGACTGTGCCCCGAAAAGAATTTGAAAAAACCACCAGCCACTGCGATAGAGGCAGCCCAATCGGGCAGCATGCATCAAACGGACCTGTTTTCTTACCCTTTTCCGCCCCTCCCCACATCACCCCGCACGCATTTTACTGCGGAAGAATTGCGGCTCTCCTATAGCCCGCCCCAACATTTCACGCCCCAAATCACGCCCGATAGCTGGCTTTATCTGGTCAGCAACAAAGAAAACGCTCAGCATCTTCTCTCCAGTGGTGTGCATCTGGCCAAAACGGAGCCGCTTTTACTGATAGAGCGCAATGGCGTTTGTGCGTGGCGGGATAAACTGGCAGAAGACCCCGCAACAGCAACTGCCTCTCCCTGTGTTCTGCGCTTACGCCGAAGCATGGTGGCAGACATGCTGGAACCAGACCCGGATCATAGCGCCGAATTTTCAGCAGAATGCTATCTGCTAACCGGTGCCCCACAAGAACAGGACAGGTAAACGCAGCAATGCCCCACGATGTACTTTTGGCTGAAGCAACCCGCGGTAATCGCGTGGAATCCCGTCATTATGGTGCTGCCGTGGTTGTGGACGCCACCGGGAAAACCGTCTTTGCCGCCGGGGATGTAGAAACCCCCATTTACCCCCGTTCCACCGTCAAGGCATTGCAGGCCCTGCCACTGCTGACAGAAGGCGCTGCTGACAAATATAACTTGGGGCAAGAAGCTCTGGCCTTGGCCTGTGCCTCCCACCAAGGCGAACCTGCCCACGTGGCCGTTGCAGCGGATATGCTGGCCCGCACGGGGCGGGATGCAACCTCTCTGGAATGTGGCACGCATTGGCCGCTGGATGCCCGTGCGGCACGCGCTCTGGCCACCAGTGGAGAACAGGCCTCCGCCTTGCATAATTGCTGTTCGGGCAAACATGCCGGGTTCGTCTGCCTGTCCTGCGCAACAGGGCACGACCCAGAACATTACACGCGGCCAGAGCACCCCGTCATGCAAGCTGTGGCCCGGACATTGGAAGAGGTAACAGGCATTCCCCACACGGATGATAACCGGGGCACCGATGGCTGTGCCATTCCCACATGGGCTATTCCTCTTCATGCTCTGGCAAAGGCTTACGCCCGCTTTGCAACGGGCCAGAGCCTGACACCAGAAAGAGCACAGGCTGCCACACGGTTACGATCCGCCATTGCAGCCAATCCTTTCATGGTTGCCGGAACCAACCAGTTTGACACACGTGTCATGCAAGTCCTTGCACCACGTGTCTTCACCAAAATGGGGGCTGAAGGCGTGATGATTGCCATGCTTCCTGAAAAAGGTCTTGGCATTGCCATCAAATGCCGTGATGGCGGCGTTCGCGCGGCTGAAGCAGCGGCTGCCGCGCTCATCGCCCGTTTTGGGACAGAAAATAACCCGGAGCTGGCTCATTTCATGCGCCAGAACCTGAAAAACTGGAACGGGCAAAGTGTGGGAGAATTCAGAGTGTCTGCCACATTGGCTGAGGACCATTATCCAGCCGCTCCCTCCTGATAGGGCGGCGATGTTTTTCTTTTGTTCTCTTTGTATTTTTCAAAACTGATACAAATCAGCGGCACAGTGCCACCAAACAACGCTTCAGGCTTTGCAATTTCTAACACCATCTGTAGAAAGCTGCCACTAACCCTACAGATTTCAGACATGAGATCGCAAAAAAGGCCGGGGAACATACTCGTTCCTCGGCCTCATTTTTTTCTGAACCTGTCTAAAGGCAGAAAAAAGGCTTATGCCTTGCGCGCACGCGGCTTACGAGCCGTCGTGGTTGCCTTACGGCCACGGGTGCCTTTGCTGGAGGTTGCTTTTTCAGTTTCAGCAGCCTCTGCAGCCAGACGGTCATACCGTTTCTGGCGGCGTGTTTCCTGCACAATCCGCAGCTTTTCAACAGCAGACAAACGCACTTTTTTCTCAGCCGGAGCGGCTTTTTTTGCACGTGCCTTAACAGGAGCTTCCGCAACCACCTTTGCAGCCTTGCGCGTGGCTTTGACCGGAGCAGCTTCCGCCACCACAGCAGCTTTGGGGCGACGGCCACGCGGTGCAGGCGTTGCTACAACTGTTTCCACCTCAGCAGCCTTACGGCGGGTCTTGCGGGGAGCCACTTCTACAGGCTCAGCCACCTTGCGAGAAACGCGCTTTGTTGCCTTGGGCTTTTCTTCGCTCACAACGGCAGCTTTCTTGGCGGTCACAGCTTTTGTTTCTTTAGCGGCCCGTGCCGGCTTGGCAGGAGTAGCAGGAACCTTCAATGCCTTACGACGGGTCTTCGGAGCTTCTGATTTCGGAGCAATTTCTTCCTCCACCACATCTTTTTTCACAGCCGCTGCACGCGTGCGGCGTGTTGTGACAGGGGTGGCACGGGTTGCGGCAACCTTGGTGCGGGGGGCTGCGCGGCGCTTCTTCACTTCACTCATTTAGAACTCCTGTAATTCTATAAATTTCAAAAATACAAGAACATATAAGCATATTCCGTAAGATTGTTCATCCTGACACTTTCAGGACCATCTTGAAAAACATGCTTCTGCACTTGGAACTTCAGCCCTTCATAACAAAAACGCCAAAAAATGCAAAAAATACTTTCGGCTTTCAAGAATAGTCACAACAGACATTACTTTCCCTTCATCTCCCCCCGTCTCCTTGCGCTTGAGAGATGGTAGCCTAGATTGGAAAGGACGCTTATATCCCGTCTTGTTTTGCTCCGAACTCTCAGGTGATACACATGAAAATTGATGGTACTTCATACCGTAGTGTATGGGTGGATGAGAAAGACGGCTGGTCCATCCACATTTTTGATCAGACACGCCTCCCTTTTTCTCTGGATATTCTGCAACTCACCACGCCTGCAGACGTTGCACATGCTATCCGCACAATGCAGGTGCGCGGTGCACCGCTTATAGGTGCAGTTGCTGCCTATGGGCTGGCTCTGGCGCTCAGGCAGAACAGTTCTGATAGCGCCATAGAGGAACAGGCAAATCTTTTAGCGGCCACACGCCCTACCGCCATAAACCTGCGCTGGGCTATTGAGCGTATGCTGTCTCATCTGCGCCCGTTATCACCTGACCAGCGCGTACAGGCCGCCTATGCTGAAGCAGGCCGCATCTGTGATGAAGACGCCGCACAGAATGAAGCCATTGGCCGCCATGGTCTTTCCCTGATTCAGGAGATTGCAAAAAATCGTCCGCCTGGCACACGCATTAACCTTCTGACACATTGCAACGCAGGCTGGATTGCAACGGTGGACTGGGGTACGGCGCTGGCCCCTATTTACATGGCGCATGATGCCGGGCTGAACGTGCATGTGTGGGTTGATGAAACACGCCCACGGAATCAGGGGGCTGCCCTGACAGCATGGGAACTGGGTAGCCATGGCGTGCCCCACACCATTATTGCAGACAATGCTGGCGGCCACCTGATGCAACATGGTGAGGTGGACCTGGTTATTGTGGGCACGGACCGCGTAACCCGCACAGGAGATGTGGCCAACAAGATTGGAACTTACCTGAAAGCGCTGGCAGCGCAGGATAATGGAATACCGTTTTGGGTCGCGCTGCCTTCCACCACCATTGACTGGACTGTGGCAGATGGCATCCGTGAAATTCCTATTGAAGAACGCGCAGCGTCCGAGATCACCCATGTTGCGGGCCGAACGGAGAATGGTATTCTGACAAAAGTGCAGATTACACCAGATGGGAGTTCTGCCGCCAACCCAGCTTTTGATGTCACACCCGCACGGCTTGTAACTGGCCTGATAACGGAACGTGGCCTATGCCCGGCAACAGAAAGTGGCCTGCGCAGCCTTTTTCCCGAGCAATAACGCGTTCTCCTTCTGTTGCAGGCGGAACAACGCTCCGCCTGCAAACCAGACTCCTCCCCAAAATCAGATTGAAACAACCAACTATTTTTTCGAGCCTCTCACTATCTGACACGGTTTAACTGTCCTCGTCTTTTCAGGTCTGTTCTCATTTGGGAAGCGACACACGCAGCCGTGGTGACAGATCATCTCTACCCAGCCGCCCAATAAATAAGAACATTTTGAGAACATACGCTCTCTACATCTGTTTTTTGTATCCTATGGGCTGTTATTCCTCTCCACACTTCGTCAAGAGCAGCGCCCCCACCACCCCGTAAAACGCCATGCATATGCCTATGCGCACCTCTTTTCTTGACGGGCCAGATACGCCGCCTGATAAGAAAAACGTGATTTTTTACGGTTCCGTACCGTCGAAGCATTCTGAAAGGACTGCGCTATGTCAGAGACAGCTATTGATACACCTTCAACCCGTTTTCTGACGGCGCACGGTATTGCCTATACTGTGCATGACTATGAGTATGTCTCCGAACCTGGTAAAATTGGCATACAGGCCGCCGCAGGGATCGGAATTGATCAGGAAAAGGTCTTCAAGACCCTGATGGTCGAAATCGATAAAAAGCAGATTGTCTGTGCGGTTATTCCCGTTCATCAGAAAATGAACCTCAAAAAGGTTGCTGCCCTGTTTGGGGGCAAGAATGCCCGCATGCTCAACGCGGAAAAGGCCGAAGCCCTCACCGGCTTTCAGGTTGGCGGTATCAGCCCATTTGGCGCACGCACACAGGTTCCCGTTGTGTTTGAAAACGCCGCCCTGAAGCAGGATGTCATGTACATCAACGGTGGTGGTCGGGGCATTGTGGTCGGGCTTTCCCCCAAGGAAGCCATTACCAGCGTAAACGGTCAGACTGCCGACCTGACTGTTGAAGCCACCTGATCAATTTGCCCGCGCCTGAGAAAAGAGTGGAAAAACACGCCCCCTCTTTTCGCTGACAGCAGAGCAGCTTATGGATATTAAATTCGGGCTCTGCTGATAAAGAGAGCTCCTGCACGCTTCGGGCCCTCCGGGGCGACGTGTCTGAATGGAGACGAGATGTCACGTAAGCTCTCTGTTGCCCTGCTGGCCCCTTTATGCCTTGCAGCCTGCGCCACCCAGTCCTCGGTGCCAGGTGCCACCCCAACGGCCAGCGGACAAAATGGGGCGGCAGGCGGTGCATATGGCTATGCCAGCCATGTTCCAGATTTCGCGACCCGTAATTTTGAACCCTTCAACCGGCAGGATCTCGTGGCTATCGCCATGCGGGAATGGCGTCTGTTCGGCAGCCCGGTAAACGATGATGATCCGGAAGATCGCCCAGAACCGCAGACCGCCGCCGTCAAACCTGAACGCGCTCCCGGCCTGTGGGAACGGGTTGGTGAATATTGGTGGATCGGCATGGAACCGGACACACCAGAAGCCTCATGGACCGGCAAGCACGACAATAACGGCCAACTCACAAACTTTGTGCAGGATGGCAATTATGCGTGGTCGGCCGCCTTTATCTCCTATATTATGCGGGTTTCCGGCGCCAACAGCCGCTTTCCCTACTCCCAGAATCATTCCACCTACATCAACGCGGCTGCTTCAGGACAGTCTCCTGTCCTGCGTGCGCATGATCCTGCCAGCTACACCCCAAAGCTGGGAGATCTGATCTGCGTTGCCCGTGGACGCGCTAAAACCATGGTTCGGTTTTCAAGCCTTCCAACGTCTTATGGCTTTCCCGCCCATTGCGGATATGTGGTTGCAACCGGCCAGAACGGCCAGCCTTTTGGCAGACAACTGAGCATTATTGGTGGCAATATTGACGATGCCGTTGCGCTGACTCACGTGCCGACAGATACGCAGGGCCGCATCTCCTCCCCTTCCGGCCAGAGCTATGACACGCGCTACCCATGGTGCGCCGTGCTGGAAGTGCTCTTTGACGCAGAAGCCGAACCAGACGCCGGCATGTAACCGGAAGCGCAGGGCCAGCCCCTGCGCCTGGACTGAAAACCTCAGTTTTGCCGCCATGGCAGGGCTGAGGCTTTCCAACCCGCAGTAGAACCGCGGTGACCATGGATATCTAATGGTCCCTCAAACCCATCCGCCACATTATAGACCGTCCGGTAACCCGCCTGCCGCGCAACCTGCGCCGCAGAGAGGCTCCGCACGCCTGACCGGCAAATGAAATAGACAGGCGCGTCTTTTCTGACGCCCACCTGTTCCAAATCTTCCGCAAAGCGCGCATTTGGCGTTCCATCCAGATCCTGCCAACTGACCAACACCAGTCTTTGGCCAAGTGATGCCAGATCAGGCACCCCCACCAGTTGCCATTCCGCCATGGTTCTCACATCCACCAGTACGGCCTGATCATTCTTTTCGAGTTCTGCCCACACATACTGGGGTGAGACATCTTCAATCATCGTGGTATCCTGTTTCATGACATGGTGGACTCTGCCTCCGTCTGCTCAGGCCTGCTCCTTTATGAAAGGAGAAGCAGAACCGCCTGACACCAGAGAAAAGGAAGCGGGGTCCGTTAATAAAGAGAAGGTGCAACTGGATGACTGAAAGCGCAATTCCCGCCTCCCTTCCCGGCTGGGAATCACCCTCCGCAGATATGCCCGCAGCCGTTGGTGGCACACCACTGGTCCGGCTGCGCAAGGCATCGGATGCTACGGGATGCGACATTTACGGCAAGGCCGAATTCATGAACCCTGGTGGGTCCGTGAAAGACCGTGCTGCCCTTGCCATTATTGAAGATGCTGAACGCCGGGGCATTCTGAAACCCGGCGGCACCTTGGTAGAAGGCACAGCGGGGAATACAGGCATTGGGCTGACACTGGTTGCCAACGCGCGCGGGTATCGCTGCATTATTGTGATGCCGGAAACCCAGAGCCGTGAAAAAATTGATTTTCTGCGCATGATCGGCGCAGACCTGCGGCTGGTTCCGGCCAAACCGTATAAAGATCCGGGCAATTATGTGCACGTCTCCCGCCGTCTGGCAGAAGAAGGCGGATATGTGTGGGCCAACCAGTTTGACAACCTTGCCAACCGTGAAGGCCATCGCCTGACCACCGCCCCGGAAATCTGGCATCAACTGGACGGCAAAGTGGATGCGTTCACCTGCGCCTGCGGAACCGGTGGCACATTGGCTGGCACGGCCATTGGGCTACATGAAGCCGCTAAAAAGGCAGGTGTAAAAACACCCCGTATTGTGCTGGCTGACCCTGAAGGTTCGGGCCTGTATGGCTGGGTTAAAAGCAATGATCTGTCCGTAACCGGTTCCTCCATTACGGAAGGCATTGGTCAATCTCGTGTTACGGGTAATCTGGAAGGGGCTCCTATTGATGACGCCGAGCGTATTCCTGACCCTGAAGCGCTGGAAATTATCTACAGCCTGCTCATTGATGAAGGACTTTCTGTTGGGGGATCATCCGGCATCAACGTGGCATCCGCCATTCGTACCGCACGCAAAATGGGGCCGGGCCACACAATTGTGACCATCCTGTGCGATGGTGGTGCGCGTTATCAGTCCAAACTGTTCAACCCGGAATTTCTGCGCGGCAAAGATCTGCCCGTAGCACCGTGGCTTGATAAATAAAGGATAGACTGTGCCTGCCAGATTCAGATCAGATTTACTTCCTCATCTTCTGGCAGGGAGCGTCATGTTAGTCATGTTGAGCGCCTGTGCCGAGGAAAACGCTCAGCATGACCCTGCACCGCATAATCCCCATCACACACTCTCCACGCAACTTGGCGGACATTCTTTTCATCCCTCCAACACCGCACCAGACGTTTTTTCTGCCACGCACGAAAACGTTGAGCAGGAGAGCCAAGCACGCTCTACTGTCTGCTCTGCCCTGAAAGCTGAGCCCACGCTGACACTTACCCTGATGTTTGGGCTAAAACGTCCTCAGGGGGCGGATATTACGCAGCACGAATGGCAGGAGTTTGTAAAAACTACCATCACCCCGCGCTTCCCGTCCGGTCTCTCCATTCTTCCAGTTGAAGGGCAGTGGCAGGACAGAGTGACAGGAAAAATTGGCCAGGAACCTTCCCGCTTTGTTCTAATCTCCGCGCCCGTTTCCACTCCAAACCTGTCTCAAAACATCGCGGAAATCCGGTCCAGTTATCAGCACCGTTTTAATCAGCAAGCCGTGGGCGTGACAATCACACCTTCCTGCTCGGCCTTTTAGCTACAATGGCCTAAGCCTGACCGAAAACCAAAAACGGCTTGCCAGATTTTTCATCCAGCAAGCCGCCTGAAATATGGGCATCAGACCAGACTGCCATAGACAGTCTGGATCTGCGTGGATGCTCTTATTCCCACTCAATCGTGCCAGGCGGTTTGGACGTAATGTCATACGTAACGCGGTTAATACCGCGCACTTCGTTGACAATACGGCTGGATACCCGATTCAGGAAGCTCATATCAAATGGATAAACATCAGCCGTCATGCCATCCGTGCTGGTTACGGCACGAAGGGCGCAAGCCTGGTCATATGTGCGGCCATCCCCCATCACGCCCACTGTTCTTACAGGCAGCAACACGGCAAATGCCTGCCAGATGGCATCATACAGCCCTGCCGCACGGATTTCTTCCAGAAAGACGGAATCCACACGCCGGAGCAGATCCAGCTTTTCACGCGTGATGTTGCCCGGAATCCGGATAGCAAGCCCCGGCCCAGGGAAGGGGTGCCGCCCGACGATGGTTTCAGGAATATCAAGTTCGCGGCCCAGTTCGCGCACTTCATCCTTGAACAGTTCACGCAGGGGTTCCACCAGTTGCATGTTCATGCGTTCCGGCAGGCCGCCCACATTATGATGGGATTTGATGGTGACGGACGGACCACCCGTAAAGCTGACGCTTTCAATCACGTCCGGATAAAGCGTGCCCTGCGCCAGGAACTGCGCGCCACCCAGTTTGACAGCTTCTTCTTCAAACACTTCCACAAACAGGCGACCAATGGTCTTGCGTTTGATTTCAGGGTCTGTCACGCCATCCAGCGCGTTCAGGAACAGATCAGACGCATCCCGGTGCACAAGCTGAATGTTGAAACGGCCACGGAAGGTTTCTACCACTTCCTCGGCTTCACCCGCGCGCAGCATGCCATGATCAACAAAAATGCAGGTAAGCTGGTCGCCTATGGCTTCATGGATCAGCACGGCTGCCACGGACGAATCCACGCCGCCGGAAAGACCGCAGATAACGCGGCCACTGCCCACCTGTTCACGGATGCGGGCTATTTCCATGTCGCGGAAACCGGCCATGGTCCAGGTGCCAGTGCAGCCTGCTACATTATGAGTGAAGTTCCGCAGCAATGCGGCACCGTGCGGCGTATGCACAACTTCCGGGTGGAACTGCACACCATACAGGCGGCGGCCTTCATCAGCGATCACGGCGAACGGTGCGCCTTCACTTACCGCCACAATACGGAAACCGGGGGGCAGTTCCGTTACACGGTCCCCATGGCTCATCCATACCTGTTCACGGCCGCCACGCGCCCATGCGCCACGGAACAGAGCACAATCTTCCACAATATCAACAAAAGCCCGCCCGAATTCACGGTGGTCAGAGCTTTCAACCTGGCCGCCCAGTTGCAGGCACATAGCCTGCTGGCCGTAACAGATGCCCAGAACCGGAATGGCCATTTCAAACACCACTTCTGGAATACGGGGGGCATCTGGGCTGATAACGCTGGCCGGACCACCAGAAAGAATAATGCCGCGCGGCGCAAAGGCCCGAATACGCTCAGCATCTGCGGTAAAAGGCCAGATTTCGCAATACACGCCACTCTCACGCACGCGGCGGGCAATAAGCTGTGTCACCTGACTGCCAAAATCCAGAATCAGAATACGGTCCTGATGCAGAGTTTCATCCAGTTTGGCGGTGGCAGCGGGCATGGTGTTCTCAACAGGCATGAGCTACTGGTCTTTCTGGTCAGCGCCTGAACGGCTTTTCAGGTAAAAAACAACCGCCCTAGCGCAAGGCAGTTGCGTGCTAAACAGCGGATATAAAGCGGCGCAGGCGTGCCGTCACCCTATAAATAAGCATTTCGCCTGCCAATCAGCCTTCCTGCCCTGGCGGTGGCGCGTCTTGCGCCACGGGCGCTTCCGCCTCACATCATAGCCACAACAGGAGTGTGTTCATGATAACAGATGCGTCCAAACACCGTTCTCCCTTGGCCCGTAGCCGGAAATCCTTTGCCGCCCTGACCACCGGCCTTACGGTGGTCGCGGCCCTGTGCGGCGCAGCAGCACCAGCGGCAGATGATCCCTATGGAGACTGGGTCGGCATTCTGGTGAAGGACCAGGGCCATAATTGCCCGGTCAACGGCACATCCCTACTCCAGATCCAGCCCAAACGCATGATTTTCACGCCAGAGATGGGGTCACTGGTTCTGCGTGGCAAACCAGACAAGGCAAAGCAGCATTATCATGCCCAGCTTGTGATGGAAGACGCAAACCACAAGCCGCTCCCCATGGTTTTTGAAGCGCATCCGGTGGGGGACACGTTTGAAGGCGTGTACGGCACGCCAGAATGCCGAGCCCATATCACGCTGAAAAGGCCGGAAAGCCGCAGCTGGAAAAACTTCCTCGGGAACGACTGATAAAAAAAATCATAAAAATTTCAAAAGGGGGGTTGCCAGCCCCCCCATATCTCGACTAGAAACCGCCTCACGGCGCACCCGTAGCTCAACTGGATAGAGCACCAGACTACGAATCTGGGGGTTAGAGGTTCGAGTCCTTTCGGGTGCGCCAGAATTTTTTCGCAAAATTCAAAAACGGCGTTTCAGGCAGACATTCTTCAATAATGTCTCCTTCCGCAGCAGACTGATCTATATTGTCAGCCTTCTGCCTATCGCTATCTCCAAAATGAAAATCTGGACGGAATATTTGCCGCATCCGCTCCATTGGGCATACTCTCCCACAATGTGGGCTGGAGACCTGTTTTCCTGAGCCCGGTTGCCTGATGTGAATGGAAGTTATCGCACCCTGATGAGACAGAAAGCAGTGGTATGCACCGTGGCATGCCTGCTCCTGACCAACTGCCACAGCCTTGCCCACAAAGCCCGGACAGAGCTTATCGGCCTGACCCGCCCAGAACTTCTTTCCTGCGCAGGCGTTCCTGATGCTGACGAAACACGGGACGGTCAGGAAGTGCTTGTATGGAAACAGGATCAGAATGTGGATGGCGGTGTTTCTGTCAGCACCCCATTCCTGATTGGGGTCTCCATAGCAGGCCGTGGCACATGCCATTTTGTGGCAACCCTGCGCGACGGAAAAGTCAGCCGGGTTTCCTACACCGGACCATCCCAGACACTGTACGGCCCCCTCGCCGCCTGTGAACCCCTGATCAGGGACTGCGAGAAATATGCACGAACAGAAGGTGCCTCAGCGGTTTCCCAATAACGAGCCAGATCTTCCTTACTCGCTCACTCTTCCTATAATGCAGAATATGTTTCTGTACGTAGAAAGAGAGCCTGGACCAGAAATGAAAGAGAACCCGGTGCGACCCATTATAATTAGCCTCCTCACGCTTTGCCTCGCTACACCAGCCCTCGCGCAAAATGGCACTTACACAACAGAACTGGCACATAGTCCAAAATTCGCCAAAGCCTATCAGGAAATGACACATCTTCCCGCATGGGTAACAGGCACGGATGCGGTTTCCGTTCCCACCAAATCCATCACGCTCGCTGGTCATTCCTATATTGTGGGGCATGTATGCAAACCTCATGATTGCGGTGACAATCAACTGGAGATTGTCTTTTCTGACAATGGAAAAGCCGCATGGGGTCTTCTTTCACGCGTTTACGGTAAAACCGTGTATCAGATGCCTTTAGGTGAGCCCGATGCTACCATTCTGGATGCCCTGCAGGCCTCCTACCGCGCCAACAATCCCAACTGAAACAAACCTATCCATGTCTTTTACAAAAAGCATTTTCTGCGCGCTCCTTGCTGCCATTGCAGGACATGCTTTTTGGGCACAGCCGGGCCGGGCAGAAGGCAACACCTCTCGAGCAGCCCCCTCACAGAACGGGTTTGATATTCTGGTTTTAGGCGCACGTGGTGGAGTGCAGGACGGTAATCTTTCTGCCTACATGATTATGCCGTATGGGGACCATCATGCCATCATGTGTGATGCAGGAACCCTTGTGAACGGACTGAATGTTTCTGACCACCTTGGAAAATTGACTGATTTTTCTGTAGAAAACACAACACCCCTTACGCCAACAGGCTATATGCTGCATCATGTTATTCAGGGCTATCTGATCAGCCACGCTCATCTTGATCATATTGCAGGTCTTGCCATCAGTGCGCCTGATGATACGCCCAAGCCCCTTTATGCGCTTCAATCCACTGTGGATGATCTAAGCCACTCAGTATTCAACTGGCGCATATGGCCTAATTTTGCAGATCAAGGTAGCGCCCCGTTTCTGAAAACCTATACCTATCACCCATTGATACCCGCCCAGCCCCTCCCCCTGCAAAATACCGCCATGGAAGTCACAGCATGGCCACTTAGCCATGGTCCGGTAATCTCCACAGCATTCCTGATAAAATCAGGATCAAACGCGCTCCTATATTTGGGTGATACAGGGCCGGACTCCGTAGAAAACACACATCGGCTCAAAACACTCTGGCATGCTGTGGCGCCGGATGTTCAGAACCATCAGTTAAAAGCCATCATTATAGAATCCTCTTATGATAACAGCCGGCCAGACAAGACTCTTTTTGGACATATGACACCCAGATGGGTGTTAAAAAGCCTGCATGATCTGGCTCAGGAAACGGGTAAGGCCACCAGCCTTCAGGGGCTTACGGTGTTGATCAGCCATATCAAATACACCTTGACCACAGGCAAGAAGATACAGGACACCATCAGACGGGAACTGGATGCAGAGAACGATCTGGGGGTGAAATTTGTGATTGCAGAACAGGGGCTACGCCTACACGTACAATAAAAACAGCGGAATTTTCCAACTCTGTGTGCAACTTTCATTTCAAAAATGGTGTTTAGCAGCCGGGATTATTTAACTTTTTCTAACCGGAATACATGGAACAGACTGAGCTTGCAGGATCTGGCACACTCCAGAGGCTCCCTGCGTATTTTCGGCAACCAATTGTGCTCGATAAAAGGATTTTCCTGAAACCGAGACAGAAGCTACCTTGGGTGTCGCTCTTAAGGCCCGTGCAGCAAGCACCCGCGTGCCATGATCTGCAACCCGCCGGGCCTCCGCATAGGAGGAAAATGCCCCCACCTGCACCATTGCCCCGGTTCCCGTTCTTGGCATGCTGGCAACAGAAAAATCCGTTTTCTGCCTTGCGTGAGGCAAAGTCAGCGTATGCACGGGCCGACCCGCTGCGTCAAAACTGGTTTTTTGCGCAGCCCCGTAAGGTGCTATCGCAACAGCAGGCTGAAGGCGCGCTGCGGCTTCATGCTTTTCAAATGCCAGAGTAGCAGGGTGCCCACCTGCACCTATATTGTGCGAGGACGGTGTAAGCGATGCCATCTGAACCTGCGCCCTTTCGGCCTGCGTGGGAAAAACAGCCGGATCTGTCACAGTCTCTGAAGCAACCTGCACGGGTGAAACCTCGGGAGTACTCGTATCGGGCACAGGATCAGGATGAGGGATATCCCTGTCCATCAGGCATGGGCCTGTTGGATCATACGCAGCATTAGGATCACGCAGGCATCCGTCGGCAGTGCGTGTCAGGTCAGCGCGGGCATAAAAGGCATCAGGCTCGGTGCTCGTCGCACCTGTTTCAGTTGCCGGTACCGGAGCCCACCGGCCTCTTACTGCCACACCTCCGCCAAGATTAGGCGTAATGGCCGCAACATAGTTCACTGTTTCATCTGGCAACGGACGGCCAGAATTCAGATAAGCATCCACTCTGTCCGGCCCGGCATTATAGGCTGCCAGAAAACCCGGTGCCCCGTATCGGTCATACATCTGGCGGATATAAGCCGCCCCGGCCCGAATATTGTCTCTCGGATCATACGGGTCTGAGCCCAGACCATACTGGCTTTGCAAATCTGCGTAGGTGGCGGGCATGAGCTGCATCAACCCCATAGCCCCCGCACCCGATGTTGTCAGTCCGCCGTTAAGATACTGTTTACCACCCGATTCCTGATGCATGACGGCCCTGATCCATGTCTCTGGAATGGAAAAACGCCGGGCCGACTCCTGAATATACGGCCCCCACGGATCACTGGCCGGACCGGGTGCGCGATATGTTGGGGAGGATGGACGCGCCACAAAGCCTCTGGACGCCCACGCTTGCGAAACCGACTGATACAAACTGTAAGACGCAGCATGTCCGGAAGCAGGTAATACAGAGGCTCCTACGCTCATCAGGGCGACCAGCGCACACGCACGCCGTCCATCGCTCTGTAGGCGAGCCTGCCGTCTTTGCTTGTTACCCCTGCGCATTGCCATACACCATTGTCTGCCTCCGCCCCGTGCGGGCCATACACTGTTGCCGCATATCTTTCCGGCAAATTTTCGGCAGCCTGCACAGTTGGCGCACCCCCTAAGCTGTAAGCCTCATCACACATAAACGTGACGTTACCTTTAGTGCATACCAGCCATTATACTGTGCGACCTTCCTCTTGCAGGAAGCAACAATGACTTGAAGAGCCGCTCATGTTCACCCAGCCTCTTGCGCCTGTTGGGAACAATCTTGTTCTCTCTTTTCTTCTTGCCGCCTCACCTATTATCATCACCCTTATTCTGATGGGCGTTCTACGCCGTCCGGCATGGCAGGCCACGCTGGGGGGGCTGATTGTTGGCCTCATCATGGCCATTGCTGTGTGGGGAATTCCCTCCTCGCTAGCTTTTGCAAGCGTCAGCAACGGTATGGTATTTTCCATTCTCCCTGTCATGTGGATCGCGCTCAGCGCCCTGTTCCTGTTCAACATCGCTATCCAGACAGGCCGTTTTGACGCCTTCCGAATGTGGATCATCACCCACCTTCCTAATGACAGACGCATCATGCTGGTGGTTCTGGGCTTCTGTTTCAGCGCCGCGCTGGAAGGGGTTGCCGGGTTTGGCACACCGGTTGCCATTACCAGCGCCCTGCTGATCATGCTGGGATTTCCTGCGCTGGAAGCGCTGACCTATGTGCTGATTTTCAATTCCGCGCCGGTCGCTTTTGGCGGATTGGGCATCCCCATTACCGTTCTGGCGTCCATTACCGGTCTGCCCGCCACAACGCTCGGCAGCACAATCGGCCTGCAACTTGCTCCTTTTGCCTGCCTGATTCCGTTCTACGTGATGGTGCTTTACGCAGGCTGGCGCTCCGTCAAGCAGTTGTGGCCTGTTCTGCTGATTGCCGGCAGCAGTTTTGCCATCACCATGGTCGTGGTTTCCACATGGATCACCTACAGCCTCAGCAACGTGCTTTCTTCCAGCATTTCGCTGGTTGTCACCATTCTTTTCCTCAAAGTCTGGCAACCTGCACCGGACCCCGCCTATGCCATTGATGAAACCTTTCTGGCGCAGGCTCCTGTTCAGAAGGGAAACTGGAACGGCCCGCACTGGCAGGGCTGGATTCCGTGGATTATCGTTATTCTGGTCGTAATTGTATGGGATTCCCTGCACATCGCCAAAATTGGTGCAACGCCGGTCCATTGGCCGGGGCTGGATCAGCAGGTCTTCATTTCGCTCTACCAGAAGCCTTACGCTGCCGTATGGAATTTTGAACCTCTGGGCACCGGCACCGCAATTCTGGTTTCCGCGTTGCTGACAGCTCTGGTGACCGGCATTTCCCCGCAAAAATTCTGGGCTGCGCTCAAAACAACGGCCAGGCAGGGCTGGCTTGCCGTCATTACCGTAGCGCTCACCATCGGGCTGGCCTTCCTGATGAACTACTCCGGCATGACGTACACACTTGGTTACGCCGTTGCCTCTACAGGTGTGCTGTTCCCGTTTGTGTCTGTTTTTCTGGGATGGATTGCCGTTTTCCTCACGGGCAGCGATACGTCGGGCAATGCTCTGTTCGGCAATTTGCAGGTTGCCGCCGCCCACCAGCTTTCTCTGGACCCCGTGCTGTTTGCATCCGCCAACTCTTCCGGCGGGGTGATGGGCAAAATGATTTCACCCCAGAACATCACCACTGGCGTAGCTGTCACCTCCCTTAAAGGACAGGAAGGGGTGGTGCTGGCCCGCACCTTCAAGCACAGTATTTTCCTTACCCTGCTGATGGGCCTTGTGGTGGTGTTCCAGCAATACGTCCTGCGCTAACACTGCCTTGAGCCTTACGGCACGGCGATAAAAACGCACAAAAAAAAACCGGGTGGGCCATATGGCCCACCCGGTTTTTTTCTTATTAGCCTTCAGTCTGCAACCCCATGGCCGGAGGCTCTTGCCTGTCCTGTGGGGCTACCTCCTTTATTTTGTTTTTATTCAGCTACCAAAGGCTGGAGAATACGCACTGAAAGCGGCTCTGCCACCTTGTCCTTCAGGCTTTCAGCCAGCACCTTGAAATGGGGCGTTTCCATATGCGCCTGCAAGGCAGCACGGCTGGCCCATTTTTCAATAAAAATAAAGGTCTGCGGGTCATCCAGATCACGGTTGGGAACGTACTGGATGTTGGTTGCTTCTGCGCGTGACTCTGGAACACAGGCCGCCATGGCATCCGCCACACTTTTTTCCTGCCCCTTTTTGGCTTTTACAACAGCCACCACAGTAATTTCCTCAGACATCCTTTTCCCCTGTTTAGAGAGACTGCGTGAACCATCGTGCAGCAGCCTATTCTGCTGGCTTTTCACACAGCCTCATAGTCAGTTAGCAAGCGCATCCTACGGAAAGGCGGAGCGGATCACCACCGCACTGTGCTCTCACCAGCTATCCCGTGCGCCGCCCCCGCCGGAATCCCCTCCGCCGGGCCGGAATGGATCAGATGGCCCACTGCCTCCTCCACCGCCGCCACGGCGACCTCCTCCGCTTTGCAAAAACGCAGAGAGAAGATTGAGCCCTATATTCAACGCCAGAGACCAACCCGGGCTGGGTTGACGGTTTTCCGGCGGCACATATCCACCCGGATACCGCATGGCCCGCTTTCTGGCGCGGCGCATCATGATGAAGGGCAGCACAACAAACAGGCCCATCACCACAACCAGCCCCACAAGCGCTTCCACCGCATCTGTTGACGGATCAACCTGCGATGCCGCACTCACACTGGCAGGGTTGGACGGTTCGGCATGGACCAGAATATCTGCCAGCGCATCCACTATTCCGTTCAGCGCCTGCGCATACTGGCCCGCTTGAAGGGCTGGGCGTGCGGCGCGGAGAATGTCGGAACTCTGAAGGTCCGTCAGAACGCCTTCCAGTCCGTATCCCACTTCTATGCGGGACTGACGGTCCGGAATATCCAGAACAATCAGAACACCATTATCTTCGCCCTTGCGGCCCAACCCCGTGGCGTGGAAGGCCTCATTCGCATAGCTGTCAATGTCATCCACATGCCCCGGCAGAGAGACGGCAATCTGCGGATGACCGGGAAGTGTCTGGGAGAGAGAAAACAGCTTGTGGGTCAACGCCTCCACATCCTGCGCGGAGAGCACCTGCTGCGGATCATTCACCCATTGGCTTAATGGAGCGGCGTCCTGCGCCTGTGCAGGCAGCAAGGACAAAGCCCCCGCTACCGAGAGAACGCACAGCGCCAGAGCAACGCGGAACACGCCGCATAGAATACGCACAGGCCG
Source organism: Acetobacter tropicalis (assembly GCF_030644465.1). Lineage (NCBI taxonomy): Bacteria > Pseudomonadati > Pseudomonadota > Alphaproteobacteria > Acetobacterales > Acetobacteraceae > Acetobacter > Acetobacter tropicalis. The sequence continues at coordinate 2,772,436 of NZ_JAUYUW010000001.1, read as the reverse complement.
GAGCACGGCATCACGGAATATAGAAACCTGCAACATGGCCTGCGCCCTACTGAACAGCACGGATCAGTGCTTGGAGAAATCAACCACCGGCGGTGTCTGCGCTGCCGGAGAAGCTTCATAATAAACGCGGGTATGGTAGCCCAGAATGCCAGCCAGCAGATTACCGGGGAACCGCGCTACTGTCTGGTTATAGGCCAGAATGGCCTGTTGCAGCCGCTGGCGTGCAACGGTAATGCGGTTCTGTGAGCCTTCAAGCTGCACCATCAGGCGGGTAAAATCCTGATTGGCCTGCAACTGGGGGGACTGTTCCACCACAGCGTTGATGGCCTTGATTTCCTGTGCGTTCCGGGTCTGGGCCTCCAGAATTTTTTCCTGCAGGGTTTTGTCATCCACAGTGCGCGGATCAATCTTGTTCAGCGCGGTCTCACCCGTGCGGGCCCCCGCATAATCTGTCAGCGTGTCATGCTCATGCGTGGCATAGCCCTTTACCGTATTCACCAGATTGGGAATCAGGTCAGACTGGCGCTGCACTTCGTTCTGCAACTGCCCCATCTGTTCCTGCACGCGCTGATCCGCGCTCATGAACCGGTTATAACTTGTTCCAAATATAAAAATCAGACCGACGATGAGAATCGCGGGAACAAGAAGCTTCTTCATCAAGAAATCCTTTAGAAACGGATGGAGTGCCCCAGATACCAGAGCCATTCAAAACCCTGTGGAGGCCCCATTACGCCCCTCATTAAGACAAACCCGGCTCAAAAGCCCCCAAATTCTGCATTTCCCGCCCTATTGGCGCGTTTTGATGCAGCCACACCACAAAAGCCATAGATAGCAAAAAGCCCTCTATGGCCCTTGTCGGGTTGGAGGCTGAGGCTGAGGCCTTTATACTCTGCTTCCATGATTATCATTACCGGTGGCGCCGGTTTCATTGGCTCCTGTCTTCAAGCTGCCCTTACCAAACGCGGGCTGGATACTCTTGTGGTGGATTGGCTGGGGTCCGACCTGAAATGGCGGAATCTGGCGCGGCATGCTCCTGCCCGACTCATCCCGCCGGAAGAACTTGACGCTTTTCTGGAGACCAACCCCAAAGTGGACGCGGTCTTCCATATGGGAGCGATCAGTGAAACCACCGCGCGGGATGCGGATCTGGTGTGGCGCACCAACATCGCCCTTTCCCGCCGCCTCTGGCACTGGTGTGCGCGCAATAACACCCGCTTCATCTATGCCTCCTCCGCTGCCACCTATGGCGCGGCAGACAGACCGGAACTGTTTTCGGATGACCCCGCCAAGCTGAACACGCTTGAACCGCTGAACCTGTACGGGTGGTCCAAGCATGTCTTTGACCAACACGTCATGAAAGCACTGAAGCAGCGCGCTCCACGGCCTCCGCAATGGGCGGGGCTGAAGTTCTTCAACGTTTATGGCCCTAACGAATACCACAAAGGCAAGATGATCTCTGTGGTGAAGGTAAAGTATGATGAAGTGATGGCCGGAAACCCGGCCCGCCTTTTCCGCTCTGATCGCCCGGACATTGCCAATGGTGCGCAGGCGCGTGATTTCATCTGGGTGGAAGATGTGGTGAAGGTCATGCTCTGGCTGTATGATAACCCCGCCGTTTGCGGCCTGTTCAACTGTGGCAGCGGCACGGCGCGCACCTATCTGGATCTGGCCCACGCTGTGTGTGATGCGGCAGGCGTTGCCCGCAAAGTGGAGTTCATAGACATGCCGGAAAGTCTGCGCGGACAGTATCAGTCCTACACACAGGCGGACCTTACGCGCCTGCGCGCTGCAGGCTATACGGAGGCGTTTACCCCCCTTGAAGAGGGAATCCGCCGGTACGTGCAGAACTATCTGGTCACCGGCAATCCATACCTGTAACGCCTGCCCTTCCTCCTCAGCCCTACTGGATCATCCTCTGCATGCTGCCTGTTCTTCTCTTTCCCCAGTTTGACCCTGTACTGGTGCATCTGGGGCCGCTTACCATCCGCTGGTATGCTCTATCCTATATTGCAGGCATCGTGCTGGGCATCGCCCTGCTTCGGCGGCTCGTCAGGCTGGCGCCCCGAGCCGGCACAGCAGAACAGGCTGATGATTTTCTAGGGTGGGTCACCCTTGGCGTGCTGTTGGGCGGACGGCTGGGCTATATCCTTTTCTACCAGCCGGGCTATTACCTCACGCATCCTCTCGCCATTCTCAAAGTCTGGCAGGGTGGCATGTCTTTCCATGGTGGGGCGCTTGGCGTGATTATCGCCATGGCGCTGTTTACCTGGTACAATCGCATCAATTTTCTTGCCTTTGCTGACCGCGTTACGGTGGCCGTACCAATCGGGCTGGGGCTGGGCCGGATTGCCAACTTCATCAATGGCGAACTCTGGGGGCGGGAAGCGCCAGCCAGCTTGCCTTGGGCCATGATTTTTCCGGATGCCGGGGGCATTCCCCGCCATCCCTCCGAACTGTATGAAGCGCTGACAGAAGGCCTGCTGCTGTTTCTGGTCATGTTCGCGGCTTCTCGCAAACAGAGCCTGCGCGAACGCCCCGGCTTTCTGGCCGGGCTGTTTCTTGTGGGTTACGGCTGTGCCCGCAGTTTCTGCGAATTTTTCCGTGAGCCAGATTCCTTTCTCGGCTTCCTGCCGGGCGGGCTGACCATGGGGCAATTACTGTGCATTCCCATGATTATCGCTGGTGGTGCGCTGATCCTGCATGCCCGCCGCAGCCCCGTTTATGCAGGTTTGCCGCTTACGGATGCTGAAACCGCTGAATCCTGAGACTGCGAACCATGCCTCCCCTCCCCCCCGAAGCCGAACGGCTGGATGTGTTCATGGCGCGCGCCAATGCCCGCTATTACGCAACGCACCCCTTGCTATCGGACTTCATCACTGCGCCTGAAATCTCGCAGGTCTTCGGGGAACTTCTGGGGGCATGGGCCGCCATGGTCTGGGTTAGCATGGGCCGCCCGAACCGCATCATTCTTGCAGAAGCAGGACCCGGGCGCGGCACCTTGATGGCGGATGCCCTGCGGTTGATTTCCAAGCAGGTGCCAGCTTTTGCCCAGTCCCTTGAGGTGCATCTGATTGAAACCTCCCCGCTGATGCGAAAAGCTCAGCAGGCCGCCCTGGCACGCTACACGCACCCCACCTGGCATGACACGCTGGAAAGCCTGCCTGACGGACCGATGATCCTACTAGCCAATGAATTTCTCGATGCCCTCCCCATCCGCCAGTTTGAACACAACCCCAAGAACGGCTGGCAGGAACGCTATGTCCAAGGTGCATTGTTCTGCCTGGCTCCCTGCCCCCCACCAGTTCTGCCAGATGGCCGAACATTGGAAGACAACAGCGTGGTGGAGGTTTGTGAACCTGCCCTCGCTGTGGCCCAGATGCTCGGCCAGCGCTTCTGCCACACACCGGGAGCAGCTCTGTTTCTTGATTACGGCCATTCTTCCAGCCTGACCGGAGACTCCCTGCAGGCATTGCGGCATGCTCGCCCGGCCCACCCCCTTGAAGCCGCCGGGGAAGCCGACCTGACCGCCCATGTTGATTTCACAGCTTTTGCTGCGCAAGCGCAGCAAGCGGGTGCTCAAACTTATGGGGCGGTCACACAAGGGACGTTTTTACGTGCTCTAGGACTGATGGAACGGACCGAACAGCTTGCAACCCATGCCAGCGAGGAAGACGCCGCCATGCTCCGCAGTGGTGCCCAACGCTTGGCGGCACCGGAAAAAATGGGGCACCTTTTCCGCGTTCTGGCGCTCACCAGCCCCACCCTGCCTGCGCCTCCCGGCTTTATGAAAGGACCGGCTGCATGACCTCCGGCATCCGCCCCAGCACCTCTCAGCCTTCTGGCACTAAGCCTTCTCCTTTAACCAGCCCCTTGCTGTCCGGCACACGGCACGGGTTTTTTACGCGTGAAGGCGGGGTCTCCACCGGCCCCTATGCCAGCCTCAACTGCTCAACCCGCGCAGGGGATGATCCGGCCAATCTGGCGGAAAACCGCCGCCGTGTTGCGCAGTGGATCGGCGTATCCGCAGACAATCTGCTCGGCGTTACGCAGGTTCACGGCAAGCGCGTTATCACGGTAACTGAGCCCTGGCCGTTTGGAGCGGGAGAAGAAGCTGATGCCATGGTCACCACACGCCCGGATGTTGCGCTAGGCACCATAACCGCAGATTGCGCTCCCGTGCTGTTTGCCTCGGCCGATGGCCGTGTGGTGGGGGCTGCCCATGCTGGATGGCGTGGTGCATTGGCCGGAGTTCTTGAAGCAACCCTGAACGCCATGCAGGATTTGGGCGCAACCCCGGCAGACATACGGGCCGTAGTTGGCCCCTGCATTGCACAGGAAAGCTATGAAACAGGCGAGGACATGCACCACGCCATTGTCTCCGCTGACCCACAGGCTGCTCGTTTTTTTGCGCCGGGCCAACGCCCCAACCATTACCAGTTTGATCTGGCCGGATGGTGCGTGTTCCGGTTGGAACGGGCCGGCGTTGGCCACGCCGTGGCTCTGGGCGTAGATACCATGCGGGATGAGAAACGCTTTTTCAGCCACCGGAGGCGCACTCTGGCAGGAGGAGGCCCCATCGGACACCAGATTTCTGTCATTGCGCCCGGAGCCCAGAACGGATGATGTCTTTCTTCCGCCAGACTGCCCTTCCCCTTTCCGCTCTTCTTCTGCTTGGCGGCTGTCTGGATGTGCCTCATCCTTTTTCCAATCCGGGGAAAGAAGCCCAACAGCTTGCAGCCAACGCGCCCCCCTCCCGGTTGGATATTCCCACCCCCACGGACTCTCTACTCCCCAATGATGGTGCGCAGGTCTGGGCCAAGGATTTGGCGGCAGAACTCTTGCAGCAGACCATTCCAGCCATGGCCCAGCCTGTACGCAAGGGAGACTGGTGGCTGAAAGTGCGCGCAGAAATGCGGGGCGGTCAGGTTGTGCCTCTCTATGTTGTCATGACCCCCAAGAACGAGATCCGGGCCACACAGGAAGGTGCCCCCGTACCCGCACAGCAATGGTCAACGGCCGATGCGCAGATGCTCAACCTTGTAGCGGCTGATGCTGCCCCGCGCATTGCCTCTGTCCTGACGGGTATTCAGGCGGATGATATGGAAAAGGACCCGCACAGCCTGAAACATCGGGCCGCGCGTGTCTACTTCACGGGTGTAACCGGTGCCCCGGGCGATGGCGACATCTCTCTTTCCCGCGCATTTGCCGCCTCCTTCCGCAATACGCCGGACACCTTGCAGAACTCGCCTGAAAATGCCGATTTCACGGTCAAAAGTCACGTCAAGCTGACACCGGGCCCTGCAGGCACTACCGGCCATCCTCAGGAACACATCGAGATTGTCTGGCAAGTGCTGGATAAAGCGGGGAAGGAAGCAGGAGCCGCCACCCAGCTTCACGATATCGAAGCCCATTCTCTGGACCAGTATTGGGGGGATGTGGCCGTTGTTGCTGCACAGGAAGCTGCGGCGGCAGTGGACCAGATTATTGACCGCTATTCGGGCCGGGAAAACGCACCCCTGCCAGACGCAACGGCGAAATCCAAAAACGCTGATCAGAAGAAGTAATCTTAACGTCGATAGAAGGATTGCGTGGAGCATAAAGATAATCCTCCTGCTCCACGCCCTTGTTCTCTCGGGCCATACCGGCCCGAGATTGGCCTTTTAACGCTTAGGAGCGGGAAGAGGGGGACACAACCACACATCCGCTCAGATGACGGCAGGCTGCTACGGCATCTTCGTGCGAGAGATTGGTGAGTCGTGCCCGGTAAAGGCGGCTTTTGTTCACCTGCACCGCAGCCACCTGCACCTTTGCCCCAGAAAGGGACGAGTTGGCACGGGTTCTGGCTTGCCCTGTCGCCTGCTGCGCCATGGACGCAGAGCCAAAAGCCCCCACCTGAATAGCCCAGTCGCGCGCCGCAGCAGTCCGCGCCTTACGGGTCAACAACGGTGCGGGTTCAGCCATGGCAGGCGTGACCAGATGAAAATTATGGCCATTCTGCCGAGCTGCCGGAGCAGGGGTGGAAGCCGCCACACGCACAACATGCGCGGGCGTCGCTTCTTCCTGCGCCGCAGGGTCAGCAATGGGATTGTCAACAGGTTCGGACGAATCGACCGCTTGCGCAACCTGTACCGGCTCGGAGGTTGCCGCGCCTGCACCAAGCCGTTTGGCCCAAGCCGCACTGACATCATTCCGGCTTGTGGCAGCCGCTATGCTGGAGCCTGAATGCGCAACGGGATGCCAGTCTGCCCCATAAGACGGCGTGACGGGTGCATTGCCATCATTGGCGGCCTCAGCCACCTGCACGGGCTGCGTATCGGCACTTCCCTCCCGCCTGCGGGCCCAGGCAGTCCGTACCGCACTGGTTTCAGGATTGGTCTGCACAGGCTGGTAGGCAAGAGCCATGGAATCGTGGCTGGCGACCAGAATATCGGCCTGAGACCGATTGGACGGAGAAATTCCGACAATCTTGCGGCCTATGGACGCCACATAATTGCGGGTCTCACGCGGAAGGGTGCGGTTGCGGGTCAAAAAATCTTCAAGCCGACCCGGTCCCGCATTGTAGGCGGCCAGAAAACCGGGAGACCCGTAGATATCATACATCTGCCGCAGATAGGCGGTGCCCGCCATGATATTATCATGCGGTTCATAGGGGTCATCGCCAAGGTTGTAGGCGTAACGCATTTCATCGTAGGTGGGCGGCATAAGCTGCATCAGCCCCATGGCGCCGGGAACCGATGTGACAAACTGACCGTTATGGAACAGGCGCCCCCCTGATTCCTGCTGCATTACGGCCCGGACCCAGGCTTCCGGCACGTCAAACCGTTTGGCGGCCTCCTGAATATACGGCCCCCACGGATCTTCGGGCGGACCCGGCGGCGCGTAGTAGGACCGGGCATGCGCCCGATACTGCGCGGCTTCCTCTGCTACAGGCATAGTAGGGGCATCCCCTGGCCGCGGCTGGCCCGCGCAGGCGGCCAGCAAGGCCAGAAGACCAAGTGCTGGCGATGTGCCGAAAACACGACGCAGCATTCTGCCACTGCGCCGGCCCAGGAAAGCACCGGAACAGAAAGATGGCCTGGATGTCATGAATTATATCCGCCCTGCCTGAAAGACGAGGAGCACCGGCCGACCCGGAAATCCTCCTGAAAGTATTTGGAAAAAATCTTTCCTGAATGTTTATAACGCCATTCTTTTCCATGCAACACGTCATGCGCAGGAAGCATATGGCGTGAGAGCTGAGAGTTGCAGGCGCAAGCCTGATCGGATAGGCGAGAAAGCATGATGGTCAGTTCCTCCTCCCCCGAGCAGACATTTGCCGCGGATCGTTCTGCGCCCGCTCCCCAGCATTCTGGAGAACCAGAAGAGTGGAGCGCAAAAAAATCCCGCATCCTGCTTGCGTGCCAGGATATTGCAGAGGCCTGCGCTTTGTGGCGCTTGGCAACAACTCTGGGCTGGCTGGATGTGCGGCTGCAATATAGCGGCTCAACCTTCGGGCCTTTCTGGCTCACGCTCACAACGGCGGTAATGGTTGGCGCCATGGGGGTTATCTATTCCCAGCTTTTTCATCTGAACATACACGATTATCTGCCCTACATCTCAATTTCGCTGATTCTGTGGCAGAACGGGCTTTCCACCCTCATTCAGGAAAGCTGCAGCACCTTCACCCGCGCCGCCGGAACCCTCCGCTCGGTCACAATGCCGTACACGGTGCAGGCTTTGCGCACCACAATCCGGTGCGGTATCATGTTCAGCTATACGGTTGTTGTTCCCGTGGCCGTTTTTATCATCATGGGTGTGTGGCCTGGTATAACCATGCTACTTGCCCTCCCTGCCCTTATTCTGTGGCTGCTGGACTGTGTGGCGTTCTGCCTGCTTCTGGGCTCTGTGTGCGCACGTTTTAGGGATATTCCTCCCATTGTTGGCAGTCTTCTGCAGATCCTGTTTTACGTTACCCCTATCATCTGGGAGCCAAAACAGCTTGGCTCCGCTGCATGGTGGCTGTATCTGAACCCGTTTTATTCCATGCTTGAAATTGTGCGCAGGCCCTTTCTTGGCCAACTTCCCAGTGGAATGGCGTGGTTGATCGCTCTTGGCGGTAGCGTGCTCCTCTGTCTGCTGGCGCTGTTTACGTTCTCCCGCTCCCGCAACCGGCTGGCATTCTGGGTATGAGCACCTCTCCTCTTCAGACTCGGCGTGTGCCCAATGGCACTTCCCGCATTGATATTGATCACCTCTCCCTTGATTTCCCTATTTTTCATGGAGGGGCTCGCTCCCTCAAGAAAATGCTGTTCAAGCGGGGTAAGTCCATTCTCACCAACGCCACTGGCCCTCGTACTGGTGGTCAGGTCCAGCTAAGACCCGGTGAAAGTGGCACCGTATATGTGCAGGCACTGGAGGATGTTTCCCTCCACATCCGCGCGGGCGAACGCGTGGGGCTGATTGGTCATAACGGCGCGGGCAAATCGACTCTTCTGCGCGTTCTGGCCAGCATCTACATGCCCGATGCTCCGAATGTGCATATTCACGGGCAGGTTGCTGCTTTGCTTGATGTCAATTCTGGTATGAATCAGGAACTGACAGGGCGTGAGAACATCACCCTGATGGGCCGCCATAAGGGCATGACTACCGCGCAGATCAAACAGTTGGAGCAGGATGTGGAAGCCTTTGCCCAGCTTGAAACCTTTCTGGATCTGCCTGTGCGCCTCTATTCTACTGGCATGCGTATCCGGCTGGGGTTTGGCATTGCCACCACCATGACGCCTCAGATCCTGTTGATGGATGAATGGTTCATGGCGGGAGATGTGCATTTTCAGGAACGAGCGGAGAAACGCCTCGCCTCTGTAGTGAATGGCACGGATATTCTGGTCATTACCTCCCACGCGCTGGGTGTTCTGGAAAAATGGTGCACACGGCTGGTATGGATGGAAGCAGGCCGTATCCGCATGGATGGCCCGACCAGGGACGTTATGCAGGCTTATCGTGCCTCTGCTGCGTCCTCAGCCTAACAGAAGGCGGCATGCTGTTTCTGAAACCTCTGGTCATTTATCTGCTGGCAGGTTTCGCTGAAATTGCCGGATGCTTCGCCGTTTGGCTCTGGCTGAAAGAAGGACGCTCGGCCTGGTTGCTGGCGCCGGGTGTGCTCAGCCTTCTGTTTTTCGCAATCGTGCTGACCCGCATTGATTCTGACAGCGCAGGCCGGGCCTACGCCGCTTATGGCGGCGTCTATATCACCGCCTCTCTCCTGTGGATGCGCCTAGTGGAAGGGAGAAGCCCAGACAGGTGGGAAATACTGGGAGCACTGATCTGTCTGGGAGGAGCCTTGATGATCCTTCTCGCGCCCCGCAGCGCGTGACAGGTGCGGCAAACCCGTCCTCTGAGACGCTCCGCCTTATGCGTGTATGGCTCGAAAACAGTCCTTTCTGCTGCGTATTTTAGAATAAGCCGCGCTCTTGCAAGCCATATCTAGAGGCATCCATCGCTCCCTCCGCCCTGTGCGACGCCAGAATAATACATCGGACATCTGCAAGGCCCCTGCTGTGGTCAAAAAAATCCCTGCCAGCACAAAAGCTTAGGCAGGAATTTCCTTAACGACACAATGCCACTTCAGGCGGCGCGTATTTACATGCTCATCACATAAAACAGCGATGCTGCAATCGCGATGGTAATGGGCAGTGTGAAGATCCAAGCCAGCGCAATTTTGGTCAGCATGGCCGGGTTGATGCCGCTTCCTGAACCTATCATGGTGCCAGCAATACCAGCCGTGATGATATGCGTGGTTGATACGGGCAAGCCAGTATAACCAGCCGTGGCAATCAGACCTGCACCCACCAGTTCTGCCGAAGCGCCCTGTGCCGGTGTAAGATGGGTGTTGCCAATTTTCTCACCCAACGTATGCACGATGCGCTTGTAACCGATCATTGTGCCCAGACCGAGGCACAGCGCGCTGAGCAGACGCACCCACCATGGCGCATATTCCACAGTAGGACGCAGGGTAGCACTGATATCCTTGGCTGTTTTCTTATCAGCAGCAGAGGCATCCGGGTTGTTGGTCACGGCTTTCAGGCCAGCAATAACCTCGTAAATATCAGCCCGCAGCATGGACGGAACAACCTTTTCCGGGTCTGTCTGCTGCAAACGGTTGGCTGAAAGCACGGCTTCATCACGCAGGCCATCATGATCATACTTGTCAATCAACGGAGCAGCGATGACAGCCTGAGGCGCGATCTGGGCAATATGCGGTGCCGCATTGGGGCTGAGTGCAAAGGTAGCGGGCAGAATACCGATAATGGTCAACATGATCAGGCCGATACTTTTCTGACCATCATTGCTGCCGTGGGAGAAGCTGACACCCGTGCAGGTCAGGATCAGCAGGCCACGCACAAATTTATGCGGTGGCTTTTCACCCTGCGACGGCTGATACAGTTCCGGGTCCTTTATCACCAGTTTCATGAGGGTGTAGAGCAGCCCGGCCCCCACCAACCCTAGAATGGGGGAAATTGCCAGCGCCCGCAGCACTTTCCAGATCTGGGACCAGTCAACACTGTTGCCCAGTCCACGGGCATGCAGAAACGCATCCCCAATCGCCACACCAATCAGAGCACCAATGACGCAGTGCGAACTGGAATTGGGAATACCAAACCACCAGGTAAACAGGTTCCACGCCAGCGCTGTGCCAAACAGGGCGATCAGCATGGGCACGGCGGGGTCACCGTTAGGGGGAGAGAGCACGTCTGCGGGAAGCAGTTCAACAAGGCCGTAAGCCACGCTGATACCGCCAGCCAACACCCCGATGAAGTTCATGAGGCCAGACCAGAGCACGGCCTGCTTGGGCTTGAGGGAATGCGTGTAAATAACCGTGGCAACGGCATTAGCCGTATCATGAAAGCCGTTAACAAATTCAAAAACGCAGACCAGCAGAAAACAGATGGTCAGCGCCAGAAGCGAGAGCACCGAATACGGAGCAAAATGGAGCATGGGAACCACGAGGTGAGTTGCGATACCCCGTATTAAACGCGGAATTTTATGTATTTCACCTGCACAAGGCCGGATTTCATAAAAAATTAACCAAACCATTACCTGACCGGAGAGCGACCATTTCTCTCCTTGAGACGCTCTGACTTGCTCTTTAAAAAGAAAAAACGAATTTTTTTCTTTTGTTAGAAGTCTCTATCAGGCTCCAGGTACCTTTTACACTCAAGCCCCCTACGTCAGACCATGCCTGTAAAACACTGCGGGCAGAAAGGCTCTTACGCCTTTGAACGCGAGCTCGCCCTGCAAAATGCCCGGGCCGAGTCCAAAATCAGAGCAGCTTTGTCAGCTTCAGTACAAACCAGGTGCCAAGCATGATAATAAAACACAGACCGCCCGCCTCTACCGTGCCCCAGGAGCCATCCGTCAGGAACATTCCGCCTGTGTTCATACCGAAAAAGCCGGTCACAAAGGTGGCAGGCAACATCAAGGTTGTGCCGACAGACACGATATACAGCCGACGGTTGGTTTCTTCCGCCTGATTGGATGTGAGTTCATCCTGAAGGGACCGGGCACGGTCCTGCAAGGCTAAAAGGTCATCCAGCGCTGCATGAACCTGCCGTTGGGAGCGGTCACGCAGATCGTCCTCAGCCCATTCCGGCAGTTCAAGTTCTTCATCGCGGAAAATACGATCAACAGGAGCCAGCACCCGGCGTAACTCCGTAGAGCGCCGCCGAACAAGGCCCAGAAGCCCACTCATACGGCCCAGATCCGTGTCCCGATCCAGCATGAGCAACACATCTTCTGCCCGATCCAATTGATCATCAAGCCGCGCAAAATCACGCCGCAGCGTATCAGCAAATTCCAGCAGGGCACGATCAACCAGATTAGCCGGAGAACGTGGCACCAGACCGCGCTGCAATTCATGAAACACAACCCCCAGCGCCGGAATGGGGTGCCGTCGGGTAGTAATCAGCAAATCGGGCTGAAGTGCAAACCGCCATGTGCTGACATTACGGTCATCATCCGTGGTGGTATCATCAAACGCGGGTAGCGCGCCAAACACCGTCTCATCCTCATTATCCAGACGGATGCTGCGTTCCAGATTGGTCAGAACCTGCCGCACTTCCTCGGGAAGAGACGGAATGCTCTCAATCTGGGCGCGGGAGAGGGTGTGGACAATATCAAAATGAAACCAGGCCCAGCCTTCCATGGCAGCAATTTCAGGCGGGAAAACGCCTGTCGCCAGCCTATGGGAGACCACTTCACGGTCCAGTTCCAGAGGTTCCTGCCCGGGGCGGCAGAAAATGGCCCAGATCAGGCCATCACGCAGCAAGGTGCCACCTTCCGAGAGAAGATCAGGCATAGTGGACGAGGTGGTTCCGGCCATCACTCTACTCCCTACTTCCCGAAATGATGACCTTTGCCCCTGAGGCGGCTGAACTGCTTCCTGAAAAGGCATTTCAGCCTGCCATTGCAGAGTCGCCCGCTACATATCACGAGGTGGCGGGGTTACAAAATACGGCTCTCCCAATCTACCCCTTACCGCCCACGCACAGGTCGACGCCCCTGCGGCGCTCCGGCTCCCTGACGCGGTGCAGAGGTTTTCTGGGCGGATTTCAACACCGGAGCCGCACTGATTTCGGCTTCAAGCTGGGCAATACGCTTGCGCACGCTCTCCTTTAAGGCCGGAGACGTATGAGACTTCATACCCGCCAGAGTTTCCTTGAGGTCGCGCAGTTGTTTCTGCTTTTCGGCCAGATTGCGGCGGATGGGCTGGTTATCAGAAAGCTGACCATGAAAGGCACGCATGGGGGTAAAACTCCATCTCTCAAACACGCCCGGATGTGGCACCACACCACAACAGAGCACACATATAACGCACTTCCTCTCCCGCTCTTTCAGCAAAGGGGAGAACAAGCGATCCTGATTATTGATACAGAAAACACGCCTAACCGCCGCAGCCTTGTCGGCACGACGGTGAGAGCCTGTTCAGGTATTGCGGTGCAGGATATCCCGCAAGGCAGAGAGCAGCATAGCGCACTGCTGGTCTGTCCCAACCGTAATACGCAACCACGATGATGTGCGCGGACCACGCAAGTGGCGAACAATTATGGCGCGCTCCCGCAGGGCCGCCGCCAGTTGCACCGCATCACGATCAGCAGGATAAGCATAAACAAAATTGGCTTGTGAAGGCAAGACGTCAAACCCCAGTCCCTGCAGGCCGGAGGTCAAACTGGTGCGGGACGCAATAACCTTCTGAACGGACTGCTCAAACCACGCTTCATCTTCAACAGAAGCCGTTGCACCCGCCTGCGCAATACGGTCAAGCGGGTAGGAATTAAAGCTGTCCTTGACGCGCACCAGCGCTTCAATCAGGTCCGGCTGACCGAATGCAAACCCGACGCGCGCACCAGCCAGAGCCCGAGACTTGGAGAACGTCTGCACCACCAGAAGATTGGGATAGTCTTTCACCAAGGTTACAGCGCTTTCCGCACCAAAATCCACATAGGCTTCATCCACCAGCACCACACGGTCCGGATGCATGGCCAGCAACGCCTTGATCTTATCCAACCCCAGAGCAACCCCGGTGGGCGCGTTGGGGTTAGCCAGCACCACGCCACTACAAGGGCCTGTATAATCCTGCACCCGGATACGCATATCATCTGTCAGCGGCACAAGCCTGTATGGCAAAGAATACAGGCCGCAATACACCTTGTAGAAGCTGTACGTCACATCCGCGAACAGCAGCGGGTCCCCATGTGCGAACAACGCCTGAAACGCGTGCGCCAGCACCTCATCAGACCCGTTCCCGACAAACACATACTCGGGCGGCAACCCGACACGCTTCCCCAGCGCCGTGCGCAGGGCCAGACATTCCGGGTCAGGATACAGGCGCATGCTCTCATCCGCTGTGGCCCGCATGGCCTCCAGCGCACGCGGAGACGGACCATAGGGAGATTCATTGGTGTTCAGCTTGATCAGATCAGCCAGTTTGGGCTGCTCACCCGGCACATAGGGCGTCAGACTATGGACAAGGGGGCTCCAGAAACGGCTCATGCTGAACTATCCGCAAAAAAAGAGGCGACCCAAAAGTGGCCGCCCTTTCCCCTACCTGATGCCGCCCCGACTGAAAACCCTGCCAATCAAGAAGCAGATCCCTCCGCCCTATATCCTACGCGGACAATGGGCTCTGTTACGCCTGCCAGCACTCTAATCACCCAAAGACGCTACCGGAAAAGCTGCGACACAGGCGAGAGGAAGGATTTTGCAGAACCTAAAAAAGCAGTTTTAAAGACCCCACGACCCATGAAGACAAAAACCCTCAGCATTCAGCCACGGACACCCCGCCAGACCAGCCTGACGGCTCTTCCAAACTGACGGACGATCTTTTCAATCCGCGTCTCAACACGCCCAGTTCCGTCAGGAGGCTGCGCGTGTTTCCTGTTTCATGAGGCCTGCAAGAACGGTGTTCCCCTGCCTGCGTGCAAGATCCTGCGCGTTCAGCCCTTCTCCATCACGGCGGGTTGGGCAGGCGCCGGCTTTCAGCAGCAGCTTGGCCATGTCATCCCGCCCGAACATTACGGCAAACATCAGCGGCGTACGGCCAACACTATTGGGCACATCAACCCCGGCCCCTGCTTCCAGCAGAAGGCGCGCGATCGGCAGATTGCCTTTGAAGGCCACCCCAGCCAGTGCAGTTGCCCCTTTTTCATCTTGCAGATCAGGCTTGGCTCCGCCTTTCAGCAAGGCTGAAACAGCATCTATATTGCCGTTGTAAGCCGCCAGAATAAGGGGCGTATATCCTTTTTCAGCGCGCAGGTTGGGGTCCATTCCGGCTTCAAGAAAACTTGCCAGAAGTTCTGCATCCCCTTCACGCGCGGCGTTAATGAACAAGGCTTCAATCTGCTGTTGTGTAAACCCACTTGCCGCGGCCTCTGCGCCTGCGGGCATGGAGTCCTGCAAACGGGGGTCCTGAGAAGAAACCTCTGTCATGACCAACCTCCGGTTAAAGTGTTTACGGGTTGCAAAACAAGCGCGCAGTCAGCGACGCACCCCAAGGTAAGCATTGCACCGCGCATAAAACTCTATAACGCAAACGCACCATCCTGTGCAGCGTTTCCTTCCCGCAGAGCAGATTACACTCTCGCGAGTATGATGCGTCGCGCCTCATCAGACCGTCATCACAGGTTTGTGATGACATCCTCCTCTGCTCAATCTTCCCTCACCTGATCAGGCTATCCGCCCCAACAAAGGCACCAAGCTCCCATTAAAGAGGGCTCCCCTAGTTTTCTTCCGCGCCCCACCCAGTTTCAGATGCAGAAAAATAATGGCCCCATGCCCTGAGTTCTCATGCAGCCCGCAGGTTTTTCCGGCGTTACATGCAGAAGACCATTCCGCATTTTATGTCCCTGCTTCATCAGGATTGCGCCTGCTCTCTTGCCGAGCAACACCTGACCGTGTGAATGTGCGGAGCCTTGAGGAGCCAACAGCCGCTTTTTGTTCTATAAAGCAGTGTACGGGCTCCAGAATATTTTGCGGGCCGGAAGAAGCCCACTCTGGAGGATAGGTTAGCATGCGTGCCTTATTTCCCACCCCTCTCCGCGCACCAGACGGTGCGGAAGCCGGCGGGACGGCCAGTCTCGATAACCTGTGCATCAACACCATCCGCACCCTTTCCATGGATGCTGTGCAGAAAGCCAATTCCGGGCACCCGGGCACAGCCATGGCCTTGGCTCCTGTTGCCTATACCCTGTGGCAGGATGTGCTGAATTACGATCCGGCAGACCCGCTGTGGCCGAACCGTGACCGCTTTGTGCTGTCCATCGGCCATGCGTCCATGCTGATCTATTCCCTCATTTATCTGGCCGGTGTTCGGCAGGTCAAACAGGGCAAGGTCACCAACGCCCCTGCCCTGACGGTGGAAGACCTTGAGCAGTTCCGCCAGCTTGATTCCAAAACACCCGGGCATCCAGAATACGGCCACACCACGGGCGTTGAAACCACAACCGGCCCGCTGGGTCAGGGCTGTGGCAATTCGGTGGGTATGGCCATGGCCGAGAAATGGCTGGCCGCCCGCTACAACAAGCCGGGTTTTGAGCTGTTCAACCACCATGTCTATACCCTGTGTGGGGATGGCGACATGATGGAAGGAATCTCCAGCGAGGCCGCCTCAACCGCCGGACATCTGAAACTGGGCAACCTGATCTGGATGTACGATGCCAACCGTATCTCCATTGAAGGGTCCACCGATATCGCCCTGACAGAAAATGTGGGTGAACGGTTTGCCGCCTATGGCTGGCAGGTGCTGGAACTGAAGGACGCGAACGATACCGCAGCCCTGAAAGACCTTCTGGCCAAAGCCAAAGCAGAGACAACCCGCCCCACCTTTATCCTTGTACATTCTGTTATTGCCTGGGGCGCACCGCATAAGGCAGGCACGGCCGCAGCCCATGGCGAGCCGCTGGGTGCGGAAGAAATTCGGGAAACCAAGAAAGCCTACGGCTGGCCGGAAGACAAAAGCTTCTATGTGCCTGACGGCGTTCTGCCCCACATGCAGCAGGGCCTTGGCACACGTGGCGCAACCGCCCGCGCAGCGTGGGAAAAACTGTTCGCGGCTTACCGTAAAGATTACCCGGAACTGGCCGCTGAACTGGATGGTATTTTCAGCGGCACCCTGCCGGAGGGCTGGGATGCAGACATCCCGACCTATGAGGCCAGCGAAAAAGGCATTGCCTCGCGCGCCAGCTCTGGTGAAGTGCTGAACGCTGTGGCGGGTCGCCTGCCGTGGCTGCTGGGTGGCTCTGCTGACCTTGCCCCTTCCACCAAAACCCTTCTCAAAGGCGAGCAAAGCTTCCAGCCCAAGGAATGGAACGGCTCCTATGCAGGGCGGAACCTCCACTTTGGTGTGCGTGAACACGCCATGGGAGCCATTGTAAATGGTATGGCCCTCTATGGTCTGCGCCCGTTCTGCGCCGGGTTCCTGATTTTCTCTGATTACATGAAGGCACCCATCCGTCTGGCGTCCCTCATGCAGCAGCCGGTCACATATGTGTTCACCCATGATTCCATCGGGGTGGGTGAAGACGGGCCAACCCATCAGCCAATCGAACAGCTTGTGCAGCTTCGTGCCACACCGGGCATGACCACCATCCGCCCCGGTGATGCAAATGAAGTTGCGGAAGCATGGCGCTTCCTGATTGCCAAGCAGGATGGCCCGGTCGCTCTGGCACTCAGCCGCCAGAACCTGCCTACGCTGGACCGCAGCCGTTACGCTCCGGCCTCCGGCGTTGCGAAAGGCGCTTATGTGCTGGCAGACAGCAAGGAAACACCCAAGGTGATTCTGATTGCCTCGGGAAGTGAACTGTCTCTGGCTGTTTCCGCTTATGAAACGCTGAGCAAGGACGGCATCCCGGCGCGCGTGGTCTCCATGCCAAGTTGGGAACTGTTTGAAGCCCAGCCACAATCCTACCGTGATAGCGTGCTACTGCCTTCCATAACGGGCCGCGTTGCCATTGAAGCCGCCTCACCTATCGGGTGGGACCGCTACACTGGCTTCAGTGGTGAGATCATTGCCATGCACGGATTTGGGGCCTCCGCCCCGGCGGGCAAACTGATGGCAAAGTTCGGCTTTACACCAGAAGCCGTTCTGGATGCCGCACGCCGTCAGGCCCGTTAACGCCGGACGTGGCTCCGCCACGCGCCATACAGATGCACTTGGAATGCACTCCTGCCCTATTCCGGGCAGGAGTGCAGCAGATAAGGGACGTTAAACATGACTGCTTCACACACTCAGGGGGCTAACCCGTTACAGGCTCTGGCAGCGGTTCAACAGTCTCCATGGCTGGACTTCATCCGCCGCTCCTTTGTGGAAGACGGGTCTCTGGCGCGCCTGGTGCAGACTGATGATGTGCGTGGTGTTACTTCCAACCCTGCCATCTTCCAGAAAGCCATGGGAGAAGGCACGGAATATGATGCCCAGATCAAATCTGTTCTGGCGCAGGAGATTGTCTCCCCCGGCACGTTGTATGAAAAACTGGCCGTGCAGGACATCAAGACAGCGGCCCATGTTCTGGCCCCTGTTTACGAGCAGACCAAACGCCGTGATGGCTTTGTCAGCCTTGAAGTCTCCCCCTATCTCGCACGGGACGAAAAAGGCACGGCCCATGAAGCCGCCCGCCTGTGGGCCGATGTGGCTGAACCCAATCTGATGATCAAGATTCCGGCCACCCCGGAAAGCATCCCCGCCATTCGGGAAACCATCGCAGCGGGCATCAATGTCAACGTCACACTGATTTTCGCGCTTTCCGCCTACAAGGCCGTTGTGGATGCATGGCTCTCCGGGTTGGAAGACCTGCATAAAAAAGGCGGTGATCTCTCCGGCGTGGCGTCTGTCGCCTCTTTCTTTGTGAGCCGAATTGACGGCAAGATTGATGCGGAAATAGACCGCCGCGTGAAAGCTGGTGACAAGAACGCCGATGGCCTGCAGGCCCTGCGTGGCAAGGTGGCCATTGCCAATGCCAAACTGGCCTATGTTTACTGGCAGGAAATTATCCAGACCCCGCGCTGGAAAGCACTGGCGGCTGCAGGCGCGCAACCGCAGCGCCTTCTGTGGGCCTCCACCGGCACCAAGGACAAAGCCTATAGTGATGTCCTGTACGTGGACAACCTGATTGGTCCGCATACGGTCAACACCTTGCCCCCCGCCACCATGGATGCTTTCCGTGACCACGGTACCGTCAAGGAAACACTCGGCACAGGAATTGATGCCGCACGCCACGTTCTGGCCGAAGCAGAACGGTTCGGGCTGAACCTTGAAGGCGTTACAAAAATTCTGGTTGATGAAGGCGTCGCCTCCTTTGAGGAAGCGTTTGACGGCCTTTTGGGCTCTGTCGCCGCAAAGCAGAAAACCCTGCTGACCGACAAGCTGACCGACATCAAGACCGCCCTACCCGAAAAACTGGAAAAGGCCGTGCAGGACGGCTTGGACGATTGGCGCAAGAACGGCACCATCCGCAAGCTATGGAACAAGGATGCCTCCGTCTGGACCGGCGGAGAGGAAGCCAAATGGCTGAAATGGCTGGACACGGTTGATGAACGCCTTGCCCACGTTGCCGAACTGGAAAGCTTTCAGGCTGAAGTCAAAGCCCGTGGTTTCAAACAAGTTCTGCTGATGGGCATGGGCGGCTCAAGCCTTGGTCCGGAAGTGCTGGCGGAAACATTCGGCAAGCATGAAGGCTTTGGCCACCTGTATGTGCTGGACAGCACGGACCCGCAGCAGGTTGCGACCTACGCCAAGAAAATTGACCCGGCGAACACGCTGTTCATCGTTGCCTCCAAATCTGGCGGCACGCTTGAACCCAACATCATGCTGGCCTATTTTCATGACCTCGCCAAAAAGGCGCTGGGCGAGAAAGTTGGCAGCCATTTTGTCGCGATTACAGACCCCGGCTCCAAGCTGGAAGCCCTCGCCAAAAAAGAAGGTTTCTGGAAAATTTTTGCTGGCGAACCGCAGATTGGCGGCCGGTATTCCGTGCTCTCCAATTTCGGTCTGGTTCCCGCCGCAGCCTCTGGCATTCCGGTCAAACTGTTTCTGGAAGACGCTCTGCGCGGCGTGCGCATGAGCGATGCCAGCGTGCCCCCTGCCCAGAACCCCGGCGTATTGCTCGGCACCATTCTGGGCGTTGCCGCAACGCAGTTCGGGCATGACAAACTGACCGTTATCGCCACACCGCAGATTGCCGATTTTGGCGCCTGGCTGGAACAGCTTGTGGCGGAATCCACAGGCAAGCACGGCAAGGGCATTATCCCCATTGATGAAGAAACACTGGGCGGCCCCAAACGCTATGGCACGGATCGTCTGTTTGTGTACCTGCGTCTGGCACCAGAACACCGGCATGAGCAGGATGAAGCCATTGCCACGTTGATTGACGCCGGGCAGCCGGTAGTGACCATCACGTTGCACAGCAAACGCCAGATTGCGCAGGAATTCTTCCGGTGGGAGCTGGCTACTGCGGTCGCAGGCGCGTTTCTGGGCATTGATCCGTTTGACCAGCCGGATGTGGAAGCCAGCAAGGTTGAAACCCGCAAGCTGACAGATGCCTACAACAAAACCGGCAAACTACCTGCCGAACAGCCTTTTGCGGAACACGGCCCGTTTGCTTTCTTTGCAGACAAGACCAATGCCGCTGCCCTGAAAGGCGATAGCGCAGAAGCCATTCTGAAAGCCCATTTCGATCGTGTAAAAGCCGGGGATTATGTCGCCCTGCTGGCCTATATCGAACGGGACACCGCAACGCGGGAATGGATTCAGCACACACGCCTGAAAATCCGTGACACCAAAACCGTAGCAACAGCGGCCGAGTTCGGTCCCCGTTTTCTGCACTCCACCGGGCAGGCCTACAAAGGCGGCCCCAACACCGGCGTTTTCCTGCAAATTACAGCCGATGATGCCCATGACCTGCCGGTTCCTGGCGAGAACTACTCCTTCGGGGTTGTCAAAGCGGCTCAGGCGCGGGGAGATTTTGATGTGCTGGCCGAACGTGGCCGCCGGGCTCTGCGCGTGCATATTCGGGGCAGCCTGAAAGACGGTCTGGCCGAACTGGCCAAAGCCGTGCACCAAGCAGTCTGATAACAGAACAGAAGGAACGCAGCATGCAGATCGGCATCGTCGGGCTTGGTAGAATGGGCGGCAATATTGCCGTCCGCCTGACACGACACGGGCATGACGTGGTGGTGTATGATCGTGACACCTCCGCCGTGGAAAAAATTGTGGCCCGAGCAGAAGCCGGACGCGCCACAGCAGCCAGCAATCTGGCCGATGTGGTGGCCAAGCTGAGCGGCCCGAAAAAAATTGTCTGGTCCATGCTGCCTGCTGGCGAGATTACGGAAGAAACCGTGATGTCTCTGTGCGGCCTGCTACAGCGCGGCGATATCGTGATTGATGGGGGCAACACCTATTACAAGGACGATATCCGCCGCGCCAAAGTTCTGGGCGAAAAAGGCATTGATTACATTGATGTCGGTACGTCCGGCGGCGTGTGGGGCCTGGAACGCGGCTATTGCATGATGTATGGCGGCCCCAAGGCCGCAGCCGACCATATTGATCCGATCCTTGCCGCACTGGCACCCGGAATTGGCGATATTCCGCGCACCCCCGGCCGTGACGAAGGGGAAAACCTCGATCCTCGGGCTGAGCAGGGTTATCTGTATTGTGGCCCGGCGGGATCAGGCCATTTTGTCAAAATGGTTCATAACGGCATTGAATACGGCATGATGCAGGCCTTTGCGGAAGGGTTTGACGTCATGTACCGCAAGGATTCTCCACTTCTGGCCGAAGACGAACGTTTCTCTCTGAACATGGCGGATATTGCCGAAGTCTGGCGCCGTGGAAGTGTTGTCTCCTCCTGGCTGCTTGACCTCACGGCGCAGGCCATGACCAAAAATGGTGAACTTTCCGAATTCTCCGGGGAGGTGAATGATTCCGGCGAAGGCCGCTGGACCATTGAAGCCGCTATTGAGGAAGCCGTGCCCGTTCCGGTCATGACAGCAGCCCTCTTTACCCGTTTCCGCTCACGCTCCGGCAATACCTACGCGGAAAAAGTGTTGTCTGCCATGCGCTTCGGCTTTGGTGGCCATGTTGAAACCAAAGACTAACGCGGTATTTTAACCGCATCCTTTACCGGTGCGGCTTTCCTTTCAGCCTGACAGGCAAAGCCGCACCCTATTTTTGATGTGATCGGGAGTTGAAGCTGCATGATGGTTAACGAAAACGCCCGTCAGGCTGCCCTCCCGCCCCCGGCATCCCGCATCAAACTTGTGGTGTCCGATATGGACGGCACATTGCTCACGCCAGAAAAACAGGTCACGCACCACAGCATCGCGGCGATCAAAGCCTTGAAAGAGGCTGGCGTTCCGGTCTGTCTTGTCAGCAGCCGTCCGCCCAATGGCATGGAAATGTATTTTGAAGTGCTGGGCATTGATACACCCTATGGCGCGCTGAATGGCGGCACCATTTTCAACGCCGACCGCACCATTCGCTCCCAGCTTTCTCTTGACCCGGAAGCCGTGCAGGAAGCGCTGGACATGCTGAAAGTGCATCACATTGATGCGTGGCTGTTCCGCGGCCATGAATGGCTGGTGGAAAACGAAACAGGAGCCTATGTGGAGCCTGAAAAACGCGCCATTCACATGCAGCCGCATATTGTGTCCTCATTCGCCGGTTCCCTGAACGGAATTGGCAAAATCACCGGCTCCAGCGCAGATTATGAGGCCCTTGAACGGCAGGAACTGGAAATTGGCTCCCTGCTGGAAGGCCGCGCCAGCGTTGCCCGGTCCAGTTCATGGTTTCTGGATATAACCCCATCCGACGCCAACAAGGGCCACGCCCTGCGCCAGCTTGCGGCCTTCTACGGTATTTCCCCCTCGGAAGTGGCATGCATCGGAGACATGAATAACGATATCCCCATGCTGAAACTGGCCGGTCTGGCCATCGCCATGGGGCAGGCAACGGACCATGTGCGCTCTCACGCGCATTTTGTGACCGACAGCAACGATCACGACGGCTGGGCCAAGGCCATGGAGCAACTGGTTCTGCCGCGCGTGGAAAAACCCACGTCCGACAAAACAGCCCCTGAGGCCACTACTCCCCACGGAGCCTGACATCATGGCCACTCCCCAGCATGATATCCGTCTTGTGCTGGCGGATGTCGATGGCACGCTGGTCACGCGGGAAAAAATCCTGACGCCGCGTGCCATTCGGGCCGTTCATGCACTGCGGGAAAAGAATATCATTTTCGCCATTACCTCCGGCAGACCTCCGCGAGGAATGGAAATGCTGGTACAGCCCCTAGAACTTTCCGCCCCTTTGGCCGGGTTCAACGGCGGCATGATGGTACATCCGGACCTCAGCCTGATTGAGGCCCTCCGCCTGCCCCGCAGCACTGCGCAAAAAACATTGGACCTGTTGAAAGACCATCAGGTTCCCGCCTGGATTTACACCAGCACGGAATGGCTGGTGCCTGATGCCCATGGCCCGCATGTGGCGCGGGAAGAATGGACCGTGAAGTTCCCCCCGCGTGAAACACAGGATCTTGACGCAGCGCTTGATGACGTCGTGAAAATTACCGGCGTGAGTGATGATGCTGCTCTGATGCAGTCAGTGGCGAGCACATTGCAGCGAGAACTGGGAACAGAAGCCTCCGCCGCGCTTTCTCAGCCCTACTATGTTGACATCACTCACCCGCACGCCAACAAGGGCGGCGTTGTGCATACACTTGAACGGCTGCTGGGCGTTCCGACCACCGCCATGCTGACAGTGGGTGATCAACCCAATGATGTGCTGATGTTCCGTGCCAGTGGCGTGTCCATTGCCATGGGGCAGGCCACAGAAGACGTGAAGGCAAGTGCCACATGGACAACTGCATCCTCTGAGGAGGAAGGGTTTGCCCGAGGCATAGAGCGCTTTGTGCTAGGAGAGGACTAAAACCATGGCAGGACAGGATACTCGGACAGGAAGTGTGAGTGTTTTTGCAGACCGGGAGGAAGCCACACGGCATCTGGCAGACTGGCTGCTGCAACTTGCCACGGAAAAAAACGAAGGCCCTTTCGCCCTCGCCCTTTCAGGAGGCAGTACACCACAAAGCCTGTATAGCCTGATGGCGACCGAACCCTATGCCAGCCGTTTTCCATGGGCGCGGATGCAGTTCTTTCTGGGTGATGACCGTTTCCTGCCGCATGACCATGAGGACAGCAATTTCGGCATGATGCACCGCCTGCTCTTCTCGCGCGTGCCAGTCCCCGCCGAAAACCTGCACCCCATGCCCGGCGTTGGCACAGCCGAAGATGCCGCCCGCTCTTATGAAACGCGACTGAAGCAGTTCTATGGGGCAGACACGTTTGAAGCTGATCGTCCGCTCTTTGACGTCAACCTGCTCGGCTTGGGCAGCGATGGTCATACCGCCTCCCTCTTTCCGGGCCAGCCGGTTCTGAAGGAACAGACAGCCTGGGTTGCCACCTGCGTGCCGCCTGCTGCCCCTTATACCCGCATCACCCTCACCTATCCGGCCATTCATGCAAGCCGCCATGTGGTGTTTCTGGTAGAAGGCGCAGGCAAGAAAGAAGCTGTTGCCAAAGTGCGTGCGCAAGACCCCTCCTGCCCGGCCAGCGCCATTACTGCTATGGGAGACCTGCGCTGGGTGCTGGACCGCGCCGCCAGCCCTGACGCATAACGAGACCAAGAAGAAAAAACTAGGAAAACGCCATGACCGGAACGCAACTTGATCCTGCCGCACAGTTCAAACAGCAGGCTGCCATCAGAGCAGCTTCCCTGGTGCAGGATGGCATGGCCGTAGGCCTGGGCACAGGGTCAACAGCGGTCTTTGTTGTAGCGGAACTTGGCCGCCGTATGCGGGAAGAAGGGTTGCGCATCTGCGCCATTCCAACCTCTGACGCCACAGAAGCGCAGGCCCGCGAGGAAGGGATTCCTCTTACCGATTTTGGCCGACACCCAGATCTGGACATTGCCATTGATGGCGCGGATGAAATCGAACCCGGCACATTAAATCTGGTCAAGGGCCGCGGCGGTGCGTTGCTGCGTGAAAAAATAGTGGCTTCTGCCGCCCGCCAGTTTGTGGTTGTGGCCGACAACAGCAAATATGTGGACCATCTGGGCACACTCTGCCCAGTTCCTGTTGAGGTTGTGCCGTTTGGATGGGAAAGTGCCGCCGCCCGGCTTGCACGCCTTGGCGCACAGGTGGCACCCCGCAAAAAACGGGATGGCTCCTTCTATCTGACAGATGAAAAAAATCTGATCATGGATTGTGTGTTCGGTCGCATTGAAGACCCCGATACGCTGAGCCAGAACATTTACAATATTGTGGGCGTTATTGAGCACGGCCTGTTTCTCCACATGGCCACCCAGACCATTACAGCCGGGCCAGAAGGCATTCGCATTCTGCATCCCGGCGAGAGATCTGCCGCACAGTTAAGCAGCGAGATTCTGGGCAGCCAGCAGGTTCTACCCACCCAACCGGCGGCAGAAGGCATCAAGAAGCATCTTCTGGTCATCATGGGGGTATCCGGCTGCGGCAAAACCACAGTCGCTGAAGGGCTGCGCAATGAACTGGGCTGGCCGTTTCAGGAAGGAGACGCCCTGCACCCCTCCGCCAATGTGCAGAAAATGGCCGCAGGCATTCCTTTGAATGATGAGGATCGCTGGCCGTGGCTGGAACATTGCCACGCATGGCTGGCGCAATGTGAGCAGAACGGAACAGGCGGCATTCTGACATGCTCCGCCCTCAAACGCTCCTACCGTGATGTGCTCCGGCGGGAGGGGCTGAATCCGTTGTTTATCTATCTGCATGTCGATCAAGCCGTTCTGGCCCAGCGCCTGCAAACACGCACCGGGCATTACATGCCGGCCAGCCTGCTTCCCAGCCAGTTGCAAACACTGGAACCCCCGGCAGCCGATGAACACGCCATCAGCGTATCCGTGGCCACCCCGCCGCCCCAGACCATTGCGGAAATTCTCTCAAAACTGAAAAGCCTTTAACTGACAGCAAAGACTTTGCAGAAAGCACTCTAGGCCATAACCGTACGGTTACGCCGCCAGGTGTCTTCCAGGGCATCAGCTGGGTCCATATGTTCACCGCTCCATGCGCCATCCGTATCTGGCGCATGAGCAAGCGCACGCCATGCCGCAGTGCCGGTCTGGCGCTCCAGTTTGATAACCCATGATGGCGGAATACGGGCCAGAAGCCGTTCTATCTTCTGGCCAGATGTCAGCGGTTTTGCGTAATTATGGCCCATGGCGTTGCCTCGGTCTCTGCTCTGTTCCGCTTCTTGTTTCAGAAGCCGTGTCACACCGCAAAAGTGGTCCAAAGAGTATGCCCAGCCCACCGTAGAAGGAAAAGACGGCTCCGTGCATCTCTGGGTCTTGGCGATGGAGCACGCAGCCTATACTTAACCCAGCTCTGTTGCAGGACGCCGCGCAACCGTGTCTTTACAACTAACTGACTTTTTATATGGTTGCCCTGTCAACGAATTGATACGCACATTCCGCGGTCTGCCGGGTGTGGTATCCGGTACCACGTAACAGGCAACGCCCTCCGCCTGACGGGCTTCTGCAAACCGATTTGCATGAGAAAGCTGCGCCGCCTGGTAAAGGACCTTATCTCCCAGCATCACTTTGTGTTGGCGCATGGCTTTCTCTCCTCTTTGCCTCGTTCTCTGAAAGGCCTGTTGGCGCGCATTGCGTCCCGCCTATCCATATTCTATGGTATATACTCAAGTTCTATTGAGGTCTGCATGCGCGCGCTTAAGCTTTCACGCTCCAGAAACCGCCGCTCTTTTCTTCTGGCTGGCCTGTTTGGCACGGCATTGGCTACCGCTCTCCTTTTCCCTTCACTCAGCCTGACAGCACAGGCTCGAACTGTTGTGGATATGAGCGGCACCCCTGTGGAGATCAAGGATACCCCTGCCTTTATTGCTGATCTCTGGTTTGCGCATAATGAGATTCTTGTCATGCTGGGGGCGGCAGACAAAATCCGGGTTACGGCGGAAAAACCCGCTGACCGCCCATGGCTGTTCAAGATCGCCCCTGTGCTCCTGAAAGCGGAAACAGGCGTCCATGCAGAGACAGTCAATCCTGAAGATCTTCTTTCCCGGCATATTGATCTGGTCATTGTGCCCCAGCGGGGGCAGGCGGATGCGCTCCGCAAGCTCGGCCTGCCAACACTGCATGCGCAATACACCACTGTCCCGCAGATGCTTCAGTCAATCGACATGACAGCGGATGCGCTCAGCACATCCCATGCCCATGATGTAGCTCGCGCATATCGGCAGAAAATGGACACTCTCACCAGTCTGCTGCAAAGCCGTGTAAGCCGTCTCCCAGCCTCGGCTCGCCCACGGGTGTTGCACATTGCCGCCCTGAATCCGCTCCAGATAGACGGGCAAAACACCATGATTGATACATGGATCAAAACAGCCGGAGGAGAAAACGCCGCTACTGTCTCCGGTAATCATCGCCCCACCACGTTTGAGCAGATTGCTACATGGAACCCGGATATTATTATTCTGGGGGCCACAGCCGGAGAAGTTGACCCCTCCTCCCCGCTTCGTTTCCTGCCTGCATTCCAGCAGAGGAAATGGGCCCGTAACCCTCAAGGAGTCTTTCCGTGGGATCGCTACGGCTGTGAGGAACTGCTCCAGCTAGAATGGGCCGCCAAACTGTTCCACCCGGCAGAATTTGCAGATCTGGATATGCGGCAGGACGTGCGGACTTTCTATCACTCCTTTTTCCACTATGCCCTGACCGAAGAAGACATCACGCGCATTCTGGCCGCTCAGCCCCCAGCCCGTACCCCCTGAAACAGCACGGCTCCTGCCTCTCAGCCCCTTCGCGCTAAAGAGCGGGAAAGACGAAAAACCAGAATATTTTTAAAATATAACTGAATTTCCCTCCTATCTCGCGCTATCAGGCCAGCATGCGCAAAAAACCTTTGCCCCGCTGGCCCGAAACAGGCACCGTCTGCCACGTGACACAACGGATGGATCTTCTCCAGCCAGTCCTGCCGCAACCATGACGGGCTTTCTGGGCCACATACGCACCCATGCGACCGTGCCCGGTTTTCTGGCAGCGGTCAGGGCTCTTGTACGCACGGATACCCTGTGGCTGGTCGCCCTCGCGGCCATTGTCGGCCTTCTGGCGGGGGCAACCGTCAGCCTCATGACAGCCGCAACCTTTGTGGCACATCATCTGCTGGCACCGGGGTCCGGTCGCCTTTCCGGGCTATCTTCTGTCATGCCTGCCCGTGCGCTTCTGGTGCCAAGTCTGGGCGGCCTGCTGTTGGGGCTGGCAGGATATATATTGGCGCGCAAAACACGGTTCAGGCCCGTTGACCCGGTAGAAGCCAACGCTCTGCACGGAGGCCGCATGTCCTTGCGTGATAGTCTGATTGTGGCCGGACAGACGGTGCTCTCCAATGGCTGCGGGGCCTCTCTGGGGCTGGAGGCCGGGTTCAGTCAGCTTGGGGCCGCCTTCGGGTCCCGCATTGGTCGCCAGTTACGTATGCACCGGGCGGATGTGCGCCTTCTGGTAGGGTGTGGGGCAGCAGGAGCCATTGGCGCAGCGTTTGACGCCCCTCTGGCTGGGGCCTTCTATGCGTTTGAACTGATTATCGGCTCCTACACCTTTACGGCGCTGGCTCCGGTAGCGCTCGCCGCAGTTGTCGCCATTGGTATGGTGCATCTTACCGGCATGGTGCTTCCCCCCATTGTGGTGCAAACGCCGCCAGCGATTCCTCCCTTAGCCTATCTTCCCATTGCTTTACTGGGAGCCGTTAGCGCACTTGTCGCGGTGGCCCTCATGAAGGGTGTCACACTCACAGAGCGGGCAATGCATGCTCTGCCTGCTCCTGTCTGGTTACGGCCCGCAATAGGTGGTCTGCTGGTGGGTCTGCTGGCACTTGTCTCCCCTTCCGTACTGTCCTCTGGTCACATGGCCATGCGGGCCGGGCTGATTGATACCCCGCCCTTCCTCATCGCCCTTAGCCTGCTAGGTCTGAAGGCGCTGGCTTCCGCCATCTCCATCGGTTCGGGGTTTCGGGGCGGCCTCTTTTTTGCTTCGCTCTATCTGGGGGTGCTCACCGGCGCTGTTTTCGCGGGGATCATCTCACCTCTCATGATTCTTCCTGTTTCCGTATGCGCGGTGGTGGGTATGTGCGCACTGGCCGTTGCCGTCATCGGTGGCCCCATGACCATGATTTTTCTGGCACTGGAAACAACCGGCAGCTTGCCACTGACAAGTGCCGTTATGGTCTCGGCCATTGTATCGTCCATTACCGTACGGCGCACGTTTGGATATTCCTTCGCAACATGGCGCTTCCATCTGCGGGGCGAGAACATTCGCTCCGGAGTGGATGTGGGGTGGATGCGTAGCCTGACAGTCGAACGGATGATGCGCACGGAAGCTGTCACATTCCCGGCCACGGAGACCGTCGGCGCCGCCCGACAGGCCTTTCCATCTCACACCCCGCGTTACATCATTCTGCGCGATGAGCAGGAGCATTATAAAGGGCTGGTGGAAAATGTTGCCTTCCATGCCGCCCGCTATACAGCCACCACTCCACTGATGGATCTGGTGCCCCCTGATGATGAAGCACTTCTCCCGGAAACATCGCTTTCTGCAGCGCTGGCCTGTTTTGAACGCACCAGTCGCCCGGCCTGTGCTGTGATCAACACCAGACATCAGGTTCTTGGTCTGCTCAGCGAGCGCTATGTCCTGCGCCGGTATGCGGAAGAACTGGAACGCACCCGCCGCGAACTGGCGGGAGAAAAATATAGGCCCTGAACACCGCTCAGAAGCCGCCTTCCCTCCTTTAACCGGCGGGAAGACTCTGATCTTCCAGACAGATTTTTCCGCACCCACAAAGCAATATCCGCCACTCCGTCCTGATAAGCACCCAGAACATCTCGACGTCTTTCTACCGGAGACGTGAAGCCGCCTGCTCTTTTGGTTTGAAACAAAATGAGGCTTGATACGCTTCCTGCTCTGATCAACCAGTAGGCATATCATGACCGCTTCAACCAACACGCATCTTTCGGGCACCATGAAAGCCGTCTGTTTTACGGAACCGGGTGCGCCGGATGTCATGCAAATTGAGTCCCTCCCCATCCCGCAGCCGGGACGCGGCGAGGTGCTGGTGCGTGTCATGGCAGCAGGGATAAACCGCCCGGATATCATGCAGCGGAAAGGGCTTTATCCCCCACCACCGGGAGCAAACCCTCGGCTGGGGCTGGAAATTTCTGGAGAAGTGGTCGCCTGTGGCACGGCGCTGGCCGATCAAGACATGCCCGCCATAGGCAGCAAAGTCTGCGCTCTAGCCAATGGCGGGGGTTATGCGGAGTATTGCCTTGTGCCCGCAGGCCAATGCCTGCCATGGCCGGAAGGGCTTACCGCCGTACAGGCGGCTGCCCTTCCTGAAACTTTCTTTACCGTGTGGTCCAACCTCTTCATGCCCACGCCTGTCACCAAAGGAGAGAATGTGCTGATCCATGGTGGCTCCAGCGGAATTGGCACGACGGCCATCCAGCTTGTCAAAGCGTTTGGCGGCATTCCTTACGTGACAGCCGGAACGGCAGAGAAATGCGCCCTGTGTGAAACGCTGGGGGCAACCGCCATTAACTATAAAGAAGAGGATTTTGCCGAGCGCCTGCGGGAGTTAACCAACGGCAAAGGCGTTAACCTCATTCTGGATATGATTGGCGGAGCCTATCTGGACCGCAATCTCCGCTCTCTTGCCGTGGATGGCAAGCTGGTGATCATCGCCCTGCAAGGGGGAGCCAAAGCGGAAAAAGCGGATCTTGCCCGGATCATGACCCGACGGCTGATTGTAACCGGCAGCACCTTGCGGGCACGCGACATTACAACCAAAAGCCGCATTGCCCGCCAGCTAGAAGAAAAAGTCTGGCCTTTGCTTGCAGACGGCACCATTCGCCCCATCATCTACGCCACCTTTCCGTTTGCAGACGTGGCGAAGGCCCATCAGGAGATGGAAAATGGGGAGCATTCGGGCAAAATCATTCTCACACTAGAGTCCACGCCCAAACCTCAATAACAGTCTCTCAGGCACACCATCCGAGAGGGAGGGTGCCCTTTCCGGCCATTGTCGGCTAAAGTGGCAACAGGAGGACATGTGCGCCTTATTCCTGCCTGCTTTACAGAGGGCGGGAAAGAAGGGGCATGGCCTCATCCTTGTTGTTTGAGAAGCTTTGTTTTTATGGCCCCATCATCCCCCCTTGCGGACAGGCTTGAACATGTCCGCGCCAGTATTGACGCCGCCGCGCGCAATGCAGGACGAGACCCCGCCTCCGTAACCTTGGTGGCTGTTTCCAAATTTCATCCTGCCAGCAGCATTGAAGACGCCATAGCAGCGGGGCAACGCGTTTTTGGTGAAAACCGGGTGCAGGAAGCTGCTGCCAAGTTTCCGCCATTGAGGCAAACCACCCCGGATCTGCGCCTTCATCTGATTGGGGGCCTGCAAACCAACAAGGCGCGAGATGCCGTACGACTGGCAGATATGATTGAAAGCCTCGATCGCCCCGCCCTCGCTGATGCTCTGGCCCATGCGGCAGAAATCGTGGGCCGCCTGCCTGAGCTTCTGATTGAAGTGAACACGGGTGATGAACCCCAGAAATTCGGCGTCCCGCGTGAGGACGCTGATGCGTTCATCCGCACCTGCCGCCAGCGTTTTGGAAACAAACTGCGGGGATTAATGTGTATTCCCCCGGCGCAGGAAGACGCCACACCCCACTTCCAACTCCTCCGCAGCATGGCGCAGGAACATGGCTTGCCCATGCTCTCCATGGGCATGTCTGCCGATTACCCACAGGCCATTGCACAAGGGGCAACAATGGTCCGGGTCGGGACGGCCATCTTCGGCCCACGCCCGGCTTCCACCTGAGGGATATTCAGTGATGACTTGCTTCTTTATGGAAACCCGCCTTATGCAAGCCGCCGGGAGTGAATTCCCACGCGCCACGTGGAGCCAGAACTGACATGACCGATCCAACCAGCACACCCGCCGGGGCCGATCCCGGTAAATCCGCACCGCCCCATACCGGCACACATGCGGCTCCACGGCATATTACCGACTTTGACGCCGACCAACCGCAACATACCGCCGCCCCCGTAGGGTTTGCCGCTCTTCTTGGTGTGCTGGGCGTGGTGTATGGCGATATCGGCACCAGCCCGCTCTACGCCTTCCGCTCCACTGTGGAAGTCATCTCCGGCCATCACTCCGTTGCACCGTGGGAGATCATGGGCGTCGCCAGTCTGATTTTCTGGACGCTCATCCTCATCGTGACAGTCAAATATGTCCTGCTCATCATGCGGGCCGACCATAATGGAGAGGGCGGTATTCTTGCCATCACCTCTCTGGCACAGCGCGTTGCCACCAGCACCAAGGTCCGAACAGCGTTAGGGCTGGTTGGTATTGTCGGGGCCTGTCTGTTCTTTGGGGATGGCATCATTACTCCTGCCATCTCGGTGCTCTCCGCCATTGAAGGGGTGGAAGTCAGTGTTCCGGCGGCGCATGATTTTGTCATACCGCTCGCCATTATCGTCATCATAAGCCTGTTCAGTGTCCAGTGGATCGGCACGGGCAAGGTCGGGACCATATTTGGCCCTGTCATGTTGCTATGGTTTGGCACGCTGGGCGTTCTGGGGCTGCTGGAAATCCTGCATCACCCGGCCATTCTCATGGCGCTTTCTCCTACCTATGCGCTGGAGTTCGTCTTTTATCACGGCAAGCTTTCCTTCCTTGCCCTAGGGTCCGTGGTGCTGTGCGTAACCGGGGCGGAAGCCCTGTATGCCGATATGGGGCATTTTGGCCGTGCGCCCATCCGTTATGCGTGGCTGTTTTTTGTGCTACCCATGCTGGTGCTGAACTATTTCGGGCAGGCGGCGCTGGTCATTTCCGACCCCAAAGCGTTGGTGAACCCGTTCTTCCTGCTGTGCCCGCACTGGATGCAGGCCCCCATGATCGTGCTGTCCACACTGGCAACGGTTATTGCCAGCCAGGCCGGTATTTCTGGCGGGTTCTCCATCTGCCGTCAGCTTATCCAGCTTGGTTACATGCCGCGGCTGCGCATTACCCACACCAATGCGGAAGAAGAAGGCCAGATCTACCTGCCAGACTTCAACCGCTTTCTGGCAGTGGGAGCCGTGCTGCTGGTTGTAGCCTTCCGTAGTTCTGATGCGCTGGCCTCAGCTTACGGCATCGCGGTTACCGGCACCTTCATTTGCACCTCCGTGCTGGCCATTGTGGTCTTCCGCCGCCACTTCAACTGGTCACGCTACAAAGTCGCCGCCGTGTTCGGCAGCTTTCTGCTGCTTGACCTTATCTTCTTTTCCGCCAACGCGCTCAAAATTCCAGATGGTGGCTGGGTGCCGGTCCTGCTGGGCTGTGTTCTGACCCTGATGATGACCACATGGAAAAAAGGACGCGGCCTGATTGTCAGCCGTCAACGGCAGGACAGTCTGCCTATGGGCTCCTTTATTGCGCGGCTGCCCCAGTCCCGCATTATCCGCGTGCCCGGCATGGCCGTGTTCATGACAGGCACGCCGGACTTTGTGCCCCCCTGCCTGCTGCACAACCTGCGGCATAACAAGATTCTGCATGACCATGTGCTGTTTGTGACCGTGCAGAACCTTGATCAGCCGGAAGCAGACCGAGGCCACCGTGTTTCTGTTGAAGAACTGGCTCCCAACATCTACCGCGTGATCCTGCGTTACGGGTTTATGGAAATGCCCAATATCCCGCGGGCGCTGGAAGATCTGAAGGCCAATGGCGTGGATTTTGACGCGCTCCAGGCCTCCTATTTCACGTCACGCGAACTCATCACCCGGTCTTCCGTGCCGCGCCTGTCCCACTGGCGCATGTCCCTGTTCATGTTCATGGCGCGCAATTCCACATCCAGCATGGAGTTCTTCCGCATCCCGCCTGATCGCGTGGTGCAGTTGGGCGTCAAGGTGGCTATCTGACCCAGTCCACCGAACCCCTTGCGCTCTACATCCACTGGCCATTCTGTCTGGCCAAGTGCCCGTACTGTGATTTCAACTCACACGTACGGGAAAGGATGCCGGAAACCCGCTTTGCTCAAGCGCTGCGCACTGAACTCGCGCACGATGCCGCACGCCTTGGCCGTCGTAAGCTAGGCTCCATCTTCTTTGGCGGAGGCACGCCATCTCTGATGGCACCGGAGAGCGTGGCGGCCCTGATAGAAGACGCTACCAGCCTGTTTGACCCTCTGCCGGACATGGAAATCACACTGGAGGCCAACCCCACCAGTGTGGAAGCAAGCCGCCTGAGCGCCTTC
The DNA here is from genome assembly GCF_030644465.1 of Acetobacter tropicalis. Lineage (NCBI taxonomy): Bacteria > Pseudomonadati > Pseudomonadota > Alphaproteobacteria > Acetobacterales > Acetobacteraceae > Acetobacter > Acetobacter tropicalis. The sequence continues at coordinate 2,738,587 of NZ_JAUYUW010000001.1, read as the reverse complement.
CGTCAGGCAGGCATCAACCGAGTTTCTCTGGGCATACAGGCGCTGGATGATGCATCCCTCCAGTTTCTGGGCCGGCAACATTCCGCCCGGCAGGCACTCGCTGCACTGGAAACAGCCCGCACCCTGTTCCCGCGCATCACGTTTGATCTGATCTACGCCCGCCCCGGCCAATCTCTGGCAGACTGGAAAGCCGAACTGGATACCGCCCTGCAACTGGTGGCGGACCATGTTTCTCTCTACCAACTGACCATCGAACCCGGCACCAAATTTGAAGCCCTGTACCGCACCGGTGCCTTTACCCTGCCAGATGAAGATCAGGCCGCCGCCTTATATGAGGAAACCGCAACCGTCACTGGCCGCCATGGGCTCGCCGGGTATGAGGTCTCCAATTATGCAAAGCCAGGCAGTGAAAGCCGCCATAACCTGACATACTGGCGCTACGGAGACTATCTGGGGCTTGGCCCCGGCGCACACGGGCGCGTCACGCAAGGCACGGACCTGTTCGCCACCCGCCGCCACCGCGCCCCAGAACCATGGGCTGATCTGGTAGAACGTACAAGCACCGGCCAGACCTCTCAGGAAGCCCTCGTGCCATTGGAACGTGCGCGTGAAATGCTGCTGATGGGCCTACGTGTCAGCGAAGGGCTGACCCTTCCCCGCTTTGAAGCGCGCACAGGCCTGACACTGGAACAGGCCACAGACCCAACCATTCTGGCCGCGGCCATTGAAGAAGGGTATCTGCAACGCAGCGCCACAACCCTGCGCGCTACGCCGGAAGGCCGCCTGCGGCTGGAAGCCCTTCTGCACGCGCTGGTGCTGTAAAAAGTTCCAAGGGCTCAAGAAAACCACCACACATCTTTTTACAAAGCCGGATACACGCCGCGCCTCCTGCCCTCAGGCGCGGCTATGACCAGCCTCTATCCCCACTCACGTTATGAGGCAAGCCGGGCCTCCGCGCTTTTTTGCCGCCTTTCTCGTGATACTGCTTTTGATGCCCCTCCACATCTCTCTATAGTGCGTCTCGGTTCTCTCCGGAGGGCTGCCATTCTTCTCAAAACCGAGGCTCCGCATGCGTTCGCCCTCTTTCTTTCGTCGTTCAGCTCTGCGGTTGACAACCGCCCTTGCAACAGCACTGGCTCTGCTCTCCACAGCGCAGCCCCATGCCCACGCCGAGGGAACGCAGGAGCCCGCCCTTGTCATTGAAGATAATGATTTTCTGGGGCCTGGCGGGTCAGATATCCAGTCTGCCATCCCGCTGTTGGCTAACCCGCATATCAAGGTGCTGGGTTTTACTGTCAGCACAGGAGATGACTGGGAAAACGCAGAGTCCGCACATCTGCGGCGCTTTCTGGAAATTGCCAACAAAAGCGAGATTCCGGTCGCGGATGGCGCAGTCTATCCCCTGATCAACAGCGTTCCGCTCATGAAACTGCGTGAACAGCAGTTCGGTCGTATTCCATGGAAAGGCGCGTGGGGCGGCCTGGGCTCCATGGACAAAGTGCCTGACACACAGCCGGATCTCCCAAAACTGGCCGAAGGCGCACCCAAAACGCCTGCCGCAGCAGAAAGCGCCGCCCTGTTCATGATTCGCATGGTGCATGAACATCCGCATCAGGTCACCATTCTGGAGGCCGGGCCCATGACCAATCTGGCGCTTGCCATTCGGCTTGATCCCTCTTTTGCCGCCACCGCCAAACAGCTTGTTTTTATGGGTGGGCTGCTGGACACCAACATGATGTCCATTACCGGCAACGCGGATTTCGCTTCTGATTTCAATATGATTTTTGACCCGGAAGCAGCCCACATCACCCTCACCGCCCTTTGGCCCTCCATCACCGTGGTTGGCAACATCTCGAACGATGTGATGATGACCAAGGATTACATGGCCAAAATCACCAAAAAGACCTCACCCGTCACGAGCTACCTGAGCAAATACTACTCCCCCTTGCCCATGTGGGATGAAATGGCCGCAGCCATCACCGCAGATCCTTCTCTGGTGCAGCAGTCCGTCAAAGCCTACATGGATATTGATATCAGCAAGGGTATCCACTATGGCCACGCCCATGTCTGGCCCAAGGATCTCGCTCCACGCACCATGCATGTGCGCGAAGTAACCATTGTGCAGAAAATTGATGCAGAGCGCTTCCTGACCAGCTTTGTGCAACAGGCGCAATCGCTGTGATACACCACAGCCCGCTCCCCCACCGCACACCAGTGGTCTGAAAAATCGGAATGTTCCTTGGTCTCGGTTTGTTCTAGACTGAGACCATGCTCAACCTGATCAAACTTGTTGTAGGTGTCAGTTCACTGGAAGAGTTGATGGAGCGGCAGAAAATGCCGCTCAACAGCCGCCTCCATCAGGAGCACGGCGCTCTGCCGGTCGTTCATACCCGCTCTTACCCTCGCCGGGCGGCTGACATTCTTGAAGGTGGATCACTATACAGGGTTATCAGCGGCCTGATCCAATGCCGCCAACGCGTGCTGGATATTCAGACCGAAACACGGCCCGACGGCACTCAGGGCACGATCTTCCTGCTCTCTCCAGAAATCATTCGCGTAGAGCCCCGCGCTCTACGCCCCTTTCAGGGGTGGCGGTATCTGGAAACCAAAGACGCCCCTAAAGACCTCACCACCACCCAGATATCAACCCTCCCCCCGCATCTGCAAAAAGAGCTGACACTGCTCGGGCTTTAAGAAACTCTCACAAAAAAGGCCATCCCCAAAAGGATGGCCTTTCTGCACTCCGCAGGTTTCAGGATGCCAATGCATCCTGACCTGTTTTCTTAGAACTCCACGCCAGCCTGAACCTGGAAGTTCCGGCCAATAATGGCATCCCAATAACGGTTGGTGCTGCCCTGGTACGGATACTGGGGTTTAGCATCAAACACGTTGTTCATCACAAAGCTCACATTGTAATGCTTGGCAAATGTGTAGCCAATGGTCGTGTTGAACATGAAATACTGCTTCATGGTGTTGTTCGGATAGACGCCATCAGCAACCTGAAGCATATATTTCGCTTTCCCGTAGTACATCATCTGCCACTGAACGAACAACGGGCCACGCATATAGTTGAAGTTGGCCGTAAAGTTGTCACGCAGATCGCTTGACGTACCCAGATAGTCGTACTGACTGGTCAGAATGGAACCATTATGAATGAAGCCATGCTTATAGTTTACGGTTGTCTGTAAAGCGCCATCATCTTCAGAAAGACCCAGCCTGCTCAAAGGCAAATAATAAGACAGATGCGCCTGTAATCCCCGGTAGTGCTCGGTTCCGATGTTATAATACCCGGTATGGAACCCCTCACTAAGCTGGCTATTTGAATCGCGGGAAAAGGAATGGCAATACTGGTTATTGGGATAAGAGGCAGAATCATAACATGCGGCAAGAATATCATCCATACCCAAGGATGCGACCTCGTTTTTCACCCGCACATCGTAGAAATCTGCGCCAATGGTCAGCCCCCGTACCCACCGTGGTTGAAAAGACGCCCCTCCGGTAAACTGGGTTGATTCTTCATTCTGAAGGTTCTTATTACCACCATTCAGACCTTTAATTGTAAATTTGTTATAATTAGACTGGAAATTTGCAGGAACACCCGCTTTACGACAATTGGCCAACCGAATATCAGGATGCGGGCCAGAATTGATGGCCGTCATGTCACAAGGATCAGTCCCTTGATTAAAAACGGTCGCTTCAGGAGAATAAAGCTCAGTAATGGCAGGTGCACGGAAAGATGTTGTATAATTACCGTGGAATACAATATCCCGTACCGGCGCATAACTACCACCACCTGAATAAGCCCAGAAACCGCCCGTCGCACTGTTGTTCACATAACGGCCAGAACCTGTTGCAGTTAGCGCATACACACCCGGAATATTCATTTGCGGAGATACAAGCGGAATCATGGTTTCGCCATAGACTTCGTTTGTATGGTACGCACCACCCACATTTGTCAGCGGCAGGGTATTACCGTATTGCTGATATGAACCGTCAGACATCAACTCTCCACGGTAGAAATTACCGGGATTAAAATTCATACCTTCATAACGGTGCTCATACCCAATATCATATGTCCATTGCCCAGCAGGAAGCTTCACCACCGTGCTTCGAACATCCGCGTTGAAATCCCATTGCTGGTTGATGGATTTGGTACGTGCATCTGTCTGAATATAATCAGCACCAGCTTTATTGGACTGGTTCACACCAAAAGGATTAATAGGCGAACACGTTGAATTAAGAGAAGGATACGCGGCACTGGTATAGCCAGAAGCGCACACAATATTCCCCGCCCCATCTGGTACCGCATTAATAGCATTTATATAATTCTGGGTCAGAATTTCCCGCTGTTCCGTGCTGGAACGGTACTGCCCATATTCAGCACTTCCTTTCCATTCGAACTTGCGGCCAGCAAAATGGAAATCCCCCTGTAAACCACCAACAAACCGGAACAGGTTTGTGTTGGTTGTATATTTACCAGTGTAATAATCCGTGTTTGCACGCGCAAGGTAGAACTGATCCGTAGGAAGACCCGCGGCTTGCAGATTATTGATAATAGTCGCCCGTTCCGCGGATGTCAGATAAGGATTGTTGGTACTGAGAGGCAATGCACCATTGCCATTATACCTATCGGTCATGGCATCGCCAAACATCTGCGTGTTATAATAAGGCTGGTTCGCCATATTAGACGCTGAAGACCGAACATACCACCCTTCAAAAGAAGCGCGAAGATGATCGGTAATATCGTAGTGCCCCAACAGGGTCAGGTTAAGACGCTGCTGGTTGGTAATCAGATTATTGTAATTGCTGATCGGGAAACCATTGTTATTTGCTTTTTTGCCAGTTGCGGTCAGGCCATCGCCAGTAGGTTTTCCATAACTCAATGGCACCAGAGACTTACCATCCTGGCTAAACACCAGCGGCTGCCCCGCTGCATTGGTGATAGCCGTTCCCGCGTTCTGCCCATATTCATTAGGCAGATCATAATAAGCGCCAGACATAGACGGCACACCTGCCGTGGTGAATGGTAGATAATACCGCCCACCATGCGACAGTTCATAACCGCTGCCAGCCTCGTTACGCACGTACTGCCGGCGATCATCGCCTGCACCGACCCAGTTGGCGCGGTCAGCATTGGTCATACCAAATACCTGATTGTATTCCGTATCGAATACAATGGTGCCACGGTCATGATCAAAATGGCGACCAACCTTGCCAGCCAGCCGATAATTAATGGCATCCTGCCGCTGACTGAAGCCAGTCTGACCATCGAACTTTACGCCCTGATAGTCGTCATCCAGAACAAAGTTCTGCACACCGGCAATAGCATCAGAGCCATAAACAGGACCGCCGGAACCCACAACCGTTTCTACTTTTTTAATCAGGAGAGTCGGGATATTGCCAATATCCACAGGCGAGCCAGCAACAACCCCAAAGATAGAAGAGGTAGCAGAAGATACGAAACGACGCCCATTAACCAGTGTTAGGGTACGTTGAGCACCGAGCCCCAACAGATCGCCATAGGTCTGACCTGCACCAAAATCCCCCTGCTGAGCTCCGATCGGGCTGTTGTCTGGCACAGAATAGTTTGGATTTTCCCGCATCAGCGCTAAGCCGATGTTGGTATAACCCCGCTTCTGGATCTGCTCTGCATCCAGATGGAGGGTTCGAAAAACCTCTTGGCTCTGAGTATTTTGTGTGATTCCATTTCTTCGGCGTTGATTGGGGATGGTGGAAGATGAAACAGCCTGGTTTCTTTGATGTTGAAGAGCGGCTTGCTCGTTTGAGCGGTCTTGGCGATCAGCTTGAAGCGTTTTCCCGGACTGTGGATTTTGAGGTGTTCCGCCCTGATCTGGAGAAGGCTCTGGCCTATTCAGATGGAAGCAAGGGCGGGCGACCGCCATTTGATCCGGTGTTGATGTTCAAGATCCTGGTGATCCAGACGCTCAACAATTTGTCTGATGAGCGGACAGAGTATCTCATCAACGATCGCCTCTCCTTTATGCGTTTCCTTGGTCTGGGACTTTCAGATCGGGTGCCCGATGCCAAAACAATCTGGCTGTTCCGTGAACGCCTGACACAGGCGGGGGCCATTGAAAGACTGTTTGAGCGCTTTGATGCGACCCTGCGCAGCGCTGGTTATCTGCCGATGTCAGGCCAGATCCTGGATGCCACGCTCGTAGCGGCTCCGAAGCAGCGCAATACAAACGCAGAGAAAGCGGATCTGCGAGCAGGCCGTATTCCTGAAGACTGGCAGGACAAGCCCTCCAAACTGTCGCACAAGGACAGGCATGCACGATGGACGCTGAAGTTCACGAAGGCGAAGCAGCAGGATGATGGAACCATGCCATCCAGCGATCTTGCCATCCCGTTCTTTGGCTACAAATCCCACGTCTCCATCGATCGGAAGTTTCGGTTCATCCGAAAATGGAAGACGACGGATGCCGCCGCCAGTGATGGTGCGCGATTGAGAGAGGGGCTGCTGGATAAAACCAATACGGCCTCAAGCGTCTGGGCTGATACAGCGTATCGCTCAAAAGCCAATGAAGACTTCATGGAAAAGCATGGCTTTGTCTCAAAGGTTCACAGGAAGAAGCCGCATCTCAAACCCATGCCACTCCATATCCAGCGGTCCAATGCAGGAAAGTCCATGATCCGCTCGCGTGTCGAGCATGTTTTTGCCGACCAGAAATCACAGACGGGATTGTTCATCCGAACTGTCGGTATTACCCGGGCCACCATGAGGATCGGGCTGGCCAATATCGTCTACAACATGCGCCGCTTCCTCTTCCTGCAGCGGATCAGCACCACAGCGTAGCTATCAAGCGGGTAACAGCTCCCAATCTGCTCAAAACGCAGACCGGATGCCATCGCAAAAACCGTCAATCAAATCGCCAAAAGCCAGAAATTACCCGCCAAGCACATCAATCAACGGTTCTTCGATCCCTCCAGATCCATGGTTGCCATCGTGTTGGTCAGACGGTTCTGCAACAGACGCGAACCCGTAACCGTCACGTTTTCTGTATTCGATTCCGTTCCGGCACTGGAATCAGAAGCCTGCTTCATAACTTTTGACGCTACGGAATCCTGATCCGTGGAAGTCGCCTGGCTCTGCGTTGCAGATGCAGCAGGCGTCACAGTAGCGGATGTAGTGGTAGAAGCGCCCGTTGCAGGCTGAGATACTGCCTTTGTAGCAGTTTTAGCGTGAGCTTTCTTCGCCTTGCTTGTTTTAGCAGATGCTTTGGGAGCAACTTCTGCGTTTGTTTGAGCTTTTGCAACGCTTATCAAAGCCGGAGTGCTAATCGCCAGAACAGGCAAGACGTAGAGCAAAGAGAAGGAAAGTGAGGTCCCCTTCTTCCTACGATGTCCTTGTATCATTCAAAATAGTCCCGAAACCAAGGTTAAATGCTTTTTTAAAAAAGCGGTGCCTTTATTAAGAGCCTATTTTTCGATTGGTCGATCCCAAAATTCCGGGTGTGCAATATTTTGCTCAAGAAATGCTGCATTTTTGACACAGTTTCTGGCAGAAAAACGCATAACTATAGGGAATTCATGCGCTCAATTCATACCTCATTAGGAAACCGAAATATGAAATAGACTGCGCGAAGCGTCTTTATTCAGTTTTTATGCCTTTTGCGAGCAGAAAAAGCACTCTGCCTGTTAGTCTTTTCCATCTGTATCATAAAAGACACAGGCTTGCCTTGACACCCCGGTTTCTGCCCCATAACCGGAAGGAACCATAACCTTGGAATGACAAAGTTATACCGGATTACCAAGGGTCCGGACCTCTAGGAGATTCAGAATGATCCGCCGTCCCTGGCTGCTCGCCATGACAGCCGCCACCTGCCTTACCGGGTGGGCTTTTACCGCGACCGCCGCCCCCCTGCCAGACTCCAATCCGTTCGCTGCGGAAAGCACGCTGCCCTACCATGCCCCCCCCTTTAATCTGATCAAGGATTCAGATTACCAGCCTGCATTTGAACAGGGCATGGCTGAACAGGCGGACGAAATAAACCGCATTGCCAGCAACCCGGAAGCCGCAAGCTTTGACAACACCATTGTGGCCATGGAACGCTCCGGCCGTCTGCTGGATCGGGTGAACGAAGCCTTCAGTGGCGTGTACTCCGCCAACACGAATCCAACTCTGGACAAAGTGCAGGAGATTATCGGCCCCAAGCTCTCCGCGCATGAGGACAGCATCTATCTGAATCCCAAACTGTTCGCACGTGTGCAGTATCTGCATGCACGTCAGGACGCCCTAAGCCTGAATGCAGAGCAGAAGCAGGTGCTGGATGTCTATTATCAAGCCTTCATCCACGCAGGCGCTCAGCTTTCCGACGCAGACAAAGCGACGCTACGTGATCTGAACACCCGGCTTTCCAAGCTGGAAACGCTGTTTCAGCAAAAGCTTCTGGCAGCCACCAAAGCTGCGGCTCTGGTTGTTCCTGACAAAAACAAGCTTGCCGGGCTTGATGAGGCTGCCATCACCAATGCTCTAAACGCCGCCAAAGACCGCAAGCTGACGGACAAATGGCTTCTGCCCTTGCAGAACACCACCCAGCAGCCGCAACTGGCAGCCCTGACGGACCGGGAAACACGCCAGGCACTGTTTGAACAGTCCTGGACCCGCGCGGAAAAAGGCGGCGAGAACGATACCCGCGAGACCATTGCCACACTGGCGCAATTACGGGCGCAAAAGGCGGCTCTGTTCGGTTATAAGAACTACGCCAGCTATGTCCTTTTTGACCAAATGGCCAAAACACCAGAAGCTGTTCACAGCTTCATTTCTCAAATTGTTCCCGCTCTCGCGGCAGAGCAGAAACGGGAAGTGAGTGACCTGCAAAACCTGATCAACAGAAGCACAAAAAACGGCGCTCCCTCCTTCCAGCTCAAGCCTTGGGATTGGTCTTACTATGCAGACCAGCTTCGCAAGGAAAAATTCAACTTTGATGAAAATCAGGTTAAACCGTATTTTGAGCTGAATACTGTTCTGCAGGATGGTGTTTTCTTTGCTGCCAACCGCCTATACGGCATAACGTTCAAACGCCGCACAGATATTCCAGTCTATAACCCTGATGTGATGGTTTTTGAAGTTTTTGACAAAGATGGTTCGGCACTCGGGCTAATCTATTTTGATTACTTCCAGCGTGACAATAAAAACGGTGGCGCCTGGATGTCCAATTTTGTGGGGCAATCCACTCTTCTGGGTACAAAGCCTGTTGTCTATAACGTCGCCAACTTTGCAAAACCCGCTGCAGGCCAACCGGCCCTTATCTCGTTTGATGATGTCACAACCATGTTCCATGAATTCGGGCATGCGCTGCATGGGCTGTTTGCCAACCAGACCTACCCGATTGTATCCGGTACATCCGTCGCACGAGACTTTGTGGAATTCCCCTCCCAGTTCAATGAACACTGGGCACTTGATGCCACTGTGCTGAACCACTATGCCCGCCACTACAAGACGGGGGCCGCCATGCCTGCCACTCTGGTGGCGCAGTTGAAAAAAGCGGCAACTTTCAACCAAGGTTACAAGTTTGGTGAAGTTGTAACCGCCGCTGAACTGGACATGGACTGGCATAGCCTGACAGCCACAGCCCCCAAGCAGGATGTGGATACGTTTGAAAAAACAGCTCTTGCCAAAATGGGGCTGGATACGGAAAACGTTCCTCCACGCTACCGCTCCAGCTACTTCCTGCATATCTGGGCCAATGGATATTCCGCAGGCTACTATGCGTATCTCTGGACAGAAATGCTGGATGACGACACCTTCGCATGGTTTGAAAAGCACGGTGGCCTGACCCGCCAGAACGGTCAACGCTTCCGTGACATGATCCTCTCTCGTGGCCATACGCAGGACTACGGACCCATGTTCCGGGCATTCTACGGCAAAGATCCAGACATCGGCCCCATGCTGGCTTCCCGTGGTCTGGCGGAAGATACCAGCGAATAATAGTCCCTCGCTCCCTCCCCTTGGCTAGAGGGAGCAGAAAGAACAAAAGGCGGTTACTGTGGTTCAGGCTGCAGAACCGCCTTTCCTGTATACGGACCATGGCAAAACCGTATCTGGCCGAGAGTAATGTCACACTGTTCGTAAAAACCCAGATCCGTTTTTACCAGAGTACGGCCCGTATAGGGGCCCTGACAGACCGAAACACGTCCAATCGTGATAGAACAAAGGCGTAATGAGCCGGACTGTTTGACCACCGCCATCCCCGAATAAGGGACCTGACAAAAATCGAGATGCCCTACAGAAAACTGGCAGACTCTCACAGATGTGTCCTTAGGACCCGCTTGTGCACCGAACGGAGCAAGCAAAACGCCGAACAGACACCACCAGATCCCACCATAAAATCTCTGCTTACGCGCTTTGGGAATCCCCCGCTTCCCCTGTCCTCCGTTCATAGTTTCATTCCCGATAACGGCTTAGAAGAGACAGGAAACAACCCTTTAAACCCTGATTGAGGCATCCCCTTTAGCCAACATCCTACCACCATACCCCCTACGGGCCCATGCCATGACGCATGGAATTATAGCATATTGTATATTTTAGTGTTTATGCTATTTTATGCAGCTTATCCTATTTTGCGGAGTGTTTGAAGATGCAGCAGGTTAGCCAGCCGCCTCACTCTGAAGCCCTATGGCGAATGCTCACCCAGCAAGCGAACGCCGCATACGCTCAGCAGCACACTCTGAGCGCACACGCAAAATATACGGAGGCCATGACCAAGGCAGAGGAGATGCTTCAGATTTTTCAGGAAACTGGTGTTCCCCTTTCTGCGCCACTGGCCTTTGTCATCTCTTGTCATAATCTGGCTGACTGCTTGGAGACCCAAAAACAGACGGACCAAGCAGCGCATTTTCTGCGTTATGCATGCACCAAGTTGACCCACCTTGCCCAACGGCCAGAACTCCCCCTGCAAGCGCGACTGGCGTGCGTTGAGCAACTCCGCCCCGCCGTCAATGTGTTGAGCGAACAGTCAATACCCTCATTGTCACATCAACAGGACATTCAGAACCTTATAGCGCAGGCTCGTACAGCGGCGCTCACGGTTTATCAGGTTGCCAGCTACGCGGTGCAAACCCGGCTGGAAGACGCTCCGGTAACGGAACGCCCCTCATAAAATGAGGGTTAATAAAAAAGGGATTAGGGAAAACATGTTTAAATTACCTGAGCTGCCATACGCTCTGGATGCGCTTGCTCCTTACATGTCTGCCGAAACACTTGAGTATCATCACGGCAAACATCACAAAGCCTATGTTGACAAGCTGAATGAACTGACAGCCAGCGGTGCCTTTGATGGTCTGGATCTGGAAGAAATTATCCGCAAATCAGCGCAGGACCCAAGCCAGAAAGTTTTATTCAACCAGGCTGGCCAGCATTGGAACCACTCCTTTTTCTGGCTGAGCATGAAAGCCAAAGGCGGCGGTACCATTCCAGGGGCACTTGAAAAACAGTTGATTGCAGATTTTGGCGCGCTGGACGCATTTAAAGCCGAATTCAAAGCGGCCTGTGTGTCTCAGTTTGGCAGCGGCTGGGGTTGGTTGGTTCATGATGGCGAAAAGCTGACCATTACAAAAACAGCCAACGCAGACACACCGCTTGCACACGGCCACACGGCCCTGCTGACATGCGATGTGTGGGAACATGCCTATTATATTGATTATCGCAACATGCGCCCAAAATACGTTGAAGCTTTCCTGAGCGATCTGGTGGACTGGGAACGTGTCGCGGCTCTCTATGAACAGGCTTCGTCCCGGTAAAATTTTAAAACTTTAGGCTGAAGCCTTTTGTTAAGTAGGGGATGGGGCATTCCATTGCCCATCCCCTGTTTTTGGCTGCCCTGAGCAGCCCTGTTGGGTCACTGGGAGCGGACACCCCAGTCTTCCGCGCCGCCCCCATATACATCATCAAAAAGCGATTATCAGAACTCTGAAACCACCGAGAAATAGGTGCCGCGGCGCTGCCCATACTGCGCCTGATAGATCCCTACCCCGCTTCCGTCTCGTAGCTGATAGCGCTTGTCAAACAGATTGACCACATCAGCACGAATCTGGATATCATGGCCAAAGGGAACTTTTGTAAAGGTGTGTTGATAGCCAATATTGAACACATCATATTCCGGCTGTTTTTGAAGGTTCGCAAACCCACTCCGCAAACCGTAGCCGTAAACAAAATCGACATAGGCCATATCGTGCTTGGTGCTCCACGAGACCCCAGCCGTTGCCGTATATTCCCCTTGATGATCAAGCTGAATAGCGTGGTTTTTAATGTAAGCCAGTTCAGCCAGATCAAACTGATACTGCGCAGAATTGATGTCACGCGCGGAAGTTTTTACATACGAAAAATTACCAAAGACAGACCACGGACCATGCCGCCATGAACTACCGAATTCTGCCCCATAAACCCGGCCACGTTTATAACTGAACGGAGCAAGAATAACGGCTCGGCCAAACTGCCCCAGATCGGTCAGATCATGAGCCCATTTGGCATAGGCATCCAGCGTAATCTGGAATTCAGGTGTAATGCGCTGAAGAATCCCGCCATCCACATAATTCGATTTCTCAACCTTGGTCGCGTTATTTATCAGATTGGCTGCCGCATTTGTGGTGCCAACAAATTTCGCCAATGTGGAAGGATAGACATATTGCGGAGAAGGCGGCGCAAAATAGCGGGAATAACCAATGTGCAACGTTGTCGTACGCGTGGGTTTCCACACCATATTTGCGCGCGGGCTCAATTGTCCTTCATTTCCAAAAGAGGATGCAAATCGGTCATAACGAATACCATAGTTAAATGTTAGGTTATTGGTAATCTTATATTCATCCTGAATGTAGGCACCAGCCTCAACAGACCAGTTTCCCGTATTATCAATAATACGGCGTGCCACATTTGAAGTCTGGTTCCCATTTTCATCGACCGGAAAAGCCAGTGTATTCGTATCCAGCCGCTCGGACGTATATTGCCCCAGAATACCCGCACGTAATGTATGATGCCGCGCAATTTCATAAGACAGATCAAACTGCACACCGCCAGTGGTAAAATCATTCACCTCGTGTTCAGAAACACCTTGATAAATCAGGTCCCGATCCCGATCCGGCGTGTAATCAATGCGCCCATATCGGAAATAAGGTGAGACCTGAAAATTCAGCTTGTCCGCACTCCGCTGGTAGGACAGCACAGCGTAATAATTCTGTTCCGTCTGACTGTCATCCAGATTTGACCAATGCATGGACGGGTCATGTGCATTCACCCCCGCAACATCATAGATGGTCGTATAATCCGGGCTATTGACGTCAAACGTCTTGAACGAATTAGGAATTTCAAAATCTGCATAGGACGCACTTGTCAGCAGGGAAATCCTGCTCACGTCATCAATATGATAGGAAAGATAGGAAAATGCCTTTTCCTGCTCAGTCACATCATGGATAGGCCGAAAGGTGTCACTGGGGTTTTCAATTCCGATATTATTACGCGTAAAGGACACTGTGGTGAAATAATCCAGTTTCCCCTTTTGCCCTCCCAACTGGATGGAGGGCACAAAAGTGTTGTAGCTCCCTCCGTAGAGCGAAACCTGATTATGTTTCAGACTATCCCCTGTCTTGGTATTGACGTCCACCACTCCGGCGGTTCTGAAACCAAACTGCGCGGGAAGCGTGCCGGTCAACAGATCCACTGACTGAATGATACGGGTATCCAGTTCCTGCCCAAAACCATTCAAACCTTCCGGCAACAACACACCATTAACCCGGTATGTCAGACCTCCATGCTCCCCACGAACATGCACTTCTCCATAGCTGTCCATCACCACGCCAGGAACACGAAGAAGGATCTGATTAAAGGCCGCATTCTGGCCCTGAGGGGTGGACGCAATCTGGCGCTGGTCAATATTGTAATCAACGGCGCCCAGCCCCGGAAAAATACGGGCTCGCTGACGGTTGAGATGCCCCACCACGTTAATCTGCTCACCAGACGCAGCTTCTTTCCGCGTAGGTATCTCTGCGTCCTTCTGAGCCTTTGACTGCTCGACTTTCTGTTTTTTGCCAACCGCCGATGCCGGTGCAGACTGCCCGCCCTGCGCACGTTTTTCGGTTATCTGCGCCTTTTCTGCCCCTGTATCCGTATTCGCACAGGCAATGGGGCCACTGAAGCAGCCCAACCCAACCGCCACACATGAGCACAGTAATGCCCGCGCGCCCGCACCAGATCTAGTGCAGCGACCTGCATGATTTTTAGGGAAACGCACCTGCTTATAAAGATAGCTTTTGCTATATCGTGTGGTGAACATGGAGACGTACTTCTTCAGCAAAGAAAGCCCGAAGGCGGGTTAAACCTAGAAAATGGTGTCGTAGAGCAGTTTGAAGTTAAGGATCAGGATGACCGCCGCCACAACCCAGGAGAGAACAGCACTTGTGCGGGAGATAACAAACTCCCCCATTTTCCTGCGGTCAGACACAAACAGAACCAGCGGAATAACGGCAAAAGGCAACTGCATGGAAAGGATAACCTGGCTGAGCAACAGTAATTCGCCCACGCCTTTGCTGCCGTAAAGAGCGGTCACCACAATCACCGGAATAATTGCCAACCCCCGCGTTAGCAAACGGCGCGCCCAATGAGGAATGCGCAGCCGCAGAAATCCTTCCATAATAATCTGGCCCGCCAGAGTGCCGGTTATAGTGGAATTAGTCCCCGCAGCCAGCAGAGCCACAGCAAAGAGAGTGGAGGCAATACCAAGCCCAAGAATGGGGGATAGAAGTCTGTAAGCGTCCTCAATCTCCGCAACATCCTGATGCCCGGTCGTATGAAAGGCCGCCGCAGCAACAATCAAAATGGCTGCGTTGATAAACAAGGCGAGCATCAGCGCGATGGTACTATCCCACGTTGCCCATCGAATAGCCTCCCGCCGCCCCTCGGAGGAGCGTTCAAACGCACGCGTCTGCACAATGGAAGAATGCAGATAAAGATTATGCGGCATAACGGTCGCCCCAATAATGCCTATGGCAATATAGAGCATCTGACTATTGGTCACGATCTCAGGGGAAGGCAGAAACCCCTTTATGATCCCCGCCAATGGGGGAGCAGCCGCCACAACCTGCACAGCAAAACAGAGAGCGATGATGCTCAGAAGCCCGATAATGAAGGCCTCCAGATACCGGAAGCCCTTGTTCATCAAAAATAGAACAATAAAGGCATCCAGCACTGAAATGGCAGCGCCCCCAAGCAGGGGGATACCAAACAGCAATTGCAGGGCCACCGCCGTGCCAATCACCTCTGCCAGATCACATGCAATAATCGCCAGCTCACACGCCAGCCAAAGCAGGATGT
This sequence comes from Acetobacter tropicalis, assembly GCF_030644465.1. NCBI lineage: Bacteria > Pseudomonadati > Pseudomonadota > Alphaproteobacteria > Acetobacterales > Acetobacteraceae > Acetobacter > Acetobacter tropicalis. Next base: position 2,723,262 of record NZ_JAUYUW010000001.1, on the reverse strand, counting down.
TCACGGCTGGCGGGAAATGATCCCGGCAGGCCTGCGCAAGATCCCGGCCTGTCGCAATTCCCAAGCGGGCAGAAAGCGCCTGAAGCAGAATAGCCATCAGGTTGGACAACATGATGACAGATAGCAGCGTGTAACCAAACTGCGCGCCACCCTGCAGATCCGTCGCCCAGTTTCCGGGGTCCATATACCCCACGGAAACCATATAGCCCGGCCCGACAAAAGCCAGAAACCGCCGGAACCAAGACGCATTTTCCCCTGGCAGACGAACGCTGGCAAAAACTTCGGGCAGACTGCTGCTGCCAGCCTCGGTCGGCTTGGCAAAACGCCAGCCAGCCTTGGCGGAATCAGGAGCAGAACAACTATGGTGAGAGGAGTCAGGCATAGTTACAGACTAGAGCCTACCGCGCCATGATATGCAACATGCTATATTAAAAAGTAGTGGCAAAACTTGCTCTAAAAATCACTTTTCCTGATCTTCAGTCATGACATTCCAAGCGTAATAAAGTATTCTTAACAGAATAATGATAGGCGCCCACGGTCTTTCGCTGGCATCTATCCGCATCTACATGTCCCTAACCAGCAGGCTGCCCACCTTATGACGTCATTCGACATTCTCCCTGATGCTGAAACACATTCGGAAGGATTTCGCGCCAACCGCGCGGCAAGGCAGAATGTTCTGGTTGAAGATTACGTGGAACTCATTGCCGATCTTCTGGATGAAGGCCAAGAAGCACGGCAGGTGGATCTGGCCGAACGTCTGGGCGTTTCCCAGCCCACTGTGGCCAAAATGCTGACCCGCCTGACAGATGAAGGATTTGTGGCGCGAAAACCTTACCGTGGCATCTTTCTCACCCAGACAGGCCGAAAACTGGCGGAAGAAGTACGCTCACGCCACCGGATTGTTGAAGCCTTTCTTCTGGCACTAGGCGTCAGTCCGGAAAATGCGCGCATTGATGCCGAAGGGCTGGAACATTATGTGGGAACAGAGACACTCGCCGCCTTTCAAACTGCCATCAATGCAGGTTTGAGTGACTTCATGGCGAACGCCCGCAACACTCAGCCCTCATAAATTTTGAGAAAATCCCCTTTTGGTCCGAGAAAAATTTTCCACGAAAGCAAAAGGGGAAATGATCCGTTCAGATTAGAAGGTTAACCCAACATTCCCGATAAATGTCCTGCCAGCCGAAGGTACTGTCCGGCCAGAAAATGCTGAACCATAATTCAAACGGTTGGTAATATTGTTGGCGTTAAACGAAACACGATAATGCTTCATCTCCCAGGACAGCATTCCGTTCAGATTAAACATATAAGGCATCCGATAAAGCTGTGCTGTCGCAGGCCCTGCCCAATAGCCTGAGGCATACTGCGCGCCACCAGCCACCTTCAACTGCCCCCAACCCGGATTAAGCAACGCACGAGAAAGATCATAAGATGTCCACAACGAGAAGTTGTTGTGCGAAATCTGAGGTGCCTGCTTTCCGTTATCGCCCGTGGTACTATGCGTCACCTTACCATCAAGGTAAGAATAGGAACCGTAGATGTTCCAGTCTTTTGTAATCTTTCCCGTCAGGCTGAGTTCAACACCTTGAATCCGCCGCCCACTACCGGCATCACCCTGTCCCACCGCAATGTCGCCATTCGTGTCATAATAATATGTATTGGTCTCATTGATGCGGAAGAATGATAACGTTGCGCCCAAGCGTCTATGCAGAAAATCTGCCTTGCTGCCAAACTCGAACAGATCACTCCGCTGCGGCTTGAAATCCTTGGTGTCGCTGGCCACATCTGCGGAATTAACGTTGTTCGTCACAGTCCCCGCCACATCCGTTCCAATCGGTTTATAAGACCGGGCAAACGTGAAATAGAAGGAGACTGTTTCCAAAGGATTCACCATGATGCTGCCCGAGGGGCTCCAGCGATCCGCTCTCTGACTTTGCAAACCGGAAGCTACAGACGCTGAATTATAAGTCGATACAAATGAGTCCCACCGCCCTGTTCCAAACAGGGAAACATATTTTCCAACTTTTATGCGATCAGATAAAAACAGCCCCACATCACGCGAAGAAGCGACACGCTGCCCCGTATCAGGAAAAGTCAGGCGCGTGTTAGGATAAGAATAATCCGGGTCACGAAGAGTCTGGATATTGGAACGATTGACCCATGTCCCGTAATGTCGGTTGTCATAAGCATATTCAACATCAACACCAGCTTTGATTTCTTGAGACACAATCCCGGTTTTGACCTTGGCAGTGCCCATAAGAATATTCTGAGCCGCCCATCCATCCTGACGATACCCGACCCCGCCGCCAGCACCATAAGGAAACGTGGGGTTCCCGCCTGCAAAGAAAGAAGGTGCGCATCCATTGGCAAAGCTACAGGCTGCCGGTGTTGTGGCCGCATACTCACGGTCATATTTTGTCAGACGCGTATCATTACTAATTGTAAACCAGCGGGTTACTTCGGATTTCAACAAGGATGTCAGCGTATGTACATTGTTCTTGTCACGGTCAAAACTGCGCGCATAACTGGTGTCCCGCGCCAGACCATGGCTGGTTATCGGTCTGTAAACACCATCCGCCATCTGTACAAAAGGCACGCCATAATCAGGCACGCTGTCTGAATTGAACCACTGCCAATTCAAATGCCAGGATGTCTTACTGTGTAACCCCACACCAAGATCAACAGCAGTCCCGTAACGGTTGGACGTAGTGCGCTTCCGGTCCGCGACACCTTGGCGGTTATACATTCCATTGATCCGCAAGGCGATATCATCATTGATCTGATAATTAACATCACCCGCACCGCGATACATCGAGGCGCTACCAAAAGCCTGATCGTAATTATAGTCTGTTCCAGCATGGGCATGTTTCAGGGACTGATTGATAACCCCCCCAACATTACCAGCACCAAAATATTCTCCCGTCGGTCCCTTGATAACCTGCACATCCTCCGTGTTGAAAATATCACGTGTGTAGGTTCCAAAATCCCGAAGGCCATCCGTATACATATCCTGACGCGCCTGTAGCCCACGAATACGGAACTGGTCACCATTCATGCCGCCATTGCCTTCACCAGTGGAAAGCGTAATGCCCGGAACGTTTGCCAGCGCCTGATCCAGCGTGAACACCCGCTGTTCCTTAATGATCTCATGAGGGACAACCGTAATGGTCTGAGGCGTATCACGGACTGAAGCAGGCATACGGGAGATATTCAGCGTAGAACTGTTCGTATTCCCGGCTGCAACTCCTGCATCGCCCTCACCGCGCACCCGCACTGCAGGCAGTTTGATGGAGCTGTCCGTTTCATTGGTTGATGGCGTTGTGTCTTGGGCAAACGCTTCTCCAGCCCCAAAACTGGTTGTCATACCGAGCGCCACAGCAAGGCTGACCTTCTGTTTCTGAAAAGCAAAACGGCCTGATTGGCTCATTCCTGTAATCCTTGTTCTATAACAAACCCAGCCCCGCATGCGTCTTGCACGCCAGCCGTGATCCACCGCAACTTAGTCGAGAATGATTCGCATTATAAACATAAAAATTTTTGGGCGATAGAAATTTTCAACATGAAACGTTCGGAAAATAAAAAAGAGAAGATTGGCGTTCTTCCTCCCACGCAATCACTCCGTATGCGTAATGCCCAATAAAATACCACCGAAAAATTCAATCGCCATAATGTATTTTATATTTAATAACTCATAAAAATACATTTAAAATAGATTATAATATATAATGAAATGTAATTTTTGTGTTTTTATTTTATATATTATGAAATGTATTATTATTTTTATTAATTTTACGCGATAAATACGCTCTAACCATTAAGGAGCATACATACTCATGTTTCTTCCAAAAACTGCACGAGACGACTTGACGGCAGTTTCAAACACCTCTAGATCAAAGCCCAAGACAGCCTCAAGTCCCGTTCGTCTAGAGGCCTAGGACACCGCCCTTTCACGGCGGCAACACGGGTTCGAATCCCGTACGGGACGCCAAGTTTTTCAAGAACTTGCAGCAGGTTAATCTGAAAATCGTTGATTTTTGAGCCAATCCCGAGCCAAACTGGGAGAGGATCGAGTAACGATGACCAAACCACCAAAAGAGACCCTCAAGGACCCTGTGACAGGGAAGCCGTTGCCCAAGGGCGTCTGGTATCGTGGCCCCGGCCAGTATCAGGCCCGCAAGATGGTGAACGGCAAACGTCACCGCGAAACCTTTGCGTCAGCCAGCCTCGCCCGCCGCTGGCTTCAGGACGTACGGGCCAAGGCGCATGTGGGCCAACTTGAGCCACCCGCACGCAAGAGAAACCAGATCACTTTTGGTGAACTCTTTGAGCGCTTCGGCCGGGAGCGCATGACAGAACGCGATGCCGATCGTATGGGCCATCTTCCAGCCCTTCTTAGTTCCGACATTGCCTTATTGAAAATCGACAAATGGACCAATGGCGATGTCCGGGATTTTCGTGACACCATGCTGGCAGCGGGACTGGCCAAGGGAACCGTCGTCAAACGCCTAAACATGATTGCGGCCATCATCGAATACGCCAACTCGGAATGGGACACGACCATCCTCAATCATGCTTCCGCCAAAAGGACCAAACGGCCCGAGGGAGCGGATCGCAAGAGAAACCGGAGATTAAAGGACGGCGAAGAAGACGAACTTCTGCGGGCTGCTTCTCGGCCCGACGGGGTTTTCAGGCATTATCCTGATGTGGTGTGGCTCATCAGGTGGTCGATTGAACAAGGCTGGCGCTTAGGGGAATCCCTCAGTTTGCGCTGGCAGGATATCGACTTCCGCAAGCAGACCATTTCCCTCGCCCGCGTGAAGAGTGACAGGCACAGAGAAGAACTTGGTCCCGAAATCCGTCCCATGACCAAGGGTGCACAACGTGTTCTCATGGAAAAGCGGGCCGCCATGGAAACGGTGCCTGACCGAAAAGATATTGTCTTTTCGGTAGGAGAGAGAAAAATCTTTTCTGTTTTGTTCGGTCGCATGACCCGGCAAGCAGGAATTCAGGACCTGACCTTTCATGATTTGCGCCACGAAGCAACATCGCGCCTAGCGCGCTATCTGAACCCAATTGAACTGACCCGAGTCACTGGCCATCGCGATCTGAAGTCACTTAACCGCTACTATCAGCCTGTGCCTGGAGATATTGCGGACAAGACACGCTAACTGCCAGCCAGGATAATCAAAGGTAACCAGAGCGCGTTTTACTGGAAGCCGATAACACGGGTGAAGAGGAAGGCTGCCAACGCCAGCGCCATCACGGAGAAGAGAAACAGATCAGGATGCGGGCAGCTCAGTACCAGTGCGCCCCGTCCGCGCTGACGGCGGCGACGCTTTTCAAACCGTTCGGTTTCAAAAAGCTTTTCTTCAATAAAGAGATCGAGATATTCCTGGCGAAACAGCCGCATGCTGCCGATCTTGACGGACCGTGGGCCAATCCGTAGCGAGACCCAGTTGGCCAGCGTTCCCTTGGCGATCCCAAGATAATCTGCTGCCTCTTGATACCGCATCAATCCCCGCCTTACATAGGCGGAAATACGTTGTGAGGCGGACGCCGGTTCCAGACTATCCTGTTGAGGCAAGCGTTTAGCGTTTCGTGACATGATGACCCTCTGCGATGGCCAGATCCGTGACACTCACGAATCACTTTCTCCTTTAATGATAACTCACAGTTCTGAAACCGCCAGCGAGGGATAGAAACTGATTGAAAATAATACCTCAATTTCTGAGCTAAAAATGCTTCCATCAAGCACTGCTTCTCCTTCTGAAAAAATCGTTCAGAAAAGGCAGCAATGGGGGGGGGAACGGAAGGTCAGCTTGCGGATGGCGCGGTTAGAAAAGCAGTCATTCATCTGACCGATGCTTACAACAGCTATACGGTCATAGTTGTGATTTATGCTACTCTTGGAGAATGCTGATGACGTGCGATTAGCGACATATATCGCGATACTTGGATATATGTTGTGGCTATAAACCCGCATCCAGATGAGACTTTTGCGCTAATACTGACGGTAGATATCGTGGCATTGATGGGGCTTGCTGCCACCAGAGATATATACCAGGGCTGAAAGCCTCATACGGCATGTGGCGGCATGAAATACATCTGGACCATATTATATTTAAATACCAAGCGACAAACGAATACACAAAAATAACATATAATAATATCGATAATATCAATAATTTTATTTCAACAATTATTTTTGTTTATTCTATAAAATACGTTTCGCGCAGAACGACGACTTTCAAGGATATGGTGATCCCTTAATACACGCAGCTGCTGACTAGGGTGTGTCGTCAGTTAATTCCAATGATGGCGGAGACGAATTGCACGGCTGCGAGGAAAGTTGACTTCAGCTTGTCATATCGTGTTGCAATACCCCTGAACTGTTTAAGTCTGGCGAAGAAGAGTTCGATGATGTTTCGTTTTTTATAAAGCGAGAAGAGGATTTTCCGTGGATTGCGTCGGTTTTTCTTTGACGGAATAACCGGTGTGATCCCCCGCTCTTCAAGCTTTTCGATGAGGGGATCGGCATCATAAGCCTTGTCGGCGATGAAGACCTCGGGATCGACTTCATCGAGCAATGGCTCTGCTTCTGTGATGTCGGCCCTTTGTCCGGGCGTCAGGGAAAGAGCCGCAGCCTTTCCCGCGGCATCGACAATGGCATGGATTTTCGTGGTCAGTCCGCCACGGGACCGCCCGGTGGCCTGATCCGCCCCCCTTTTTTACGGGCGCCCGCGCTATGCTGGTGAGCACGGACAATGGTGCTGTCGATCATCATGTATTCGTTGTCATGGTCAGCAGCCAGATGCCGGAAAATCCGCTCGATCACGCCGCCTTCGCACCAGCGACGCAGCCGCCGGTGCACGTTCTTCCAGTCCCCGAACCGGACAGGCAGATCACGCCAGGGAATGCCTGCACGGTAACGATACAGCACGGCTTCGATAAACAGACGGTTATCCTCAGCCGTCCCACCGACATGACCTTCGCGACCCGGGAGAAGATCTTTTATTCGCTCCCACTGACCATCGCTCAAACCATACCGTCGCATTCACACTCTCCCCGTTCCAGAAACAGGAAGAAAACATCACAGATCAAACGGGAGTACAAGCTTCATAATCCCCCCGTTTAACTGACGACACGCCCTAGGAAAATGCTTCCTATCATCTGGTGAGGCATCTCCAGACCTCATTGATGGTGAAAATCCCTAGATAATTCGTTTGTTTCTTTTTTCACCGCTTTGAGGGGAAGGGGCAATGATGCGTTGACTTTACGTTTTAATAAAACCTATAATTTATGAGTTAATAGAAATTAGAAACTTTAAGTGAGGGTTAAAGCTAGTGTCTGCGGGTAGAATCTCGGACATCTCAGAAATCGCACGCAAGGCTTCCCCAGCTCTGGCTGTTGCTGTCGGGTTGGGCGGAGTGGGGGCGGTTTTGCTTGTTGTGCAGATGATTCTTCTGGCTAAACTGGTGGCTGATGTTGCCTTGCAACGCCTGCCTGTCGAGGCAGAGTTCTGGCCTTTCACAGGTTTCCTGTGCGCAGCATTGATGCGCTGCTGCGTGCAGTGGGCTTCAGAGATGACGGGTGAGCAAGCGGCCCAGAAGGTTGTGACCGTCTTTCGTCAGGACCTGATCCAGCGTCTGTTCCGAATTGGTCCTGTCGGATTGCAGGATCTGGAAACCGGGCGCCTTGCAACGTCTCTGACGGATAGTGTGGCAGCCCTTCAGCCCTATATCGCACAGTACATTCCAAGAGCTGCGGCAATGGTGATCCTGCCGTGCGTTATTCTTGCGGTTGTCGCAGGGCTGGATGGTTGGAGTTTTCTGATCCTTGCCATGACGGGACCACTGATACCGATCTTCATGGCTCTGGTCGGTTACAGCGCTCAAGGCTTGATGGACCGACAGTGGACGCGGCTTCTTTTGCTTGGTGCGTCTTTTTTCGATGCCGTACAGGGACTGACAACTCTGCGTCTTTTTGGTCAGGCACGGGAAAGCGTAAAAATGGTGCAGGCTATGGCCGAGGCGCACCGACTGGCGACGATGCAGGTCATGCGCGTTGCATTTTTGACTTCTGCCGTTCTGGAATTCTTTTCCAGCCTCGCGGTCGCACTTGTCGCGATTGTTCTGGGCTCTCGTCTGCTTTCAGGGCAGGTTGATTTTCAAACCTCTTTTTTGGTTCTTCTGCTGGCCCCGGAGTATTTCGCGCCGCTCCGCAATTTTTCTGCCAGCTATCATGCCCGTCAGAACGCGCTGTCAGCCATGGACGGGCTTATGGCCTTTATGCGTCTTCCAGAACTCTGTGTCGATCAGGGCGCGCGCCCTCATCAGGCCAAAACTGCGGCCCCTGAAAAGCTTATTTTCAAGGATGTTTCCGCAGGTTACGGACAGGGTTCAGACATTCTGTGTGGTATCTCCTTTACTGCTCATCGCGGCACTATTACGGCGGTAACAGGTGCCAGTGGATGTGGTAAGACCACACTTCTGCACATTCTTCTGGGAATGATGCCAGTTCGCGCCGGAGAGATTATTGCTGTTGATGATGCCGGCAGCCGCATTGCTGCACAGAACTGGCGTATTGGTTGGGTCCCGCAGTCTCCGCATCTTCTGAACGAGACAATTCGGGACAATCTGCGTCTGGCAGACCCGGATGCCGATGATACCAGGTTGCGGTCTGTCGCCGCTCTCGCTGGCGTGCTCTCTTTTATCAACGACTTGCCTGACGGGCTGGATACCGTAGTGGGTGATCGCGGCACTGCTCTCTCGGGTGGCGAGGTCCGGCGTCTGGCATTGGCGCGGGCTTTAATGAATGCACCAGATATTCTGGTTTTCGATGAACCGACTGCGGATCTGGATAGTGCCAACGCAGCCATGATTGCGACCGCCCTCAAGCAACTGGCAGCCAGTCGCATCGTGATCGCTGTTTCGCACCGTCCGGACATTCTTCATCAGGCTACGCAAGTTTTTCACCTTCCCGAAGGTGTTCTTCACCTCAATGAAATTCAGCGAGCCGTAGCATGACGGAGCTTCGCTATGCCTTTCGCCTGATCGCACCTGCACGGGGGAAAATGATCTTTGGTTTTTCCTTTGCCTGTCTGGCATCTCTCTCAGGGTTCGGACTTCTTTTCCTGTCGGGCTGGTTGATTGCGGCGGCAGCTGCGGCGGGTCTTGGCGGAATAGTGACGCGCAATCTCTTTAACCTGTTCATGCCTGCCGCAGGTGTCCGGTTTTTTGCGACCGCCCGCATCCTGACACGCTATGGGGAACGACTGGTAGCGCATGACGCTGCGCTTGAAAGTGTCAGCGTTCTGCGCAGTTGGGTGTTTACACGCCTCATCCCCCGTTCCACTCTCCTGACGGATCACCGTAGCGGAGATGTATTGGGAAGACTGGTGTCCGATACTCAGACCGTCGGCCAATTCCCGATTGATGCACTGATGCCGTTTGGTGTGGCGGCAATCTGCGGGACAGTCAGTGTTGCCATCACAACTGTGTTCTCTCTTCAAGCGGGACTGCTTCTGGCTCTGGCGCTATTGCTCGGGGGAGTGGGGGTGCCCTCTCTGGTCGGCCGTCGGGTTGATCATGACGTGCAGCGCCTGGCCGAGCTTGGCGACAACTTCCGTGCGGATCTCGTTGAGGCTGTGCAGTGTGCAGGCGATATCATTCTGTGCGACGCAGTGGCACGGACAGTAGCGTCGCTTAATGCCACGCAGGATCTTTCAGGAAAAATGCAGTTGCGTTCCCTCGCATGGTCCCATGCGTCGCGGCAGATGGTGGCTTTCATCGCCGTCCTCGCGGTTGCCGGAATGCTGATGATCGGTGCGCACGCTTTACAATCCCAAGCCCTGAGCACCCCCGAACTGCCTATGCTCATCCTAGGGACCATGGCGGCAATGGAGTTTGTTTCGGGCGTCGTTCCGGCCCGCCAGGCCCTGGCTCGGGCGCGGCTTTCCATACGTCGCCTCATGACACTGTGCGAGGCACCCCTGCCTGTTGCGGAAGCAGAAAACGTTTGGAAAAGTGCCGATTTCACACGCCTTGTGATGCGGGACGTCCAGTTTGGCTATGCCGGTAGCCGGAAGAAAGTGCTGAAAGGCTGCTCCCTAAGCATCCATTCCGGGGAGCGTATTGGGGTCGTCGGGCCATCAGGGGCGGGAAAAAGTTCGCTTATTCGCCTGCTGCTTCGGCTGGAAGACTATCAGTCGGGCTCCATTCAATGGGGTGGAACTGATCTGAAACAGCTCGATACGCAGACGCTTTCAACGCAGATCGGCGTTCTGTCGCAGGACTTTCACCTGTTTCAGGGCAGTGTCCGGCGTAATTTATTGCTGGCCCGCCCAGACGCAACTGACGCGGAAATGTGGGCGGCATTATCCAGCGCCTGCCTCGCCGAAGACATCCGGCTTATGGAAAACGGGCTGAATACCCTCATCGGGGAGCATGGTATGCGGCTGTCTGGTGGACAGGCGCGCCGGTTGGCAGTTGCGCAGACTATTCTGCGTCAACCGCGCTGGATCATTCTGGATGAACCGACCGAAGGACTGCCCCCTGAAAAAGGCAGAGACCTGATCGCATCGATACTGGCAGCACTGCCACAGACAACAGTGCTCTGTATTACCCACCGTCCCGAGCCGCTGGAGTTCATGCAGCGTGTTTTGCGACTGGAGGATGGTCGACTTCATGAGCGGGAGGGACTGCCGTGATCCGACGATGATGCACGCCGGATACCGGCCCTTCGTTCCTTTTTCTGTCCTGTTCACAGGAGGATCCCATCGTGGATTTCATCAACCCGCAGGTCGTCGATCTTTCGCGTCTCCAGTTTGCGCTGACGGCCCTCTATCACTTCATGTTTGTGCCCCTGACGCTTGGGCTGACGTTCATGCTGGCCGCAATGGAGACAGTGTATGTTGTCACCGGCCGCAAAATTTATCGGGATATGGCCCAGTTCTGGGGCAAGCTGTTTGGCATCAACTTCGCCATTGGTGTTGCAACCGGGCTGACCATGGAATTCGAATTCGGGACCAACTGGTCCATGTATTCGCATTTCTTTGGCGACATGTTTGGCACACCGCTCGCCATTGAAGGCCTGATGGCCTTCTTTATGGAATCCACGTTTGTCGGTCTCATGTTCTTTGGCTGGGATCGTCTGAGTAAGCCTGCTCATCTGGCCATCACCTATCTTGTGGCGCTGGGATCCAACCTTTCAGCGCTCTGGATCCTGATTGCCAATGCTGGAATGAATGTGCCGGAAGGTGCGCATTTCGATGCGGATACGATGCGCATGCAGTTTGACAGCTTCGTACGTGTTGTCTTCAGTCAGGATGCACAGGCGAAGTTTGTGCATACTTCTGTCGCTGGCTATGTGGCCGCGGCCATGTTCGTCATGGGAATCAGCGCGTTTTACCTGTTGCGCAAACAGCATCGCGAACTGGCAGCCCGCTCTTTCCGCATGGCGGCTCTGTTTGGTCTTATTTCATCCGTTGCCGTCATCACACTAGGCGATGTTCTGGGCCGGATGGACTACGAAAAACAGCCAACGAAAATCGCCGCCATCGAAGGTCTGTGGCATACGACGAAGCCGCCTTACGAACCGTGGATCCTTGCGGCTCTTCCGGATGATGAAAAGCAGGTCAATCACTTCGAGATCAACATTCCCTATGTTCTGACGCCGTTGATCACGCACAGCTTCGATCAACCTGTTACCGGAATGTCTGAACTCGAAGATCAGGCTGCCCCGCGCATCCGCTCGGGGATTATCGCTCTGACAGCACTACGCCGTTATGGGGCGACGCATGACAAAGCCGACCTGGATCTGTTCAATGCCCATCAGGACGATATGGGTTTTGGCTTCCTGGCAACGCGTCATGCACCCCATCAGGATGTCACGAATATCCCTGCCGATCAGCTTGATGCGGTCGTAAAGCAGACACAGCCTGACATTCTGCCGAACGTGTTTGTGACGTTCTGGTCGTTCCGGTTCATGGTTTTTCTCGGTGGGTATTTCTTCGCAATTTTTGCAGTATCCGCACTCCTGAGCCTGAAGAACCGGCTGGAAGCCAACCCCTGGCTGCTCAAAACGGTCATGTGGTCGATCCCGCTTCCTATCCTCGCAACAGAGTTTGGCTGGATTACCGCAGAGGCCGGGCGTCAGCCCTGGACTGTTTTCAACAAGTTGCCGACCTTCCTGTCCGCTTCCGGGCACAGCACGGGCTACATGGTCTTCTCGCTGGCCGGTTTTGCACTGCTCTACAGTGTGTTTATCGCCGCTGAACTCTATCTGATGTTCCGCTTTGCCCGCCTCGGTCCAGAAGAGCATGGAACGCCTCACAACGAAACAGACGCTTTGCTGTCCCACTTCCACGGGAGCCACGCCTGATATGAACGTCCTTTTTCTTACTCTGAAAAACCGGAGGGTCTGACATGGAGACCTATGCACTTCTCAAACTGATCTGGACGGGAATTCTCGGTGTCCTGTTCATCGGACTTGGCACCATGGTCGGTATGGATATGGGCGTTGGTACGCTGCTGCGCTTCGTGGGGCGCAATGATGGGGAGCGTCGGACGGCGCTCAATATCATCGGGCCACACTGGGACGGCAATCAGGTATGGTTCATTCTGGGTGGAGGTGCGATTTTCGCGGCGTTTCCAACACTGTATGGCACGTCGTTTTCTGTCTTCTATGTTGTCATGATCCTGCTGCTGTTCAGCATGATTCTGCGCCCTGTGGCATTTGAATATCGCTCAAAAGCCGATAGCAGACACTGGCGTGCAAGCTGGGACGTGACGTTCCTGATTTCGGGTTTTGTGCCCATGTTCGTTTATGGCGCGGCATTTGGAAATATTCTGGAAGGCGTGGGCTATCACTTCACCTGGACGGGGCAGTATGTTCAGGATGAATCTTTCCTGAACTATCTGATCAACCCATTCGCCATTTTGTGCGGGTTGATGTCCGTTGCATTAAGTGTGCAGCAGGGTGGAGCAATGTTGATGCTGCGCTCTGAAAACCCGATTTATGGCCGAGCACGGGCTTATGGTTCGATCGGCGGATTTGTTGCGGCGGCTCTGTTTGTTATTGGCGGTTTCTGGATTGCTCACATGCCGGGTTTTGTTCTGACATCCCTGTCTGACCCTGCGATGCCTGCCAACCCACTCCATGGTCAGACTGCGGCAATCCGTCCCGGTGCATGGCTTGAAAACTATCATGCCCACCCGGTTCTGTGGCTGCTACCGACCCTTGGTACGGTCTGCATGATTGGTGAAGCGCTTCTTCTGCGTGTCAATCGTCCGGCTTTGGGCTGGTGGTTCGGTCTGGGAGCCTGGGCAGGAACAATCACGACTGTCGGGGCTGCCATGTTCCCGTTTCTGATGCCGTCCATTACCGCACCCGATCAGAGCCTCACAGTCTGGAACGGAACCGGAAGTCTCTATGGACTCAGCTGCATGCTGGTTGTGGCGGTTATCTTTGTCCCGATCATCCTGAGCTACACGTCGTGGTGCTATCATGTCATGCGTGGCCGTGTGCGGGTTCAGGACGTCATCAACGACTCTCATAGCTATTGAGGAGTTATCCTTCATGAAAATCTTCAGACTGGCCGGAATGGGTCTGGCTCTTGTTATTGCGCTGCTGTTCGCCGTCTTTGTGGGCGATCAGGGACCCTGGTATTTCGCATGGGTGATTGGAACAGTCATGATCGTTCTGATTTCCGGTGCTGGCGCTGTTCTTCTGGATGCACAGGAAGAAGGCATCACGAACGGGGAGCAACTCTCATGATGGGAGATCTGGAAGCCATCATCTTCTTCGTTCCGTTCTTTTATATGGCCATTTATCTGGTGGCATATGTCTGTATGAAGCGCCGTTTGCCATGACCGGAAATTAATGACCGGAATTCCGGAATTTTCTGAACCCTATCATCAGGATGAAATCATGCGTAATTTTTTTGAGAAACTTTCTTCGGATATCTCGGTATCGTCACAAATTGTCGCTGCAGATGTTGGGGCAGTCGCGGGGGCAGGCTTTAGAAGTATCCTATGCCTGAGTCCAGAGGAAACAAAGGAGAGGTTTCCTAATAGCCTTCAAATTGAACAGGCATCTTTTTGTAGCGGTCTTGGTTTCGCTGATATCGCTATTCCGCAATCTGGCCCGATAGCCACACCCAAGCTCGAACAAATCAAGTCAGTGCTAACCAAACTTCCAAGTCCCGTTCTCATTTATTCTGGAAGTGATCTCCGGGCTGCACGGATATGGGCAGAGGCAATGGCATTATAAATTTATAACCAGTCTTACATGGCCTTGGGTTTAAAAAGCAAAGAATAGCGCATCCCAGACCTATCGCAGAGAAATGACAACTCGTCCTGCTTTTTCTTGCAGCACGGCATCGAGTTTTGAGAAAGCCATTCCGATAAGGTTAAGTCGGGGGCGTATGGCAGGCGGAACACCAACACAGTTCCAGCCTGCCCGATGGTTTTTGTGCCGCCGGGAGCTTGTGAGCCGGACGGATTGTCCATCATGACGATATCGTCCACTCCAGTGTTGATATGGGAGCCTGTTCGACACAGGCCTGAAACACCGCGTCTTTCATGAGGCCGTCATGTAGGAAAGGGGCGCTCATGCCTGATAAACGTAGGCAACGGATGCAGTCGCCAAAATGGTGCCAGATTGCGCTAAGAGCTGCTCAATACAGCATTAAACGTCTGATACGGCACAGCCTTCTTCACGCGTCACGATGTCCGCTTTTGGAAAAGGTATGGTTGTACTTGTGTGTCTAGGATGAGGGCGGAAGCGGGAGGTCCGCTTAATGCCGAGCAAACGTACAGACAACTCAGGGGAGCCTCCAGCCATCATAAACAACGCTACCTCCATTATCCGTCGTCACTGCACTGACACAATAGCCGTTCTGTATGCGCCATCCACTCCCTGCACATTTAAGTATCTTGGTCAGGTCACCCGATTTGTAGAGCTTGTAGATCGGATCGATCAATCCGCGTTCATAGAGTTGTCGGGCTGTCTTCCCGGTTTCACTCGTCGCCCAGGACGTCATCGCCAGCGCATTCGTGTCAAGGGCATCCGCCATTCCTTTTTCGTAACCGGTTTTCTGCCCGGCATTGCTCCCCGCGCTATATCCTTCTTTTTGCCCGTCCGCAGTTCCTTTGGTGTATCCTGCATTATAACCTACCTCATAATGCTCATCGTGAATCCGTGTTCTTCCGGTCCACAGAACTGTCACCAAAGCTTCACGTACTAGGGTGTGTCGTCAGTTAATTCCAATGATGGCGGAGACGAATTGCACGGCTGCGAGGAAAGTTGACTTCAGCTTGTCATATCGTGTTGCAATACCCCTGAACTGTTTAAGTCTGGCGAAGAAGCGTTCGATGATGTTTCGTTTTTTATAAAACGAGAAGAGGATTTTCCGTGGATTGCGTCGGTTTTTCTTTGACGGAATAACCGGTGTGATCCCCCGCTCTTCAAGCTTTTCGATGAGGGGATCGGCATCATAAGCCTTGTCGGCGATGAAGACCTCGGGATCGACTTCATCGAGCAATGGCTCTGCTTCTGTGATGTCGGCCCTTTGTCCGGGCGTCAGGGAAAGAGCCGCAGCCTTTCCCGCGGCATCGACAATGGCATGGATTTTCGTGGTCAGTCCGCCACGGGACCGCCCGGTGGCCTGATCCGCCCCCCTTTTTTACGGGCGCCCGCGCTATGCTGGTGAGCACGGACAATGGTGCTGTCGATCATCATGTATTCGTTGTCATGGTCAGCAGCCAGATGCCGGAAAATCCGCTCGATCACGCCGCCTTCGCACCAGCGACGCAGCCGCCGGTGCACGTTCTTCCAGTCCCCGAACCGGGCAGGCAGATCACGCCAGGGAATGCCTGCACGGTAACGATACAGCACGGCTTCGATAAACAGACGGTTATCCTCAGCCGTCCCACCGACATGACCTTCGCGACCCGGGAGAAGATCTTTTATTCGCTCCCACTGACCATCGCTCAAACCATACCGTCGCATTCACACTCTCCCCGTTCCAGAAACAGGAAGAAAACATCACAGATCAAACGGGAGTACAAGCTTCATAATCCCCCCGTTTAACTGACGACACGCCCTAGGGCAAAAACCGCAATTGAAATTGCACTCCATGTCCGCATCTTTCGCCGCAGAATTGTTGACGCAACGCCCTGCCCCGCTGCTGCGACAGCGGAATTCAAATCTGATTTTATGCTTTGCTCATGTCTCTGCATTGCAGCACGTGAATTCTCATTGAATTCATCGGAGACGATTTCGATAGTTTTTGGAATATCCTGCAATACTTTTGTATAATACTGAAAAGGTATCAGGATCAGCCACAACGCATCGCTATCCCGGATATCCATTGCAGCCTTGATCCGGTAATGCTCCTGGATCTCGGTATCCGTGGGATTTCGTCCATAAAATCCATGGAAAACGGTCTCGAATTTTGTCACTCGACAACCTCCTCAAACATCTTTTTGACCTCAGCCCGCCATCTCATAAGTTCAATCCGATTGCCAATCGGAAGATCTTCCGACGCCTTCTCGATCGTCATCCGCTTTATGTACAACTGATCAGCAACCCGATCAGCGACTTCTGGAAAAACAAGTGACTTTCCACAGAGTTTTTCAATATATTTCTTGGTTTGCGAATTATTGTAGGTTTCAAATTTTTCCTTGTTCCCAAAATAAGAATTCATGAGAACGTTTGTTTTGGATTCAGGTATTTGTTCTAAAAAATTTCTTAGTAATTCCACGCAATCACGCTGGCGATTGATAACCCACAACGTGATCAGTTTGCGCTTCAGCAATGGTAAGGCCTGTTGAAGGCGATCCCCATACGTCTGTACCGCATGATCATTCCGGGCCGCCGAATTAATGACCACGACATGATTTCTATGGTTGTCACATTGAGTGATGAGATCCATCCAGCCGTCGACATGATCAAGATTCAAGGCGACTGCAGTTGTCACGCCGCCATAACATTTCAAAACATCAGGATTTGAATTATCTGTCTCAACAAATAAGACATTTTTACCCTCACTCATCAAGAAATCAATGAGGCTCATGCTCACTATTGATTTGCCGACGCCCCCTTTTCCACCGCCAACCAGATAAATATTTTCCATGAGATTCACCCTCTTCATAATGCATCACGATCTGGCGCAATCAGAAATTCAGCCTGATTGTTATCTTCCTTCGCCGTCTGCTTCTTTGTCTGTCGTTTTGTCTCGTTTTTTACTGTCACTTTGGCTACTATTTTATTTTCAGTCGTAGGTTTTTTTGTCTTCTTCGTATTATTTTTAGGTTCTTTTCCACTATCAGGATTTTGTCCTCTTAGGTATGTCTTCAACGTCGAGGCCGTGATCTCAAAATCGTTTTCATGAAGGAACTCAACAATCTGCTCGAACCCATATCCTCGTTTTCGCAATGCAGCGATATCGTCAGCGAGAACGGCAATGCTTTCCTTATTATTAAGCTGAATTTCATCTGCCTTTAGTTCGGGCAAGTTTGACATCTTCTTGCATATGGCATCTATTTTTGAGCGTGTGTGATGTGCGCGCATTGTCGTCCCCGCTTCAAATCAGCAAACTGATTCGCTGTTATGATTTCATTATACATTATCGGCAATATTTTTTATGGCGCTAAAATCGCAATTTTTGACATGCCTAAAATGGCGCTTATTTGTGGTAGACTATCACTGATTCGATTTACAGAATGGGGTTTGTCACACACATACGCCGCATGGTGTGACAAACCACGCCAGACCGTTCGGCGCTCCGCGTCTCACAGGCTGGCTCTTTCCTGCTTCTTTTTCTTCTCTTCTTCCCAAAGAAGGAGTCCAGATTATGCCTTTTGAAATCAGAGGTCGTTTCCCACTGGATGCGATCGTCAATGTCAGGCTGACGACGGATGAAAAAGCTCGCCTGAAAGAGGACGCTGACCTTGCCGGAATGAGTGTCTCAGAACTGGTCCGACGCCGTTATTTTGGTCGGCCGATTATTGCCCACGCTGATATCGTCATAATCCGGGAGTTGCGTCGCCTGGGCGGACTTCTCAAACACCTTTACACGTCGAGTAACGGTGAACATGCACGGGAAACACTGGCTACCCTAAACACACTGAGAGCAGTAATCGAGGCGATCAGTCGTGATCATCAAAAAGATTAAAAACCCGAAGAAATCGACGTCCAAATCTGAGCGGATCAGGCGGTTGATTCTCTACGTCGTAAGTCCGGAAAAAACAGACACGTCAGAAAAATGTATTTATTTCGGAGCACGGGGTTTTCTAACGGATCTTCTTAACAGTCAGATCGGGGAGATGATCGCACTTGCCACTGACTCTGTACGCTCTGCAGATACCGTGAACCACTACGTGCTCAGTTGGAAGCGCGGAGAAAGTCCCACAACAAAACAGGTGGATGAGGCCGTCACACTCCTGCAAAAAGAAATGGGATTGGAACAGCATCAGATTGTCTATGGACTACACGCGGACACCGATAACCGTCACCTGCATGTTGTGGTCAATCGTGTTGACCCCGAGACACTTCGATGCACCGAAATCAATCGTGGATTTGACATTGAGGCTGGTCACAGGGCCATCGCTTTGATTGAGCACCGCCAAGGATGGGCGCACGAGAAAAATGGTCTTTATCAGGTTGGCGCGCATGGAAAACTGGTCCGATGCGACAGGCACAGAGATCGGGCGGCTCCAGTCAAGGGCGACGGCAAAAAAGCAGAGCGTAAAACCGGTAAACGTTCTGTCCGGGATGTCGCTATTGAAGAGGCGGTTCCTGTCATTAAAGAAGCGACATGCTGGGCTGACGTTCATGAGGGTTTGGCACAAAAAGGAATACGATATCGCCGACATGGCAATGGCGCTGTCATCATGATTGGGGGTTCAGCAGTCAAAGCCAGTCAGGCTGATCGGCAGATCAGCTTCATCAAGCTGCAACTCAGGTTGGGACCTTACGAAGAGCCTGATCAGGCTGCGGACATACCCGCTGACGGCACTCTTACCATTCCTCTCCAGGTGAGACCGAATGATGTCGATTTGAGCGACTATCATCAGGAGCGCAAAAATTACGAAGCTGCGAGAACGAAAGCGTTATCAGACCTTATCCGCCAGCATGCAAACCAGAGGACCAGCCTGAAGGAAATGCAGCGCCGGGAACGCGAGACCGTTCTGAAGGGTAAATGGCGACGACGTGGCGTGGCGCTCAACGCCCTACGGCATGCGCTAGCTGAAGAACATAGGACAGCGCTCCACCTTCTTCAGGACCAGCAGAAGGAAGAACGCCTTGCCAACCGGGAAAGATTGCCTCCCTTCCCCACGATAGAGGAGTGGTTGAAGGCGAACAGGGATCCGTTTCTGGCGGCACTGTGGGCACATCCTAATTACTTCATGCGTCTGGAGGGGCATGGGACACGTTCCGATAGCGAGAGGCGGGTTTACAGCATCCCGGGCTTCAGGTCGATCGTGCGGGGAGCCTATGTCCATTACTGTAAGCTTACCGATCCAGAACATATCGCCTTCTCCGATCGTGGCGATCGGATCGATGTCTGCGACACCACAGATCGGGCAATCATCCTGGCCTCTTTACAATTGGCTGCCAGCAGATGGGATGAAGTCAAAATTACCGGGAGCGATGACTTCAAGGCGTGCGTCGTGGACCTTGCCGTTGAACATGGCTTTCGGTTGAAGAACGAGGATCTTCGCCAGACCGTCGAAAAAAGACGGAAAGAAGCTGAAGAACTCAAAATCGTAGAGCAGAAGCAAAGAGAAGAAAAAGCAACGCAGTCTTCATCCGCAAATCAATCACTTCCCCATAAGCCTTCAAAGGGGTTCGAACGCTGAACGATAAAGCTGTATTATGGGATATTGCATTACACCGGTTAAAAATAATGATTCTACAACCTGTGAACTCTAAAAACCGCTTGGTTTCGTGGCCCAAACCGTATTTACATTTTTCCGGTTCTAATTAGAGGAATGACTATATAAAATAGTGGAGTGTATTTGATGTTGAAGAATGTCTTGCTAGGCTTAGAACCTTTTAATTTATTGAACTGAGCCAGTGGTTGTGATTCACAGGCTGACCGATGGAGGTAAGACTGTGAATGACGTATTTTTAATGTCTAAACACTAGGTGGAGCGGATTGAGCCATTTTTCCCTCTGGCGCATGACGCGTGCCACGAGTGGACGACAGACAAGTCCTGAGCAGGATCATTCACGTCATTCGCAGCGGCCATATCCTGAACGCAACGCTGGTGGCGGCTCCAAAGCAACGCCATACCAACGCGGAGAAGGCGGATCTTCGGGCAGGTCGGATCCCACAAGACTGACGGGACAAACCCGCAAAGCTGTCCCACAAGGATCGTCATGCACACTGGCCCCTGAATTCACCAAGGCAAAACCGGCAGGATGACGGAACGATCCCCTCAACGGATCTCCCCATCCCATTCTTGGCTATAAATCGCAGGTATCGATAGCGGTGCCGGGTTTGATGCCATGGAGAAAGTCAGAGAAGCGCAGGCTTCGAAAATGTGCTTGTGGATCAGACCCGGTTCGGGGCTAAAGTCCCTGAGAGATCCGCTGATCGTCTCGCCTTTTGTGAAGCATGAACCCGGTCCGGCCGCGCTGACGGGGCAAGAGTAACATGATTGTGGCGTCTTCTTTCAATGAAGTTGATCGGCCACGAATGACACACCTGACTGTGACCGTAGCGTTGGTTCCCTCACCAGAAAGGACCGACCATGACATTCCGTACCATTGGTATTGATCTGGCCATTCGCGGAGATCACCTCGCTCAGATCTACGACGATGGCGCGTCTCGACCTCAATGACGACGGGCTTCGTCCTCGACGCCCTGAACCAAGCCATCTGTCAGCGTGCGCCAGGTGAGACCAGTCAACTGATCCATCACAGCGACCGGTTGAAGCCGCCCAGTATCTGCCGATCCGATACACAGAGAGACTGGCTGAGGCAGGCATCGATACTTCGGTCGGCAGTGTCGGGGATTCCTATGACAACGCTCTCGCCGAAAGCATCATTGGCCTGTTCAAGACAGAGGTGATCAAGTTCCTCGGCCCGTGGAAGCCCGTCGGACAGGTCGAATGAGAAACCCTGAAATGGGTCGACTGGTACAACAACACACGTCTGCACAGCGCCATCGGTTACGTCACCCCGAACGAAACAGAGGAGATCTTCTCTACAAGACTGAACGATGATAAAAAAGCAGCCTGACTATTGAACCAAAAACTCTCCGGTAAACCCGGGGCGGTTCAAAACCGTTACAAGTCCTCAGGCTGGGCATCAAAAGTCCTGCAGTCGTTTCAGGACGTCCTCGCGCTCCTGCTCCAGTGTACATGAGCGATCTTTTTTCAATGTCCTGCCGCGCTGCTGCAGCCACTCGCAGAGCATCCTATGACCAATCCCAACGTCACGTTCAGTGCCCAGACGCGCCATCATTTCGTTGAGCGTGATGTTCTTCCGGGCCTCAATCGAACGGGGTGATGCACCCGAAACTCCCGCTTCCAGAGCACGCGCCCGAAGGTCATCGCTCAATGCTCGTACCATCACTGTCTCCATCAATGAAAACGGAGAATCACAATTCACATCCTGTGTCACCGCATAGGTCTGGAATTCAGTGGAACTGCTCTAGAATGCAGTGTATCAAACTACTCGGGTAGCGTCTGACGGCACGGGATTTCGACCGTTAGACCGCCAAAGTTCACGTCCGTATCGCCGTCCTCAATCTCTTCACAGCACTCGGAACCCAGCTCACACGCCGTTTGGTAAATACATAGACGATCCAAGCGCTCAACGCCCTCAATCAGTGAATTATGCAACAGAGCCGATAACGCGGCTTATTTATTTTTATATTTATATGTAATAAAGCCAAAAACAGACGCAACGACCATAAAAATAATCGGGAAATAATGCAGGTACCAATGGGTATTGCCGGGATCAAAAACTGACAATCTTGGCCATGCCACATTAACAAGTAGAAAGCCCCCAATAACGACAGCAACAAAATTAATGATAAGCCCTTTGCTTCGTCCCAAATAAAAATAATCCATCCCCCCTGAGGCAGGGTTAACACCCTTGATACGCAAAATAAGCATAGGAAGCGTGACCAACAAATAAGCAAAATAAATTGTAACAGTCGTAACAGAACACAAAGCACTAAAAATAGCGGGGTCACCGTAAGACAACCACAATAGTGCTATAGCCAGCACAGTTACCACGAGTGTTGCAACCCAAGGTGTTCCGGTTCTAACTGACACGCGTGTTAAAAAAGAAGAGAGAGGCAACGCACCATCGCGCGCCATCGAAAACATAACTCTTGCTGCCGCGTTTTGAATGGCAAGGGTGGCAGAGAGAATGGAAATTGCGACCATTGCAAACAGTACGTGCCCTGCAAAACCACCTGTTACAGCGGCCAAAACATAGGAAACACCATCTTTGGCCAAATTGCCGTCTGTTAACGATGGCGCGGCCATAAGAGCCCCCATGACCATAAGAGCACCGCCAAAAAATGAAACCATAAGGCATTGAATAATAGCTTTGGGCGTGGTGCGCCGTGGGTCATTGGTTTCTTCGGAGAGCTCTGCTGCGCTATCAAACCCATACATAACATAGGCCGCCATTAAGGTAGATGACAAAAAACTCCAGAATGTAGGTGATGGCACCCCGCCACCCAGCACAACAGACGGGCCACGACTGGTATGGGTAAACAAAACAACAAGCAGGATAATCAAACCGATTATTTCACAATACACACCAATTGCTGTTGCCGTAGCTGCTGCCCGCACTCCTAGAGAAGAGATTACGGAGCAAATAACAATGGCAACTGTTCCTAAAATAACAGCATTGGCCGCACCGGTTGGGGAACCCAAAGCTGTATCACCCCCAAGAACCTGAAAGCCAATCCAGACACTTGGCAACACAGATTGCATGGCAATAGCAATGGCCGCCACGCTCATAATATAGCCAAGCAGCATAAACCAGCCCGCAGACCAGCCTATGCTTTCATTGGATAAACGCCGAGACCATTGGTACACCGCTCCCGCCACAGGATAAGAAGCGGCAAGTTCTGCAAAGCAGAGAGCGGTAGAAAACTGGCCGATAAAAACGATCGGCCAGGTCCAGAAAAAAAGCGGACCGCCAAAGCCATAACCCGTCGCAAAAAGTTCAAAAATTGTCGATAAAATAGAGACGAATGAAAAACCAGATGCAAAAGATGCAAATGGCCCTAATTCTCTGCGCAATTCCTGACCATATCCAAACTGCGCAAGATCTTCCGCCCCAGAGAGCTCAGATACAGCTTTGACAGAAGACATTTTTTGAGAACATGACATCAATTTACCCTCGACAAGCAATCATAACAAACACTGAACATGGGAGCAGGCCCAAAAGAACAAAGAGCATCATGCAGAAACCAGCTGTACCGAACATTTGGAAGGAAGAATGATACAACGGGATGAAAAACCACCACTTTTACACACGTCGAAAAAGGATGGTTTTCTACAATGCAATTCCTGCCTGCTCCAAAATACGGCGTGCAGGCATCAAAGCTTCCTCATGCTGCTTCCAACGCTCTAAAGCATCTCGGTAGAGTGGACGGCGCACCTGAGATGCACTTGGTGTTGACACTGCGGCACTGTTCTTATGAAAAGAAAGACAGGCATCATTCCAGCTTAAACCGCAATGCGCGAGAATATTCCTCGTGATGTTTTCTTGGTCCAGAACAATATTTTCATACTGAACCTCTAAGATACGACCCGGCATTTCCTTCTGCCAAAAACGCATTAATCTATCAAAACGCACGTAATATCTAGCAATATCCTCTATGCTATAGCTGTAATCGTAATAACGTGATGTTGTAGCAAATAGGTTTTTGAAATTACTTAAAACAGTATCCATCGGATGTCTGCGCAGGCAAATAATACGTGCAGAGGGCAGCGCTCTGGCGATAAGCCCCGCATACATAAAGTTGCCAGGAAACTTGTCGCTAAACCGCATGCCTTGTGCAGGCAAATGTGAGCGTGCACGCGCAATATAGTCGCGCCCTATCATGCCAAGGTTTTTATCTGCAGCTTTAGCAATTGTCTCAACATCAAGAACTAATCTGGTTCTGACTCCAGAAGCGGCTTTGACTGCGATGGGAAAAGCCTGAAGTTCACCAGCGCTCACCATATCTGGATGAGAGGAAATAATACGATCCACCAAGGTTGTACCTGTTCTTGGCATACCTATAATAAAAACTGGAGCCTCTACAGGCGCATTATTGACGGGTGCTTGAGCATAAAGCGGCCAGTTTTGTTCTATAGCACCAAAAATTTTTTCATCCTGCTCAATGCTATACGCCAACTGCTTTTTATGTGCTTTGTTGGCATCAAACAAAAACTGGAAAGACTCCTTTGCCTGTCCAATTTCTTCGAGTTCTTTTGACAGCGCATACCCCAGCAGTAAGCGCGCTTCTGGATCTTCTGCCCGAGCCAGTGTTGCGCGTAAACGGGGCACATGGTTACGCTCTGGGGTTTGCCGCCGCAACCCACTTAAACCGTGGTGAGCCCGTGCATTATCTGGAGCACGGGCTATAAGGGCCTCAAAAGCCTTATCGGCCTCATCTATACACCCAACAAAGCTTAAAGCTACTGCCCAATTATACAAAAATGCTGCATTACTTGGCGCACCACGGGTTGCCGCTTCAAAATGTGCAAGAGATGCCGTGTGCATACCTAAACGAGAATAGGCACAGCCTATTGTATCGCGCGTTATAGCATCGGATTCTTTGCCAGCGTTTAAGCAAGATTCGGCCTCCTGCAACGCAGCTAAGGCATCTGCATCGCGCCGCAACAGTAAAAAAACACGTGCCAGCTGGGCGCAACCTTCCACAGAGGGTTCAAAACCAACAGATGTTTCTAAAAGATCTTTTCCCGCCCGTATGTTTCCCCTCGTTATTTCACAAACACCAAGTAGGAAATATGCAGCGGCTGAACGCGCATCTTGCGCCACGACGGCCATGGCAAGAGAGTGTGCTTTTGGCAAGTTGCCCTGTTCAAGCGCGCTACGAGCCTGCTTAAGGTTGCTGAGAAGAAAATGCGGCATCATGAAAGCCTATTCTTGCAACATACTGATATTCCTAAGCTCTTTACCCGAAAAGGGGCATTATGAGCGACGGGCAATGTCGGCATCGATTTTATACTCCCTTAGGTGATAGTTACGATAAGAAAAAGACTTATTCTTGTTTGTGAGTTGACAGATTTTTATAATGTTGAGACGACCTCACTTATTCATTGTTGCCATAGCAATAGCTGCGGCTGATGTTCTGTTTTCAATACCAAGTTTAACAAAGATCTGCTCAAGATGTTTGTTGACCGTGCGCGGGCTGATGTTCAAGATAATGCTCACATCTCTGTTAGACTTACCCTTGCTGATCCAGAGCAATACTTGTGCCTCACGCACCGTAAGCCCAAGGCGTGTTTCAAGCAAACGCTCCTCATCACCTGGCCGTTTTAATAAAAGCGAGACAGCGTTTATGCTGTCATCCATTGTACCCATCAACACACACTCTATAACCCCACCAGCGACCTCTATTGTTTGGCGCATGGTAAGGGAGTGCTGCTCGAGGAGGTTGATGATGACGGAACGCAGTGGCTCTGGCAGAGGCTGATTAATGACCCAACCAGGAAAAGCACTAGTTAACACAACAGCAGACTGTGGGGTGTGCCACAACAAGATGCCCTGATTATCGACACCAATTGTTGGGCGGTGCCCAAAATCGAGCGCCTGCGTAACAGCCTGCCCTGTTCTAGCATTGTGCAGATGTACACGTACACGTGCCACCAGTTCATTCACGTCAACTGGCTTACGAATATAATCAACGCCACCCGCTTTAAGGCCCTGCACAACGTGCTCAGTTTCGGTCAGGCCTGTCATAAAAATAACCGGCACATGGGTAAACGTGGGATCGGCCCGTAGCCGCCGCGTAACCTCAAAACCATCTAGCCCCGGCATTAACCCATCCATAATAATAATGTTGGGCACCACCTTCTTAAGAAGGTCCAGTGCCGCAAAACCATCACGAGCGATCAGCACGGTCATGCCTGCTTCCTCCAGTGCAGCTGTCACAAAATGCAGTGACTGAGGCATATCATCGACAACCAGAACACATGGCTGTGCTCTTTCTGTCAGTTGATCATAATTCGGCATCGTTAATTGCTCTGGTTATTGCTGCCAGGTCAAAGTCACGTACATACCGTTTTATTATCGCAATAAAGACTCTATCAGATTCCGTTTCGATTGCGAGAGAATTCAGCACGTTTTCTACACCTCGGACATGCCCCAGTTCTGACGCTTGGCGAATTTTGTGGAAAGACTGCCGAATTTTCGATGAAAGACCCGAAAAATAATCGTTAGAAAAATCAGGTATGTCGATTTCCACCTCATCGTCTTTCACGTAAATCCACTCAAGGTGTAGTACGCGGCCAATGGTGGTGAGTAAGGTGTTACTATCAACGGGTTTTGT
Organism: Acetobacter tropicalis; assembly: GCF_030644465.1. Lineage (NCBI taxonomy): Bacteria > Pseudomonadati > Pseudomonadota > Alphaproteobacteria > Acetobacterales > Acetobacteraceae > Acetobacter > Acetobacter tropicalis. The sequence continues at coordinate 2,696,720 of NZ_JAUYUW010000001.1, read as the reverse complement.
AACAAAAGCATCATAATCTGTGGCTCTGTCTGCATCTGCACTTAACTCGGCATTGCCGGCAGAAACCATGATGATAGCTGGTTTACTTGGGTGTTCGGAGCGTATTTTTGCCGCCGTTACCAGATCATCTTCACCGGGCATTTTCACGCTCAGCAACACCATATCTGGGTGGCATTGCGCCACGGCGTGAAGACCTGAAAGACCGTCATACGCTTGATGCACAACAAAGCCTAGCGGCACCAACAAGGCTTCCAGAAAGTCACGCTGGAGCGCATCATGATCAACCACCAGCACGGAAAGCGGCTTGCCTTTATACCCTACAATCTGACCTTTAGAGGGAGTGGGTTCTGCTGTATCGGACAGGTTATGAACGATGGGCAGCATAATTCTGAGGCAAAATGTGGTCCCAACCCCCACATGACTGTCCACTGTGATCTCGCCTCCCAATATCTGCGTAAGCACTCGTGTTATGGCTAGGCCAAGTCCTATTCCGGGCTTGCCCTGGGTTTGCGCATCGCAACCACGTTCAAAAGGTTCAAACACACGCTCCAAATCATCTGCGGCAATGCCTGCCCCTGTGTCACTCACCTCAATCCGTGCCACCTCATTCCGATAATGGACAGAAAGCGTTACGCAGCCTTCATCTGTATATTTAATGGCGTTTGAAAGGAGGTTTACGAGAATTTGACGAAGCCGTTTTTCATCTGTCCTGATTGTGGTTGGTAATGGATCATGCACAATGAAGTCTAGTTTAAGACCTCTTGCTTGTGCTTGTACCCGAAACATCATGATAACATGTTCAAGCAAGTCTCGTATTGAAACAACGTCTGACTGGACTTCTACATGCTTGCTTTCTATTTTTGAAACCTCAAGCAGGGCCTCGACAAGGCTTGTCAGATACTCGGTTGATTGACGAATAACAGCCCCGGCTTCTTTGGGGGGGAACGGGTTGCCGCGCTCTAACAGTTGCGCATAGCCATAAATGGTATTTAGTGGTGAGCGAACATCATGACTGACAGAGACCAGATAACGTGTTTTTGCTTCATTAGCGGCAAGGGCGGCATCATGCGCTCTACGTAGGGCAGTCTGCGCTCTGGTGCTCTCATCAAGCTCAGCTTTTAACGCATTGAGGTGATTTTGCGCCTCTACCTCTGCTGTGCGGTGGCATTTTTCTTGTAGAACCAACTGCCATACGCCAACGCCAGCCTGCAGGCCGAGACAAAGAATAACACTCACACTATACCAGATGAGTGTAGAACCTCGACCCAAAACCACGCCAGACCAAAACACGCTCCCAAACAAAACAGCAGCAAGAAAACACGCAGTAAGTAGCATTGGCGCAATAAGCGGCCAATGCTGTTTCTCCCACATGTTTTTGCTTATCTTCATGCCATGACCTGCCTTGTATGCACGCTATTACAATGCTTAGCTAACGTAGCACCCCACGCTAATGATAAAAGCTATTGCAGACCCATTTTAAGACTATTCAATGGATCATTACTTCATTGAAAATGGAGCCGAACCCGCCTCACTTTATGGAGCGCGCGACTTCAGCCATGCACGCCACCCTCCCCAACTGGTAATTTCCTGTGCGTCGGCAATGGCGTAGCCATCACAGACAAAGCCTGTCTCCCATGAGCCATCTGCCAGTTCCACTTTTCCAAGGCCTAATGGGGCTGGAATGTTGGTTAAAAAAGACCCTAGCTCTGCTGAAGGCACTTCCCACACCTCTACTTCAATGGCCTGCCCGCCTTCTCTAGCGCGTACCATGGCAGGGCGCATAGGCGGCCCACCCGGCAAGGCATATAGGCGGTAATGCGCAGAAGTTGTGGTGGCAGAGACCAAACGCCCCTGCCGCTCACGCAGTTGCCAGTTAAGCGGCAAACCCTCCAGATGAGCACCGCAAACAACAACCCGCGCTCTGTCATTACTTGTCCGGCGCATTTTGCCCACAGAAGCCGGCAGTGTGTGGCCGCCCACCAGCGCTAACTTGGTGGTATGCTGGAATTTATTGGCAACAGACAGAAGGTATTGATCGGTAAACGCCCGCCCAAACAGCGTAATGCCCCATGGCAGGCCGTTGGTCATAAAACTGGCAGGCACGGCTACAGCAGCGTAGTCCAGCAGGTTCATGAAATTGGTGTACCAGCCCAATTTTGAATTGGCCTCAACAGGTTCCCTGTACAAGTCATTCAGGGTAACCGGGTGCGGCATGGAAGGGGTTATTACAAAGTCGAGGTCAGCCATCAGGGCATCACACGCCATTTTTAGGTGTTGCAGCCGGTATAAAGCCTTGTAATGATCGAGCGCTGAATAATGCGGTGCTTTTTCAAGGACATCATGAATAACAGGCAAAACGGCTTCTGGGTTTTTTGTTATTAATGGACCCGCAACCAGGTAACGCTCTGCCACCCATGGCCCTTCATACAGTAAACGGGCGGCTTCCAAAAATGGATTAAAATCTAAGGAGACTTCTGTTCCTCCCATGTTTTTGAGTGTGGTGATAGAGGCCGCAAAGAGTGCTGCGCTTTCATCATCACCAAAAAATTCTGTTACTTTTGGCACACCAAACCGAAAACCCGGTTCAATATCGCCAAAGGCTGTTGCATCGTTCCATGCCGGGTTGTGGCGGCTAAAGTCATCACGCGGGTCGTGCCGGGCAACCAACCCCAGCAAACGGCTGGCTTCTGCCGCCGTAGCAGTAAAAAGGGTTGTGCAATCAAGCGTGCGACAGGCGGGCACAACACCGGCTGTTGAAATAAGTCCTTTACTGGCCTTAAGGCCAACCAGATTGTTATACGCAGCAGGAATACGCCCACTACCGGCTGTATCGGTACCCAAAGAGAAACTGGCCACACCCAACGCAACCGCCAATGCAGAGCCCGCACTTGACCCGCCTGAAGGATACTCCGGCAGAACACTGTTTTTGCAGATACCGTAGGGGGAGCGTGTGCCGTTAAGCCCTGTTGCAAATTGATCCAGATTGGCTTTGCCTACAGGTAAAGCCCCTAATTCAATTAGCTGCTCAACAATAGTGGCACTTTTCTTGGGCATATAAGCAAAAGCCGGGCACGCGGCTGTGGTTGCAACACCTTTTAGGTCAATATTATCTTTTATAACAAACGGGATACCATAAAGCGGTTTGGTTTTGGCTGCCGGATTTTCAAGTCTTTCCAAATAAGGATCGAGTTCCGCTTCATCTAGAATATGTATGAACAGATTAAATTCTGCATTGAGTTGTGTCGAACGGCGTTTCAACTGTGCCATAAGGTCGCGCGGGGTTATATCGCCGCGAGTATAAGCTGCGGAAAGACTATCAATCTGTAAATTAGGAAAATTGTTTGTCATGAGTTCAGTCTTCCTTGATTACAATGACGCATTGTCCGGATCTGACAGGAGCGCCAGGTTGAACGCGAATTTCCATGACTGTGCCAGAACAGGGTGCAACAAGAGATATTTCCATTTTCATGGATTCCAGAACAACAACGACCTGACCGACTTCAACTCTGTCGTTCAGGCTAACAAGTACCTGCCATAGGTTGCCCGCAATGCCGCTTTCAACGGCCTGTAGGCCATTGGCTAGCGGTAGATCCTCCCCTTCCTCTGGAGCTACATCGTTACTTTCAAAATTAGCCGTACCATTTTCTATCCAGCGTTGGCGCTCTGCATCAAAAGCGGCCTGCTGGCATTTTTGGAACGTAGAAATTGCCTCATGATGCTGCTCCAGAAACGCATGATAATCTGAAAGAGCGATTTCTGTTTGTTCGATTTTGATATCATAACGGCCCAACGGAAAGTCTCGGCGGATAACTTCCAGCTCTTCAGCTGAAACCGGATAGAAACGGACCTGGTCAAAAAAGCGCAGGAGCCAAGATTTGCCCTGAAACGCTGCTGGCAAGCGATACCGCATCCACATTTGCAAGGTACGGCCTACAAACTGATAGCCCCCCGGGCCTTCCATGCCGTAAACGCACAGGTAAGCCCCGCCGATGCCAACCGAGTTTTCTGCTGTCCAGGTGCGGGCCGGGTTATATTTTGTGGTTACCAGCCTATGACGCGGGTCTAGCGGCGTTGCGACTGGAGCGCCCAGATAGACATCTCCCAGCCCCATGACCACGTAACTGGCGTTAAAGACAATGTTGTACACGTCATCAATTCTGCCAAGGTCATTAATACGCCGGATAAATTCTAAATTGCTGGGGCACCATGGCGCATCTTTGCGCACGGTGGTCATGTATTTGCGAATGGCCAACTGGCAAGCGGGGTCATCCCACGAGAGGGGGAGATGCACAATACGAGACGGAACACGTAGGTTGGTTTTTTTTAAAACATCAGCCCACAGCTGCTTAATGATGCTGAGTAACTGCCCAGAAGTGATTAGATTGGAAGCATAATGGATCTGTAAGGAGCGAATGCCTGGCGTTAGGTCAATAATGCCGTTGAGATTTTCTGCCTCCATTGCGCGCATAAGCGCATGCGCCCTAAACCTGAGTGTCAGATCAAGTTCGGGATCGCCAATTTCAAGCAGAAGGTTTGCATCACCCGAGAGCCGGGCCACAAGGCGTGTGCTGCCCGCCCCTTCGGTCATGACAATAGGGGAGGAAAGCTGTGCGTGCTCCCACGATGGGCTTTGCTCCTCCAGTGTCTGGACTTCAGCTTCATCCGCACGGGCCAAGCTGTGCGCCGTGGGGAGGTCAACCGGTACAAAGCGCACCAAATCACCTGCCCGTAGCTGCCCCAGCTTCCATAGGTCCGCGCTTATAACGGTTACGGGGCACACAAACCCACCGAGGCTGGGACCGTCTGGCCCCAGAATAACCGGCATGTCTCCCGTAAAATCGACTGCCCCAATCGCATATGGATTATCATGAATATTGGAGGGGTGAAGGCCTGCCTCTCCACCACTTTCACGCACCCATTCCGGCTTGGGGCCAATAAGACGAATGCCCGTGCGGCTGGAGTTAAAATGGATTTCCCACTCTGTAGCGAAAAATGTTTCCATATAGGCGGGCGTGAAATATTCCGGTGCGGCATGGGGGCCGTAGATCACACGCACGGTCTGCACATCGGGCAGTGCTAGTGCAAGCGATACAGGCAGCACAGCACCATCTATTAGGCTCTGTGATGGCGGAAGATGCAATACATCACCCACACGCAACGCGCGCCCTGCATGCCCGCCAAACTGACCCAGAATAAACGTGCTGCAACTGCCCAGATAAGAGGGAACAACAATACCGCCACGCAGGGCCAGATAACTACGTGCTCCTTTTCTGACGATACTACCCAGCTTTAAAACAGACCCCGCACAAACACGGAATGCGGTGTTCATTGGGCAAGGCTGCCCATCAAGCTCAATAACAATTTCGGCACCGGTAATGGCAACAGCGGCGTCTGTGTTAAAACGCAGAGTTGGGCCATTCATGGTTATTTCAAGACCGGCCGTTCCTGCGGCATTTCCCAAAATCCTGTTAGCCATCTGGAAAGATCGGCTATCCATGGGGCCAGAGGGGGGAATACCAACAGCCCAGTATCCCAACCTGCCGGGAAAATCTTGCACGGTGGTTTGTGTGCCAGCGACAAGAACTTCAAACGTATTGGCTTTATAGGTTAAGCCCTCAAGGCATCTTGTCCATGGGTTGCTTTCTACAAACGGTTGATAGGCTAGAATTTGCCTAAGGTAGGCACAATTAGTTTCAACCCCGTAAATCTCTGTTTCGGCGAGTGCTTCATCCAGCCGGGCAAGCGCTGCTTGGCGTGTGCTATCATGCGCAATAACCTTGGCCACCATAGGGTCAAAAAAAGCCGGAATTTCTGCGCCTGCTTCTATCCATGTATCTATACGCAGAGCTTTTCCGTCTGCTGGCGGAAAGTGAACATGAGTGACAAGGCCGGGAGAAGGCTGAAAATTACGGCCAGGGTCTTCAGCATACAGTCTGGCTTGAATGGCATGCCCCTGCGGCGTTAAGCTAGCCATGAGCGTGCTGAGCGGGGGCAGTGTGCCTGCCGCCAGTTCAACCATCCACCGAACCAGATCTACACCCCAGACCTGCTCCGTTACCCCGTGCTCAACCTGCAGCCGTGTATTAACTTCTAGAAAATAAAACTGCTTGACATCACTATCATAAACAAATTCTACAGTGCCCGCACTGCGGTAGTGCGTGGCTTTACCCAGCCGAATTGCGGCTTCACACAAGGCTTCAGCTATGCCATCGGGCAGGCCGGGAGCCGGGGTTTCTTCTATAACTTTCTGGTTTCGGCGTTGTATTGAACAATCACGCACCCCAAGGGCAATAACCTCACCCTGTCCATCACCAAATATCTGAACTTCGAGGTGCCTTGCGTGCTCAATGTATTTTTCAATAAACACCCCTCCATCAGAGAAGTTATTAAGGCCCAACTGACGAACTTTATCAAAGGCCTCTATCAATTCCTCTTCAGAGTAACAGACACGCATGCCTATGCCGCCACCGCCTGCCGTACTTTTGAGCATGACCGGATACCCGATCTGGGCGGCGGCATCTGTTGCGTCTTGGGCTGTATTGAGCAAAGGGGTGCCACGTAGCATAGGCACGCCTTGTGCGGCGGCCAGATCTCGCGCGGTATGTTTTAAACCAAAAGTACGAAGTTGCTCTGGTGTAGGACCAACAAACGCAAAACCTTGACTCTCACACTCTTCAGCAAAAGCGGCATTTTCAGACAAGAACCCGTAACCAGGATGAATAGCCTGAGCACCCGCCTGCCGGGCTGCTGCCAGAATTTTATCTGTTTTCAGATAGGTTTCAGCTGCAGCGCCTTCCCCAAGCGAAATAGCCTGATCTGCATTGCGTACATGAAGGCTGCCAAGGTCTGCTTCTGAATAGACAGCCACCGAACAAACATGCAGGTCTTGTAAAGTCCGCTCAATACGGGCTGCAATGGCGCCACGATTAGCTATGAGTAATTTTTTAAACATTACAATTTCATTCAGAAGAAAGTGGCTACCCACTACGGGAAAAAGACTGGCTTGGCTCTACAACCCGCTTAAAAACAGCCGAAGTGGCCGTTTTTAATTCCAGACCAGCACTTCAGCCGGTGTGGGATTCCACCCATTGCAGGGATTGTTCAATTGCGGACAATTAGAAATAAGAACCATGACATTTTGTTCGGCGCGCATTTCAACATATTTTCCGGCGGCGGAAATACCATCTTCAAACGTAAGCCCACCATCTGGGGTAACGGGCACGTTCATGAAAAAATTGATATTGGCGCCAATATCACGCTTACCTAATCTGCCATCATGCAGACAGGCACACAAAAAATTGTCACGGCAACTATGCATAAACCGGCGGTCGTGCGCATAGCGAACGGTATTGCTCTCCTGCGCGCAAGCGCCGCCCAAAGTATCGTGCCGACCGCATGTATCTGCCACAATTGTCAACATAGGATTGCCCATATTGGAATACAGCACTGTGCCACACGTAAGGTAAACGCTGTTCTGGCGCCGTATTGTACGCTGGGGGTCGTAACGCTCCCGTGGCGCTTGAGCGTTATAAAACAAAGTATCTATGGCCTGATTACCTTCCAGATCAAGAAGGCGCAGTGTTTGACCAGCTTTTACTTCAAAAAGAAACGGTTCACCTGCGGGAATCACATGGCGGAAAAACGCTGTTTCGGGTGACAGAGCACTTGGCGTTAATTTCATGTCTGTTTTCCTTACACGCAATAAAGAGCTGTATTGAAAAAAGCACGCCCATTTTCTGGCCGAGAGGTGTGACAACCAAAAGAAATACCGTCTTCTGCAACATCATGTACTGAAAAAGAGATAGGTTTTGGGTTGTACTGCGGTGAAGGGTCCATGGGGTGCTGCAACGCAGTCAGAATAATCAGCACATCCATCGGGGCGTATAAGTCGATATAATCACCCGCAGAAGAGTTGCCCTCTACAAAGGAAAACTGACCCGTTTCATCAACTATGACTTTACTGAAAAAATTAACAACCATCAGGAGGTCTTGAATATTAAGGTTCCATTTTCCCATCTCCACAAGAAGGTTATCATGTCCATTGCGGTGGAATTTATTGCGCAGTTCCTGATAGCGGCCAGGGCCATATTTTTCTTCTACTTCCTGCGCGTTCAGTACGCCGCCAAAAGAGTCGTGCCAGCCACAGCTATCTTCTGATATAGCGAGTAAAACGCGTCCCATATCAGAATACAGACAGTGCCCGGCAGTCAGTTTTGCAGTATGCTGCCCCTTTAGGGTATCTGGTAGATTAAAACGCTCACTTTTCTGATCTGCATTGAGAAAAGTGGCACTTACATTTGCACCGCCTTCTATATCTTTAATGCGCAAAACACGCCCACGCTTAAGGATAAAAGACGTATGCCCCCCACCAGGGACAAGCTCTTCGTAAAGACACGGACGTAACGTCGACATATCGTTTTTCATTATAGACTCTCAGCTCCTGGAGGGCGGGAAGCGCAACAGCGTGAACAAGCACGTGCAGCAGCAGGAACAGAACACTCAGGCCTACAAGATGGTGTAAGCGAGAGTCCTATCTCATTGATAAACAAGGGAAAAGGAGAGAAATGCATTTTAAAGACCTCCGGTTAACACGACGACAAACAGAGCAGCGCGACACAAAAAGTGTGCTGTCTCCCGGGCTTTTGTCCCGCCGTGTAACCCCAACCAGAGGTCGTTCGCTCTCGGACCAGGCACCTGCATAAACAGGTCGGAACCCTAGCGAACCATTGCATATTGTTACAGTCTAACTAAGACTGCATAACGCTTTTATAGCAGAGTCTCTGACATTGAATCAATACCGTAATGGATTTTTTGGAAGAAACATTTATTTTACCAGAGTGAAGCCTGCCCGCACGCCACAAGGAACACGGTTAACATATTGTATTGTAACTGTTTTTTATCTGAAATTAAGGTGGTGCTTTCAACTAAGGCCAAAAGCACCCATTTTTCTTTTTTGACGTAAAGATGGCAGCTTAAATCCGCATAAGATGGGGAAGATTAATCCTCCAACAAACCGAAAATATCATCACCCTCAACAACGGTAGAATATGTTTTGAGCGGAACAGTACACGGCGGAGACACAGCCTTGCCCGTACACACATCAAAACCACCACCGTGCAATGGGCAGTAAATGGTGGTTCCTTCCAGATCACCCTCCGTAAGAGCTACTTTACCATGAGTGCAAAGGGCGTCTGTCGCATAAACCTTGCCCTTAACCTTATAAACCACCAGCGAAGCATCTATTCCCGCAACGGCCACCTGGCGCATAGCGCTCTCTTTAAGCTCGCTGTTACGGCACAAAAAAACTTTTTCGACCATTGCTTTCTCCAGCATATATTTTTGTAAATCTGTAGACCGTTTCGATCTGAGAATAGAAGCTGACATAGGTTGCCTGGTTTTACAATCACCATGCCCTCCCCATGCCACAAAAAATATTTTACCAAACCAGATTATGCCTACAGCACGCTTGGTACGTGCCGTTATTGCGCCTCACATAACCCGAAAGATATATTGTTTTATCATTATTTTTCATAATTATCTAAATAGGAAAATCGCTATTTTGCATCTGACATCCTTACCACATCTCAATGGTAACGATCATTTAATGCACTTCATGTTTGAAAACCGATGCTTTTTTGATGACAAACACCTTTAATTACGTCAAACAACATATATCGGTAACGGAATAATTGATCTACGCTCCCATATGAATTTGTTTAGCAACTCTCTTCTTGATTGCTCAAACTGGCGACTAAGACACTCACCAAAGTGAAAACAGGAGTAATGTATGCAGGATTGTCCGGCTAAAAGAAGGGCATATCTGTTCTGCGCCACCATGTTGATCAGTGGCGCTCCCTTTGCTCTCGCTGCCTCTGCCCATGCAGCCTCGTCTGACCAGAAGAATGGCCCAGTGGCAGAAAAGAAGGCACATTCTGGCGCACCAGCAAAGCAGCAACCTGCAACAACGAAAGCCGCCGCGGTTAAGCCTGTTCAGCAGAAAGTACGTGCTGCCCAAGAAGAGCAGATTATGGTTACCGCAACGCGGCGTTCAACCAAGCTGGAAGACTCGCCCATCAATATTTCTGTCGTTGATCAGAAGCTGATGAAGAATGAGCGGATCACTGACATTCGTCAGTTGAGCTCTTTTGTGCCGGGTTTGACCATTACCGATAACGGCCCGGGCAATACCGGTAACATTATTATGCGCGGCCTCTCTTCTGGCTCAACGTCAACAACCGGGAACTTCACCAACAACTCGGTTGGTGTCTATCTGGGTGAAGTGCCGCTTTATACAGACTTCAAGATGGTCGATATCGATCGCCTTGAAGTGCTACAGGGGCCACAGGGTACCCTATACGGTTTAGGCACCTTGGCTGGCGCTATTCGTTATATGCCCCACCGCCCGGTTCTGAACCACTGGTCTGCAGATGTAACCGGCAAGACCTTTGGGGAATCGCACAGTGGCTCCCCCGGTGGTGAAACAACGGGCACGTTTAATATTCCACTCATCAAAGACCATCTGGCGTTCAGAACGGTTGTTGGGTACTATAACGACCCCGGCTTTATGGACTACAACTACCTGCTGAAGACACCGGGAGTTTCTAACCCGCAGCCGGGTGCTAACTCTTTGGGTACAGCTGAACAGCGCGCCCAGAATTTTTACCGCCGTAAAGATCTGAACTACGACCACACCTTTACAACCCGTAACCAGCTCTTGGTGCAGGTTAACCCTAACATCAAGGGTTACCTGACCTACATGCACCAGGAAACCCGTACAGGCGGCCAGCAGGCCAATGCTGCTGGCGTGCTCGGGACTGGCCATTATGATGCACCGTGGCGCTATCAGGAGCCAGTAAACCGCAAATCAGACCTTTATAGTGGGGAATTCTATTTCAACATTTTCAACTTTGCTCAGTTGGTCAACACAACGGCTTATACACACCAGACCATAGACTCAGTTGAAGATAATACGGATCTTCTGCTTGATCTTGATTATGGGTACCAAGCCTTCCCAAACTTCTCTTCCTATGCCGAGAATCACAGAAAATACACACAGTTCAACGAAGAGCTGCGCCTTGTTTCTACCCATAAGGGGCCGATAAGCTGGGTTATTGGTGGTTTTTACAACAACCAGAAAACAGATACCAACCGCCACGAATATGTCCCTGGGTATACATCTTGGGCGGGTATCGATCGGCCTGATGAACTTGAGTATGCCTCACGCGTGCACACCAAAACGCAGGAGCGCGCAGTGTATGGCGAGCTTACCTACCATATCTTGAAAAATCTTCAGATTACAGGTGGCTTCCGGTACTTTGATTATGATTCTTCGGTAGATGGTGGCACTGCATTGCCGCTCTTCCAAACCTACCCGAATGTAAACTATAGCTCACAACAGGGTTCTACCGGTGCCAATGGCACCATGTGGAAAGCGAACATTTCCTACCGTATTAACCCGAATATCATGACCTACTTTACTTACAGTACTGGTTATCGTGTGGGTGGGGTAAACAAAGTGGCCCCCTGTTCCATGCCATTGGACACAAGCGTCCAGCATGCTTGCGCCCTACCCAATGAAGTCAGTTATAAACCAGATAAAACACGCAATGCCGAACTTGGTATCCGTGGGAATTTTTTCCACCGCCGGTTAATATTTACATTGGCTGGCTACAATATTGACTGGACGAACATACAGGTTCCCGGCCAGACCCAATATGGGAATGTTGGAATTACGAAAAACGGCGCGGCTGCTGTCTCAAGAGGCTTCGATGCGTCTGTAAATGTGAAAGTTCTGCCAAACTTTACGATTTCAGCAACCTATTCTTATGTTGATGCACACTTGACAAAATACTCTCCCGGATTAGTCACCAACGTACTAGGCTCCTATGCAGGAAAACCAGGGGACCGTTTACCCGGCTCGACCAAGAATTCGGGGAGTATCATTGCAAACTATACCTTCCCCCTAGATGAGGACCGAAATATCCAGTTTAATTGGGCGACCACTTATCAAGGCAGCATCTTCTCTCGTGTGGGGCTAGAAGGCTATGGCTACCGCATGCCCAGTTATGTAACGCACCGAGCGTCTATTACATACAACACACGGAAATGGAGTGTTGATCTTTTTGTCAATAACCTGACTGATCAGTATGCTGTAACTGCAGTCAGTAATGATATGAGCTCCATTCGTTCCCGTGATGGCATTGCTGAACGTTATTATGCCTATAGCGTTTTAACACCACGCACTTTTGGGCTGGAAGCAAGCGCACATTTCTAAAAATTAGTGCCTGACTGATGCCACAAAGAAAGACCCCTCTATGTGAAACATATTTTCCATACGGGGGTCTTTCTATTATTTTGGTGTGCACCTTGTTTCGATGCTCATATCAACTCAAAAAATTACCATAAGCAGGAAAATTTCTGATGGGAACAACACAAAAAGTCATTATGGTTTCAGGCGCAGCAAGAGGCATGGGGGCTGCGATTGCCAAAAAATTTTACGATGAAGGCTGGTGTGTTAGCCTTGGTATCCGCAGATCCCAAATACCAGCATGGGCAACAGACAAAGAGCGCGTTTTGATTGGCCACTACGATGCCTTAGACACAACAACAGAAGCCAGTTGGGTTGAAAGCACAATAAGCCATTTTGGGCATATTAATGCAGTTGTCGCAAATGCTGGCATTGGCATTTGGAAAAACATTATAGACATCTCTGAACGTGAGATGGACGATCTGCTAGACGTACATATTAAAAGCCCCCGCCGCCTCGTAAAAGCTGCATGGGAACAACTTGTTGCCTGTGGCAGCGGCCGAGTTGTTATGATTGGCTCCCTGTCGAGCAAACGCGTTTATGATTCAGATTCTGGCCCTTATGCCGTGTCCAAATTTGCAACGCTTGCTTTGGCGCACTCCATTCGTCACACTGGGTTTGAATATGGCATTAGAGCCACGGTGATCTGCCCTGGCTTTGTAAAAACCGACATGGTTGAAGGCATGATGCCGGAACTGAACATGACACCACCAGAAGAAATTGCCCGCGTTGCGCATTTCCTTGTCACGTCGCCCAATGAGGTTAGTATTTCGGAAATTCCCGTAAATTGCAGGGCAGAGGAAAGCTACTAAGCTCGACTTTAAAATAAACTTGAAAAGCAAGGATGAGTTCACAAGAACTTTGCCTTGGCCAGTCTAATAACCCTGATACACTCTTTGTGTGGAACTATTTTTACTCGCATTACTTTCTCTCCTCTCCCTTGAGACTATTAGGTGACAAGCGCACAAATGCCTTCTCTTTTTGTTAGCAAAACTGACAACGCTTTGAACCCTATTTTACGGCGCCACTTCTTGGGAGGGGGCATAGCGCTTGCTTTTGCAGGGCTACCTGCTGCACGTAGTAAAGTGGCCTTCGCGCAAACAAGCCTGAATGTTCGCCCCCCATCAGATATTACGCTTGGGGGTGTTGTTCGTATTGGGAGTGATAATAAAATGTCTCTCATTGTTCCAAACATTGAAATGGGACAGGGTATTTACACAACCGAAGCCATTATTATTGCAGAAGAACTGGAAGTAGACCCTAAAGACATTACTGTCCTGCCTGCATTCCCGCAGGACGTTGACGTGCCCCCCTTTTTGTATCCACTCAAAAGGAGAGTTCCCGTTTTTTATGGCTTGGGGTTGGTGGGATGACAAGTGTCTCGGGGGCATGCCCCCGAGACACTTGTCTGGCGACCTGATCCGGTGTCCTGCCATCCAATTGGGAATGGGGACGCACCGTGTTGTAGTCTTCCCGCCAGTCAGCCAGAACCTGTCGGGCATGGCTGAGGGAGGTGAACAGCGTTTCGTTGAGGCATTCATCCCTCAGCCGGCCGTTGAAACTTTCGACAAAGCCGTTCTGCTGCGGTTTCCCGGGGGCGATATAGTGCCATTCAACCTTCATCTCATCTGCCCATTTCAGGATGGCATGCGATGTGAACTCCGTACCGTTGTCGCTGACAATCATGAGGGGTTTGCCATATCGTTCTACCAGAGCCGTCAGTTCCCGCGCCACCCGTCCACCTGATAATGACGTGTCGGCAACCAATGCCAGGTTCTTGCGACTGAAATCGTCGATAACAGCTAGAATGCGGAACCGGCGGCCACAGATCAGGGCATCCGAGACAAAATCCAGGCTCCAGCGCTGCCCGGGTTCCTGAGGGATGGTCATGGGAGAACGCGTCCCCAGCGCCCTCTTGCGGCCACCCCGATGGCGGACTTTCAGCCCTTCCTCCTTGTAAAGGCGGAACAGCTTCTTGTGATTGGGGCTAAACCCTTCCCGCGCCAGAAGATAACCCAGGCGGCGATAGCCAAAGCGGCGTCTCTGGCTCGCCAGATCCCGCAGGCGCTGGCGCAGGGCGGCATCATCTGCCCGGGTGGAAATATACCGCGCAACACGCCTGGCAAGACCAACAAGGGCACAGGCGCGACGCTCACTCAGTGCCAGAGCCTTTTGAAGGTGTAGGACCGCCTGCCGCTTTGCGACAGGCGTCACCACTTTTTTCCAACAATTTCCTTCAACGCCGCATTATCCAGCATCGCATCCGCCAGGAGACGCTTCAGACGACTGTTTTCATCTTCCAATGCCTTCAGCCGTTTGGCCTCAGATACCTCAAGGCCACCATAGCGGGTCTTCCATTTGTAAAACGTCGCATCACTGATCCCGTGTTTGCGGCAAAGATCAGAGACCTTGAGCCCAGCCTCCTGTTCTTTCAGCACCCCTATGATCTGCTCTTCCGTAAAACGACTGCGTTTCATTCGTCCGTATCCTTCTCGATCGGACTCTACTTTAAAATGGTGACATTTCCGGGGGGCACGTCAACGTGAGTGATGTTGCTCCAAAGTTTCTAAAATCCCTTTCAACGGGCGGTTCGCGTTCTGTCCGTAATGCGTGGGTACCTTTACGGCAAGCTGGTGCAGCGGTTCGGCTTATGCTTCTTACTGCTGCTGCTGCACGCTGGAATATACCGCAGCATTTGTTAGCAGCCGAAAATGGTTACATAAAAGACCATACAGGCCAGCATTGTGCGCAGTATGGTGACTTTGCAGTTGATGCCGCCCGGCAGAACATACCCCAAAATGTGCCGCTAAAAGCCCCCAGCGACTGGAAATTGATAGGCAAGTCTTTCCCGCGGGTTGATATTCCTGCCAAAACGAACGGTACTGCTGTTTTTGGTATTGATGTGCGTGTGCCAGAAATGGCGATTGGCGCTGTTATGGGAGCACCTGTTATTGGCGCTACTCTCGACACCCTTGATGACACACTGTGCAGGACTATCCCTGGTGTTCTGAATGTTCTAAAAACCAGTACAGCCGTTGCTGTTATAGCAAAAAATTACTGGACCGCCAGAAAAGGCTTAGCTGCTCTCAAAATTAAATGGGTAGAAGGAAAAAATTCTTCTCTTAGCTCTGAAGACATCAGACGAAAAATCCGCGATGCCTCCCTTTCGGTGCCAGAAATTATTGCGCGTGATGATAAACCCAAGAATACTTCTGCAGAGTCTGGCAAAAAACTGGAAGCGGCTTATGAGCTCCCATTTCTCTCTCATGCGCCTATGGAACCCGCCAATGTAACATTACATGTGCGTGCAGAGCATTGCGATGTCTGGATGGGTACACAGGTTCCGACCCGTGCACGGGCTGCAGTTGCAAAGATAACAGGTTTGCCGCCAAAAAAAGTTGCAATTCATAACCACATGATAGGCGGTAGTTTTGGGCGTAGGCTGGCTACAGACTTTTTAGAACAGGCAACACACTTTGCCTGTCAGGTCTCTCACCCTGTAAAATTTATCTGGAGCCGGGAAGAAGATATCCGTCAGGATCTTTTTCGGCCCGCGTACTATGACCGTATCAGTGCAACACTGGGGCAAAATGGGCAGCCGCTTTCTTGGCAGCACCATGTAAGTGGGCCTTCTGTTGTTGACCGCTTTGCCCCAGGCGGGTTGCCCGCAGGCAAGCTCGATACTGATGCTGTAGCCGGTGCAGTAGATACACCTTATGACTTGCCCCAGATGTTTGTAACATGGACGCGCGCTGACACACCTGTGCCAGTTGGCTGGTGGCGGGGTGTTGGCCCAGCGCATAATGTTTACGTAGTGGAAAGTTTTATAGATGAATTAGCCACCGCAACACATACCGACCCGCTCGAATACAGGTTACGCCTTTTGGGCAAAAACCCTCGTTCCGTAGCAGTTCTAAAACGTGTTGCGGAAGAAAGCCAATGGAGCAAACCGCTCCCCACAGGCACCGGCCGTGGCCTGGCCTTGCATAATGCTTTTGGCTCTCATTGCGCTGTGGTCACTGAAGCAGTGGTAACGGAGAAAAAATCTATTACTATAAAAAAAGTGACCGCCGTTGTGGATTGCGGAATAGCCGTTAATACGGATGCACTTATAGCACAAATGGAAGGTGGGCTTCTTTTTGGGTTTAGCGCCGCACTTTATGGAGAAATAACCATAAAAAATGGGCGCATAGAACAAAGTAATTTTCATAACTACCCGCTTATGCGCATTAATGACGCTCCGCCCATTGATGTGCATATCATCAAAAGTACTGACAACCCCGGCGGTATTGGAGAGGTTGGTACGACTGCGGCGTTTCCATCGCTTGGCAATGCACTTTTTAATGCTACGGGCAAAAGATGTAGGCGCTATCCGTTCTCTCCACATTTCTTTAATGGCGATTACGGTTCAATTTAGACCAATTTGTAATAGGATTGTTTCTCGCTTTTGGAAAACTCACTCAATAAGAGGGAGAGCTTTATAGGAGGGTGCTTTTTGTGCTCGCCTCTCTATTGGCTGAGTTAGACAGGCAGGGCTTACCTTGTCACTACTTTTATAAAATACAGATACTACCCGACGCGCACGAAGCATCTGCCACTCTATAAGATAACTTTCTTCAGCTTTTTTTAATTCCCGATATTTTCCGGGTTTTCCCACCATGCCAGAACATGAATATCGTGAGATGTTGTCCAGATACCTTCTGGGGTGTACCGCAACGCACCACTGCCCGTTTGTGCACCAATTCGTGCACGAATGGCCAGAGTTTGGGGATCAATGACGACAAATGTCTGATGGTCTGTGGTACGCAGCCAGACCTTACCACCCCCGGCATCAATATCCCCATACATCAATGAGTTATCGACGTTCACCCGGCCAGAAACCTCTCCTGTTTCTGGGGAGACACGTGCAACGGTTCCGTCATCCTGCTCTTGTACCCAAACTGCCCCTTCCCCCGCAGCAAGAAAGCCAGGAGCACGCCCAAGAGCGGTTTTTTTGACGACGGTGTTAGTTTGCGGATCAATCTTTTGAAGCGTGTTATGGGTAGCGCTTACACCCCATAGGGCACCATAACCGAATGCAAGATAATAGGTTTCAGAATCGACCGGGATAGATGCAATGACTTTGTTTGTAAGGGGGTCAACACGAGCAACTTTTCCGCTGCCATCACTGGCTACCCAGATAGAACCCTCCCCACTGACAACATTCAGCTCACCTTTGGGGTTTGCTATACCTGTTTGAATAACAACGTCTTTTTGTGCAGTCTTGAGGTCTATCCGGTTTAGGGTATTCGCTTTGCAATCAGCAACCCAAAGGGAGCCAAACGCTACTGACATGGCACCACAAGGATGGTCCAGCTTAACTTCAGCCAGTTTCCCCGACACAGACCAGTGCTCTACACGCCCTCTGTTCATAACCCAAACTGAAGCACCATCAACGGCAAGAAAATCAGGTGAACCCGGCACATGCATAACCTGCTGTGTAGGCGCTGTTGCCGCAAATGCATGAGGGAGACAACTGAACGGTGAAAACACCGCCAACATTAAAGCATGTTTTAGTATTTTTTTAATACGCACACCGCAACCTTTTCTAATGTCTTAGAAAATCAATACTAAGACAAATATTTTCTAAAAAGAGACTTTACGGACAAAGCTTCGCTAATCCTGCCGATAACGTATAAGACCGAAAAGATACCGGCAAAAACATAAGCCGCTACGGGAGAGAGTTTTTTCTTGCCCTGCTTCTCGTCATCTTTATCTGTTTTCTTTTCTGGCGCAGGCACCCCCAAAGCTTTGTCTATCGGGCTTTGAATAAGATATCTGGCCTCTTCCTTTTTTTCCTTCTCGGCTAAAGACTGTGACACTTCGGTTGATGACTTTTGGAGGTGTTTAACCACAATTGTGAGTTCGGCCATTGCCAGAAAGAAAAACGGTGCCAGAAAACAAAAAAGGAGTGTTTTACTTCTTAAGTCATATTGCAAAACAGAACCTTCTTTTTTGCTCTCTATGCTCAAAACACCACCATCAAATACAGCCATCTTATCTTGAGAAGGTTGATTTTTTTTAGAAAAAATCAGACTCTCATTTTTCAATTCATGCGTTGTTCCAAATTCCTGAAACAAAGGATCTATTTTACAAAAAACTTCGCTGCTGGTTTGTTGCGCGGGAATTGAAAGACATCCTCTTACATGCCATATCCAATCAATAAGATGCCTGTTCACTTTTGTGTCCCTTTTCTTTAACCATTTTAAGTGGTCAAACCCATTCAATAGTAATGAAACAATGATTTAGGGCTTATTGCCGCGCTTTTGTTCCAAACCATTGCTTGGTCATTTTTTTGACTTTCCTCTTATAGTAACGCCAACCATTCGTGAACGGGTACGTCATTTGTTCACTGATTGTAAGACGACGCCCGCCTTCTGTTCCAAGCAGTTCAGCCTCACCGTCAACACAAGTACCGAACATTCTATCTATGAAGATATAAACGCTCGCATAGTTGCTACATGTTGCTTCATAATCCTGTGCATGATGCAAACTATGATGCTCCGTAGTATTAAACAAATATCTCCACCAACGCGGCGTGTTAAACCTTACGTTAATATGCTGATATTCGCCAATTGCCATAGACATGGCTCCAGCCAACAAAACAGCTCGTGGCAAAAAATCAAAAAAGCCACCTAAACCAAGTCCGATAAGAAACAACTCTGTTGGATTGCCCACTGCACCTTTATTAATATTCAATTGGGTAACATAATGATGAACCGAGTGCGGTAACCACAGCGGGTACCATGTATGCATACCGCGATGCATCCAGTACTGCCCAAAATCAAAAATAAATGAAATAATAAACGCCTGAACCAAAAGAGGAAGAACAAGAAACCACATAACTTTATCAAAATGAAAATAGCTCTGGATGAAATCAATCACCGCATCACTACCAATATAACTATTTACAATCCGTAAAAAAGTATAACCGACGCCGACATAAAAAAGGTCCGTGACCAGTTCTTTCCAGGTCAAACGCCAACTTTCATAACGTGGATTTACCCACTCAAGCGCCATCAAGAGAACCCGAAAGCCTACGCCTATCCAGATGGCCGTTGTGGCCGTCGCTATTGAATTGGGAGCGTAATACCAAAAAATAATCAAGGCGAAGAGCATAGTCGGCTGAAAATAGGTGAAGACAAATTGCTTAACCTTACCCCCCTCCACTTTTGGTATATTATCCCAGCCAATCGTGACGGGAGCTTGCGAACCGATCACTCTGTTTCCAACGCGAGTTCCGCTCATCTCCACCTCCAAAAATTCATTGGTTTGAATTTACCTCATTCTCCATCAGAGTTTCATACGTCATTCGACGCAGCCCGAAGGGTTTCTGGCTGGCTTTTCCGTTCTTTAAACGCAACAATTCTCTTTTAAGCGCTTTTTATGGTGATATGCACTAGAAATTTTTAGTCTTTATAAAATTCTGGCGTACGAAAGATGAAGAGATATTTATACTTTACAGCACACAATATTGATAATTTTTAATATGAGCGCCGAGTGATGCTGCGTAAGAAGTTCCTGTGCGTCCTGCCCACTGATTAAAATAGTGCATTCCACTCGCCAATCAGGAACAACTCCCAAGTTATTCCTTTCGTATGACAAACATGATTTTTTCTTATTTCAACGTAATTTTTAATATACTCCCTCTCTTGTGAGGGAAAAGTTTATCTGACATAGGGGTAAAGTATTATTTTTTGCTTGTATGCGCATTAACAAGTAAGTGAGAGTTGAGAGTGAAAGAAAAAACGGTTGTCATTGTAGGGGCTGGCATAGCTGGCGTATCTGCCGCCCAAGCCCTGCGGGAAAATGGCTTTAAAGGGCAGATTATCTTGTTAAGCCGTGAAAATACAATGCCTTATGACAGGCCACCGCTCTCTAAAGATGCTCTGCATACAAGCACACCTCCCGCCACTTTCTTGCTCCGTGACGAAGCCTTTTACAAGACAAACCAGATAGACCTGAGGCTCGGTGCTGAAGCGACCGCTATTGATGCTGCAGCCCACCTTGTAACGCTCTCTGACGGGACACAACTGCCTTACAGTACGCTCCTTTTGGCCACAGGCTCACGTCCCCGCACGCTGCCTCTTTTTCCTTACGGTGCGCCCTTTATCCATTATTTGCGCACGTCCCTTGATGCGCAAAGATTAAGACAGGACATGCAAAGCCTACCCAAAGGGGCCAGCATGGTTATTGTGGGTGCAGGCATTATTGGCCTTGAAGTCGCTGCCTCGGCAACGGCACAAGGCTTTCATGTTACTGTTATTGAGGCTGGGGAAAGGCCACTGGCGCGCTCTGGCAGCCCGTTACTGTCCAGCTTTCTTGCGGCAGAACACACTAAACACGGTGTAGATATTCGGTGCCAAACGCATATTATAGATGTAGAAAAAGGCAAGTCTGGCTACTCTCTCACCCTCTCCGACAAGAGCACCCTCGCTGCAGATTTGATTGTTGTTGGCATTGGTGTGTGCCCTGAGCACGAACTTGGCAGCCTTGCTGGGATTGAGGCTGCAACTGGTGGCATTGCTGTCGATGCACACGGCAGAACCAGCATTAAAGACATTTATGCTGCGGGAGAGGTCGCCTTTCATTACAACGTACATTACGGCACGCAACGCCGTGATGAAACATGGCAGCATGCAGCGAGCCATGGCGAGCACGTAGCTAAAGCGATTCTTGGTGTGCCTGACGATTACTCATCACCAGGATCATACTGGACAGACCAGTACACCTTTAACATTCAAGTTGTAGGTAACCCGCTTGGAACCAGCGAAGTTATACGCGGTAACCCGAGCGATGGAGCTTTTGTTATTTTCCACCTTAATGACTCAGTTATCTGCGGGATAACTGCCGTTAATGCCACGCGCGAGTTACGCAAATTACGGCGGTTAGTCAACAATTCCAGCGCATTACCACAAGATATTTTAGCGGACCCAACAACGGACTGAACTGATTACTAGGGCGTGTCGTCAGTTAAACGGGGGGATTATGAAGCTTGTACTCCCGTTTGATCTGTGATGTTTTCTTCCTGTTTCTGGAACGGGGAGAGTGTGAATGCGACGGTATGGTTTGAGCGATGGTCAGTGGGAGCGAATAAAAGATCTTCTCCCGGGTCGCGAAGGTCATGTCGGTGGGACGGCTGAGGATAACCGTCTGTTTATCGAAGCCGTGCTGTATCGTTACCGTGCAGGCATTCCCTGGCGTGATCTGCCTGCCCGGTTCGGGGACTGGAAGAACGTGCACCGGCGGCTGCGTCGCTGGTGCGAAGGCGGCGTGATCGAGCGGATTTTCCGGCATCTGGCTGCTGACCATGACAACGAATACATGATGATCGACAGCACCATTGTCCGTGCTCACCAGCATAGCGCGGGCGCCCGTAAAAAAGGGGGGCGGATCAGGCCACCGGGCGGTCCCGTGGCGGACTGACCACGAAAATCCATGCCATTGTCGATGCCGCGGGAAAGGCTGCGGCTCTTTCCCTGACGCCCGGACAAAGGGCCGACATCACAGAAGCAGAGCCATTGCTCGATGAAGTCGATCCCGAGGTCTTCATCGCCGACAAGGCTTATGATGCCGATCCCCTCATCGAAAAGCTTGAAGAGCGGGGGATCACACCGGTTATTCCGTCAAAGAAAAACCGACGCAATCCACGGAAAATCCTCTTCTCGCTTTATAAAAAACGAAACATCATCGAACTCTTCTTCGCCAGACTTAAACAGTTCAGGGGTATTGCAACACGATATGACAAGCTGAAGTCAACTTTCCTCGCAGCCGTGCAATTCGTCTCCGCCATCATTGGAATTAACTGACGACACACCCTAGACAAATAATAAATTTTAAAAAATCAAATGAAATCGAAAATACCATAATTGCGATTTTAAGAAAAATTTTTCATTCCTATATAGAAATTTGTTTGAATCCCATATAGTTTTTCAGATACAGTATGATTTTCAGGTATCTACATGAACTTACAACATCGCGCTCTTTTTGCAGCAATGTCAGGTTATGCCATAGATGGTTTTGACATCATCATGCTCAGCTTTCTGCTGCCAGAAATTACGCAGACCATGCATCTCACCTCAATTCAGGCTGGCACTCTCATGACCTGGACTCTGATTGGCGGAGCAATAGGCGGAATTCTTTTTGGCACGACAGGTGACTACATTGGCCGTGTCCGCACACTTAACATTGCCATCGTGATGTTTTCACTCTTTACATTTCTCTGTTCATTTTCAGTCAACTTTTCAGATCTTCTTGCCTGGCGCATCTTGGCTGGCATTGGCCTGGGATGTGAATTTGGCCTCGGCATGACGCTGGTTAGTGAATATTACCCTGCGACCATGCGGGGGCGGATTACGTCATGGGTTGGTATGAGCTGGCAATTTGGAGTATTGGCCGCATCCCTGTTCACACCTTTGCTACTCCCGTATGTCGGATGGAGGGGAATGTTTGTCATTGGTGGCATACCTGCTATCATGGCGTGGATTATACGGCACTCACTGCCTGAACCAGAAGCTTTCCAAAAATCACAACGCGTGCAGACCATGCAATTTCCATTGTGGGAATTATTCCGTGGATGGAGCATGTGCAAAAAGAGTCTTTCTATACTCTGCCTCAGTACCATTCAAAATTTTGGTTATTATGGACTGATGATCTGGTTGCCGTCTTATTTGGTTGTGCATTTTCATCTCTCCCTGCATCTTTCCGGCATTTGGACTGCCGTATCGGTTTGCGGCATGATGGCAGGTGTTTTTGTTTTTGGTCGTATATCCGATACATTCGGATTGAAAAAGAGTTTTCTTGTATACCAGGTTTTTGCCGGAATTTCTGTTGGATTTTATGCGCTCATGACAACAGCCAGCGCCCTTCTGTTTGCCGGTTTTATAGCGGGTTTCTTCGTCAATGGCATGATGGGCGGATACGGTGCCCTTATTGCCAGCCTTTACCCCACAGCGATCAGAAGTACTGCGCAGAATGCACTCTGGAGCATAGGACGCGCTATAGGAGGACTGGGGCCCGCACTCTTTGGCTATATGTTAGCACACACATCCTACACGTCTGCTCTTTTTGTCTTGTCTTCAATTTATATCATTGACTTTCTGGTGACATTTTTTCTTGTTCCCACCATTGACTTCAAGAATACGAAGGAAATTATTGCATGACCCTCTCACTGCAAGTCTTTGGGCAACTCACCAATAACTTCCTTCACTCTATCAAGAAAAAATCTTGCCAGCCTCGATAAGGACCTGTTTTCTGACCAGATTGCGTAAGCAGTAATAGGAATTACCGGCACAAACGGGCGCACATCGGTCTTGAAGCGCCCCGAATAGGCCGTCAGAGGATCGACTACAGCTATTCCAGCTCCAGCCTCAGCCAAAGCGCAAGCTGTATTGCCATAGCGCACTTCAGATGAGAAATTGAACTCTTCTCCCTCCTGCTCGAAAACAGCTCTTGTTGCCTCTCCCAAACGCGTTTCACGCTCAAGAGCAATAAAATGGTGGTCCCGCAGATCGCGCGGGGTAATCTCACTTTTGCTACTCAAAGGATGGCCAACTGGCATCACACAGACCATCTTGCACTCATATAGCTTTTCTGACTGCAAGCCCGGTTTTCCGCCGTAGGCAAGAATAAACCCCAATTCGGCGTTATGGCTTTCCACGCCATTCACCACCCCTTCATATCGTCTTACATCGAAATATGTCCGTATTTTTGGCCGAAGAGCCTGTGTTTTCTGGATTGATTTTGTTACAATTCCGTAACCGACAGGAGGTGTTGCCACCAATCTTAACTGACCGGCACGACTTTCACGTAAATCCTTGATACGCCTCTCCAGCTTATCGTGCAGATCAAACAGGGCTTCCGCATCTTCTGCAATGATCGAGGCTTCTGCGGTTGGATATATCCTGTTGTTTACGCGCTGGAAGAGTGCAAAGCCGGTCTGCTCCTCCATGGCCTTCAGTGCATTGCTGATAGCCGGCTGTGACAGCCCAAGCACACGCGCTGCCGCAACGGTGGTATTATGGCGAATGATAGCCCGCAAAATTTCGATCTGCCTGAGGTTCATCTATAACCAACGTGAATAAGGAGGGCGGATATCTGATTGTCATTATAATTGAAGAATTCGGAACAAGATGGCAATGATTTTTCATCATGCCACGTCACACGCTGGCAGCCACCCCAAACGAGGTTACATTATATAATGAGCCGAATTATCCGTATCGCTGCAGCTCAAATGGGGCCAACACAACGTGCTGACAGTCGCGACAATACGCTGGCGCGTATGATTAAGCTTATGGAAAATGCAGCCGCAAAAGGGGCAACATTGGTTGTCTTTCCAGAATTAGCCTTCACAACATTTTTTCCCCGCTGGTTGCTTGATGAGAAAGAGGTTCTCAGTCAGTTTGAAACCGCGATGCCAAACCCACATGTTCAGCCTCTGTTCGACCGCGCCAGAGAACTTGGCGTGGGATTTTACGTCGGTTATGCAGAATTGACGCCGGACAGCCAGCAGTTCAACACCAGCATAATTGTAGCACCTGATGGCAAGCTTTTAGGTAAATACCGCAAAGTGCATCTACCCGGTTCTGTCGAGCCACGAGCCGGCGCACGATATCAGCAACTTGAAAAACGCTATTTTGATTACGGGGATCTGGGATTTCCTGTTTTTCGAAGCGGACCAGAATGGGCAAATACGCTCATGGGCATGTTGATTTGCAATGATCGCCGCTGGCCGGAAGGATGGCGCAGTCTTGCCCTGCAAGGCATGGAGTTGCTGTGCGTCGGCTATAACTCTGCTGCCTATGATCCGAACGGGGGGGATACGGAAAGTGCTGAACTGCGCACATTCCATGCCCAGCTTGTTGTACAGGCCAATGCTTACATGAATGCCTGCTGGGCCGTTGCCGTTGCCAAAGCCGGCAATGAAGATGGATCGGGTCTTATTGGCGGCAGCTGCATTGTTGACCCCAATGGCCTTATTGTAGCCCAGACTCACTCACTGGCTGACGAAGTTATCGTGGCTGATTGTGACATGGATCTGTGTACGCAGGGCAAAAGCAAGATGTTCAACTTTGAGGCGCATCGACGCCCCATGCACTACGAACGCCTTTGCAAACAAACTGGTGTGATCATTCCCGAAAACGAAAAAACCGTATGAAAACAGCAATACGGAACACCTTGGGCAGCCTAGCGCTTCTTATAGCAAGCCTTTCTCCCGCGGCCCACGCTGCGGAGGTGCTTCGTATTGCTGTCAATCCGATCTATCCCCCGCTGGAATTTCGGGACCCTGTTACAGATACCCTGATCGGTTTTGATATTGATTTTGGAACCGCTCTGGCAACCAGAATGGGCATGACGGTGGAGTGGGTGGAAACATCTTTCCCTCAAATGATTCCTTCGGTGCAGAGCGGCCGCACTGACGTCATTCTCAGTGGTTTCTCTGACCTGCCCAAACGACGATCCCTGCTCAACTTCATTCCCTATCTGTGGTCCGGGGCGCAGGTACTGGTCCGGGCTGATGATAGCGTTGCGACGGCACAGGATTTGTGCGGCAAGACAATAGCCGCAAGTCGTGCCACCTCCTTCCCCTTGATGATTCAGGACTGGAGCAAAAAGAACTGCACGGCAAAGCATTTGCCGGCCATGAGTTTTTATCCTTCCG
The DNA here is from genome assembly GCF_030644465.1 of Acetobacter tropicalis. Classification (NCBI taxonomy): domain Bacteria; kingdom Pseudomonadati; phylum Pseudomonadota; class Alphaproteobacteria; order Acetobacterales; family Acetobacteraceae; genus Acetobacter; species Acetobacter tropicalis. The sequence goes on along the minus strand of NZ_JAUYUW010000001.1, from coordinate 2,670,714 downwards.
AAAGTGGTGCTGACGCCCGCATTCAGCTTTTGCAGGGCCGTGTGGCCGCAATGGTACAGGGCCGTGAAACAGTCGGATATTTTATGAAAATGACAAACAATGCATTCCGGCAACTGGGAAGCCCTCTGTCCCACATGACATTAGCCATTGCTTTTCCCAAAAATGCACAATCTCTTGAACAAAAAATGCAAAATGCTTTTGCACGGATGAAAGTGGATGGGAGTTACGCCACGCTCCTTGAAAAATGGTCACTCTCAAAAGACGCCATCGAGACCGCAGAAGGAGCCTCTCCATGAAGCTACCTATTTCCACCATTACACGAGATGACGCACCGGAATATCTTTCTCTTCCAGTCGGGCGCCGTATTTTATGGGGCAATCTGGCAATCGGCCTCATCCTGGTGGGAGTGCTGATCTGGATTGTCCACGCCTTTGCCGTTGGGCAGATTGCATGGTCTTACGTTGCGCAATTCCTGTTCGTGCCCTCCATTATCAGGGGAGTTGGCGCCACTTTGCTCATGGCGGTCAGTGCCATGGCGCTCGGTATGGCAGGAGGACTTTTCCTCGCGCTCGGCCGCCTGTCCTCAGCGTGGTTGCCACGGATCGTTTCTGGTCTTTATGTCTGGCTGTTTCGTGGGGTGCCGGTCATCCTGCAACTTCTCATCTGGTTTAACCTAGCGCTTATTTTTCCTCATATCATGGTGCCAGGCATCGGAACATTCCGTACGGTCGATCTCATGACCCCCTTCCTCTCAGCCCTGCTGGGATTGGGGCTGAATCAGGCCGCCTATATTGCGGAGATTTTCCGTTCAGGCTTTCAAAGTGTTGATGCCGGACAGTATGAAGCTGCTTCCGCAATAGGCATGACACGCTTCAAGGCCATGAAGCGCATCATTCTGCCGCAGGCCTTCCGCACGGTCATTCCCCCTCTCGGCAATGAATTCATCAACATGATCAAGCTGACATCTCTTGCCAGCATCATCCAGTATCCGGAAGTTCTGCATAATGCCGAGACCATTTATTACGCGAACACGCGTGTTATCGAACTCCTTATTGTAGCAGGGTTCTGGTATCTGCTGGCTGTTACCATCATGTCCCCGCTCCAGCATCTCCTTGAACGCCATTTTGCCAAAGGAAAACGCTGATGACCGAGCCCGCCATCTGGTTACGTGATCTGCATAAATCATTTGGTAAGACACATATCCTGAAAGGTATTTCGCTTGATATTCCTACAGGACAGGTTGTCTGCGTTCTGGGCGGATCAGGTTCGGGCAAGACAACGCTCCTGCGCTGCATTGCTCAGCTTGAAACAGCGGAGCGCGGCCTCATCGTCATGAACGGCGAAATTCTAGGCCAACAGGAACATCATGGACGCATGGTGCGCCGCAGCGCAGCCGACATTGCACGCCAGAGGCGGCAAACTGGCATGGTCTTCCAGCGCTTCAACCTTTTTCCGCATATGACCGCCTTGCAAAATTTGATGGAGGGTCCTGTACAGGTTCAAAAACGCCCGGCAACCGCAGTAAAGGAAGAAGCACTTGCTCTCCTTGAACAGGTCGGCATGGGGCATCGCGCCAGTCATTACCCGGCTCAGCTTTCGGGCGGGCAGCAACAACGGGTGGCCATTGCCCGCGCCTTGGCTCTCAAGCCCTCAGTCATGCTGTTTGATGAACCAACCAGTGCCCTTGACCCTGAATCTGTAGGCGATGTCCTGGCCGTTATGCAAAATGTGGCAGCCAGTGGCGTCACTATGCTGGTCGTGACACATGAACTGGCTTTTGCCCGCAAGGTTGCTGACCGCATCCTGTTCATGGACAACGGTATTATTCTGGAAGATGCCGCAACCAACACATTTTTTACCACCCCAAAAGAGGAGCGCACCCGCGCCTTTCTGTCAGCTGTGCTGGGCAATACCGCCCGGCAAGAGCCTTCCAAGGAGACCACGCCATGATCCGCTCTTATGATGATGTTCCTGTCCGCCCCTCGAACATGGCGGGCCCTGCGCCGGAATTCCCATGGCCTGATGGGAAACGTGCGGCCATGATGCTGTCTTTTGATATCGATGCAGAAACAGCCATGACCTCCAAAGACCCAGCCCATGCTGAAAAGCTGGTTTATATGTCTTATGGAGGATACGAAGCACGCGTAGGTCTTCCAAAAATTTTGGAATTACTACGTGAACTCAACCTGAAGGCAACCTTCTTTACGACAGGGTGGGTTGCAGATGCCTACCCCGCTATGGTGGAAGCAGTGTTGAAGGATGGGCACGAGATTGGTCATCATGGTTACCACCACCTTCTGCCCGACCCCGGTTCGCCCCACATTGAAAGCGAACTGGCTAAAGGATTTGAAGCTCTCGCGCGTCACGGTGTGCGTCCCGTTGGCTATCGTGCGCCTTATGGCGAAAGCTGCGAGGAACTCCGCACGGCCCTGAAGCGGGAAGGTATGCTCTATTCCAGCAGTTGGCGTGATGATGTACGCCCCTATCGTCAGGTTCTCTCCGATGGCTCTCCCGGCGTTGTGGAACTTCCCCCTACTGCCGGGTATGATGACTGGACACTGGGTCTGAGCACCCGGTTTGGCCCCCGCCCCGTGTTCCCCAAGGAGCATATCCTTTCCATGTGGAAAGATGATCTAGACGAAACACGGGCCTGGGGGGCCATGGTGGGTACGGTCTTACACCCCCTTGTCAGTGGCAGGCCCATGCGGTTACGCCTGTTGCGTACCTTTCTGCTTTATACGCTTGAATGCCGGGACGTCTGGATTGCAACAGGTGAGCAGATTGCACGCCATTTTGAAACATGCGAAGCCGCAGCACGCGGAGGCGCTGCATGAGGAGCGCCCCTTACCGTATCAGCCAGATCAAACAAGCCATTTTATGGGATAAGGCCAAAAACAGTCACTGTTATGTACCCGATGCTGAACTTGTCATCCAGCTCGGCAAAGTGCTCTACGCAGGACCGCGCAAGCACCTTCCCGCAGCCTATGCGGAGCTCCCTGTTGCCGTCGATGCGCGGGACTTTCTGCTTATGCCGGGGATGGTGGATGTTCACTCTCACCCGGCGACAGAACCCATGAGCCGTGGCATGTTTGACGAACTTGGTTCACCCGGCCTGTTCTATTCATCCCTTTATGAATACATGCCGGTTTTTCGGTCGGATGCGGCGAGCAAACCAGACTGCGCCCGTGTTGCTTACAGCGAAATGCTTCTCTCCGGTGTGACCACGGTGGTCGATCTCTCCACCCCATGGAGCGACTGGCTGGACGTTGCCGCGCAAAGCGGCCTGCGTGTCTGTTTGGGTCCTATGTTCCGTTCTGCCGCGTGGAAAACAACAAACGGCTACACGGTTGACTATACATGGGCTGAAGATGGCGGCCGTCGCTCCATGGAGGAAGCATTGGCTATGGTCGATGCCGCCAGCAGCCATACATCCGGCCGGTTATCCGGCATGATCGTGCCCGCCCAGGTTGACACCTGTTCTGCCGAAATTCTGAAGGCATCTTTCAAGGCAGCGGAAATTCGCAATATTCCATGGCAGACACATGCTGCGCAGTCTATTGTGGAATTTCAGGAAATAACCCACCGCCACGGCTTAACGCCTATCCAGTGGCTGGATAGTTTGGGGGTTTTGGCACAACGCAGCATTATTGGTCATGGCATTTTTCTGGATGACCATCCCTCCACACCATGGCACACCAAAAAAGATCTGGACATTCTGGCACAGCATGACACAGCCATTGCGCATTGCCCTACGGTCTTTGCGCGACGTGGATACGTCTTGCGTGATTTTGGGCGTTACAAGCGTGCAGGTTTACGTCTGGGCATTGGAACAGACACTTATCCCCACACCATTCTGGATGATCTGCGCCTTGCCGCCTATCTTGGCCGAATTCAGGAACAGACGCCTGAAGCTGTTTCCACAAAAGATGTCTTTGATGCCGTAACCCATGTGGGGGCCTCGCTTCTGGGCCGCACCGATATTGGCCGTATCGAACAGGGGTCTTGTGCAGATTTTGTGCTGGTCGATATGACCCACCCGATGATGCGCCCTTCCCTTGACCCCATCCGCTCACTCATTTTCTCATGCGATGACCGGGCCATTCACTCAGTCTATGTCGATGGATGTAAGGTTGTAGAAAAAGGGCGTGTCCTGACCATGGATTACGAAAAAGCCACTGCCAACCTTGTTAAGGAACAGGCGCGCATTGCAGGCTCGGTGTCGCAACGCGACCGGTTGGGGCGTTCGGTAGAAGACCTTATTCCTTCAACCTACCCGACCTGTTATTGATGCAGACGGGCGGCAAAAGAAAGTGGGCCATGCTAGGTCTCCTGTTCATGCCGCAGGCAGCGGGGCATGCACAGGAGCGCTCGCTCTCGGTTGGCATGTACCCCAGCTACCCTCCGCTGGATATGCGTAACCCTCAAACCAACCAACTGGAAGGGTTTGACGTTGACCTCAGCCGCGCCCTTCTTGAACGGATAGGGCGTCCGCTGGATATTGTTGAAACATCTTTTGCACAGCTCATTCCGTCTCTTCTTACAGAACGCATCCAATTGTTTTTCAATGGTATGATGGATACGCCAGCGCGCCGGGCCAGCATCGGGTTTGTGGATTACCTGCAATCCGGCCTGCAATTCATCACTCTGGCAAATGACCCGCTCGCCCCCCACAGTCTGCCCGCATTATGTGGCAAGATGGTAGCGACCAGCCGCATCACATCCGAACCGGCCAGCCTGATCGCTTGGAGTAACGCCCATTGTGTTGCGCAACAGAAACCACCCATTGAGCTTTTTGCTTCTGAAAATTCAGCCGATGCCCGCTTGCAACTGCGCGAGGGCCGTGTTGTAGCCGTTTTGCAAGACAGCCTTACTGCCCCATGGACGATTGCCATCAACACCGGCCTGTTTCAGCTCCTTGGTGAGCCGTTTGAATTGACCCCCCTGGGGATCGGGCTACCCAAGACTGATGTGCATCTTCAGTGTCAGATTACGGCAGCCCTAGCAGAACTACAGGCTGACGGCACCTATCATGCCCTGATCAGGAAATGGAACCTGCCCGAAAGCAGCGCCATAGCGCCACTCCCAACCCAGCCCGAATGTACGCCCCATGCACCATGACCGTATACTTGTCATCAACCCCAATTCATCACGCCGCGTGACGCATGGCATCGATACCGTACTTGATGCCATGCGCGTATACAGCCCGTTCCCGATAGAGGTTATTGATATACCCGAGGCGCCTGCCGGCATTGCCCTGCAAAGCGATGCCGATACAACTGCCCCTCTGGTTCAGGCCGCTATTCAGGCACATAAGGCTGCCGCCTACGGCATTGCGTGCTTCAGTGACCCTGGCGTTACTGGCGCCCGAGAGAACGCACCCACGACACCGATACGAGGCATTGGCGAGAGCGCCATTCTACAGGCCATGACGCGTGGGGACCGCTTTGGCATTATCGCGCTCTCACACAAATCCATTCTACGGCAGCGGCGCCTTGTCCGCACGATGGGACTTTGCGAACGCTATGCTGGCAGCTATCCTATCGAGACAACGGCAGAAGGTGCGACAGACAGCATGTTGCTGGAGCGCATGTTGGATGCTGCCACCCACCTCTGCAAAATGGGAGCAGACACCTTCATCATGGGCTGCGCGGGGATGGCGCACTTTCAGCAAAACTTAGAACATCAGACAAACCGCCCGGTTATTGAACCCACCAAGGCGGCTGTCGCACTTCTTATCGGAGATCTCGTTTTATCGAAATGAGATGAGTTGCCCTGCCGGACTGTCCAAAACAGTATCCTCACGCATGGCGATATTCCCACGAATAACCGTCATGACAGGCCAGCCGGTGCAGTGATGCCCGGCAAAAGGCGTCCAGCCACAGGGGGATGTGATCCAGCTTTCCTCAATCGTGCGCTCCTTGTGCAAATCCACAATTGTAAAGCTGGCATCATACCCAGAGGCAATGTGCCCTTTACCAACCGCACCATAAACGCGCGCAGGCCCTGCGGACATCAGTTGTGCCATGCGCTCCAATGACAGGCGGCCCGCGTTAACGTGGTCCAGCATGAGGGGCACCAGCGTCTGCACACCCGTCAAGCCACCTGGTGTCAGGGGCCATGGCCGCTCCTTTGCCTCGCGCGAGTGAGGGGCATGGTCAGACCCGATGCAGTCAACATCTCCTGCGTTAACTGCTGCCCATGAGGCATCATAATGGCGCTTATCGCGTATAGGGGGGTTCATAATGGCATATCCCCCCAACCGGTCATATGCCTCTGGCCCAACCTGCGTCAGATAATTCACCAGAACTTCCACCGTTCCCAGCCCCTTGAAGCCGCGCATATACTCAAGCTCCTCGGCAGTCGAGACATGGAGAATATGCGCTTTACGTCCGGTTTTGCGCGCAAGCGCCATCAGGCGGCGCGTGCCCAGAAAGGCACATTCCACATCGCGCCACTCCATATGCGTGCGATAAGGCTGCCCGACCGTAAAAAGTTTACGGCGCTCCTCTAGCCGCGTCTGGTCCTCTGAATGGTAGCATACTGTGCGCGTCCCATTCCGCATCAGAGCTTCCAGACTGGTATCATCCTCAATCAGATAATCAGGTGGGGCAGACCCGGAAAAAACCTTGATGGCACAGATATTCTCTTCCACCTCAAGCGTATTCAGATGAGGTATGTTGGCCTTCGTACCGCCTACATACATCCCGATATCGCACCACGCCTTTTGCAATACCAGATCACGTTTGCGGGCAATAGCTTCTCCAGACACCACAGGGTCACGTGTGTTGGGCATGTCGAACAGCGCTGTCACACCGCCCAATATGGCGCCTTTCGTGCCATCATAAATTGTTTCGACAGTCGGATCTCCGGGTTCACGCAAGTGCACATGTGGATCGATAATTCCCGGCAGAACATGCAACCCGCGGCAGTCTACAATATTCTCAGCCGTGGCAGTTCTGAGGTCCCCCAAGGCGACGATACGACCATGCCGACAGCCGATATCTGTAACCTCTGTCTTTTCGGCAAGAACCGTACCGCCTTTCAAAATGATATCGAAATGTTGCATATGCACGCCCTGTTCTGCTTTGGGAGAAGTGTATCCATTCTTCAATTTATACAGTCTAGCAATATTCTGCACCTCATGTCGTATTGGAATACGCTCAAGAGTATCATTGTGATGAATAGGCTAATTCAATATACGATATGCTAAAAATCCTTTGGCTTCGTATGATTGACGCACGACAGGGCCAGAACTGACATTGAGGAGACCAGAGTGGACAATACAGCAGCAGACACGCGCATTGGCTATATACGAGGGGAATTTGTTCCCCTCACAAAGGCCAGTATTCCGGTTATGGATCGCGGCTTCCTGTTTGGTGATGGCGTTTATGAAGTCACGGCCGTTATTGAAGGCCGACTGGTAGATGATGCAGCCCATCTGGCACGCCTTGAGCGATCCTTGAAAGAAATTGGAATCGTAAACCCGCATACAGCCAGTCAATGGACCCGATTGGAAGAGGAAATTGTACGTCGTAACAAGCTAACGAATGGCCTTATCTACCTCCAAGTGACACGCGGCGTTGCTGAACGGGCTTTCAAATACAAAGACGGGCTTGTGCCGACGGTGGTCGTGTTCCCGCAATTCTCACCTGTGCAGTATAACCCCCTGACCAAGACAGGTGCGCGCATCATAACCGTGCCCGACCTGAGATGGGCACGATGCGATATCAAATCGACATCCCTGCTGGCACAAGTTTTGGCAAAACATGCAGCCTCTCAAGCCGAAGTTTCCGAGGCGTGGATGATGCGTGACGACGTTATTACCGAAGGGGCTTCATCCACTGCCTATATCGTCACCCAGCACGGTGATCTGGTGACGCGCGCACTCTCGCACGAAACTCTACCCGGCATTACGCGCCAGACTCTCCTTCGCATTGCACAGGACCTCAAACTCCGTATCGTTGAGCGGCCGTTTACCCGGCAGGAAGTATTAGATGCCCGCGAGGTATTTTACACCAGCGCCTCGACCATCGCCATTCCCGTGGTTGAAATGGATGGTGTGCCTGTAGGGGGCACAAAACCCGGTCCTGTTTTTGAAGCTCTTTACGCTACCTATATGCAAGAAGTCATGCAGCTTACACCCGTTGCATCATAAAACACTAAAAATCCAATTCAAAAGGAACACATCATGTCCATTACACGCCTTGATCCGCATGAACGCCTGAGCGGTGCTGTCATTCACAATGGTATTGTCTATCTGGCTGGTCAGGTCTCGACAAATACAACGCTGGACACAGAAGGTCAGACCGCAAACATCCTGACACAGATTGATAGTCTGCTCGCACAGGCTGGAAGCAACAAGGCGAATATTCTCTCGGTCCAGATTTTTCTGCCTGAGATTGCCGATATCGGCGCCATGAATAAGGCTTGGGATGCTTGGCTTGATACCAGCAACAAACCGGCACGTGCCACCGTAGAGGCCAAACTGGCTGACCCTCAATGGAAAGTCGAAATCACACTTATTGCCAAAACCTGTTAATATCTGGGACAGACCTGCCCTCCCTCCACCACATAGTAGAAATATCATAATGCGTGCACTCTCCGCAGAAGAAACCCGTAAGGCTCTTCCGTTCAGGCCACTGATAGAAACATTACGCTCTGTCATAGCAGAATTTGACGCCGGTCATATTATCTGTCCAGAACGGCTTGTTGTTCCATCAGTGAACCATCAGGGCAATGTGCTTTCCATGGTTGCATGTGCCCCTGATATTCTCACACACAAACTTCTGACTATTTTTCCCAAAAACAAAAGCCTGCCCACACTACAGGGGCAAGTGACCTGCCTTGGCGCAACAGATGGCGCTTTCCTGCTTGCCTTGGACGGCATTACCACTACAGAACGCAGAACTGCGGCAATATCCATGATAGGATTGGAAGCCTTCAGTAGAAAAAAACTCGAGAATATTCTTCTTATTGGCACCGGAGCACAAGCACGAGTCCATCTAGAAGCTCTTGATGAATTATACCCAGGTGTTAACATTTTCATTCGCGGGCGCACTCCCGAGCACGTCAACACTCTTGTCAAAACCCCTTATTCAAACCTTACGTTACACGCCGAGCCAACACAGAATATACATTACGATACGGTTATAACCGTAACTAGCAGTACCAAAATACTGTATAATCAGCCAGCAATACCAGAAACACTGGTTATTGGTGTCGGTGCCTATCGACCCGACATGATTGAAATTGGCCCGCAAATTGTCAACAACAGCTTATGCATTGTCGATGATCCGAATGGAGCGCCTACTGAAGCTGGAGATATCATTCAGGCTGGAAAAAATTGGCAAGAGGTAAAAAAGCTTTCTGATTTTCTTCAAAATAAGCCAGATAGCGAATTACCTGTTTTTTTCAAAAGCGTTGGTTGCGCCGCATGGGATCTGGCAGCCTGCAGACTTGCTCTAACAACAAAAAATCTTATTTGATACCAGGCAGCCTGTCCTGCAGTGCAAGACAGGCGTGACGTGTTACGCTTAGAATGACAAATTAGCTCGTGCGTAATAAAATCCGCCATTAAAACCCATCTGACCATTTCGGATCGAATACCAGTAAGACCCTACATAACTATTTGCCGCAGGAAGCTTACTGGGTTTGATATTGGTTACATTTCGTGCCCCTACGGCAACGCGTAGATAGGTGAATGGCTTGTAACCCAGCTCAATATCCGTATTCCATCGTGGGGCATTGATAAAATGTTGAAAGACCGATGTTGAATACTGGTTGGGACCTGCCGCATAAAATGTCAGATTCTCCGCCAAACTGCCAAAACGGGTTTCACGCAACATCAAATCAAATTTCCCAAAGTTCCAGTTCATACCCAGAATAATCTTACTTTTTGGTGTCGCATTTGTCAGATATGTAGCAAGCTGTGCATTCAGTTGCGGTCCCCCGGATGCATTTAGCGCCATATGGTGAATGGTGGTTCTATTCAGGTTAAGCGCCAGATTGAACTGAAACGTGCCATATTTCTGCGTACGCAATGTATAATCAGATGTAATGTCGAGGCCCTGAGTGCGCGTACTCGCGCCATTAGTTAAGTAATTGGCTGTGACATCACTTGGTGTCGCTGTCTGAAGCGGGATGCCGTTTGCCTCGATAGCTTCGATAGCCTGCTCACCATTAACGCGCCCGCCACCTACAATCCGGTCACGAATGTTGATCTGGTAAACATCCGCTGCAATATGCCAGTGGTCAATTGGCTCCAGCACAATACCGCCACTCGCATTTGTTGAGCGCTCGGGCTTAAGCTTGCTGGCGCCAATCAATTGCGCACCAGTAGACCCGGTAGCCAGTAATCCACTAGCGCCGCCGGTTGCATCTGTTACGATATTACTGAAGTATTCTTCGGCCAACGTTGGAGCGCGGAAACCACTACTTATAGCAGCACGAAAAGCAATACGGCGTGAAAGGTCATAGCGTGCAGCTATTTTTCCGGTCTGCGTATCCCCTACGTCCGTGTAATGTTCTGTCCGTCCAGCAAGATCAATATCCAGTTGCTTTATAGGATGGATATCAACATCAATATAACCAGCCGTTACATCGCGGCTATGGCCACCCGCAATAGCTGGAATAATTCCCCCCAACCCTTGGGAGCCACTTTTATAGTATGACGCGGGACTACCAGCTGAAATATCATATTTTTCATACCGATATTCTGCCCCACCCGCAAAAACAATTGGCAGGGCGAGCCCTACGTCTACACTCCGCCGCAAATCAAAGTTGTTTGTCCATTGAGTGCTACGATACCCTGCGACATCGAAATTTGTCGGCGTTGTTCCATAATCTGCATAATAGGCAAGATTGGCGGTATCCTTGTTGCTGATATCTGCAATATCTTCCCCCCATGTGGAAGATATTTTCCAATCAAAGCCCAACAACTTTGTCCCTTTAAATCCGACAGTCACCGAATAATCATTCTCGTTATCTGTCTGAATAGGCGTGTAACCATTAGGATAAACGGCTGGTAGTGACGTTGGAAGACGGTAATTTTGATAACTTTCACCATGTTTGTGCGCATATGTTGCATTCCCGAAAAACACGAGGCGGTCATCAACAATATTTTTCCCAAAAGTCGTGCCAAAAGAGTGACGCGTCAGTTCAGGTTGCCCCAGCACCTTGTTATCGTACTGGCCTGTTCTGTTATCTGGTCCGCTTCTTACAGTATGATCCTGATGTTTGTAATCGTAACTCAGATGCACAAAGCCATCTTTTCCCCAAGAGAACCCCTTGTCAAACCCCGCAGTAACGGCAAAGCCATCACCTTCCTCAGTTTGACCGATTTGACTATAGGCACTCCCCTTATGGGAATCCTTTTTAAGAATAATATTAACAACACCTGCAATTGCGTCAGAACCATATTGCGCAGCAGCGCCATCCCTTAAAACTTCGATATGGTCGATCATGCTTGCAGGGATTGTATCGATATCCGTTGGCGTTGCCCCTTGCTCCGGTCCCGTATCGTAACTCATGAGACTGGTTTGATGACGCCTCTGACCATCAACCAAAATCAAGACTTCATTGGGGTTCAGGCCGCGCATCCGAATGGTCGAATTGAAGGCCGATGTATCGTTACCATAGGAGCTCATGGAAATTGACGGCATAACGCGCGTAAGTGCGCGGGAAGGATCGGTTTCTCCTGTTTGCTGCAATTGCCGGGCAGTAATAACGTCAATTGGCGCAATACTGTTTCTTGCCTTTCTGTTACTTTCTCGTGTTCCCGTTACAATGACCACTTCATCATCGCCAGCAGGACGCTTCTTCCTGACCTTGAAAGGAGAATGTCTGGAAGCCCCAGGTTGCTGCAACAAAGCAGAAGATCTGGCCTTGGATGTCGCTTTTACCGGATCTGCATACGCACCAGCACTCCATAGAACTGAAAGTGATGTAGAAACCAACAGAAAATTTACGCGCCTGACAAACATGCTGTCTCATCCAATAGCCATTATTATTCCGATAAAAGAACATTAATGCATAATCGTTGCAGAACGAGAATTTTCTATAATTTTGAGTATCAGAAAAACGCACAAACTATCACTGGAAGATATATTATTCGAAAAGTAATAATAGGGAACTGATCTGGTCATATCTATTTTTCTCCAGAAACACTCTGTAAGAATAAGTTTTCCAGAGAGACTTACCCTTCCTTAATTTTGGATCTCTTTCCGAACCGTAAACAGCCCACTTTCTCTCATGAAATGATGAAGCCAAATAGCATGATAAACAGCACTCTCATTAGCCAACTTGCGTCACTGATTGGTCAGGCCAATGTGCTCCACGGTCATGAGACGGAAAAATGGCAATCTGACTGGACGGGTCAGTACCATAGCACCCCGCTGGCCGTTGTGCGCCCTGCCACGACGAATGAGGTCGCGAGCATTCTTAACTTCGCAAACACGCACGGCCTCCCGGTGGTTCCGATCTCTGGCAACACAGGCCTGTCAGGCGGCACCGCCTGTAACAACAGTCTGGTTCTGTCCCTCGAGCGGATGAACCGTATCCGCTCACTTTCCCCCAGCACGCGCATTGCGGTCGTGGAGGCTGGCGTTATTGTGGGTGAACTGGACAATGCAGCCAGACAGCACGACCTGATGTTCCCGCTTTCATTCGGTGGCACGGGCTCAGCACTTATTGGCGGTGTGCTCTCCACAAATGCGGGCGGCTCTAATGTTGTGCATTATGGTAGCACACGCGACCTGTGCCTTGGCCTGGAAGCTGTCATGCCAGACGGGCGTATTCTCGATCTGATGCAGGCATTACCCAAAAACAATTCCGGCTTTGACTTGAAGGACCTTTTCATTGGAGCCGAAGGTCAGATTGGTGTCATAACGGCCGCAACCTTCAAACTATACCCACACCCAAAAACTTATGCGACAGCACTTGTGGCGATTGACGACCCTGGCATTGCCCCGGCTCTTTTGAACGCGCTCCAAGATGCTTCCGATGGTGCTGTTATTGCATATGAATATATGTGCGAAAAATTTGTTCAGCACTATCATTCACTCCATCCTGAAGAAAAAAGAATCTTCGATTTTTCTTCTCCTTGTATCCTTATAGAACTCGCAAGCTCCAGTTGCACGTCACTCTCTAAAATTCTGCAGGATGTTCTAGCCGGTGCTATGGAAGATGATATGGTGCGGGATGCGATCATTGCTCAAAGCGAGACACAAAGAAAAAACCTGTGGCTATTGCGAGAAGCCGCTGCAGAAATCTCTTTCCACAAACACCCAGTGGTTGATACAGATATTGCGGTGCCTCTTGATCAGGTTGCAACATATCTGCGCCTTATTCCTTCCCGCATGAAAGAATTGGACTCACACTATACAGATATTGCAGTTGCGCACTTAGGTGATGGTAATATCCACTATACAGTATGGCCCTCTCGTGATGATGAAAGCTTGCTGCAAGCCATGCGGATAGCCATTGACGACCAGGCAGTCGCTCTGGGGGGCACGTTCTCAGCAGAACACGGCATAGGTCTCTGTAAACTTCAATCTATGGAAAAACACAAAAATTGTGTCGCATTGGAAATCATGCGGTCTATAAAGAACGCTCTAGACCCCAACAACATTCTCAATCCTGGCAAAACAATCCCGAAATAGACAGCACTCTCAATTTAATACCTTAAATATTTATTTTAATAATTTAAATATTCTTATTTTTTTGAATTTTACTAATTTTCTCTAAAAAAATTACCATCAGGTGCTTCTCTATAATGTTGAGTAATGAAGTGCCTATTTTAATAATAGGTGTTTCTATACCGTAATGATAATTTTTATGGGATGCTTATTGCATACGGTAGAACACGCACAATGGCAGGAAAAATCATGGCACAAGCCCGGTCACATTTTCCCTTAAGACGAGTTCTTTGTTCTGGGGTAATAAGCTTTTCATTTTATACAGTATGTGACAAAGCTCATGCACAAAACCTTGTAAGCCCTCTTCAAAATCAGGAACTTGTCACCGTGACAGCAGGGGGACTTAAGACATCTGATGGCGTAAGAGGCAAAACCCCCGGGGGAGGCCTTATGCCGCCTCAGACCGCTGCAAAGGCGATCAGTGGCGTGACACGCGACTTTATTGCAAAACAGTCACCAACCTCAAACGCGCTTACGCTCCTTAAAGCCATGCCGGGGGTTGTCGTTTCTGGGTCTGACTCTCTTGGCACATCGGATCGCATGAATGTTTCCATTCGCGGCCTGAACCAAACAGAACTGGGAACTACTTTTGAAGGTATGCCCGTTGGAGACAGAATTTACTACAGTCCCTTTACATCTGAATGGGCAGACACCGAAAACCTCGGCTTTGTGAATGTCGCACAGGGTTCTGCTGATATCAGTGCACCAGTGTACAACTCTGTAGGCGGCCAGATCAACGCAGGCCTACGCAACCCCTCTGACAAGTTTGGGGGCTACCTCAACCTTGCAGGTGGCACTAAATCCATGAACAAGGAGTTCGGACGTATTGATACCGGTTATATAGGCAATTCTGGAATCAAGAACTATACCTCCTTCTCGCACGAATCCAATAACAACTGGCGCGGCACCGGTGGGCAGAAACGCTACCATGTTGATACACGTTTCATAAAAGAATGGGGAAATGGCAACAAGATTGCACCTTTTGTCTCATGGAATCTCGTGAGAGCTGATCTGTTCACAAACCCAACCATGGCGCAGTGGAAAAAATATGGTATTTCCTATAATTACGACGGGAAATATCAGTTTGGAGACTCCATGTATCAGGGGTTCCATTTCTACCGTCGTCAGACTGTCATGATGGCTGCGCCAACCAATCTGCATATTGCCAAGGGGTTGACGTTTTCTGTAACGCCGTATTTCAATTATGGACACGGCATTATCAATGGTGGGTCCACACTCAGTCAGGACAACTCCTATCTTGGCAATACGCCTGCCGGACAACTTAATCTGGAACATGTTGTTAACGGGAAGGCAACTGCTGAAAACGTTGATCCTTACACCCAGTTTGGATCAGGCATAAACGCTTATCTGACATGGAAAAAGGGGATCAATACTCTGCAGTTTGGTGCCTGGTATGACTATTTCGATCATAATGAAGCCACTTCCTATGCAGAAGCTGATGCTAACGGGAATGTGGGCAATTCTTACGGACACACTCCTGTTCTTACGCAGAACGGCAGTATTCTAAGGTCTTTTGACGGACATATCATACAGCAGGCCAATGGTCTTTTCATCAGCGACTCACTCAGTCTTTTGCATGATAAACTGTTGCTCAACGCTGGCTTCAAGGAAGTCATGATTGCGCGTAACGCCAGCAGTCAACTGCCAGGCACAACGGCCCGTGTTAATGCTTACACGGCTCAACCGCTGCCGCAGGTCTCGGCCAGTTATAAAATTACGCCACACGACCAGATCTATATCAATGGAACAACGGCATTCCGTGAGCCGGCATCCATCAACTCCTACATTGATATCTACAGCGTCGCGACTGGAAAAATGTCCAGCACACATAATACCAATCTCAATCCAGAATTTTCAATTTCTGAAGAACTTGGATACCGTCACACCGGCTTCCTGAATCTGTCACTTGCTTTCTTTAACTATAATTTCACCAACAGGCAGCTTTCCACCAGTGCACTGGTCAATGGCACACCCGAAACTTTTTCAATTAATGCTGGTGGTCAAACAACTCGTGGAGTTCAGGGAGAAATTGGATTGCGTCCATGGCACCATTTCAGCCCTTATGTTTCTGCCCAGTATTTACATGGTTCAATTGATAATAATATTCTTCAGGGTTCTGACTATTTGCCAACAAAAGGCAAGAAACCCACCATGATGCCGACATTTACGGGTTCCATAGGACTATCCTATGACGATGGAACATACTTCGGAAACTTTGCATTAACTTACGTTGGCTCTCAATACACGTCACTCATGAATGATGAGAAAATGCCATCTTACGAAACCGCCAATGTAACGCTCGGCTACCGTTACAAAGATATTGGTGCTGCAAAACACCCGCAAATCCAGCTTAACCTCATGAACATTGGCAATGAGCATTATCTTTCTGGTGCTTACGGCATTAAAACAAATGCAAAAGCAACCACAGGGATACGTGGTACAACCATCGCTGCAGCAGGGTCGCCTACTTACTATGTAGGTGGTGGTTTTGCCGCCGTCGTTTCTGTTAGTACCGGCTTCTAAAACAGCAGTTTGAAGGACCACTCACAATTTATGCGGTATGGTCCTTCATTTTCCTTATGTGAACTTGCTAAAATTTAAAAAACTTCAATTTCATGAAACATATTTGATAAGCCTTTTCCTTGTGAATAAGCTAAAGGCTTGTCACCATGATGTGCTCGAATAAAATCCGTCGCTGCATGCTTGGCAGACAAACAGTTTAGAACAAAAATATCTGAATTTTCTACGAGTGCTCGCAAGCGATCTGTGCCACCGTGATCCGCATTGGTTTCGACTGTGACCAAGGCCGGAATTTTTTCAAGTACAACTTTGGCTTGGCGACTTGCAGACTCGGTCAGTAAATAAATAGCCGCACGTAGACCTGCCGTAAGCGCCGACACAACGAGGCATTGACATAGGGATATTTGGTCATGCGCTGCCGTGTTGTCCATTGCTTTGCGAGTCCGTCGAGACGGGTTTGAAACCAGTCGACTGGTGGCTGAGCATGGGGATCGTATTCCTCTCCCAGTTCTTCCTCGGCGCTCTCATGGTATTCATGTGCGGGATCGGTAAGAGCTTCCAGCTTTTCGGCAAAACCCCAGGGACCACCCGAATCTTCCGGCGGGCGGGTTCCGCTGGCTTCGATCAGGCGTGGATAGCTGAGCTTCGGGTCGGCTGGTATGATGGTGCGGATTCTGACGGTATGCTCCCAGCCGTCACCGAAGTCATAAAAATACTGGAAGGATTTGCTGCGCATGCCTTCCAAGGGCCTTAGCCCAGGGTCGTCCTGCGCGCGTCGAGAGGGCCATCCCGACCTGGACTTGTAACGGTTTTGTGCCAGTATGTGATCTCTTCTCCGCGGCTTTGGCCTCGAAAGCGAGGGAGCTGATATTGCCCAGATAAGAATGGCCCCGTCGCGGATTATAGAAACCGTTTATGTATTGAAAGATGGCGGTCGTTGCCTGACGCCGTGTTGGCCAGCTTTGTCGCCAAAGCATTTCGGCCTTCACGCTCTTGAAAAAGGTCTCGACCACAGCGTTGTCGTAGCAGTTTCCCTTTTCGGACATGGACGGTGTCATCTTGTATTCCGTCAGTCTCTTCTGAAAATCATGGGAGCAATATTGGCTGTCACGATCAGAATGGAAAATACAGTCAGGTGGTGGGTTGCGTAGACGCACCGCCATATCGAGTGCTCTGATAGCAAGATCCTTTTTCATCCGGTCACTGGCGGCCCAACCGATAACGCGGCGGCTGAACAGGCCAATGACGACGGCAAGGTAAAGCCATCCAGCATCGCTCACATCTGTCTTGCGACCGGGTACATTCTTGGCGTAGCGCGCGTTCACCAGAATGACGTCGAAACCATGCTGCTCAAGGATTTCATAAACCGGGATCCAATAGACGCCTGTATATTCCATGGCGACACTGGTGACTTTGCAAGCCTTGAACCATTCAGCTAAAGCGTGGGGGTCTGAGGTAAATGTGTCGAAGGACCGGATTGGGTCCTTCGCAGCCTCAGGGGACACCGCCGCCATATGCATCCGTGATCCAATATCGATTGCAGCGGCTCCCTGAATATGACGTGTGAGATCAAAGGACGCTTTTGCGGATTTTCGAGGCACCGTAACATCTCTACACAGTGTGTTGGAGGAGGGTGTGGAACATGCCAGTCAATCATCTTCCTAACCGGAATCACCGCAAGGCAGTGTCACCATTCTCAAGTTCGCACAGTTCCATGGACCACGTTTTTTAACGGGAACGATACCGCCAATAAGCAAACGGCCGCTACCCTCCTGTCCGGCATGATAGCATGGCCTGTTTCCATGCCGCACAGGCGGGCAAACGTCCGGGATCGTTTTTTAATATTTCCCTCTCCTCCCGCAGGACACGGTTTTCCAGGCGAAGACGCTCATTTTCCCGGACGAGGTCCGTCTGCGCTTCAGGCGCTGTCAGATCAGTCGACCGATACCGCGAAATCCAGTGGCTCAGCGTTGATTTGCCAATCCCCAGATCCGCCGCAACCCGTGTCCTGGACAAACCGCTGCTAAGTGCGATCTTGACCGCCTCACGGCGAAACTCTTCTGTCTACTTCAATGCCATGGTCTCATGCCTTTCCTGTTGAATGCTGTAAACGCTCACTCAACCGGCACAAAACCGTTACAAGTCCAAAGCCAATGAAGCCTTCATGGAAAAGAACGGCTTTGTCTGAAAAGTTCACAGATCACGTGTCGAGCATGTCTTTGCTGATCAGAAATCATAGATGCGACTGTTCATACGTATCGTCGGTATCACACGGGCCACCATGAAAATTGGGCTGGCGAATATCGTCTACAACATGCGCCGCTTTATCTTCTTGGAGCGGATTAACACCCCAGCGTAGCAATCCAGAGCATGAAACCCTCACTCTGCTCAAAACGCAGAGTGAAAATCAGGTCCAGGAACCAGCAATCAACACGCCAAAAACCTGAAATCAGACAAAAGAGGAAACAATCAACGGTTCTTCGAACCCTCCATATCCATCTGGGAGATAAGCCACCCGCTGAACACATCGCCCATCGAGTTGGTGTACACGGGCGTGGCGACTACATACAGGGTCGGAATGACGTCAGGCGGGCAAGAACGGGGCATAGTACGTCATTTGTTTTTGGCGATGGGAAAAGGTTTGTCGGTACTAGTATGCTCACCGGGGCATCATGACGCCCGTATCCATCAGACGTTGATGCCATGAAAGCGCCTCTGACAGGATATGCGGCGTATCTCCACCAGGCTGGCGTTCGGCGCGCTGCATATAGTCCAGCAGCAATGGGCGGTAGGCGGGATGGGCACAGTGGGTGATGATCTGGCGCGCCCTGTCCCGCGCGCCTAGCCCGCGCAGATCGGCCAGGCCCTGTTCCGTTACCACCACCTGAACGTCCTGGCTGATATGATCGACATGGGACGCCATAGGAACGATTGAAGAAATATCGCGATTTTTCGCAATGGAGGGTGTCATGAAAATCGACAGCATCGCACTTCTGGCAAAATCGCCCGAGCCGCCGATCCCGTTCTGCACGCGCGACCCCGCGACCCGGGTCGAATTGACATTGCCGTAGATATCGACCTCAATCGCCGCATTCATGGCAATGGCGTTCAGGGCGCGCACGACGGAGGGATTGTTGCTGACCTCCTGTGGGCGCAGGACAATCCTGTCACGCAGACTGTGCATCTGCGTATTTGCGAAATCCGCGCAGGCGGGGCTCAGGTAAAGAGCTGCCCCTGAAATGGCTGTCATCCTACCACTGCGCAGCATGTCCAGCATGCCGTCCTGAATGACTTCCGTATAGGCGGTCAGATTCTCGAAGGGCGCATTGGCCAGCCCGCCCATGACCGCGTTGGCGATATTGCCGACACCCGATTGCAAAGGTGGCAGGGCGCGTGGCAGACGACCGCGCGCAACCTCGTTTTGAAGAAAATCAAGAATATGCCCCGCAATGATCGCCGCATCCGGGTCCGAGCGGAACGTGATGCTCTGCTCGGCTTCATGCGTGAACACGACTGCCGCGACCTTGTCGGGGTCCACATGCAGGACCGCCTGGCCCACACGCGTGCCGGGTGTTGCGATCCGTGCGAGGGTTGCGGCGGCATACGGGGCGGTGGTGTTCCAGATATCGTGCAGCCCTTCGATCTGGGGCGTGTGCCACGTATTGATCTCGATAATTACCCTGTCGGCCAGATCAAGCCAGGTCTGTGCGTTACCGATCGCAAAGGTGGGCACGAACCCACCATCGGCGCGCACCAGTGCGACCTCGATGATTGCCACGTCAATCTTGCCGAAAAAGCCTGCCCGGGCCCAAGACGCCACGCGGCTGAGATGCGTATCGACATAGGTAATGCTGCCGGCGTTGATTTTTTTGCGCATGATCGGGTCGCTCATATAAGGCATGCGGAAACTGACCGCATCCGCATCCGCCAGCACGCCATCGACATCGGTCATGGTAGAGGCCCCGGTGAACAGCCTGAGCGCAAACGGTTCACCCTGCGCATGGCGTTCCTTCGCCATGGCAGCAAGGGCGCGCGGCACGGCCTTGGGCGTGCCCCCTGCCCCGAAACCGCTGGTGGCGATCGTCTCCTTGTCCGCGATCAGCCGGGCGGCCTCATCGGCGGTCATCACCCTGTCGCGGAACGCGTGGTATCCGATCCGTTCTGTTGTCATGCTCTCTCAGACTTTCCCGCTTGCTTCGGCCCCGTCAGGGCCGGAGCGTTCTGTGTTGTATCAGGGCAGTTCCACAGCCATGGCGATTGCCTCACCACCGCCGATACAGGCCGAGGCCACCCCTTTGTGCCGGCCCCGCGCCTTCAGCGCATGGATCAGGGTGGTGATCAGCCGCGCCCCGGTCGCGCCAATGGGGTGGCCGAGCGCGCAGGCGCCGCCATTGACATTCAGCCGTTCATCAGGAATGCCGAGGTCTTTCTGCGCCACCATGGCCGTCACGGCGAAGGCCTCGTTCACCTCGAAAAGATCGACATCTCCCACCCGCCAGTCCACATTGCTGAGCAGTTTTTCCATGGCGGGTACAGGGGCTATGGTAAAATCCCGCGGCGCCATGGCATGGACCGAATACCCCCTGACAGTTGCAAGAACCGGCAGGCCCAGTTTTTCGGCCTGTGTCCGCCGGGTCATGACCAAGGCCGCCGCACCGTCTGAAATACCGGACGAACTGGCCGGGGTTATGGTGCCATCCTTGCCGAAAGCCGGGCGCAGGGTCGGGATTTTTTTCGGATCGGCCTTGAGCGGGTTTTCATCGTGGCTTATCACCACCTCGCCTTTGCGGGTCTTGACGGTGATGGGCGCAATTTCCGCCGCGAATGCGCCACTTTCCACTGCCTTGCGGGCCCGCTCTAAGGTTTGGATGGCGTAGTCATCCTGCTGTTCGCGGGTGAAACCATACTGGCGCACTGTCAGTTCCGCAAAATGCCCCATGAGCTGGCCGGGTTCGTAAGCATCTTCCAGACCGTCATGAAACATGTGGTCGTAAATCTCGCCATGGCCAAGCCTGTAGCCGCTGCGGGCCTTTTTCAGCAGATAGGGCGCATTGGTCATGCTTTCCTGCCCACCGGCGACGACAAGACTGGCCGAACCGGCCGCCAGCGCGTCATATCCTAGGCCCATGGCCATCATGCCCGAACCGCACAGCTTGTTGACGCTGAGCGTTGGAGCACTGAACGGCAGCCCCCCGTAATGGGCGGCCTGACGGGCCGGGTTCTGCCGCAGCCCGGCGCTTAGCACGCACCCCATGAACACGCCGTCAACCAGTGTGGGGTCCACGCCGCTGCGCGCGATGGCGGCGCGAATGGCGGTCGCACCCAGATGGGGTGCTTCGATGGTGGAAAAATCTCCCTGGAACCAGCCAATGGGCGTCCGGGCTGCCGAAGCGATGACGACGGGATCGGAAACAGTCATTTTTTGAGGACTCCTCGGGGTGCTGCGGGCTCAGCCCAGTGCGCGCACCAGTTCCGGAACAAGGGTGAAAAGGTCACCGACAAGACCGAAATCAGCGACCTGAAAAATTGGGGCGTCAGGATCCTTGTTGATCGCCACGATCACTTTCGAATCCTTCATGCCGGCGAGATGCTGGATCGCGCCGGAAATACCGATGGCGACATAAAGCTCGGGGGCGACGATCTTGCCTGTCTGCCCCACCTGCAGGTCATTGGGCGCGTAGCTGGCGTCCACCGCCGCGCGGGACGCCCCGATGGCCGCATGCCAGCACTCGGCCAGCGGCGCGAGCACCGTCTGGAAAGCCTGGGCCGATCCCAGCCCGCGCCCGCCCGAGACGACGATCCGCGCGGATGTCAGTTCTGGCCGTTCGCTTTTTGTCAGTTCCTCGCTCACAAAACGGGCTTTCCAAGCCCTGGCGGGCAGGCTGACGCTCTCCACCGGGGCAGCGACACTGCCCTGCGGTGCGGCGTCGAAGGCGGAACTGCGGATGGTGACGACCTTGAGCACATCGGTGCTCTGCACCGTCTCGATGGCGTTGCCCGCATAGACCGGGCGCTCGAACGTGTCGGCCGCAATCACGCGCGTTATGTCTGAGACCTGCATCACGTCGCGCCGGGCGGCGACGCGGGGCAGGATATCCTTGCCGATGGAGGTCGCCGGGGCGATCACGGCTGCATAATCCGCACTCAGCCCCACCAGCAGGTCCGCCACGGGTTCGGCCAGCAGATGCGCCAGGGCCGGGTCATCAGCCACGAGAACCTTGTCCACGCCGGATACATTCGCCGCGACCTGCGTGATGGGCCCCACGTTCTCACCCGCGACAAGCACGTGGATGGCGCCACCCATGTCGCGGGCGGCGCTGACAGCGCGGGCGGTCGCGTCGCCCAGCGTGTGTCCGTCATGATCGGCAAGAAGAAGAATGGTCATGTCGTTACTCTTTCCGTTCGGGCCGCCGGCCTCAGATCACGCCGGCGGCGCGCAGGTCCCCGACGAGTTCGCTCACATTGGCGACGCGGCGTCCGGTCTTGCGGGGTTCGGGGGGCTTTACGCCCAGCACGTTCAGGCGCGCCGCCAAATCCAGCCCGCAGTTGGCGACCGGGGTTATGTCCAGCGCCTTCTTGCGCGCCTTCATGATATTGGGCAGGGAGCAATGGCGCGGTTCGTTCAGGCGCAGGTCTGTCGTCACCACGGCCGGCAGCGGCAGGGCGAGTGTCTGGTGCCCGCCATCGACCTCACGCGTGACATGCAGGGTGCCCGCGTCCACTGCCACGGCGGATGCAAACGTCGCCTGCGGCCAGTCCAGAAGGGCCGCCAGCATCTGGCCCGTCTGGTTGCAGTCATCGTCCACGGCCTGCTTGCCCAGAATGACCAGATCGGGGTTTTCTTCCTCAACCACGGTGCGGATCAGCTTTGCGGCCGTCAGGGGTTCGATGGGCCGGTCCGTCTCGATCAGGCGCGCGCGATCCGCCCCCATCGCCATGGCCTGGCGCAGAATGTCCTGCGCCTTGGCCGGGCCGATGCTGATCGCCACCACCTCTTCAGCCAGGCCTTTTTCCTTCAGCCTTACCGCTTCCTCGATCGCGATTTCGCAGAACGGGTTGATCGACAGCTTCATGCCTGACAGATCGACGCCGCTGCCATCCGCCTTCACACGCGGGCGCACATTGGCGTCCAGAACCATCTTTATTGGGACAAGAATTTTTTTCATGGAATGATATCCTGTCTTGTTGCGTCCGGTCAGAACATTTCGTCGGGCAGCGCCATGATAGAGCCCGCGCCCGCGCCGATCTGCTGGGTCAGGGCCGCGGCCTGCGGCAGCACGCGCTGCATGAAGAAGGTTGCCGCCGCGCGCTTGTGCCGCACGCGTGGCTCCGGCAAAGTCTTTCCGGGGGCTGCGCAGGCCAGCACCATGCGCAGCCACATCCAACCGAAGCTGACCAGGGCGAAAAGCCGCAGGTAATCGACGGCGGCGGCATTACGGTCATCAGCGCTGGCAAGATCGCCGCTGACAAGCCGCGCCGTCACGCCTTCGAGCAGGTCCAAGGCAGCGCGCAGGGGTTCGGCCAGGGCTGCGGCGTAGCTGTCCATGGCCGCACTGGCGAGCGTCTGGTGGATCTGGGCGAAATAGGCGCGAACCGGCTGACCGTCGGCCAGGCTCAGCTTGCGGATGACGAGATCCTGCGCCTGAATGCCGTTGGTGCCTTCATAAATCATCGCGATCCGGGCATCGCGCACATACTGTTCCTGCCCCCATTCGCGAATATAGCCGTGCCCACCCAGCACCTGCTGGCCGGCGACCGCCGCCTCGAACCCGAAATCGGTCAGGGCCGCCTTGATGACGGGGGTCAGGAGGGCGACGTTCTCACCCGCGCGCTGGCGGACGGCATCATCGGGGTGAAATTTCTCCCGGTCCATTTCCAGCGCCGTGTAAACAGCCATGGCGCGGGCCGCCTCGATGAAAGACTGCATGGAAAGCAGCATGCGGCGCACATCTGCATGGGCAATGATAGGCACAACGCCGCTGCGATCGTCGGCGCGACCCTGAAGGCGCTCACGCGCATAGGCCAGCGCGGTCTGGCCCGACGCATCGGCCACACCCAGCCCCTGCACACCCACGAACAGGCGTTCAGCGTTCATCATCGTGAACATGGCCGCGAGCCCACGATTTGGCTCGCCCACCATCCAGCCCTGGCATCCGTCATAATTCATCACGCAGGTCGGCTGGGCGTGGATACCCATCTTATGTTCCAGCGCCCCGACGGAAATGGCGTTCTGCGCTCCCAGTGACCCATCAGCGTTGACGAGCACCTTGGGGCACAGGAACAGACTGATGCCCTTCGTGCCGGCGGGTGCGTCCGGAAGACGGGCCAGCACGAGGTGAATGACGTTTTCCGCCATATCGTGATCGCCCGAGGAGATGAAAATCTTCGACCCTGTAACCGTCCATGACCCATCAGACCGCGGCACAGCCGTCGTCTTGAGCAGCCCGAGGTCGGAACCGGCATTGCCTTCTGTCAGCGCCATGGCTCCTGTCCAGACACCGCTGATCATGTTGGGTAGATAGGTATCCTTGAGATTCTGGCTGGCGTGCGCCTCGATCGCCTCACACGCCCCGCGTGTCAGGCCGGGGAACAGACCGAAAGAGAGGTTGGAGGCCGAAAGCATTTCATCGACCAGAATCTGCACCGTGCGCGGCAGGTTCTGTCCGCCATAATCCGTCGGGGCCGACAGCCCACCCCATCCCGCGTCGGAAAAGGCTTTCCAGGCCTCGGCAAAACCCTGTGGAGTGCGGACAACGCCGTTTTCCAGACGGCATCCTTCGATATCGCCCACCGCATTCAGCGGATAGAGAATTTCCGAGCAGAATTTTCCGGCTTCCTCAAGAATATTGCCTATGGTTTCAAGATCGTTCTCCTGCTGCTCAGGTAATTCAGCAAAGACATCCTCCACGCGGAACACGTCGCGCAGGAGAAACATCATATCCTCGACAGGGGCTTTGTAGTGCGGCATGGTTTCTGCTCCAGTTCGAACAGGGTTTCAGTTTTTCAGGGGTTTTCCGGTCTCGAGCATGTGCGCGATACGCGCACGTGTGAGGCCTGTAAAAACGATTTCGAGAAAATACATGGTGACGCGATCAGTTATCTCCGCCAGTGAAACCGACGTTTCTGCGTCACCTGAAAGGATTTCCACCAGCCCGGCACCCAGAACGCGGTCATGGGGGGACAGGCTGTCCTGCTGCTGCGCCAGTATTTCGGCCAATACCGTGCGATGCGGCAGAACCACGGCGGGCGGTACTGCGGGGGTAAAACCGGCCGCCAGATCAACCGCCCAGTCCCGCGCGGTAGCGATCAGGCGGTCCACGTTCATCACCACCCGGTCGGTCTGGCGGATCAGGTTCTGGGCCTGGGCGGCAAAGCCACAGGGGGCGACCACACCGCGCAGGACCCCGGCAAAAACCTGCTTCGCCGCCTCCTCGGGCGACAGACCGGCTTCGTGGTGACGCAGCAGCCAGCGCGCGACGCCACCCCAGCCCGGCAACAGGCCGACGCGGCTTTCGACAAGGCCTATGCTGGCCTCCGTATGCAGGGCATCCGCGCTGACATGCAGCAGGAATTCGCAGCCACCGCCCAGCGCCAGAGCTCCCGCCGCCCCGACAACGGGAAACGGTGCGGCGGCAAGGGCGTTAAAGCTGTCCACGCCATCGGCAAGGAAACGCGCAAGGCCCGCCTTGTCGTTCTTTTCGGACATAGCCAGCATGCCCTTGAGATCGGCCCCCGCACTGAACACCCGCCCGTCATTGCCCGCAACAAGGGCGCGAAAATGCCTTGGGGTTTCAACAAGAACCCGGCGCAGGCTGTCCAGCAACGCGGGCGTGAAAACATTCATCGGCGTGCGGAATTCGAACAGGCCCACGCCCTCGCCAATATCCCACAGGGATGCCGCATCCGTCGTAAAAACCGGCTGGCCAGCCAAGCGCAGGGCGGGCAGCGCGATAACAGCTGCTGGCTGGGCGACAGGCTCGCGCACCGCCCCGGAACCGGCCGGAACCAGGACCGTGCGCTGGCCGCCAGCCTGGCCATAGAACCCGCCCTCCCCCGCTGCCGCCAGCAGGGTGGGCACGGCCTGTCCATCCAGCGCCAGACGGGTTGCGAAGGCCGCCGCCCCCAGTTGGTCGATCAGTTCGAACGGGCCTGCCCGCCAGGCGTAGCCCAGCCGCATAGCCGTATCGACCTGATCGGGGCGATCCGCGATTTCGGGCACCAGCGCTGCCGCATAAGCCAGCGTGCGCGACATGACCGCCCAGGCGTATCGGCCCGCCGGTGTGTCGGACGCAATCAGCGTTGCGGCATCCATCCTGGGCAGGACCGGACTTTCACGCGGGCGCCAGCGTCTGGTCGTGGGGTCGAATGTCTCCTTCACGCGGCGGTCCGCGCTCTGGCGGTAAAACCCGCCACCCGATTTGCGACCTTTCAGCCCCTGGGCCAGCATGGCTGCCACCAGTTCGGGCGCGGCCTCGTAAGCCTGTACGGAATCACCAGCGGGAAGTGCGTGCTGCAACGAGCGGATCAGCCCGGGCATGAGGTCGATGCCGATCAGGTCCCACAGTCCGAACATGCCGGTACTGGGAAAACCGAAGGGGCGGCCCATGACGGCATCCGCCAGTTCGGGCGAAATGCCCAGCTTCAGCGCTTCACCCAGACCCGCGGCCAGCCAGTAGCAGCCGATGCGGTTGGCGATAAAACCCGGTGTGTCCTTGCACGGAACAATGGTTTTACCCAGCACATGGTCCATGAAATGGGTTGCGCGTTCCACGGTTTCGTGTTTCGTGCGCGGACCCGACACCAGTTCCAGCAATCGCATATGACGTGGCGGGTTGAAGAAATGCGTAATCAGCATATCGCCTGCAAGCTCGAGCGAAGCATTGGCGACCAGTTCAGCCAGTGGAATGGTAGATGTATTGGATGAAACGATACACCCTGCCCTGCGCACCGTGTCGATCTGCGCGAACAGATCGCGCTTGATGTCGATCCGTTCGGCAACGGCCTCCACAATCCAGTCACAGTCCTGCAAAAGACCCAGATCGGTCCTGGTGCTGGCGGTCGTAACCCGGGCGGCGAATTCGGGCATCATGAACCCACCCGATTTCACCTGCCGCGCTACCCCCTCAGCCGCAAGTTGTGCGTCCAGATCCAGCAGCACGACATCCACGCCGCAACTGGCCATATGGGCTGCAATGCCCGCGCCCATGGTTCCGGCACCGATGACACCACATTTACGAAATTTATCGCCTTTGTAAGACATGTTTTGTTCCTTGCGGATTATGGACTGTGCAATGGGATGTTCTGCCTACATGCCAGCATAGATCGGGCCACCCCCGCCTTCGGGTGGGGTCCAGGTAATGTTCTGGTTCGGATCCTTGATGTCGCAGGTCTTGCAATGCACACAGTTCTGCGCATTGATGACGAAACTGTCCGATCCATCGGGTGATTTTGCGATTTCATACACGCCGGCTGGGCAGTAGAGCCGCGCCGGTTCCCCGTAAAGCGGCAGGTTCCGCCCCAGCGGAACGGTGGGATCTGCCAATTTCAGGTGGCAGGGCTGGTTTTCCGCATGTGTGGTTCCAGACAGAAACACCGATGACAGCCGATCAAAGGTCAGAACTTGATCCGGCTTGGGGTAGGTAATGGGCGTCACCTCCGCCAGCAACTTGAGCGTCGCCCAGTCCGGCTTGTCATGCCGTAGTGTGCCAAAAGGCGATTTACCGAAAAGCGTGTGGCACCACATATCCAGCGCCCCAAGCGCGACACCCATCGGCAATCCGTGGCGTGACCACAGCGGCTTGACGTTGCGCACAGCAAAAAGATCCCGCCCGATGGGGCTGTCCTGCCAGCCATCGCGCCAGGCGGTCAGTTCCGCTGCGTCTGGATCGGCCACAAGGGCGTCGGCCACCTGCATGCCCGAGGCAATGGCGTTATGCGTCCCCTTGATGCGGGGCACGTTCATGAAACCCGCGGCACAACCGATCAACGCCCCGCCCGGAAAAGTCAGGCGTGGCACGGCCTGCCAGCCGCCTTCGGTCAGGGCGCGCGCGCCATAGGCGATCCGCTTACCGCCCTCCAGCAGGGCGCGCATGCTTGGGTGGGTCTTGAAACGCTGGAACTCATCAAACGGCGACAGAGTCGGGTTCGTATAGTCCAGATGCACAACAAACCCCACAGTCAGCAGATTGTCCTGACCATGATAGACAAAGGACCCACCGCCTGTTTTGCGGTCCAGCGGCCAGCCGAGCGTATGCATGATACGACCCGGCACAACGCGGCCAGGCGGCAGTTCCCAGATTTCCTTCAAACCGGTGCCGAATTTCTGAAAGCCGGACTGTGCGTCCAGACCGAAATGCGCGATGGCGATCTTGCTCAGCGAACCGCGCGCACCTTCAGCCAGCAACGTGTGCGTTGCACGTAACTCTATACCTGAAGTGTAGTTTCTCGAATGCGTGCCATCTTTATCGACCCCCATATCCCCCGTCACGGTGCCTATGACACGACCGGCGGGATCGAATAGAAGTTCCGTCGCGGCAATTGCGGGATAGATATCAACGCCAAGGTCTTCAGCCTTTTTTGCAAGATAGGCTACGACCTTGCCCAGAGAACCGATAAAGCAGCCTTTGTTACTCATCAACGGCGGGAACAGCTTTTCAGGCAGAGGGATGGCGCGCCGCTGTGTCAGGAACGCAAAATGATCGTCCGTGACCTCGGTTTGGAGCGGGCGGTCGGTATCGGTACGCCAGTCGGGCAGCAGCGCATCCAAGCCAGAGGGGTCCATGACCATGCCTGACAAGCTGTGCGCCCCGGGTTCAGCCCCTTTTTCCACCACAATAACCGCCATGTCCGGTGCGCGCTGCTTCAGCCTGATCGCGGCCGAAAGCCCTGCGGGACCTGCCCCCACAATCACCACGTCGCAAGTTACGTGATCGCGTTGTGTCAATTCGTCCATTACCAGCGCCTTCCTCTCGGGAATTGCCGCCCGATTCACAACCAAACATTTGTTAGAATTAAAGGAAGGCAATTTTTTGCGTGCTGTCGAGAGAAAATGCACATAGACATGGTCACAGCTGTATGAGCAGGCGTGTTCCCGCTTGTTCGCGCGGCACGTATCCGCCCTTGTTTTCCGGTTGCCTATGAAACGATCCGCCCAGCCCGCCACCGCCTCCAAAAGCCCGCGCACCAGACACGCAAAAGACGTGCCCGCCCGTGCGCGGACCCAGCCTGAAGACGGAAAACCCCGCACCCCGGGGCAGGAGGAAGGAGCAGACAGACGCCATGAAATTCTGGAAATAGCAGCAGAACTGTTCGCCGAACGGGGCTACCGGGCCACATCGATTCGCGACATTGCGGAGCGAGCCGGCCTGCTGGCCGGATCGCTCTACTATCATATCCGCTCGAAAGAGGCTTTGTTCGTTGAAATCCATAATACGGCCCTGGCGGCAGCAGCCATGCGTATCCACAACGCACTGGAGGACGTAACAGACCCTTGGGCGCGCTTACAGGCGGCCTGCCTGGAAATGCTGGAAATCCAGCTCAATTCAGGCTCCCTGACCCTGCCGATCATGAATAACCTGCGCAGCGTGCCGACAAGTGTCCGCGATGTCCTGATCCAGCAACGTGACGATTTTGAAAAAATCTTTCGCGGGCTCGTGGCGGATCTGCCCCTTGATCGCAATATCGATAAAAATCTTTACCGCATTTTATTGCTCAGTCTGCTGAACTCGGCTGATGGATGGTTCCGCGAAGGGCGTCTGTCGCGTGAGGAGATTGCCGAACAGATACTCAGGATTTTTAGGCATTAATCTCCGTAACCTTGACAAAACCCCAAACCAGTGGGTTGAGTGGCGAGGCCGAGGAACCCTTGGGAAACACGGTGTCGTTGCCACAGCGCTCACACGTGGTTTGGGCTTGTAACGGTTTTGTGCCGGTCATCTGAGCGCTTTAAGTTCGTATCAGGAGACCGACGAGACCATGAAGCGTACGGAAGATTTCAAGCGCAAGGCCGTGAGGATTGCGTTGAGCAGCGGGTTGTCACGCATATGCAACCGCATTAGACGCTCAACAGTGCGACGCGCGCCCTGCTATCCCTCACGCCGCAGGCTGTGCCAGGCTACGCGCGCACCATAAACATTATGGTTGTTCATCCAGACCGTAGGCATCTCTCGAGCCACCATGAGGATCGGACTGGCCAACATCGTCTATAACATGCGTCGTTTTCTCCTCTTGGAGCGGATTAACGCCGCCACATAGCAATCCAGAGCATGAAATCCTCGCTCTGCTCAAATCGCAGAGCGAAAATCATTATCCAGAAACCTCAATACCAGCCTGCCGCCCCCCAAAATCAGGCAGAAAAGTCTTCAACTCACGGTTCTTCGGACCCTCCATCTTGCGCGGCCAAATATGTGCCGTCGCACAGATGGTCCTGTCGATCGCCTGAAGATCACTTGAAAATTACACTCTGATCCCCGACAGTCTTCTGTGACGAAGTATAGATCTTTCTTACGGTTGCGCTCTGCGAGATCCTAGGCGCATACATGAGATTATCGAGAGTTGTGGAGATTTCAGTGACAGCCGACCATGAACAGACTGCTGACGATGTTGAAATCACCACAGAGGAAAAAAAGCCCGAACTTCGGATCGTCTTACAGGAAACAGTCAATGCCAGCCTGTGGGAAAACAGCGTCCCGATCCTTGAAGAACTGGAATTCGACAACAGAAGCGAAAATACATATCCGGTTGTTGAAATAACCATTACCAGCGAGCCGCATTTTCTGACGCCTCGGTCGTGGATGCTCCAGCAGATCGGCCCCGATGAACTTCGGATTCTGAACGATCGTGACCTGACACTGGACGGCCCATTGCTCTCTGCCCAGACCGAAGCGTCAAGGGCTGTAGTGACCATTATCGCCCGTGCGGGAGAACAGGAACTTGCGAGGGTAACACGCGATGTCCGGATGCTTGCCCGCAACGAATGGGGGGGCCTGTCCGGTATCCCCGACATCCTCGCCGCCTTTGTACTTCCCAATGACCCCGCTATTGCCCGTATCCTGCGCAATGCATCCGAGATCCTCCGGCAAGCGGGGCGATCCCCTTCCTTGGAAGGCTATCAGGGGGACAAAGTGCGCGTATGGGCGCAGGCTCAGGCGCTGTGGTGCGCCATCTGCGCACTGGATATTACCTACATCAATCCGCCCGCGTCTTTCGTTGAAAACGGCCAGCGTATCCGTCTTCCAACACAGGTTGTCGAGGAACGTCTGGCGACCTGTCTCGATACGACCGTTCTGTTTGCCGCATGTCTCGAAGCCATTGGTCTGCGTCCCCTGATCGTCCTGACGCGCGGGCACGCCTTCGCGGGCCTGTGGCTGGCCCAGCAGGATGCGGGTTCTTCGGTGGTCCAGGATCTGCCTGGTATTCGCAACCGCCTGAAGCTCGACGATTTGCGTGTCTTTGAAACAACTTTGGTGACGGCTGCCCGCAAACCCAGCTTCACCGCGGCATGCGAGCGGGGCGAGGCCCATCTGCGCGACATAGACGATGACGATCCGGAGGCATTCCGCGAAGTTATCGATGTTCACCGGGCACGCCTGCGCCGTATTCGTCCCCTCTCCACCTCTGCTGCCATGCCGGCTGACGACGCGGCAGAAACCGCCCTTGATGAGTCAGCGGGACAACCGGCATTCGAGGCTCCTCCCCCGTTACGTGAGGACCGCGAGGAAGAGCGCCTGCCGGATCGTCCGGCAGATCGTGTGCAGAGATGGTGTAATCGCCTGCTCGACATGTCCGCGCGCAACCGGCTGCTGAATCTGCCCAAATCAGATCGTCAATTGATTGAACTCGACTGTCCTGATCCCGCAGCATTGGAAGACATGGTGGCGGAGATGCGCTCCGGCGGGAGCGCCAAACCGCTTCGTTTTATTTCAGCGCCCAGGCTCATGGACGACGATGATCCCAGAAACAAGGCTCTCCATCAGGGACGGCATCACGAAGATGCCTCCAGAGCATATGCCCTGGAGGCTCTCAAGCGGCGCGAGATCGTCGTTCAGCGGAAAGAGGATCAGCTTCAGACCGCACTGACCGAAATTTATCGTCATGCCAGAAGTTCCGAACAGGAAGGCGGCACGAACGTACTTTTCCTGACCATCGGGGCGCTGGCCTGGACATCTCAGGATAAATCCAGGCCCTATCTCGCGCCTCTCATTCTCGTTCCGGTCATTCTGGAAAGAGCCAGCATCAAGTCACCCTTCACATTACGGGCGCACGGGGATGAAACCCGTATCAACACAACGCTGCTGGAAATGCTGCGTGCCGAATACGATATCCGGATTCCCCTGCTGGAAGGAGAGACGCTTCCGGAAGATGAATCCGGCCTTGATGTTCCAAAAATCATCGAAGCCTTCCGGTTGCACCTTCGACACATTCCGGGATGGGAAATTCGCGAGCATGTCAGTCTGACGACATTGAGCTTCGCGAAATTCCTAATGTGGAAGGATCTGCTGGAACGGAAAGAGCATCTTGCCACGAACGACGTCGCCAGCCGTCTGCTGAACGGGGTCAAAGACAGTGAGCAGGCAGGTTCTGCTCTGTCTGAAGGTTTTAATCCAGCTGGCGACCTCGACGACGCTCTCGCCAAAGCCGATCTCGTCTGCCCGATGGAGGCCGACTCATCTCAGCTCAAGGCCATCGCACGCGCGGCAGCGGGCGAAAACTTCGTCCTGATCGGGCCACCTGGCACAGGAAAAAGTCAGACCATCGGCAACATCATTGCCAATACGCTCGCGCAGGGTCGTACGGTCCTTTTCGTGGCTGAAAAACGGACGGCGCTTGAAGTGGTGCGTGCGCGTCTGGCCAAACTGGGCATTGCTGAATTCTGTCTGGATCTGTTCTCTCCCAAGGCGAACAAGATGGCGGTGCTGCAACAATTCCAGACAGCACAGGCTGCGCTGGAGGATTTCAAGCCTGAGGAATACTCTCGGACGAAGCAGACGCTGGATACCATTCGTACTGAACTGAACGCCTACGTCCACGATCTCCATACGCCCCGTCGCAATGGCTGGACACCCTATCGCGGAATTGGTGTCACTCTTCGCGCTCAGGAGGCATCCATCATCCGTATTCCTCTGGAATGGGCCAATGCGGATGTTCATTCAAAAGCCGATTACGACGCACTGGTACAGTCGGTTGAAGATCTGTCGACCCTCTATGCCCGTATCGGAGACGTTGTCGTCTCACCCAGACTGGCAGGTCTTGAGCAGACGGACTGGTCACCGCTGTGGGAAGGCAAACTGCTTGATGCCGTCAATGGAACGCTCTCCGCCCTCGGCGTACTGAGAGAGGCCGCCCAAAATGTCATCAGGGCGCTTTCCCTCCCCCAGAACAATCTCTCACTTCAGCGGCTTGAACAGATCAGAGCGCTTTGCTCCCATCTCCTGTCACCCCATGCAGTGGCATGGAGCTTTACAGAAAGTGCACGCGAAACCAGGGATGCCGTGTTGCTGGAACTGGAACCTGTTACACGGTGCCAAGCCCTGACAGCAGATCTTGATACCCGCTGGAAAGACAGCATACGCTCTCTTTCACTGGCTGAAACACTTGCGGAATGGCGTACCGCCAAGGGAAAATGGCTGCTTGCGCGTTCTATGGGACAGAAGGCTATCCGTAAGCGGCTTGAACCTCATGCCGTCTCCCTGCCTGAAGACTGCGAAAACGACCTTGAGGCTCTTGTCGAACGTGCGGCCCTTCTTGAAAAGCTCGCGAATGCGTCTCACAAGACAAGCATCGGTCCGATGTGGCGGGGTCTGGAGACTGACTTCGACGCAATCAACGTCGCATTTGACTGGGGACAGGAAACACGCACCCGCCTTGCGGGTTGTACAGCCGAGACGGAAGAGCTGCTCACTGCCCGCACCCATCTCAGGACTCTGCTGGCAGAAGGACAGGATCTTCTGGCACCTGGCGGAACAATCCACGCATCCCTGAACCGTTATCTCGCAGCATTTACCGACCTTGATGCCGCCCTGAAAACGCTGGGGAACTGTAGCGCCAGCGACGTCACCCGGCTGGCTCCTCCCGAAAATCCCGGTTGGCTCAAACAAACCACGGACAGGCTGAGGGACTGGAAAGAGGCCACTCGCGAACTGCGCGACTGGTGCTCATGGCGCCGCACCTGCCATCAAGCGGCGCAACTCGGTCTGACACCCATGATCGACGCCATCGAACACGGGTTAGTCGCGCAGGATGACGTGCTGGCCGTTTTCGAAGCAAATTATGCGCGCTGGTGGACCATGCACGCCGTCAGTGATTCTGCTCTGTTGAGTAGTTTCGTGGCTGCAACCCATGAAGGGCGCATCATCAGGTTCCGCGAACTGGACGAGAAGCTGAAAACCCTGGCCATTCGTCTGATCCGTACACGCCTTGCCGGACGTATTCCCGGCGAGGCCGCACGACAGCACGATCCGGAATACAAAGTTCTGACGCGCGAGATCGCAAAGAAATCCCGTCATCTTCCGGTCCGTCAACTGGCGGAAAAGATGCCAAGAGCTCTTCGGACCCTTACGCCATGTCTCATGATGAGTCCGTTGTCGGTCGCTCAGTATCTGCCCGCCGACGCAGATCCGTTCGATCTTGTCATCTTTGACGAAGCGTCCCAGATCGCGACGTGGGACGCGATTGGCGCCATCGGTCGTGGCAAACAGGTCATCGTGGTTGGCGATCCCAAACAGTTGCCACCCACGGATTTCTTTACAGCGGGTCGCGCGGCAGCAGATGCTGATCCATCCGATGAGATGACCGATCTTGACTCGATCCTCGACGAATGCCTCGGGGCGGGTATCCCGGCCATCAGTCTCGAATGGCATTATCGCAGTCGTCATGAAAGTCTGATCGCTTTTTCGAATCAGGCCTACTACGGCGGCGATCTGGTCACCTTTCCGTCGCCGGTCACGGCGGATCAAGCCGTCTCTTTCCGCTTTGTCCCGAAAGGGATTTATGAACCCGGAAAGAATGGATCGCATACCAATCCTACAGAGGCGCGGATGGTGGTTGCCGAAGCTGTCCGGATCATGCGCGATGGTACCGATCGCTCGGTCGGTATCGTCACTTTCAACGCAGAGCAGCAGAAACTGATTGTCGACCTTCTTGATGCCGAAGTCCGCAAAGACCCTGCGCTTGAAAGATTCACGGGAGAACAGGCTCATGAGGCAGTGCTTGTGAAAAATCTGGAAAACGTGCAGGGCGAAGAGCGTGATATCATGCTTTTCTCGCTCACTTACGGGCCTGACATCGCAGGCAAAATCTCCATGAATTTTGGCCCTTTGAACCGCGATGGCGGGGAGCGTCGTCTTAATGTTGCAATCACCCGTGCTCGTGAACAGTTAATCGTGTTTGGGTCGCTGCGGGGGGATCAGATTGCGATAGAACGGACACGCGCGGCAGGTGTTCGGGATCTGCGCCGCTTCCTGCTATTCGCAGAACGGGGTCCAATGGCTCTGGTCGGCGCGCATGCAGGGTCTGTCGGAGGATATGACAGTCTCTTCGAAGTCGAAGTTGCGACAATGCTTCAGGCAAAAGGCTGGGAGGTCACGACACAGGTCGGTGTTTCAGGATTCCGCGTGGATCTTGGCGTCATTGATCCTGATTTACCCAGCACATTCCTCGCAGGCATCGAATGCGATGGCGCCACATATCACCGGAGTGCCACGGCACGTGATCGCGACCGCCTAAGACAGGCCGTTCTTGAAAATCTCGGCTGGAATATTCTGCGCATCTGGTCCACGGACTGGTGGACGAACGCCCCTCGCGAGGTTGAACGAGTCAACATCGCCCTGCAAGGCTTTCTGGAGATTGCCCGTCAGAAGCGCGCTGATCAGGCAAAGCAGGATGCGGCAAAAGCTGAAGCACTGTTGAACACGGGTCCGGATGAGCACGAAGAAGACCCCGCTGCTTCGGCCGAAACCCCGGAATGTGAAGTAGTCACCGCTCAACCCGCCATAGAACCTTCACCTGAAGAGATCGAGCATTTGGAGCCTCTTTACGCAAAGGCACCCAAACATACTCCATCTGATGATGTAACCAGTTCGGATATCGAGGCTGATCCATCCAGATTTACGCAGGACGATTATTTGCCAACGTTGACTCACCTTACCATTCGTACAATCGATCAGGCGAAGGTCATGCGGGAAGACGTTCTCATTCAGACTCTGTCACGGGCACACGGCTTCAGTCGCGTCGGTCGTGAGATTCGTGAACGCGTCCAGCGTGCCATTCCCTCATCAACGACGCGCACCGAGGAAGATGTTGGCACTTTTCTATGGTCGGACCGACAGCCTGTCGTTCCACGACTGTCCCTTGCATCATTAACAGCTGAGAAACCCTTGGACCCGGCGCTGGTCCCTCTTGCGGCCCTCGTAGACCTCGCCTGCCGCGCCATCGCTATCGACTGCCCGGATGACGACGCTATAGCAAGAATGCGCGATGCCTGCGGTATGAGCCGTATGGGACAGGCAACGCGCGCTCGCTTCGCCACGGCTCTGAATGAAGCGCGCCGTATGAAAGATGCGCCCGATACGCCTCATCTATAGGAATGCACTGCCTGCTAACCTTGAGTTGGCAGGCTTTCAAAGGGATCAAGGGCTGTAACACCCGTTCCCTGGAAATATCGCAGATTGCGAGTCAGCATGACATAGCCCCTCACTATCGCTGTTGCCGCGATCGACAGGTCGGCCATTTCGGGCATGCGGCCTGCCTGACGTACCGCCTGTGTCATACGCCCCAGTTCGCGTGCCAGCTGAATATCCAGCGGCAGCACTCGGTGCTGATAGAGATGGAGAAGCGTCTCAAGCCATTCGTAAAGTCGTTGTGCCTTCTTCAGACTGCCATTGTCCTTTAATTTGGCAATACCAGCCTCAATCTCTGCAATTGTAATGACAGAGATGAACAGCTTATCACTGTTCCTGTCCAGTAAGCATCTGGAGAGAACCGCGGGCGTAATCAGGCTTCGATGGTATTATTGCTCTGGTGAAGGGTTTTCCAGTGCCATGGCAGGAGTTCATGGAGGCGTGGATTTGGCATATCGTTGATAAGGACGAGGACATCTGCGAGCCATGCTTTGGGATCGACAAGATTCAGACGGGCGGTGACGATCAGGGAATACATGGCGGCAGCGCGTTCTCCGCCCCGGTCTGACCTGGCGAATAACCAGGCTTTTCTGCCGAGGGCTATCCCACGGAGCGCACGCTCTGCGGCGTTATTTGTGAGACAGATGCGCCCATCATGTAGAAACCGTGTGAACATATCGGGTCGTCTGAGAAAATAGCTCATGGCCTGTGCAATGGGATTTTTTGACGACATGCGTTGGCACGTGTCACGCATCCACATGAACAGGTCCTCTACCATGGGAGCACTGCTTTCCTGACGGACTGCGAACCGATGTTGGGCAGGTGCGCCGTTTATCACACGTTCAGCCTCGAAGATGGCGTCGATCTGGCGCACGGCCTCTATGGCAAGGGGGGCTTTGTCCTTTTCTGCAATTTTGAACAGCACCCTGCAGACACGACAGGTGCAGGCTGACGGCCCGGTTTTGCCAGAGCGTTATATCCGGCATAGGCATCGGATTGCACGATCCCCGTCCAGCCCGAAAGATGATCGACAGGATGTTCGCCCTTGCGGTCCCGTGAATAACGGAACCATACGGCTGGCGGCGCTGTGCCTCCAAAGGAGTGATTGTCCCGCACATAATTCCACAATCGACCGGTGACTGTCCGGCCCTTCGCCAGCACGGGCACGGTGGTGTCATCCGCATGCAGACGACCAGCTGCCAGCACATGTACCCGGATCAGCAGCAGATGCTGGAGATACTTGTCGCACAGAATGCCCGCCAGCAGTTTTGGCCCTGCACGCCTCCGTGAGATCGGGTAGAAAGGCACTGGTGGCTGGGTGATGCTCTCGCAGTCCCGACAGGTGAACTTCTCCCGCACCGCCTGGATGACCTTGAACTGGCGTGGGATCACTTCCAGCGTCTCAGTGATGCTTTCACCCAGTTTACTCAGGCGCGTCTCGCCACAGCATGGACACTGTGTTGGCGCAGGAAGAACCACCCGTTCACGTGGCAGATCAGCGGGTAAGGGGTGCCCCCCAGTTATTTCGCGGTGCTGTTGCACCGACAGTGGGGTCCGCCGCATTTTCGGACGCGCCTTCGGCTTGCGTTGTTTCCAGCTCCTCCAGCAGGCGCCGCCCCCGTTCCGATGACGCCCCGAAGCGGTCCTGACGCATCCGTGCAACAAGATGTTTAAGATGGGCAATCTGCGCTTCGGCGCTGACTGTTCGGGCTTCAGCGTCTGTGGCCCGGGTTTCGGCAGCACGGGCACGCGCCTCGACAGCGGTAAGTGCCGCACGTAAGGCCGTCATGTCATCCATGCTTCCCGTCATGAAAAACAGTTCAGCACAAAACCGTTAAAAAGGGTACAGGACTATGGCTCACGATCCCCTTTTTGTTATCCCACCAGTTCAGGTCACCATGTTTTCGGCGGATTGCGCTAGTCGATCCCTTCGAGCAGACAACTTAATTGTGACGCACTCAGATGGATGGCCACCTCCTTTGCCGAGGGCCAGATAAAATAGCCACGTTCAATCCGTTTCGCATAGAGAGACACTCCAACCCCGTCCTGCCAGATCAGTTTCACCAGATCGCCGCGTCGGCCCCGGAAGACAAAAACATCACCAACATAGGGGTCTTTCCCCAGAAACTGTTGAACCCTCAGCGCCAGACCGGGCATGCCAAGGCGCATGTCTGTCGCACCTGCCGCCAGCCATATCTTCAGGCCAGAGGGAAGAGGGATCATGAGCGTAAAACCTGAAGGAGTTTACGGAGATCTTCAATCGCGATCCGGCTGTCAACCATCATCTTCTCGCCACCAGGAAAAAGAATGCTGGCTTCATGTCCACTCCCGCAGGACTGGTCTCCTCCCAGCCCTTCAACTGGGGATGTCACGTGAACCGGCACAAAAGAAAGCTGCTCTTTAGCAGACGGGTTTACGAAATCCAGTCTCTGACGTCATCGGTAAACGACGCTGACGTGGACACCAAACTGGCGCGCAACAGCACGGACTGACTGACCAGTTTCATAAGAAGGCAGCACAACCCGACGCCTGAACGTGTCATCATAAGCCCGGCGCCGTTCGCCAACAATTTCAATAACCGGATGAAGGGCTCGCGATGCTTTCGCAGCGAATGTCGCTGCGACACAAGCGTCATTCTGTTCTGATCGCTCTCTGTCATGAACAGAGCACATCACCACACCATAAACTCAACAAGGCGTCTCACACCGGAAGCTTACCCTGTCCATCCATTCAACGAGACCTGTCTCTATCCGAGCCTTGGTTGGTGCGGCCGCGGAGAGGACGTTTATATCGACGAGATACACTCAGAATTCCACTTCCCGGAGACCACTCTCAACTCTTTCCGGGAGATCAGCTTCATCCAGGGGAGCACTCATCAGCAAACGACCAAATGATGGCACGCGGGAAAGCCTTTCCCACTCCGCATAACTCAGGATAACAGCTGTTGGTTTATCGTGCTGCGTAATGATGGCCGGCTCACCCGCGCAGGCGTGATCGACAACCGCAGACAGGGTCGCCTTGGCATCACGTAGCTGAATTTCGTGCATGATCGCCTCCATTGAAACCACTGTAGTCATAACCTCGTTGCAAGAGAATGCTACTGATCCGAGACCACCCGCAATTCCAATCCATTCATTCAGAAAGCATCCCGGAAGTGTGATTCCTCAAGGAACACAGCATCACGATAAACGCTCTCACCCCCTCAAATGAGGCAGCATCAATTCACAGGATATAAGTTAGAAAACCAAAGAGAGCGGTAACCACTTGGGCCCAATATGGGCCCACCCTGATGTGATATCCAGTTGTACCCAGTGATAGTAAGTGATATTAAACAACATGTTATCAGCAATTTAAACAGATAAGCCCAGCCATTTAGCCACTACTTATCGCCCTTTCACGGCGGCAACACGGGTTCGAATCCCGTACGGGACACCAGAACCTATAAGTGCTTGATTTTGCTAGGCTTTTCTTTTGACTTCCCGCTCCTGTTGCACACGCATGTGGCACATACGGGAAGACAATGGCAGCACCATACATGCAGCGTCGTCGGGCTGGCTGGTATCTCAAGATACGGGTTCCGGCAGACCTAAGACCCATCTTCGGACAACATCTTGTCCGCTCTCTTCGCACATCGGATAAACGGACTGCCCGCACAGTAGTGACGGGCCTGGTGTCTCGATTAGATGGCTGTTGGATGGACGTACGAAACCGGGTTTCAGAGCACCTTGCTCGATACCGAAACCAAGAAATCACCAAAGACGAATTAAAGACCGCTCTCATTGAAGACGTTGAGAGCCTGCCACCGGATGTCGTCGATGCAGTCATGGCCGACCTGAACGCGGCGCTTATGGAATCCATGCAAGAGGTCAACGCTATGTTGTCCCGGCACTCGGCCAGTGTCAGCGTTCTCGCAGATATGCGCCAGTTTGCTCATGACGCCGAGATGCGCGGCATGGAGCGAGCAATGCGGGCCTTCCAGCAATCTGCCCCTACCGTCCTGGCAGCCCCTGCCCCCGTTATGCATGAGACACCTGCATTATCTGGAAAGTCATGGACCGAGCTACTTCCCGAGTTCTTCAAAGACAGGCCGGGCCTTAGCCCAAAATCCGTCAAATCATACGAGAAGACGCTTGAGCAGTTCCATGGGGTCGCCAAGGGCAAAACTCCGGCTGGTTTGGAACAATCGGACCTGAAAGCATTTGCGGACTATCTGCGAGACAAGCCAAGCGCCAGAGGTGGCAACTTGGACCGGAAGACCATCGGACGGCAGCTCGGTGAGGTTAAAAAGTTTCTGGAATGGTGCGTGTCTAACGGCCACGTCCATGACCGAGGCTTCGAGAAAATCATGCCTAGGGAGAAGACTGCCGAGGAGAAGATGCGACGCAAAGAAGACGTGCGCCGTCCCTTTACCGAAGCGGAGCTTCAACGCCTTTTCGATAGCCCTCTCTTCACTGGTTATAAGAGCCGCGTCTATTGGAAGAAGCCTGGCAGATGCCATGACCGGACGGGAGACTTCTGGTTTATCGCCATCGCAGCAATGACCGGGGCAAGACCAGCAGAGCTTGCAGCAGCCCCGGCCCGGCTTCACGACCTCAACGGAATCCCATGCCTCGACTTGCGAGAAGCCGGGCGGAAGACCCACAATTCCCCGCGCCTCATTCCCGTGATTCCATGCCTTCGGAAAATTGGCTTCATTGAATACGCAGAGGCACAGGCCCGAGCCGGTCGTCTACTGATGGACGATGGCAAGCGCACAAAAAAGAGACCAGACAGCCCGCGAACATCTGACGCGTGGGGAAAGCGATTGGGACACTATTTCGATGCCATCGGCTTCGGTGATAACCCTGAGCTTGTTCTGTATTCCCTACGCCATGCTTTCCGTCAGATGCTCCGGGCGTCAGGCATCAATGAAGAAATCGTAAACAAAGTGTTCGGTCATGAGACCGGTAAAGCTGGCGAGTGGTATGGGCGCACCCTAGCAATCGGGGAGGCTCAGCAGGTTGTCGAGCACGTCCGGTTCCCTGTCCATTTAGACCATCTTCTGATGCCTGCCCGTCGATGAACACACATGGACAAATTGTAATGCGGAGCTCGTCCGTGACAGTTGAAATCGGAGATTCAGCGATGTCACAATTCAAAGAATTTACCCGCTGCCCCGGTAGGTCTTGCAGGACCAGTGACCAGTGCGAGCGGGTATTGACGACGATGGAAGCATTATAGCCAAGCCAGCCGAGGCCATCAATTCTTTCTCGTTGTCAGTTCTGATGACGAGGATTTTTTTGTGGCAACGCGGCGGACAGATAGACCCATACAGCTTCTCACCGCTATCAGCCGGGGATGCGGCCTGACGTCCGACGATTTCGACAGCTATGCCGCCAGCCGCGAGGCAATCATCTCGCAGACCGAAAGGATAGCCGCCACTCTGGAAGAGGCTGGCATCCAGGCACGGGACCAGGGCCGGGATATCACTCTTGTAGGTGAGCTGACGGGAGAGTGTGAGAGAATCATCGGTTTCCGTCGCCTGCACCTTCTGCCTGAGTTTGCCCAGAGGCACCGACACCGCATGATTAGGCAGCTCTCCTTTTTCCTTGAGCACTGCGTCAACCGGGGCCGGACTTGCCGGTATGCCGTCGCCACCTCTGGCCAGCGGGTGCCGTGGGGCGCAGACCTGAAAGGTCGGAGGGCGGAGTTCCTGAACCGCATCAACCGCTGGAGCTCAGAGGCCAGGCGGAGATACGGCATCGAAGTTCTGTATCGCGGCGATAACGATACTTTCTGCCGGGCCGAGGGAACAACGGCAGACGGAGTGAATCTCCACGCCGACCTAGTTTATCGTCCGACGCGCCGCCTGAGTCCTGAGGACTGGGAAAGATTCCTGAGATGGAGCCGGGGCCGTCTCGGTGGGGCTCATTGGCGTGATTGCGGAGCCCTACGGAGCGCGGCAGCAGTGGTCAGGTACGTCCTCAAGCTCTCCTGGGGCCGCGAAGGTCTGACCGCAGATGACCGGGCTGATGGTCTGGTCGGCATTGACGAGCTGACACCTGATGAACTCGCCTGGTACTATCACGCCACCCTAGGCGTCACCCGTGTGAAGCCGCTCCGCTCATTCCAGGTTTTCTGCAAATCGCTGAACGACAACAGGGAAGAAATCCGCTGGGTGCCCAGGCGCGACGGCAAACGTGAGCTCAGGAGAGTGCAGCGCCCACGCCTGGAACCGCGCCCGCCAACCACCGACAGGCACACCCACGGTTTTCGAGTGTATGTGAACCGTGTTCTATCGTGCTCGGCTTTACTGGAACGCCCACAACCGAAATAGGCCATTCCGGTCTCGACATGATTATGAACAGGTGCAACCAGGCTGCCAGATGGGCCGAGCGGAACACTCAGCGTC
Source organism: Acetobacter tropicalis (assembly GCF_030644465.1). Classification (NCBI taxonomy): domain Bacteria; kingdom Pseudomonadati; phylum Pseudomonadota; class Alphaproteobacteria; order Acetobacterales; family Acetobacteraceae; genus Acetobacter; species Acetobacter tropicalis. The sequence goes on along the minus strand of NZ_JAUYUW010000001.1, from coordinate 2,627,473 downwards.
TCCAGGAGGCCGCCCGCCTTACGGTTCAACTGTAAGACATCAGATAGTTCAACCCAGATTCCATCATGTCAGTCATCATCTAAGAGTGAAGACCTGAATCCCCAGCCTTCAGCTTCATCCCCGCCTTCCAGCCAACCTCCCCACACCGTCACGGAAGCCATCCAGCATGAAGACCAGACTCAGGATGCCTACCAGCCCACCCAGGAGGACTTCGAGCAGCTCTCAGTGTTCTACCGTGACCTAAATCCACGACTTACTGATGCTCAGGTCAGGGCGTCGGTGATGGCCTGCGCTCAGTTCTGGGAAGGCCCAATTGGCCCAGTGGTCGAGAAGATGAGGGCCAGGCTCGACAAGACCCAGAAGACAAATGTGTCACCTCGCCCAAAAAGACTTCGTTTTTTCGACCCAGTAAACGACAATGCTTTCTCGAGTTTTTACCATATATTTGTAGCGTAATTATTATATTTCTTAGCCAAGAAGCGGCTTAGCTACATCATAAATTATCTTTCCAGCAACAACCATTTTTCCCCCACGCTCCGCCACTTCGCTAGTTTTCTTAAAACACTCAAAAAGTTTTCCTCTCATATCTGCAGCAGCCTCTCGGCTACTATCAATAGGACACAGTTTTTCCATTTGGTTGGCGGTTAAGGTAGCTTGTCCAAGAGCGTCTGAAGCTTGTTGCAAAGTTTCAAATTCAGGGTGCTTAAGGCGCCAAATTAAGACATCTAGCTTCCGCTTCAAAATAATTTTCAATCTCAAAGGAAAATCGTTTTGATTCAGAAGGGTTTTTACCTCTTCCAATACTCCGAGTATTTCTGAAACATCTTGTTCCGAAAGTACATTTTCAGAAAAATGTGGCCTTAGAGCATCCCCCAAAAACCCTAGACTTCCACAATTTTCGACAGAACAATTAGAAGTCATAGACCAGGCATTATTGTTGATGTTCGCAAGAGTAACAGCAGGTATAAACAATGATACCACACTTCTTGCTCGCACCTTTCGTGCCTCACTAAGATTATCTAAAGATGATATTTGTAAATTAACCTCTTCTAATATCTCAGATATTTCTCCAATCCTTGCGAACAATGCAGATTGCCCAATAAGGCCTGCCTCAAAAGTTTTTTCCCAGGCCATTAAAATAGTTATATTAGTATTTGACGCATTCGGCAAAAAATTCCTGAACGACATGAAAACAGTTTCTAAAATATCTGGAGAAGTTTTTGCTTCGCTTCCATTCATCGATTTATCCACACCAACATGAAAAAATGAAATCATACTAGATTTTTTTTGACATGCCATTACTCAGGATGCGCAAACCATTTCTTTTATGCACCCGCCCGACTCTATAATGATTCCAAGGGGTTTTGTGGTGTCAAAACCCTGGTTTCAAAAGTCGGCGGGAGGATTGTTGCTATGAGATACGGATATGCCAGGGTATCGACTACTGACCAGGATGTCGGCAGTCAGACGGCCAAGTTGTCAGATGCGGGGGTACTCCCGGAGCATATCTATGTTGATGTCGGCATCTCTGGTTCGAAGAAATCCCGCCCCGGCCTCGACAACCTTCTTTCCGTCCTCATGCCAGGCGATGAGGTAGTCGTGTTCCGGATGGATAGGTTGGGCAGGTCGCTCAAGAACATGATTGAGTTAGCCGACGACCTTCACGGGCAGGGCGTGACCATTGTGTCGGTTGGAGAGGGAATCCGCACAGACCAAGCTCTCGGGCGCATGATGATGCAACTATTCTCGCTGCTGGCGGAATGGGAGCGGACATACATCATTGAGCGCATTAATGCTGGAATCGCCAAAGCAAAGAAGTTTGGCACACGCTCGGGGCAGGCCATTGGAAGACCCAGGCGCACGGGTCGGGCTGTATCACTAGCTTTGAAGTTGATTGAAGAAGGTCACTCGCATAGGGATGCAGCCGGTATTGCCCGAGTATCGAAATCCTCTGTTGTGAGAGCTCTACAGCGTGAGCGGGCAGCAGCGTGACATTCAGGTTGGAAATCCCGGAGCAGCCGGACGGCTGCCATGTCATGGAGTACCGCAACACATTCGGGCAGTTCGACAGACGCACCTACGAACTGCCTGGCCATGACGACCTGCGCCACACCCTGCTCCGTGATTTCCATAATGGTGTGACGCTGGAGGTCATTGCCGCCAAGGCCAGTCAGGCCATCGGTCGCCAGTGCCGGGCTTACGTCAGTTATGGATTTCTATGCGTAGTCGCGGAGTACACAGAGTGACCGCGTTGCCCACGCTTGCCACACCTTTTCTCCAGGCTCCTCAGCTAGACCCTGGAGTCGCTCTCCGCCTGGGGAAAAGGTGCTCCGCTTCGCTACGGTCAGCCAGGCGGCTGACTGGAAATCATGGACAACGCTAGATTAGACCTCTCTGGATGGTCCAGGGCAAACAGAACATTTTGAGCCGCGCATATTGCCCAGCTATGCAAATCCGGCAGGCATTTACTGGGAATGCACCTTCCATGCGGAAGGAGCCCGCTGTGACCCGGGAATAGCCGGTCTGGGCCAGGAAGAAAGGCCGCCACGAGAATCGCCGGCCTGTCCGGAGCGTCAGGGGATTCAACCCGGCTGGGGCTCATCAGAATCCCCATTTCGCAGAATCCATCGGCGGTCTGAGATGAGAGCACACATGATATCTCTCCGGTCAGTTCTCTAAAATATCCGTGCGCCGCGTGGCACCAATCCGGGGGTGAGTTCGGAGGTATCTGCGCTCGATATTTTCGGCAAGATGGAGTGAATTTGAGTTCCGGCAGCGTGGATAATTCAGGATTCATGATGTCCCCCTCCTTGTGGGCCATCCATCTTCTCATCCGGATATGCAAACCAGCCCATCCGCTCGCCCTTATCGCCGCCGGTGCGGCTCAGGCTCGCCAGGGGCAGCAGGTCTCGGCTACGCCTCGCCAGCCGCAGTCAGGTCACATTCCCATCATCGCCAAGTCATCCAGCCCCATTCCTGCCGCATGCTCCCACACTTCGGCCACCACGTCAGCGGCCTTCGGGTCCGGCTGGTTCGGCTCCATCACCGCCTTCGGGCCGCCGGTCTTGCCGCCCGCTCCTTGGACAGCGGCAGCAATGGCGACCCTACGCCGCAGCAGAGCCAGACCAGCCAAGCCATCAATGCGAAGAAGGCCGCCATCTTGGCCGACCACAGGAGCAAGAGCGGCATGCAATTCCTTATCCGGCTTCAGCTCCGCCAAGCCTTCCGCCATCCGCAGCACCCCGGGCAAATCATCCAGGCGACGGGATGCCTGGATGACATCAGGACGAGCATCAAAGTCCCTGATTTTCTTGTCCTGCCGTCTCAGTGTCCGCTCCATCTTGGCAGCCTCGGCTTGGATGAAGTCTATCGTCCCACGGCCTTGCCATGTCTTCAGCGCCGCCGACGCTTCCTCGATAGCCACCGCTCTCCTCTTGGACGCCGCAGTCCACGCAAACCATCCTTTCGGCAGCCTCTCCGCACGGTCACGCGCTTCTCTCAGGTCAGCAGTGCGCTCCCGTAGCGCACACTGAAGGGCATCACGACCTGGCCTTGTATCGAACCTGTGCGGTCTCGCCGCCATCAACCGCCGGTCTGCTTCACCCATGGCCTGGAAGTCGCCCATCAGCCGCTCCATCAACACACGCCACAATTCCATCGTGACCGCTGCGAACGGAATCAGGTGCTCAAAGATGCCGTCAATGTGGGCGGCTGGTGACGGTTCTCTCATGTGGAAACGCTCCCGGAAACTGCGCGGTTTTCTCCCATTTTCTCACGCTCGTATGCAAACCGCCACAGGAAGATGAGAGGGCCACATTAAAGGGGGGTCCATCATGGCGGAAATCATTCAGGGGCGCAGGCTGGGAACGGGCGAGCGGGTGGAGTTCGAGTACGATGAGAGCGAAACTAACATCGTGAGGAAATCGGGTTCCTCATGTGAGAGCAATCTCACCACTCATGCCGTGCGTATATATCCGGATGTGCCGGTCATTATTGCACCGGCCAGGGCGCGCGTGGGTGGTGTGGTCGATGGACAGAAAATAGTCCTCTTCACTGACAGCTTGGGACGGCATCAACAGACGAATCTCTTTCATGAACTTTGGCATCACGCAGAGAAGCGGGCCATCTCTGCGGGCGACTTGGAGACTGTATATAAAGAAGTCGCCGGAGGTGATGACTGGGATTGCGATTATCTCAATGAACCCCGAGAGCGCGCGGCGCGGGCATTCGAGCACTATGCCGCAGCCAGGGCCAGCGGCCTTCAGCTCACGCCAGCACGCCGGGGCACAGCTCAACACGTTTTCGAGCGGCTGTATGAAGGTACTGAACACGCTGCCCATCTCAAGCGCCGCCGCAGGGAGAAGTGGGAGCCCGTCCTCTCCTGGGTCCGTCCGATTGCCGTGGTGGCCGCGCTGGCCGGGGTGTTCATCGGCATCCCTCACTTCCTTTTCTGACCTCTGAAATCGTCTCGTTTGCATCCGGTGGTGTCACTGTCTTCGACAGTAGCCAGCCGTGTTGTTTGTGGCCCTTCGGACCCCAACAACAAGCAGGCCAGGGGAAGGCTCCGCCCTCCCCGTGGACCCCACCCTTTCGCCGTCCCGCCCAGAGGGACTGGAGGCCGACATGCAGACTGACCGCATCCATTCTTTCAGAATCCGCGCCTCTCGCTCCGACCTTCTGGCCTGGGAGCGGGCGGCCCATGCGGCCGGGACCAATCGCACGTCGTGGCTCCGGTCCCTGGCAGCCGAGGCCGCAACGACAGGGCAGACACCTGGTGCCCTGGCCGACGACCTAACCAGATTGCGGCGTGAGCTCGCAGCCATAGGCAACAACGTGAATCAGATTGCCCATCACCTCAATTCCGGCGGCAATGCCAGCCCTCAGGCGGCTCTTGAGGCGATAGAGGCGGCGATGCTCGACGTGTCCGACTTCCTTAATGACGCCCGCGCCCCTCGCCGGAAAGGGGGCGGTCGCAGGAGGTCGGCAGGGTGATTCTGAAGACCAGCCGTATCAAGACCGCATCCGGCCCTCATGCCCTGACCCGGCACTTGTTCCACGGCAAAGGGAATGAGGAAATCGTGTGTATTCAGGGCAGCAAGGCCGCCCTAGCTATGATGGTGGACGACGCTAGGGCGGCAGGTCGGACATACGGAATCCGTCATCTTGTCATCAACCCCGAAGAGGTCACCAGCCGGGCCGAAGCCCTAGAAGTCCTTCGCTTCCACGGCAACGAGTTTGGATACGACCCAACGGATTGCACACTCATCGAGCACCGCAAGCCCCGTCAGGACGGCCAGGGTTTTGGGGTCCATTGGCACGCGGCAATTCCCGAGATGAAGCTAGATGGAGCCGTCTTGGATTCACGCTTCATGTTCAGGCGGAATGAGATGGTTGCCCGGCTGGCTGAAGCTCGGCTCGGCCACCGCCTCACACCTGGACGACACAACGCCTGGGCAGCGGCAGCGCTGGAACAAAGGGGCTTCCACGATGCCGCGCTGGCCGTCCGCCTGGGTCCAGCCGCCCCCTCATTCGGACCAGCCGCCCAGGCCGCACCGAGGGAATCATATAGCTCAGCGACACACCAGATACTGAAGAGAAACGGCCTGAGCACCCCCGCAATCAAAGCGGCCATATCGGCTGCCTGGGCGACACGCGAGGAAATCGGCCTGCCTTTCAAGAAGATGCTTCATCATACGGGCATCGACCTGGTGCCCGGGAAGCGTCCCGGGGCCTGGGTCGCCGCCGTAAATGGCGTGGAAATCACCGCGCTGCATCGGCTCCTGAAAGTGAAATCGTCAGAAGTGGAGAGCGAGATGGCGACACAAAGGAAAGCCCCGGCGTGGACCAGGGCGGCAGGCGGATATGGCGAGCTCAGCACGCAGAACCAGAAGCGTGCCCAGGGCAGCTTTCAGGCGTTTCAGCGTATCTATCACGCCCGTCATGGGACCGAGTACCCGTATGACCTGGAGAACTACGTTTCGTGGGCGCAGGAACAGGAAGCGCAGCGTCAGCAGTCCCTCTCTGAGCCCTCGGCATCCCGCAGGCCCAGAGCCTTCAATGATACCGACCCGTCAGCGCCACAGGAGACCCCATCACCAGCAGCGCAGGTCGTTCCATCACGACCGAAATCGCTGCCCTTGCCAGATGACAAAGATGCTCTCAAGCGCGTCATCGGTGAGAGTCCCTGGTCAGACGCCAATCGTGACCCTGCCCGCATCTCTGACGAGTACCGCAGGCGCGTGCAGGTGGTCCGCGAGAAAGCGGAAAAACGGCTGGGAACCACAGAAAAAACCATCGAGCGGACGGCCCCAAAAGATGAGATTGCCGAGGGTAAAGGCATCGAGAAACTTGCGGATATCGCCGCTGGTATTGCTCTCAAGCTCATCAACACAGTTCTGAAGGTGCTGGGAATCCCCGAGATACCGCATCCGAATTTCGGCGGCCCCCGTGTTGTCGGTCAGCTCCCTGGCAATCCCAAAGAGCACGAGCAGGCACATCAGGAAGCGGAGAAACTCAGGGAATATATCGCCAACCTTCCTGATGATGAGGCCGTCACACTCAAAAGCCAGCAGGTCGCCCAGGCCCGCCAGGTTGAACATGATGACTGGCTCGACAACACCGCGCCCGCCCGTCTCAAGCTCTCCGGCATCGAAGCCAAGGAGGAGGCCGAACGCGAGGAACAGGAACGCCGTGCCCGTGTAGAGGAAGCCCGCCAAGCCCAGGCGGTGGCGGCTCGTGAGCGTGTGGAGATTGACGCGCCTGAGCTTGGCCCAGAGGTCCGTCTGGATGAGGAAATCGAGCGCCTGAAGTTCTGAGAGTTACGACAAAGTGTGACAGGAAGAGCTATCATTCATCATGAGTGACGGCCCTTTTTTCATGAATCGTCATCACAGGTCATGAGTGCCATCGTGAATTGATGAAGGCTTCATCAATGGCGGTTTTCTGCCGGTTATTGCGTCCCCTCTCGTTTCGTGATTCGATATCTCCAGGTCAACAGAAGGAGAGTGAGGTGACTGATACTGACGTGGTGATTTGGCCTGGAAAATTCGATTGCCTCGATGAAGGCCCTCTCGTGGACGAGTTCGAGCAGTGCGTGCGGGCAGGCATGCCGGACGGCGCGATTGTGGAACGGATGGCCTGGTCGCTCGATATGCCACAGCATTGCCTTGAGGTCTGCCGATTGGAGCGGCTCACGGTGCTGACGGTCATCGGGTAATCCCGGATTATTTGACCGCCATGACAACCGTGTGGCACACGTTTGTGGCACAGGAGCGGTAGGCACTAGATATAGTGATTAAATACCAAGCGAAATCAACATATTGTGGCAGTGCTGTCAAAAACTCCCGTACGGGACGCCACTCCCGTCCAAAACTGGGAACTTTCGGGTTCAGTTTAGGACGGTCTGAGACGAGCTGGTTCATCAGCCTGTCTTTCCTTCCAAAAATACGAATTTCCCTGTCATCGGCCTCTATGCGATCGACGATCGCACGGAGATATTCCTTGCGCATAGCGATGGGACCATCGGCCAGCTTTGCCCACGACGCTCCGCTTCCACGGTGCGATAGCCGAAAGGAGGACTGAATTGCCCCGGGATTTGTGGAGACTTTTTTTATCTGATTTAAGTGGCTAATGCATGTGATTTCTGTTGCCCATAAAAACGTGCTTCAGCTTCTGCTGGCGGGATGTTTCCAATGGAGGACAGGAGCCGCCAATTGTTGAACCAGTCGACCCATTTAAGCGTTGCCAGCTCAACAGCGTCCCTGTTTTTCCATGGCCCCTGCCGATAGATCCGTTCGGTTTTGTAAAGTCCGTTAATGGTCTCCGCGAGAGCATTATCATAGGAACCCTCAACACTGCCGACAGAAGCAACAAGACCCGCTTCAGCCAGTCTTTGCGTGTAGCGAATGGACACATAAGTGACAGCCGCGGTCGGAATGGTGGGTCACTTTTCCCTCAGGTTGCCTCTGGCACAGAGCCTACTCAAGGGCATCCAGCACGAAGTCGGCATGGGCCGTTGAGGAGACACGCCAGCCCACAATAACCCGGGCAAACACATCAATGATGAAGGCCACATAAACAAAGCCCTGCCAGGTGGAAACGTAAGTAAAATCCGAAACCCAGAGCCTGTTGGGGGCTGGTGCATGAAACTGGCGCTGCACCAGATCCTGTGGACAGGGCCGTGCCGGATCGGGCCGTGTGGTTCTGACCTCCTTGCCACGAATGACGCCTTCAGCCCCATCCGGCGCATCAGCCGCTCTACCGTGCAGCGGGCGACATCCAGACCTTCACGTTTGAGCTGATACCAGACCTTGCGCGCTCCATAGACGCAAAAATTATCGTTCCAGACCCGGCGGATTTCATGACACATCTCTTTGTTTTTCTGGTTGCGCAAACAGGGATTTTTCTGTCTCGCCTGATAAGGATAAGAGGCAGATGGTGCAATCGACAGAACCCTGCAGATTGACCCGACAGCATATATCTGCCGATGCTCCTCAATGAAGCGTGTCATGGTCTGAAGATGCGGTCGAGCTCTCCTTCCGCAAAATATGCTGACGCCTTGCGCAGGATTTCATTGGCCGGCCGCAGTTCGCGGTTCTCTCGCTCCAGTTACCTGATCTTCTCCCGATCAGGAAGATCACTTACCGCAGGTGCATTGGCCCGCTCATGCAGACGGGTCCATTTTGACAGCGTGTCAGGATGAATATCCAGCTTTGGCGCTATTATCATCACTGCGGACCAGCGTGATGGATGGTTCTTCTCTTCCTCCAGAACCATGCAGGCTGCATCTATCATGCGGATCGTAGCGGTCAGTATTGTTCAGAGGCATACCGGAAGCTCCTTTCTGCTCATGGCTTTATCGTGTCCATGAGCAGAAAGGGAAACCACTGGGATAATGATCTGTCACGGAAAGCTTCTTCAAAACCCTGAAAGCTGAACTCCTGTGGCGGCAAACCTGGATGACGCGTCAGGAAATCGAGCAGGCTATCACATCCCACATCAATGATTTCTATAATCCGCATAGGCTGCACTCCGCACTTCAATGGAAAAGCGCTCTGGATTATGAGCGCAACGCCGCTCAACAGATAACCTATGGTCCGGAGCTAAATCGTGACACGTCCATCAGTTCCCTGCCGCAGGCAACGTCCGAGCCACGCGCCCTTTATGAGCATATCTACTGCGCACGCAGGAACATGGAAAACCGGATCAAGGAATGCCAGATGGATCTGTTCTGAGACAGGACGTCCTCCCATACCATCCGGGCCAACCTGCTCGAGCTGTGGTTCTGCGCGGCCGCCTATGTCCTGTTCACCGCCCTGCAGCATATAGCCTTTGGGCAGACCAGCATGAAGAAAGGCGACCTGTGGCACCATCAGCGCAGGACTACTCAAAATCGTAACAGTCGTAAAAGTCAGCGTGCGCCGGATCGTCCTGACTGCTGCCTTTATCGCACATACAGCGACCCGGATTTCATAAGACAAGGTCTTGAGCCTAGGCGACAATTTTCTTAGTGATAGCATTTCCCAGTTCACGTGTCCCCGCCTTACCTCCCATATCTGGAGTACGTGGCGCCAGTGGATCGTCAAGGGCTTTTTCAATAGCCTTCATCACAAGATTTGCGGCCTCTACCTCACCCAGATGCTCCAGCATCATTGCAGCAGCCCATATCTGCCCGACTGGGTTGGCGATGAAGCGTCCTGCGATATCAGGCGCTGACCCATGCACCGGCTCAAACATGGATGGATACGTACGCTCGGGGTTAATATTGGCTGACGGAGCCACCGCGATAGTACCCGTAATCCCCGGCCCGAGGTCAGAGAGAATATCGCCAAACAGATTACTTCCTACAACGACATCAAACCGTTCGGGAGACATGACAAAGCGCGCTGCCAGAATATCAATATGATACTGGTCTATACGGATATCGGGATATTCCTTCCCAATCGCCTCAAAGCGGGAATCCCAATATGGCATTGAGTGGAAAAGCCCGTTAGATTTGGTTGCGGACGTTACATGAGGCCGCCCCAGTTTACGTGCATAGTCAAAAGCATAACGCAGAATTCTGTCTGTTCCGTAACGGGTAAAAACGGCAGTCTGCATAGCACCTTCGGATGGCGTACCCTCACCAAATACACCGCCAATCTGCGAGTACTCACCCTCACAGTTTTCGCGCACAATCCAGAAATCAATATCACCTGGCTTTTTGTTCGCCAGCGGGCACGGAATGCCCGGTAGAAGCCGCACAGGCCTCAGGTTAACATACTGGTGGAACTCCCGCCGAATAGGGATAAGAAGACCCCACAGCGAAATATGATCCGGGACAGACGGAAAGCCCACAGCGCCCAGCAGAATGGAATCACTCTGCGAAAGCTGATTAATACCGTCATTAGGCATCATTTGCCCGGTACGCAGCCATGTTTCACAATTCCAGTCATAGTTATGAAACTTCAGAACAAAGCCACAGATATCAGCCACGCGCTCCAGAACACGCAGAGCCTCAGGCATGACTTCCAGACCAATTCCATCACCCGGAATAACCGCAATATCATAAGTTTTCATGTGCGTTATCTTCTTCCTGTCATTGAGTAAAAAGGGGGCATTGTTTCAAGAGACTTCAGCCGTCGATGCCGCACATAGGTGGGCAAGCATGTGCCAGTACCTGACACCTTTCTGAATAACATTATCGTTAAAATCATAATCAGGAGCATGGAGCTTTGAGGACTCTCCATTTCCTATCATGGCATATGCACCCGGCTTCTGCCGGAGCATGAAGCCAAAATCCTCTGAAGCTAGACTAGGCGCAATATCGAGATCCGGAACAGGACCACCTTCCATGGCTTCCAGAGCCTGCATGGCTTTGGCTGCAAGGCGGGTAGCCGCACCATCATTGACCGTAACCGGATAAGGCTGGTGAAAATGAACGGAAATTGTCACGCCATGAGCCATTGCCAGACCATTGCACAGAAGTTGAAGCCCATCTCTGAGCTCATCCAGAACATCTGGAGCCAGAGCACGCAGTGTACCGGCTAGCCGTGCTTTCTCAGGTAAAATATTATCAGCAGTGCCCGCGTCAAAAATGCAGAAAGACACGACAGCCGGAATAATTGGATCAGTGCGGCGTGCAACCAGAAGCTGCGCCTCCTGCACCAGAGCGGCTCCCACAGTCAAAGGATCGCGCCCCAGATGCGGCTGTGCGGCATGAGATCCTTTTCCTGTAATTTCAATAGCAAACCGCCACCCACCGGCCATGATCGGGCCTGAACACACTGCCAGTTTACCGGCGGCCAGACCGGGCCAGTTATGCAGACCAAAGCAATAATCCGTCGGGAAAAGCGTAAACAGGCCTTCATCAATCATGACCTGTGCGCCTGCTCCGCCTTCTTCACCGGGCTGAAATACGAAATGAACCTTCCCGCATTCTGGCGGATCTGCTGCCAGAGCAGCAGCAGCCCCTAAAAGCATGACGGTATGACCATCATGCCCACAGGCATGCATAACACCATCGACCTGAGAGACCCATGGACCCTGCCCCGTTTCCCTGATGGGTAAAGCATCCATATCTGCGCGCAGCATAACTGCAGGGCCGGGGCAACCTGTATCCAGCGTTGCCACCACACCTGTTCTGGCTAAACCGGCATGAGGCTCATATCCCAGCCTGCGCAAATGCTCTGCCACGATAGACGCTGTTCTTTTCTCCTCAAACCGAAGTTCCGGATGCGTATGCAGATCTCTTCTTACTCTGGTCAAGAAGTCTGCATCAAATCCCTGTCGATGCATTTTCTGCTTACCCCGCCGCCATCAGCACGCTTTTGAGCCGGAGATTAGCCTCAAACGCCTGTCGTCCGAGATCCTTGCCAATGCCGGATCCACCGAACCCGCCTGTCGGAATTACAAAATCTGATGACCGGCCATACCGATTGACCCACACCGTACCAGCCTTGAGTGTACGAATGGCGCGCATTGCTCTGGCCATACTGGCTGTATGCACACCAGCCGCCAGCCCATAGATCGGGTGCTGTGCCAGTGCAAAAGCCTCGTCGTCTTCATCGAAAATCTGCATAGCCAGAACAGGCCCAAAGACTTCTTCCTGCCACACAGGAGAATTGACATCCGTGACCATCAGAATACCGGGCGAGAGGAATACCCCTCCTTCCTCACTGTTCATACGCAGGCATGGAGCCAAGCTTTGCGCCCCGCCTTTTATGCTGTGTTCTGCAAGATTTAAAATACGCTGCGCCTGTAATTCTGAAATGATAGGCGAATAACTCGCAGACTCTTCCCAGGGAGCTAAAGCGGCAACACGACTGCACAGGGCAACCAGCGCTTCAATTAATGGCTCTGCCACACCACGCTGCACAATCAAACGGGAGCCTGTTACACACACCTGTCCGGCATTGCCTGTAAATGCCCGAAAAATGCGGGCGGCCACCTCATCTACAGAGGAAATATCATCAAAAACCAGCTGTGGACTTTTTCCGCCCAGTTCCAATGTCACCGGCTTCGGCCCACTTTCGGCTGCAGCTTTCATGACAGCAATCCCCGTCCGGGTAGAACCGGTAAAACTGAGTTTGCCGATATCCGGGTGACGGCAGATAGCCTCACCAGTTGCAAGTCCCGTCCCCTGCACCACGTTGAACAACCCGGCAGGTATCCCCGCTTCCACAGCAAGCTCTGCCAGGCGAACAACGGAAAACGGTGTCATTTCAGAAGGCTTGAGAACAGTCCCGTTCCCGGCAGCAAGAGACGGAACAACCTTCCAGCTTGCCATGACAAGCGGGAAATTCCATGGAGCAATAGCGCCCGTCACACCGTAGGGCTCGTAAACAGTCATTCCCAGAAGGCTGGCAGACGTTGCTGCCACGTCTCCGCCAATCTTGTCACAATATTCAGAAAAAAATCTTATTCCCTCCGCAAGAAATGGAATATCCCAGCCAATAGTCTGAGAAATGGGGCGAGTGGAGCACACGGTTTCCAGTCGAGCAAGCTCCATAGCATGCTGCTCAACAAGATCGGCCCAACGGCGCAGCACCCGTGCCCGTTCCCGCGGTGCGCAGGTCGCCCAGCCACTCTCATCCTGCACACGGGCAGCAGTTTGTGCCGCGTCATTCACCAGTTCCAGACCAGCCTCAGGAATATACCCCAAAATGCAGCCATTTCCGGGGCTGGTGACTGCAATATTTTTTTTACCTGAAACAATCTTTCCAGACAGAAAATGCCCGACAGGCAGTGTAATATCTTCTGGACGAAAGCTGAGATTGGTCACGCTCTTTTCCCCTGCACCCTTGTGATGCAAACACCTGCCAGGTCGTTGCGGTATCGCATTCTCCTTGATCCATACCCCAATGCAAACGCTAAAACAGACCTCGCGGCAATTTAACGCATTCTTGCTGGCCTCCCGCTCAGAACAGCACAATCCACTTTAAGATCCTTTGCTTATAGCACCATATTTTTCTCGCCAGCCCGCATAGGAAAACAACTGGCAACAGAATAACGGACCTCAAACGTCATGACTCCAGAGACACTCGCCGCACTTGATCGTGCTCATCTCATTCATCCGGTCTCATCATGGCGTGATCAGGAGGAATACGGCCCTCGTATTCTCCAGTCCGGCCAGGGGGCATGGCTCACGGATATTGAAGGAAATAAGCTGCTTGACGGCTTTGCCGGCCTTTGGTGCGTTAACGTCGGCTACGGTCAGCAAAAGGTTGTGCAGGCGGCTACGGAACAAATGGCACGGCTGCCCTACGCAACCGGCTATTTTGGCTTTGCCAGCGAAAGTGCAATCACCCTGGCTTCCCGACTTGCGGTGGTTACTCCCGGTGATCTGAACCGTGTCTTTTTCTCACAGGGCGGGTCTGACGCTGTTGATAGTGCTCTGCGCTTTATCCGCTTTTACCAGCATGCGCGCGGAACCCCTGAAAAGCGTCATGTGATTGGGCTTGCGCGAGGCTATCACGGCAGCACCTATACCGGAGCAGGGCTGACAGCTCTTGCTGCCTTCCATCGTGATGCCGATGTCCCTCTGGCGTGGCAGCACCATATTTCCAGCCCTGACCCCTACAGACATCCTGAAGGGCCTGATGCCGCCCCCATTATTGCTGCTTCTGTTGCTGATCTTCGCAATAAAGTGACAGAATTAGGTGGGCCAGAGCATGTCGCGGCCTTCTTCTGTGAGCCTGTGCAGGGGTCTGGCGGCGTTGCCATCCCTCCCAAAGGCTGGCTGACCGCCATGCGGAACACTTGCCGTGAGCTGGATATTCTGTTTGTCACTGACGAAGTCATCACGGGCTTTGGTCGTACAGGTCCGCTGTTTGCCTGTGAGCATGAAGGCGTCGTGCCGGACATGATGACCGTCGCCAAAGGCCTGACCTCAGGCTATGCCCCCATGGGAGCTGTGTTCATGAGTGAAGGGATGTACTCCACCATTCGCGACGCCACTCCACCGGGTATCGCTGTTGGCCACGGCATGACCTACAGCGCCCATCCTGTTAGCGCTGCTATTGGTCTTGCCGTGCTGGATTTATACCAAAATGGTCTGCTGGATAACGGCGTAACATCTGGCAACCATCTGGCAACCCGTCTTGCTGCAATGAAAGACCATCCGCTTGTTGGGGATGCACGCTCGATTGGTATGCTCGGCGCCATTGAACTGGTGACAGATAAAGCCGCTAAAACCAAACCCACAGCCTCCCTCGGTATCTCTAAAAAACTGGCCCGGATAGGTTACGAGAAGGGTGTTCTGTTCCGTGCCTTTGGCGATGACATTATCGGACTGGCGCCTCCTCTTTGTTTGACACTGGAAGAAACTGATATTCTATGCGACCGTATCGAAATCGTATTGAATGTACTTCTGGATGACAAGGATATTGCCGCAGCAATCGCCTGAAACACTCTGGCCCTGGCGTAGACTCATCGTCAGGGCGCACGGCAGGAGGTTCTCCCCTCATGAAGGGACTATTTCGACGCGTGGCCGAAGTAGATCGGGCACAAATCATCATTACAGTCGATGGAACTCCCGTCATCGCACTGGAAGGGGATACACTCCTGACCGCCCTGCTTTTAGCTGGCAGCCAGCTGCGGCTAAACGAATTTGATAAAAAAATCAGAGCAGGCTTTTGCCTTATGGGCGCCTGCCAGGATTGCCGTGTGTGGACAGAAACAGGCGATGAACTGCGTGCCTGTTCCACCCCCGTCTCTTCCGGCCTGCGTATTGTGACAGCAGAGGTGCCATGGACAAGCCAGTAGTCATTGTTGTGGGGGCCGGGCCAGCGGGCACACGCGCTGCAGAAACGCTTGTTCAGGCCGGCCTTCGTCCTGTAGTGCTGGATGAAAACCGGCAGCAGGGCGGACAGATTTACCGCAGACAGCCAGAAAATTTTTCACGGCCAGCGAGTAAACTCTACGGGACTTCCGCAAGGGCCGCGACAGCGCTTCATTCTGCTTTTGAAGCCCTTTTGCCCCATATAGACTATCGTCCCGAAACTCTGGCATGGGGTGTATCCGACAAAAATCTGCTAACGCAGCATAATCAGCACGTTGAGGCTCTGCCCTTTGATGCCATGATTATTGCCGCAGGAGCCACGGACCGCATCATGCCATGTCCTGGCTGGACCTTACCGGGCGTGTTCACTCTGGGGGGCGCGCAGATTGCGCTTAAGGCGCAGGCCTGCACGATCGGCGCAGCACCAGTCTTCATGGGAACCGGCCCGTTACTGTATCTGGTAGCCTGGCAGTATCTTCGCGCCGGGGTCAGACCTCGCGCTGTTCTGGATACGTCCACTCTCAAAACACGCCTCAAAGGGCTGAGCGGCCTGCGGCATCGTCCGGCCGTAATGCTCCAGGGTTTCCGCTACATGAGTGACCTGTTTCGGGCCGGCGTGCCTCTGCATTCAGGCATCACGCCTGTCAGGATAGAGCAGCCAGAGGATGACGCGGATCTGAGGGTCTCTGGTGTTACATGGCGCGATGCTCGAGGACGCTTGCAGCATACAAACGCTGACTCCGTTGGCATCGGCTATGGTCTGAGGTCAGAAACACAACTTGCTGATCTGCTCAAATGTAATTTTGCGTTTGACAACCTCTCTCGCCAGTGGCTGCCCGTTACAGACGAAGATGGCGCCACCTCGCAAAAAGGGATCTATCTGGCGGGAGATGGTGCAGGTATCCGCGGAGCCGATGCGGCTGAAAGTGCCGGCGCACTGGCTGCACTGCGCTGCCTTGAAAGTCTTGGTTTTTCTTCATCTCAGAAAGAGATTGTCCGCCTCCGTAATGCCCTTAAACCGATGAATGCCTTTCGGCATGGGCTGGAAACCGGTTTCCCCTGGCCCTGGCAGAATGCAGCCGAGCTCCCTGATGAAACTGTTGTCTGCCGGTGTGAAAACGTAACAGCCGGAGATATTCGGCGCGCAGCAGGTCCTCTGGATGCACCAGAGATCAATCGGGCCAAGGCATTTGTGCGTGTGGGCATGGGCCGGTGTCAGGGACGCATGTGTGGGCTGGCGGGCGCAGAAATTCTTGCGGCAGCCCGCAAGATCCCTGTTGCAGAAGCCGGGCGCGTTAGGAGTGCAGCGCCAGTCAAACCACTGCCTGCCAGAATTCGGGGTATTATGACATGAACCACCCTGCCCTGCCCGTTACAACCACCACAGCACGGGCCGATGTTATTATTGTCGGCGGAGGTCTAATGGGGGCAGCAACCGCTTTTTTTGCGCGCCAGAAAGGTCTTTCCGTCATTCTGCTGGAACGCGATCTTGTCGGCCAGTACGCATCAGGAACGAACTTTGGAAACGTCAGGCGGCAGGGGCGTTTTTTGCCGCAACTCCCGCTTGCCAACCGGTCTCGTGCAATCTGGGGTAAGCTTCCTGAACTCATTGGAGAAGATGTCGAATTTCTTCCCAGCGGGCATGTGCGCGTTGCCTTTAAACCACAGGACAGTGCACGGCTTGAACAGTATGCACAGGACTGTAAACCTTACGGTCTTAATCTGGAGTTATACAGCGGACGCAAAGCAATAGACCGTTTCCCTATGCTTGCAGCCGATGTGGACTGCGCATCTTTCTCTCCTCTTGATGGTCATGCCAACCCTCGCCTTGCAGCCCCCGCCTTTGGTCGCGCTGCACGTCGGGCGGGTGCTACGGTTCTGGAGGGGATGGAAGTCAGCAATATCACCCGCACGTCTGAAGATTTTGTTGTGGAAACAGCAAAAGGTCAACGCTTTACGGCCCCCTTGTTGCAGATCTCCAGCGGGGCATGGGGGCAGAAAATGGCTGCGGCGTTTGGTGATAACCTGCGCCTGACACCCAAAGCTCCGCAAATGGGTGTCACAGAGCCCGTACCCTATCGTATCCAGCCAGTTATTGGCTATGCGTCATGGGTCGAAGAAGAAGGCGTTTATCTACGGCAGGTAGAGCGCGGCAATATCATCTTTGGTGGCGGTTTTCGGGGTACTGTCGACCTTGTAGCCAAACGCGCCCGACTGGATCCTCTGAATACCGTACGACAGATGCCGCATCTGGAGCGTATTCTGCCTGATTTTGCCCGCCTGCGCGTAATCCGCACATGGACGGGCATTGAAGGATACACCGATGATGATCTGCCCATTATGGGCCCCAGTCCACATGTGCCAGGTCTGTATTATGCCTTCGGTTTTTGCGGGCATGGGTTCCAGCTTGGTCCGGGCGTAGGAGCCACCATGGCAGATCTGCTTCTCTCAGGAAAAACTGACATTCCTCTCGAGCCCTTCAGTATTGCGCGGTTTGCTTAGCCTGCACTCTCATAAACAGGCTCCTTCAAGCCGTTTTACGAGGTAAAAATTTTTGTGCAGCATATTCTGTTGTCCCTTTTTCAAGATACAGAAGGCTATGCTGCATAATACCAAAAAGCGGCAGCAATCTCTCGAGAGTCCATGTTGTGATATCGTAACGTTAACCCAGACGGACAAGAAACATCATGACGACGTTCAAGCCGAAATTCGTAACGTTTGACTGCTACGGCACCCTGACCCGCTTCCGGATGAGCGAGATGGCACGTGAGCTTTATGCTGATGTCATTCCTGCCGATGGAATGGAGCAGTTCTGCAAGGACTTTGCGGCTTACCGGCTGGATGAAGTTCTGGGCCCATGGCAGCCTTACCGCTATGTGCTCCTCAATGCGATGGAACGTACGTGTAAAAAATGGAAAGTTCCTTTCTCCCCGGAAATCGCAAACAAATTCTATGAATCTGTTCCTAGTTGGGGGCCGTGGGATGATGTTCCGGCCGGTCTGGCCAAGATTGCAAAGGAAGTCCCGCTGGTCATTCTCTCCAACGCATCTAACTCACAAATTCATTCCAACGTTGCCAAGCTGGGTGCTCCGGTCCATGCCGTATTTACGGCAGAAGACGCGCAGGCTTACAAACCGCATATGCGTGCGTTTGAATACATGCTGGACAGCCTTGGCTGTGGGCCTGAAGACATTCTGCATGTCTCTTCTTCTCTGCGTTACGACCTGATGACCGCGCATGATTTGGGTATTCGCAACAAAGTATTTGTCGCCCGTGGTCATGAACCCTCCACCCCCTACTACGGCTATACTGAAATTCCCGATATCGGTGGTTTGCCGGGCGTTCTGGGTCTTTAAACCCTCCGTCAGGGAAGGTTACGTCTGGCACGCCAGACTTAGCCTTCCCATCCAGTCCCGCGCTTTACCCCCGCCGGAGCGTATTGATGCTGAACCGACGCAACATGATGAAACAGGGAGCGCATCTGGCAGCAGCCGGCATCTGTGCTGCACGATCATGGTCCGGCGCAGCTTTTGCAACAGTTTCCAGTAACTCTGTTTATAGCCAGACCAATTCTGCTCCGCGACATGGTGGTCATGTCCGTGCCGCCTCCACCACAGGTTCTCTGAGCGACACGCTCGACCCCGCGCGCCAATCCATGGCGACGGATTATATGCGCGGCAATATGTTCTATGATGGTCTTGTCACACTGGACGAGACCCTGACGGCACGCCCGGCTCTGGCGGAAAGCCTTGAAAGCACAGACTTCCGGACATGGCATATCCGGCTGCGCAGCGGTGTTTACTTCCATGATGGGGCACCGCTGACTTCTGCCGATGTTGTGTATTCCATTCTCCGGCACAAAGATCCCACTGTTGGCTCGCAGGTGCATTATCAGGCCATGGCCATGCGCACCATACGAGCAGATGGGCCGTTGGGTGTCATCATTGAGCTAGACACCGCGAATATCACGTTTCCCTCCGTGCTCGGGCTGACAAATTTTGCCATCATCCGCGAGGGCACAACGCAATTTGATAAGGCCAATGGCACAGGTCCCTTTACGTGTGCGGCTTTCCAGCCTGGCGTGCGTTCACTTGCCTTGCGCAACGCAAATTTCTGGAACCCCGGCGGGGTGTGGGTGGACAGTCTGGAGCTGATTTCCATCAGTGATGACATGGCCCGACACAATGCCCTGCTCTCGGGCGATGTTGATATTATTGCCGCCGTAGACCCGCGCCTTGTCGCTCTTGTGCGCAAACGTGGCCTTGCAGTGATGGAAAGCCCAACAGGCACTTACACCAATCTTGCCATCCGGCAGGATGTCGGACCGGGCCGCAACGCGGACTTTATCCGCGCCATGAAGCTGCTGTTCAACCGCGAACAGATGCGTGATTCCATTTATCTTGGTTACTGCCGCATGGGAAATGACCAGCCCCTGCCCCCTGAACATCGTGATTTCAACACGCACCTTCCTCAGACCCGCTATGATCCGGAACAGGCAAAATTTCTTCTTAGCCGCAGCGGTTATTTAAACCAGAGCCTGCCCCCGCTCATCTGCTCGCCCGCTGCCAACGGATCCGTCGAAATGGCGGTTCTGCTCCAGAATGACGCACGACGCATCGGCCTCCAGTTGGACGTGCGCCGCATGCCTGCCGATGGCTACTGGAGCCAGTCATGGATGCGTTTCCCCATGGGCTTCGGCAATGTAAACCCACGCGCCTCAGCGGACATGACCTTTGCGCTCAGTTTTGCATCCACTGCGCCATGGAATGAATCGCACTGGCGCAATGCACAGTTCGACCAGCTTCTGGTTCTCAGCCGGAGTGAGCCCGACGAGGCAAAACGCCGTGCTCTGTATGATGACATGCAAACACTCATCCATACGGATGCCGGAATAGCGATCCCCACCTTCATCACCAGTCTGGATGGATATCATCCACGCATCCGGGGCCTGCGCCCGCGTCAGGGTGGCCAGTTGATGGGCTACAATTTTGCCCGCAGCATCTGGGTTGATGAGACGGATACCGCAGGAGGCCAGCCATGACAGCACGGTTGGGTGAAGCGATTGCCCTCAGGGTTGGGGCTTCCCTCGTCTCACTGGTGTTCGTTGTTGTTGCCGTCTTTTTTATAACTTCCGCATTGCCGGGAGATGTCGCTGAAGCCTTGCTTGGGCAGGCAGCCACACCCGATGCCATAGCCGCCCTGCGCCACAGCCTGCGGCTGGATCAACCTGTGCTGCTGCGTTTTGCAGGCTGGGCAGGGGGACTGCTACGGGGAGATTTCGGCACATCCCTTGTCAGCCACCAGCCCGTGCTGAGCATGGTGCATGACCGTCTGCTGCATTCTCTCCTTCTGGCAGGCATTACAACGTTGTTTGCCGTGCCTGCCGCTCTGCTTCTTGGCACCCTTTCCGCCATTTTTCGCAATACGGTGTTTGACCGCACGATCTCCCTGCTCACATTGTGCGTTGTGTCTGTGCCGGAATTTCTGATCGCGACGCTGGCCGTGCTGGTTTTTGCCGTGGAACTGCATCTGCTTCCCGCACTGGCCAGCATCAGTGATATTCATTCCATCGGCTCGTTTCTGGCCGCCTTTTCCATGCCCGTAGCAACACTTGGCTGTGTCATTGTCGGACAGATGGCCCGCATGACACGCGCCGTCATGGTGAACGTACTAAGTTCTTCATGGGTGGAAATGGCGATGCTCAAAGGCATTTCCCCGGCCTTCATCATACTGCGCCACGTCCTGCCGAACGTGATTGCTCCCCTCTTCAACGTCATTGCCCTCAGCCTGTCCTACCTGTTGGGTGGCGTGGTCATCGTGGAATCCGTCTTTCATTACCCAGGCATAGCCAGCCTGATGGTGGATAGTGTGGCCTCGCGCGATATTCCGCTGGTGCAAACCTGCGCAATTATTTTCTGCGCGGCCTACCTGCTACTCACAACACTGGCCGATATCGTGGCGCTCTGCTCCTCGCAGGAAAGAACACGCGCATGATGCTCTCCCGGCCTCTGCATCGCCTGCTCCCCCTGCGGCAAACACCAGTCCTGCTGGCTCTGTTCTGGCTTTTACTGGCCGTTACAGGGCCTCTCATAGCACCCTGCCCACCCGGCGAAGTCGTCAGCTCCACGGTTTTCGCACCCATATCTTCCACACATCTGCTGGGTACGGACTATCTGGGGCGTGATGTCCTGACTCGCCTGCTCTTTGGCACCAGCAGTACTGTCCTGCTTTGTGCCGTAGCGACCGTACTGGCGTGTGGCGCAGGCACATTTCTGGGCATAATGGCTGCTCTTAAACAAGGACTGACGGATACCCTGCTTTCCCGCTTCATGGATGGTGTCATTTCCATTCCATCCCTGCTTAGCGGACTGGTGGCCGTCGCGACATTTGGTTCGTCCGTTCCGGTTCTGGTACTGGCCATGGCGTGCATCTACATGCCCGGCTCCTACCGCACCAGCCGCATGTTGGCTCTCTCGATCGTGCGGAAGGATTTCATTCTGTCTGCACGCATGCGGGGAGAAAAAACGGGTTATCTGGTCCTGCGCGAGATCCTGCCCAACATGACCGGCCCCGTGCTGGCAGATGTCGGCTTACGCTTCATTTATGCTGTCCGGCTGCTGAGCAACCTGAGCTTTCTGGGTGTCGGGCTACAGCCGCCACAGACGGACCTTGGTTCCCTGACACGGGAAAATCTACTGGGCCTTGTGTATGGCGCGCCCGCGGTGATCGCCCCTGCCCTGACAATCGCCATTCTGACTGTAGGCCTCAACCTTGCACTCGACGGCAAAGGGCAACGCCAATGAGCCTGCTTCACCCTACAGCACCTCCGCCTCTCATTTCAGTTCAGAACCTGAGCCTGACAGGCCGCCGAGGCCGTGGCCCGGAAACCCCTATTGTCACCAATGTCAGCTTTAATGTGGCGGAAGGGGAAATGCTGGCTCTGATTGGTGAATCCGGCTCCGGCAAGACCAGCATAGCCCTTGCCCTGACAGGCTACGCCCGGCAGGGCTGCCGCATTTCAGGCGGTACTCTACGTGTGGCCGGGCACGATGTGCTGCACATGAATGCGCGTGAGCTACATGCCTTTCGTGGCATGACAATCGCCTACATCGCACAGAATGCCGGAGCAGCTTTCAACCCGGCCCTTCCGCTGATGGAGCAGGTGATAGAACCCGCTCTGGTGCACCATATCATGCCCCGCAAAGAGGCTGTGGAGCAGGCCATAGCACTGTTTGAGCTGATGGCACTCCCTTCTCCCCATACCATCGGTGCACGTTACCCCCATGAGTGCTCAGGCGGACAGCTCCAGCGGATTATGGCTGCCATGGCCCTGATCACCGAGCCAGAAGTGGTGATTTTTGATGAACCCACAACGGCACTGGATGTCACGACCCAGATAGAGGTTCTGGAAGCATTTCGTCTTGCCATGCGCCAGTGCGGCTTTACCGGCGTTTATGTCACGCATGATCTGGCCATTGTCGCCCAGATGGCAGACCGTGCCGTAGTGCTGAAAAATGGCACCGTGCAGGAGGAAGGGTCCACCGGCCAGATCCTGACCGCGCCCACTCAAGCTTATACACAGGCCCTTGTGGCGGCCAGTGAGCCCCACACGCGCAATCATGATCCGGTCCCGGCCTCCGCTCCGCTGCTGGATGTGCGTGACATTCTGGTTGGCTATGGGGGTATCACGCCGGAAGGGCGCCCCGTGCACACCATTCTGAATCAAGTCAGCCTGCCGGTTCTGGCTGGCGAAACCATGGGCATTATCGGGGAATCCGGCTGCGGCAAGAGCACACTGATCCGCGCCATTGCGGGCATTCAGCCTTGGTCGGCCGGTAGCATGATGTTTGAGGGGCAACCCCTTGCGGCCGATATCAACTTACGCTCCCCTCAACAACGCCAGCACTTGCAACTGGTGGCGCAGAACGCGGACCTTGTGCTGAATCCCGCCATGACCGTGCAAGCCACCCTGCGCAGGGTGCTGACGTTTTATGGTGAAGATGCCTCTGATAACGCCATCCGGCATATTCTGGACATGGTGCGTCTGCCCGCCGCTCTGGCCAGCCGTCTGCCCACCCAGCTTTCAGGCGGCCAAAAGCAGCGCGTCAATTTGGCGCGCGCACTCGCTGCCCGCCCGCGCCTTGTGCTGTGTGATGAAATCACGGCGGCCTTGGATACCGTTGTCGCTGCGGCCATTCTGGACCTGATGATGGAGCTCAAGCGCGAGCTCAGCCTTTCATGGCTGTTTGTTACGCATAACCTGCACGCCCTGCGCTCGGTGTGTGACCATGTTGCCGTCCTGTATGCCGGACACTGTGTAGAATTCTCCACAATAACAGCCCTGCAGACCGCGCCGCATCACCCTTATGCGCGCAAACTAGAAGCCTCGGTGCCTGAAATGCGCCCGGATTGGCTGGATGGCGTGATCCGCCAGCATGGGTCGAAGCAGGACAAAGCCGGCCCCCCCCCTGCAAACGGCTGCTGCTACATGCCGCGTTGTCCAATGGCCATAGCCGCCTGCACGCACACGCCGCCGCCTGTGTGGCAGGCCCCCTCCAACGCATTCATCGCCTGCCACCGCACAGCGCAAGAGCTGTCCTGACCCCTTGCATTTAGGAAACCAAGCATGACCCATCCAACCCTGAATGATGCAACTCTCTTCCGCCAGGAGGCCTTTATTGCCGGAACCTGGTGCGATGCAGCAGATGGTCAGACCATCGACGTCGATAACCCAGCCAACGGGGACATCATCGGCTCGGTACCTGCCTGCACGGCGGACGACACGCAAAAGGCGATAGAGGCCGCACGCGTTGCCCAGATTGCCTGGCGCAACAAAACGGGAAGCCATCGCGCAGAAATTCTGAATGCCTGGTACCAGCTTGTTCTCGAGAATGTGGAAGACCTCGCCCTAATCATGACGGCCGAACAGGGCAAGGTACTGGCCGAAGCACGCGGGGAAGTGCGCTATGCTGCCTCCTTCCTGAAATGGTACGCTGAGGAAGCCCGGCGGAGCGAAGGCAGCATCCTGACCACGGCGGACCCGGCCCGCCGCGTACTTGTGCTCAAGCAACCCATTGGTGTGACTGCCGCCATTACCCCCTGGAACTTCCCTCTGGCCATGATCACCCGCAAATGTGGTCCCGCGATAGCCGCAGGATGCGGCATGGTAATCAAACCATCTGAACTGACCCCGTTTTCGGCACTCGCACTCGCCGCACTCGCCGAGCGTGCAAGCCTGCCTGCGGGGCTGCTCAGCGTTGTGACTGGTTGGCCCGCTGCCGTCGGGAAAGTGCTGACTGAAAGCCCAGTTGTCCGGAAACTGACCTTCACCGGCTCTACCGGCATTGGCAAAATTCTGCTGGAACAATCAGCAGCTACAGTAAAAAAATGCAGCATGGAGTTAGGTGGAAACGCTCCCTTCCTTGTGTTTGACGATGCAGATGTAGAAGCCGCAGCCGAAGGCATCATGCAGAGTAAGTTCCGTAATGCCGGTCAGACCTGTGTCTGTGCAAACAGGGTGCTGGTGCAGGACGGAATATGGGACCAGCTTCTGCCAGTCATCATGGCGAAAATGAATGTTCTGCAGGTTGGAGCCGGGCTGGATGCCAACAGCACCATCGGGCCACTCATTAACGAAGCTGCGGTCACCAAGGTACGCGCCCATGTTGAGGATGCATTAGCCAAAGGTGCCCGCTACGTAGGCTCACCTCTCCGCACTGAAGGACGTTTTGTGTGGCCGGTTGTGCTGGAAGGTGTAACGACCGACATGCGTGTCGCGCACGAAGAGACATTTGGCCCGGTGCTTCCCCTGTTTCGTTTCAAGGAGGAAGAGGAAGCCGTCCGCATTGCAAATGATACCCCCTTTGGTCTGGCGAGCTATTTTTTCACTAATGATATCCGTCGGCTGTGGCGTGTGGGAGAGGCTCTGGAATTTGGGATGATTGGCCATAATACGGGTGCGATTTCAATGGAAAGCGTGCCATTTGGTGGGGTCAAGGAGTCCGGGCTCGGTCGTGAGGGAGGTCATGCAGGCATGGATGAATTCATGGAAATAAAAAGCCTCCACCTCGGCGGCCTTGACGTTTTATAATCGGAACATTCTGATCAACATTTTCCATACCCCCGCTGGGGTACACATCCTGTTCCGGAGACAGTCTTCGCCATGCAGCCCACCCCGAAATTAGACAGGATCGACCTGAAAATTCTCACACAGTTGCAGCGCAACGGCCGGCTGACAAATGTTGAGCTTGCAAACCGGGTTGGCCTGTCCGCCAGCCCCTGCCTGATCCGTGTCAAGCGGCTGGAGGCGGCTGGTTATATCACGGGGTATGGTGCTCAGATTGATATCCGAAAAATCACCTCCATTCTGACAGTTTTTACGGAAATCACCCTTTCTGATCATCGCCGGCATGACTTTGCACGCTTTG
The DNA here is from genome assembly GCF_030644465.1 of Acetobacter tropicalis. Classification (NCBI taxonomy): domain Bacteria; kingdom Pseudomonadati; phylum Pseudomonadota; class Alphaproteobacteria; order Acetobacterales; family Acetobacteraceae; genus Acetobacter; species Acetobacter tropicalis. The sequence goes on along the minus strand of NZ_JAUYUW010000001.1, from coordinate 2,601,787 downwards.
AGAGTCACATCAGCAAGCTTGATACGGTCGTTGAATGTCACCTGATCAGTGGAGGGTATGACTATCTGGTCAAGTTCGTGACCCGTGACGTGGAACATTATCAGACCATCATAGAAAACCTTCTGGAGGTAAATATCGGGATTGAAAAATATTTCAGTTACATCGTCATAAAATCACCGATCTTAAAAGAGTCTTTCCCAATTCAGGATTTCTTCCCGGAGCAGAAAATTTGATTCAGATCGCCCCCTCTCACCCACTTCTGCAAATGCAAATTACGTTCCGCGTCATGCAGACGGACGACCTCACTCAGGCCTGGCAGCTCTCCAAAGATCTGGCATGGCCGCATCGGCTTGAAGACTGGGAGCAGATGCTCAGCCTTGGTAACGGTGCGGTAGCCACCACACCGGAAGGAAGCGTCATCGGCACAATCCTATGGTGGATGTGGGGGCCGCAAACTGCCTGTCTGGGAATGATTATTGTCAGTCCGGCATGGCAAGGGCACGGCATTGGCAAACAGCTCATGACACTGGCACGGCAAGCCCTGCCGGGCTTCAGACTGCATCTGAACGCGACCTCCGCTGGCGTCCCGCTATACGAAAAAACCGGTTTCCGCTCCACCGGGGTCGTTGCGCAGCATCAGGGGAATGTTTCCACAGTGCCGCTTATTCCTCTTCCTGAAGGCTACAGAATGCGCCCAATGGGCACAGCCGATCTGAACGCAATCTGCGCAATGGACGCGGCAGCGCTCAAAATGGATCGATCAGCCCTCATTGAACATCTGATGGATGATGGCCGAGGTATTGTTGTGGATTCAGAGAAAGGCATTCAGGGTTTTTCTTTCTGTCGCAAATTTGGCTGGGGGCATGTTGCCGGCCCCGTCATTGCTACGGACTCAATTTTTGCCCTCCCGATGCTGGCATACTGGGCAGGAACCTGTGCAGGGCAGTTCCTGCGCGTCGATATTCCACAAGATGAAACTCTGGCAACCCTGCTGGACCAGTGGGGACTGCTCCGTGTGAGCTCTGTTGTCTCCATGACAACAGAACCGACGGAAAACACTGATACCTTATCAGATTCCCCTTCATGCTTTGCCCTGTGTAGCCAGGCATTGGGTTGACCCGCCACACATCTTCCTCTTCCTGAAGGGCAAGCTTGCATGTCTTTTCTGCTCAAATCCACCCCGGAGAGGGCAAAAGTATGGAAACCACTTTTCAACAAAGCGCTTCCAGACCTTGCGTTCCATGTCTGGCCGGAAACCGGAAACCCAGAAGAGGTCCGCTTTTTAGCCGTATGGGAACCACCCGCTAATTTACTGACATATTTTCCCAACCTTGAAGTCATTTTCTCTGTTGGCGCTGGTGTGGATCAGTTTGATCTCTCTGCAATTCCTGAGCATGTGACCATTATCCGCATGATCGAACCTGGCCTGACAGATGGCATGGTCGACTACATCTTATGGGCAACCCTCACTCTGCACCGGGATGGACTGACCTATATTAACCAGCAGAAACAACATATCTGGAAAGCCAGACCCAATCTGGTCGCAGCACAACGGCGTGTTGGCATCATGGGTCTGGGCACACTGGGGGCACCCGTAGCGCAGGCTCTGGCGAGTAACGGGTTTACCTGTAGCGGCTGGTCACGCTCGCGGCATGAAGTGCCCAATGTAACCTGTTATGCCGGACCGGAAGAACTTGATGCGTTTCTGGCTATCACAGACATTCTTATCTGTCTGCTGCCTCTCACAAACGCAACGCGCGGTATGCTTAATGCCGATTTGTTTAAAAAACTACCTCAAGGCGCACAACTCATCAATGCAGCACGAGGAGCGCATCTTGTAATACCGGATCTGCTTGAAATGCTGGAAAATGGACACCTTAGCGCTGCCATTCTGGACGTGACGGATCCAGAGCCCTTACCTGCCGACAGCCTGTTATGGGACAATCCACGCATCCTGATAACGCCGCACATCGCCAGTAGCAGCCAGACTGAAACCGCAGGTCACGTCCTGCTGGATACTGTAGAACGCTATCTGGCAGGAGAAAGGACTTTCTCCTCCAGAGTTGATCGTTCAAAAGGTTATTAAAAAATAAGATCCTCTCTTTGGTCAGTTTATTTTCAAAACAGACCAAAGAGATTTTAAATCTTTACTTCGGTATAAAAACGCACATCAGATAATCATCAAAAAAGATTTTATGCTCTGAAATTCTGAACGTAATCCTTAGCGCGATAATAAGCCCCCACAACGGGCAGCACATACGATGCCAGACCATAAAACGGAATTTTAGGCCATGAACGGCCTGCAAGCGGGTTCGTATCCGGCATACCGGCCATGGCTTCAGCCATCCGCTGCCCCATATAAACGGACATCTGCGTCCCATGCCCGCTATAACCCATGGTATAGTAAATTCCGTTCCACTGCCCTGCACGCGGGAGACGGTCCACCGTCATATCAACGTCACCACCCCAGCAATATTCAACTTTCACATCAGGCAGGTCAGGCAATGTGCGTCTCATGGCGGCAAGCAGCATATGGCCGCTGACAATATCCGTTGTAGTTCGGGAACGGGAAAAGCTCGCTCTTCCCCCAAAAATCAGTCTATTATCAGCCGTGGCACGAAAATAATTGTGAATATTCTGCATGGTCACAACATTCTGCCCCCCAGGCATGACCTGCTTCAGCGTCGCAGCATCCATAGGTTCAGTCGCAACGATAAAGCTCCCTACGGGCATAATCCGCTGACGGAACCATGATGGAGCATGACGACTGGTACCTGTTGCCATCAATACTGATTTTGCAACAATCTTGCCTTGAGGCGTTATGACTTCAAAACACCCCTGACCGAATTTTATTGATATCATAGGTGTGTTTTCGAAAATAAGACCACCAGCCTTCAAAACGGCCTGTGCCAGCCCAACGCCAAAGCGCCCCATATGCATACGTCCGCTATGGGGGTAAATCAGGCCATTGTTAAACAGGTCAGATCTTAGCTCATCATGGATCTGTGCATAACTGATCAACCGGACATCTGGATCTGCACTCTTGCATAACTGCTCATAGTCAGCCTGTAATGCGGCATGATGAGCGGGTAAATTCCCCACTTTCAGCTTGCCGCACCGCACAAAATCACACGCGATCGCGTGCGTGCTTATAATAGTTTCAACAGTGTCCACTGCTTTATTGAAAACTTTATAAAGAGCAGTTGCCTTGTCTTCTCCCATCGTTTTGCAGGCCATGGAAAAGCTACCTGCCAGCCCGTTATTAACATGCCCTCCATTACGGCCAGAAGCCTCGCCCACAACCCGCTCGCGCTCCAGCACAACAACGGAAGCTCCAAGCTCCCGCAGGCGCAAAGCTGCAGAAAGACCACTAAACCCACCTCCCACAATCACAGCATCTACCATACCGGGCATAGCCGCAGCAGGACTGGCCACGAATGAAGGGGCGGTATCTAGCCAGTAGGAGGTCAATTTCATAATAGATTCCCCATAGTGATCTCAGGAAAGAGTAATATGACTGGCTTCAGAAAGACTAAGCCCGGCCGTTTCCGGGGCCCAGCGCCAAGATATAAAGGCCCCCAGAGCAAGCAGGCTTGCTGCAGCAAATAAAGTAGCCCGCACACCAAAATGAGCGACCCCTACAGGAAGCAGGAAGGTCCCCAAAGCGGCTCCTAACCTGCTGGCAGAAGAAGCAAACCCTACCGCAGTGCCCCGTATTTCTGTGGGGAAAAGTTCATTGGGGTAGACAAACTGTAAGCCGCTCCCAGCAGCTTCCACTGCGGAATAGATAATAAAGGCAGCCATGACGGCCCAACCAGCCTCTCCAGACCACAAGGCTATGAAGAGCAGAGAAAGAGCAGCCAGAATAAAGGACCAGATCAGAAGCGTTCGTCGGCCGATAAGGTTAATCAACCCGAACGTGACGGGAAGAATGCCCAAAAACGTAAAACACGTGACAACACAGGCCGCCAGAATAGGATTATTCATATGCATCTGCGCAAGAATCTGGGCCTGTAAGGTATGGATTGAAAATGCCGGAGCACTTTGCAAGATCCAGAATGCGCTCACAAAAATCAGTAATCCACGATAACGCGGACTGCATAATTTTCCCATAACCTTACCGGGGCTATCGGGTACCACAGAAGGTCGAACGCACTCGAAAGAAATCTCTGTTTTCAAAAAAGTCTTCACGATATTCCGTGCTTCGGTCACCCGCCCCACACTCATAAGCCAGAGAGGAGATTCCGGCATACCAGCACGACACAAGAGCAGAAAAAGTGAGGGGACAAAACTGGAACCCATGACAAATTGCCAGTTTTCAGGAAAGAATGAGAGCAGCGTATATCCAACGACAAAACTGCACACATAGCCCAGCCACCAGAAAGTAATAAGCCCGCTCAGAGCTGGCCCGCGCCAGCGGCGAGGCATGAACTCCGTAACGTAAGCCGTGGCAATCGGATAATCCGCGCCGATAGCAATACCGATAAGCAAGCGCCAGACCAGTAAGGCAGCAAAACTATTGCAAAAATACTGAGCTGCGGAAAAAACCGTAAACATGAGAATATTTACGGTGTAAAGAATTTTCCGTCCAAACCGGTCTGACGCTATCCCCCCTGCAAAACCACCCATAAAGACGCCCAGCAAAGAGGCCGCACCAACAAGCCCGGTCGCGTCTGCACTCAAATGAAAGCTGGAGACCAGAACAGGCAGCACAACACCGATAACGCCCAGAATATAACCATCACAAAACGGTCCGCCACCGGCAACAAGAGCAAGGCGCAAATGAAAAGCCGATGCCGGGACATCATCAAGAGTCCGTACTTCCATGGTCTCCGGCCTCTCAGGAATAGAGCAGCTTCAGACCACCTTCATCGGCAAGATCAGCCAGTTCCTTCAGTGTGGAAAAATGGTAATCGGGCGTCGTCAAATTTTCGACCGCAATGGTACCACCAAATCCACCAACAGCTTTTCTGCGTTCAATCCAGCAAACCGTGTAACCAAGTTTACGCGCGATCCCGATATCATGATACTGGCTTTGCGCAACATGCAGAATATCTCCCTGCAGAAGACCATCCCGGCTGAGACGCCCCCGTGCAAACCCAAAAAATGCAGGATCCGGCTTTTCACATAACGCATCATCCACTGTAATGGAGTCATGGAAGGGCATACCAAGTGTCTTTTCCATTCCGGAAAAAGCCCACCGCTGCGTGTTGGTCATGGCGACAAGAGTGAAGTGCTGCCCAAGACGCTGCATAGCGTCCACACTATCTTCAAACGCAGGCCAGTCTTTGGCTGCGTAAACAAATGCATCGGCATATGCCTCATCTGCCGGCAAGCCAAAATGCGCTGCCAGTTCCTGATAGATAGGCTTGAGGTCCTGCGGGAACGGCAGTGTCTGACCCCGTGCCCGCATCCCCCGATAGGCCGTCAGAAAAGCTTCACGGTCGATAGCAACCCCGCATAATTTCTGTAAGGCGCTGATCATACCACTTTCAAAGTCGATCAAAGTGCCAACAACATCAAAAGTTAAAGCTTTAGGAAAACGTGCCATACCAAAGTCTCCGTCGAATATTTTTAGAAACCTGTTGAAAAAGAAAGGACACCGGCAAAGCCACCACCCACATAGTACTGGGGTGAAGAGCCTGCGACTGTGTGCCCTGCCACCATTATGCTGCGTGCATTGGTTTTAATGCTGCTCGTGCCGGACAAGTAACCACTATTACCAATATTAAGCAGATTAAGCTGAAGCTGCGGATGCTTTGCGAGCCACATATTTTTAAACCGGTAGCCAACGTTCACATTGAAGGTTTCATAGCTTGGAATAGATTCATCATTCATGAATGTGGAATACTGTTTACCAATATAATTCATGTTGAAACCGCCAAAAATAGACCCATCATCGTAGTTAAGTCCGACGGCCGCAGTAAATTCTGGCGTATTGACTGCTCTTTTCCCTTTGGTTGGCAGAGCGACCGATATGCCATCACTGGCGACAGCAGGAAGGTTACTGTCAATGGTCGCATGTTCATACTGCCCGGAGACGTATGGGCTGAAGTGATGCCAGCGCTGTAGCCCCACTTCAATCTGTGCTCCGCGCATGGTCTGGCCGCCGGCATCAATGGACTCAGAAACCGGCAGTCCATTCTGATAGGTCGTTGTGCTCAGTTGTCTATGCGTAAAATTATAGTTGAACAATGCAACTGAGACATTGGCAAAACCTGTATGCCGATATCCGATTTCTTCACCAATCGCAAATTCTGGTTTGATATTAGTCGCATGACGGGACGAGAGCTTTCCCGTGGAAACATTATAGCGATCTGCATAGGTCATGATAGATGCTGGCATGCGGAAGGACGCTGTGCCGTTGATATAGATCTGGTCATGTGGCGTAATTTTGTAACTGGCCATAAACTGAGGCAGAGGCTCAGCAACACTTTGTCCGGTTGCATATGTCACGCCCGGTACAAGGTTTGTCTGTGACCGGGTCACCATGATTTCCTTGAAACCTGCTGTCACCGTCAGCTTATCATTCAGCGCTTTGTAAGTATCATTGATGAACAAAGCATTCGTCTGCTGAATAAGATGGATGTTATAGGTGCGCAGCACACTCCCATTCGCTGTAAGAATGGGTTTATCGCCCCACATGCTGGGTACGCCGCCATCCGGATTAACCGCCTGATAGCTCTGCGGTTCCGTCTGATCAAAATAAGAATACCATGCACCACCCGTCAGGGTGTTGTGGCCATGTGTCCAGGAAAGCGCAGTATTAATCCCTGAATACGCCAGACGATATGTATCAATAGAAGCCGCAATAATGGAGGTGTTTGTGCCGCCCACCTGCAAAGGTCCGGCTGCGTTTGGCCCCAGGAAGCTGCCGTCACGGCTCAGAGTGCTGCCTCCGTTGTCATACCCCCAAGAATACGTGAAATATGGCGTAACATCCAGAGCAAGACCATGCCCGAATTTCAGATTTACAGGCGCACCCAGAATGAATTTCTTCATCCTGTTTTCCTGATATTTATAGTAGTTTGAGGGAGAAGATCCCCAGGGGGTATCGTTATAATTGAAGTTGACGCCATACTGATCCCACTGCGCTTTGGTTGGCGCGCGCAGGTAATACTGCTTGGCATCGTTGTAAGTCATGATGAAGGCAGCGTGATTGTCTGCGCCCCAATCCTTCACGAATTTCATATCAATATGGTAACGCCGCGTTCCCCCGACACCACGCCATTCATCTGCTTCACGGTGCGAGAAAGACAGAAAACCACGAACCCCAGTCTTCCCAAGATCGCCTGTATCCACACGGATAAAGTGGCGCCGCAGACTAAAGGAGCCATAAGAAGCATCAATCAGACCACCAAAGTGATGTGAAGGATCATGCATCGTTTCAGAAAGCTCGCCCCCAACCGCGTTATAAAGAGGGGAGCGGGTATCTGGAGATCCCTGGGTTAGCGTTAAAGACTGAATATTTTCATTGTCTGCCGCTGCTGACGTATACGGCAGAAGATAAACAGGTGCAGCCGCAGGGATGCCTTCAAACAAAAAGCCGATTTCTTGTTGGTTAAGACCTCGTATGGTCAGACCCTGCTGGTCATCATTTGTTCCAAGCGGGTCATTTCCGGCATAGACAACACCAGGAAGACTAGCCACAAGAGCAGCAGGATTGCTTGTTGGGCTCTGCTTGGCGATATAGTCTCGCGTCAGACCACTGCGAGATTTGGCAATGGTCTGCGGAGGCATCATACCTCCACCCGGAGTTCTGTTTGTTACACCGTTTGGCATGGAAACATGACCGGTCACACCAACCTCTTCCGTTCCAGAAGAAACAAGAGCCTGTGGCCCTTTTACTACTGAACGTGGTTTTAGTTCTTTTTTTCTTCCTGAACTATTTTTGTGAGGAGCAACCTGACCACCATGCTTTGCAATGGAAGAAGAATGATTGGTTTCAGCATTAGCTGTTCCGATTTCGGAACAATATAGAGTGCCAGAAACTGTGAAAGACGAAACTGAAAGCAGCAGGAGCAGCGAGCGGGACATTCCCCCTCGTGCCACACCACAGGATAGCAGGAATGATTTACCATTCTGCGCCATAAAAGAGGGGTAAGTGTTTGCCATGCCTATCCTCCGGAACACCCCAAAAAGGGCGATAAAGCGTGATACAGCGCCAATATCCAAATGATTATGAGCAGAAGCAGGCAGCGGAATACCCCTTTTTCTCAAACAATACAGAACATCATATCATTTTCTAACCGGAATAAATAAAATTCTTTCGAGCCGTAAGAGAGAGAAAAAATAAGCACCTCGCGTTGCCATTTTTCAAGCACAGGAGGGAGATCAATTTCTAATTGTAAGTAGAAACTACGGGTCTGCATTGTTCTGAAACAGTACCTGCATGGGCAGGGAATATCATTCCCCTGCCCTTTTGAAATAAGATGTCTAATTGCCGAGAGACCTGCGTGGATCTGTCAGTTCGCACTAAAAAAATAATGACGAAAATAGATATCTATACTGAAATTAAAAATTCAATCTATATTTTATTCCGGCCTAAAAATAACATATATTTTCTTGACATCTTCCAGACTATCCCACGAACAACTTGCCCCACGACAAATCAGAAATGCATCTCCGGCCCGGAAGGTCTGCTTTTCTCCTAAATCACAGACAAACGTGACACATCCTTCAAGCAGAAACATGAATTCATCATGGACATATGGAATTTGTTTGCGGGAATATGGAGTAGAAGCCCAGATTCCACCGTAAAACTGTCCTTCGCAGCTACGCCATGCCGGAGCGCTTTGGCATACAGGAACAGGCCCCTGAAGATATTCTACCGGAGGAGGCAAGGACGGAGACATTTGAGCCTGAGGGTTAATAGTAACGACCTCTTCCTCAGTCTGTTCAGTTGCGGGGGCACTCATAACAAAAAGGCAGGTATTTGGGGCTGCCGTCCATCTAAATGCCATTCCTGCTGAAATTTTACATCCACAGTCTTTTTCAAAAAGAATGTCATTAATGGAGAACTGTCCTGTCAGAACAAATACAAAAACATCATAGGCTATCCCCCCGACATCACCTTGCCCTAGCGGGGCAACCAGCTCGAATATTACAGCAGCATCATTTGCAGGCAACCTGTACCGTGCCGTTAAATAATCTCCTGCCGTCAGAGCCGTCTCCGCCGCCATAGCCTTAAGATCAAGAACACGTCTCATATTTACCATTTTATGTCCTTCAGCATTATTTTTAATGCCTGTATGATTTGAACTTATATTTTCACCATCATAACAATTTCTTTCCGTAAAAGATGCTTCTTTTCGTTCGAAAAAAATATTTTCTTCTTTTTTAGAAAGAAATTTATCTCTTTAAAAGAGCGATCATATTAACTTTTACAAAACAGGTGGAAAGAAAGAGGTGGTCCCGTCCGTTCGGACAGTTTTGCGGGCTTGATAAGCTATACCCGGTTGTTGTTATGCCGCCCTTCTGACGGCGTTGCTGTTGGCCATCTGGTCCGGGGTTAACCCCGGACCAGATGGCGTCGGCACGTTATGATACGCCTCATCGGGCGTTCGTCCAGCCAGCGCCGTATGCGGACGCCTTTCGTTATAATGGGCGATCCATCTGCCAAGCCCGGCCCTCAGCTCTGATCCGGTCTCGAACGCGTGCAGGTAGACGCATTCATATTTCAGCGACCGCCACAGACGCTCGATGAACACGTTGTCCAGCCATCGCCCACGCCCGTCCATACTGATGCGGATCTGACGCTCTTCCAGTATCCCGGTGAAACGGGGTGTCGTAAATTGCGACCCCTGGTCAGTATTGAAAATGTCCGGGGCGCCATAGCGCATGAGGGCATCCTGTAGCGCCTCGATACAGAACTCCACGTCCATCGTGTTCGACAGACGCCAGGACAGGACCTTGCGCGTGAACCAGTCCATGATCGCCACGAGATAGAGAAATCCCCGTTTCATGGGAATATATGTGATATCGGAACACCAGACCTGGTCAGGCCGATTGATGACCAGATCCCGTAGCAGATATGGATATTTCCGATGCTCCGGATGGGGCACGGTCGTGCGCGGCTTCTGGTAGATCGCCCGCAGGCCCATGATCGCCATGAGCCGCCGGACCCGCTTGCGGCCCACTTCATGTCCCAGGCGGCGCAGATGCCATGTCATCTGCCGTGAGCCATAATACGGCGTTTCCAGGAACTGGGCGTCGATCAGCCGCATCAGCTCCAGATTGGCTTCGCTCTGTGGCACAGGCCGATAGTAGACGCCCGACCGGTTGAGTTGCAGTAGCGTGCATTGCCGGATTATCGGCAGGCATGCTCTCTTCGGGTCAATCATCTGCCGCCTCTGATCACGCCCAACCGAGCAGAGGCATCCCGCAAAAAATCCCGTTCCACCAGCAACTGGCCGATCTTGGCGTGCAGTTTCTCTACATCAGCAGGGCTGACTGAAGGTTCCGTTACTGACTTACCAGAAAAAAGGCTTGCCATGCCTTCGATCGCCTGGCGCTTCCATTGGGCGATCATCGTCTGATGCACGCCATGTTTCGAAGCCAGTTCCGCCAGCGTCAGTTCCCCACGGATCGCCTCCAGCGCAACCCGTGACTTAAACTCTGCCGCATACCGTTTCCGCGTAACCTTGCCCATAAAACCCGTCCTCGTTCAGGCCAGATGATAGCTTATCGCCCTGTCCGAAAAATGGGGACCACCTCTGAATAAAAAGCAAAAAATATTCGCTTATTTACAATTTATAATTTCCGACAGATCACTTCACTTTGCGAAGCATTAAATATTTTACTCCACCACAGAATAACCTGTGGTTTATATAATACTTCCAAGCCAAAATTCACTGTCAGCTTAACCGTGTTCCGTTTGGAACACCTCGTTCGAGTGAGGCCAGAACAACGCCGTCAGGAGTTTCAAAACCCGATAACAAAAACTGTGAACGGAAAGGCCCTATCTGCTTTTCCGAAAAATTGATAATTCCGATTATCTGTCGTCCAATTAGGTCATCTTTATTGTACAGTCTCGTAAATTGCGCACTGGTCTTCAGTTCACCATAGGGACCGAAATCAGCCCATATTTTGTAGGCTGGCTTACGTGCTTCCGGAAAATCCTCAACGCGCATAATTGTACCTGCGACAATGAGAACTTTTTGAAAATCATTCCAGCTTATTTTTTCCATGATACTTACAGTCTCCATCATGTAACGGGTGGCAATTTATCAAGATGTTTGTCAAGCGTAATGGGATAATTACGCACACGCACCCCCGTGGCGTTATAAACCGCGTTAGCAATAGCCGCGCTGACTCCACATAAGCCGAGTTCACCAACCCCTTTTGCTTTCACAGGTGATGAGAGGGGATCTACCTCATCAAGAAAAATAACGTCCTGATGTGGAATATCCGCATGCACAGGTACTTCATACCCGGCAAGATCATGATTGACGAAGTAACCTCGCTGATGGTCAACAGCCAGTTCTTCCATCAATGCAGCCCCCACCCCCATCGTCATGGCACCTATCACCTGACTACGCGCTGTTCTGGGGTTCAGGATGCGCCCTGCCGCACATACAGCCAGCATGCGCCGAACCCGGATTTCACCCGTAAAAATATCTACGCCGACCTCCACAAAGTGGCTGGCGAAGGTGGATAACTGATATTTTTTATCCAGATTACAAAACTCAATGGCATCTTCACAAACAATTTCACCATTGCGTGCAGCAGCATCCAGTCTGAAATGCTGCCCCCCGCCCCACACGGTTCCATCACGGAAAACAGCGCGTTCTGCATCCAGCCCCAGCTTGTCTGCCACAACCTGACGCAGCTTCACACAAGCCGCGTAAACTCCAGCGGTCGCGCTGTTCGCTCCCCACTGACCGCCAGATCCAGCTGCGACAGGAAAATCTGAATCTCCCAGCCTAACCACGACCTTGCTGACCTCTACCCCCATCATTTCTGCCGCCGTCTGGGCGAGAATGGTATAGCTGCCAGTTCCGATGTCGGTCATATCGGTTTCAACCGTAATCGTACCTCGCGCATCAAGCCTTACGCGCGCTGCCGATTTTGTCACCGGACTATCACGAAAGCCCACAGCCATTCCCACCCCTGTCAGCCAGTTTCTGTCACGTGTGGACGCTGGACGAGCCACGCGATGTTTCCAGCCAAAACGCTCAGCCCCAAGGCACAGGCAGGCTGTCAGCCGGCGTTCGGAAAAGGGATGGTTCGGCTTTTCCGGGTCAACCTGAGTGTCATTGAGGATACGGAAGCGAACGGGATCAATCCCTAGCCGTTCCGCAGCTTCATCCATTGCAATTTCCAACGCCATCATGCCGGACGCTTCACCCGGAGCCCGCATGGAATTTCCTTCAGGCAGATCAAGGTGCGCCAGTCGCATAGATGTCAGACGGTTTGCCGCAGCATAGAGCAGCCGCGTCTGTGCCACCGCTGTGTCCACCCTGCCGCCGCGCAGATTGCCTGAAACACTCTCATGAGCGATGGCGGTCATGACACCGTCATACGTAGCACCAATACGAATGCGCTGGATGGTCGCGGGCCTGTGTGTGGTGTTGTTTATAATCAGCGGACGCTGTAAAGCCAGCTTGACGGGACATCCGGCAGCCCGGGCCGCAAGCGCCGCGATTACGGCATCAGCACGCAGAAACAGTTTTCCACCAAACCCGCCCCCAACATACGGGGAGTCTACCCGGACATTGTCGAGTGATATCCCGAGTGCACGGGCAACGTCCCGTCGCACCCATGCCACCATTTGCTGGGACGTCCATAACGTCAATTTTCCCCATGCCACGCAGCAATCGTCGCGTGGGGCTCCATCATGGCGTGGGTATGATCGGGGGTTGTATAGGTCTGATCAAGCTGCATGGGGGCGAAAGCAAAAGCCGCTTCAAAATCTCCCACCCGGTCCAGTGGTCTGACCTTCTCGGGAGCCAATGGTGCACGTTCTGCCTGCTCTGCCAGATCATATGCGCCAGAAACAGCCACGACATCAGCCGTTATCAAAGCTGCGGCAGCACGTGCCTGCTCAAACGTCCTGGCGACGACCACCGCTATTGCCTGATGATAATGTTCAATCTCCCTACCGCCAAACAGATGCGCCGCGTTGAAAGGTCCCCTTTCCAGAGGAGGCACGTCCAGCGCCGTAACAACCGCAAGAACGCCTCCGGCCATTCGTGCAGACCGTGTCTCAATATGCCTGATACGGCCACGGGCAAGCGAACTCCCCACAACAACCCCATAAGCCTGATCCGGCGCCACATCGTGACGTTCATAAGCATAGGGCGCAGTACCGGTGGTTTTTAGTCTGCCTTCTACCCGCATGATCGGCTTGCCGACAACGCGGAGTTGGTCGATGGGATTATGCCCTGCAGGCCGATCAAACTTCATGCCTGTTTTGCCCTATGCATAACAGCCGCCAGCGTACGAGCCACCAGCGTCAGCTTGAAGACATTGTCTGGCCGTGGGCGGGCCCCGGCCAGAAGGCCCTCGGCTACCAGCTTTGCTCCATGTGCCAGCCAGGCCTCTGCTGCTTCAACCCGCCATGGACGCGGGGCTATACCCCCCACCGCAATCAGGCCGGTGCCATCGCGCTGCACGACAGCCGCAATCGAAACCAGAGCGAATGCATACGATGCCCTGTCCCGCACTTTTTGGTACAAATGAACTCCACCTAGTGGAGCAGGAAGAATGACGGCGGTTATCAGTTCGTCCGGACGTATGACACTCTCAATGTGAGGTGTGTTGCCTGGCAAACAGTAAAAATTTTCAATCGGTATCATGCGTGTCTGGCCCTGCGCATCTACCGTTTCTACACCCGCATTCAGCACACGTAAGGCCACAGCCATGTCACTTGGATGTGTTGCAATACAAGAATCACTAGTGCCTATAACACCCAGTTGCCGGCTAACGCCCTCCATGGCCGCACATCCCGCGCCAGGTTGCCGCTTATTACAGGCCTGATTGGTATCATAAAAATAGGGGCAGCGTGTGCGTTGCATGAGGTTTCCCCCAACGGACGCCATGTTGCGCAACTGCCCAGATGCACCAGCAAGAATTGCACGACTCAGCACCCCATAATCACGACGAATGCGCTGGTCAGCCGCAAGATCAGTATTCGTCACCAGTGCACCAATACGAAGTCCCCCCTGAGAAGTGGGAACAATGGTATCAAGACCAATATGCCTAATATCAATCAGATGTGCCGGACTCTCAATCTGTAATTTCATAAGATCCAGCAGATTGGTCCCTCCTGCAATAAAGCGTGCACCCGGTGTACGAACCCTGGCCATAACCGCCTGTTCTGGGGAGGTTGCGCGTTCATAGCGGAAGGGTTTCATGAGGAAGATTCCGCGATTTCAGCCATAGCTTCTGCAATATTGGAATACGCTCCACACCTGCACAAATTACCGCTCATACGTTCACGCATTTCCACAGCGTCAGGCCGAAAAGGAGCCGTCAGATCTTCAGTAACATGACTTGGGATACCATCACGGATTTCCTGCATGACACAGATCGCTGAACAGATCTGACCCGGCGTACAATATCCGCACTGATATCCATCATGTCGGATAAAAGCGGCCTGCATGGGATGCAGGCGGTCGGGGTGACCTAATCCCTCTATTGTTGTGATAGTATCACCTTCATGCATCACTGCCAGGCTTAGGCAGGCGTTGTGTCTCCGACCATCCACGATGACAGTGCAAGCTCCACACTGCCCATGATCACACCCCTTTTTGGTGCCGGTCAGATGCAAATGTTCACGCAGGACGTCCAGCAGAGTCGTGCGGGTATCAATCGCCAGAGCATACAGCGTACCGTTAACCTTGAGGTTAAAGGCGATAGTGATGGGCTCTTCCCCCTGCCCTTCAGGATCTGATGCTGTAGAAGGAACAGCTGAAACTGCCGTTACCGCTGCGGTGACAGCCCCACCTGCCATAAGATTACGCCTGGAAAGACTAGGATAATGGAAGATAGGCATGGGCATAAATCCCCGCAGAGTATAAAGAAAATCTGAAAGAACAAAGACCGGACGGCCTCAATACCACCTGTTGTAATCCGCTACTCTTCCATCATGTCCCAACGATGATAGACAATCACGTTATTACCGTAACGATATGATAATGTCCTGCCATCACTGGACAAACTATAATCTGCTGTGATTTCCAACTTGCCATTTCTTTTCACAAGAAGATGATAATTATAATCATCAATTTTTGTGAAATAAACAACATTAAACGGAATTGAACCGCCCTGACTATGGTATTCGGTGCCAGGTGTTCCATCCACAGCCGCAGTCCAGTGACCAGAGCTAAATTGTCCTTTGGCGCTCAGTGTCATGAAGGAGACAAGAACCTTTCCGCCCTCGGTATAAGAAAAAAAGCGTAGTGCCTTACGCGGTGGAGGATCCGTATAATGTGATGCCGCAATGTCCTCTTTCCATGGTCCTAGCAAAGCATCCGGCAACTGCTGCCGTGCATCAGTACCATGCCAGGGTTCTTCCGCCGCCTGGACGGCTGGAGAAACGAATTCCATAGAGGAGACCGTAAGCAGAAATGCATAAATCCAAAAATAACGAGGCAAAAAACCGATGGCAGAATATACTTTTTTCATGTCGGCCATTACTTCCAAACTTCTCTGGATTAAGGTCTACCTAGCATTTTACAATAATGCATAGAGACAACCAAAACCACCATGTGGCTATATTCTGTTATAGTAGCCATAATTATGAGGAACCATTTCTTCCACCGCGCGATATGCCTGGTCAATTGCGGTGTTACACAAATCCTGCCCCGAAGCATCGCTATTGGCGATAAAAATCCGGCCAAACTGCCTACGCGCTATCTCGCAGGGCTGTTCTCCCGTTGGGCTGGGTCGATCAAACAAAGAGTTCTGCGCCATGGCAAAACCGTGTGGCCAACGATTGACAGTTATTCCCACAATATCGCGTGCAGCATCAAAACCATATGGACCCAGTGCATCATTCATCTGGCTCCTTACCGCACGTTCAAATGTTTCAAAAGGAGTCTGCAACAATCCCATTCGCACAATGCGAAACTGTTGTTGCATACTCAGATCGTCGGGCATGTCATCACCCAGAATAGTACGCGTCATCGTTTCATTGTTCAAAATGCCAGAATTGGTCCCGGTCATGAAACTCACGATAGCGCCCTTGGCCGGATCCAAATCCGACATGCCATCATTCTGGATCCAAGGCACGTTCAGAGCAAAGCTGCCAAAAAACTTTGTCGGTGTATCCACATGGGTCACACCCGCCTTGTGAAAAGCTTCCCAGTTACGTACCAGAACATTAGTTATCTGGTTAACAGCACGCACAGCCTTATGCTGCGCTGCCTTCTGCTCTTCCGGCATCTCTGGACAGAGGTAGGGAATCATATTGTTATTGCCAGCTAGAACAACGTTTTTCCCTATGACGCGATAGCATTTACCATCCCGTATATAATCCACGGCCACTGGCCGCGTTTCTGGTTCAAAAAGCCCCACTGGCACAGGACCCACATGCTGGACCCTTACCCCGATACTACTCAACCGGATCCGCACGGGTGAGTGCACACGATCCAATGTGTCATAGCGCACGCGAACTGTTTCCAAAGTCTGCCATGAGCCCTTTGGCAAGGACGAGGGAACCAGTTCACGGACCATAAGACGCGCAAGATCCGAGTTTCCTGCGGGCAGATGGAAATCAGCAGCTTCATCCTCCGGGGCTTCAGGAGAATATGGCGCGCGCTCCACCCCAAGCGTAGAAAACCCTGGTGCATAACGGAAATAAGCAAACCAGGCACTGGCGGCTGTCTTGCTTAGGCACCACACACCTGGCAGCCATGGCAAGGTTTCAGGAGCAACCTTTACATAGTCCAGAAGATATTGCTTGTACGTTATGGTTTGCAGACGCTGAATTTTCTGCGCTTTTGTCATACCCTCCATGTAATCGGTCTTACCATAATAAACTGCAGTCAGATCCTGCCGCACACGAGACGGTAAGATTGCCATTTTCAGAAATTCAGGCGTCGGCGCGGTGAAACGGACGTGGGGATACAGCCGCCCGTCTCCCCCACTCTCACGCGCAAGGAAAGTCGCAGGCCGCATGCCCAGTTGAACATATGGATTGGCTTCCTGGCGTTTGACCGTAAAATCCGCACCAATACTTTTTACGAATTCCTTTGCGTTGTCGGTCCACTGATCCGGCGCGACAAAATAGGCTGATCCTCCTGTAGCCATGAGAATGCGACCGTCACTAACAAACTCATTGCGCTTGGCATGCCCACCAAAATCATCATGGTTATCTAGCACCAGAACACGAGTATCCGAACCGAAGCGCCGACGGTAGAAACATGCAGCTGCAAGGCCGCTCAAACCTCCCCCTACAACCACAAGGTCATAACTCTCTCCCGTATGAACCGGTGTCGGGTAAGACACACCATCACGGCGGGCATGCGCCGCCTCGAACGCACCCGGGTGAGCACCACGCATGCCCTCACGCAAGGGAGGATAAGTCGCGGCATCCGTAATTTCCCCTTCGTAATTGGTAAGGGCTGTTTGCATGCCAGCCGCAACAGCCCCCCCCCCCTGATTGAGCCACGGGTAAAGCGAGTGTAGTTGCAGCAATACCATGGATCAGATCACGCCGGGAAATCCTGTTTCCCATGCCCAACTTTTTATCGCGGCTATTCATACATGACCTCAAAACCATTAGATATCAGGAGATGATGACAGGAGAAACAGATATCAGCCTTCGGCCATTTCTTTTTTATGCGCTTCGGCCAGTTCAGCCATGGAGTTAAAGCGGAAATCAATCTTAGGCATCGCACCTGGATCCATCGTCGCCCCAAAACCGTCCTGAGCATGACGGCGATAGATCCAGCATGATGCAAGTCCTGCCTGATTAGCTGGCATATGATCGTGGAACAAACTCTCCGCCGTGTGCAGCACATTAGACGGTTCCAAACCGATATCAGACAGATATTCCAGCATGTATTTAAAATTACGCATTGACGGTTTATAAGACCCAATGTCCTCGGCCGTATAAATGCCATCAAATACGACATTTAGCCGAGCGTTGCTCCCACTGAAAGAACGAGCATCAACATTGGACAGAATAACGAGTTTGAAATGTTGTTTAAGATATGCAAGTGCTTCCGCACTATCAGGAAAAGCAGGCCAGTTCGGAACGGAATTGCCATAATCTTGCGCTTCGGAAATCGTATGGGAAACACCCCATTCCTCCGCGAGGCGGCGATAGACGCTCGACAAAATAGCTGGATAGGGACGGTCCGGCGTCCATTTCTGCTGACGAGATTCATATTTGGCATGTGCTTGGAGAACGGCGTCACGGCTAAGAGGCTTTTTCAGCCGTGATAGTAACGGTGTTAGAGCATTAATGATGCCTGTCTCCCAATCAATCAGGGTACCGTAGCAATCGAAAGTCAGAACCTTGAAGTCTTTTAATCTCATTTTACGCTCCATCATTCCGTAAGCACATTTCTTCTTGAAATGCCTTAAAATTAAGAATTTCTTCTTTTTTACACAATGCGTTTTTCATTATGTAATACGAAGTCGAAAGAAAATGATATTTATTTAATCCTTTCGCATCAGAAGTAGAAACATATTTGTTTCGCAATGAAAACAGTGACGCATCTAGCATGCACAATCCTATTATATTCTGATCCAAAAATGATATTCTATGTCGTTTTTAAAGATGAAAAGGTAGAATATGGCGTACATGGATGTGAAATGTCTCTGATTTTCATTTTGAAATAAATGGAAGAATCGAAAAATGATCGAATGAAGGTGCCGTATCATGATCTTGGGTAATGATTTTTGGCTCTGCTTCTGAGACAGAGCAGCAAACTTGGCACCTTGGCTTTGTACACGCTCGCGCTAATCCGCTTCAGGAACAGATCGCGGCGCGTGTAGCAGACGATGTTGACCATCTCGATCCTCATGTTAACATGGGTCATACCGATTTTACGGACAAACAGTCCAAGCTGTGATTTCTCTTTCAGAAAAAACATACTCACGACGGGATCGGATAACGGATTTCCCGGCATTGGACTGCTGGAGATGCAGCTATTTTCCTGTGCATCTTTGAGACAAAACCTTGCTTTCCCATGAAAGATTCACTAGGCTCAGAACTCATTCTATAAGATAGAAGATGATGCTTGCTGCGATGTGGATTGCGGACATGAATGTATGAGCGCAGCGGTCGTATCGTGTTGTCACCCGTCGCCAGTCTTTCAGCTTTGCGAACATGTTTTCGATCAGATGGCGCTTTTTATACAGATGCCAATTGTAAGGTGGCTTTGATTTCCTGTTCTTCTTTGGTGGAATACAGGCGGTGATGTTCCGGTCTGCGAGAGACTGTCTGATTTTATTGCTGTCGTATCCCCGATCACCGATGACTTCCTCTGTCTCATCCGACAGATCGGCCAGCAGCACATCAGCACCTTTGAAATCACTGACCTGTCCAGCAGTCAGATGAAGGCGCACATGGCCACCAGATCAATGCCCACGGCATGAAGTTTTGAGTTCAGGCCGCCTTTTGTCCGTCCGATATGGCGGAGAAAAGCCCCTTTTTGAGCAGGGACGCCGATGTCCGGTGTGCCTTGAGGTGTGTTGCATCGATCATCAGACGCTTCGAGCGGCCAGCCTGTTCGGTCAGGGCGACAAAAATCCTGTTAAAAACACCGAGGCGGCTCCACCGGATAAAGCGATTATACAAAGTCTTGTGCGGACCATACGCTTTCGGAGCGTCTTTCCACTGAAGACCGTTACAGATGACATAAACGATCCCGCTCAGAACAGGCCGGTCATCCACGCGTGGCACGCCGTGCGCCAGAGGAAAAAACGGCTCAATCCGCTCCATTTGACGTTCAGACAGCAAAAATACGTCACTCACAGGCTCACCCTCCATCGGTAAGCCTGTGAATCACAACCTCTCGCACAGTTCAATAAATTAATAGGTCCTGAGCCTAGGCTATGACGGTTTAGGGGGAAAAAATGTCTGATTTGGGAGAATAAATGAAGAAAGCGTAAGCTTATTGCTGCGCTCATGACCATGCCGCAAAATAGATAGTCGCTAGCCCGTCCGGCAATCGAAAGACATGATTGCAGCTCTTCAGCAAGCAGCCCGATTTACAAACGCATCCTGAATGCTGTGCTCCAGGGACCTTCCGGCTCTGGGGCATCGACCTCCAAAGCGCCTCCATGACCTAGTATAATCTGTCTTGCCAGACTGAGACCTACTCCGTTTCCGTTCTCTTTGAACGAGACAAAAGGATGGAAAATCTCTTCGTGTAAGGACGGGTCAAGACCCATTCCATTATCCCTGACGATGATCACCGCAGCACCATCAATAACCTCAGCAACAATTTGGACCGAGGGTGAAGGCTGACCTGCACACGCCTCTGCCGCATTGTTGAGAATGTTAAGCAGAGCCTGCTCGATCTGAACTTTATCCACTCTAATCAAAACCCGTGTGAAGGGAAGGCACAATTCAAGCGGGACGCCATTACCCCAGCGGGCGTGAAAGAGCGTTTGCGTCTCACGCAGGAGCACTTCAAGCTCAACAGGAGCCAAATCCGGTGGAGGCAGCCGTGCGAGTTCCCGGTAACCCCTTACAAATTTATCCAGACCTTCTGCTCGCCTCCGCAGGGTCATCAATGCTTCACGGATAAGGGGAGAGGATGCATCCTTATCAGCGTCTGTAAATAACTCTTCCGCCGTGACGGAAAGGGAGACAATGGGCGTAAGAGAGTTCATAATCTCATGGCTCAAAATCTGAAGCAGATCCCGCAACGCCTGTGCTTCAGCTGCCTTCAGGCCAGCTTCCACATTGGTCAGCGCTAGATACTCAACAATCCCCCCTACTCCGGCTCCTTGCCCGACTGACAGCGCATACATCCGTAACCGACTATCGGCGGAAGAATGTAGCCTTATCATACGACCTTCAGGAGAAACGCGTTTTTCAGTCAAGGCTGCAAGCAATTCGGCTGGAGGATTTATCAGGCGATCTTCCGTTTTAAACAGTTTGCGTGCCGCGCGGTTTGCAGCGTGCAATGTGCCATCCACACTCCGGAACAACAACGGCACGGGCGCATGGTCCAGCAGGGCACGGTTGCGCAGTTTTTCACGATCAGTCGGGGTAACAACAGAGGGTTCACTGCGCTGCATGCGCCGGGCCAGATCAACCTGCGTCGCAACCAGAGACACAATGCACCCAGCCCCAACACAGACCAGAAGAGAGGCCGTAGCGTAAAGACCCCGTTGCCAGACAGGCGTGAGCAGCAGGCACACGCTAACAAGCCCCATCAGCCTGAGCAGGGCGGCCGAGACCGTATGGAGTTTAAAGCCCATAGCGGGCCATGCGCCGGTAGAGTGCAGGACGTGTCAGGCCCAGTTCTTTGGCAGCCTGTGTCACGTTAAAACTGTGTCGACGCAACGCAGCTTCAACCAGTGATTTTTCTGTGTCGCGCAAGGTCTGTGGTTCAGAGGTCTGGTTCGCGGCCTTGCTTGCGGAGAGCTGCCATTCTCCCATAATCACCACGCGTTCTAGTGCGGCCCGCAGTTCCCTTACATTTTGGGGCCATGCCTCGGCCTGTAGGGCCGCAATGTGGTCCGCGTCACATTGGGGTTCAGGCAGCCCATGCCGCGCGGAAAAATAATGTAGAAAGTGGCTGGCCAAAGCAGCAATATCCTCTGGCCGCTCCCGCAAAGGTGGAATTACCAGACTCACCATACCAAGATGCAACATCAGCTTGGGCTGCAGGCGTTCACTCAGCGCCGCAAAATCCAGTGAGGACAGGGCTATAAGGCGCGGTGGAGCACTCCCGTCAAGCCGGTCTGTCAAACGGCGCTGTAGCGTTGGAGAAAGCGCTTCTATTTCCCGGCATATCCATACACCGCCCTCCTGTGGCAAATCATCACAGTCTTCTGCACTAAAACTCTGCGCAGCACTGGCTTCTGACGAAAGAGCCTGAATACGCCGTGCAAGAAGCATTTTCCCAACCCCTGAAGGGCCGGAAATAAGGACACATGCGCGCGTTGGGGCAATCCGGTCTGCCTCACTAACAATCTGCTTTATGGCATCGGAGGCCGTGATCAGAACCGGCTCTGCGTCAACACCATTATTGTGACCACATTTTTCCAGAACACTGGTGACCAGACTGACCAACCGGTCGTTGTTCCAGGGCTTCATGACAAAATCGGTCGCACCTGTCCGCATCGCCTCAACCGCTATGCTCACCCCGCTATGCCCGGTAACGACAAGAACTGGCAAATCCCGCCGCAACACAAGCATATCTTTCAGTAAAGCCAGCCCTTCTGCACCGGTGCGTGCGCCTTTGGTGTAGTTAAGGTCCAGCAGCACCAGGTCAACAGGATGAGAGGCCAGCAGCGTCAGGGCTCCCGCAGCATCATAGGCGGACAATATTTTAATTCTCCGCCGCTGGAAGAGTAGACGGGCCGCAACCTGAATATCCCGATCATCATCAACAAACAGCAGGCATGGCGAACCTGCATCGTGAGCCGTATCGGTCTCTCTCACTTTGCTTCGAAATGTCGTCATTATTCTGTTGACAGCTCCCTGAAAGGTGTCCGTTTCCGGACAGTCCGTCCATTTCCGAACAGACACATAAACGACAGTAAAAATATCCTTTATTTTTCAATAGGATATAATTTTATGATTCTACGATACACTGTTTTTCAAGAGGAGAAACAGTGTATGCGTCACCCGGTTTCAGGCAACGTGGAAATGCCAGAAAAACCTCAGCCCTTGTCCGGCTCCGGCATGGACCGGGCGGTTGTTCCATCCGCCCGAAAGATCTTTCTGCGGCGCGCCGTGCGTTATGGTAGCCCCGTTGCAGTTGTCCTGCTGATCTGGGGTGGGTGGCATCTTGCCCCCGCTTCCGGCTCCTTGTCCGTCAAGCGTGACCAGCTTTCCGTGGCCACAGTGCAGTCTGCACCCTTTCTCGATTATCTGCCGCTACGGGCCACTGTAGCCCCTTTGCATGTTACATTCATCAATGCCGTGCAAGGGGGCGAGGTTACGGAGGCTGTGGCAAAAGATGGTGTTCTGGTCAAAAAAGACGATGTTCTGGCCCGTCTGAGCAATCCGCAGCTTCAGCTGGATGTAACCTCCCGCGAGGCGTCAATTGCCAGTCAACTCGGGGCAGTCAGCGCGCAACGCCTGACATTGCAGCAAACCCGCACTACCGAAGAAACGCAGCTTGCTGAAGCCCGCTATAATCTTCTCAAAGCGCGACATGAACTCTCCATACGTGAACAGCTCCGGCAGCAGGGCTTTGAATCTGATGCCAACGTGCAGTCTTACAGTGATGAAGCAGACTATTATGCCCAGCGCCTTAAAAGGCTGGATGCCGCACGCACTCAGGATATTCAGGTAGCAGACCGGCAGGAAAAAGAAATTGACCAGGAGGGGCAACGCCTCCGTTCCAATCTGGAAGTGGTTGAGAACAGCCTTGGCGCTCTGACCCTTCGTGCCCCGCTTGATGGTCGCCTGACCAATTTTGACCTCCAGCCCGGTCAATCTCTTAAGGCAGGCGACAGGATCGGGCAGATTGATAGTGAAGGCCAGTATCGTCTCGATGCCGATATTGATGAATTTTATCTGGGTCGCGTCGCAACTGGAGAGCGCGCGCAGGCGGACATCGGGGATGTCAAAATTCCCCTTACCGTGACGCGCGTCCACCCTCAGGTCACCAATGGTCAGTTTCGGGCGGAACTGACATTTGACGTCCCCCCGCCACCGGGCCTGAGACGCGGTGAAAGCATTGATATCCGCATCACACTGGGGGAGACGCACAGGGCGCTGGTTCTGCCTAATGGTGCATGGCTTGAAGCCAGCGGTGGGTCCTCGGCTTTTGTCGTCGCAGGGAATGGCCGGAGTGCCGACCGTGTGACAATCACTTCCGGGCGCCGCAACCCCGAGCAGGCAGAAATTACAGGCGGCCTGCATGCGGGGGATCAGGTGATCATCTCCTCTTACAATTCCTATAAAAATTTCAACCATCTCGCCATCCACTAAGTGACAGGACTGCCAGCTATGCTCATTCACCTCTCCCGTATCCAGCGCCTCTATCGCTCCGACGAAGTAGAGACAACAGCCCTGCACGATATCGAACTGGAGATCGCGCAGGGAGAGTTTGTCGCCATTATGGGGCCCTCAGGGTGTGGCAAATCTACCCTGCTCAATATTCTGGGCACAATCGACCAGCCCACGGCAGGCTCCTATCGTTTTGGCGATGAAGAACTGACAAAACTCAACGAGGCCGCGCTTGCCCGCTTCCGCCGGGAAAACCTTGGCTATATTTTTCAGAGTTTCAATCTGATTGATGAACTGACAATTGAAGAAAATATCGAACTGGCGCTCATTTATCGGAACATCCCCAAACCGGAACGCCGGCAGCGGGTTGCGCGGGCTATGGACCGTGTTGGGATTGCCCACCGTGCCAGGCACTACCCCTCCCAGCTTTCTGGCGGTCAGCAGCAGCGCGCCGCCATTGCCCGCGCCATTGTAGGAGAACCACGCCTGATTCTGGCTGACGAACCAACCGGCAACCTTGATACCGAAAACGGCACACAGGTGATGGATATTCTCCAAACCCTGAATGATGAAGGGTCCACAATCATCATGGTCACCCACTCCCCCAGCCATGCGGATCTGGCCAGACGCCGGGTTGATATGCTGGACGGACAGATTGTCATTTCCGTGCGCAATGTCATCTGAAAGATACCGTGATGATTGAAGTCATTCTCAGAAGTATCGGTCGTCAGGCACGGCGGCATCCCCTGTATGTTGGTCTGAATGTTTTTGGTTTAGCTTTGGGGATTGGCGTCTTCCTCACTCTCGCTCTCGTTGTGCGCTTTGAATACAGTTTTAATACTGGTTTTGTGGATGCGGACAGGTTGGCACGCATGGATGAACACTGGTCCGAGCCGGGCACAACACCTTATGAAAGTGCCGATGTCAGCTTCAGAGCATTGCCATTTTTAAAACAGGATTTTTCGGAAATTGAGGACAGCGTAACATTTACGGCCACAAATCTGAATGTCGAGAAAAACGGGCAGTTCACACACTTTTCCGGTCGAATGACAGACCCCGGGTTTTTTCGGATGTTTTCGCTCCGGCTTTTGCAGGGCAATTCTGATACGGCACTGACGCGGCCTGATGGTCTTGTTCTCTCCCGGCAGGCCGCAATGACAGTGTTTGGCAAGCCTGATGTTCTGGGAAAAACTGTAGAAATCAACAGAATTGGGCAGAAAAGCACATATACCGTCACTGGTGTACTGGGTGATGCTCCCTCCCCCGGACTACTGGATAATGTGGATATGCTCCTGCCGGTCCCTCCGCAAGACCGGTTACAGCGCTCCTGTTTCCTTTTCTGGGCCAGTAGTTGTGGAGAAATTCTGCTTAAATTCCATAAACACAATGATATTGCTACCGTAAACGCACGCCTTTCTGATTTTGTGCAACACCGAGCATCGGGCACAGCGGAAGACCAGATTTCCATTGGGGCAGATGGAAAAAGAGTCTACGCGCTCTCCGTTGTTCCTCTGAAGGAAACACATTTTCATGACTCACAGGTTGAGGATACGGACAATAGTGTGGAACAATACGTTATTGACGGCATTGGTCTGATTGGTCTGCTTGCCCTTATTCTTGGGTGTGCCAATACCGTTAACCTCGCAACCGCCCGCGCTGGCCTAAGAGCAAAGGAAGTTGCTCTCCGCAAGACTCTTGGCGCTTCCCGTTTCATGCTGTTTACCCAGTTTATGGGAGAGGCCATGGTTTTTTCCTGCATTGCGGGCCTGAGCGGACTGGTGCTTTGTGAGATATGTGTCCCGGCTATTGCCAGCGTGACAGGGGAAGCCGTCCGCATTAATTATTATTTTATAGCGCTCTTGCTCCCGCTCGTGATCCTTGGGAGCGGTCTGGCATCCGGGCTTTATCCCTCACTGATTTTGTCAGGCTATAACCCTGCCTCTATTCTGGCAGCCGCCCGCATGCCCGCAGGGGGGCGGAAAACAGCTATGCTACGGAACGTGCTGGTTGTGGCGCAATTTTCTGTCGCAATCTGCATCGTTATCTGCACATTAGTGATTGACCGGCAGACCAGTTTTATGCGGCATGCCAACCGGGGTTACATCCAGTCTGGCCTGTTGATCGGCCAGCAGATGCACTCGAAAGATATCGAGGTGCAACGGCACATGCTGGATACGTTGCAATCCCTCCCTAACGTCACCTCCGTGACGTTAGGTGAACTCCAGCCCAATCCACATTCTCTCACCCGCACGGGTTTTGTTTATGAGAGTCCTGCGGGACAGGTTGAGGTGCAGATGCTGCGGGATCGCGTTTCATCCGATTACAGAGAAACCTACCAGCCCCGCCTGCTGGCCGGACGCTGGTTTGATGCCACACACGGGCAGGATGACGGCCCCTCCAACGCTGATTTTAAAAATGGGAACGGCAACTGGAACATTATCATCAACAGCAAAGCCTCCCTGTCTTTTGGCTTTAAAAAACCTGACGATGCTTTAGGGAAAATTATTAGAGAAGGCGCGAAGCACTTCACAATTATTGGTGTTATTGACGATATTCGTTTCGGTTCCCCGCGTGAAACTGTCTCTCCGGAAATTCTGTTCTTTTCCTCCCTGCAACGCACCCCGTTTGATGATCCCGTCCCGGCTGTTCGTTTCTCGGGTGTTACTCCCGTTCTGATGTCTGAGCGGCTTGACCGAACATGGCGGACTCTCCTGCCTGATATTCCCAGCCATTTCTCCCCAGCGGATAAGCTCATGGAAGAATTTTATGCTGGAGATGAACAACGTGAACACCTGTTTACTCTTGGTGCAGTTGCCGCACTGCTGATTGCCTGCCTTGGGCTTTACGGCCTGGCAGCATTTGCAGCCGCGCGCCGGGTGCATGAAATTGGTATTCGCAAAACACTGGGAGCAACCTCGGGCCAGACACTGGCCTTGTTACTCGGCGATTTTCTGAAACCGGTTCTCCTGGCCTGTCTGCTCGCCTGTCCGGCAGCATGGCTGCTCATGCGGCAGTGGCTGAGCGGATTTGATGAACGTATTTCTCTCTCCCCGGCCCTTTTCCTCTTTGCCGTGGCTGAAGCCACCCTTATCGCAACCTGCACAGTTCTGGGGCAGACCGTGCATCTTGCACGGGCTGAACCAGCACGCGCCCTCAGAGCGGAATAATGCCCATGTCCCGCATTCTTGCATGCTTTGCCCTTGCAGTAATTCCGCCCTATGCCGCGCAAGCCCAGACCCTTCAGGATGCTTTGGCACATGCCTACCAGAGCAACCCGACCCTGCTGGGAGAACAGGCTAATCAGCGTGCCGTCACTGAAAACTCCGTGCAGGCTCGGTCCGGCTGGCGGCCGACTGTCTCTGTCAACATGGATGCCAATTACCAGCAGGGCCCGTACACCAACGCGTTTGCTCTGGGCAGCTATACATCAAACTATGCTGAAGGATATGTTGCGGCCAAACAGACACTTTACTCCTTTGGTCACACAGCCAATCAGGTAAAAGCTGCTGATGCACGCTCCCATGCCGCAGGGCACGCCTTACGCCTGACGGAAGCGCAGGTCTTCACCAACGTTATCACTGCCTACATGAACGTATTGCGGGACCGTTCGATAAAGGACATCCGCCAGGCGGATCTGACCATGCTCCAAAGACAGGTGCAACTGACGACTTCCCGCTATACTCTTGGCGGCGCGCCCTCCGAGCAGGTGACCAGAACTGACGTGGAACAGGCCGAAACACGCCGCCAGTCAGCAGAGGTGGCTCTGACGCAGGCCCGCGCCACCTTGGCTGCCTCCGAGGCACAGTTTCGGGCCGTTATTGGGGAAAACCCCACTCATCTTGTCATGCCAGTAGTGCTGCCCGGTTTGCCGTCCAGCATGCCGCAAGCCATGAAAATCGCCATTCAGTCCAACCCTCAACTTGCCCAGATGCGGGAGACAAAAAGTGCCACCCTAGCGGATGTTGATACCGCCCGTTCACAATGGGGGCCGCAAATTCAGGTTCAGGGTACGTTTGGCACCATCGGGCCGGGTGCGCCTTTCCGTGGAAGAGAATACGGGGAACAAGTGACAGGAACGGTCTCGCTGGTTCAACCTCTCTATAATGGTGGCCTTTATAATTCCCAGATCAGGCAGGCACGCGATAAAGATGAACAGGCCCACCAGAACGTGGAACAGGCCCGCCGCTCCGCTCTGCAGGATGTTGTGACATACTGGAATGCAGTAGAGAACGGCCTACAGGCCATAAGAGCAGGTCAGGCAGAAGTCCGCTCTGGTGAGACAACCTTAAAAGGCTATCAGCTTGAATATGGCTATGGCCTGCGCAGCACGACGGACGTGCTCTATGCGGACCAAAACCTTCGGTCCGCACAGGTGGAACTGGCCACCAGCCAGCATGACACCATTGTTGCACAAGCCCTGCTTCTGGCTGCCATCGGGCATTTGCAGGCACAGGATCTGATACCAAATGTTCATTCCTATGACGCCGACGCTCAGTTACGGCACGCCCGTACGCGTGACTGGGAACCCCTTCAGGCGCCTCTGGCCGCACTCGACCGCGCTGGCTGGTAAGGGACAGGAGAACCGCAATGCTGACCGGAATTCTTACCCCGACGTTCCGTACACTCTCCCGCCACCGGCTTTATACACTGATCAACCTGATCGGGCTTGCACTCGGCATCGCTGTGTTTCTCATCATGATGCTTATTGTCCGATACGAAACGACTTATGATTCCTATATTCCACATGCAGCAAGCCTGTATCAGGTTGATGAACTGCTCAAACCGGCAGGGCATTCTGCTTATGAAAATGATGCCGTCAGTTTCGTCAGTTTTCCGTTCCTGAAACAGGACTTCCCTGAAATCAGCCACGCCATACGTCTTCTCAGCATCCCGCAGGCCGTTCGCGCGGGCGAGATACTGGGGCGTGAGACCGTCACCATGACGGATCAGGATTTCCTGTCAGTCTTCGACCTTCCTCTCCTGTCTGGTGACAAAGCCACTGCACTGGGCGCGCCGGGAAAGGTTATCATTTCTGCAAGCCTCGCCCGGAAATATTTTGGCACAGTGGACGCTGTGGGCCATAAAATTCGTATTGATAATCACGAGGACGGTATTATTTCCGCAGTCATGGCCGACACGCCCTCAAACTCGACTGAAACCTTTAATATTATTACACTCTTCCCAAGTAAATTTTTTACAACACCGCCTTATACGCTTCCCTTTAAAAACTGGGGCAGCACGTGGGGGCATATCTATATCCGTATTGATAATGCCAATGCTGTTCCCCGTATCCGGCAAGAGTTAATGGCTTATCCGGCCCGCCATCCCGGTAATTATTCACAGAGCGGGATACAAAATATGTTTGGAGCAGGCGGCTTAATTTTAATACCAATGAAAGATATTCACTTTCACAACGCTCATATTGGCGATGGAGGCACAAGCCGTCAGCTTGTCGATATTCTGGCTTTAGTAGGGCTTGCAGCACTTGCAACTGCGTTGGTCAATTATATTAATATGGCAACCGCCCGTGCTGGTTTACGCGCAAAAGACGTGGCAATGCGTAAGGTGCTTGGTGCCTCACGCTTCTCTCTTGTTATCAGGTTCATGTCGGAAGCTATTTTCCTGACATTCGGCGCTGGCCTACTGGCTTTGGCGCTGGCCGAATTCGCCCTGCAATGGGTTAATGCCTTCGGCGGTTGGCAGATTTCTTACAACTGGTCTTTTATACTCCCGGTCGCCGGGAGTATTGCTCTCCTCTCCGGCACGGCTGCGGGCCTCTATCCGTCCTTTGTCCTTTCTTCCTTCCGCCCCATTGATGTTTTGTCCGCAAGCAGAATGCCCGGTGGCGGGCGGCTTGACCGCACAGTCAGAAACGCACTGGTGACATTACAATTCACGTTTGCAAGCCTTCTGGCCATCTGCACCCTTGTCATGGCCCAGCAGGCCCGCTTTGTGCAGGCTCTGGACCGTGGCATGACAAACCACGGGCTTATCGTAATTGATGCGCTCAGTGATGACACGCTGAAAAACCGACAGGCCTCCATCATGGCACGCCTTGCCGAGGTTGCAGGCGTAACGGTTGCAACACGCTCGGACCTCTACCCCCACCATATGTCAGACAGTGATGACTGGAAACGCCCCGGCCAGAGTACCGCCTTCAGCCTCCATTGGGGTTACGCAACGCCGGGATATTTTGAAACTCTTGGCGCTAGGCTTGTTGCAGGGCGATTGTTTGATGACGAGCATGGGCAAGACTACGCGCAGACAAATGCCACATCAGACAGCGGGAAGAATGTTGTCATTTCACGTCTAGCGGTAAAGCAGTTTGGCTTTTCCTCACCCGAGGTGGCTCTTGGGCAGAACATTCAGGAGGCTCAGGTACCCGACAAAAGCATAAAGTATCGCATTATCGGGGTTATTGAAGATATCCGCCTTGGAGGAATACAAAACTCCATCTGCCCCCTGCTCTTTTTTGGAACAAAAACGCCGATCGATTATGTCGCAGGTATTGTGCGCTACACCGGCGCAACAGAACAGATCGAAATGGCACGCCTACAAAAAGTATGGGAAGAAACGGTGCCAGATGTACCGTTTTCCGCCAGGGATGTATCGGATATTCTTGCGGAGGATTACAGGTCTGACGCTAACCATAGCGCGCTTTTCAGTATAGGCTCCCTCGTCGCTGTCGCAATCGCCTGTCTCGGTCTTTACGGTCTTTCTGCATTTACGGTCAGCCGTAAGATGCAGGAAATCAGTATCCGCAAAGTTCTGGGCGCGCGCTCTGGGGATATTTTACGCCTTCTTATAGGCCAGTTTCTCCGCCCGATCATGTTTGGCACGATCATTGCGTGGCCTGTGGCGTGGATGCTGATGCAGACATGGCTCTCAAAGTTTGATCAGAGAATCTCTCTCACACCGGTCCCGTTTATGCTTGTAACCTTCCTGACTGTTTGTGTCGCAGCCGTTGCTATTTGCAGTCAGACGTGGCGAGCAGCACACCGTCCGCCAGCCGCCGGGCTCCGTCAAACCCTCTGAAAAAATTATTATTTAATACTTCCAGTATCCACAGCTTCAACACCAAACATAACGAGTTCAAAATTTCTGAGCAGGTGCTGTTACGATCACGCAAAAATCCTTCCATTCGGCAGTCCTTCACAGGAGCAACGAGCCTCATACGACGCGTCATTGAAAGTCCTGTGAGAGCAGGACCAATGATCGTCAAGGAAAGCAGAATCACAACAAAGAGCGGAGCGAGTACCATTGCCCGTCGTCTGTGTGACGAACTCCATACAGACCCCGAACACCTTACCCTTGTGATCCACCAGAAAGACGGAAGCACACATGGCCACCTGGTCCTGCCAGAGTGGCAACAGGATCATGTTCTGGAAAGCCGGTTCACATGGATACGCATGGAAAAAGTCGCTGGCAGCATCTTACTGGCAAAGCCACAAAACTTGAAAGAAGAGCGGATCAGCTCTTTTTCGAATTTCTGGAAGTTCTGCGTTTTGTCGTGCAAGCCTTGCTGCATATCGTGGGGCTACGTGCAGAGCGCCCACTCCGATCCGCTCCATCCTGAGTGAAAAGAACAAACCGGCTCTGGAACACTTCAGGAAAACCTATAATGCCGAATTTTCAGCCATGGCCGACATACAGATGCTGGAACCATGGCTTAACCAGCGTTTTAACCGTATCGTGCAAGCGCGCCAAAAACGGATTGCTGATTGAAACAGAGCGCACATAGACAAGAAAGATGCTGCTCTGCGTGAAGTTAAACCACTTTTTGATTTGCTTAACACGAAAAACCATAAAGTGAAACATCAAACGCTTATCAGTCCGTCTCTATCCCGCAGTCCCGCATCTTTTCCCGCACACAACCCCCAGACCCAACACCGCATTTCAGGCATCCCCTCACCGTTCTGAGTATTTTGGAAAGTCTCTTGACAAGAAATCACTTCTTCTCCAAAATTTTTCTCGTAAATAGTTACCAAGAAGGACGTCTTTTAGCGTTTTCCTTGATAAAATCATAAAGGTTTCGAACGCAACTCCTCCTATTCTCTAGGTTCGAGTCCCGCAGTTCACACACTTCAAAACATTGATTTTATTGAAAAACTGAAAACGATAAAGTGTAAACCCCTTCTCAGAACAGGAGAAGTTCTCAATGCTGGGTCTCGTGGGTATGTTGCGGAGCTGCGCCACCCGAACCAGCCTGCGTACAAAGTCTGGGCAATCGAGTGTCTGGGGAAAGAAAAATCTCAGCGCCAACACGATGACATTCATGGTCGATGTCGGCATGCCAGCCCCTTTCTGCGCAATCTTGAACTGGCGCACATCCTCGGCTGTTGCCATATAGGGGGAGCAGCCCAGGCAACGTACCGAAACGGCCGACATCGCGCAGATAGTTGCTCAGCGTCTTAGGGGAAAATCGCCGCACCGCCATGTCATCAAGCAGGTGCTGACGAAGGGACTGATTGCAGCAATGCACAGGGACTTTGTCATCATCCGACTTTTTCTGGTGGGAAGAAACGGGAATGCCCGGCCAGATCAGGACAGTCCCAAATAAAACAAGTCTCTCACGCTGTGGTGACAGGGCTCTACATAACACCAATCCCGCGCAGCGGGTCCGTTCATCCCCCAGGAAGCAGACGTTCGACCTACAAGGCAATGTTTCTAACACTCAAACCATCACAAGATAGCCAGATTATTTTATTCCAGCGATATCAATAGGTTCCAGTTCTCAGTTTCATTTCCGTCGGCACGCCAAGTTTTGCAAGAACTTGTGCAGGTTATTCTGAAAATAATTTTATAACGTAACGGTCTTGTGCCGGTCAGAAAGTGCCTATGCCACTCTTGCTTCAAAAACGAGAGGGCTGATACCGCCGAGATATGAATGGCGTCGCCGTAGGTTGTAGAAGCCATTGATATACTGGGTGATAGCGGCAGTCGCCTGACGACCGGTTGGCCAATTTTGCCTCCAGACCCATTCCGCCTTCAGGCTTTTGAAAAATGTTTCGGCAACAGCGTTGTCAAAACAGTTTCCCTTTCCCGACATTGAAGCCAGCACTCCATGCGCAGCAGTTTTTTCCGAAAATCATGAGAACAGTATTGGCTGCCACGATCGGAGTGGAAAATACAGCCGGGCACCGGGTCACGCAGACGCACCACTATATCCATAGCACGTGTGGCCAGATATAACTAATATCTCCTGCCCATTTCTAGTTGGGTTTCTCTGCAAGGAAATCGCCACCCAGAAGGTTGGCCGCACTATAAGACTGGTGGTGACTATCGGTTGTCACTTTATGGCGACTGGTGCACGGACCGGATCCCGTTGTCCTTCATGAGGCAGCCGACACGACGTTCCTCGACATCACGCCCAGCTTCCCTGAGTTCCATGGTAATGCGCGGCCGTCCATAAGGGCCGTTTCTCAGGGCGTAATGTTCACAAATATGCGCCAGCACTTTCAGATCGGTGCGCTGGCGCTGACAGGAATATCGGGATGCCCACGCCCGGTAACCCCGTGCAGAGCCCTAAAACCTGACAGAGCCTCTCGATTGGCCATTCATGCCGATATCCATTGATGAATGGAGAACCTCATGGATTTTGGCTTGCGAAGAACTGGGTAGCTTTTTTAGAATTTCCCTCTCCTCCCGCAAAACCCGGTTCTCCAGGCGAAGACGTTCATTCTCGCGGGCCAGCTCAGCCTGAGGCGCGGATACCAGCTCGCTCGGACGGTAATACACTATCCACTTCGCCAAAGTGGATTTGCCAATACCCAGGTCGGTCGCAATGCGCGTGCGTGACAACTCACTGCTTAACGCAATCCTCACGGCGTTGCGCTTGAAATCTTCCGTATGCTTCATGGTCTCGTCGGTCTCCTGATACGAGCTTAAAACGCTCAGAT
Organism: Acetobacter tropicalis; assembly: GCF_030644465.1. Classification (NCBI taxonomy): domain Bacteria; kingdom Pseudomonadati; phylum Pseudomonadota; class Alphaproteobacteria; order Acetobacterales; family Acetobacteraceae; genus Acetobacter; species Acetobacter tropicalis. The sequence goes on along the minus strand of NZ_JAUYUW010000001.1, from coordinate 2,567,791 downwards.
GACCGGCACAAAACCGTTACAAGTCCAATCTTCCAGCAGGAGTAAAGTATGCCGCCAGAAAGCCACGACCATCGTATCGTCCGTCTCGGACAAAACCCTTGAACGCGGCTCCTTGGGGCCAGCCTTCTGATCCTCGACAGTCGGACGCTTTCACCATTTCGCCACCGTTTTGGATTGATCCCGAACTCCTCGCTTAGCGCCGAAAACGAAGCCTGCGATCACTGTAATGCCGCCCGCACCGCGTGCGTGGTCGTGGCGCTGCCATGACGTATCTGTCCCATAATTCGTCCTTCCACTCGCGTGAAAATACCATATTATCAAGCCCCAGCAATCAACACCTAGTTCCTGCATGGGATTTTCGGATGAATACCTCGGCACCACGTTACGCCGAACTACAGAGGACGACCTATTCCTCGTCTCTGCCCGGAACATCGTCAGCAAGACCGCTATCCCGTGCTGTCAGAAGTCCCAACGCCGACCAATCCAGATTTTCCCAGCCCTGCGCGCACATACCGACAAGCCTGTCATGGACAATAGCTGCGGTTGGCATGACTGCTTGCACTTTCTCTGCTTGCAACAGGGCAAGACGCAAATCCTTTACAGCAAGAGGCAACGTCATGCCAGCAGGAAGATAGTGCTTTTGCATGATCTTGCCTCCGTACCCCTTATGAACGCGTGAATCAAACAGCGTTCCGGTCAGAACTTCAAAAACATCTCTCTCATTAAAACCACTTTTACGTAACAAGACCAGAACCTCGCCCATTCCTTGCATTGTCAGGGCGGTAAGCACATTGGCTGCCAGTTTAAGGATATTGGCTTTCTCCGGCTGTTCCGCAATTACACAGATTTTTTGAGACAAAGCCTCTAGAATTGGCATGACTTTTTTCATAGCTGACATTTTCCCGGCAGCCAGCACAAAAATCAATCTTTGGCGTGCAAGATCCGGATTACCTAGAACAGGTGCGGAAACAAATGCCTGGCCACACGCTTCATGTTTCCGCTCCAGCGCCTCTGCGGCCTCGGGACTTATGGTTCCTGTGGAAACATGCACTGCCCCCGCCCCCATGCTGGCCAGAAGCCCATGAGGCCCGTCACAAACTGCGATCATGGCCTGATCATCAGAAAGTGCGGTCAAGATAATTTCGCACGAAGCCAGATCAGAAAGAACAGACGCTCCCTGCGCCCCCACTGTGACAAGAGCTGCAACGCGGGGAGGATTGCGGTCATAAACAACAACCTGAAACCCTGATTCCAGCATATTTTGAGCAAAATTGCTTCCCATACGACCAAGACCGACAACACCGATCAAAGGAGATGCAAACTTAGGTGAAACTTTGTTATCCATCATCAAAAACGTTCCATTTTATTATCGGACACCACACTACGCATGACACGACAGGAGATTTCCTTAAAGAGTAAGGTTGATCTGCGCATAGTAAAATCCACCATTGAAGCCAATCTGCTGCACATCGTAATCGTACTGTTGAGCTCCAAGGTAACGAAACTCCTTGGGAAGTTTATTCTGCTTAGCATTTCCAATATTATTGCCACCAAGCGCAACCCGCCAATGTGGATTGATCTGGTAGGCAATAGCAATATTGGTCGCATATTTCGGAGCATTGACGAAGCGCTGGTACTGAGTAATCGAGTAGGCTAGCGGACCAGTATAATGCTGCATCTGTGACGTTGCATGCCCATATCGTATTTCATGAACTATAAAATCCCACTTTCCATAATGCCATGTACCACCAAAGATAACCTTGTTCCGTGGGGTGTAAGTGGTAAGGTATCCAATCTGCTGTGCATTCAGCAGGCTTGTGCCATTTGTCATACTACCAACATGAGTGACATGAGTTTCATTGAAATTGGCACTCACATCCCACAGAATATGTCCTGCATGGCCCAAATTCGTACGATATGACCCGGTAATATCCAGCCCCCTGGTGCGAGTATCCGCAGCATTAGAAAAATAGCTCGCTGTCACGTTTTTAGGGTCAGCACCATCCTGAATTCCAAAGCCCTGAAGATTAAGAGCATTGATGGCTGTTGTTCCACTATACGAACCACCGATCATAATCCGATCACGAAGAGCAATCTGGTAAGCATCCAAAGTAATATAGAGATTTTTTGTTGGGTTTAACACAAACCCCGCGCTGAAACTGGTCGATTTTTCAGGTTTCAAAGGCCGCGAACCCAGTGCTCGCGCTGCAACTGAATTGACAGGCAGGATACCGCTTGCACCTGTGGGAGATGCTGAAAGGCTTGACCAGTTCCCTTCAGCAAGCGTAGGAGCCCGGAACCCGTTGCTGATGGTTCCACGCAGACCAAAAAACCTGTTAAAATCATACCGTGACGAAACCTTACCCGTCACGGTGTTTCCCGCATCTGTATAATGCTCGAAACGGCCAGCCAGATCTATCTGCCATTTTGGCAACAGCTGTGTGGACACATCAATATATCCTGCAGCGACATCACGGCTGTTATCGGAGGCATTCATCGGGCTAAGCCCATGCATCCCGGCGGGGCCGGCCCCATAATACGCCCCATATTCCCCTGCGCCAATATGGTAGGTGTTGTATCGGTACTGGCCGCCAATCGCAAAATTGACGGGGGCAGCAAGAAGGGGCACCACAAAGGCGTGCCTCAGGGATGCGTCTGTGGTCAACTCTGTCGAGACAATGGTTTCCATATTGTCAAAATGGTTGGGAGAAGAGCCATAAGTCGCAATCAATGATGGATTTGCAGTGTTCTCCGTTCCAGTCCGGTCATGGTCCTCACCATAGGTCGTTCCGATATCCCAATCCCATCCATGAAAGTCGCCTTTGAATCCACCTGCCAGACTGAAATCATTTTCAGTAAGTGTGATCCTTGGTTCAAAACCGTTTGGATACATTGACGGAATAACAGTTGCCAGCCGGAAATTCTGACGACTTGAGGCATCACGATGACCATAAGTACCAAAAGAATAGAATTCGATTCCCGGTGTAATATGGTACCCCATATTATAGGAAACCGTTTCCCGCAATTGCCAGGGTGTTCCGAGAATTCTGTTATCATAGCGTCCGGTCTGGTTATCGATGCCACTCCGGTTAGTATAGCCATTATGTTTTATTTCAGCACTCAGGTCGAAAAAACCACTATGACCCAGCTTTGTTCCCCAGTTCGCGGACTCTCCAGTTGTAAAGCCATCTCCTGCGTAATAGGCACCATTGATAGCCTGCACATTCAAACCGTGATCATCATGTTTGAGGATAATATTCACCACGCCTGCAATAGCATCAGACCCATACTGTGCTGCCGCGCCATCTTGCAGAATCTCCACATGATCAACAGCTGAAACCGGAATCAAGTCAATATCCACCGGGGTTGTCCCCTGCTGTGGACCGCGAAATGTGGACAGGTTCGCGGTTGTGTGCCGCCGTTTACCATTGACCAGCACAAGCGTTTGGTTGGGTGTCAACCCCCGCAGGCTGATCGCATCTGTCATATTTGCATTACCGAAGTTCATATTGGATCGCGTCATTGATGGCGCCATCTGCAACAATGCATCCCTGATATCGGCCTGCCCTGTTGCTGCAAGCTGCTTACTGCTAATGACCTGAATGGGGCTGACACTTTTACGGGCCGTCTGATGCGGATCACGCGTTCCCGTAACAATGACTTGCTCATCACTCACGGTTTCCTGCGGATCTGCAGCGTGTGCATTTTCGTACAGACCCGCAACACCTAGGAAAGACGTTATCAGAAGACCACTTCGTCTCGTTATGTTTCTTGACCGCAACATAAACCACCACCCACTTGTCTGTATTGCATGAGAGTCTATTTACGCCGGTCTGCGTAAATATTTATATTTCTGTAATTATTGTTCGTTATTATTTTGTATTTAGCATACAAATGTCAATACGAAAGCGTTATGTATTGCAGAATCAGTTGCGATATTTTTTGATGATACAAAAAGAAAAACTGATACTCAATTCGAATAGAGAGATTTTATAAGGATAAAGCCGATTATAGAATAAACTGAAAGCTTTCTATTAAGTAATCAGAATATATCAAAATATTCTCTCTGCTCCCACTCAGAGACCTCAAGTTCATAACGCCTTATTTCCGATCTTTTTATTTCAATAAGATATTTTATGAAAGTTTCACCCATCGCATCCCGATATACGGAACTGTTTTCCAAAGCATCCAACGCCTGTGTAAGCGTTGTTGGAAGCATTGCGGCCTCAACCGTATACGGCGCATCTGCAGACGGACCTGGCATGGCGCTTCGCGCAACCCCATCCAGTCCAGCAGCAACCTGAGAAGCAAGGTAGAGATAAGGATTCGCCGCTGGTTCACCAACACGATTTTCGATTCTTGACGCTTTATCTCCTACACCCGACAGGACCCGCAACATTACTCCTCGGTTGTCCTCTCCCCAAACTGCCCTGTCGGGTGCCAATGAAAAGGGACGATAACGTTTATAGCCATTGATGGTGGGTGTTGTAAAAACCGCAGCCGGCGCAGCATTATCAAGAAGACCTGCAAGCCACATCCTTCCCAGAGGCGACAGAGCCTCTCCTTCTTTTCTCGGCATAAAAAGATTGGCACCAGTCTTCCGATCACACAGAGATTGATGTAGATGCCAGCCACTTGACATCACATCCGGCAGCTTTGGGCGACACATGAAGCTGACATGATAACCATGCCGACGGCAGACCTGCTTTGCCGCTGAACGGAACAACATCATGTCGTCCGCTGGCTGCATACCCAGATCCGCGTTGAAAACCATTTCCGCCTGGCTTGGCCCGAATTCGATTTCGAGCGAACTTAGCCCCAGACCAAGCTGTTGCATGGTACGGCGCAGAATATCAAAGATCGGGTCCAGTTGATCATAGTTCAATTCTGTCAGATAATTGTACCCTCTATGCGTGAGTCCAACCTGCGGTGGCTTGGGAGGCTGGCCGGAATCTTCCGGCCTGAGGCAGGGATCTTCGATCCGTGTGAGATGAAATTCGACTTCAAGACCAGTCATGAAATCGTAGCCTTTTCCCTCCAGACGCTCCAACATGTCACGTAGGATATGACGGGTTGCAAACGGAACCTTACGACCATCGCGAAAATACAGATCGCACAGCATCCATCCTGTCCCGGGGGACCAGGGCAAAACTTTGAAAGTGGTTGGATCTGGCACCATTATCATATCGGCCGACCCCCTTACCTCCGCCATCCCTGTCGTATTCTGGGCCGAGAAAATAGAAATAGCCGTACGATGAGCAGTATCTTTCATCAACAGGGACGATGCAACAGACACCCCATTCGAGAAAACACTTTTCAGTGTTGCCGCCACAAGCGTTTTCCCCCGCAGGATTCCATGCTGGTCAGGAAAGGAAAAGCGGATAACCTCAATTCCCTCTACCTCCACACGCTGGTCAACTTCTTTTGCCGCACGAATCTGGGGGTCGGTCCACAATCCGAATTTTTCAATGAAGCCCATCAATTTTTCTCCTGAGCGACCTGATTTTCCGTCAGCCACGATGCCCCTCCACGTCGACGAGCATCTACGTCACGCCAATACTCTTCCGACTGCCCCGTGGGCCCGATACCATCCATTGTAGACGGACCTCGAATGGCAGATGCTTCTTCTGGCGTGAGTACCATCAGGGGCCGTTCTCCCGCCTCAACCTTGCGGATCGCCTCCAAAAGCAGGCGCCGGTAAGCCACAATGCCTTTATCCGTCTGGCCCAGATGTTCACGGGTACGGTCCTGAACCGCCCCTTGGGATTCGATAGCCCACTGATCATGCACGTTGATGTCATCCCCCATACCAGTATAGGTCTTGTGTGCCTGCTCGTAGGGGTCAAAGCCGTAATCATTAAAACGCCCAACACGTGGACGATAGTCCGGAAGTGTATAAAGCTTGAGCCTCTGCGCACGCATCTCCTCCTTATCAACAGCCTTTGTAAAACTGGTAAATATTGCGTACCAGTAACAGTTAGTATCATCGATAGGAACATGCCATTGAGTAATTGTCATTTCGCTCGATAATGGAATGACAAAGGCTTGCGGAAACAACACATTCGTGACGCGCACGTGCGTACTGGCCTCACTGATTTTACGGTACGCCTTCAGCCGGAGCCCGGATGACGTCTTTTCAACTTCAATAGTAGGGCAATCAAATTCACGCAGAACCCGTGTCATCGGAATATCACTGTCGGCCGATGTTGCGCGGAACTGGCGTCCATATACGCCGGACTGGTCATCATCTTCGAAAAAACGGTGCAAGAAACTTGCATGGGCCGGATCCATGCCAACTTCAAGCGCTTGAAGCCAATTGCATTCAATCAGCCCCTTGAAAGCAAAAACATGGCTGTCTGGCGCCACAAAACAATCCAGATCAGCGAACGCCGGTGGCTCACCCTCACCTAGATAGGCAAATATGATGCCGCTACGCTCAATAACTGGATACGATTGCTGTTTGATGCGTTCGCACAGACGGCTATCTTTCGGTTCCGCAGGTGTTTGCAGACAATCACCCTTTGTATTGAATAGCCATCCATGGAACGGGCAACGCAGGCCACCATCTTCCAGGCGACCAAACGCAAGATCGGCACCGCGATGAGGGCAGTCACGGTCTATCAGACCAAGACGACCGTCTTCATCACGAAACAGCACAAGATCCTGCCCTAGAAGTTTCACTGGGCGAATCGCACGCTCGCCATCAAGTTCCACAGCCAGAGCAGCAGGCTGCCAGTACTGTCGCAGCAATGCGCCAGCAGGAGATCCGGCTGATGTCTGAGTAATCACAGCATTCTGTTCGGCGCTCATCATGGTGGACGTACTCCTTAAAATGAGAGACAGAATAGTAGGTTTGTTCAATTATCGAACAATGTTTCTGTTTCCGAACACCATCCTTGCAATAAAGATCAAATGGACGCAAGATCATTTTGAAACCGATACAGTTTCAAAAATATTCCTGATCTTATGATCAGTTTTTCTAATGTCAGATATTAAAGGGAAGACCGTCTCATGCCAGAACTGATTTTCCGCCAACCTGATGGCTCTACCCAACTTGTCTCTGCAGAAAACGGCAGCAGCGTGATGCAGGCTGCCATCCGCGCCAACGTCCGTGGTATCGAGGCTGAATGTGGAGGTGCCTGCGCTTGTGCAACCTGCCATGTCTATATCGCTCCCAGTGATCTACTTCTAATCCCCGCCGCCAAGGAGGAAGAAGAGGACATGCTGGATGGTGTCTGCGCCGAACGCAGGGAAGGAAGCCGCCTTGCCTGCCAGATCACCGTTACAGACGCCCTTGGAGATATGATCATCGACATTCCGGATCGCCAATACTGATGGCACCCGGAACAGTCATTATCGGCGCATCACACGCTGGCATCCAGTGTGCCGCCACACTCCGCTCAAAAGGGTATGAGGCTCCTATTACCGTAATTAGCGCCGAAACGCAGCTACCCTACCATCGCCCCCCTCTCTCCAAAGGATATATGACGGGCGAAACGTCTCCCGAAAATCTGGCCCTCCGCAGCGCTGATTTTTACACGACCGAACGGATCGACCTCCGCCTTGGTAAAAAGGCTGCAAGAATTCTCCGCGATAAGCATCAAGTCGTTCTCTCGACGGGAGAGAAAGTCGATTACAAAACGCTGGTTCTTGCTACCGGGACACGTCCCAGACCATGGCCTGGCAATGATATGCCACATGGTATTCATACCCTCAGAACCTTCAATGATGCCCAGAGCCTCCGCACTCGAATCGCTGAGACATCCGGCCCCGTTGTGATCATAGGCGGGGGGTATGTTGGACTGGAACTGGCCGCTACATTCCGCAAAGACAAACAACGTGATGTAACCGTCATTGAGGCCGCTCCACGCATTCTGGCCCGCGCTGCATCCTCGCATCTGTCAAACGTCCTGCACCATCACCACCTTTCGGCTGGCGTTCAAATTCATACTGGAACAGGTGTCACAGGCTTTGAAAGTCATCGCGGAACCGTTACGGGCGTTCGCCTGACAAACGGCACTGTTCTGGACGCTGCCATCGTTGTCATGGGGATTGGGGTCATTCCCAATCAGGATCTGGCAGAAGAGGCTGGCCTTCCGTGCAGCAACGGTATTGAAGTCAACGCCTATTGCCAGACGACTGATCCAGATATTTTTGCAATCGGAGATTGCTCCGTGTTTCTGATGAACGGTGCCGCCCTACGCTTGGAATGCGTGCAGAATGCCCATGATCAGGCTCGGGTAGCTGCAAGCGTTATTACCGGGGAACATCAGTCCTATCATCCCGTACCGTGGTTCTGGTCGGACCAACTTGGCCTAAAGCTACAGACTGCGGGGCTGATCCCACATAGCGGAACCTGCGTGCTACGGGGCAACACGGAAGAGGGCCGATGCGCCTTCTTCCACTTCGATACTCTGAGCACCCTCACCGCCATTGAAACCGTGAACCAGCCCGCCCTTCATATGCTAGCCCGCAAAATTCTGGCTGCTAATGTATCTCCCACACATGAACAGGCTGCCGATCCACTCTTCAATTTGAAGCACCTGCTGTAACGCTACCTTGTCCCTGTTTCCCTCATCTCAGGAAACAGGGACAACATCACTTCGCCTCTCCCCACCCGCCACCGCCAGCCGTCTGTACGGAAAACACGTCTCCGGCGTTGATCCTGACCGTCGCCCTTGCAGAAAGCCATTCCCGCGTCCCATCCTCGTGTATCACACAAGCCTGCGTGCAGCCGCCATCTTCTCCACCCGACATACCTCGCGCCTGGGAACGATGCCGGTCTCCCCGATAGGAAACATCCGCGTGCCCCTCCAGCAACCGCCAGGACCGGTGCACGCCGTCTCCGCCACGATAATGACCAGCACCACCCGATCCTTGATGCAGACCATAGGTTTCAAACAGTAGCGGTGCCCGCGCCTCCAAACTTTCAATAGGGGTGTTACGAGCGTTGCTCACATCTGTGGAAATACCACCGACGCCATCACAATCCGCACAGGCACCGGCGCCACTGGCAATAATTTCCGTAAAGAAATACCGCGTTCCGTCCTCCCGCTCCCCTCCGACAGACACGACAACAGCCACACCGGCGTTGGCGGCACTCTGGTCATGATGATTGATATCGCCTGGTAGGGAAGCGCAATAGCGCGACCATGCGCACAAAATAGCATTGGTTGCCAGCTTGACCGTGGCAGTCCGCGCATTGACCGCAGCAGGATAATGCGGATTAACTATACTACCCTGCGGCAGAATGAAGCGTAGGGGAGCCAGACAGCCTGCATTGTTGGGCGCTTCTGGCGCCAGCGTCCGCATGAAAAAAAGCGCAGCCGCCAACATGGAAGCCTTTGAGGCGTTGATTGGCCCCTGCACCTGATCCTGGGTTCCCGTGAAGTCGATCTCCAGATTTTCACCGCATTTACGGAGCGTGACCACCAGATGGACCGGGTCCTCACTCCTTCCGTCTCCATCCAACCTGTCGGACCAGACGGCCTCACCATCCGGCAGATTACCCAAAACATATCGCGTCATCCGCTCTGCTTCCAGAATCAGATGATCGCACATCCGGAAAAAGGCCCCCTGCCCATAGCGCGAAACAAAATGTCTGATTTCTCGCTCGGCCAGACATACACAGGCCCATTGGGATGCAAGATCGCCAGCAAGAAGATCCGGAGACCGAGAATTAGCCAGCAGAATGGCGCGTACCCCATCAGCCAGCACATCATCGCGCCACGCTTTTATCGGCGGAAGACGCAACCCTTCCTGAAAAATCTCATGTGCGGCGGATGGAAGAGAACCCGGACTCATGCCCCCCACATCCTGATGGTGCAAGTTCGACGCCGCCAGAGCACAAATCACGCCGTCACAGAACAAAGGACGGATCACAACCATATCCGGTAGATGCGACCCACCAGACCAAGGATCATTTAACAGATAGCCATCGCCCGGGCGCATCGTCTCCACGGGAAACCGCTCGATCACGTGCGTTACGGCTGGCATCAAAGACCCAAGCAACAGCGGCAGCGAACGTGCCTGTGACAGCAACCGCCCGTCTGGAAGGAAAACTGCTGCTGCACAATCTCCTCCTTCCCGAGCGACAGTGGAATGAGCTCCCGTCATCAAGGCATTCTGCATCCGGTCCGTCATGCCTTGCAGGCCAAGCCGCAATGGTTCGATCCAGCGAACATCCAGAGATTGCGTACCCGTCATAATGGCATCCCCATCCTATCGGTTTCCACAAGCGGCGTCACGCTCCAGCTCCCATCCTCCGCCTCCGTTCCTCGCCATCCGGCAGGAATCCAAAGGGTTGTGGTTTCCAGAACAACACTGGCAGGGCCTGCAACATCACGCAGGCCCTCCGGCTGCGTAGCTACCTTCTCGTGACCATAACCTTTCTCTGTCAGGATCAGTTCGCGACGAAGCCGGCGGACCTTGAGACGATGCTTCTCAAGCACGTATCCTCTCAGCCTTCTGTGATCCTCTTCGAACTCCGCCTTCAGGACTGCCAAATCGGCAGCCTTCCCCGCCAGTGGTAGCTCAATGGACGCCTGCTGCCCTTCATAACACAACGCGACAGACCATTTTTCACTCTCACCTTCCTGCAACCTCAGTCCTGTATCCTCTTTCGGGAAAGCCGCGTGCAGATCATCCAGAAACACATCAAGCGCGATCTCCTCGACCCGAACCTTACAAACCCCCAAAAGGCCGATGGCAGCTAAAACTCCTGAATGAGGCGGCAGAAAAACGGTTTTTATCCCAACAAGTTCAGCAACATCTACGCCATGTTGCGCTCCCCCGCCGCCTGCAGCAATCAACATGCAATCCGCGGGTTCCAGCCCCACCGCATAAGCATGCGTCTTTATGCCTTCCGCTATGACAGCATGCGCCCCTGCCACGATAGCCTCCGCAATCACCTGCAAGCCGCACCCACGCCGATCTGCAAGCGGTTGAAGGGCCTGCCGCGCCAGATCCGGACAAAGTGTCCGCCCGCCCGCAAGGGAGGACGGTAATCTGCCCAGAACCACCAGAGCATCGGTCAAGGTGGCCTCTGTTCCCCCTTTACCGTAAGCAGCCGGTCCGGGCGTCGCCCCCTGTGACTGTGGCCCCAGCCGCAACGCACCTGTCGGCGTCATACGGGCAATACTGCCCCCTCCTATAGCCACGGACAGGACATTTGCACTGCGCAACCGCAGGGAAAAGGGCCCTAGCCCGATTTCTTCAGAGACCAGCATGTGCCCTTGGGCGATCAACCCGATATCCGTGGTCGTGCCACCAATATCAATCATCACGGCCTGCCGTGTGCCACCCAGACATCCAACGGCGCCGGCCAGCGCCGCCGCTGGCCCCGACATGACCAGAGAAACCGGTTTTTCCATGGCTTTTGGCAATGTTTCCCCAAAACCATCTGACCGCATGACAGAAGGTTCTGGCAGCCCCATATCCCGGCAGCCCTGCCTGATGCACCCCATGTAGTCTGATATCGGCACAGAAGCATAAGCATTCAGCGCTGTGGCCAGAAAACGTTCATATTCACGTGGAGCCGGATCAACTTCATGAGAAAGGGAAATCTTTAACCCCGGACAACATTCCTGCAGAATATCCCGCGCCCGCAGTTCATGAACAGGATGACGGCAGGCATGTAGAAAACAGATCGCAACCGCCTTCACCCCCGCCTGCTTCCAGAACTCCCCGGCCGCATGCACAGCCTCTTCATCCAGCTTTACAAGCTCCTTAGCTGCTGCGGATACTCTCTCGGTCACTTCGCGCCTGAATCTTACCGGAAAAAGATGTTCAGGCTGTTCGGCACGTACCGCCAGCCCATACAATTCCTTCCGGTTCTGACGACGCAGAGACAACACATCAGCAAACCCGGCTGTTGTTAGGACCCCTATCGCAGGGGCATCCCGTTCCAGAAGCAGATTTGTAACTACGGTGGAGCCATGAACAAGTTTCCGGACAGAATCCGCCGCGATGCCATGATGTGCAAGAAATCGCTCTAGCGCCCGAACCGCTGACAGTGCTGGTGTGCCCTCATATGGCACCTTGGCCACCAGCAACTGTCCGCCAGAAGCACGGGCCGCAACATCGACATAGGTTCCCCCCATATCAAAACCGATCACCCAGTCATCATGCTCTCTCATAACGAACCCCCCAAGGAAACCAGCCTGAGAACAGAAAGGAATTTATCATGCGTCTTTTCATGAACGCTCCCTGGACAGCAGGCACAATCCGAACAGACACATACTGGCCAGCCGTGAAACCACCACACGCATCCCGCGCCAGCCTTCTACAGAAGACCGGCTAAATTGATGACAAGATACTATTCCGAAACCGTTATGAAGAATGCTATGGTATCAGACAAACAAGTTGTTTTGATGCAGCAATCAGGAAATGTGATGAATATCAGCCTGAGACAACTCCGTGCCTTTGTGGCCGTTGCCGAAACGGGCAGCTTCACGGAAGCAGCTCGACGCATGCATCTTACGCAGTCTGCGATCAGCATGGTGATCCGCCAGTTGGAAGATGAACTGATGCTTCCGCTCTTCGATCGTCATGGCCGTGGAACATCCACCACGGAGGCAGGAACGGAACTTCTGCCTTTAGTCCGTCGCATTCTTCGGGATCTGGAACTTGTGGCTGTCGGTGCGGCCGATATCCGCACCCTGCGCCGCGGCGTGCTCCGAATTGGTGCAACCCAGATGCTGGCCTGTACTTTTATACCGCCACTAGTACGCGAATTTGAAAAACGCTTTCCTCATGTTGAAGTCCAGCTTCTAGATACAACAGTCGATGAACTCGTCACGCTGGTCAGGCGGGGAGAAGTCGATCTGGGCATTGGCCCCGAACGGCGGCTTGATGAAGACATCACAAGGGATTTTCTTTTTGAAGTCCCCCTCTGTCTGGTCTGTGCACAGACACACAGTCTGGCCCAAAGCCAGGAAATTCCCTGGTCCCAAATCGGAGATATCCGCTGGATCAACTATTCGGCGGAATTCAGCCATGAGCTGCCAAGCCTTCTGGCAGGCGCGGACATTCCGGCACCAGCCGGAGTTATCCGGGACATCCACCACATGACCACAGCCATCGCCCTCGCTGGCCAAGGTCTTGGTATCACCATCGCGCCTGAATATGTTTCCCCTTTCATTCTACCCATGGGGGCACACATGATCCGTCTGACCGAACCCATCATCCAGCGGCGCTTTTTCGCCTATCGACAGAGCATACGCACGATGTCTCCGGTCACCTCGACATTTCTTGATATCCTGCGCGAACATCTGGGGGGGCTGGCCACCTCTTCCGGCCAAACAACATGACATCAATTTTATTGATATCTTCATCAGAACAACTCGTTTGAATGATGGTTCCATTTACGCAACGTTATACTGGAAATAACTTCTTTCCATTTTTCATGCTCGTCATCTCCTCAAACTGCCGAGCACCCGTAAAAGGCTGCTGAAATGCATATCTGCGTGATTGGAACCGGGATCATAGGCACCTGTACAGGGGCATACCTGCAGCGCGATGGGCATCGTGTCACATTTGTTGATCCCTATGAACCGGGCGACGCCTGCTCTTTTGGGAATGCCGGTTCTCTCTCTCCCAGCGCCTGCCTGCCTGTTGGAATGCCGGGAATGTGGCGCAAGGTGCCCCACTGGCTCATGGACCCCAGCGGCCCCTTAACAGTACGATGGCCATATCTGCCACATGTTGCGCCTTGGCTGGTGCGCCTGCTTTATCATTCCAGCCGCAAGGAAGTAGAACGGATCGCCACGGCGCTGCGCGCATTGCTAACACCTATTTTCGAATCCTACGCACCACTACTGGAATGGGCGCACGCTCAGGAACTGGTACGACATGACGGCTGCCTGTATGTCTATTCCTCCCGGGAAATTGCCAGCCAGTGGCAATGGGGCATGGACCTGCGCCGTAGGCTCGGTGTCGAAATGCGTGATGTAAACCGGGATGAACTGGAAAGCCTGGAACCTGATCTGAAGGGTCGTTTCCGTTTTGGTATTCTTGCACCTCAGAATGGAGCCACAACGGACCCTTCAAAGCTGGTCAAAACACTCAATGCGAAATGCATTGCCAATGGGGCCACGCATATTCGCCAGCGTGTGACAGGCTTTAAAAAAAAGGACGGTTTGTTACAGAACGTCATGCTTGATAACGGGGAAACCCTACCGGTCGATGGTGTGGTCGTAGCTGGTGGAGCCTGGTCCGGCAATCTGGCGCATATTTTGGGCGTAACCGTACCACTTGAAACCCAGCGCGGCTATCACGTCACGATCAACAGTTCCAATCTTACGCTCTCACACACCATTATGGCCGTGGAACACAACATGATGGTCAATCCCATGGCAATGGGACTTCGGCTGGCGGGTACGGTTGAACTGGCGGGCTTGAAACCTCCACCCAATTATAGCCGTGCCGATGCCCTTCTTGCGCGCGGGATCGAAATGTTTCCCCATCTGGATACAAGCCGCCTCACAAAGTGGATGGGCCACCGGCCCTGCCTTCCGGACAGTTTGCCGGTCATTGGCCGGGCACCCACGGTTGAAAATGCCTGGCTGGCATTCGGGCACGGGCATATCGGCATGTGCGCCGGGGCCCCCACGGGGCGGGAAATTGCCGGACTCGTGGCCGGACGCGCCCCCTCTATTGATCTTACGCCCTTCAGCCCATCCCGCTGGTCCGGCCCACAGTCTTTCCAGAGGCTTTACCGCCGATGAAATCCAATTTCATACTTTCGCGGCGTAAGCTGCTTTGCCATGGCATGGCGGGGACCAGCCTCCTTGCAGCACCATATGCGCGGGCAGAAAGTAGGGACTTCCCCTCCGAGCCCATCACAATTGTAGTGCCATTTCCACCAGGAGGCTCCACTGACCTACTGGCACGTCAAATCGGCAAAACTCTTTCCACGGCGCTGCAATGCGGTGTGATCGTTCTCAACCGGGGTGGCGCTGGTGGCATCATCGGAACCAATTTTGTGGCCCATGCCAAGCCTGACGGTCACACACTGCTTTTTGGGGTAACGGGAACCAACGCCATCAGCCGCGCCCTTTATGCCGAACTCCCTTTTGATCCCCTGCGGGACTTCATCCCCCTCAGCCTTGTTGTCAGCGCCCCGCTGGTGCTGGTGGTCAACCCAGACACCGGTATCCACACAGTAGCCGATTATGTGGCTGCTGCCCGCCGAAATCCGGGGAGCATGACATATGGCTCGCCCGGAAACGGCACGTCCATGCACCTTACAGGCGCCATGTTCGCCCAAGCTGGTGGGCTGCATCTGACCCATATCCCCTACCATGGCAGTGCGTCCGCCATGCAGGCGGTAATCAGCAATCAGATCATGTCCATGTTTGGTGATATCGCCATCACCGCGCCCCAGATCCGCGCGGGTAAACTCCGCCCTCTTGCCGTAACGGCCCTTACACGGGACGCACTTTATCCAGACCTGCCCACCATGGCGGAATGCGGTTACCCTGCATTTGAAAGCCTGTCCTGGCAGGCCATGTTCGCACCCAGCGGCGTACCTGCCTCCCTTATCACTCTGTTGAGCCGCGAAATTGTCGCTGCGGTCCGTGCACCCGATCTAGCCGAATTCCTTGCGGTGCGCGGTCTGGATATTGAGGGCAAAGATGCAGCCGCCAGTGCGGCGTTCATCCGTGCAGATACCCAGAAATGGGCCGATGTCATCAGCCAAACAGGGCTTTCCATTCAATGAAAACCACCCATGACCCCGTTATCCGGGCAGGCGCTCCCCAGCCCATCAGTACCGCCGCCACAGCTCAGGGCACGCTTCTCTTCGTGGCAGGTCAGGTCCCCATGCGCGCCGGAAAGCCGAATGGAGAGGACATTACGACCCAGACCCACGCCGTCATCGATATGATCCGTAACATTCTGGTTCGACATGGCTGTTCTCTGTCAGACATCGTCAAAACCACTATCTGGTTAACCGATGCCAGAGACTACCCCGCATTCAACAGCGCCTACGCCGCCCACTTCTGCACAGATGCTCCCGCGCGATCAACCGTCATCAGTCAGTTGATCGCTCCAGTCAAAATCGAGATGGAAGCCATCGCCGTTCTGCCTAATAGTCCATGAAACACCATCCGACCTGAAGGAGCATCCCATGTCTCCACGACACCGCGATCTCTGCGGAGGTCTGCTGACATTTCTGGCCGGCTGTGCGGCAGCAACCCAAGGGGCAACCTACGGGATTGGCAATCTCGCAGCACTCGGGGCCGGCTTCTTCCCAACAGTTATCGGAGCGCTACTGATGCTCTGTGGGCTGGCTATGCTTGTGCAGGCGGGGATCAGTGCGCCAGCAGCACACCATGCAGTACGTCCCTCTTTGCCTGACATGAGGGGCGCAACGTGTATCATCCTGAGCCTGATGACATTCGAAATCCTGGCAAGATACTCTGGACTGTTACCAGCAACCTTCCTGACCGTTACCGTCGCCGCGTTGGGGGACAGAACAAACCGCCCGCGCGACATCCTCATTCTTGCAACGGTCCTGTCCATCCTCGCCGGGGTAATTTTCTGGGGCGCCCTCAAGGTACAGTTACCCCTGTTCTACGCCTGACGCCGACCTCTCTTTCCAGTCCAGACCGGAACCCTGATGTCCCATTCTTTAACAGACCTGCTCTATGGCTTTTCCGTAGCGTTCCAGTGGCACAACATGCTCTGGTGCCTGTTCGGAATCGTTGTCGGAAACCTCATTGGCGTCCTGCCAGGCATGGGGGTTCTGTCTACCATGTCCATCCTGCTTCCCCTGACATACACCATGCATCCGGTAGCCGCGATCCTGATGCTGGCAGGCATTTTCTATGGCTCGCAGTATGGGGGGGCCATCAGCGCCATTCTGCTCAACCTTCCTTCCCACCCTCCCCACGCCATTACCTGCCTAGATGGCTATCCCATGACGCGCCGCGGACAGGCAGGTCTCGCCCTTGGCACGACAATGCTGTCTTCCTTCGTGGCCGCGTCAATCGGGATCATCATCATGATCTTGGCTTCCCCTCTTCTGGTACACGTTGCGGACAGCTTTGGTGCGCCGGAAATGTTTTCAATCATGCTTCTGGGGCTGCTGATCGGCGCCACTATGTCCCGTGGCCCACTGGTACGCAGTCTGGCCTCAACGCTCATCGGGCTTCTTGTTGGCACGGTTGGCATCGACGGAGATAGCGGACGCCTGCGTTTTACATTCGGAACATTCAATCTGGCCGACGGCGTTGAACTGGTTGCCATGGCAATGGGATTATTCGGCATTGCTGATTTCATCATGCACGTAAACCGTGAACCACCAGTTATCCCACATGCTTCGCTCACCCTGCGGGATCTCATACCCAGCCGTTCCGACCTGAAACGGGCTTTTCCCGCCATGCTTCGGGGTACTGGCATCGGCACCCTGTTTGGCGCCCTTCCTGGAACAGGTCCTACAATCGCAACCTTCGTGGCTTACGCATTTGAACGGCGTCTCTCCTCCACCCCTTCGCTGTTCGGGACGGGGCAGATTGAAGGCGTTGCTGCACCTGAAGCAGCATCCCACGCAAAAACCCAGGTTGATTTCATTCCGACAATGACCCTAGGCATCCCTGGTGATGCCATGATGGCACTTATCTTGGGGGCCTTGCTGATTCACGGCATCCAGCCAGGTCCACAACTGATCAACGAACATCCCGATATTTTCTGGGGGCTGATCGCAAGTTTCTGGATCGGTAATATCCTACTTCTGGTGCTCAATATGCCGCTGATCGGAATCTGGGTCTGGATGCTACGGGTTCCGCATCGAATACTGTTCCCCAGTGCAATTTTTTTCATCGCAATCGGTGTCTACACAACCCAAAATAACCTGTTCCACATCTGGGAGGTACTTTTTTTCGGCCTTCTCGGTGCGATCATGATTTTTCTGGATTTTCCAATCGCCCCCCTTCTGCTCGGTTTCGTTCTGGGGCCAATGCTTGAAGAAAACCTGCGCAGAACAATGCTGCTTTCACACGGCAATGCAGCCATTCTATTCACACACCCTATCAGCGCAACGCTGATCGCCCTGACCGCACTTCTGACAGGGGCCATAATCATCACCAAATGGCGCGCTGCCAATGCCCCGCCCCTTACACCAGCCGATGAAGATCTCTAGAGCCGTGTTAGACAAGCTGCTCTTGTATTAAGGCAGAAACCTCTTTCAGACGAGGCAGAAATTTCTTCTTCATTTCTTTCAATGTCGCCAATTCAACACGCAATCCGACGTTCAATGCCGCCACCATCTGACCATTATGACGGTACAGCGGCACAGCCAAAGAACGGAACCCCAGTTCAGCCTCCTGATCCACCAAGGCATAGCGTTCGTTCATGACATCCATAAGCAGCTTCTGCAAATGGGCACGCTCCGTAACTGTATAGGGCGTCACGGTTTTAATATCCACGTGATCCAGAAAGTCTTCGCGATGCCCGTCGTCAAGACCTGACACTAGAACCCGCCCCACTGCACTCGAAAGTGCCGGCAGACGCAGCCCTATACCTTCACTCGCCATACCGTACCCACCACGCGGACACGCATAAGCAATCATGACAGCCTCCTGTCCATCCAAAACCGCCACAGAACAGGTAACACCCAGTTTCATACTCAATTCTTCACACACCGGCTGCATCACAGTTGAAACCGGGTCTGCCCCTAGATAGGCCGTGGCAAGCCGAAGAATGGAAGGACGAAGGGAAAACAGCCGTCCCTCCAACCTCATGTAACCCAGATGAACAAGTGTCAGAAGAGTACGACGCACCGTTGCCCTAGGCAAAGCCAATTTGGCAGCGACCTCACTCAAGGTCATTGCCGGATGCACAGACCCAAAGGCATTGATAACAGCAAGACCACGCACGAGCGCCTCAGAGAAACTATCGGCTTTGTGTTTCGAGATCTCTTCGATCTGCCCCGTGATCTTCTGCACAACATATCCATTCGCAAAGGCGTTTTTTAGGGATTCAAATAGCTCTCAACATTGTTGTCGGGCATAATGTATCTGATAATATTCCTAGAGGATCTATTATAACTTTCCAAGGTCTTCTGTAGACTTGGAACTGTTTTTTTGACTGTTGATTTTCGATCATGCGAACGCCTTCTTGCAGCTCTGAGAACGTTGTAAGGAAATATTGAGAATTTCTGAGATGAAACTATCATGTAGTAGTTGGTCCGTATTGGTATGAATACCTCAAAAAAGGCGTTTCAACTCAACGTTGTTGATACAGAGGAAACAGGTTGTGCTGACCTCGCCTCAGATGATCCGTCTATCTCAGAAGCTTGCAGTGATCGTCATTGACAGTGAAAATCTAACATTTTTCAATAAAAATTAACAAATGGGCCAACATTTCGAATGAGGACATCATTAAAATTTATGTAAACTCTCACCCCATGAGCGCAGTTCTTGTTCAACGCAACTCTGATAAGCATCTTTGGCAGTCGGGCACGATATAGTCTATTCTTTGAATCTCCCGTCTTTCCCGCTACCGCGTGAAAATCAGGCCCGTTTTTGGAAATGTGAGACAGACCTACGGCGTGTCGTCAGTTAAGCCCTGAGTGTGGCACGTGAGGGTTGTACTTTGTGTCTACGTGTGCCTACTGTTTTCCCGTTTTTGGGGGGAGACAGACAGATGCGGCGCTATAGTTTACGCGATGACCAGTGAGATCAGATAAAGGATCTTCTTCCCGGTCGAGAAGGCTATGTCGGCGGCACTGCAGCGGACAACCGTCTGTTCGCGGAGGCGGTGCTTTATCGCTATCGCGCGGGCATTCCATGGCGTGACCTTCCTGCCCATTTCGGGGACTGGAAAAACGTGCACCGGCGTCTGCCCCGCTGGTGTGAAACCGGCGTCATCGAACGGATATTTCGTTATCTGGCCGCTGATCACGACAACAAATACATGATGATCGACAGCACAATTGTCCGGGCACATTAGCATAGTGCCGGATCTCTCAAAAAAGGGGCAAGGATCAGGCCATCGGACGATCACGGGGCGGGTTGACTACAAAGATCCATGCCATCTGCGATGCTCTGGGTAATCCGGTGGAACTCAGCATCACACCGGGACAGGATGCCGATATCACTCAGGCGGAACCGCTTCTGGAAAACATCGACCCGGATGTTTTCCTTGCTGACAAGGCGTATGACGCGCACAGGTTGATCGATCGGCTGATACAGCGCGGGATTACTCCGGTCCTCCCGCCAAAACGCAACAGAACGACACGACGGAAAACCGATTTTTCTCTCTACCGCGAACGGAATTTTGTTGAAAGGTTCTTCAATGAAATCAATCAGTTTCGCGCTATCGCA
The DNA here is from genome assembly GCF_030644465.1 of Acetobacter tropicalis. NCBI lineage: Bacteria > Pseudomonadati > Pseudomonadota > Alphaproteobacteria > Acetobacterales > Acetobacteraceae > Acetobacter > Acetobacter tropicalis. The sequence continues at coordinate 2,547,464 of NZ_JAUYUW010000001.1, read as the reverse complement.
ACCCGCTACGATAAACTAAAATCGACCTTCCGCGCAGCCGTGCAGTTCGCCTCAATCATCATCCTGCTTAGCTGACGACAAGCCGTAAGACTGTCTCTCAGAAACCAGTTAAAAGCAGATCAATAGCCTGAGTGATTTCATCCCGATAAAGAGACAATGAAGTCACGACTTTCTTCAGATCACGTTCAGGCACAGCAGCCATAAACTGTGTCATCATAATGAACGACTGGTCATCGACGATTACATAAACCGAATTCAGTCTCTTTGCCGGCTTGGGTGCCACTTTCTGTTATAAAAATGGCACCACAATGCGGTTACCCAACGCGTCCAGCAGGTCTGCCTGCACATCTAAAACGAAACGCGCTTCACCTCGTCCGGCCAAACGATACATATCAAAACGGGACCATTCAGAAGTTCCAATAATCCGCGAGAAGAAGACCATTCTCTTCGACATACTGTCGGGATGCTTCGAAGGACGAGCGATTGTCTGCAAGCCATTGTTGAGCACGGATCGAAGCGATCGCTGACTTCCACCCCTGTTCGCAGGCCTGCAATATGTTGAGATCAAGCGATTTGGCTTCTTCGAGTAGCTGAGCCCGTAACGTCTCATTAGTCGGACCACGTAATAGGCTGGTGGAATGCTGGCTAACCATAGCTTTACTCCATGCCCTCGAAACCGGAGTAAAGCACATATTCATGCACATTTCTATGCGCATATTATCATCCCTATATATGGCTGCTTTCCGAAAACTGAAGCAATTCCTCTTACGTCCGACATAAGGGCGATTACTGCCCGTCTACTTTTGTATCACTGAGCTGACAGGCAGGTCAGGGCGGGAGGTCAGCTTTCGAATATCATCTGGCTTTAAGCGGACAATCTTCTGTTTAATTATTACCAAAAAGCTTCTGAATGAAACCTATTATTCCACTGCCCGACGGCTGTAACCGGGCGGTACACCAACAATGCGTTTGTAAGCGCGGCTAAAAGCTGCCGGAGACTTATAACCAAGCTGATCGGCAACGCTCTCGATAGACATTCTGTCGTAAGCAAGCCAAGTCCAGGCAATGCGCATTCGCAGTTCTCCAGCGTAACGCAAAGGTGAAACGCCGATCACCTCCTGGAAGCGCTTTGCAAACACCGATCGTGAAAGACCACTTTCAGTTGCCAGTTCCGCCACAGTCCAGTCGTGTCCGGGATGACGATGCAGGGCAAGAATAGCACGGGACAGTTTTGGTTGCCGCAACCGCATTCAACCCAGCCTCGGACAATGACTGCCATCACGACATCTGCCAGACGTGCGAGCACGCCAGCATCTCCTATGCGTCCGACACGCGCCTCCTGCTCCATGGCCGCTAATCGGCATGAGTTCGTCGTAACGCTGGATTGTAGCGTCAATCATCATGATTTCCGGCATCAGGGGGACAAGCCCCTGAAGGCCACCGAGATCAAATTCCATGCAGCCACTGAAGAAAAACCGCATTGCCATCTGAAAGTGTCTGAATCTCACAATTTTCGTTCCGAAGTTTTCCCATGCCGGTTGCCAGGAAATAGAAATAGGCGCAACCGGGTTTTGCCCTGAAAGCAAAACCAAAAGAGGCCTCAGCATAAACACGACGATACTGAAGCCCGCGCAGACGCATCCCGAGAAACAGTTCGTTCATGAGATCTGAGGATGGGGCGATCTGGTCCAACGCTAAAAATATTCCGGTGTTTTGATCAAGAAAAACAGATTATTAATCATAGATCGTCCCGTGCATGCCGTCTAGCTTAGGTTGCAAAGTCAATTCTAAGGACGTTTCTCATCAGTGACGAATTTCTAGAGACCTCTGGATCTTACATCGCCAGTATAGAGAACATTGAGCCGACATCTCCCGCATGGATGGCCGTCTTTTCACTGGCAATGGGGGTTTTCGGGCTTCTCACAGCGGAGTTTCTGCCCGCAAGCCTTTTGACACCCTTGGCAGCGAGACTGGGTGTTTCAGAAGCTCTAGCCGAACAGGCTATCACCGTAACGGCTGCGATCGCCATGTTTTCGGGACTGTTGACTGCAAGCCTGACGCGACGGGTCGATCGCCGCATTGTGCTGCTTGCATTCAGTGTGTTGATGATCGCGTCCAATCTTTTTGCCGCTCTGTCATCCAGTCTCATCGTACTTCTCATAATGCGGGTCCTGCTGGGCATTGCGTTGGGAGGATTTTGGAGCATGGCGGCCGCAGTGGCGATGCGCCTTGTGCCGGCGCCACTGCGGCCGAGCGCTTTATCCATCATTTTCAGCGGAATTTCTGTGGCCACCGTCGTCGCCGTGCCGCTCGGTAGTTATCTGGGTGGAATATACGGGTAGCGACCCTAATGCTCGGCTGGACAATCAGAACTATGTTAGCCAGCACCACAGCAACCCTCTTCAGGACGCCACAAGCCATCTATAAATGAAAGCAGGCAAGCCTCCTCCGACCTTGCGTTTAGACCGACATTCGATTTTGCGCTTTCTCCCGAAACACCACTCCATTTCTTTACCATTATTTATTTTTAGAATATTTAAATTAAATATACAGCATCCTTTTGTATAAATTTTATTTAATATATACTAATAATTTGAAAATTTTAATGTGATATTCTATCCTAAAAACTGAATATACCATTTATTACTCTACACTTGCCTGCATAATTTTCAGATGATTTTTCCGCAGAAAGAAAATCTCAAAAAAAACTTACCCGGATGTGAAGACCCGCACTTTCATTTCGTCTTCCTTTTATAACTTTCTTTTTGAGAACACATCTCAGTTGCATTTAGGAAACCAGAGCCGATGGATGATATACGACGCAACGCGTCAGCCCCTCTTGTGAGCCTCTACCTTACTCTCCTCACATCCACCATCGCGCCTGGCCTGCTGTCACGGGCGGCCCATGCGGCAGAAAGTAACAGCGAAGCTACACACCATTTTTCAATTCCGGCACAACCACTTCGCACGGCATTGCAACACTACCTTGAACAATCTGGTGTGCAGGTAGCCTACCCCACCCTTGCCGCAGGGAACGCCCGCTCAACGGCAATATCTGGCACCATGACAGCGCAAGAGGCACTTACCCGACTGGCGACGGCCACAGGCCTTTCGCCCCGTTTTACCGGCGCTCACAGCGCCACTCTTGGCAAAGAAAACTCAGCCATCATGTTAGGGCCTGTGCGTGTAGGGGGGAGAGTGACCGTACTACAAGACGCACAATCTGCTTACGGACCCGGTGTAGGGTTTGTGGCAACGCGCAGTGCATCTGCTACCCGCACGGACACACCTTTAATCAGCACGCCCAAATCTGTTTACGTTGTAACCCGACAGCAGATGGATGACCTCCAACCTCTGACCATTGGTGCTGCGCTTCGTTATACACCTGGGGTTGTCAGTTTGACTGCAAACGACAGTACACCCTCGGCCAGCCTGTTTCAGCCTGTGCATCAACGCGGGTTTGAGTCCTATACTTTTGTGGATGGCCTTCTGAATGGCACATCCGTAACCGATCCCTTTTTTCTTGACCGGATTGAAGCGCTGAGCGGCCCCTCCTCTGTCATGTATGGGCAGGCCAACCCCGGCGGCCTGATAAACATGACGCTGAAGCGCCCAACAGAAAAAGCGCAAGGGCAGGCAAATGTTGGCTTTGGCAATTACGGGCGCTACCAGGGGCAGATCGACCTGAGCGGCCCTTTAAACAAAAGCCGCACTGTGCTGTACAGGCTTATTGGCATGGGTGTTACGCAAGGCTCTCAAACTCAATATAACCACTATAAACGCCTTGCGACACAGGGTGATATTGAATGGAAAATAGACAAAAAAACCGATATTACGCTTATTGGGCAATTTGCCTATGACCCGCAAAGCTGGAGCCCATGGATTGGCATTCCCGCCTATGGAAGCTTGATTAAAAGCCCGACAGGCCGCATACCTGTTTCACGATTTTATGGTGACCCGGCTTTTAATGAAAACTGGAACCGGCAATATATGCTGGAAGCCCTTTTTCATCATGAATTTACAAAAAATCTCCAGTTTAACGTAACAGCCCGGTTTGATGCACAAAGTGATGGAAGTTGCAGCCTGATGTCTGGTGCGGTTGATGTTACAAAAAATATCATGAAGCGCTCAGCATTTTGTAATAGTGATGCACACGGGCGCTCTTCACAGTTAACGGCCAATGTGAGTTACAAAATGAAAACCGGCCCTGTTTCTCACTCCTTTCTTGTAGGCGTTGATTATCGTGGTCAATGGTCGCAGGGAAGCTGGGGCTTTGCTTCTGCCCCTGCGGTCAGTATTACTGACCCGCTTTATAATCAATATACGTTTTCAGATTATATTCAGGCTACGGGCGGCAAATCTACAACGGAAAAATATGCTTACTGGCAAGACGGTATTTATTTTCAAGACCAGATTAACTGGCGGCGTTTCTATGTAACCCTTGCAGGGCGGCAAGACTGGAATGGCTACGGAAAAATGTTTAACAGACCGTTTACATGGAATGTTGGCATCAATTATGTTTCCAAAATTGGGCTTGCTCCCTACTTCAATTATTCGAAGTCTTTCATGCCGCAAACCGGGAAGGTTTATAGCGCAGGAAACCTTGTTCAACCCGACCCGCTAAGCGGGCACCAATGGGAGGTTGGGCTGAAATATCAGATCCCGCATCTTCAGTCTTTTATGACCGTTGCTTATTATGATCTTTCTGAAAATAATGTGCTGGTCAGTGATCCTTATTTTCCACAATATAGTAGCGAAATAGGACAAGTAAAATCCCGGGGGGTTGAAGTTTCAGCACATGCTAACCTGGCACAGGGCCTTGACCTTATCCTGAATTATACATGGAATAAAGTTTACAATTCGCGCACAACTTTAACAGGTAACACCATTTCTGGTGAAAGTGTTTCTCTTTTGGGTAAACGCCTTGTGCAGCAACCAACCAATGCGGCATCAGGCTTCCTTGATTACCACCTGCCTAAAAGCCTTGCCCCTGGTCTTTCGGTCAATTTTGGTGTCCGGTATCAAGATAAAAGCTGGGCAGACCAGGCCAACTCTTTCCGAAACCCATCTTTTATACTGTTTGACACGGGTATGAGCTGGAACGCAGGAGAAGTATTTAAAGCCGTAAACGGGTTAAATTTTCGCCTGAACATGACAAATTTTGCAAATAATACATATGTTCAGTGCGGTTCAACCCGTTTCTGCCACTACGGTAACCAGCGCGTTGTTTATGGCACGATTGGTTACCACTGGTAAGCGTACCCTACACTCTGTTCAGGCGGCCTTTTCCGTTATTATAAAGGCCGTAACACCAGAATATGACCGGGCAGATAAAGCATTTTCAGCCCTGCGGTAGCCGCAATGGTTTTGAGTGCATCATCTATCCGGTCCAAGCGAAAAGACCCACTTATTCGGATATCTTTTGCTTTTCCTCCCCAAACATAGACCGCACCATGCAGATAGCGTGCCATAGCCCGCACAGCCTCGGGTACTGTTGCGTTATCCAGCATCAACTCACCCCGCGCCCAGACTGCAATATCGTTCGGGCTTATGTTTTTCTCAAATACAGCATCTCCATGCCCGCCATAGGTAAAACGCTCCCCTTCGTGCAGACGCGCTGCAACACGGGAGGACTCGGAGCCATGCACATCAACACACCCCTGAAGAACCGAGACGCTCACTTTCTCCAACTGGTCGCGCACCTCAAAAACAGTGCCTATGTCCTCCACCTTGCCGTACCTGTCTGCAACCTGAAAAGGCCGAGCAGGGTCATGCCGAACTTTAAAAAGAGCATTCCCGCGCAGTAAACCAATATCCCGGCGAGTGGCTGTGTAATGCACCGTAATAGCGGTATTGCTATCAAGAACAACCTCGGAACCATCAGCTAACATGACCGTGCGAACAGATGTGCCGGTCCACTGGTCGGCCTGTAACCATAGTTTGAGGGTGGGTGTGTACAACAAAAAGACTGCCGATGCAGCAAGTGCGGTCAGAGTATAAAGACGTGTTTTAAATTTATGCTTGCGCTGCATACGGTGCGCGGAGACCTGCAAAGTGTGGTCTTGTAGGGGTGTAACGGCAAGCGTGCGCCAGAGTGTGCGCTCACTTTCAAAAATTCTGTTATGTTCGGGGGAGAGATGCCGCCATTTTTGAAATTCAGACAGTTCATCCGCTGTCATCTTGCCTGATGCCATGCGAACAATCCAGAACCGTGCAGTTTTTGCTATCTCATTGTGCGCGCTGATCAAGATTTGTCCGTACTCAGTTGTTTTTTATTGTCATATTATCAAGGCGATATCAGCAGGATATTGACACATCATGACCCTGACAAAAGAATATCATTTATCTCTGGCGCAAGACAACCTTTCCAGGGCCTGATGAATATAACGATTGACAATAGAGACAGATTTACCATGGCGGCTGGCAATTTCAGTTTGCGTCAATCCCTGAAAACGGTTTAGGTAGAAAAAGGTTTTCATGGGTTCTGGCATGGTCTCTATAATATTTTCAACATTTTCGAGCTGTTTTTTAGCAGCCGTATGCTGCTCTGCCGAAGGTTTGTCATCTTCCAGCCAAAGCAGGTCATGAATGCTATCCTGCACATCATCCTGCCGCCCGATACGACGGGCGTGGTCAATGGCAAGATTAGAGGCCAAACGGTAGAGATAAGCTTTGGGGTTAGTAATCAGGCCTGGCTGCTCAATACGCAGAATTTTCTCAAATAGAGACTGTACAGCGTCTTCTGCTGCTTCTTTATTACGAATGATACGGTACATCAGGCGCAAAAGCACAGGCCGTTCATCGACAATAATATCCGTTAAAAGGGCGATTGTGTCCTGCATTTTATGCCGGTATCCAATGAGAGCTAAGGCTTCCTAGCATTTTTAAGAATCATTCGCAAACTCTTCTTGCGCAGGACATCAACCTGCTGTCAGCAGGTAAATTTTAATTCTGTCAAACCCTATTTTACGCCGGATGAGACCCAAGTCATGTGGAATACAATCTCGTATTACTGCCATCAGACATATCATTTATCTCCTCCGCCCGATAAGCCGCCCCACCACCACATAGAGTGCTGGCGTGGTAAACATGGTCTGGGCCTGACTGACGAGCAGGCCACCGATCAGCGCTATACCCAATGGCTGACGCAGTTCCTCGCCGCAGCCGCCCATCAGTATTAGTGGCAGCGCGCCAAGAGCGGCGGCAAAGGTGGTCATGACGATGGGCCGCAGCCGCAGCAGGCACGCCTCCCGAATAGCCTCGCGCGCCGTCATGCCGCGTGCGCGCTCGGCATGGATGGCGAAATCCACCAGCAGGATGGCGTTCTTCAGCGAAATGCCGGTGAGCAGCAACATGGCGATCACCGCCATGCCCGAGAACGGCAGCCCGAACAGGTCGATGCATTGGCCCCGCCCGCCAGAGAATGGGCGATCTGATTCCTGAACGCCGTCGCACTCGTCGACGCCGTAGTGCTGGCTGTCGGCGATGTCACCACGCGGATGGTGTTTGACGCCGAGCTACCCGAGGCGGAGCTGCCGGATGGGCTGATCCAGAACTGTTTCAAGATCTCCGAATCGCGCTGGAAGTGAATTGCCCTGGGATTTGTGGAGGCAGAACGACCCGAGAGGTAAGAAGAATTCATGAGCAACAAATCGAAGCGTTTTCCGCCTGAATTTCGTGACCGTGCAGCCTGCATGGTTCTGGAGGAAGAGGAGAACCATCCATCACGCTGGTCCGCAGTGATGATAATAGCGCCAAAGCTGGATATTCATCCTGACACGCTGTCAAAATGGACCCGTCTGCATGAGCGGGCCAATGCACCTGCGGTAAGTGATCTTCCTGATCGGGAGACGATCAGGCAACTGGAGCGAGAGAACCGCGAACTGCGGCCGGCCAATGAAATCCTGCGCAAGGCGTCAGCATATTTTGCGGAAGGAGAGCTCGACCGCATCTTCAGACCATGACACGCTTCATTGAGGAGCATCGGCAGATATATGCTGTCGGGTCAATCTGCAGGGTTCTGTCGATTGCACCATCTGCCTCTTATCCTTATCAGGCGAGACAGAAAAATCCCTGTTTGTGCAACCAGAAAAACAAAGAACTGTGTCATGAAATCCGCCGGGTCTGGAACGATAATTTTTGCGTCTATGGAGCGCGCAAGGTCTGGTATCAGCTCAAACGTGAAGGTCTGGATGTCGCCCGCTGCACGGTAGAGCGGCTGATGCGCCGGATGGGGCTGAAAGCGTCATTCGTGGCAAGGAGGTCAGAACCACACGGCCCGATCCGGCACGCCCCTGTCCACAGGATCTGGTACAGCGCCAGTTTCATGCACCAGCCCCCAACAGGCTCTGGGTTTCGGATTTTACTTACGTTTCCACCTGGCAGGGCTTTGTTTATGTGGCCTTCATCATTGATGTGTTTCCCCGGGTTATTGTGGGCTGGCGTGTCTCCTAAACGGCCCATGCCGACTTCGTACTGGATGCCCTTGAGCAGGCTCTGTGCCAGAGGCAACCTGAGGGAAAAGTGACCCATCATTCAGATCGCGGCTGTCAGTATGTGTCCATTCGCTACACGCAAAGACTGGCTGAAGCAGGTTGTAGCGGGCCGCATGGTTTGGAACTCACAGCCACATAATTTGGAACCCAAAAACAATACTATGAAGGCCGTCTGAAGAGCCTTTTAAAGGGTCTCTAAAGACATCCTAAATGACTACTTATTATCCTCGCCACCTGACGATATGGATGTCTCACCAGAAGCTGCCTGATCATCCTGGGCAGGGAATGGGTATGGCGGCAGAGGCCGAAACTGGCGCAGGGGTCTGCCCGCAATAGCGTCCAGATCATGCACGATCAGCCGGACTGCAATAGCCTCGGCATAAACGTCCTGCACCTGATCCATCAGCATCCAATGGTGCTGCTGCAGCGTATCAAGCCGGTCACTCAGGACACGCTCGCGGGCGGTCAGCATCTCCGTCAGGCGGAGCGCCTGTGCTCCCGCATCCAGTCGATCCCGTCGCTCAAGAGCATGCGTCCTGGCGATCCGGCCATACCAGCCGCCAGCCACTCCACCGACCCCCGTTACGAGACCACCATATGAATGCCAGAGCGCCAGCAGACCAATCATATCAGAGCGTGACGCCGTTAATGCTGGACTGCCAGCGGCGCTCAATATCGACAACGGCCTGCAGATCATCATCAGATAAGGCGGTATCAAATATCCCGGCACACAAGATGTCTGCGTGATCCACCAGACCACCATTGGACGCAATAAATGTCGTACCAACCGCAAAATTAGGAGTGGCGGGCAGCAGAGGGATCGTGTTGTCGGATGTAATGGTCTTGGTTGTGCCGGTCGTATGGTTGCTGATAATCGCCGTGTAGCCTTTTTGCCCAACGCCCGTCAGCCGCACAGAATGCAGATTCCACGCTTGCCCCTGAGCCGTGGTGATCAGGTCTCCCCCCATCTGATTGCTGGACCCGGTTTCGCTCTCGACTGCCCACAGCACTGGCAAATCCTGCGTCTGATCATAGGTGTCGTGGCCAAAGAGGATACCTTGCCATTTGCCGGATGCATCTGTGTAGTAGTTGGATATGAGAGGCGCGACGTGGAAACCTCCAGTTGCCTGCGCAGGCTTACGGGCGGCCACCAGCAGGGTGCAATCCCCAGCCATTGATGCAGGCGTAACAATGCCCGTAGCGCTCCCCGCTGCCGGGAGATAAGACGGCGGACCAGCAACAACCGCAGGCGCTCCCACAGCAACAGCCGCCCTCTTGCCGCCCTCGGCCAGGTTGCTCAGAGCATCACTGACAAAGCGATTATAATATACTGGCTGACGTGCAATCGGCAGCAGGATGCCAACCAACCCCCGCGCTGCTGTCTGGCCAATAATGGTGTGTGTCTGCACAACGGTCATGGGTTGAGCCCCTCAAAATATGTGTTGATTGCGTCCGCCACAACAGAGGCCAGGCATCTGTCCCCAGCACGTGTGGGGTGCACGCCATCTGCGTGCCACAGGACGGCATCGGTATGGTCAGCCAACGGGCGACCGGATGTGAAAGGGTTGATCAGCGTCACATGCTGACCAAAATATCCGCTGGCCGTTGCACCCTGCCATGTCAGCTGATTTTCCATCGGGGCCTCGGAAATCAGGAACACATGACGCGCCCCCGCCGCAACAACACCGTCAATCAACGTCTTGATGCGTGCATGCACCGAATAGTCTGATCCGCCGATGCGCCCAAAATCATTAACGCCCAACCATAGGGTGCAGAGTGTTGGGACCGCAGAGCCAGAGAGGGCGGCCTGGATTGACGCCAGCGTGTAATTGACCGCGTCTCGCGTGGTCGATCCCGATACCGCAACATTGTAGATATCTGCAGGATCATCCAGATAATCTGGCAACATCGTGGGCCAGCACGCGCCATCCTGATTGAGAAAACCGGCTGTCCGGCTGTCTCCTATGCAGATAACACGGTAGGCCGTCTGGGGCGCAAACCCGTATCTGAGCGCAGACCGACGTGTCAGCAGATCCGCCTGTGCCTGTGTCATTGCGGATGTCAGAGCAATCAGTCCGACACACTGGATATTGGCAGCATAGGACAAGCCATCACCGCTCCCTATGCTCAGGCCGGTTAAATCCCCAGCCAGGGCTGCTGCTGTCACAGTGACAGGGTCGGGCGTTGATCCGTGCCAGACAGTAACAGTATCCTTGCCCGCAGCAGATATGCCCATCACACCCGGATTAGACGACTGCATCAGGTGGCCGGGTTGGAGCACGGCTCCGTCCCACAGCCCCAAATGGGCGTCCTCGTCTATCCCTGACACGGTCGCAATCCGCGCAGTGCCTGATCCAACAGATATGGCCGATATACGATCATCCCCGGAGCAGTTGGTCCCTGATGCCCGCCCAACCGCACACACGGTAAACGTGCCAGCGCCAAACGAGATATCCGCATTGGCTAACCGCAGCGGCACGGCGGCCCCGGTTGTGTCAAAACTGATGCATGGACGTCCGTTGACCTGTGCCTGACCAATACGCGGAGCGCTCGCTCCGGAGGGAACAGTCAGATGATGGCCGCCACCGCTCTGATCATACCATCGGCTAACGGTCGCACTGGTCCCGGCGTCAGCCAATGCCAACACCGTATCCAGTGCAATCTGGTCCAGGCGTCCATCTGCCCCAACGGCCACAGTCGTCGTGACCGGAGCAGCGGCCACAGTCGTAACCACGTCAATCGCAGGCCCTGTATATCCGCTGACCATGGCATCCAGTCCGTACGCAGCGGCAAGAGCCGACCCAAATCCTGCCGCAAGCGGTGCAGCGGCTTGGTCCGTAAGGACATCCCAACAGGCAGCGTCCTGGGCATCGTAGAGGCTACGATAGAGAGCCCCGTCATACAGCCACAGAGATCCAGCCCCAAACCCCCGCGATGCGCAGTCCCCTACGCCAGGACCGCGTGCCAGCAGTCGGCGCGCTATAGGCGATGGTGACGGGCCTGCATCGTCCAGACCGGGCCAGGTGCGCGATGAGCTGTTATCCAGGACACTCCCCAGATCATCCAGCAGGATCATCCCCGCACCGGACAGAGCCCCTGGCTCAAACTTATGCGGACCAACCCGAGCCCGCACACCCGGAAAAATCGGAGATCCATCAGCCTGGATGCCAGCCAGAATCTCGGCAAATGCATTAAGCCAAGCTACTGCCCATAGCTGTGATCCACCCCCGCCTGTCTTGATCCCGGCAACGGTAATATCCCGCAGGGCCGTGATGGATTTTGCAATGGCTGGCCAGACGGCGCGCGAATAATATTGCCATTGGCCGCCAAAAAACCAGGCGGCATCGCCAACATCCCATTTGGCGTTGCCATCCAGAGCAGTATTGCCCGCCACACTCACGTAATAGACGTCGCCCTCAGTCCCGGTGCCACTGGTGAGCTGGGGGTTGTTGGCGCTGGCATCCCACCACCCGCGCTCATGTAGCGGGGCGATACCGGCCTGAGCGGCTGTGATCAGCACCTTGGCGGCAGTTGATTCTGCACTCACTCCAGAGAGAGCCTGTTGCGCAGATTGCAGTAACGGCAACGCCTGTGTCACCGCAGCCTGTGCCACCTGAGCGGACTGGCCAGCGCCCGCTTTTGCCTGCTCCGCAGTCTGTGCTGATCCAGCCGCAGATTTTACGCTCAGGGCGATATCGTCAAAATTGCTGCCAATCGTCGTCGCTGCCCGCATCGCCGCAAGCTGCACCACCGCGTCCAATGGCGCTTTGATCGTGCTCTTGTCAGACATGGTAAACACGAGGTTGCCTGCAGCATCCACAACCACAGATGACACACTCAACCCCGGATCACCCTTGGTCCCAGGGGCGCTCCCGGCAATAGTTACAGCCAACGGTCCATTTGACCGCATCGGATCAATAACCGCGCTCATTGTGTTACCCTATCAACCACAGCAATCGTGATGGTCTGTGTCTGCATTATGGTGCCGTCCAGGTCCGTAAACTGCACATCCGTGCGCAGCACCGTGAGGGGCCAACCGCTTGTGTCTCCCGGATAGGCCAGCGTGTAGGTGCCTGGCTGATCCGGCACCACACTGGCCTCCAGCGGAGCAATCAGCGTGTTTTGTGCATCGCGCAGATCCGCAGCCACACGCACACGGCCCAGATCAACCGGCACGCCTGTGCGGTCCTGGACAATGCACGTGATCAAAAACGTCGTGCCGCGCTTGAAGGTAAAGTCCGCCATCAGCTCGCGGGCTCCGCTGGCAGCGTGGTGGAGGTGGTATCCTTGCCATCAGCAATCGCCTTGAGCGCCTGCTGATACGCCACCCACGCCTCAGGCACCGTTGCGCCAAGGCTGCCAAATTTGGCCCATGTCTGCCCAGGCACGCCTGACAATACCATCTGCGCCTGCAGGGCGATGGGCACAGGCGGCACATAATCAATGATCTTGCCGTCCTGCACACCGCGTCCATTACGCCGGTAAGACTGGTCCGCCCAATCCGTGGCAGATACAGCCAGCAGGTTACTGATATCGGGCGCTCCGGTCAGGTCAGACCACTCCCACATATCCGTCCAAGATATGACCTTGGTCGGCTGGGAAGCGGACGCATCATACTCCGCATAATACCGGTCCGGATACAGCAGCGCTCCATCCTGGACGTGCAGGGAGAGAGCCGTCTGTGCCAAGGCCCACTGATCAGTCGTCAGCGCCACCATATCGGCTGCTGCGGGCAGTGCATTGACAACCGTGGCATCTGCCAGCGTATCAATCAGCGCCGTCACCGGTGTGATCCCGGCGGCGGTGCGGTCATATTGCGCATAATACCGCGCCGGATACGCGGACGCGATCAGCCCCGCACCGGTGAGAGTTGTGTCCGTCATGGTTTTGTTCCTGAGACGATGACAGCCACCTGCACGTTGGTACCCCCACCATTAATGTGCAGATAAGTGCCGTTGTTGTCGGGATTGTAGCCTTTACAGTTATAGTCCGTATTGGCCTCCGCCTGGACCGTGCAGGCATCAACTGAGCCCATTTTGGCGGGGAAGGTTATGTAATCCCCGGCATTTGCCGTAGCCCGGAAATGCTGGGTGCGCTTGCCATATGGGCTGTCATGGACACGACTATCGCCGCTGTTGAAATCAGCCTCATACGTCGAGATATCCAGCTTACCCGCCAGCCCGTTACTAAGCGCCGTATTGGTCGCGTAATCGCCTGCCGCCTGCTTGCCGTTGACCTGACTTTGCAGCCCGGAAATATCTGTCTGAATGGCGACCCGCACGCCCTCAATGTAAAACCATCCGCCAGCACCGCCGATAATCCTGATAGAGCCGTCAGCGCAGAGACGCATCACATTGTTATTGGCAGTCCCGGCATTGCTATACACATCCAGCACGCCATCGTTGCCAGTGCTGGTTGCCCGCATCCAGGTCGCATATCCGGGCGCATCTGTGTTGCTCATCATAAAGCTGCCAGCACCAATTGATACGGACAGCGCAGCCATGGCACCGGTGGCTTTATCGACTTTCTGACCCTGGAGATTGCTCTCAACCGTCGTGGCGCGGGTTGCCTCCGCCGCTACATCAGAGGCAAATGCAACAGTCCCCTTTGGGGTAATGATGTTGCCGTTCCAACTGAAATACCAATTATATCGGGCACCAGAGTAATCATATCCAAACAGATTGATCCCGGACTGGTTATTGGCCGCATCACTAACAATGTCGCCAATCTGCAGGCCGCCACAAAACGCACTGTTTGATGATGCGCTCGGGTTGCCAAAAGTGATCGGATTGGTCCACCTGAAAGACCCTTGGGCAGTCCCACCGTTAAAGCCGCCGCCCACGCCAACATTGAGCGCCCCTTTGACATTAAGCCACGCAACAATGCCACCAGACAGAGGCAAATAAGTGCCTGTGTAGGCAAAAACCCCGACCAGTTTGCCTGATACGTAAGCCGCCAGACCATTGGCGCTGTTGCCAATCTGGACCTTGTCATCCGTCAGACCTTCAATGCCGCCCTGCTGCACAGGGGTAAAACCAATTTCCGCAGATGCTGCCCGTTCATCAGCGATCTTACCGATCGCTTGATAGAGCTGCGTGTCATCATCGTTATCTGGCGTGATCCCTGCCTGCTTGACCGTATAAACCAGCTCATTACGCACCTGATTATGGTCAGCCGCTTCGATTTCAGTCCCTTTGACATGATTGGCATCGTCACGATTGGCATATTGCCTGCGGCCTTTGGTGTCCGTCACAAAACCATCAGTTTGTGTATAATCGACCATCAGGCAGCGTCCGCGTATTTGAAAACAAGGGTCGTGTGCGCAGGGCAAAGCCGCTGCATGGGGCACTCCAGTCCTGTTGATTTATCGGGAAGGGTCACGATCCAAAGGAACCGCAGGTCAGACGTGCCGTAGCGCGTCTCGCCGCACCGCACGCGGCCATGCACCGGGGTATCCGGCTCCTCAATCGTGATCGTGTAGCCAGCGGCCTGCGCCATTGCGGCAAAAAAAGCAGGCGTCACACCGGCACCGGCAACCCAGCGCTGATAGGCAAGCGCCTGCCGCTGCTCCAGCGTCAGATTGCCCTGGTCCCGCCCACATGGATCAGGACCAAGAACAGCCTCATAATCCGCTAGAAGCCCAACTGCCGTGCGCGGCGAAATCTCCTGTGCCAGACCGTCAATGTCGCCTTCCAGCGCCGCGAACGGTCCTGCAAAAGCCAGCAGAAACTTGGCCAGATTACCATCCGGACTGCGCTCAATGGCTCCGGGCGGCATCAGATCATGCAGCCATTCATCGCGGATCTGATCAGCCGTGCGGCTCATGCGCCACCCCGCCACTCTACCGCACCCAGCACGGCAATCTGGTTGTCCGCCAGTTGCTCATCCGCCGTAGGGGAAATCAGATCATTGCTGGTGCCGTTGATGGTGGTCAGCACAGCCACAATCTCAGCAACATACAGCTTGCCGCCAATACCCTTGGACGGATAATAGGCCGTCAGCTCAGCAGTAATCTGCTGGCGGGCTGATGTGGTATCCGGATTAAGCATCACGGCAGGACTGCGCTGCGCCAGTTGGGCTGCTGTCACCGTCACCTTGGCCGTCACAGGCCGCTTGGTATCAATATACGCCTGCACAGATGCAACCTGCGCATCTGTCGGCACAGCAGGACCAGCCATGGCAATGACAATGCCCACGGTGCCACGCCCATACGCCTCAGGGATCACCTTGACGTAAGCCGCGCCCGCATCCTTGGCCCAGCCCTCGTAGTCCGTAGGGGTGCCACCCGCCACCGGATTGCGGATCTTCGATATGATCCGCTCACGCCAGCTCTCAACGGCCTCAATCTCCGCGCCACCGGCCAGCCCCTGATCATCCACCACAACGGATGTCACACCCGCTACGGGAGAGACCAACGTCAACTCTGTTCCGGCTGCCAGATTGCCGACGGTCCCGGTGGTGTTGGCCTGCACGGGCACACTGCCGATAGCGCCAGCCGCAATGGTGGTCGCCGTGGTCACCAACCACTGCACACTGCCGTCAGACACCAGAGCCGTGCCAATGGGCAGCGTCACATCCGCGCTGACCGTGACCAGCACATTGCCAATGGCTCCGGTAGCTGGCTTGCGCGGCACGCCCCACTCTTCGGCGTGCTGGGACAGCAATCCGTCGTCGGTTGCCGTCGTCACCATCATTTCCAGCAATTGGTCGCGGATGGCGCTGTAAACTTCGGAAAGTGCCAGCGTCCACACAACGCCCAAAATCTGCTCCAGCGTATGGGGGGCATTGGGGTCCAGACGCACAACGGTGCCGTCTGCCGCCACAAACTGCTGCGCCAGCATGGAGGCGGCCAAACGCTGCGCCAGAGTGCGCGTTGTCGGGATCGCCCAGCTCATGCGGCTGCACTCACAGTGCGGGAGACCGAAACCGCGCCAATCGCGCTGGATATCTGCAGGATGCCACGGCCAACCAGGGTAGCGGTTACCGAGATGCTGACACCCCAATACGCCCGGATGCTGGCCAGGCTCTCATCCGCATAGCCAGCCCCCAGCAGACGGTCTGCCTCATCATATTTTCCGCGCGCCAGTAACCACAGCCGACTACCAAACCGGGTGTCGATCAGGATATCGCCAATCCAACCCCGGCGCGCCAGCAGGCCACCGGTCTGTGCTGGCAGCAGACTGATTTCATTTGGAAGGGTGTCATCAGATGCCGCACGCCGGTCGCATTGCAGCGCCAGTTGGGCGCATGTCGCCAGAGACGCATCAACCGCCAGCGTGCCACGCCCGCCAGCACCAGCCTGGACAACAAGATTCAGCCTGCCAGCAGCGTTTGACCGCATCATAAGGGTAGTTGGCGTCTCCATATCCCACCTGATGCGGGATTATGCGGGATTGTCGCAGGGCGGAAATGTTCGCCCTCTTATTTGGGTGGACTGGTTGGGCTACCTGCTGCGGCACTGGTGTGCGTGTGATCACGGAGACTGATGCCGTTGCCCACAACGTCCTTCTGGCCCGTAACTGTGCCAGATGCCGTCATGTCACCCTGGGCAATAATATCCTTGCTGACAGTCAGGGTGCCGGTCAGCGTCGCGCCATCCTTGTCTACCGTCAGGATGCTCTTGCCTGCAATACGCACCTCAAGCTGCTGAGCCGCGTCCACCCGGATAATCTTGCCATCCTTCAGATAGACTTTCTGCCCGGCGGCGTCATAGAGCACCGTTTCGCCTACCGCCAGATTGCCCATGCGGGAGGCTGAAGGATTGCTGGGCGGCAACGCAATCGGGTCGGCATGGTCACCGCCTGCGGCCACCACCGCCGTCACCGCGCCATCGTGCGGCACATGACTGCCGAACCCGAAGGGATAATGGACCGGCACCTTGCCGCGTGTGCGGCCATAATGGGTGTCCAGCGTCACCGTCTGGTTGGCTCCGCTGTCATCCACATCCCGCACAACCGCCCGGCTGATCAGCCCGCGCAGGGACATATACAGATCCCGCACGCTCCGGCTCATGCACCCCTCGCGGTGATCAGTCCACTCCGGCGCGTGCCTTTTTTAACCCGGTCATTGTCGCCGGTCAGATCATACGTGTCAGGGGGCACCACACTGATGCGTGTCTTATACCCGCTCTCATCATCCACGTAGGTGACAGCGCCAATCAGCATGTCCTGGTCAAGTCCGCTGTAAGGGTCATGCACATACACCAGGGCATTTGGTTTCCACCGCTCGCCGTTGCGTGCGGCCAGTCCTGCCACGGTGTAGATCCGCATCGTGCCATGCGCGCGTGTGGTGCGCATACGCCAGTCTGCCTGATCCTGCAGCGTCCATGGGCTGGCGTCCGTCCGGGGCTTGCGCGCTTTACGGGGCGCACGTCGGCTGCCCGCGTGATACGCCATTGGCGCAGGGCCAGCATCCGCGCTCAGCCCATGCGCAGTGCTGTCCAGTGGCACATCCGTGGCGGTCTGCGTCGCTTCAGATCCGCCAGACTGCGTTGCCGCCAGATAAACCGCAGGCCGATACCGCCGCACGGACGGATCTATGGCATGGCCATACCGCACCACGGCCATGCTCTCGGTCTTGGTGTGGCTTGGCGCAGCGGGGGCTGGCTCCGGCTTGTCAGTCAGTGGAGCAGCAGAGGCATCAAGCGCTGCTTTTTTGGGCCTTAAAACGCTCTTGAAAGCCCCTTTGATCCAGATGTCCGAGTAATGCTCCCGCACATCCACCTGCGCATCTATCTCTTCGATATTGTCCGCAACACGCAGATCCTCCGGCGCGCGCGTTGTCCCGGCCTTTGTCAGGCGCAGGCCACCAATCCCGTCAGACACCACCAGCACGCCCCGCTGACGGCTCAGTTTTTCGACTGTCTGCATGGTCCGCTCGCCAGGATCAACGGCGACCAGGGTAAACGGCGCGCCCGGATCAATCTCGCTTTCGACCGCTATGCCGTAAGGGCTGGCCAGCTTGCCCACCACCGTCACCAGATCAATCTGCCGATATTCGCCCGGCCCGGTAGGATTGGAGCAGCAATCCACCATGTCTCCCGTGACATCACGCCCGGATATAATGGCCTCAATCTGGCTGTCGGCCATACGCAACTGGATGTTGTCCACGTGGCCCTTCAGCACGGTTTCCCCACGGATTTTTATGGTCACTGGATCATGCTCACGCACCCGCGCAAACTCGGGTGCGTCTCCGCCAAGCGCATCAAAGGCCCGCTTTGTGTCGAGATAGGTGATCCGGAAAGCCCCGGCGATATCCGCCAGATCCCGGCCGACTTCGCACGCGCTCCATGTGCGCAGGGTCTGACCGTTAATCTGCACGGTCATCAGCCGCTCACGGACGGTCGTGCTCCCGCTCATGCCACGTCACCCGGTTGCAGCACACGGATCACACCTGGGCTGGTAACGGCAGGATGGCGCAGGCCGTTACGCTGCACCATGTCCGTCCAGACCTCCTCAACCTCGCTTGTGTTGTCACCTGCCACAGCATACGCCACCAGCCACGCGCTCATCTGGCGCGGCACAGTCACGGCAATCACGGCAGGCAGACGGCCCAGACGCTCGGAAATATCCGCCGTGATGGCGGCTTTGCAGTCCCGTATGGCTCCCAGCATGCCGCTGATCGGCACAGCAGCCCCGGCGGTGCCAGCCAGCGTCTCTATGTCATCAATCAGGGTGTCCAGCATGGCCAGCAGGCGGTCGCGCCATGTCAGCGCATCGTCCTGACTGGTATAGGACAGAGAGGATGCCGCAGCCACGGCCTGCGCTGCCGTCACCAGGGTGGATGCCATCATCAGCCCGCGCACGGATGCCGGATCAGCAGCCTGAGCCGCCGCTGTCTGCCCAGCGGTCCGCAAGGACTCTGTGGCCGTCATCAGCAGCGTGGTGGCAACGGCAGGATCAATATCATCCGCATCCACACCGCTCACCGCATCCGCAGGCGCAATGGCGGCGGATGCGGTGGGAGAGACTGCCTGAGCCACGGCGGCAGGCACGCCTGACAGCACCGTGGCGACACTGTCCGCGTAACTGGTGTCACTGTTGGCAACCGGCACCGGCACGCCAGCCGATAGAGCGGCCAGCGGTGCAGCAGCAGCCGTGCGCACCGGCAGAGCAGCCGTTGATCCGGTCGCGGCATCCCACACGCCCTGCGTCACGCCAATGGTGCTGGAGACGGCGCTTACCAGGGCAAGCGGCAATGTCAGCGTGGAGAGCACAGACCGGCAGGTCAGCACGGCCTGATCAACCAGGGCGTCCGCTTGCGTCAACACGCTGGTCAGCGTGTCCTCAATATCAGCAAACAGCCCCTTGCTGGTGGACTGCACAGGCACCCGCACAAACGTGGCCTGAAACCGCGCCATGCGGATCTCGCCGTCCGCAAAGGAGATCGTGCCCGTCTGCATCAGACGGCACTGGATCGCACCCCACCACGGATGCACCAGCGTCCCGGCACCGGCCTGCATCAGCGCGGTCCGCATCCGTTGCGCACGGATCACATAATCATCGCCAATGATCAGCCCGGAAACACGGATCATCCCGTCTAGGGAGCCGAAATCCTGCGCCCGGTAGTCATCACGCCCTGGGAACCACACCTGCAGGACACGCCGTCCGGCCTCGTCCTGCGAATTAGGCATCCAGAACGTCACGCCCCGCCACGCCGCAACAGACAGCGCACTCCCCACGGCCCCGCCAAGCAGGCCACCCAGCACATTGGTCTGGCTACCCAGAGACCCGGCGCCAAGGCCGGAAAGAGAGGTCAGCCCGGAAAGAGCCCCGCTCATGGCTGGGCCACCATGCGCCCACGGTCAGGCGATATGCTAACCAGCCCGCGCGGCCCGGATGTCTGCCGTACCTGCACTCCCGGATCGTGGCTCACATGCAGCCCAAACTGTCCGCCACCTGCCTCACCAGCCTGCGCACCAGGGGCAGCCGGAACCGCCGCTGGCACAGCCGGATGCGCCAGCCATTTGTCCATGGCCTGACCAATGGATGAGTGATCAAACCACTGATCCACCGCATGCAATGTCGCCAGAGGCTTTGAGAATATACCTTCGAAAGCGTGGCTGATTGCTGAGCCTATCGAGGATGCCCACCCAGTCACCCATGCTCCAAAAGCTGTAAAATAGCCTTTAATCGTGCCCCAGTTTTTATAGATGACAATGCCTGCGGCCACGACACCGGCTCCGACAGCCGCTACTCCTGCAACTACCCCCGCCGCCGCTAACGTTGTGGTTCCCAAAACAGCTGCCACCAGCCCGAATGCCGCCGTGAAGGGGATGGCAATTGCACCTATGGCACCCACGGTCGTGGATAGCAGAAGGAACGTGCCCACAGCCGCCAATACACCCGTAGTTGCGCCGGGTATGTGTTTATCCAGCCAGTCAAATCCATTAGCCAGACCATGGAGAGCCTTGGTGCCAATATTCATGATCGGCACAAACGCGGTGCCAATACGGCGCTCAACCTGCCCAAGAGCATCCTCAAATGCATGAAGTCTGATCAATGTGGATTTAAGGCCCGCATCAAAATCTTCATCAATCATTTTAGAAGAGGTATTTCCGATCCGGCCACGAATACGAAAATACTCAGGCAGATTTTTCAGAATGGCCGCAACACCCGCCTGATCCTGCTCATTATTGAACAACTGGGAGATGTAATGCGCCTGTGTGCGCATATCGCCAGTGCGCCGGATTTTTTCTAAAATAGCCTCAAGCGGGTCTAAGCCTTGATCAACCGCATTGTTCATGACCTTTTCAACATCAACACCCAGCACCTTGGAAAAACGCTGGCGTCCATGCTGCGTGGTCAGTGTCTGCATCATGGCACGTAGATTGGTCGTCGCTTGCCCTTCAGACCCTACACTTTTACGGATAACGGCGGTCATTGCTGCCATATCGCGTACACCCTGCATGCCGGTGACGCCTAGAAAAGACCCCTGAGCAGCAACTTCGGGGAAGAGAGATGCCAGCTTTTCCATTGGCAATGCTGACTCTTTACCCACACGCGCAACCATGGCCAGGGCACGCGGCATATCCTGATCAGAAATATGCATGCTGTGATTGAGGGTAAACGCTGTTTTGGCAACAGCTTCAGGGTCAGCATTATAGCCAGTCGAAATTTTTGCCACAGCGGGAACCATGGACATGATCTGCGGCAGCTTAAATCCTTCCATGGACAGGAAGGAGGCTGCCCCAACAAGATCCGTGCTGCGCTGTCCAGTGGCTCTCGCTATCGCATCAATTCTCCGCCCGAGGTCGCGGGCAAAGTCAGGATTTTGGGCAGTAGGCACACCAAGCGTAATGCCGATGTGTGTCAGGTCATTGTCATATTCGGCAGCGGCGTGAACAGGAGCCACAAACGCCATGCCAGTCATTGCCGCTCCCATGGCGGAATGCATGGCATGCTCGCCAGACTGCATGAAATGCTGGCCAGCGCCCCGAACGCGATCAAAATAGTCTCCGCCTTCAGGGCTGCTTGGTAACGAAGGCATTCTCGCCATTTCTGAGCCTGCCCGATACGCAGCCTGCGCCCGTTCCATGGCGGTGCTGACACGCGCGGCAGACGCTTCTGCTTCCGTGCCCATCCGCCCCAGCCCATTGGCAGCCTCTGCTGTAGCGGCACCGGTTGCTTCCAGCACCCCATTCATAGCCGTGACGCTCTCCGTCACTTCAGATGTCGTGGCTGTCGCCCGCGTCAGGGTTTCAGCAAGTGCTGTTGTGCCTTCAGCCGCAGCCTCGGTGGCTCCGGTCGTGCGTGTCAGTGTTTCATTAAGTTCAGTAGTGGCCCGCGTGGCACGGGCCACTGGCTCGGTCAGACCCTCAAAAGGATTGGTAACCTCTCGCAGGCGGTTGAGCGCAACATCAATGCGCTCCAGGACACCCTGAATTGCCTGTAGCGGCTCAGATGACCCAACAGCAAAATCCAGTTCAAATTTTGCTCTCAGATCATCAGCCATTTTGCGTCTGTCGTATTGCGTCTGCGCGGCGCTCAGCCAGCTTGCCAAGCGCCACAGCCCAGAACGCAACCCGCCTGGGCGTCATGTCCAGAAGTTCGGCTTCCGAAAAGCCCATCTCACTGCCAATGGCAGCCAGAATTACTGGCCAGTCGTCTGGCCACTCGCCAAAAAAGTGCTGGCTACACCGATCAGGAGCAGGAAGTCAGACGCTTCCACGTTATCCATGAATGCTTCGCCTTTCGGCCCCACAAGATCGGCAGACGCAAGCAGCAGCTTTTCCAGGCGCGACCCTTCTCCTGTGGCATCCAGCATGGACACCATGGAACGGCCTTTGACCCGCCCTAATGTGACAGATGTCAGCGGCGGCTCATCCTTGATCAGTTGCACTGATTGCGTCAGCTGCACGGTGTAAGAGCCGTCATCATTTTTCGTGACCCGGGGATCAGCCAAAGGGTCTTTTTTGGTCAGTTTGGAAGTATCGCTCACCAGCTTACAATTTCCTGAAACAGGCCCGCATTCCAGGTCACCGGCGCTTTGCCGCCCTGGTCGGACAGTGTGGGGTTATCGAGGATAAACGCGTCCGGCATCACGAAAGACTGCCCGGTATCACACCGCACCTGAAGCTCGCCTTCATCATCTGCGGTGAATGCACTCAGCTTCATGCCTTTTTTCAGCACCGGCGTTGCTTTCACTTCGCCTGCGGCAAAGCTCTGGTAACGCTGCACGGTGCTGCCGGTCACCTGCGTGTTGTTTTTGTAACCTGGCAATTTGATTGTACTGCCAGTCACGCATTCATACTGAACGCCTTTCCACCAGATCTCTATAATGCCTACGGTTTTGGCCATATTACACCTGCAATTCGAGGGAGTTGGCCACGACCATCAGGCTCCCCATACGGTTGATGATCAGGCTGGAATTCACACGGTTCCGATCTGTCGTATCGCGCTCAAATACAGCCTGCGGGCTCAGCGTATCCACGTCATCAATCCAGCCGTAATCCGCATAGATGGTGGACTGCCCAACCCATGAAAGCTGTAGCGTTGATGGCGTCACGACATTTGCCGCACTCACCTTTGCCAATCGCGATCCATCATCAGCCAGTTTTGCACGCGGATATGTGGTGGTGATGAAAGCGTTAAACTCATACCGCACACGGGATGCCACTTTGGGAGACATGATGTCCGTCCAGGTGTCATCCTTGGTGCCGGTGTCATCCACCAGATTGGTGGTCACAACCCGCTCCAGTTCAACCGCGCCACCCTGCTGCACATTGAACGTGCTCATACCGTTATTGAGTAGGACGTTGCGTGTGTCGTCGTCGTAATCGTCCGCATCATCAGGACCCCGCCCGGCAAGTGCGGTCAGAGCCAACGTACGCAACTGGCGCGCCGGATCTGTATTAAGAGCAGCTGAAGCAACAGCACATAACGATCCCGCAGCCTCCCACGGGGAAAACCGTGCGCGATTGGCAGGCAGAATACTGACAAACTTTGAGTTCTGGGTTTCGGAAAGGGCCAATGCCTGCCCATATGTGCCCCGCATACCCAGATAGACATGCGTATCCAGCTTAACCATGGCATTGAATCGGCGCGCCGTTTCCGTTGCAAACACAGACAGGTTTGGCTGGTCTGCCGTAATCCATGCGATATCAGTGTACCATGTGCGGCTGACCGTTGTCAGCGCAGGCGTCACATCAGGCACACCCGCGCCCTGCGTCGCCTGCACAATTGCCAATGCGGCACCAGAAACACCGTCGCCGTAGCGGCTGCTTTCCCGCACGTCGATATCGTTCGTCCAGGCCCCTTTGTCAGTGGCTGTCAGCGTCAGGATGCCGGTGGTGGCATCAACAACCAGAGCACAGCCGGTGGAGACAGAAAGCGCATCGGTCCAGGCGTCAGCAAGAGCGGCTCCAATCTGCACAACCGTCATGCCACTGGTCACAGTCGCCGGGACACGATAGCCATTGACTTCAAGCGCCACCGTGCCTGATGCCTTTGCAGGACCCGAGGGCGTAATTGTCCATACGGCAGAGGCAGCCCCGCTGGCAGGAGAGACCAGAATAAGGTCAGCAGCAGTATAAGGTGCGTCAGTCCGAAAGGCTGCAACCATATTGGCGGCAGCACTACCAGCTCCCGCCAATGCCGCCGCCTGCGATGCAGTGATGTATGGGTAAACAGTCAGAGGCATTCCACTGCCGTTTTCCCCCAGAACACCAATCAGCAAAACTTTGAGCGGCATGCCTGTCAGACTGGTGCTGCTCTTTAAGCCGCTCACCTGGGTGTAACTACCCGGCACCTTCCAGCCAGCGGGAACCTGATCAACAGTAATGGTCATTTCACGGCCACCTTATTGCTGGGCTCCGGCACCGCTGCAGCCGTGTCAGATACCTTGGGCTTCACCAGTTCCAGATCCCCGCTGCGAATATGCGCGCTCCAGAAAAAATCTTTTTCATCGACGGGAAACTCCCCGTCCGGGCATTTCCGGCCATGTTGGTCACGCACAACGCGCCCCTTGGCCACAGTTACACGCACGGTCATGCGTTTTCCCTCACATTCAAAATTGCCTGTGGCTGGGTGCTCCCATCCACGGTCCATATTTCAGCCAACCGCAGGAAATCTGGCAGTTTGTCAGTAAAAACGTCCGTATCCAGCCCCACGCCCTCAATCTGGATTTCCAGTTCAGCCAGCGCAGATTTCTCATCCAGCCAGTCAATCCCTGCCGGGCATATCTGGCGCGTCACGCGCATCGTTGCATCCAGACCAGGCACCGCCTCGCCATGAAGATAACCTATCGCCTGGGCAATCAGACCAAGCGTCCCGAAGCCCCAAAGCTCATTGTTGCCCAGCCACAGATCATCAACGCGTCTATGCTTGATCAGCAGGAAAACCGAAAAAACCAGCGTGCCACGAAAGGTCTGGCCATTTTTGGCTTCAGGAACCCATCCGCCAAACGTCATGGCAACACAGGACTTTCCCGATTGAATGCGCTTCCACGTTGACACCTGCGGAGAGGGCGGCAGGACACAGTGCGAATATCCGTCTGGATCGAAAGCCTCAGTCAATTTCTGCATGATGCCGACGAAGGCAACTTTCAGAACATTGCCATCCAGAAAATTTGGATACTGATCATCAGAAAACTGGCGCGCTACCACAGGCCATCCCCCCGAATGGAGGTCGGACGCGCCTGAAAGCGGGACCACGTATCGCTCTTGTCGGGCACAGCCGTGGCGTCCAGCGTGGCAGCACCAGAGCCGATATCAGAGAGCCATTTCAGGGCATCTTTGCGGCCCGTCTGGATCTGCAGCGCTGGCTCGCTATCATCCAACTGGCACAGCGCATACCGTGCCAGAGCACAGGTCGCATCCACCACCGGCAACTGGACAGGACGGACCGGCACCGCATAGCGCCGCTGCAGATAGCTATCCACCGCGGCAGAGGCACGCTCAAGCACACCGTTAATCTTGATCACGTCCATGACATCACGGTCCTGGTTGAGCGTACGCGTTGCATCAATCAACGCACGTTCCCCAAACCGCTCAATCATGTCCTGCACGGTGGCGTAAGCCATGGCTCAGCCGACCTCGATAATTTCGAGCAGAGGCTCGGCCCGCATCAGCCCAAGCTGTTTCTTGCTCAGCTCGTAGCGGCGGTAGACACGCATTGCAGGATGTTCAATGCCCGCGCGGCGGAAGCCGGGATCACGACAGACAACAATGATTTCACCAGGACGCACAACGCAGTCATGCCCGTTTGATGTGATGAGCACGGCCCGTTCAAAGGCCACTTTGGCATCTTCCTCGGCTCTGGACCGCTCCGGATCAACAATTACCGAGCCCCGAGCGTCGGGAACGGCGGTTTCCATACGATCACTGGAAAAAGCATCTCCCGCCAGCAGACGCTCTGACTGATCTGCACCTTCGACAGAAGCAGTCAGAGTTTCAGGCTGCTCCTGGATGCCCTGGACAGGGGCATCATCCGCCACGGGGATGTCCAGTGTAGACACTGCATCTTTTTCAGCATGTGTGTTTTTAGAACGCGGTGCCATAGCCTTATGCTCCAACCTTGCTGCTCAACCGGGACGTGATGACCAGCTTCACACTGTCTTCAACGGGGTTCGTGCCCGGCAACCAGGTCTTGCCGTCAGGGGCCAGAACCGGAACCATGCCGCCTTTCACAACCGCATTTGCCGTCTTGCGCAGCACGGTCGGCACAAACAGATGTGTTGGCTCAATGCCGTAAGGCTCACCATCGCTCCGCCGCTGTTCGGCCATGGCAGCCATGGCATCTGCCAGACTGTCGATGGTCAGCGGACGGGTGGAGCGGTAGGCAAACTGATACATGCCGCAGCCCGCAGCAGACCGCCCATCGGCACCCCAGATGAATTCCTTGTCAGAAAACACGTTGTCATCCGTCAGCTTCGTTCTGGCGGTAATGACGTAAGGGCGACGCTTCTGGTAGATCAGCGGCTTGAGTGGATCATCGCACTTGAACAGATACCAAGCTGGGGCAGCCTGCTCACCCTCCAGAGGGGTTGCAATGTTCGCGTAGGACTTTTCAGTGCCATTTTCGTCGTAGGTCACATGGTCAGCATCAAAGTAATACTGGCCGTCTATGCCCTTGATCTTGGTGGCACCATTGAGCAGCTGGAAGACAAGCTTCTCCGGCAGGTTTGTCGCCTCTTTGCCAAGCTGGGCAATAAAAGGCTTGTAGATCCCAAAGAGATCATCCTCCAGATGTTCCCGCTTGATCGCAATCGTGCCCTCAAACGTTTTGTTCGGGATGACAAACGCACCGTTTTTCATCCGATGGATGACACGTGAGCCGACCCATTCCCGCATGCCGGGGAAATCTGTCAGATCCGGGTAGAAATTGGCTGCGCTTTTGGATGGCATTTCCATCACAAGCGGCGCACTGACTGCGGGAGCAAGCTGCAAAAACCGGTTGAACTGAGTGTTAATATCAGTCGTCAGCGCAGCAATATTGGCTGATGTAATATCCATCTTTTCCTCAGGGGATAAGCACGTAAGGCGTGCCGTTGGTTTCAAGGCCCGCCAGTGTTCCAACCTGCAGGCGCGCCGTTCCGCCGTCCGGCGTTTCGGTCAGGGAGACGGTTTCGTCATCCACGGCGTAGACAGGCTTGCCCTTGTCCGCCCACGTAGGCGCAGTGTCGAAGGGAAGCGCCCAGCAGCCGTTCAGCATGTCCACTGGGCCGGGACCCGTGGTTGCGCCGTAGGTATTGCTGGTGCCTGTATTGTCCTGACCGTGATCACAGATGCCGCCAATGGCCACAATGGGCGTGGGGGGATTGGCGGTGCCCGCAGGGACAATGGTGCCGTCCTGACAGATCCCGGCAATGGAGCCCTTCTTGACGGCAAAGCCATTCGCAACTGAGCCACCAAAAACCGGTCCTGTGGAGCACTGTTTCTGGTCAAGAACCCGATCGGTCGTCAGCATCAGCGTTCATCCCCCACGTAGCCTTTGATTTCCTCGTCGGTGAAATCAAACCGTGACTCTTCCGTGCCACTGCCAGACGGCGTGCTCTTGGCAGGCTTCTGCTGAGTGTGCAGCGAGAGTTTGCTGGACGGCACAGGAGCCAGACCTTCGGCAATTTTCTGGGCCATGCTGCTGTCCTGCATGTGCAGCGTCACAAGCGTCGCGCCCATGTCCTCAGTGACCACCTTCGTGCGGCCCAATTCCTTGACCCATGTTTCAGCATCTTTTTGCGAAAGCTGCTTTTTGAGGCCTTCAATTGTGGTCTGTGCCGCTGTCATCTGGCTTTGCAGAGTGACAATCTCAGCCTGAGCATGCGTGCTGACTTCAGTGCCCTTGGCCTGCACGGCAGCAAGCACCGCCGCATCGGTGGCATTCGCGTCCAGGCCGACCGCTTTTGCCACGCTGGCGTGCAGCGTCACCGCTGCCTTACCGCGTGCAATGGCCGCGTTAATGTCATCTTCCGTCGCCGTCTCGGATAGACCGAGCGTGCGCCGTAGCTGTGCGAGGTCCATCCTCGTCTCCTGATTTTGGGAATGTAGAGTTGTCACCCCGAAGTTGGGGCGATTTGTGAGACTGACTGCCTCAATCCATTCAACCGTGCCGTCCGGCTTTGACCCGATGGCAGGTGATATGCCGCGATAGGCTTTGTCGCCCATCAGTTCTGCCCCACGCCTGGTCCAGTTAACCTTGCCCCAGATACCATCCTGGCGTGATGCCAGTTCGACCACCCAACCAACGGCTGGTGTGGACTCTCCTTTGGGTCCAGCGACATGCGTGCTGTGGTTTTCGTCCACAACCAGCTTGCCACCAGCCATATGCATGGAGCGCTTGATCACGCCAGCAGGATCTTTGAGCACAAACGGCCCGCGACCATCCTTGCCGCCCCACGTGCCAGCGGGCGTCAGATGTATCCACTCAGGCGGTTTGTTGTCCGGACCATCTGGCAGCGCCATATGGAATGAGGTTACAGTGGGCATGCCCCTGTTGTGGCGGATTACAGACAGGGTTCGCAGGGCGGAAACGTTCGCCCCATCCGCAAAGTCAGACCATTCCCATATTTGCCCGCTGGTGTGCGTTATGCCCCATCATGGGTAATCGGAGATCGGAAGGCTCAGAAACTGACACAGACCCCTTTTAGACCCTTTTAAGAACCTTTTAAAACCGGACGGCCTCTCGCAGGCATCATCCGCGCACCGCACGGTCCAGATAATCCTCAAGCTCTTCAATCAAGAACATGCGGTCCTGCTCAGTGAACCCCAGATACGGACGAGCAGGAATAAGCACGCTCCCCCTATGCCACCAGCGTGGACTTCCATCGTCGTGCAGCCCCATCTTGAATGAAAGCTGTGGTGCGTCTTTGGGGCGGATGACGCCGCCCATCTGGTGGATACGGGAGTAAACCTTCTTTGATCCCCAGACCAGAGTGTTCCCCTCAACCGCAGAGGTGATACTCCCCGCCAGTCCGCTACCCATACCGCCGCGCCCCATAAGGATTCCCGATCCCACTTTTGTGGTGGCATAGATAGGGTTGAGGGGCGCGTAGCTATCCCATCGCTTACCGTGCGGATCCTCTCCGGCCTCAATCCGCCACTGTGTATGCCGCACAACACCAGCACCCAGCGCACTCAGGACGCGGGATGGATCACGGCCAATGTCCGCAACCCGACCAAGGGCATCGCGGATCTGCTGCGTTGACCCAAGAACGGAAACACCACCCATTTCTCTCGCCTCTCAAAGTGTCCTGTGGTATCTGTGAGGTGTGATGCACGGTGACACGGTGATATTCTGCCTGCCGTAACACGTCGCAAGGCCCTCCCGAGCAGGGAGGATTACCTATACGATGGAGTGCATTGTGGGGTTCCGCTGGCAGGCCCCACCCGTGCATCACTTCTCTTTAGTCTGATCCTTCGCTGACAATTCAGCAGGAACCTCGCCCCAAAGAGTGCCACGGTTTCTCGCCAGCCTTTGAGCGTCCGTAACCCCGAATTTAAAAAACGTATCCAGATACATCTCAGCCCCGTTCACGGTGCGCTTGATGGCCGTCCGATATAGCTGGCCTGCATATCTGGAAATCACCACAACAGATGTCGGCTTTCTATCCCGAATAATGGCGACGGGGTCAGCAATCAACATAGGCAGGCGCATGTAGTCCACCTGTTCGATTTCTGGATGCGCAGCCATATTTTTGCCCAGTGTTTCATCAGACAGTCTCACACTGTCCGTTTTTACATTCAGTGCCTGCTGCAGTGGTTCAGACGCCGTGCCTGCCTCGACCATTCCTGACCGGACTTTTAGCAATTCCTGCACCTGCTTCTTCTGGAAATTCTCACGTTCTGCCGGAGCCATCGTTTCTTTTGGCTGTGCATCCAGCGTCATCCGCACTGTTGCGCGTGACTTTTCGCTCTCAAGCCAATCACGGCCAGGGTTACTCTGGAAGCCTGGATCAATACCCTTTGGCACCAGGACTGTTTTGCCCGTAGCCGGATTGCGCCAGGGGCGTTCCTCTAGGGGGGGAGCCTCACTGACTGTCCAGTTGTAACGTTTAAGATCGCGGCGAGAAACAGGCTCCACGGTACAATGGCAGCGCCAGCCATTTGGCGGGTAGTGCGTATTCCACCATGGGTCATCTGCCGGAAGGATCATTCCATCCCATGCCACGTGAGCTGGCCGCGGATGCTCACACGCATGGTGGCGGTAGCGCCAATATGGATAGATATCCAGCGCCTCAGGCGTCGTCATCTCTCGATAACGCCCGGCAGCATAGGCACTGGACAGATTGGTCTCGTAGATAATGGCGGAGCGCCAGCCAGGTGAGCCGTTATAGCTCCACCCATGCTTCTGAACGATCCGATCAAAGTCCTTCCGGAATTCCGCAAGAGTCGTCCCTTCCACCAGCGCCTTGTTAAGCGCGACCCGGAAGTCATCCAGAAGTGCCTTGGATGTTGCGCCTGCCACAGCAAACTGGGTGCCGTGTGCCTGCGCTTCCAGTTCTCCCCACCGCTTGCTGGGCATATTGATCTTCTTTCTGAAAAAGCTGATGGCCTCCGATGGGGCGAGGCCAATACCACGGATGACTTCATCCGTCATTGCGCACCTGTTCTAACACTTCTGCCTGTCCAGCCAGCTCCATCACAAGCACCGCTTCTGTCATCGCCTGCGCAAAGGCATCATCATCCAAGTCCAGCACATCCAGACGCCTTTCAAAATCCTGCAATGATGATGAGGCTTCTAGCTCCTCCCGGACCTGATCCCGCATGTTTTGGAGTGCCGTGTTGGCGCGACGCGCGGTGCTTTGCGTCATCATGTCAATCAGGAGCGGACCATTATCGCGGACATGCAGGCTCACCAGCTTGCCAATCCGGGTATGCAGAGTGGTTTCTGCCAACGTCTGCTGCGCCTGATCATCGGCCTGCGGGTCATGCACCGTCGGCACCGGGTCACGGCTCGGCAGCTGCTTCGGCGGCTTCACCTGGGCAGGCTGATCGCTGGCAGGCTGCGGCACCTGTGGCTGGGCAATCATACCCACCACCACGTCGCCTTCTTCCGGCGGCTGAAGGTTCAGGCGTCCATACAGATCATCAGCCCGCACTTTAAAGCCCTGCGGCCCAAGGTTCTGCACTGCGCTGATCACATCCGCCAGCGGCGCTTCATCAGGGCGGCCAATGCGCACCACAGGATAGTTCCCATCCTTGGGCGCACCAAAGCTCATGTCGATCATATGCCGCACAATCTGCTGGTTGACCGTGTGCCCTACTAGCATGGCATCCGCGCGTTCAATATCGTCCTGCACCTGCCTATGCACTGCAGCCGCAGCGTGCGTGCCCTGGCGTGCATCCGTGGTGCCTGTCTGCCCTAGAACGGCCTTGCTGGTCTGCTCGTCTAGCCATTTGCACCGTCGCTCATGCACATCATTTGAGCCCGCGCCATTTTTCGGCTCGACAAATTCCAGCATCATGCTTTCTGGGATCATGATGCCCAGCTGGCCGGCACTACTCACAATGGCCTGCCAGAGCGTGGCACGGTCATCATCGGTGCTATCGCGTCCGAACTTTCCCACACGGATGGGAATGCCAAATGCCTGCACAAACACGCCCCAATCGCGGTTTGAAAACAGTTTGAAGAGGCTGTTAAACGCAATGGCCCGCGTCAGCCCCTGATCAATAGTCAGTCCGGACCACGACTGATGCCGATGAATCACAGCACTGCGTTCCAGAATCCCAGAAAACCCCATTTCAGGAACGGCACCCGCCATGTCCGGCGTCACCCCAGATCCAACATCGTCCCGGAGCATGATGGTCTCACCATCCTGATACGAGATGTCGAACCACCGCTGCGGTCGCCAGATCAGATTATCCGGCCAGTAATTTCCTGCCTCCAGATGCCACTGCAACGCCATCACCGAAAATCCTTTGGCAATCGCATCCAGCATGTCAAACAGGCTGCGTTGCAGGACGCCCTTGGCAATCCAGTCGCGAACGAATTCACTCTGCTTTTTCTGATCAGGCGACGGCCCGGCATCTTCAACCGTGATCGGCAACTGGCTGACCGTGCGCTTGCGGGTGCTCAGCACACCCAGATAATGCAAGTCTTTCTGTTCAATTAACTCACAAAATTCCTGCCATGCCTGACTGTTTCCCTGACTGGCAGACCGCAGCATTTCACCCACAGCAGCAGGATCAACCCATTCCATGGACATGGTGGTGATGGCGGAGCGAGATCCCGTCAGGTTTGCGCCACCAACGGGCTTGCCCTGCAGCATCCAGGAGGGAAAGGGTTTGCCGGTATGGTCAAGCAGGGCCATGGATTATTTTCCGTCTGCCTGGCAAGCACGCACCTGATCGCGCAGCCCAACGTAATCCCGCACGACACGATGCGTCATGGTGGCGGATGGTGCAGCAACCAGTTCCTGTGCCAGCTGGGTCTGGTCATCCAAAGAATACGTCACCAGCGTTGGGCAGACGGTCTTATAGCGCACACTCTCGCATCCACTCAGCAGTGGCGCAGCCAGGGCAAGCGCTGTCAGGAACATCAGAAAGCGCATGGATCGGGGCATGAGCATCACAACGTGCCTGCCTTCAGGCGCGCCTGCAGCGCCGCATCATCAGCCGGGCCATCCGCCTGTGCCTGGGCCATCCTCTGGGTGACAGCAACAACCAGATCATCTTCCTGCTTTTCTTCATCACTGTCCGCGTCGGTCTGTTTCTTCTGGCTGGCCTGCCACACCGCCCAAATAATCCAGGCGGACCCAGCAAAAATAAACGCAACCAGAATGGTCAGACAGATCCACTGCACGTCGGTCATAACCGCACACTCCCACGCAGGCCGGATGCATCGCGCATGCCAGACCGCTCCATCATCAATTCACGCTCAATGGGCCATTCACCGCTGACATTCGGATCAGTGTTCGCGCGCAGGGGATTAGGCACGGCTGTAAAGCCATACTCCATGACGTCTGCCCGACTGGCGGCATTCGCCATTGCCAGGGCTACAGCAGCATCTCCATGGCGCTTTCCAGATTTGTCGGTGGTGCGTGCATCAGGAATACGCGCCACCCCACGCACAATTTTCAAAGCCCGCAGATCATCCTGAATGTCCCGGTCGGCAGGAATATCAAGCGTGCCATCCTCAAAGGCTGCTTTAAGGGGTGGCATATTATCCCGATACCATCCTTCGGACAGCATGACCGCCTCAACCCGGCTGCCATATTTCTGCACCGCCACTTCGGCCAGATACTGACCATTGCCCCTCGCATCCATCTTGGCGGCGCGGAAACGTGGCAGGCGGTCAATAATGTAAAACAGGATCTGCCGCTGCTGCTCGAACGGCACATTCCGCAGCTCCACCACAAAAGGCGTCGTCCGCTTCAGGCTTTCCATAATAGCCAGTATCCACAACACTGTCAGATCGCCACTGCGCCCAAAATCTTCGCCCAGCGCGTGGGGCACACGGACATCAAGCCCGTTCAGAAGCGGCTTGAGTTCTTCCTCGCAAAACATCTCGACTTCAGCTTCGCGCACATATTGAGGCAAAAGCGCAAACTCTGCTTTGCAGGAATACCGGATAACTTTCGCCTCAGGCGTCTGCCGCGCTTCAATCAGAGACAGAGGCAGATAAGCTCCTGTCGTGGGAGACGGAATGCAGAACAACTCTTCATCAGCACCGTCGCCATACTGGCGGATGATTTTCTCCCGCCATTCGGCTTCCGCCGCTTGTGACCAGTCCTTTTTCTGCCGGGCGCAGATGGTTTTATACAGACCCTGCGCCAATGCATCATCAAAGGTAATGCGCATCAGACCGTAATCAGGATGCTTCCCAGCACGGATCTCCGTGACCAGTTCGTTAAAGGGATTGGCATCGCCATTGTGACTGGAAACAATCACAATGCGGCCACCCCAGATCAGCAACGCAAAAGCCGCCTTCAGCACGGCAGCCAGATCATCAATAAAGGCTGCCTCATCGATAATCACGAGGCCCTGCTTGGATCGAAACGCGCGGGCAACAGAGGGCAGCCCCAGAACTTCATAGCCTGATGCGAAATCAAGCCGGAAAATCTTCAGATCCTTGTCAGGGTTTTCCGGGTCTATGAAGAGTGTCTCACCAAGTTCTGAAACCGGAATTTCCAGAATTTTGGCATGATCCGCCGTGTCAGAGACAAACTGGCGGGTCATATCCTTTTCAAAGCCCATGTAAAACACATCCATGCCGCCCGCATCTCGGGCGCAGGAGGCCACATAAGCCGCCAGCCAACTGATTCCCCAGGACAGACCAATCCGGCGCGATTTCTCAATCACCGTCACATCGTGACGCATGATCATCTCGTTTGCCTCACGCTGGTATGGCAGCAGAGGCCATTTTTCCTGATCTTCCGTATTCTGGCTCATGAAATACCCAAAACTTTCTGCCTGATCTGAGTCGCAACGTCCTTGCTCAGACCCTGCTTTTTCATAGCGTCACCAAGCTTTTCTTCAGTCTCTTTGCGCATCTTCGCCTGAACTTCGCGCTCAACTTCCTCCCGAACCTGCTTCCGGTATTCGATATCCGTCTTGGCGCTACTGGACAGACTGGAAAGGGCGCGTGAAATCTGCTCAATCGTCTTGGGATTTTTGAACAGCTCCTTCATGGCGTCATCATCGCCATCCAGCGCACTCAGCAGATCAAAAATGGCCGTGTGCATCAGGCTATGGTTCAGGCGTGCCAGTTTGTCTGGGGGAGCATCAACGTCACTCCGCACAACAGCATCGGCCATTACCTTGGAACGGCGTAGCCGCTCCATCACCTGGTCTTCCCGTTTGATATGCCGCCCAACGGACGACCGACTGATATCGACAAAGCCCTTTTCAATCAGCCATTCGAGAATTTCATCAATCGTCTGGCCAGCTTCACGCAGCCGGGTAATGCCTTCCCGCACGTTCGGAGGAAGGCGCATGATGTGGGAAGGGCGCGCCATAACTCAGCCTACCGTCCGACGCGCAACACCACTAACGCGCAGATGTCCCTGCGCTGCCAGCAAGCCATCATCAGTCAGCTTCACAAGCCACAATTCTCCGCCGGCCTTTTCAAGCTTTTCGATGCGGACGCAACCATGCTGCTGCAAAAACTCTAGGTCTGCACGCAGAATGGTCCGGTCCGTATCACGCCCCATATCGCACACAACGCGCAGGATCAGATCTTCACCAAGCAGGCCATCGCGCATCTGCGCCAGCGCGTCCAGAACCTTCCGCCGCCGGTCGGCAGCAATCTCAGTTGCAGGGCTCATGACCGCACACCCTTCAACATGCGACCACCACGGGCCATGGCACGCAGCAGCATCTGCTCCTGCATATATGCAGAATGACCACGCGAAACTTTCTTGAAAGGACCGCTCTTTCTAGCCTTAAAAAGACTGCGCTTCTTACGATTTTTCATGATTTGTCACCCAGATGCCCACGAATGATCGTGTGCAGCAGTTCGTTGTTATTCTTCCCATCACGCTGCACCAGGTCGAGCGTGTGCTTGACTTGGGACAGCATCATGGATTGCTCCCGGACCTCGGGGAGAGTGGCCTCAAGAACCACAACACGCGCTGTCAGGCTGTTGCAGGAAGCAGCCAGCTTGTTATGGCTTTCTGCCAGGGCGCGGTGGCGACCCAGAAGAACCAGTGCTGCAGCGCCGCCTAAACCACCGATTACAGTCAATGCATGCAGCAAGGTCTCCCAGGTCATCCGTTTAGCCTGCCTGTGTGTCGGTAGACGCGGCAGGGACAGCAGCCGTGCTGGTCACAGGTACAAAAATACCGGCAAGATCAGCAATGGCCGCCTTGACGTGTGTCACCACAACGTCCTCCTTGGGCACGGCAATACCCAGATCGCGCAGCAGACCAACGGTCCCGTCAATGGCTTCCTGGGCAACAGGATTGTTGGCTTCCCAGCTTTTGAACGCGGTCTGAAGGTGATCAACACCATCATCGACCTTGGTCACAGCGGCTTTGACCGCAGTCTGGGCTGCTGTGTTGTAAGCGGCCATCTTGTCGCCCAGTGCTGCGGAGCCAACGTTCCCCAGCAGACCGAACAGAGACGGCAGAAAACTTGCGAGTTTCATGCTTGTGCTTCCGTAAGGGTTTGCATCGTTTGCAAACCCATGCAGCGCTGCGTCTGCGCCAATCAGATTGCAAACCAGACGCGCCCGCCCGGCCTGTTCGGATCAAGTGGACAAGCTTGTCCACTTGATTTCAGGCGACGGCAGCGGGCGCATCACGCGCGGCCAGAAACTGGTGCGCAATAGCAACACGCGCCTCCAGCCGGATCAGCCAACCATCACCAAAAACGGAAAATTGCTTGAAACTGCGGTATGCAGCCTCCTGTTGGGAGGCCAGCGCATAGACCAACATCACATCGTGAGCCTGCTGCTCTGCAGCGGCCCGCAAGGTCAGGGGACCGATATGCCCGTCAGGGGAGACACCCAGCCACGCCTGTAACTGCTCGGCATAATCACGGGAGATAAAGGGAGCGATGCGATGGAGCGCAGCATTCTCGACCGCAAACAGTGTATCCGGCCCCATAATGCCATCAACATGCGCAACACCCGTGACAGTCTGCAGGTGTTTAACAGCCCGCTCAGCGCCGGAATTAAACCCGAAATCAAACAACATCACGTCCACACCGGCTGGCAGATCGCCGCAGCGCATTACCTGCCAGAACCGCTCGGTGGCGATAGAGCGCGCCTGACCAATGGTGACGCGCCGCATGATGGTTGCTGTCACAGAGGCGACCGAACCCATCACAAGCGCCATCAGCGCTGCGGAAATGCCGTATTTCGTGCCAGCCAGATTACCGCGCCCCACGCGGCCACCGCTCCAGTTGCCATCGTCCGAGCGGTTGCACTGATAGCCCCCTTCGGCAGCCATCGTGAAATCCAGCGATTTTGAGAGGTTGTTTCGCATGCCCCAACACTAGGGGCCATCACCTGATCAAAGCAGGGCGGAAACGTTCGCCCCCCCATCATCTTACAGGCTGAAAATATCCAGTTGCCCAGCAGGATGACGGTCACGCCTGGACCGATCAACCGGAGCCTGCTTCAGCAGCTTCTGCACATTGCGCCACGACGTGCCAAGACGTGTTGCAATCTCATTATTGCAGCAGCCGCGTTTTGCCAACATATGCGCACGCCAGCCACGCACCAAGGGAACCTGATAGTCGTCGTTCCCATAATTTCTGTCTACCAACGCCTGCGCCAACGCCATGCCATACAGTTCCACCAACTGGCTGCCATCTGCGGTCCGGGGTATTTTAAGGCGACGGCCCGCATTGCCGTCAATAAACTCCAGTGCGGCATCTTCCCCCACGGCATCAACAAGCCACGCGATTGATAATGGGGGTTGCACCAGAGACGCCTTTCAGTTTTGGAGTGTTTTAAAAGCCTTTTCAGAGGCGCTTAAAATCAGATTAGCGCCACACTGCTTTTACACTCTACCGTTTTTCGTCCCGAGTATCCAGCGCATAAAAAAAGGGAGCCTTTCGGCTCCCTCACAATGCATCAATCAGATTTTAGGTCGTGGCTTTTTGAGCCTGTCATTAATCTCAAGGCGGGTAATTTCTTCAATCACCTTCTCAATTCTCCAACCATATGATCCCTGAATGTATGCCGGACCAGAAAAACCGTCATGTTTATGTTCTGCGCCAGCTCTCCATGCGTCTCGAAGCGCCGCATCAAGTATTTTCTCAAGATACTTTTCAGCCTGTTTCTTGGTGCGAAACCTATGGATACCCAAGGCAACTTTCTTATCAACTTGGCTCATCGGACTTATCAGAATGCTGCCCAATTTAAACTTAGACAGTATCGCGGACTGACCATTCGTCATGCGGCACCTATCCGCCTGGTATGACCTAAAGCCGTAGCGGCCCCAGATCCCGACACACCATGATCCAGACGGGATTCTTGTCCATCCCGCCATCCATTAAGCCATGCGTCATCCTTTCCTCTCACAGCCTTAGCCTTGCGGTGCTTGCACGTATCCAGATCACCCATGTTTTTTTCTTTCCAGACCTCAATGAGGGCTTTCTCCTTTTCTGGAATTGCCAGTGCAGAGACTTTCTTTCTGGCTGCCGTAACCCAACCTTCTGCATATTGGTCTGCCCTGCCAATGCGTGTTGATCGTTTCAACCGCTTTGACTGTCCTTTGAGGAAGGTTTGGCGTTCTTTTCGCAGTTGCCGGGCAAGGACACCGTAGGCATATCCGGCAATCTCCGCCTTGGCCTTATTACCAATGAAATGCAGCCTTCCCAGCCGCGGCGTATAAACAACGTCCACGCCCATCGTGTCAGTCACCATGCGGATAAGGCCCGCGACATAGAGCGGCAGCACAGTAGATGTGCTCAGCAAAGCATCCACATCCTCGCTTTCGATATCCAGCAATTCAAGGTCATCAGCATCCAGGCCAAGTTCTGCCATCAGCTGCTGCGCCTTTTCCAGCGCCAGCGCAGCCTCAGCAGGGTTCGATGACTTGGATAGAGCCAACAGTTTGCGTAGCCGCTCATGGAGTTTCTGATCAGACACGACCATCCTCCAGTCGCTTCTGCCACGCCTTCAGCCCCTCAATGACCTTGCAGGCCGTGCGTTCATCCAAAAACTCCGGAGCACTGACTTTGGTCATGCGCAGCACGTAGGCCCGGAGTGCCTCACGTGTTCCACCCGTGCGGAGTAACGGCCCCATTTCGTCCCATAGCGCATAGACCTTGCGAACCCACGGCTTCCCGCTGGGGCGTGAGGTCTTGAACCCGATCCGCTTCATTTCCTTCAGCACGAGGTCTAGCTCTCCCTCACTGCATTGCGTTGAGGACGTCTTTCCGGTTACCCGCTGCAAAAGCGCCCGGTAATCAGCATCCTCAAGCCCAAGCTGCTTCCGCCCGACATGCAGCTTGCGGACCATGCCCTCACGGTTGCTGTCGTGCCGCACAGGACGGCGTGATGTGCGTTTCTGTTTCATGCCACCATCTCCTGCTTCGCAAAGCGTGGCACAAAGCAATCCAGCAGCTTGCCGCTATCACGATCAAGGTGCCGATCTATGCCGCACACGTCGTGCAACAGATTAAAATCGTCAGCGTCCTGCATGCGCATGAAATCAAGCGGGCATCCATTCGCGTTGACTGCCAGAAGATCCATGGTGGCGTGCAGTTTTATGGCTCTATACTTCCTCGTGTCTCCATAGGTGCGAGCCAAATGCGCATACCGTTTTGCAATCTTGCGGACCGCTGCCGCTTCCGCATCCGTGGCGTCAAACTTCACGGTCATGCCACCACTCCCGGAACCTGTATTTTGGAAAACTGAAGAGCAATCTGCTGCCAGTCATCTTTGTGGTGCTTGCGCCAGTAAAATCGTAGGTAGGACTTGCTGCTTGTCACCTCAATGCTTGCAGCCACAGCATCCAGTACATCTTCCCAACGTGGGTGAGACAGCCGGACTTTCCGCACCTGCTGCAATCGGTCCACATTGACACGCCCGGTCTTTTCGTCCGGCACGAAAGCTGCCTCCAGCAGCAGTCTGATGTCAGGATTAACCCCATCCATCAGGTCATCCAGAACTTCACCCATCAATGCCTGGGCCGCAATCAGATCAGACGTGACACGGCGGAAATCGGCAACCGACAGATCCACACGGAAGCAATCATCCATGCTCGTTGCGGAGAATTGCCCGCGTGAATTTCCCCGGCGCTTGGTACGATACAGAGCAAGAAGTTCCTGCTCATATCTTTCGGCCTTCTCATACATTCTGGCTTTCTGCTCAGCCATCAGTTCATGCAGGGCCTTGGCATCCTGAACAAGCTCAATAGCAAAGTCATTCGCCAGCAACGTGGTGGCGGAAACTTTTGCGCGCGGCCACTCACCACTGCACGTCTTCACCATACCTTCGCGGTTAATTCCCATGATATTTCCTCAGTGTTTCGTGGCTGCGCTGGCAGCCTGCATTTCTTGATGTTGCGCGTTCTGGTATCCCCGCAGCATCAGTGCGAGATACAGAGCCAGAATGGTCAAATCCTCTGCATCGTCTGCCAAAGCACCAAGATCAGGCTGCTTCCCTGAGTTCTGGATGCGAAGGTTAAGACGACCGGCTTTATCTTTCAGCTGTTTCGCTGCGTCTTTTGCTAACGGCTGGTCTTTGGTCATAAATTTGAGCAATCCAGCCCGCAGTGCGGACAGGGCAGCAGAAACATCAACGGTCATGGTGATGCCGCTCATACGTCTCTCCTGTTCATTGCGGAGTAATAGGAAATCAGCTCTGGCGAGATACCCGTCTGGCTGACACGCAGTTTTTCCAGACACTCGTATGCCTGCTGGTCGCTAAGCCGGTCCGTTATCCCTGGCACGGCGTAATACTGGCCGTTCCAGGCGCGCGCTTTCAGTGCTGTGCGGATTGCGTCTCGTGTGCCGCAGCACAGCGGAAGCATGCCGTCAGGAAACCCAACACCAGGGCGAAATTCAATTCGCCCCGATCCATGCACCCACGCCGTCATCAGCTCATCTTTTGCAATACGGGCACTCATGCCCGTATCTCTGTGTATTCCGCATCAATGATGGTCGGCCCGAACGAATGCCCAACCCCATCAAGCAGTGTTAGCGCACCTTCCAGGCGTGACGCCTGCTGCTCCATCCAGTCGCACATGGAGGCGTTGTCTGTTGGGCTAGACGGCCCACTAGCCCGAGACAGGCGCGCTGTTTCGCGAAGAGATCGGGCTGTCGCAATGATTTCTGTCGCTGCGTGCATCACACATTCTCCATGGTTTTAAGGATTTCGGTCGCGGTCATTGCTTGGGGGTAGCTTTCAAAAAACTCCGCCATCAGATCACGCCGTTGATGGGCCGTGCGCAGGAAATAGACGCCTTGGCGAACCGTGTGCGCCAAACTGCCTGCCGTCACGTCTCCACCAAGAGAGCGCAACAGAGACCGGATATCATGCAACAGCGGCGTGAAACGGTCAGGCTGGCTATAGACGCTGCCCTCAACAACGGCCCGCAGCACCTCAGAAGGGTTCGGCATTTCAAGAATAGACATCAAGCTGCCTCCAAGTCAGGAAGTGGGGAGAAGGTCGGCAATTCACCTCTGGCTATTGCACCGGAGCCTTTCCGGTGCCGCAGCAGCATCTCTGTCGTCACAACCAGCCGAATATTCTCGCCGTCACGCTCAAACAAATGCCCCAGGACAGCATCCATCGTCCCAGAAATGCACCATTGTGCCCAGCGACCGTGCAATGCCAACTCAGCCCCATATTTTTCGCCGGAAACCTGACGGAAGCTGAGATTTTCGCGCAAGGCATGAACAATCCCGCTGAGAAGTTTACGGTCATCATTTCGCAGATGGTGAAAACGGGTGGGCAGCCACGGTTTTAGCCACTGCATTTGCTCGTCACTGATCCAGAACAACCCAGATTTACGCCGACATTCTTGCAAGCGTGGGGGCTCAAACCACATTGCTGTCGCCTTAACCCTCCCTAATTCCGTAAGGATAAATGTGTCGTCAGAACCATCCTGAAGCACGATAAAGCCGCGCTTTTGCATAGTGTCAGTCTGGTATGTGGTTGTATCAATCAGAGCGCACCCTTCACCGGGTTCCCAGGTCAACCGTACGGAACGTGACCGCAGTTTCACCGCCCCATATTTGTGGGCGAGCCAGATGATGGTTTTCATACCGGGAGTAATCTGGATGATCATGACCAGTCCGCCTCCAGGGCAGACTTCACGTCTGCCACAGTAAGGTTTTCATCCAACCCAATCAGAAAGTCTCTGATAAGCTGCCTGCTTTCCGGCCCCATCTGCACCTGAACGGCAACCACGTCAGTGACCTGGTTAAACAGTTCTGAAATCTCGTCTTCAGAGTGGGCAGGTGCCTGATCATTTTGCTTCTTAGCCATGGCCGATTACTCCCGCCCTGCAAAAGTTGGCAGTTCGGTGCCGGTAAGTTCTTTCCATGATGCTTTGAGGTCGGCCTCTGCCAATTCCTCCCGGTTATCCGATCCAACCAGCATGAATGCGTATCGCAGTGTCTTGTTTAGCGTCCGCAACCCACCAGCCTGCATGGCAATCCAGCGGCCCATTTTGCGCAGATTACTATCAGTAATGCCCCATGCGTCGAGCACCTGAAGCACATCCTTTACGAGCGGATTAAGCCGGTTTTTCCGCATACCAACACGGCTGAATATCTGCGCATGGGAGCTCTGGCGACCCATGCCTTCAATCCTGCCTTTCAAGGGCTCGTTCCCCATAAACACCAGACCAATACGGCCTCGGTCAAATATGGTTCGCAGCAAGTCAATTGCTTCCGTGGTGAGGTTCTGCGCTTCATCCACAATGATCAGCCCACGCGTTCCGCGCACACGCTGAATGACAGATGCCATCATACGCGG
Organism: Acetobacter tropicalis; assembly: GCF_030644465.1. NCBI lineage: Bacteria > Pseudomonadati > Pseudomonadota > Alphaproteobacteria > Acetobacterales > Acetobacteraceae > Acetobacter > Acetobacter tropicalis. Next base: position 2,504,653 of record NZ_JAUYUW010000001.1, on the reverse strand, counting down.
CCCCCTCTTTTCATTGGCGTCAAGCAATTCCGTCAGTTCCCGCAAGATAGCTGTAGGAGAGCGCATGGAACTGTCCGCCGTCATTAACCAGACGTTGGGTGTTTCTTTCTGGTATTTTTCAGCCGACATCGTTTTACCGACACCGGCATTGCCAGTGATCAGCCCGATATCTGGGCCGGCTTGAGCATATTCAAACACACTCAGCCAGATCTGGGATGATGGCGTTTCAAGAAACCCCGGTTCCTGTGGCATAGCCTTGCGGACGTGCGTGCTTGTCCGGCAACTATTCAGCCATTTCTCTATTTTTTCTTCCTGCTGCTTGTGGTTTCCTGTGTAAGTTCCATTCAACCAGGCAGAAAGAGTGGAATAACCAACTCCAGACTGATCTGAGGCAGCACGGATAGAAAGAGCATCTGTCTCCATCTGCGCCCGGACCCGTGTCCGCAGCGTTTCAGAGACCGAGTTCGCCCGTTCATCGCCCAGATGGGCGATGCCATTTTCTGTTTCAGACATAATTTACTGGCCTTTTAGAAAGTATTCAGTTCTGTTCGCGCATAAACTGGCGAAGTTTTACTACTGTGGAGACCTCTTCATCGTCGTGTTCCTCCAGATAAGCAGGATCAAGCGCCACAGCTGCATTGCCATGGGTGATCGGCCCGGGCCGGAACGGCCTGACAACCTTGCTTTCAATACTGTCCTCTTCGTCGTCAGGGATTGCTGGCATCATGTCCGCCAGTTGCTGCGGCGTCATGGTGCGTTCCGCATCCAGTATCTGTTTACGTGCCCGCAGGATCTGGCGTTTGCTACGCGCAGTGGTCGTCGCAGCTTCTGTATCCGTAAAGCCTGTCCGCTCGATAATTGGCGCATTCCCAAGGAACGATCCCTTGGCGTCGTAAACATGCAGATCGGCATGCAGATCCTGCGGGTCATAACGGACTACAACAGGCTGCCCCAGATGCTCATGCAGAAAGTCCGCAAAATAGCGGTTCCGCATAAAGCGGATAGAGCCGTCCTTCTTGTTTGTCGTCACGTTTTCCGCAGCCTTCAGCCACAGATGCCGTTGGGCAGAAGTCGCCTTTCTGGGAGCATGAATTGCCATGCTTTCGGAAAAAGCCTGGTAGAAGCTCTTCTTTCCACCGCAGACCAATGTGTTCCGGCCTGTGCGATTGTTGTGCTCCTTAATCCCCTCTGAAATGACCTTTAAGAATTCATCAAGAGGGATCGCCTTGCTGCCATAGTTCTCGGGTTTGGCTAGTGGGTTGTTACCCACATACGCCCCCGAAAACCGGACATCCTTTGCAATGTTTTCCTCGAGGTCCCGGAAAGATCGTTCAATCGGTTTCGACTGCCCGGAATAAGGTGTGGTCCAGTGGGTTTTAACGCCCAGAATGGTCATCACCCCGTTGACCTCATTCTCCTTCACTTTGAAGCGGAAGCGCGTCTTGCTACCGCCTGTCAGGCGCTTGGAGGCAAATGCCCGCCCGTTATCCAGATAGGCGGCTTCCGGGATGCCCCATTTTTCCACCATGTCGCCAAAAGCAAGCTGGATCAGGTCAGTGTTTTCAGATCGGTCGATACGCCAGGACAAGATCATATTGGAATACAGATCCTGCCATGCCGCCATGATCGGACGCGCAACAGTCCCGTCAGGCCACAGGACAAAGATATCCCATTTATGGCCGTCTGCATTGACCGCCTGCAAAGCATGCAGTGCAGTCCGGTCACGTTCCTGAGCAGGGATCATCTGCTTGGCGGCATCTTTCCCGGCACGTGCCATAGTCACCACCATTTGCGGCAACTCTTTCACGCGCCGCTTCAGCGTGTTGATGCTCGGAATAACCCAGCCGTGTTCTTCTGCCATTTTCACCAGATCACGATAGCACTTTTCAAATGTAGGCTTTTCCGGGCGCAGCCATAGGGATTTGAACGCGTCCAGCGCCTGTTCATCGCACGCTGCACGCTTCTTTTTGTTTCCCTTGTGTTGATCAACCAACATTGGCAGCCAATGGTTTCTGGGCACATTCTTAACCCGTCGCCGCCAATTCTGTATTGTCGTGCGAGACAGACAAGCATCCATACGGACCTCGTGAATGGCCTCCTCATTTGTAAGGCCAGCGGCCACCAGACGATTGATCCGATCGAGATAGACGAGCACCTTTAGAGCCTTGGATTTTGCCTTCTCAGTTGCTTCCTCATATGCTTTCCATTCCGCATCATAGCGATGATCATCATCAGACACGGATGACTTTTCATCTCCTTCGCTGATTTCGAGAAACTTGTGCATCCACACGAGCTGCGCAGCGCGATCAAGAACCCGAAAAGAATATTCAATTCCGCCCCCGGCAACGTTCCGCTTGCGCCACACCTTGTTGCGCCATTCCGGTCTGTTCCACTGGTTCTTCTGCGCTCTGATCTGAAGAGCCCGTTCGTCTGGTATTCCAGGCAGCCCAAGCGTCGCCATTTCAGGCAGCGTTGCCCATTCACGCGTAAGCATGATCTTTGTCCATCAGAACCGGCCTCCAATCTGACGCCGTAGTCCACTCTCAATGCGCGCTAACTTTTTGCGCTGCTCAGCAACTGCCGCCATTTCGATCATCGGCAGATATCCACGATCAATCACAGCCCATCCTCGCCCCTCTGCCAGAAATTCCAGCAGTCGCCTGTCTTGGGTTGCCCCAATCAGGGCATCAAAGCGAGGAACGCTGATCTGATGATCTTCCCTCTGGCCAGACGCATAGGCGTTTAACATGTTCATAGTAACAGTCCGGCCCAGAATATCGGACATGCGCTCCGCCACGTCGCCACGCGGTTTTCCGCACTCTTCCAGCGTCACGGAAATGGCACGGCTAAGGCGGAAGCCGAACGAATTGCCCCGAACCTGCATCGGGTCATACCCGGTGATGATCACAGGGGGCTCCCAATCCAGCAAAGAAAGCTGGCGCGTGTCTGTTTTGCTCATGCTGCCTCCGCCACTACATGCGGCATGCGCAGCGCAGCATCCGCAGCTACAATTTCTAGAAACACATCCTGCTCACAATCCAGTGCCCACAACAGATCCATCAGGACGGGAAGGCGGGAGCAAATTGCACCACTCTCAATGCGCATGATCGTGTTCCGATCGCGTTCACTTTCGACAACAAGCCGCTCAACGGTCCATTGCCGCTTCAGCCGTTCACGTCGTATGATTTTCCCGATCTCAGCAGCTAGATCGCGTTCATTTATTCTCACCCCGCTCATGCTGCCTCCACGATCTGCTCAGGACGGATCACACCGGCCTTTGCAAGTTCATCAAGGAACACACGGCGCGCCGGGACTTCCATCTTCATGACACGGGAGGCTTCTTTTTTCCCCAGGCTCAGCCAAAGCGCATCGCCCGAAAGGCGAACAGGCTCTTCCTTTAGTTCAGAAGGCTTTTTACCCTTGAAAATCGCTTCTTTGACTGTGGAAACCTGAAGCACTGGCTCCGCAATGGAACCAATGTAGATCAATTCCTGCCGATCATCTGCCAGCGTCGTTTTCTGCAGTATCTTTACCGTTTCCGGCTGCAGGTTTTTGTAGAGGGAGACATAGGCATGCACGGTGCGTTCACTCACGCCCATACGGGCAGCTGCGTCCAGGGCGAAACGCGGAGCAGGGTTTGCAACCGTTGCAATTCCTGAATGCTGGTTCACACCAAGCTTGGTTTCAGGGTGCAGTTTAAGGTAGAGTTCCTTGCGCTCGTACAAACAACGAGCCCGAGACAGGACGTCCAGTTCCTGGCGGATGAGGTTTTCGTCAATTTCCTGTAGCCGAGCCTCATCCGCATTCAGCTTCGTGATGGAAGCATCAATGCTATCCCATTTGGCAATCTCAGCAGCCCGCAGACGATGCGCCCCAGAGACCAGAATATACTTGGGCGCACCCTCAGCACCGCTGCCGTAACGGACCACGATAGCCGTTTCCTGACCATGCTCCTCAAACGCTTGGGCAATGATTTCTGCATGGCTTTCATCCACAGGGCGGATACGCCCATCAATGCGCGGATCAATGTCGGCCAGTTTGACTTTTTTGACGTTCATGCTGCCACTCCGTTTTGACGGAGATCAGCAGGGACCGTGCTGGTAGGTTGCCGATCAACAACCCGAGACACAGGAGTGCCGTCAGCATGATACCGATCTGGCCAGATTTCATATGGCTCACGCCCAAGAAGCTTAGCCACCTTCTTTTCTCCAGAAATGGAATAACCAGGCTGGGAAAGAATGTTGCTAATGCCGTTTCTGGCCAATCCGATCTGTTTGGATACCCCAGAGAGGGAACCAAACCGCTTTCTAATCTCGGATTTAATATCCTCAACGTGCATTCCGCACGGCTTTCGTGCCATAATGGCATTCTCCTCTGACTGAGTCGGCCCCCACCGACTCTCTTTTTTGTCCAACAACACGGGGCTTTCCCCCGTGTCATTACCCCGGAGCATTGCACTATGAATAACCGTATGTCAATTCATAAAGGCATTTCGGTTCCAGTTTTTTACGGACAAGTTTCGATATCGGGATTCTCTTTGTCATGACAAAGGAAATCGAAAATACCGTGGAAAGAGAGCCTAGAAAGTACGGTTTCGGTCAGGAAGATGTAGATCCGCAGATAAAAGCCAGATCAGAGAGGCTGCGTCATGCCGTGCAGGAGGCTGGCGGAAATGCACTCGTCGCTTCCAAATCCGGAATTCCTCTTGGCACTCTAAATCGCTATATTGCTGGCCGTGAGATGAAGGCGGGGGCGATGATAGCAATCGCTAGAGCCTGCGGTGTTTCACTGTCATGGTTGGCTGAAGGGGCTGGTCCATCTGCTTTGGAGACGGCTTCATCAGATTTCTCTAACGTCGAAATTATTCCTGACCAAAGCACACTGAATGTCAGATATTTTGATATAGACGCCTCTGCCGGTTTTGGTAGACTTGACTGTGATCAAGAAAAGCCAATTTATATGCCAATATTTAGAGCCGTATTAGAGATGGCTAAGTGTGTAGCCAAAGATACTATAGTAATGCATGCTGTTGGAGACAGCATGTCTCCGACCATTAATAGTGGCGATGCTATGGTAATAGATACCAGAAGAACTGATCAGCTGTTTGGTATTTATGTTTTCGTGATGCACGGTGCTGTATTCGTTAAGCGCCTATCAGCGAGAACCGATGGCACGATCCTCGTCTCTAGTGACAACAAGAACTACCCACCTGAGGAAGTCTCTATGGCTTCCGTAAGATGGGGGCAGCCTGACGGAGCTGACAGCATGTGCATTGTGGGTCGTGTAGCCATGATAATGACATCAACGCTTTAAGAGGCTCTTAGAAGACTTTTAAAAGGTTCGGCCCCACTACTCGCTACAGTTCCATTTTATATGGCTGAACTGTTTATGAAATAGGCGGGAGTCCAATTTCAACTGGCTGACAGGGTAACAGAACCGCAGCCAGTTGAAGCCAAATTTTTTGGCAGTTTACCGGGCAGAAATCCCATTATATCCCGGCCCATCCCGACTAATCCCGGATAATCTCCACAGTTCAGTTTCATCTGGTCGGTAACACAGGTCTCGTTGCCTCAGTCGGAAGCGTTGGAGATTCCTATGATAACGCTCTCGCGGAGACCATTAACGGGCTCTACAAAACCGAACGGATCTATCGGCAGGGGCCATGGAAAAACAGGGACGCTGTTGAGCTGGCAACGCTTAAATGGGTCGACTGGTTCAATAATTGGCGGCTCCTGTCCTCCATTGGAAACATCCCGCCAGCAGAAGCTGAAGCACGTTTTTATGGGCAACAGAAATCACATGCATTAGCCGATGAAATCAGATAAAAAACGTCTCCACAAATCCCGGGGCAATTCAAAACAATCGCAGTCGTAGGCCTTATCGGCGATGAGCGCGCCCGCAGTCTGACCTTCGAGCAATGCAGATGCCTGGGTGGCATCATGAAGCTGACCGCTGGTGATAATGAACCGTAACAGTCGCCCCTGGGAGTCGGCCAGCGTGTGGATCTTGGTGGCCAATCCACCTCGGGAACGCCCCAGCGCCTGATTTTGCGCCCCGCCTTTTCCTTTCGTCGCGTGCGGGTGGGCGCGGACGATGGCACTGTCGATCATCATATACGCTTTGTCGCGATCGGCGGCCAGCGCGGTAAATACCCGCTCCCACACGCCGGCATGACACAAGCGACTGAAACGCCGATGGAGCGTCTTCCAGTTTCCATAGCGTTCAGGCAGATCGAACCAATACGCGCTTGATCTCAAGACCCATAAGCATCCTTTTAAAAACAGACGATTATATAATCCCGTCCGCCCAGGATCACTCACTTTCCCGGGCACAGAACCCTGATCTGCTCGCATTGAGCTGCGCTCAGTTCGTATTGCTTGATCCCCATCGTCCGCTCCACACATCAGCACGGAGATCTGTCAATCAGCAATCAGGCCATTTGGAAATCATGAATATGGATTGGCCCTAGAACCCTCCAAGGGCAACATATTGCTGGAAGCCGTATTAAAAGCAGATCAATCTATCTGAATAAGAAGCAAACTTTTTTAGCAGGAACATCTCTACATGTTCCTGCTAAACTGAGCAGCACATAACACCGTCACGACATTACGAAAGAATTTGCTAAACACGTAAAGTTACCGAGAGTAAAAGATACTCCATCATCATTCATCAACACTCTTCCGCGCTCTTCCTCCTGCCCATGTCGCGAAAATAACGCTACCAACAATCAGCGCCAGTCCAATTGCCAGCAAAGCGGTAATGCGTTCATGAAGGAATACCGCTGAAGCAAGAACACCAAGAACCGGAACACCCAATGTCACATTGGACATGGTAAACGTTGAAACACGACGTCCATATTCCGCTGAAATTACGAAACAGAGTGAGGTTGCAACCGGTCCAATAAACAGCAGCAGTCCCCACAGTTCGGGCGTCCAGCTTTTAACATGGGGCAAACCCACAATAGCCAAGGACATCGCGGTCAGGCTGACAGTTGCAAACAGCATCTGCCAAGGGGCCAGATCAATAGGACGGGAAACCCACTGGTGCCGCTTTACATGCAGGATCACCAACGCCCAACCTACCGCCGCCAGAAGCAACATAGCGGCCCCCAACACTGCGCCAGGACGATTCCAATCCATCTCTAGCGGCGAACAGATCAAACCAATGCCACAAAGCCCGACACATAGTGCAATTAACTGTGTTGAAGTTGGTCTGTCCCCAAAAAGCAACCAACCAGCCAGCAAGCCCCATAAAGGCGTTGTGTAAGCAAGAAGTGCCGCGTGACTCGCATCTGTATACTGCATTGCTGTTACACCAAGCGCTGTGAAAGCCATCATTTGCAGGCCGCCTATACTTGCCAGAATGGCCCAGTCACCGCGCTTGGGCAGTTTGAGTTCACGTCGCCACCCCAGAAACAGAAACAGGCAGAATCCTGCCGTCGCAAAACGGAGTGTTGCCATCCACAGCGGATCCATTAGCCCAACAGCGATTTTCATAGCAGGCCAACTTAATCCCCAGAGCACAACCATAACACCCAACCAGAAGTTGGTCTCATTTGTTGCCGAAATTCTTACTGGCTGTACTATTGAGGACGACACTCAAGAAAGTCCATTTTTTTGAAATTTCGTGGACCACAAAGCAAAAAAACCTTGCAGCATCATGTGCCGAAATATTAAAGGAGGCTTGTTGGAAAATCTGACTTATCTTTTGTGTTGTTGGTGAATAATCTGGTAATAATAACCTTGATGCTCTAATTTAGGGGAACATCTTGCCTGAAACATCTTTTACGCTGGATACCACCAGCATACGCATTCTGAATGTGCTTCAGGAAAATTGTGAAATCAGCAATAACGATCTTGCTATGGCAGCAGGAATTTCAGCCTCTCCCTGCTGGCGCCGTGTCAATGAGATGAAAAATCAGGGCGTAATTCAGCGATCGGTCGCCATTGTGAATCCACTAGCACTTGGCTTGGCAGTGAATGTCTTCGTCCACGTGTCTTTAACACATCAGGACAAACACTCTCTTGAGATTTTCAACAAGGCCGTAAAAACCAGACCCGAAGTCATGGAATGTTATCTTATGTCCGGAGAGTCTGATTATATGCTGCGTATTGTTGTTGAAGACCTGGTGAAATTTCAGGAATTGATTCTGGATTTCCTAACAAAAATTCCTGTTGTCTCCAATATACGCTCAAGCTTCGCCCTGAGCCAGATCAAATACACAACCGCTCTTCCAACAGGACATCTGGGCAAATAAATGATAGCAGGTCATGTTCGTCAAATAATAAAATACAGTGAATCTCCATTATTTCTGAAAAAATGGATTTATTTGCGTTAATTAATTTCTATTCTGTTACGTTTTACGAGATAAGATTCTCAGACGGGTCCATTTTAGAATTTTCATAAGGCCCCTTGAGAGAAGACGCAGAATGATCGTCTTTTTCACGCAGCACACCGAGAATCCTCGTCATACTTCCAACGCAACCTCTGGCAACCATACCAAGAGCTAGAAACAGCACTCCGACCATAGTAATGGGTTCAAGGTAGCGATAGTGCATATCGCCAAACAAACTGGCTTCTCCCATCATTTCCATAACAGAAATTGACGACAAAAGCGGTGTTTCCTTGATCAGAGCAATGAAATAGTTGCCCAGAACGGGAAGTACAGGACGGATAGCCTGAGGGAGAATAACATATCGCCATGTTTGGAAAGGCGAAAAATTGCAGGCTTTACTCACTTCCCATTGCAATACGGGAATTGCTTCAATTCCGCTTTTATAAACATTTGACAGATATGTTGCGTAATGAACACCAAAACCCAAAATTCCACAACCAAACGCTGGAAGCGTGATATTTGCGTACGGCAGAAGATAGTAAAGAAAAAAAAGCTGAACAAGAAGCGGTGTGCCACGAATGAAATGTGTGACACCAGAGATCAGAAAAAAAATTGGCCCTCGGGTTATTTTTTCAAGGACGGCGATTGCCAGCCCCAGACACACAGCCAAAGCGAATGAGCAGAGAGTTGCTATGATAGTAACTTGCAACCCTTTCAGCAGATAAGGGAAGACCATGACGGCAAAATGGTTATCCCACGTCATATTATTATACCTTCACCTTTTGAGGGTTAGCCAATCGCGTTACAGAACGAATAAAGAAAAGAATGCCAAGATAGAGAATAAAATAAACAATCAGCGTCACTGCAAATGGAAGAAAAGTCTGCCCCGTCCGGATACGGAACTGCTGTGCCTGAAAAGTAATATCTGACAACGATATTAACGAGACAATAGAGCTGGCTTTCATCAACTCGACCATATTATTGCCGAACACAGGCAACATACGGGGAAAAGCCTGAGGCAGAATAATATATCTGAATGTCTGATACCGGGTGAAATTTAACGCACAGCAGGCTTCATACTGATCTCGGCCAGTCGCCTGCACTGCGCTTCTAACAACTTCTGCCCCGTATGCCCCAACATTGAGACCCAGCCCCAGGATGCCAGCAAGCAAAGGCGAGAGTAACAACCCGAATGCCGGAAGAGCATAATAAAGCCAGAAAACCTGAACAAACACCGACGTGCCACGGAAAAGTTCAATATAGCAAACGCTGAAAACTCTAATGAAACGCCACCGCGAAACACGACCCAAACCAAAAACGAACGCGCACACAAAAGCGAGAATGCTACCGGAAATTGTCAGAATGACCGTAATTTCCAGCCCACGCAGAACAGAGCGGAGCAGATCAGATAAAACGAGTTCTGTCATAAGGACTGTTTCCCCCTACAAAACTCCTCTCGCGTATGACCACGCGCGAGAGAGGGATCAAAGCCGTGCGCCCGCAAGATCCGGTCATACGTCCCGTCGGCCTTCAGTTTTGCCAGCACATGATCATAAGCATCCCTGAGGTCAACAGCATTCGGGCTGAACGCTGTTCCGGCACACATAACCGGCGCGTCTTTTACCGTCACAAGAGAAAATTTTTGTCCACGCCAGAGATCAACCAGATGCTGTGCAGAAGATGCAGGTAAGGAATAGACCTGTATGCGGCCTGCCAGAAGCATGATCATTCCACTAGGACCATCTGGAACGGGAACAAGGCGGCTCGCTGGAACCCCCGCAGCCAACGCCTCTCGTTCCTCCGTACCTCCTGCGGGCACGCCCACTTGCAGCAAGGAGTCTGTCGCCAAATCACGGTAGGTTTTTAGTGCAAGAGGCATATCCTCTTTCATGAGAAATGCTTCTCGGTCACATAAGTCCGGTTCTGAGAAAGCAACGGCTTGACACCGGCCGGGTTGGATAAACAAACCTGAGCTGATTGCATCACTTCGTCCGGCCAGAAGCCCTGGAATCAGGCCGCCAAAAGTTGACAACACACCCTGCAGTTCTGAAACCCCCATTCGTTGAAACACAGCATGAGTCAGGTCTGGGCCAGCACCACCCACCTGCCCGTCTGCATCAATTACTGTCCAGGGAGGTTCATTGGACAGACCAATTCGTACATACCCACGTTTTTGCAATTTTTCCAGCCGCGTTGGGCGGCTCTCACCGTTTGCTCGGCAATCTGCTGAATGGATAAAGTACAAAAATGAAAGAGAAATCCCTAAAATAAAACTATATTTTTTTATTTTCTTTGAAAAAGAAATCATATTCCGTATCACACATCTATGACAGGGAGCCCCAGAAAGGCCCGTGTGCGATTATCCTTTGGATTGGTGAACACCACATCCGGTGCGCCATCTTCGACAATCTGACCGTGATCAAAAAACAGGATACGATCGGCAAACTGCCGGGCAAACTCCATTTCATGAGTTACAAGCAACATGGTGGTGCCAGTTTTCCGACAAATCATGTTAAGCAGATCTAGAACCTCAGAAACGCGCTGCGGATCAAGGGCTGAAGTCGGTTCATCAAACAGCAGAATATCAGGTTGAAGAGCCAGCGCCCGTGCAATAGCAACGCGTTGCTTCTGGCCGCCAGAAAGCTGGTCAGGAAGGAGGTAGGCCTTTTCCCCTAATCCAACCATTTGCAAAAGCTCGTGTGCTCGGTTTTCTGCCTCAGTTTTTCCTGCCTGGCCATTGAGGATCTGAGGAAGTGCGATATTATTCAGAACATTCAAATGCGGAAAAAGACCGAAATGTTGAAATACCATTCCAATTCGTGATCTGACAGCACGAAGCTGGCCTTCGGGAAGCAGGCGTCGCGTATCAGGTGCTCCTTCATACATCGGAACACCTTCAATCCGCACCTGGCCTGCATCAATTGTTTCCAGCGTCATGAGAAGACGCAGGATTGTCGTTTTTCCGGACCCTGAAGGGCCAAGCAAAGCAACTTTCTGGCCTATGGGAATTTCCAGGTTCAAACCATCAAGAACCGATATACCGTTGAACGCCTTTGAAACGTCTGAAATTTGTATCATCGGACGTGACGCGGCTATCTGCTCCATGATGATCATAAATCTTCTATTACAACGCCAAAAGATGCCACACAGTCACCCATTTTTATAAGGCCTGGAAAGTGCCGAGCAATCAGAATACCATCACAGGGCGCAAGAATGCGTGTCGGTGCGACACCAGTTCTATCAATTGTATGAATGCGCGCTATTGTCTGACCTTTTTTTACAGAAGCTTCAAGATCAACACACATTTCAAGAAGACCGTCCTGCTCTGCAAAAACAAAACTCTCATCTCCCGGCATGTCCAACCACTGCGTAGGTGACGTCACAACGTCACCCGCAAGGATACCCACGTGCCGCAGGACATTCCTCACGCCTTGCCGGGCAATTTCCGCTGTTCTTGCTGAAACCGTGCCACCACCGCCAAGTTCGGTTGTGACAAATACCTTTCCCATCTCTTCAATGGCTGTATCGAACATTCCGCGTGAATCGATTTCGACCATTTTTAATGAATAGGGAGCTCCAAAAGCCTTGACAGCAGAGAAACATTTCTCTTCCTGAACAGGATCAGGTAAAACATGTGCCGCCGCAAATGGAATAAAATCCAGTGTTTTACCACCAGAATGGAAGTCCAGAACAATATCACACATGGGCAATAGAACGCGCTGAAAATAATCCGCAATTTTCTCTGTCACCGTGCCATCCGGGCGGCCGGGAAAAATGCGGTTCATGTTCCCACGATCAATAGGCGAGGTACGTGTGGCTGCACGAAAGGCAGGATAATTCATTGCCGGGACAATGATGACACAACCAGAAACATCTAAAGGATCAAGTTCTTGCGCAAGCCCAAATAGCGCAACAGGCCCTTCATATTCATCGCCATGATTACCACCGGTCAAAAGAGCAGTTGGCCCCTCCCCGTTACGCACAACCGTTAGGGGAATCATGATTGATCCCCAGGCGGAATCATCACGGCTGTAAGGCAGGCGGAGGAAACCATGATGAATACCGTCTTTATCAAACGGAACGGTCGCGACAATAGGGGAATCAAGCTGTGTATCCGTCATGATGCGGCGCTCAGTCCTTCACAAACAGTTTGCGGGGCACATTTGCCAAACACTCGTACCCTGTCTCAGTAATAAGAATACTTTCGGTTGTTTCAAAACCCATTGTATCCAACCATAAACCAGTCATGAAATGAAACGTCATTCCGGGTTTCAATTCAGTCTTGTCTCCGGGCCGCAAACTCATCGTGCGTTCACCCCAATCTGGCGGGTAGGACAGACCAATAGGATATCCTGTCCGGTTATCTTTTTTGATCCCGTATTTTTTCAGGACATCGAAAAAGGCATTGGCAATATCTTCACACAAATTTCCAGGTTTTGCCGCCAGAAGCCCCTCTTCCATACCCTCAAGAGTTGCTTTTTCCGCATCAAGAAAAGCCTGTGTTGGCTTGCCAAGAAAGACTGTTCTGGAAAGCGGGCAGTGATACCGATGGTAACATCCGGCAACTTCAAAAAAAGTGCCCTCACCCTTGAGCATAGGACGGTCATCCCATGTAAGATGAGGAGCCGACGCATCTGTGCCAGATGGCAGCAAAGGAACAATTGCTGGGTAGTCTCCACCAAACTCCGCTGTGCCACGAAGCCCTGCATCATAAATCTCTGCAACCAGATCACATTTTCTCATTCCTGGTTCTATTTTTTCATAGATTCTGGAATGAATATTCTCGACGATCTTACCTGCCCGCCGCATATAAACAATTTCCTGCGGACTTTTGACCGCACGCTGCCAGTTGACAAGACTAGTTATATCCAAAAACCGGACATTTGGCAGACCCTTCATTAACGCGGCATAAGCGGCAGCAGAAAACCAATAATTATCCATCTCCACGCCAATAGTAGCAGCCTGCCACCCCCGTTCCGAGATCTTGGCTGCCAGATAAGTCATTGGATGGCGTTCTGGTGACTGAACATAGATATCAGGATAACCAAGGATATTCTCTTCACTGATCCACGCTGTTCTGCGCGCACCATTGGCATCCTGTTCCCGACCGAACCAGATTGGCTCTCCCGACAAGGGAACAATGACGCATTGATAAACGTAGAATGACCATCCATCGTATCCCGTCAGCCATGCCATGTTTGATGGATCACTTACGATCAGAAGATCGACATTGCGTCGGCTCATTTCCTGACGTGTCTTCTCAAGACGCGCAGCATATTCTTCGCGGGAAAATCTCAACCTTGCATGATCCATATCACACATTCTTTCTGAAAAAGTGAAGACAGTCTATTTTATAAAACAGTTTTTCGAATATCGTTCGTCAGAATCTGGCACGCACTGTCCCGAAATACTGTCTGGGCGCACCAATCATGAAGCTCTGATAATCTCCCATAAAGGGGTTTCCATTCTCTCCCATCGTACTGATGTAAGAGGAATTGAAAAGGTTGTAGACGTTGAATTCAAACGTCATGTTTTTCAGGAACCCTTTTGTTCCCAACTGATACTTTGCCCCAAGATTGGCAAGCCAGTAGCCCGGAACGGATGTATCATTCATATAGCTCAGATACCGTTTACCAATATAATTGACATCAAAATGGGCCGACATTCGTTTATAGGTATAATCCACACCCGCTTTGTACATGAAATCCGGGTAGTTCACGACCTTCTTTCCCGCCTGATGATACGCCACACCCGCCGATGTTATATCCGATCCGTAACGAGAATCGTTATAGGAAATACTGTTATATATGGAAAGGTTCTTTATTGGCCTGATTGTAAAAGCGGCATCGACGCCGTTCATCGTAACGGATCCAACATTCACAACGGTAGAAACCGGATCAACAATGGATGCGGAGGCCATGGATTGAAGACGATTGAAAAAATTAACCCGATAGAGATTAAGCGACGCCGAAATCAGATTGGAATTATAACGATAGCCTAATTCATAGGCCCAGTCTGATTCGGGTTTGATGGTTTTCTGCAATTCATGGAACGTTGCCTGATTGGTTACACCCCAGGCCTGGCCCATCTGATAACCACCCTGAGCATAAGCGCGCTTGTTCTGGGAGATATCAAAATAGAGTTCGTGCCCCGGCAGGAAACGCCAGTTGGCGCTGATGTGCGGAAGAAAAGCGGCGGCTGTGGTCAAGGAACCAGAAGGAAGCTCAGACTGCCCTGTATAAGCCACATCATTCGCTGTTGCACCACCATGAGTTGTAACCAGCATGGAGCGGAAGCCAGCGTGTACGCTTAGGTTTTTGAGAATACGGTAGGTATCCTGAAGATGATATTCAAACGTGTTTGTGTTGTACGTTGTGCCCCACAATTGCCCAATCGGATTTCTGAAACTGCTCATGGAAAGCGGATTCAATGGCTTTCCTTCGCCAAGGAGCGGCATCTGATACGCAAAATAATCCATCATATAACGGTTATTTTCATACCATACGCCACTGTTAATCGTGTTGTGAGCGATCTGATATGTTACGCCCGTCGTAAAGCCATACCGGGCAATGGATCCTTGATGTTCCTGATAACGCAGGGGGGCACCATTTGGTGAGGACGCAAATGGACTGGCGTAGCCGCCCCATCCAAGATTTGAGTGACCATACGCAACACTATCCCACGTCAGGTTGTCGGCAAGTGTAATATGCGCTTTTAGCCCACCCAGATAATCCCGAGCGATTGCACTTGAATCATAGAACATGGCATCCAGCGGATCATTGCTTTTATCCTGCCCGTTTGTGAAAATGCCCTGCGCAGCAAGATAAGCCCCTTTATAATTTGGATAAAAATTATCCAGACGTGGCCCCAATGTGTGCAGATAATTAAGAGAAAGGTCCTGATAGCTGAGATATTGCTGGTCGTCCCAGTCAAAAAATGCCGAGATTTCACTGTTCTCACCAATGGGCTGAACCAATTTGGCATTCACTTTCTGATCGAACAGCGGGCCGGAACCTTTCCATTTTTCACTATTGCTACGCGCATAGGAAACGAAGAACCGTGTACCGGACGCGTTGAGATCGCCGGAATTGAGACGCACGAATGTTCTAAAAGCACTATTGCTTCCAAACGTCTGGCTAATATCAATCTGCCGCTTCCGTGTCGGGTCCATGGAAACAAAGCTAATCGCACCGCCGAGATTATTGGTGCTGGGGGTATCAACCGCCCCTGCCCCCTGCGAGACATCCATCCGGCTGATGTTATCAGGTGAGATCGCCTGATTGATGCCCAGACCATTGTAGTTTCTGTAAGTCAGCTCGCCAAGTGGAATACCATCAAGGGTAAAGCCAAGCTGGTCCTGAAAGAAACCGCGAACGTAGAGCTGCGTTGCCCAGCTATCCTGCCCCATAGGGTCGGCTGCTGTTAAGAGCACACCCGGCTGTTGCGCAATCACCTTGAGAGGATTGGTGCCAGGAACAAATTTCTCTATGTCACGCGCCGTCATGATTTCATTGGAGCCATGGGAGGCACGGCGCGTGACGACATTTACGGACTCTTCTCCAGAAGAGATTGCTGCGCGCGCTCGGCCCTTTGCTCTCGTAATCTTTTTGACGCCAGCCTGTTTGGGCAACGCCACATGGCCCTTCGCTTTCTGATGCGACTCAGCTGCGAGACTTTCAGAGCCCCCGACCGACACAAATAGCGTCGAGCATAAAAGCAATGGGCACAAAGTGCTTTGTTTCATCCGTACGTTCCTCATCAAAGGCCAAGGGCCACTGGTCCATGCGTCTCGTCAGGAAACAGTCGGCAACGAAAATCCAGATTGCGTATGGGGCGTATCTCACAGCGATGGCATGGCTGGAGAAAGCATTCCGAGAAGATCTGGGGATCGCGCCTTTTCCAGTTTCATATCGAAACCAGAATAACAAAGCGTGGGAGACTCTTTGCATCATATCGATGCAAATATGAGAGGATAATATGCGCTATAAGCGTATTTCTCACATATTTTCGTAGTGAAGCATGCGCCTCTGTTTTAGTCTCCTTGGCAACGTTGCGCCCTCGCGTTGAAAGATACTGGTTGCAGTCCTTAGCCCCATCCTCTTTCAGAACAGTATCCCGACCAGCGTTTTGAGTGATCTCCCTGTTTTTTAACGTAAGGATTTTTTGCATTCCCAAAAAACGGTAATTGAGAAAAATTGTTTTATTATCATCAGAATCTCATTCATATAAGAATGCGGTATCGCAGAGAATATCCCTCAGAGGCATAACGTTACTAAAAAATAACAAAAAGAAGAGCCATTCCGATGTCTCTTTTGGCGATGAAATTCTGCATTAATTTTCATATATGCGTAGAAATCCATATCGTCAACGTATCAAAATGCGGGAAAACAGTTCAGCATCATGATACAGTGCTATGGAAACGATTCGTCAGGCACATGAGCAGGAAACAGATGAAACTTCAAAAAAAGGGGGCTTTGCCCATTATTGCAAGGCTTTACAGAACAAAACCCGATTTCCTGTTTTCTTTACAAACAGATTACAAGAGGTCACCTCTAAAACAAAGCGACGTAACGACGTATTTTTCTGAACAACTTTCATCATGACACTGCCTGTACTAAGTGACGTCATAGCCGCCGCAGGGCGGCTACGGGAACGAATTATTCGGACACCGTTGATCTCGTCGGCATCATTATCTACGACTCAAGCCTCATCTATTTTTTTGAAACTGGAAACTCGTCAAACCACCGGAAGTTTCAAATTACGCGGTGTCAGCAACACGCTTCTTCTCTCTGGCCAGACGGCAAAAGGATTTGTTGCTGCCTCAACCGGCAACCATGCCCGCGCACTGGCATATGCGGCACAGCAGATGGGAAAACCGTGTGTTGTCTGCATGTCGAAACTTGTTCCTGAAAATAAAATCAGCGCTGTAAGGGCGCTTGGTGCAGACATAAAAATCGTTGGGTCCTCGCAGGATGATGCGCAGCAAGAGGTTGATCGGCTTGTTCTCTCTGAAGGATTTCTTCCGGTTCCGCCATTTGATGATAAGCGTGTGATTGCCGGACAGGGTACAATCGCACTGGAAATTCTGGAAGATAGACCCGAGGTTGATACCCTTCTTGTTCCTCTCTCTGGGGGTGGGCTTGCCGGGGGTGTGGCCATGGCGGCCAAATCAGTCAAACCTTCCATTCGGGTTATTGGGGTCAGCATGGAAAAGGGCGCTGCCATGGCGGCCAGTCTTCAGGCTGGCAAGCCTGTTGTGGTAACGGAAGAGCCGACACTGGCAGATTCTCTTGGCGGTGGCATCGGCATTCCCAACCACTACACGTTTAATCTGTGCCAGACATATCTTGATGACATTATCCTTCTGACGGAAGAAGAGATTAGTGCTGGCATTAGTCATGCCTACTGGCAGGAACAGAAAATTGTTGAAGGAGCCGGAGCTGTTGGAATTGCAGCTTTACTGGCAGGAAAAGTGCGTCCATCTGGCACGGTAGCTGTTGTTGTTTCTGGAAGAAACATCGACATGGCTTTGCATCAGAAGCTCGTCTCAGAGTACCAGAAGATATAAGCATGCAAATTCTGACCGAACCTCAACTGCGTTCACTGATAAAGCTGGATGTAACGCTGATTGATTCCGTAGCCGATGGGTTCAAAGCGTTGACCGATGGCAATGTTGTGATGCCTGATATCCTGCGGCTTGATATTCCCGATCGTGGGGAAGTGGATGTCAAAACAGCCTATGTCAAAGGGGTTCAAAGCTTTGCTGTCAAAATAAGCTCTGGTTTTTTTGGAAATAGCGCTTTGGGGCTACCAAGCCTAAGCGGCATGATGGTTCTTCTGGATGCAGAAACAGGCCTGACAAAAGTTCTTTTGCTCGATAATGGCTATCTGACGGATATACGGACTGCAGCAGCCGGTGGTGTCGCAGCGCGCGCGCTATCACGCCCGAATTCCCATATTGCTGCTATGTATGGTGCAGGCTTACAGGCACGCCTGCAACTGGAAGCCCTGACGCTGGTACGCCCCATCACCGAGGCACGGATTTGGGCACGCCGCCCGGAGCAGGCGCAAGCAACTGCTGAATGGTGTGAAAAAGAATATGGTCTGCCCGTTCAGGCTTATGCCAACCCAGCAGAAGCTGCCAAAGGGGCCGATATACTCGTCACGACAACACCATCAGCTAGCCCCATTCTGCTACAGGATTGGCTGGAGCCTGGTCAGCACGTTACCGCCATGGGATCAGATGCCGAATTCAAGAATGAATTAGACCCGGCCATTATTTCTCACGCATCCCTTTATGTGGCTGATAGTCTCCCTCAAACCACTCGTCTTGGGGAGCTTCACCATGCATTGGAAAGCGGCCTAACCATTGATCCTTCCCGCTCCACAGAACTGGGAGCCGTTTTGAACGGAAACCACTCTGGCCGACGCGCATCGGATGAGATTACTGTAGCCGATCTGACTGGAACAGGCGTTCAGGACACTGTTATTGCTACAATGGCTTATGACCTATGGAAAAAGACAACTTTATGAAATGCGGGGAAAATAATCCACAAAACGGTCTTTTTAAAAAAGAAGTAGAAAAAGCCTCTATGTTATGGCAGGAAAATCCCTCCATCAGGATCTGATATAACTTTCAAACACTCTTCGCATGCACAAGCAAGAATACGGCATGATACCGAGTGTTCTGTCAGTCCCTGATAACGGTACTAATCCTCATCAGGAACTTCTACAGGGACCGAAAAACCTGCTTTGACCCTATCCATGACCACCAGCGTCTTGAAACCTCGGATATCTGGGTTTTCATAGAAGAAGTTTCTGGTGAAGACTTCATAATCCTCCATGCTGCGGGCTGTAACATACAGAACGAAATCTGTTTCACCTGTCACATAAAAGCTATTGACAATTTCAGGCGTAATACGCAGTGCTCTTTTGAAACGATCAATAATATCAGACCGTTCACGTTCAAGGGTGACCAGAACAATCATCTGAATCGGGCGTCCTACTGCCCGCGCGGAAATGATCGAGACATCCCCTTCAATCACACCAATATCACGAAGCCGTTTCAAACGCCTTTGGCAGGCCGTGGCAGACAAGCCAACCTGATCTCCGATAACCTGAGATGTCAGACGGTTATTTTTCTGAACGATCTCAAGAATACTCGCATCAATGCGGTCATAAAGCTTCATAAGCCGGAAATCCTCATCGAATACATCATTACGAACGATATCATATCATAATCGGAAGATTACGCAGTAAATATGTTTATGGATAGCCCTATACTCTGATGATCGAGACGTTCTCCACTTTTTGTTACAAGAAGGAAACATAATAATGAAATGGTTCCGGACTGCGTGGCAGCCAGAAAATGGATGAAATCAGAACGTCCGCCGCTTCAATGAAATCTCTTCTGTTCAGGTATACGCTATGAAAAACGTGGGTGTTGGCACAGAATCCGTTTGGGCCGGAGAAAGTGACGTTTTTTCCGAAGGGGCCATATGTGTGCCGGTCTATAATTCCGTTGCATTCGGCTATGACGATATGGAGGAATGGTTTGCCGTCGCCACGGGGGCAAAACCCGGCCATATCTATTCAAGAAACACAAACCCGACGGTACGTGTTCTTGAAGAAAAAATAAAAATCATGGACGGTGGAGAAGAAGCAACCAGCTTTTCCACGGGCATGGCGGCCATAAGCAATACGTTGCTAGCTCTTTTGGGCCCGGGCGACCGTGTTGTGACAATCAAGGATACATATGGTGGCACAAACAAGATTTTTATCGAGTTTCTGCCAAACATAAATGTTGATGTCTGCCTGTGTGATACCGAAGATTATGATCTTATTGAACGTGAGATCGCAAAAGGCTGTAAGGTCGTTTATCTGGAATCACCGACCAACCCGACACTGAAAGTTCTGGATATTGAGCGCCTTGCCAAATGCGCCCATGCCCATGGTGCGATTGTAATTGTGGATAATACATTCGCCACCCCGATCAACCAGACTCCCCTTTCTCTGGGAGCCGATATTGTGGTTTACAGCGCCACAAAATATCTGAACGGCCATTCTGATGTAATGGGCGGGTTGGCCGTCGGCCGGAAAGATCTGATCGATACGATTTTTCATTATCGTGAGATTACGGGTGCAACGCTGCATCCACAGTCGGCCTATATGATTTTACGAGGAATGAAGACTCTGGAACTGAGGATGCAACGCCATAATGAAAATGGTATGAAAGTTGCAGAATTTCTTTCTCACCATCCCAAAATCGACAAGGTCTTTTATCCGGGCCTAGCGACACATCCGGGGCATGATGTTGCCAAAAAGCAGATGAAGGCTTTTGGTGGAATGCTCAGCTTTTCTGTCAAAGGCGATTTTGACAAGGTTGTCGTTTTGCTGGAAAGCCTGCGCTATGCTCACAAGGCGGCCAGCCTTGGTTCTGTCGGCACATTGGTTGGCCCCCCAAAAACTACCAGCCATGTGGAACTCAGCGCGGAAGAACGTCAGGCTGCCGG
Organism: Acetobacter tropicalis; assembly: GCF_030644465.1. Lineage (NCBI taxonomy): Bacteria > Pseudomonadati > Pseudomonadota > Alphaproteobacteria > Acetobacterales > Acetobacteraceae > Acetobacter > Acetobacter tropicalis. The sequence continues at coordinate 2,483,806 of NZ_JAUYUW010000001.1, read as the reverse complement.
CATTCCTGAAAGCCTGATCCGATACTCGGCTGGTGTGGAAGACATCTGTGATCTGATTGAAGATCTATCGAGCGCGTTAGACAAACTCTGATATAAAATCATTAAATAGTAGAAAATTGTCTTCACTGTGATTACCCAGTCTTCAACATAAGAGTGGGTAATTGTGAACAAACAAATCTGACTGTGCTCTCTCTCCTGATTTTCATTAAGGAGTAGGCTCTTCCGCAAAGTGTATAGTTTTTTTGCATTGTAAGAGTGAAAGCACACGCAGCTTTAGGAGTTCGAAGCCGACTCTGCCAAACATCGTGCGCTTGATGATTTTCAATCGACTGATCTGGAGTGTTCTCAAAACCCATGGTTTTGCATTCATATCTATGATTCCATACCTCTTATAGTGATATAGGAGGATGAATCATAAAGCCGCCGGGTTTCTTTGATGTTGAAGAGCACTTTGTCCGGTTGAGCAGGCTGGGGGTTCAGCTTGAAGCATTTTCCCGAACTGTGGACTTTGAGGCATCCCGCCCTGATCTGGACAAGATTCTGGCGTATGCGGACGGCAGCAAACGCGGCCGTCCGCCCTTTGATATGGTTCTGATGTTCAAGATCCTGGTGATCCAGACGCTGAACAACCTGCCCGACGAACGGACGGCATACCTCATAAACGACCTACTCTCCTTTATGCGTTTCCTTAGTCTGGGCTATTGCACCGCGTGCCTGATGCCCAAACGGTTTGGCTGTTTCGCGAACGACTGACACAGACTGGTGTAAGTGACGTACTGTTTAATCGCTTTGATGCCTCCCTACGTAACGCCAGTTATTACTGATGTCAGGTCAGATCTTGGACGCAACGCTGGTGGCTGCTCCAAAATAGCGCAATATAAACGAGGAGAAGGCGGGTCTCTGAGCGGACCGTATCATCAGGCTTGCAAGGACAACCCCGCAAAGCGGTCCCTCAAGGACCGCCAGCGCGCTAGAGGCTGAAATTTATCAAGGCGAAACGGCAGGATGATGGAACGATTCCGTCAAAGAAAAACTAAGAACTGGCTCCTCCCTCACGGCTACGCAACTTATCTCCATTATAATCAGTACTCACTGACAACATCTCGAACCGGAAAAATTCATCATTAATTTAATCCTTGAAACTCAGGGCTAAGCACCTACGCCTCACCTCCTGTTACTCTGGCCGAGTGAGCCTTCGTGCAGTCTAGTATCACCTTGGACCATAGTATCAGCACTCTTCCGTTTGTGGATCAGGCTGAATTTTCGGTCGATAGAAGCACCATTCCTTATTCCTTACAACGAGGCCTGAAGACGCACGCCATCATTACGGCCTGTCAAGAAAGTGTGTCGCCCCGTCAAGACTGCGCATCACGATATTTGGTAGAGAAAAAATGTAACACATTCGTATCGAACTGAGGGGGCACATCTTCCCGCTCTTACGAGGAGACGACCATATTATGCTATCCGGGTACCGCCCCCCTCTTGTCATTGCCATTTCAATTCTCAGCTTCAGTGTGAACGCAGCAGCAATGCCGCATCACCCCACAAACCGTCTGCCTACAACGGATAAATCAAGGCGCGTTCCGACTGCATCCGGCCGGAAAACCGCCGTTATCAAGTCTTCAAGCGAAGCCATTTCCGTCACGGGTGCTCATCGATCACATGGTGTGCAGGAAGTGGTGGGTTCGGCAGCTATTCGCGCTGAAACACCTGGAACCAGTGTTCTCAAAGTGCTGGGAAAGCTGCCAGGCATCATGCTCCAATCTGCTGACGCACAGGGTGTAGACATCTGGTCGCAGATGTTTTTCATGCATGGTTTCCTGCAGAATCAGGTCGGCATGACCCTTGATGGCATCCCACTTGGGGATCAGCAGTACCATTCCTTCAACGGCCTCAATATCATTAATGCCATCGCTTCCGAGAATATCGGGCATATGGTGATTTCCCAAGGTGCAGGCGCAGAAGCTATTGCCAGCACCTCCAACCTTGGTGGATCGATCGAATATTTCTCCAGCGACCCGAAGCATAAAGCTGGCGGCCAAGTCGCCCAAACCTTCGGGTCCAGCATGAACATGCACACCTTCATTCGTTTCGATACCGGAGACCTCAACAAGACCGGTACGCGGATGTATGCCTCCTACATGCGCAACAACCTTAATAAATGGAAAGGTGGCGGCAATCAGTTCATGCAGCAGGTCAATGCCAAGATCGTGCAGCCCATCGGAGAAGACAGCCATATCTCCGCTATCTTCGACTGGGGCGACCTTGATCAGTATCAATATCAGGATCTGTCGTTTGACATGCTGAACAACTATGGCTCCAGTCTGGACAATTTCATCGGCACTCCCAAAGCCTATGAGATGGGGTGGTTGCCGTCCTCCCCGCACGGCATCGCAATGTGCCAGAATGGTCGTTGGAATAAACGACTGCGCGAAAGGACGGCAGATGAAGGATACAGTGATAGGCGTTGATCTGGCAAAGAACATTTTCCAGGTTCATGGAGCTTCGCGTGCGGGCGAGGTGATGTTTCGCAAAAAGCTGCGTCGTCAGCAGTTTATGCAGTTCATGGCCACGCAGCCGCCTGCTCTGGTCGTTCTTGAAGCGTGCGGGAGCGCGCATTACTGGGCTCGCGAACTGGCAGGAGCTGGTCACGAGGTCAGACTGATCGCTCCGCAGTATGTGAAGCCTTTCGTGAAGCGCCAGAAGAACGATGCTGCTGATGCGGAAGCGATCGTCATTGCGGCCCGTCAGCCGGAAATGCGCTTTGTCGAACCACGCACTGAAGCGCAGCAGGCGCGTGGCGTTCTTTTCCGGGCCCGGCAGCGTCTGGTGCACCAGCGCACGGAACTGGTGAATGCCCTGCGTGCCGTTCTGTATGAATTCGGTCTCGTCGTGCCACAGGGGATTGCGCATATCAGACACATTGAAGCCATGCTGGATGAGGCGGTTCTGCCAGAGGCTGTGAAGCAGGAATGCCTTGATCTGCTGCGACAGATTTCGGAGCAGAGTGTGCGGATTGATGTCAGAACAAAGAAGATCAGGATGCTTGCCCAGGAAAGTGAAAACACCTGCAGATTGCAGAGCATGCCTGGAGTGGGTCCTCTGACCGCTCTTGCGATTGAAGCTTTTGCGCCTGACCTGCAGAGCTTCCGGCGCGGGCGCGACTTTGCTGCGTGGCTGGGGCTGGTGCCCCGTCAGTTCTCATCTGGCGGAAAGGAAAGGCTGGGGAAGATATCAAAAGCCGGGCAGGCTGATATCCGCAGGCTTCTCATCATGGGCGCCATGACCCAGGTGAACTGGGCCACCCGTAAGGCCCCTGCACCGGGAAGCTGGCTGGCACGGATGCTGGCCCGCAAGCCCCGTATGCTGGTAGCCATTGCGCTGGCCAACAGGATGGCACGAGCCATCTGGGCCATGGCAACAAAACAGGAGGATTATCGGGATCCGGCCCTGTCCGTGGCAGCCTGAGCGATGGCTCGGCTCCCGCGGATGGAACCGGTAGGGGTGTGAGAGGGCGATGACCTGAATGGGCGCATGATCGTCTGATCCGGATCGGAAAAACCAGTGGATTTCTCTGTGCTTTAAAGCACGCCTGTGAGATTTGGATCTGATCCGCTGATCACCATACTGGCCAGTGGCTTCTGAAAGGCCACATCAACAGGCCTTACAGAAGACCGCACACGATCACACGTCAATATGGGTCAGAAAACTCTTGCATAACGGACGGCAACCATATGTGGACGGCTCCCCCTTGCAAGGGGCTAGGCAAGAAAATGATCGGATCTTTGCTTCCATATGTCCGGCCTGTTGATGCGGCCATAGGGTCGCTGGCCAAGATGGCTTCCGCAGCGTGAGCCCCAAACACAGAAGCGGTCTTTGATGACCACTGGTTGCCACGGGTTTTCTCACGCCATGGATCGATCGATCACACCATCTGCTCTATTACTTGCAAGCCACGACCTCAGCTCGGCACGAGAGCGTCAAATGTCAGCGCATCGTGCCAGGCTAAGCTCAAACAGCAGCTGCGCCGGGTTGCTGCAGAAGGCGCTTATAGTGTTCGCCGCTGACCATCAGTTTCCAGGCAATCCGCGCAATCTTATTGGCAAGGGCCACCGCTGCGAGTTTCGGTTTTTTGCGCTCCAGCAATTCACGTAACCAAGATGAGGCATTCTTCCCATTGGTCCGCCGGGCATGCGACACGACTGCGGTCGCGCCAACCACCAGCGTGCTTCGCAAGACCTCATCGCCAGCGCGTGTGATTCTGCCAAGCCTTGTTTTTCCACCGGTTGAGTGATCCCTGGGCGTCAATCCGATCCAGGCCGCAAAGGCTCGACCCGATTTGAACAGATGCGGATCAGGCGTTTTCATCATCAGCAGCGCTGCGCCGATCGGGCCAACGCCCGGAATTTTCGCAAGACGCTGACTGCATTCGTTGGCGCGGTGCCATGCCATCACCTTGCCCTCAAGCTGTTCGATTTCACCTTGCAATTCAGCATATTCCTTTGCGTGAAGGGCAAACAACTCGCGCGTCAATGTGGGCAGGCTTTCGTCCGCAGCGATCCGATCAAGGAGTGCCTCAATCCGGCACATGCCTTTGGGCGCCGTGATCCCAAACTCGGCAGCATATCCCCGGATCGTATTGGCGAGCTGTGTGCGGTTCCGGATAAGTCGTGCCCGCATTCCAATCAGCATCAACGCTGCCTGCTCTTCCTCGCTCTTGAGCGGGACGAACCGCATTGTAGGCCGACTCATCGCTTCACAGAGGGCTTCCGCGTCGGCGGCATCGTTTTTCCCGCGCTTGACATAAGGCTTCACGAGCTGCGGCGCGATCAGCTTCACTGTGTGTCCCAGACACGAGAGCACCCGCCCCCAGTAATGGGAGGCGCCACAGGCCTCAATCGCGATTTCAATCGGGGGCAGTTTCTCAAAAAACTTTACCATCTCCCGGCGGGATAGCTTCCTGCGCAAAACAGGCTGCTCCTTCGCGTTTACACCGTGCAATTGGAAAACACTTTTTGACGTGTCCATGCCAATACGGATAATTTGTTCCATGGGTGGCCTCCTCTGTGAATTCTGCAACGACTTCACCTTGGCACATCGCGATGCCGTTGGGAGCCGTCCACCCCATCACAGAAGAAAGCCTATAAGCTGGCACTTGCCGCCAACAACAAGCCAGGAGGAGCCCTTCCTGCTGGCTACAGCAAGCTCTCGGACCCGTATGATGCCTCATATTATGATGGCGGGACGGTCGAACGTGACTATCTTGGCGGCCTGAACATGGACTTCGCCCTGACATCACGCCTACGCTGGAAATCGACCGTTTATGCGCAGGGGCAGTATGGACGCGGCACATGGGCCAGCCCCTATCCGTGGTATTCGGATGGCTTAATGCCGAATGGATCTCCGCTTTTCGACCAGATCACCCTCGAACATGCCCAGCGCGGAGGCTTCACCTCAGCCCTACATTACCAGATCGCCAATAATGATCTGAGCGCTGGTATCTGGTACGAACATTATCATGTGAATGTAGGCCGCAACGCCTACGAGGAACCAGTTCTTGGCGAAGGCAACCCGATCAACTCGATGGGATCCTTACCTGACCCAACGGCCCATTTGTGGGGCGACAGCTTCTCGTCCAATAGCTTCACGGCATTCGTTCAGGACACCTATCGCGTCCTGCCGAATGTAAGCCTGCATTTTGGCTTCAAATCTCTCTGGCAATCCGTAACTGGCGATCAAACCACCAACATTCCAGCCTATACTGGCACGGATGCCCTTGCCAGCGGCACGGTAACAACTGCCCGCGCGTTCCTCCCGCATATTAGTGGAGACTGGCATTTTCTCAAAAACCACGAACTATTCTTCGATGTTGCCGAGAACGTAAAATCCTACCCGATCGCAGGCTACAAAGGTGGCGCCTCGCCGTTCGCAATGACTCAGAGTGCTTACGACCAGACCATGGGGGCCGGAAAGATGAAGCCGGAAACCAATTGGAACTTCGCTGTAGGTTATCGCTACGTGGACCATCTGCTGAACGCCAGCCTCTACGCTTACCATACGAATTTCCATAACCGCCTGCAGCAGATAACCAGCGGCCCGATCACCAACCCCTATTCCGCAGTCATGAATGTGGGCGGTGTCACGATGAACGGCGTGGATGCCGCTCTGGTTATCACTCCTGTAACAGGACTGTCTCTGTCCAACTCCATCAGTTGGAATCATGCAACCTACGACCAGAACGTAACCAGTGGCGGCACAACTTATGCCATTGCCGGACAACAGATCGTCAATTATCCGCGCTTCATGTATAAGGCGAGCCTGTCTTACAGTTGGCGTGACCTTAGCGCTCATATCGACACAATCTATATGGGAAAGCGCAATTATACCTATACTGGTGATCTGAGCATTCCATCCTACTGGCTGACCAGTGCTGGCGCACAATATCATCTGCGCAATCTGGGCCAGTATAATCGGCACCTCGGCTTCCTGCAGGACCTGACCTTCAGTTTCAATGTCTATAACCTGACCAATACAACCTATATTGCCACCGCCGGCGAGAACGGAAACTCCATGTCCGGAGACAACCAGTCTTTCCTTATCGGGGCACCGCGGCAGTATTTCGGCTCCATCGCAGCAGCGTTCTGAGGCTCACCACCCTTCCGACGGGCAAGGAGATCACACATGTCGCAGTTTAATGCGGGCAGACGGTTTTTCATGAAAGCCGGAGCCACTGCCGCTAGCATGACGCTCCTGCCCGCAAACATCCGCAAGGCTCTTGCCATTCCCGCCAAACGTACGACGGGCACAATCCAGGATGTCCAACATGTCGTGCTCCTCATGCAGGAAAACCGATCTTTCGATCATTATTTTGGGTCTCTCGGCGGGGTACGGGGCTATGGGGATCCCCGTGCGCTCCCCCTGCCGGATGGGAACTCGGTCTTTGCCCAGCCGGACGGACACGGCCATCAGATCCTGCCCTTCCGCCTGAACACGGTTCATACATCTTCAGCCTGCCTTGCTAGCCTTGATCATAGCTGGAAAGCTTCCCAAGCCGTCTGGAACGAATGGGACGTCTGGATTCCGCACAAGACCGCAATGACCATGGGACACTTCACGCGCGAGGATATCCCTTATTACTATGCTTTAGCAGAAGCTTTCACGATCTGCGATGCTTACCATGCGTCCATTTTCGGCCCTACCAATCCAAACCGCCTCTATTTTTTTACCGGTACGAGCGGCCTGGCTGTTGGGAACCAGGGACCTCAGGTCACGGTCAATATCGATGATGGCAACCCCTCGGCCGAGAGCGCGCTTGATAATCCCTCTTTCAGGCCCTTTGACTGGAAAACCTATCCAGAGTGCTTGCAGGAAGCTGGAGTTTCATGGCGCGTTTATCAGGAATATGACAATTTTACTGACAATCCCCTCCAGTCTTTTGCCACATTCAGGAATGTTCCTGCAGAAAGCTGGCAACACAAACGAGCACGCCAGATCGTTCCGGGATCTCATGCAGGTAACAGCACCACCTCTGAAGGCCGGTTTCTGGTAGAAGAGTTCGAGAAAGACGTAGCATCCGGAAAATTACCACAGGTCTCATGGATCGTCCCTTCCCAAGCCATGTCCGAGCATCCAGATGCTCCGCCAGGATATGGCGAAAGCCTGATCTCAAGGCTGATGGATGTATTTGTGCGTCATCCAGAGGTCTGGGCAAAAACCGTGTTTATCCTCAATTATGATGAGAATGACGGTTTTTTTGACCATATGCCAGCACCTGTCCCGCCTCTCCGCGCCGATGATCCGTTACAGGGCTACAGTTCTGTCCCGTTGGATGGGGAGGTCTTAGGGAACGTTCCTGTCGGGCTCGGCCCACGTGTTCCCGCGATTGTCATCTCTCCTTGGACAAAAGGGGGATGGGTCAATTCTCAGCTCTTTGACCATACATCCGTTCTCAGGTTCCTCGAAGCCAGATTCGGTGTGCCTGCGCCCAACATTACCCCATGGCGCAGGACAGTCTGTGGCGACCTGACAAGTATTTTCGATTTCACGAACCCAGACCTGCACTGGAATACCAATCTTCCCGAAACCGAACATTATCTGGCTGAAACACGGGCATCCTGCCGCCTTCCTGCGCCCAGTATCCCGCAGCCACAGACAATGCCACGTCAGGAGATCATGCAGCGCCCCGCCCGTTCACTTCCCTACGCGCTGAGCGCAGACCTTGTACGCGACAAAACCAACCCGCACAGCCTCCACCTTGCCAATACCGGAACGCAAGGCGCAGTCTTCCAGCTTCTGGAGCACGGTCGCCCTATGCGGCACTACACTTTAGGTCCGAGTCACACACATGACGTTCTTCTCAACGCGCACGAGCCTTATTCAATAACCCTTCATGGCCCAGACGGGTTTTACCGAGCCTTTTCAGGCACCGATCTTCCGCAGGCTGTTCTTGAAACGGGCAAGTCCTTCGATGAGATCACCCTGAAAATCAGAAATTTTTCTTCCACCACGCGGAATTTGATCATTTCCAGTAATTACATTCCCTCCGATATACGCAAGATCATTCTTCTTCCCCAACAGGAAGCACAGGTCACTTGGGACATTTCCGCCAGTGACAACTGGTACGATATCGTCGTGACCGAGACCTCCACACGGCTTAGCCCAACCACCAAAGCCATGCTGCATTTCGCTGGCCACATTCAGACCGGACGTCCGAGCCGAACTGATCCTCTGATGGGCCGATACGGCGTATGACTACGTTTGATCGCAGAAGCTTTCTCGCCTGCACGGCCGCTCTCATGGGAAGCAGGCCAGCTTTTGGGATACCAACCAACAACGCCCCATTGTCTCCCTTGAAATGGGCGCCCCGCAACCGGCGCCTCCTATCAGAACTGATCGTCAGTAGGCCGACATCCGGACGGCCCTATGCCGTATTCGATTGGGATAATACCTGCATTTTTGGCGATTGCCAGGAAACCCTCCTGCAGTTCATGCTCGAAACATTCAGTTTCGCCCTGACTCCCGCGTGTTTTGAGCATGTAATCAAGCAGGACGTGCCAGAAGGTGAACTCGGTCCCCACTTCCTGAATCAGGACGGAAAGCAGATACGTTTCTCCCATCTCGCCGAGGATATGACCCGCGATTATACCGAACTCTGGTCTCGGTATGGTGCGTGGTCGCCCGCGCGAGCGCCCGTTCCATCACACATCACAGCTCTCGTCGCACTCCGGGCCCGCCTCCTTTTCAGCTATAGAGCCATTGATGCTGTAGCTGGGCCAGAAGTTGCCTTATACTGGATCATTCGTCTGCTCTGCGGCATGACGGAGACCGATATTGTGACTCTGGCTGCCATGGCTAATCACTGGGCTCTCGGTCGTGATATCGGATATGTTGAACATATCGTCCCTCCTGAACGATCCGGCAGATCAGGTATACTCCAATGCAAAGTCTTTCACGGGTTGCGTCTGACCCCGGAAATCGCTGACCTGCAAGCGGCCCTGAGACAGGCAGATATTGACGTTTTCATCTGTTCCGCATCTCTGGAAACTGTCGTCCGGGTTTTTGCCACGGCCCCCGGTTTCGGCTACGGCTTGCCTGCTGACAATATTTTGGGTGTCCGGATGTCTTGGCCTTCCGGAAAGCTGGGGGCTCAACCTGCTGCAGACTGGCCTTTGACCTATGGTGCAGGGAAAGTCGATGCCATACGCCACCGGCTTGTCCGGGAGCGCGGGCACGGCCCCGTTCTTGTGTGTGGGGACAGTGGCGGGGATACCGCCATGCAAACCGCCTTTTCCGATACGCGCCTGTCCGTGATCATCAATCGCCTGGCAGACGGGACGGAAGGGGCCCTCAGCCAGCGGGCAGCCAATGAGATGACATCGTCTACACCTCGATTCATCCTTCAGGGGCGAGATGACAATACTGGTGAATGGCGCCCCTCAGAGGAAACCCTAGGTTTCGGAAGCCAGACGCCCCGCCTTCTGGGGGGTAACTGACCCCTACTCGTGGCAGAATGCTTGACAAAATTCATTCCGAAGGAGGATTTATATTTAGATCGCAACAAGATATTGCGATACAGAAATGACTGGCGGACTCCGTCCTGGTTGTGAGGAGAGATGACCGTGTTCTCTGCACAGGTCCTAACTGATGATTGCCTGCATTCCTTTCCCCAGACAGACAGGCAGACTGGCAGCGTCTTGGCCGCGGCCATGACGGGTGCCAGTTCCTTCATCCGTCAGCAAGGATGTGATCCTGACATCATTGCTCGTTCAGTGGGTCTTCAGATTGCTGACGATCTGCCACCCACTCTTGCGCTTCGTCTGGAAGACTACTGCAATTTGTTCGAGGAAGTAGCACGCCAGTCTGGCCGTTATGATACCGGCCTTGTCTATGGTCAGCAGTTCCAGCCCGACCAGCTCGGCCTTATCGGCTATATCGCCCTGACCTCCGCAACTCTCGGAGATGCCCTCGTTAATCTTGCAGAACTTTTCCCTTACCATCAGAAAGCTACCCAGACACGTCTGGTCCGGATGCCTGGTGGGTTTCGCATTGAGTACCGCATCACTGATCCCCTCATCTCCCGTCGTGCACAGGACGCCGAGCTGACGATGGGAATGTTCTGCAATGTCTTCCGTCGGGCGCTTGGTAAAAGCTGGCATCCTGACGCTGTCTGGTTCGAACATCCCTGTCAGTCCACTGCGGCAGATTATGCCGCAGCTTTTGATGCCCCCGTTTTCTTCCAGCGCGGCACGACCGCCCTCCTGTTTTCTGACATCGGTCTGGACGTCCCCATGCCTGCCGCCAACGCTGGGCTCCTTTCGGTTCTCCGCGAAAGCCTTACGCGTCTTGATCACTCCCAGCATCTGACGACTGACGGGCGAGACGATCTCCTGCTTCTGGCTCGGCGTGAAGTTCGCACCATGTTGCCACAGGGGATCGTGAAGCTTCCTGTTCTGGCTGAAAAACTTGGTGTTCCACGATGGACACTACAACGCCGCCTAGAATCCATCGGTGTTACTTATACCAATCTTGTGGACGAGACACACCGTAGCCTTGCTCAGACCTATCTGCGCCAGAAAGGCGTGTCTATCGGGGAAATCGCTTATCTTCTGGGTTATTCTGAAGTCAGCGCTTTCAGCCGTGCGTTCCGCAAATGGTACGGCGTTTCGCCCCAGGCATTCCGTAAGGAACTGTGATGATGCAGGATGTCAACCAATTGTGTCGGCTGGGCGGTCAGCGTCCTTCTGTCCATGTTAGGATTATGCAAAGAACATATCCGGATTGTGGCAGGACATCGACGTTTTGGTTCATCGCATTTCCCTCGTAGGCGAAACATTTGTTTTTCAGGATCTGAAACATATCCTGGCCAGCGCCTCGCCGCTCCGTTCGGGAGATGAACTGGCCGGCATTGCCGCCCGAGACCCTGTTGAACGGGTTGCCGCCCGTGAAGTGCTGGCTAATCTGCCACTGCGTCATTTCCTGACGGAAGCCATTGTCCCGTACGAAACCGATGAAGTTACCCGCCTTATCATGGACAGCCATGATGAAGCCGCTTTCACCCCCATCTCACACATGACGGTCGGCCAGTTTCGGGACTGGCTGCTAAGTTATGCGGCTGATACCTCAAGCCTAGAGAAACTTTCCCCAGGGCTGACCCCTGAAATGGTGGCTGCGGTCAGCAAACTGATGCGCAACCAGGATCTGGTTTCAGTCGGACGGAAAATGCGTGTTGTCAGCGCATTTCGCAACACACAGGGCCTTCCCGCTCGCCTCGGCTCCCGTCTGCAACCCAATCACCCGACTGACGATCCAGATGGCATTTCCGCAGCCCTCCTTGATGGATTGCTTCTTGGTGCAGGAGATGCGGTTCTGGGGATCAACCCGGCATCCGACCATATCGGACGAGGAATGGATATCTTGTGGCGTTTTGATGATATCCGACAGCGTTTTGATATGCCTGTGCAAAGCTGCCTTCTGACGCATGTGACCAACACCATTACCATGATTGAAAAAGGTGCGCCGGTAGATCTGGTTTTCCAGTCCATCGCAGGATCAGAACAGGCCAATTCTGGCTTCGGTATTTCGCTGGGTATCCTCTCCGAGGCCTGGCAGGCTGCTCGGGAACTGAACCGCGGAACTGTCGGCACAAACGTCATGTATTTCGAGACAGGGCAAGGATCTGCACTTTCGTCTGGTACTCATCATGGCGTGGATCAGCAGACCATGGAGGTGCGAGCCTATGCCGTGGCACGTGTCTATTCACCACTTCTCGTCAATACGGTCGTGGGCTTCATCGGCCCGGAATATCTTTACGATGGCAAGCAGATCATCCGAGCGGGGCTTGAGGACCATTTCTGTGGCAAGCTGCTGGGGCTGCCGATGGGCTGTGATGTCTGTTACACCAACCACGCAGAAACAGATCAGGACGACATGGACACCCTGATGATGCTTCTTACGGCCGCGGGCGTGAATTTCCTGATTGCCGTGCCCGGTGGCGATGACGTCATGCTCAGCTACCAAAGCCTCTCCTATCATGACATCCTAACCCTACGCTCTGTGTTTGGCGTGCGTCCGGCACCTGAATTTGAAGCGTGGCTTGAAAGGATGGCGCTTGTGGATGGTACCCGCCTGCGCATGAACCAGCCGTATGCATTACCGAATTTCAGAGCCGGTTCATGAGCCAGCTCGCCCAGGATCCCTGGGGACCGTTACGACGTTACACGCACGCGCGCATAGGACTACCACGAACGGGCGATAGCATTGCAGGGTCCGAAGTCCGCGCCCTGCAGGCCGCCCATGCATGTGCCCGCCGTGCTGTCCATGCCTGTCTTGATCCTGCTAAGCTGGCCGTCGGAGATTCTTTTATTGAGGTACGAAGCCAAGCAAAGGATCGCTCTGAATTCGTGCGTCGGCCTGATCTGGGACGCAGACTTGATGGGCCTTCCATCGCACTCCTGAAACAGATTGCACCGGCCGGTCCATGGGATGTTGTGCTCGTCGCTGCGGATGGGCTGTCAGCCGTTGCCGTTGAACGACAAGCCCCCCCCCTTCAGAACGCCGTCCGAGCCGCCCTTGCTCACACATGGCGTATTGCCCCACTCGTAGTCGCCCATAATGCCCGTGTGGCTCTGGGAGACGAGATTGGCGCTCTCCTTGGCGTGCGTTGTGTCGTCATGATGATCGGTGAACGTCCAGGACTGAGCGTGTCAGACAGCCTCAGCCTTTACATGACATGGAACCCGCATGTTGGGCGGCAAGATTCCGAACGTAACTGCATCTCCAACATCCATGCTCGTGGCCTCTCGATTGGAGAAGGTTGCCACAAGCTTTGCTGGCTTCTGAAAAGTGCCCGCAAACTGGGATATACGGGCGTGGCCCTCAAGGACGAAAGCACGAACATGACACTTCTGCCGGAAACCAAAACCCCATGACGGACCATTCCAAACCGCAGTTGGCCAAGAGCCTCGGCCCCGTTCAGTTATGGGCGATTGCCGTAGGTCTTGTCATTTCCGGTGAGTATTTCGGCTGGAGCTACGGCTGGGCAAGCGCTGGCACCCTGGGCTTCCTGATTGCGACCATCTTCGTGGCGCTTATGTATCTTGCTCTGATTTTTTCCTACACTGAACTTACAACCGCCATGCCCAAGGCAGGCGGTCCCTTCGTCTACGTCAGTGCCGCTTTCGGGCATCGTGCCGGTCTTGTGGCGGGCTATGCTTCCACGGCTGAGTTCATTTTCGCGCCGCCGGCCATCGCACTGGCCATTGGTTCCTACCTGCATGTGCAGTTTCCTGCACTTCCGCCCAAGGCTGGTGCCGTAATGGCCTACCTGCTTTTCATGGGCGTGAATATCGCGGGCGTTCAGGTAGCGGCAAGCTTTGAACTGATTGTAACCGTAGCCGCCATCATTGAGCTTTTCATTTTCATGGGCGTGGTCTGGCCCGGCTTTTCATGGCACCGTTTCGTGACACACGGTTGGGCCGGAACCGATCATTTCTCCTGGTCAGTGCTGGGGGGCATTGCGGCCTCTGTTCCCTTTGCAATCTGGTTCTTCCTTGCCATCGAAGGCGTAGCTTTAACTGCCGAAGAAGCCCGTTCACCCAGACGGACCTTGCCCATCGCCTATATCGCCGCCATCGTGACGCTGGTGCTCCTGTCTTTTGGCGTCATGATTCTTGCTGGTGGTGTCGGAGACTGGCGCAATCTGGCCAATCTCAATGACCCACTTCCGTTTGCCATGAAAACAGTTGTTGGTTCACATAGCCCTTACCTTCACATGCTCGTCTGGCTCGGGCTATTTGGCCTTGTTGCCTCTCTGCATGCCATCATCATGGGCTGCGCGCGCCAGATCTGCGCCCTTGCACAGGGGGGCGGCCTGCCACGCTGGATGGGGCTGGTATCGCCGCGTTTTCAGACACCCTATACGAGCGTTCTGGTCTGTGGAGGCGTGGGCATTCTGGCCATTTTCAGTGATGATATCGTATCATTCGGAGGAGAAAGCCTGACTGCATCCATCGTCACGCTTTCTGTTTTTGGCGCGCTGACAATGTATATCATGACCATGGCCAGCCTCTTCAAGTTGCGTCAGATCGCGCCCGACATGCCGCGCTCCTGGCATGCTCCAGGCTATCCCTTTATCCCAGCCTATGCCCTGCTCGCCACAGGCCTCTGCCTTGGACTGGTGGGTCTCCAGAAACCCCTGCTTCTGGGGCTTTACGTCTCGATCATCGCACTGATGACTGGCGGACGTCTTTTATTTGACAGGCACATGAAACGCACATGACCTGATCGAAAGAAATAGCTCGATATCTACCTCTCCGTAACTGTCATGTTCTAGCTATGTGTCCTGCGCACAGAAAGCCGATCACTCCGTACTTGCTGTGCCAAAATCAGACAGACAGGCCTATTAATCGACGGTTTTTCAATTTCTTCACCTTGGTGAGAGAAGAATAAAAATCTCTCACATCCTGCTTGCCGGGATGGAAAAGAAAGAACACGTCCAATACGACAGTTCTGTCAAAACCACTGCTAAGCCAGAAGCCTTGTTCAAGACAAATCATGCAGTTTCCCTATCAGCCCAGATGCCTCAGGCATCCAGTCTGGCGTCCGCTGCCAGAATGGCATGCAGCAACACATTAGCTCCTGCTGTAACATGCTCGGGTTCTGCGCTTTCCGCCTCGTTGTGGCTGATACCTTTCCAGCACGGCACAAAGATCATGGCTGTAGGTGCCACTTGCGCTACGTACACAGCGTCATGCCCTGCGCCGGATACAATATCCCGCAAGGGATAACCCAGCGCCTGTGCGCTTTCACGCACACATTCCACGCAAAGCGGGTCAAAATGAACAGCTGCAGACACCCAAGTGGGGGTAATATCCATTTCCACACCGCATTGTGTGGCCAGATAGTTCATGCATTGACGGAATTTTTCTTCCATCTTTTCAAGAACACTATCGGACGGATGGCGTAAATCTACAGTAAACTGTACTTCTCCGGGCACAACGTTACTACTGCCAGGCAAACAATCTATAATACCCACTGTACCCAAACCATCCGGCGCGTGATCCATGGCAACCTGATGCACTGCGTCAATCATACGGGCTGCACCCCATAACGCATCAGAGCGCATGGTCATGGGAGTTGTTCCCGCATGCGCATCCTGCCCCTTTACAGTCACGTTATACCAGCGCATCCCCTGCACGCCCTGCACCACGCCAATCGTCCGCTTCTCGGTTTCCAGCACTGGTCCCTGTTCAATGTGTAGTTCAAAATACGCAGCAGCAGGATGCTCACCGCAGACCTCCGCTCCAACGTAGCCGATTTCCTCCAGTGCTTCCCCTAATCTTACACCTGCACGGTCTGCACGACTTTGGGCAAACTCCTGGGTAAATACGCCTCCGAACACGCCTGATGCCAGCATAGGGGGCGTAAAACGCGCCCCTTCCTCGTTGGTCCAGTTGATAATTTCAATAGGGTGCCGCGTGCTCAAGCCAGCATCGCGTAGCGCGCGCAACACGGCAATACCGCCCATCACGCCTAGAATGCCATCAAATTTTCCGCCGGTAGGTTGGGTATCTAGATGACTGCCAATCATGATGGGAGCCAGCCCGTCTTCTTCACCCATTCTCCGCGCAAACTGATTACCCATGGAATCACACGAGACAACACACCCCAGAGCCTCACAGGTACTTTTGAACCACGCCCTTACTTTTGCATCTTCTCCTGACAAAGCGAGACGGCATATCCCACCTTTGGCTGTTGCCCCAAACTGTGCGGTTTCCATCAAGTCCGACCACAAAGCGGCACCGTCCACTACAATATTACTTTGAGCAACCATGTGCTTTCTCCGCTTTCTCAGTTAAGGGTTCTGATCGTCTTTTATCAGAAGGTCAGTATTGGAGATCTTGAAACCACTTTGTTTTTAGTATCCTTTTTCAGGATCATAAAGCAGAGGAGGCTGTTCACCACGCTCCATCTGGGCAATGGTCTCTGCAACGTAACGCGCCTGCATATTTCTGGAAGCTACAGATGCAACATGCGGAGTAACCGTAATACGCGGGTGCGACCAAAGCGAGGAAGTGGGAGGCAACGGATCTGGTGTCACCACATCCAGCACTGCACCGCTGATCATCCCCTCATCCAATGCACGCACCAAATCGGCCTGCACAACATGATCTCCACGGCCGACATTAATAAAGCCAGCGCCCTGCGGAAGCGCACTCAGGAAAGGATATGTTATCAACCCACGGGTTTCGGCTGTACTTGGCAGAAGATTAACAAGAATATCAGATTTTTTCAAAAAATCTGGCAAAGCAGCCTTACCGGAAAACACGTCTACACCCGCCAGAAGGCCTGTTGAACGCCGCCAACCTGAGACCTGAAACCCTATGCGCCCCAGATGAGCTGCTACGTGGCTCCCCAGATGCCCAAGCCCCATAACGCCAATCCGGGTCTCACCACTGGTTCTGGCCACACCATTATAGGACCAGATATGCCCAGCCTGTTGAACAGCCCATGTCCGCGCGTCACGCAATAAGCCGATTGCCGCCCAGGTTATATAATCTGCCATCAGTTCAGCCGTCTGCGCGCCCCCCATACGCACGAGTGGAACATGACGCGGAAACTGCGGTGTACGCAGCAGGTGATCAACCCCTGCCCCGACGCATAAAATACCTTTTACGAAAGAGAGCTGTTCAAAATGGTCCTCTTCGGGGGTCCAGACCAAAGCATAATCCGCCTCACCCGGCTTTACGGAAGCTTCATACCACGAACAGACATCCAGATCAGGCGACACCTCTAAAAAAGCTTTTTTCCAGCTTTCAAATTGGTCTGCCCCATCAGCACTGATAATAAGCCTGACCACGCTTTATTCTCCCAGGCACATGCTTCTGCTACCGACCACAGCCTCTGGTCATGCTGGGCGCAGAGCCTCAGCACCAGATTTTCACTCCCCCTCTCTGCTTTCTGCAAGAGAGGGGCTGAAACAGCCTTTAGACTGATTGAAGCGATTTCCGACGTAGTGGCATGGTCATGCAGTGCACACTTCCCCCCCCCCGGGAAAACTGGTTGAGTTCTGGGTCAAGCACTGTCAGCCCTTCAGCCCGCAACATCTGATTAATACGGGTTGAATGGTGCGGGCTTACAACGCGCTCGCGCCCCAGTGCCAGCACATTACACCCCATATCACGCATCGCTTCTTTATAGGACACCGGCAGAAGACGAATACCCTGCGCTCGGAACCAATCCAGATCTTCATCCGCAATACAATCAACGGCTGCAATCGCCAGATTTTCAGCCACCATGGTGAAAATCACATCCAGATGCAGGAAATGCTCAGGGAAGCGTATCATGCGGCAGGTCCAGCCAGCCTCTTCAAACCAGCTGATAAATTCGGCGGCTCCGGCTTCATCCGTACGTCCACCACTTACTCCAACAGCCAGCAGACCCGGACGGATGATATGAATATCCCCGCCTTCAATGTTTCCTTTTGTACAGGTTTTCCAGATCTCATCCGCCCCATAGAAAGACCGGATTTCTGTTTCTTCCCCAACCCGTTCAGGACGAGAAAGGCGCGTCACAACCGTACCAAACGGTGTGGTCTGTGAGCTATCCCGCGTATAGACCTGATACGGCATTCCTTCCTGAGGCTTCAGGAAATGGCAGGAAACATCTGCTTCCCGCAAAGTGGAAACCAGTTCGGCAAACTGGATATTCAGGGCTGCACGGTCAACCGCTCCCCCCTGTGCCATGGTCTGAATGGCGATATCATTACTGGGAATCCACTGATAATACTCAGGCGGGCACAGAAGCACATCAGCCAGATCACCGGTCTCGCTATCAATAAACCACCGGTTCGCTTTCATTCCTGAAATCCTTAGACTGCTGAATTCTCGCCCACACTAACCAATTTAGAACGGCTCCAAAATAAGAATAAACCGGAGTTCACTTTGTCATTTTGTTAATCATCAGAATGAATGCCCCATCCGAAAATCTTACTCTTACAAAAATAGCCTTTATTATCAGTATAACTACCGAATCCTCTCCCTTTCATCGCATCCTGTGACGGCCTTCAGGATAGGGGGAAGAGGATCATTCCCCTCTTGCATCTTTTTTTCGAAAGCCGCAGGCTCAGTCTTCTAGGCCGGATCAAAAACTCAGGAGAATGGACTGCCCCTTACTCACCCTCTAGCCGAAGCGTTTATCCGCCGTTCATCAGGCAGGAACCTTGCTTCACATCCTGTTGTTATCTCTCCAGCATGTTATATCTGACAGAGGACACGCCAGATCCACATGATAAGATCAGCTTCTCCCCCGCCAGCAAAAACATCTTCAGTCGTTCGTTCCCCAAAACATAGACGCAGCAGCGGCTTTCAGGGGCAGGTTTCTGAGGTTGATCTGCGGCTGCTGCGGGTATTTCATACCGTAGCGGAACAGGGCGGGTTTTCTGCGGCAGAAATTTCCTTGGGCAAAAGCAAATCCTCCATCAGTCTGGACATTTCCGCCCTTGAAACCCGGCTTGGCCTTAAGCTGTGCTTACGCGGGCGTAGTGGGTTCTCCCTGACGGGAGAAGGCCGCGCCTTACTGGAAGCCACCAAAAGCCTCTTGCTGGATATTCAGCGCTTTCAACAGCGCATCAATCAGATCAGCGGGGTACTCTCCGGCATATTCCGCCTTTATGTACCGGATAACATTCAAGCCCATGGGGAAACTCCTCTGGTGCGGGCTATAGAAACCTTTACCACCCAGAACCCAAATGTATTCATGACCGTTCATTCCGCCTCGACACGAGAGGTGGAAGTTGCCGTCATGAACGGCCAAGCCACGGCTGGCATCGCCCTCTACCCGCAGGATATGCCGGACGTAAAAGGCACCCCGCTGGTGGCAGAAGCCCTCAATCTCTATTGCGGCGCGCGCCACCCACTGTTTTCCGTGCCGGAAGATAACATTACGCTGGAAATCTTGACCGCCCAGCGCATGATTGCCGTGGCAGAAGCCGCCACATCTCCCCAGTGGAATGAACTCCGCTCCCATTTCTCATTTCACGCTGCCGCGGAAAATGTGGATGCCCGCGCCCTCCTTATCCTGTCCGGTAATTTTATTGGCTTTCTACCAGAGGCCTTCGCCAAACCACTGGTAGACCGTGGGCTGCTTCGACGCATTTCGTTTCACAACCTGCAACTGATCACCTGCTTTCATTTTCTGGCGCGTTCCTCTCCAGAAACAGGATTGATGGTTGAAACATTCCGCGCTCTTTTGGAAGAATCCTACTGATGCCCTTAACGCCATGGCTTTCTGGGTCTTCACATCCTGACCTGCCTCTTACCGCACCTTTACACGCTTCCCGAGCCGCCATTGGAACACCTTACGCCAGGAACAATTTTTTCCGGCAACGCCTCTCCGGTATAGGGTTCTCCCGTAAGGCGTTCCCGTTGAGGAAACCGGTGCACCATATCAGAACCACTTTCCTGCTTATGGCCGGACTGATGATGGGAGGCGCAAACGTCGCCCATGCCCAAGGTCATCAGGAAGATATCCCATCTTTTGTTCAGAATGGCACTTTAACAGTCTGCACAAACCCAACCTTGCCTCCCATGACCTTTGTGAAAGGGTCGGACGCCAGCAAGCCGGAGGGCATGGACATTGATGTCGCCCGCGCGCTGGCTGAACGATGGCACGCCACACTCTCCATCATTCCCATGGATTTTACGGGCCTGTTCCCCAGCCTTGGCGCACAACGCTGCGGCATGGTGATCAGCGGCATTATCCAGTTGCCGGATCGGGAAAAGAATTTTGATGCTGTTGCCTATCAGGACACGGCACTCACGGTTGTGGCACGCGCCAATACCGCACCCATCAACAGCATGGCCGATCTATCCGGCAAAACCATAGCCGTGCAGTCTGGCACCAGTTACGCAGCCCGCATCAACCGGGAAAACGAAGCCCTGACCGCCGCGGGCAAGCTGCCCATTATCATCCAGCAATACCCCACAGAAGATCAGGTTGTACAGCAGGTGCTGATTGGCCGTGTGTTTGCCTTTGTCAGCCAAGATGTGGAACTTTATTTCCGGCAGAAGCAACTCCATGGCAAGGTCCGTATTATTCTGAAACCCGACTATTCGGACTACAGACACTTCGCCATCTACCTGCGCAAGAACGCACAGGACCGCACATTGGTCCAAAATGCCATTTCCACCCTTGAGCAGGATAGTACCCTTACCGCTTATCGTCAGAAATGGTCTATCTCATCCCAAACTGAACAGGCGCTTACACAAGATAACAGCGCACCAGCCTTCAACTGGGGGGCTTTTTTCTCTGCGCTAACCTCCATGGCCTTCCTGCGGGGTGCCTTCATTACTCTTGCCGTGGCGCTCTTATCCCACGCCATTGCCATTGTGATTTCCATCCCCATGGCCATTACCCTCAATGGACGCGGCAATTCCCTGCTCAAAGCCGTTCTGAAAACCTACGTCTCGGTCTTCAGGGGAGCGCCCACGCTCTTGCAGCTTCTGTTCATCTGGAACGCGCTACCCCAGTTCTTTCCCATCTTTCGGGAACAATGGTTTACGCCCTTTCTGGCAACTCTGGTTGCCCTTTCCATCAATGAATCCGCCTATCAGGTAGAAATCAACCGTTCAGCCCTGAGCGCGGTGGATGGCGGTCAGGAACTGGCGGCGGACGCACTGGGCATGAGCCGCCGGCAAGTTTACCGCTACGTGATCTTCCCTCAGGCACTTCGCATAGCACTTCCCCCCACCATCAATGACTTCATCAGTCTCTTGAAAACCACATCTCTGGCTTCCGTAATCTCCTTGCAGGAACTTCTGGCCATTACGCAGGTGCAGGTGGCGCGCACGTTCGAATTTACGGAATATTACGCTGCGGCTCTCGTCTATTATCTGGCCATGGTGTTCTTTTTCCTGTTCCTGCAGAAACGGGTAGAGCGTCGCTTCTCCTGGGCTGACCGCAAGAAAGCTTCCGCCAATGCATCCTGAACCTGATTTGTCCGGCGCAGCCCCCGTTACTCCAGACGTTGTCAGCACGCCATCTGATGACGCCATGATTTCCGTACGAAACATGAGCAAACTCTACGGGGACTTTGTTGCGCTTGACCGGCTGAATTTTGATGTCCAGCGTGGGGAAAAGATTGTTGTGCTTGGGCCATCAGGTTCGGGAAAATCCACCCTGATCCGCACGTTCAACAGAATCGAACCCCATGACAGCGGCAGCATTCTGATTGATGGCACCCTGATTGATGACAAGACCAACCTTACCCAGCTTCGGTGCATGGTTGGCATGGTGTTCCAGAACTACAATCTGTTCCCTCATCTGAGTGTAGTAGACAACTGCACCCTTGCCCCTCAGCTTGTGCGGTCCCTCTCCCGCAAGGAAGCGAAGGATATGGCCCTCCACTTTCTGCAACAGGTGGGCATACCGGAACAGGCTAACAAATACCCCATTCAGCTTTCAGGCGGTCAGCAGCAACGTGTGGCCATTGCCCGCGCCCTTTGCATGCAGCCTGAGGTGATGCTGTTTGATGAACCGACCGCTGCCCTTGATCCAGAAGCCATTACCGGCGTGGTCAGCATCATGAACACCTTGGCAGAACAGGGTATCACTACCCTGTGTGTGACACATGAGATGGCTTTCAGCCGCCATATTGCTGATAAGATCATTTTCATGGACCGTGGCCGCATTCTGGAAATCACGCCGCCGGAAGAGTTTTTCACAACGCCGCAGACGGAACGAGCCCAGAACTTCCTGAACCAGATGATTCGCTACTGAGCCACATCCAAACCCAAGCCCTGCCAAAAGTAAGGTTTGCAACATTTCAAACGAAAACTCGTCCACTTCATTATTAACTGGAAATGAAGTTTTTACCCGGGCAGGTTCGCCTGCTCCCGCTTACAGGGGATATCATGACCGCCTGTTCTGTGCGCCTTTTCGTGAAAAACGGGTTGGCACATCCCGCTGTGGATTTCTGTCTGCCACCACCCCAAAGCAGCCAGACATCCTCCCTCCACAAGCACCGTGCCTGCCGGGAATGGACTTCCCCTACAGTGACTGATCGCCAACACGCTCCCGTTCTGACACTACCGGAATGGAGCCCACTTTCAGGATCATCCCATGCGTCTTGATATTTTCAAAACATTATGGGGAGATTTCCGTCCCTGGGGTGCCGCAATAAAGGATATGACGAAGGCAGGCTTTACCGGCATTGAAGCCCGTATTCCCGCTTCAATGGAAGATGCGCGCCAAAACGCGGATGTGCTGGCTGGAGAAGGCATCCCCTATATTGCCATCGCCATGACAGGTGGCGGTGTGATTCCACAGCAAGCGGCCACCATTGAAGATCATCTGGCTGATCTTCAATCCGCTCTTGAACGCGCGCTGTGCATGAAACCGCGCTTCATCAACGTGCTGGGAGGAAATGACCGCTGGTCCGCCCCCCAGCAGGCCAAGTTCATAAACCGGGCCCATGCCATCGGTCAGGAAATGGGGCTGCTCTGCAGTTTTGAAACACATCGCTCCCGTATTCTGGCTACCCCATGGATCACAATGGATGTGCTCCCCCAACTTGCAGACGATATCCTGTTTACGGCCGATATCAGCCACTGGGTTGTCAGTTGTGAACGGCTTCTGGACGACCCGCTTGATGATTTCTCAGCTTTTCTGAGCCGCGTTCATCACGTTCAGGCACGTGTCGGCTATGATCAGGGGCCGCAGGTGCCGCATCCCGCTGCCCCGGAATATGAAACAGCCTTACGCTTCCACCAGCACATCTGGGAACAGATCTGGCTGGCGCAAAAGAAACGTGGGTACGCCGTTACCACCCTGACGCCAGAATGCGGGCCTGATGGCTACCTGCACACTCTGCCTTTCACCAACGCCCCCATTGCCGATTTGTGGAGCCTGAATGTGTGGATGGGCCAAACAGAACAGGTTCATTTCAAACAGTTCATGACCCTCTGCCCCTAACCGGAGATCCCGACATGACATCAAACACCCCTCAGGCAGAACAGACTGAAACCTTCACGTCCATCCCGGTTGTCAATATTGCGGGCCTGTATAGTGAAAACCCGCAAGACCGTCAGGCCGTAGCAGAAGAACTTGGGCAAGCCGCCCGGAATATCGGCTTCCTCTATATCTCTGGCCATCAAGTGCCCGATGATCTGATCAAAGGCGTGCGCGAGGCCGCGAAAAACTTCTTCGCCCTGCCCTTTGAGCGCAAGATGGATTATTACATTGGCACATCCGCCACCCACAAAGGCTTTGTGCCTGAAGGAGAAGAAGTTTACGGCTCCGGGCGGCCAGACCACAAGGAAGCCTTTGATATCGGCTTTGAAGTTCCGGCAGATAACCCATTGGTCAAGGCCGGTACACCGCTTCTGGGCCCGAACAACTGGCCCACAGTTCCCGGCTTCAAGGAAGCAGCACAGGCTTACTACAAAGCAGTATTCGCACTCGGGCGCACGCTGTTCCGTGGCTTTGCTCTCGCTCTTGATCTGCCAGAAACCTATTTTGATGATCACGCAAATTTCCCACCGTCAAAACTGCGTATGATCCACTACCCTTATGACGCCGAAGCTCAGGACGCCCCCGGCATCGGAGCTCATACGGATTACGAGTGCTTCACCATTCTGCTGGCGGACCAGCCGGGGCTGGAAGTGATGAACGGGCACGGAGACTGGATTGACGCCCCGCCCATTCCCGGCGCTTTTGTGGTCAATATCGGGGATATGCTGGAAGTGATGACGGCCGGGGCCTTTGTGGCCACAGCGCACCGCGTACGGAGCGTCAAGGAAGAACGCTACTCCTTTCCTTTGTTCTACGCCTGTGACTATCATACCCAAATTCGTCCGCTGCCCGCCTTCGCCACAGGGAATGAGAATTACGAAACCATCACCATTGGCGAGCATATGTGGGCGCAGGCGCTGCAAACCTATCAGTATCTGGTGCGCCGCGTGCAGGAAGGCAAACTCACTCTGCCTGAAGGCGCACGCAAAACCGCCACCTTTGGCCATTTCAAACGGGCCAAATCTGAACCTGCCGCCTGAAAAAATGGTGCGTATCTTAGAAAAACAGGACGTATTTTAATGTCTCTTGCCTCTGCTGCCCCCACAGAACAGGCTCTGCGTGAAGAACTGGCTGCCGCCTACCGTCTTATGGCGCTCTTCAACATGACCGATCTGGTTTACACGCATCTATCCGTACGGTTGCCCGGTGAAAGCCATCGCTATCTGGTCAACCCTTACGGGCTGCTTTTTGAGGAAATCACCGCCAGTTCTCTGGTGATTGTGGATGCTGATGGTCAGCCCCGACAGGAAACATCCTGGCCAGTCAACCCTGCCGGGTTTGTCATTCACTCCGCCATTCATCGCAGCAGGCCTGATGCAGCGTGCGTCATGCATAGCCATACTGTAGCAGGCATGGTTGTTGCCGCGCAGGATCAGAAAATTCTTCCCCTGAACCAGATGAATATCGAATTTTATGGTGCTGTAGGCTTTCATGGTTATGAAGGCATTGCTGCGGATGACAACCTGAGCGAGCGTGAACGCCTGGTGCGCGATCTTGGCAACCATTGTGGGCTCATCCTGCAAAATCACGGCCTGCTCACTGTGGGCGCAACCGTAGCGCAGGCCTTTTACCGGATGTACTATATGGAGCAGGCATGCCGTATCCAGATTGCGGCACAGGCGACAGGGATGCCATTGCATATCCCATCCGAAGAAAAAATTCTTCGTACCAAAAAGCAGTTTGATGATGACCCTGATCAGGGCCAGCTTATCTGGCAGGCACTCCGCCGCAAACTGGACAGAGAACAACCTGACTACAAAAACTAACTCAGGCTTAGAAACAGATACTGAACACGCACAAGGGCCAGCCGTTATCCAACTGCGCCCATCTGCCTGTTCCTGCATGGATGCCGGGGGTTATACCTCCTCAGCATCTACCTTCCTGATCTGCTGATCCACGGAAACAAGCTTGCCCCTCACTCCCTTATCGCAGCCATATAAGTGCCTGCCGCAACTTTTTCCATACGCAAAAATATCGGAAAAAGATCAGGCATTACCCCGCCGCGGCGGGGTAACACCACAACACCTCAAGCCGCGGTGGGTGCCGGAAGGATCTGCGGGAAAGTGGCACAGGTAAGCGGCCCTCCTGCCACCAGATTGTCACCTTTGACAGGCGGCGCAAGATCGCTTTTGATTTCCATGTAACGCGCATCATCGCCTGCCCAGCAGGTGGACAGCACACGGCGCGATCGATTGGGGTTGGTATTGCCCGGTGCAGCGTGCAGCGTACGGCAGTGGAACACAAGGCAGTCACCGGGTTTCAAGGCCCATTTCAGAATCTCATGATCTGCCCGTGCAACATCAATATCCGGAACTGCAGGGCGGTTATCGCGACTGCCATTGAAGCGACTGGCGCTGTCAAAGGGCACGGCTTCATAAAGTGTGTTCCAAAGATGTGACCCACGCACAAATTCCAAAGACGTTTCAAGCGGAATCTCGTCCAACGGCATCCATACCGTAAGCGCCTGAGAACCATCCACACACCAATAAGATTGATCCTGATGCCATGGCGTCCGTTTAGAGGTACCTCCTTCCTTGATCAGCAGAAAATCATGATAAAACGTGACGGTACGAGAATGCATCAAGGCACCCGCAACATGAGACAACGGACCGGTCCAAACAAAATCACGAAAAGCAAGAACACGCTGCCACACCAGAACATCTCCGAAAAAACCACCTTTTTCTTCCGGGTTCCCAAACTTGAAATGATGCGGGCCAGCGGCGGCAATGGCTTGTGGCAACGCCTCTGTAAGTGATTGTAGTGTTTCAGCCGGTATCACGTTACGCAGGCAAAGCGCTCCATCCTGTTGAAACTGAGTGAATTGCGCTTCAGATATGAATGGAGAGGTAATAAAGGGAGACATCACGAATCACGTCCTTCTTGCGGCTCTGTGACTGATATCATGCCAGAAAAAGCCATCTTCCTCTGTTAATCATTTCGAAAAGTGAACTTTTTCTGTTTGATAACTGAAACACCTGAAAAGCGCTCCTTCTCCACATAAATTCTGTTACTCTTCCGGAAGAAAATGCAGACTGGCCACACCGCCTGCCAGATCTTGCTGGTTCTTCAACACAGATTTGAGGATAAGGAAACCACAGATCATGATGTCTGGTCGTTGTCAGCCTTCCGGAAGAACCGGGCTACGCCGAAAGCAGCTTCTCCTCTGTTGCGCTGTTTTTGTCGGGGCAGAATGGGGGCATATAAATCTCTCTTCTCATGCAAATGCGCAGTCTGCACCAGCCGTTACGGGTAAGGTGGGAAGCGTAAAAAAACAGACACCCGTCACAAAACGCAAACCTGCACCCCGGCCGCGTTCCATTGAAGGCGCGGTAGAAGATCTGGAAGTCCGCACCAGTCACAGAAACGCTGCCCTGCATACTGCCGGAGCCGTTACCTCCATTGGAGGCGCGGAAATTCGGGCCCTCAACCTTAACAACCCCAAGGATATTGCTGGCTTTGTGCCTGGGCTCAGTGCGGTCGAGGCCACATCCGGCAGTGTCCCCATTTTCAGTATCCGCGGCGTAGGGCTCGATGATTTCAATGCCTCGAACATGAGCGGCATTGGAATGTATTTTGATGGTATTTACTCGCCCTTTCCTGTTTTCTACTCCGGCCAAATGCTCGACATCCAGCATGTAGATGTCATGAAAGGACCGCAAGGGTTTGACTACGGTCGAAGCGCAACCGGCGGTGCCATAAATTATGAATCCGTGAAGCCCACAGACCAATTTGGTGGTTATCTGACATGGGGTTACAGCAGTTATGCGACCAACACCGCCAAAGGGGCCATCAATGGGGCGCTGACAGACCGCATTACAGATCGTTTTGCCTTTTCCTATCGCAATGGGGATGGCTGGCAGAAAGATCTGCATAACGGCAACCGCTATGGCGCGAGCGATCTCCTTGCTTTGCGCAACATGACAAAGTTTGAACTGGATGACAAAACATCCCTTCTGCTGAACATTCATTACACTCGTAATTACGGCACACCAAACTCTCCGCAGAATACAACAACAGATAGCCTGATGGGTTTACCTGTGGGCACCAATGGCGTTTCTGGTTCCAACCGTGATGCAACCCGCGTAAACGTGGGAGATTTTCCCGTAAGCCGCAGAGAGAATGGGGGCGGCGCAGCGCTAACCCTGCGGCATGACTTCAGTTTTGCCACGCTGGTAGCAACTTCAGCCGTGGATGCCTATTCCCGCCGTATCTATGATAACTTTGACGGATCACGGCTGGAGCGGTCAGACTATTACTTCCGAGACAATTATTTTGTGCAGTCTCAGGACATCCACTTAACGTCCAGAACCGCTTCTCCCGTGCGCTGGACTGTCGGATTATTCGAATCATTCGATCATATCGATGGTCTTTATAAACATATGGAAAAAGACCTGTATGAACTGCCAAGCGCCAATTTCACATCAGACTATCGGCAGCAGAACGTTTCCTTTGGTGTTTACACCAACAACGTTGTAAAAGTAACCAACAAGTTCCGCCTCATTTTTGGCGGTCGCTACTCCATGGATCAACGGTCCTATTTTGGCGGCACGGTTGATAATGATGGAGCCGTGAGCGGTGTGCCCATGGCCAACCTGACCCATATTAGCCAGACACGCTACAATAATCGCTTTACCGGAAAAGTGGGGGCGGAGTATCAGGTCACGCCCGATGTTCTGCTGTATGCTACAATTTCCAACGGCTACAAACCCGGCACCTATTATTCCGCTGCCGTTGGCAGCCAGCAGGCATTGGCCTATGTAAGACCAGAAAACCTGGTAGCATATGAGGTCGGTGCCAAGGCTTCCCTCTTCAATCACAAACTGACTCTACAAGGCGCACTGTTTGACTATGAATACCATAACCGTCAAACACTGGTAGTCGCCAACACGCTTACTGGTGTTGCAGGAACATTGGGCAATGTTCCACGCGCCAGGTCCCGCGGTGGAGAGCTACAGGCACGGTGGGTAACGCCGATCAAAGGGCTCGATTTCAACGCAGGTTTTTCCTATATGGACGGGATTATCCTCAAAGCTCCCTCGTCTGTACGTGGGATGAGCCTGATTGCCCCTATCTCCAACAATACCGTTCTACCGTTCTCTCCGCGTTTTTCATGGGACGCAGTGGCACGCTATCAGTGGAATCTGTCTAAAAATTACGTCATGGCGTATCAGGTCAGCTATACGTGGAAAGATAACCAGATTGACGGTCTGGCCGATCCAAACGGTATTACCGATAAAATCAGTTCCATGGGTATGCGCCTGGCGTTGCGTCCAGCCAACAGCAAGTGGGAAGCGTCAGTCTGGGTAGATAACCTTCTGAACAAACATGGGAATACCTACTCTTTTTCCAGCAATGACAATTCCCGTGTGGAGTACAGACAAACACCTCGATGGATTGGTGGAGATCTGACCTACAATTTCTAGGCACATTAAAAAATCATGTGAGGCCGATAGCAAACAAGAAAAACCGGCCTCACGCCTCTCGAATCTCACTTACATTTTTATAAAACACAAAGTGCTGGTCATTGGCTATTTTCTGGCAGACCTCCAGCTCCTATTATTCAGGCAGCGCATAGAGTATCTAAAAATAATACTGAATTTCTCTTGATTTTGGATGAACGCTCGAAAATTATCACAATCCATCATGCCATCAACCCTTTATGATGCCTTATTCATCCTTTAAAAATTGTGTGGCGTGTGATTTACTTACAAATACAAAAAACTCTGGCCAGATCCATTAATCTTCTTGCCACAACGCTTCGCCGGCATAGGTCTTTAGCACCATCAAATTCTGGTATCACGGCGAAAACAAGACAATCGTGGGGAGGTATATGGCTAAGAAGAAAATTTTGGCACATCTGTCCAAACCTGTATAGCGACACGCCGCCTGTGATTGGGGCGCCTAATATAAACGAAATCTAGGTGCCGGATTTATAGTCGTCTTTGTCCTATTTCAGAGATTGGGCAGAGAATTTGCATTTGGAAGGCAGAACGTGATCTCTCTAACCTTCAAAATACTCGTAAACCAGCTTGCGCCACCAGATCAGGTTACTACCATTGTGCCGTAAGGAGGCCGAGCACCAAAGCAACTTCCGTATAATCACTAATCTGGCTTATCTCATAAAAGAGGGCAGCCGTCTTCTCTCTCCGCCCATACACCGACGATACAAGGTATCTCTTCTTCACCCCCGCGTATGAAGCCTGAAACATCGCCCCTTATATATTAAGGAGGAGGCTGAACCTAACGGCGTAAAATCAACCCCAGTGATACCGTTGGGGGGGCTGGAGCAGAAAAATCGAGATTTTGTTCAATTTCCAGCAAGTGCCGCGACATTAAACGGGCAGCCTCCGGCCATGTCCGTGTGCATACAGCGTTCAACAACAAATCATGATCTGCTTTCAAACAGCATGTGGCTTCCTGTTGCTCATAAATGGCTATGATCAAAGATGTCCGCAAAATCAATTCTGAAATAATGTCGGCAATAACCGTGTTACCCAACCCGCGCGCCAATTCCAAATGGAACCGCCCAGACCAGCGGATCATCCCCACCACATCATGGCGAGCGTGTGCGGATCTCTCTTCTTCAATCACCTGCCGCAAGAGTTCTTTCTTCTCTTCCGTCAACGGCTGACAAGGGCGCTCCATCACGCCAACTTCAATCATTCTCCGTGCAGCCAGCACTTCCCGGGCTTCTACCGCATCTGGAGAGGCCACAAATGCTCCTCGAGACGGCTGAATAACAACAATACGCTCCTGAGCCAAGGCCAACAATACGCGCCGTATACGCCCCCGGGAGGACGCAAAGATGTCCGCCAACTGTTCCTCTGGCAGGCGGCTACCTGGACCCAGCCTGCGCTCAAGAATGGCATCACGGAGCGCCTGCGCGACAACGCTTTCTTCCGGAACCAACCCCTCTTCCTGCGACACCTCCTCACCCCCCCGCGTCATCTTCTTGCTCCATTCCGCGCTGGCCTCCACTCGAAACACTTGTGGATCAGTTTTCATCGTCAACAATTATTGTTAACAATGTTCCCGTTTTTTGACTTACGATTCACTTCCTTCTCACGGGCGAATGGTTTCAGACCTTATAACCCCTTGATCAGAAACGGACCCCATGCGGCATCTTCTTATTCTTAATCCCAACACCGATTCAACCCTCACGCAAAAACTCGTCCTCCGGGCCACTACTCTGCTGCCCGAGAACACGACAATCAGCAGCACAACAGCGAACTTTGGAGCACGATACATTGCCTGCCGTGCATCGCTCGCTATTGCTGCGCACGCCACACTCGATACATTTGCCCGCACAAGCAAAGACAATCCTCTCATTGCCAAGCCCGATACAACCGTGCTGATCGCTTGCTTTGGGGACCC
This sequence comes from Acetobacter tropicalis, assembly GCF_030644465.1. Lineage (NCBI taxonomy): Bacteria > Pseudomonadati > Pseudomonadota > Alphaproteobacteria > Acetobacterales > Acetobacteraceae > Acetobacter > Acetobacter tropicalis. The sequence goes on along the minus strand of NZ_JAUYUW010000001.1, from coordinate 2,452,864 downwards.
AGGCCTTGCAGCCCTCCAAGATATTGCCTCATGCACTGTTACCGGCATGGCCCAGGCCTCGCTTCAGGCCTGCCAGAAAAAAGGCGGTCGCACTGGGATTATTACAGGTGGTACCGCTTGGAAACCAATGATTGAGGAGTTGGTTACTGCTGCTGGGTTTAGCAGCGCAATCGCAGGCATCCGCACTCTCCCCGATAGTGGCGAACATGCCTCCAAATGCCCCGAAACCACTCTTCAAGCTCTTCGGGAACAGGCCTGTAATCTCATTACCTCTGATCACGCCGACCATATTCTTCTGGCTGGAGCCGGACTTGCCGGGTTGAACAGCGCCCTTTCTCCCCTCTTGCCCGTGCCGGTTTATTGTTCGTTTACAGAAAGCATTACCCACATTGCCCACTCACCCTGCGAACAGAAAGGATCAAAGCCCGCTCCGCTCATAACAACAGGCCTCTCCGCGCCCTTGGCCAACCTTCTGGCGCATCCCTGCACTGAGAAATATTGTTAACATTTATTGTTGACATTATGCGCCGGTCTTATTCATTCTGTTTTTGCAATATATGGATTCCGGAACAACTTCGGGGCCATTTTTACCCACCTGCGCCCTTCCCGCGCCTCAAGGATTTCCCGGATGCGTCGTCTCCTCCACCGAAACAACACATTCCATGCGACCCTTTTGGCTGGCATCATGTTTACCAGCGCAACCGAAACGCTGCTCTTACCATTCTCTCCCGCCAAAGCGGCCCCTACACGCAACACCTCGCCCAGCAGTCAGTCTCCCAACACAGCGCGGCATTCTGCCTCCCCCCACCCTCATGGTGCGACCCAACCCCGCCGGACTGTCAGCACTTCTCCCGAGCTTATCAATGTAAGCGCTGCGCTCTCCCCTTCCGGCGTAACCCGCCATGCTGCTGGGGGTGGCCTTATCCGGGTACAGACCGCACCAAAAGCCCGCAGTACGGTCTCTCAGGACTACATCGCCAAACAGGCTCCCGCTCAGAATGCTTACAATTTTGCAAAAATGATGCCTGGTGTGGTTGTGGCGAATACAGATCCAGCAGGACATGAAAAATCAGCTCTTTCCATGCGTGGGCTGACGCAAGATGAAATCGCCAACACTTATAACGGCATGCCGCTCTCCAGTGTTGGAGGCTATAATCTGGACCTTGCCTGGATTGTGGACAGTGAAAATATTGGTACCGTGTCTGCTCAGCCTGGCTCCTCAAACCTTGATACAGCAGCAATCAACGGTTCGGGAGGAATGTTCACCCTGACCACGCGTGATCCCTCCAGAAAATTCGGTGGCCTTGTCGATTTTGGTGCGGGCTCCCGTGATTACACCCGCCAGTTTGTCCGCATTGATACCGGTGAATGGGGACACTCCGGAATTCGCTCCTTCATTTCGGCCTCCAACCAGCATGATTCCTTTTATCGTGGCCCCGGCCAAGAAAGTTTCCAGCATCTCGATTTTCATATTTTGAAAGAATGGGATGCAGACAACAGAATTTCGCTTATTGGTGGCTTCATGCGCGGTCTTGCCGGAAATGAGCCCTACTGGAGCACCACCATGGCCAACTGGCACAAGCAAGGATGGAGCAACCAGCTAGCCCGCTATTATAACCCTCATGAGCAAAACACCGACTACTGGAAACAAAACTGGCTTCACTCACGTACCTACAATATTCTTGCCCCATCAAAATTCAAATTTGGAAAAGTCAGATTTGAAGTCACACCTTATACTGCTTATAATTATAAAGTTTACGGTGCAGGAACTGACCTAGGCAACACCGTCTATTATGGTAATCAGCAGATTACCGCCATGGTTATTCCTGGCCAGCTTCCTGGAACAAATTCCGGTAATGCAGAATCTTATTCAAGCCTGAACGAAATGCGAGGAGGTGTTGTTACCAAAGCCACCTTGGACCTGGGTGCCAACCACCCTTATTTTGGATATTGGTTCGATTACGATAACTCCACCTCCCTTACCGGTTTCACAGGGGTCAATCGAGATGGTTCCCCCACAACCCCTTGGGGGTGGTCAAGCAAAAGCCTGAAAATGCCTAATGGCCAGAACTATTATACTGCCAACTACAGCGATATCACCACCACTCACGCTCTTTTTGCCGGTAATACCCTTAAACTTTTTCACGACAAACTTGTCATTGATGGCGGCATGCGTGTCACCATGATTAACCGTAACGCGACCCAGCGCCTGCCCGGCCTGCCTTACAAAATTGGCCTCAACGAATTACAACTTCTACCCCAACTTGGTGGCCATTATCAGATCAACCGCAACTGGCAGGTCTTTGCTGGTGTCGCCACGGGTGCCAAAGCCCCACCGGACAGCTATCTGCTAACCACCATGAACCCCAACACCGGAGCCTACGCTTCCAAAGGCAGTAACTCCGTCAAGGAAGAGTATTCCATTTCGGAAGAGGCCGGCGTCCGCTACAACGACTCACTTTTTGTAGGTTCTCTTACTTATTTTCACTACAATTTTACAAACCGACAAATTTCTACCTATGGATATCTAGGCAATCAACAGATTGCACAAAATATCAATGGTGGCGGCCAGACCAGCGATGGTGTGGATGTCGAACTTGGCACCCGCCCATTCTACCATTTCCGTCCCTATGTTTCCGCCCAGTATCTTCATTCAGTTATTAACAACAATATTCGTGTGGGCAATGATTACCTTCCCACAAAAGGAAAAACCTCAACCAATGCTCCAAAATGGACAACCTCACTTGGCATAGACTGGGATAACGGAACGTTTTTCTGGAATTTCAACCTGACGTATTTCTCCCGCCAGTATTCCACCTTTATGAATGACGAATATCTTCCTAAACTTGTCACTGAGAATCTCACAGTTGGTGCTCGCCTGAAGCGTGATACATGGCTAGGGCGGCAGCTTTCTTTCATGAAATCTCCTGAAATCATGCTGTGGGTCAATAATCTTGCCAATGTCAAATCCTATTCCGCAATCAACAGCGTAAAACTTAACGCTCATACAACACGCGGCATTTTTGGTTCTGAAATCAGCGGCAGTGCACCTACTTACAATACTCTAAGTCATTTTTATGCTATCGTAACGTTCCGTACTGGTTTCTGACATCCGTCCAAGGGGTCTTTGTAAACTGGCCCCTTTTCTCATACCCTCTGGTTGGAGAAACCTCCTGATGCCTGAGTCCGCTTCCATTTCTCATACCAGGCAGAGTGATCTGAACCCGCGCCTTTCCAATAGCGCGCTTCTGCCAACCACAGAACGGACTTGGTCTTGGTTCGACTATCTCTCTTTTTGGATGTCTGATATCCACAGCGTGGGTACGTACGTTACTCTGGGAAACCTGTTTGCCAGTGATCTCCCCAGTATGGCCGTTGTAACAGGACTCTTTACTGGCATTTTCATGGTGCAGATATTCTGCAATCTTGTTGCCCAGCCCAGCCTGCAAACAGGAACTCCTTTTCCCGTTGTCTGCCGCGCCTCCTTTGGCATAAAAGGAGCGCTTATTCCTGCTTTCATACGGGGTGTTATTGCTGTCTGCTGGTACGGTATCCAGACTTGGCTCGCCTCAAATGCCCTTGTGGTGCTTGTTCTTAAATGTGCCCCCACCCTTAGCCCTTGGGCAGATGTTACACAACACGGCCTGGCAGGCCTTTCTCCCTTAGGGTGGGTTGCCTTTCTTTCCCTCTGGCTCCTTCAAGCCGCAGTCTTCTGGCGTGGTATAGAAGCTATCAAACATTTCACAGAATGGGCCGGCCCGCTCATTTATGTTGTCATGCTTGCACTGGATTTATACCTTCTTCAACGAGTTGGCTTTACGTCTGGCTGGCACGCCATTCAGGACAGCCTGACTTTTCCAGGTAAGAGCCTCTCCTCGCATGGTGTATTTTCCGCCTTCCTTATGACCATAACGCTGACAATTTCCTATTTTTCTGCCCCCATGCTGAACTTTGGTGATTTTGCACGCTATGCCAAAAGCACAAAAGATATCCGCCGCGGTAATTTCTGGGGGCTACCTGTCAACTTTCTTGCATTTACCGCTCTCACTCTCACCACAATTGCCTTGACCGTTCCGGCCTTTGGTATCCGGATTTCAGATCCAGTGGAAACAGTCGCCAGAACCGACAATACCACTGTTATTGTTATTGCTATTCTTGCTTTCATGATCGCAACGGCAGGCATCAATGTAGTGGTCAATTTTGTGTCTGCTTCATTTGATTTCTCTAATCTTGCCCCTGAAAAAATAAGCTGGCGAACTGCCGGATTAGCTGCTGCATTTCTTTCTGTTTTTATAACCCCATGGAATCTTTACAATAGTCCAGCCGCCATGCACTTTACTCTAGATTTTCTTGCCAGTTTAATCGGCCCATTTTACGGCATCATTATTGCCGACTATTTTCTGATCAGAAACAAGGCTATTTCCGTGCCGGACCTATACTCCCTTTCTCCTGAAGGACGTTATTGGTATGAGAATGGCATCAATCGTCCGGCCATCCTGACACTCTGCCTATCAGCCATTCTTGCCAACGTGTCTGGCTACCTTTCCTCTTTGGCAGAATTTCCAGGCATATCATGGTTTATCGGCTGCTTCTCGGCTGTTTTTCTGTATCCTTTACTTGCCTCAAATTCAGTAGAACTCTTTCGGAAAACAAGAAGCCATTAACACAGTAAGAACAACCTGACCTTGTATTAAAGAACATCATTCAGGCAAACATAAAAGACCTCTGCAATTCCTCCACGCTCCCCATGACAGGAAGGTGAAGAGAAAGACTGAATGATAATATCAAAGGCTATTACGTTTGATTCATCTGTGAAGTGACATTGTCCGCCTCTTCTGATTTTGTCTTGTGAGAGAGGATCGGAGATGGCCGGTACGATTGCATTGCGGACGGATTATACGGCTGAGGCGCTTCGCGCTACTGGCCTCTCGTGCACGGGATGCGAATGTTGCACGGCTCCTTTTGTCTCTGGCTGCCGTGCGGGAGGGTGTCAGTCGAGGGGATGCAGCACGTCATATGACTTTTTTCTTCAACCTGTAAGTTGAAAAAAACTCTAAGCAATAATATAATCCAATTCCTATTTTACGTTAATATAAAAACCGGTAGATTTTTATACTTGAAGAAACTCATCTAATTTAGGATTTCTCTCAATGCTGATCACTTCTACGCATTAGAACCGCTATCTTCATCAATCCGGCAAAAGACTGCATTCTAAAATTCTTTTCGAAAATCGAAAATGAATCAGCTGTTGCGCGACAAGAGTGGGCGCCAAGATCGTTAAGACAGACCAGATCAATATCATTCCCCCAAACAAGAACTCGCCCTTTTTAGGAGCACAAAAAATTCTAAAAGCATCCCAGAATGCTCTGTGAAGAGAATCACCCGACAAAGGATGGAGCGTTGGAGTTAAACGCAAGGATGCGATACGTAACTGCAATAAATGACTATTTTTAAAAAGAGCATCATATTTCGGGACCGGGTAACCCGTCTTCAAACAGGCGTCCTGAATCGCATATAAACGTTTAAGAGATCTAGACACTTCTCTACTGTAATTTTTCTTTTTCTTATTTAAATTACTATCGTTCTCTCCATGCGTACGATACAGAACAAGTGGTTGAGGAATTGTAATAATCGCGCCATAATAAGGAGCCATCGCAATACATGTTGTATCCGTAGAAGAATCAAACTTGTCATTAAGCGGAAAAATTTTCTCCAGAAAATCTCTTGACCACGCATTACCAGAACCAGGAGGACTTGGATAATCTAAAAATATTCCCACCTGTTTTCGAATTTCTTGCGGAGTAATGCCTCCCTTTATTCGCGGCATAATTGCGCCAACTGGATGCCCTCTAGCATCAGCCCTTTGAACGAGCACCTGAACTTTACTCACCCCCTTCTGCCACACGGATGCAATCTTCCGAAGAGCGCCTTGCAACAACATATCATCAGAATCAAGAAAGATAATAATTTTTCCAGAACTCATGGAAAAACCGAAATTATTTGCTTCTCGCTGCCCCTTGTTTTTAGTAAAAAAACTCAGGACTTTGTTTCCAAATCCCTTAATGATCTCTACCGATCTATCAGTAGATCCGTCATCTACAACAATAATTTCTTTAGAAGGCCAATCTTGCATTAAAGCACTTTCAATGGCATCCCCAACATATTTCTCATAATTATAATTTGCTATTATGATAGAAAATGAAGGCTCCTGAAACATCATTTTCTCCTCATTTCTATTCTGCAACTGGCAGATATTTTCATGTTTTATTGAATCCACTAGGTCGGCCTATAATGCGTATAAGTACGATACATACTTGGTAAAATCTGCTTCACTATATTTTTAATTCCCAAGTCTTCTCCATTTAACCGAAGATTATAATTATTTATGATATTCCTTATAATATAATCAGGATAAATATTTTCAAAAAATTCTAAAGCATCTATATTCCGAAGTATATTATGAAGATAACTTCCTTCTGGAGGAGCAATATTTTTCCAATATCCAATTTTATTTAATATATTATTAAACAAATGAAGTGCAACGGCTTGGGATGTATTGCGTTCACACCACTCCATCTCCTCAGGGAGAAAAACTCTATAAATATTTAAATGATCAATTGGATAATAAATTTCAGAAGAAATTTTATTTACATAATTATTATTACTAAAAACTGAATCAAGCAATAGTGGACCCGTCTCTCCCCACCGCAATTTCTTGTCCATCAGCGCTATCGAACGCGAAATCAATTCATCAACCACGCCAGGCAAGGTAATACTCAATATTGCACCATTCACACTTCCTTGCTGCTCTTTAACAACAATATTACCACAAGGACCCATGTATGGTGTTGATAAAAATAACATATCCAAATCAACCCATATTTTTTGCGTCTTCTGGATCATGCAATATCTAAAAAAATCAGAGAAATGACCAAGATCCGGCGCATCATTAAAAATAAAATGCTGTGTCATTTCCTGTGGGACAATCAGATCAGCATCTGCAAGAAAAACACCTTCCGGAATGTTATAAACCGGGCAATATGAATACAACGTCAATTCATAACCTTGGCGAACCAGCGAGTAAGCGCATGCTCGTTCTAATGCACTTAAACGCCCTCCGTACCAAAATGTTCCGAAAGACAAAGATGAATACGTCATACCACCATACTCTACGTATCTTCAGGAAAATCTTGCTTACCTGCCAAATCAGAATATTATCTCATATAATCTTAAGTTCCGGGATTGGAATAACAAACTTTCCTCCCCATTCTGAAACAAATGAAAGTTGATTGACAATTTCTTCTTCCAGATTCCATGGAAAAATAACAATAAAATCAGGCTTGTTATTTTTGATTATATCTGGAGAAAAAATAGGAATATGTGTTCCTGGTAAAAGCATATTTTGCTTATGCGGGTTCATGTCTGTGGTGAATGAAATTAAATCAGACTTAACACCGCAATAATTGAGAAGTGTATTCCCTTTAGCTGGCGCACCATATCCAACAACTTTTAAACCATTTCGACCAGCATTAATAAGGAACTCAAGAAGATCTCCTTTTATTTTGAAGACACGCTGCGCAAAAGCCTCGTAAGTCAGAATTTGCTCAAGGCCAGCATTCCGTTCCCTAACCAAAAGAGACTCCACTGCCTCTAAGGTTAATAGCTCTTCATTCTTTTCATGCGTCGCATAAACGCGCAAAGAACCACCATGGGTTGGTAATTCTTCTACATCAAACACACGTAAACCATGCTCAAACAAAGCACGTTGAATAGTTTTTAAAGAAAAATAGGAGAAATGCTCATGGTAAATCGTGTCAAACTGAGTTTCCTGAATCATCCTCATCAAATGGGGAAACTCAAAAGTAACCACCCCCTTTTCTGAAAGCAGAATTCGAAAGCCCTCAAGAAAATCGTGTAGATCAGGAACATGCGCGACCACATTATTCGCAGTCATAAGGTCCGCTGTATATCCCTTATTCTTTAGATATAATGCTGTCTCTCTTCCAAAGAACAAGCTTTCAGTTGGAATCCCTTTTTCTCTCGCCACCTGGGCAACGGTCGTTGCTGGTTCAATGCCGAGCACACCTATTCCCATTTCCATAGCATACTGCAAAAGATACCCATCATTGCTAGCAATTTCTACAATTAATGATGAGGATGTAAGAGAAAACCGTAAAGCTTGCTCAATGATATAATTTTTTGCATGCCGTAACCAGCTACTAGAATAAGAAGAAAAATATAAATAATCAGAAAATATTTCTTTTGGCTCTTCAAATTTCTCTAATTGAACAAGATAGCAGCTATCACAAATTAATGCATGAAGTGGGAAAAAAGGTTCCATCTTGTTATGCGCTTCATAACTGATATACGCATTGGCAAGAGGCGACATGCCAAGATCAATCACCGTTGTGGTGAGTGCCTGATTACAAAGGCGGCAGTTCCCGTGGTTTGATTTGAGATGTATGTTTTCAGAGGACTCTATGTCTATCACTTTTTGAGAAAGCATCTCTTTTTTCCTTCCTTAAAGAGAACGGTCTGTGAAGCTTCATAAACCCTCGAAAAGACCCTGTTTAAAAAATGGTAGAGCTTGATCGCGTGCAGATATACAGGTGGGAGAAAGAGGCCACGTCACATTCATCATTGGGTCATCATATCTAATGCCCCCCAATCGGTCCGCATCATAAAAATTGGATATAAAGTAAATAATATCTACATTATTCGTAAGAGATTGATATCCGTGAACACAACCTTCAGGGATATAAAGAATAATATCATCATCCTCATGAAGAGTTATCTCTATTTTTTTTAAATACGACTGAGAATTTCTTCTTAAGTCACAAACAACATCATAAATTTTCCCACGAACACATTTTACCAGCTTTGTTTCTCCAGCGGGAGGTAGTTGCAAATGCATCCCTCTAATAGTTCCTGCTTCTATTGTCCGTGAACTACTCCATTGCACAAAATGAAAAACAAGATTCCTGATATTAAACTCTTTCTCGCAAAAAATTCTCCCAAATGATCCCCGCGTATCCTGTTTTCTTTCAGTATGAATTTTCCACATTCCTGAAATTGGTGTTTCTTCAAACAACATTATTATTTTCCTTAACATGAATTTCTATAAAATGTTCCAGGAAGAAATTTTTAGGGCATTTAACGCTTTTCAAGAGTGACGCTCAAACGTTCATGCTTCCTAAGCCATTCTCTTAGGCACACAAGTGTCGAATCGTAGCTAGACAACTATCTTCGCATTTATGACATATTTATCTTGCTATATGAGAGTAAATAATTACAAAAAATAATATTTTGTACACGAAAATGTGTAGATCCATCACGGAAGCGTTTTGTGATGTAGAAACGTTTTGCGCAAGTAGGCATCTAAGCCGTGCCCTCTACCCCAAGCTGGCTCTATCAAAAGGGTTGGCTTGGCCAAGCTGTTTCTGAATGTCTTTCCGTAAGTAATATTACCTACCGACCAAATTAAATGCGCTGTGCTTTCATTTTCTTATGAAAGGTTATGCTCCGTCATGCATGACGTGCCCCCCGGAAATGTCACCATTTTAAAGTAGAGTCCGATCGAGAAGGATACGGACGAATGAAACGCAGTCGTTTTACGGAAGAGCAGATCATAGGGGTGCTGAAAGAACAGGAGGCTGGGCTCAAGGTCTCTGATCTTTGCCGCAAACACGGGATCAGTGATGCGACGTTTTACAAATGGAAGACCCGCTATGGTGGCCTTGAGGTATCTGAGGCCAAACGGCTGAAGGCATTGGAAGATGAAAACAGTCGTCTGAAGCGTCTCCTGGCGGATGCGATGCTGGATAATGCGGCGTTGAAGGAAATTGTTGGAAAAAAGTGGTGACGCCTGTCGCAAAGCGGCAGGCGGTCCTACACCTTCAAAAGGCTCTGGCACTGAGTGAGCGTCGCGCCTGTGCCCTTGTTGGTCTTGCCAGGCGTGTTGCGCGGTATATTTCCACCCGGGCAGATGATGCCGCCCTGCGCCAGCGCCTGCGGGATCTGGCGAGCCAGAGACGCCGCTTTGGCTATCGCCGCCTGGGTTATCTTCTGGCGCGGGAAGGGTTTAGCCCCAATCACAAGAAGCTGTTCCGCCTTTACAAGGAGGAAGGGCTGAAAGTCCGCCATCGGGGTGGCCGCAAGAGGGCGCTGGGGACGCGTTCTCCCATGACCATCCCTCAGGAACCCGGGCAGCGCTGGAGCCTGGATTTTGTCTCGGATGCCCTGATCTGTGGCCGCCGGTTCCGCATTCTAGCTGTTATCGACGATTTCAGTCGCAAGAACCTGGCATTGGTTGCCGACACGTCATTATCAGGTGGACGGGTGGCGCGGGAACTGACGGCTCTGGTAGAACGATATGGCAAACCCCTCATGATTGTCAGCGACAACGGTACGGAGTTCACATCGCATGCCATCCTGAAATGGGCAGATGAGATGAAGGTTGAATGGCACTATATCGCCCCCGGGAAACCGCAGCAGAACGGCTTTGTCGAAAGTTTCAACGGCCGGCTGAGGGATGAATGCCTCAACGAAACGCTGTTCACCTCCCTCAGCCATGCCCGACAGGTTCTGGCTGACTGGCGGGAAGACTACAACACGGTGCGTCCCCATTCCCAATTGGATGGCAGGACACCGGATCAGGTCGCCAGACAAGTGTCTCGGGGGCATGCCCCCGAGACACTTGTCATCCCACCAACCCCAAGCCATAAAAAACGGGAACTCTCCTTTTGAGTGGATACAAAAAGGGGGGCACGTCATGCATATTCTTGTTATTGGCAATATGGGCTATGTTGGACCTGTAGTCTGCCGACATCTGCGCAATCAATTTCCCGATGCTCATATATCAGGGTATGATACAGCTCTATTTGCAGATCATCTGACATGTGAAGGGCCGGTACCAGAAATTGTTCTCAATGAACAACATTTTGGGGATGTAAGACGCTTTTCTCCTTCCGTTCTGAATGGTGTAGACGCTGTTATTTACCTCGCCGCCATCTCTAATGATCCCATGGGCCAAAAGTTCGGAAAGGTGACGGACGAAGTTAACCGAGAAAGCTGCATCACCATCGCTCGGCTATCTATTTTGGCTGGTGTAAGGCACTTTGCTTTTGCATCCAGTTGTAGTGTGTACGGTTACGCCTCTGAGAAGGCCCTTACCGAAAATGACGCAACCAATCCGCTAACAGCATATGCCAGATCCAAAATAGAAGCGGAAAATGACTTAAAAAAACTAGCGACAGACAAAATGTTTATTTCATGCCTCCGCTTTGCAACCGCCTGCGGATTTTCTGAACGTCTGCGACTTGATCTGGTGCTCAATGATTTTGTTGCTACAGCTTTGAGAACAAAAAAAATTCATGTTCTGAGCGATGGCAGTCCATGGCGGCCCCTCATTGATATTCGTGATATGGCGCGCATATTTGAATGGGCAATCACGCGGTCTGGAGAACAATTTATTATCGTTAATGCAGGTTGTAATGATGCTAACTATACAGTCAAAAATTTGGCCGATGCTGTAGCAAGTCAGATTCCTGGCACAACAGTAGACATAAACCATGATGCACCACCAGACAGACGTTCTTACCGCGTGGATTTCTCTTATCTGAGCGTTCTAGCTGCTAAATTTATTCCTCAGTTATCTCTTGCCGACTCTATCTCATCGTTGATCGATGGGATCACTCGGTGCAACCACCATCAGGTATCTACCGCACCTTCAAGACTAACCCGTCTTCATACGCTTTCTGCTCTTATAGAAACGGGAAAAGTGAACTCATCTCTCTATTGGTCTGAAAACAGTAATCCGCAGTGTCAGTCTATATCGGAAAAGCTTTCTACAGTCTCTTAATAAGGAATACAACCATGAAAGCAGTCATCCTCTCAGGCGGTTATGGAACCCGCTTGATGGAAGAAACTGAAGCGCGCCCAAAACCAATGGTTGAAATTGGTGGCCGTCCTATTCTCTGGCATATCATGAAAATTTATGCTGCTCACGGGATAAACGACTTTGTTATCCCTTTAGGATACAAGGCGGAAATGATTAAACGCTACTTTATTGAATATGATCAAAACTCATCTGATATTGAAATTGATCTTTCTGAAGGAACGATAAAAACACTTCGAAAAAATGGAGATTGTTGGAAAATAACACTTGTTGATACCGGCTTGGATACTATGACGGGCGGACGTCTTTTGCGCTTAAAGGACTATCTGCGAGACGATGATTTCTGTTTAACCTATGGAGATGGAGTAACAGACCTCAATATCTCAGACAGCATCTCTTTCCATTACTCACACGGAAAAATTGGAACAGTAACGGCAATCAGTCCCGCTGGTCGTTTCGGTTCGCTTGAAATCCAAAATTCACAAGTCAAGGAATTCCATGAGAAACCTGAAGGATTAGGCTACGTGAATGGAGGTTTTTTTGTACTTTCACCTCGTGTATTCCAATATCTTGAAAATGATGAAACAGTATTTGAGCGGCATCCGTTAGAAAATCTTGCTAGAGATCAGGAGTTAATGGCCGTTCCTCATGATGGTTTTTGGTATTCAATGGATACACTTCGAGACAAACGGCACTTGGACCATTTGTGGAGCACAGGTCAAGCGCCATGGCGTGTATGGAATTAAGTTTTTTCTGACAAACAATGATCCTTTATCCACTCCTATAATATGTATTATTTTTTCTTCCTTTTGCGCTCATTTCATCAGAAAGATACACAACATAAAATCTCTTCGAATTATAAGAAATTTATAGATAATTATTGGAACCCATAAATACATCTGTCTTTTTTGAAAAAATGGTTTGGTTTATTTATTTTTGTCTTGTTAGGATGAATTATTTCATTATTTAACTCAGGGGAACCTCTATGAAGTGCGTCATCCTGTTTCGTACCCATATATGGGATGATTTCATTCAAAGGCAATTTTTGCGTTTACCAAAAAATACTCCACATGACATAGCTATTCTTGCTAATAATACTGATGGTCTATGCCCTCCTGTTGAAGATTTTCCTTTTGTCATTTTTACCCTGGATGATTTATTAAAAATGGGTCTTGAAGCAGGGCCTGAGAAAAATATTGTTTGGTGGAACGCAGACTATCCACTTTACTACTATGCATCTCTTTTCCCAGATTACGATTATTACATCTTATGCGAATATGATGTTGTTATAAACTGTGACCTTGAACAACTAATACTCTCTCTACACTCAGGAGAAAAAGATATAGTTGCAATAACATCTCGTTCCCCCCTTGAAGAGTGTGTTTATATTCGCAGTGCTGAAGGTGTTTATCTGTATGAAAACATAAAGAAAACTTATTTTCCCTTTGCTATATTCTCAAAAAAATCTGTAGCGTTCCTTTATAATAAACGTCTGAGCTTAACAAAAAAATATCGCGAGAAAAAAATTCAAAACTGGCCACATTGTGAACTTTTTGTTGGTACGGAAGCAGCCGCAAGCAACCTTCAAGTCGCCCAGTTGACTGAATACGGAAAAGCAGATTTTTTTTCTCACTACCCCCCTGTTTTAGAAGAATGTCTTCCTTACCTAATGGATCAGGCTTACATTCATCCTGTCCTAGATTCTAAACGTTTCCTCTTGAGTACAATACACTACGAAGGCCGCCCAGAACGCTTTCTCAACCCCTTTAGTAAATTTCATCGCACATTACGCAGTTTCCCATTTCGTTTTTATTTAGGTCCTTTGTGTAAAGCTTTATTCTCTCGTTTTTTTCGAATAATTTCTCTCACTATAAATAGACTCTGCAAAAATAAAAATTTTCTCAAAATAAAATGATAAAATCCCGCAAAGGTTATTCGTATGTTTGAGCAACATCTTTTTCCAGCCATATCTCAACCCGTATCCGGAAGCATAATTTATGAGCATATTAGGATACTTTTCCCTATTTTACGTAGCATTACAGGAAAAGGAATAAGACAGACACTTGAATATGTTGCCAATCAAATTCAGGATTTTTCTATCGTGTCTATTCCAAGTGGAACTCCATTATTTGATTGGATGGTCCCTGATGAATGGAATGTTAATTCCGCTAAAATTATAGATACGTCTGGAAAAATTGTTCTGGATCTCAATTGGTCGACCCTTCATATTCTACAATATAGTCAACCTTTTCACGGAACTCTATCACGTAAGGATCTCGAAGAGCATCTTTTCACTCTTCCAGATTATCCTGATTTTATACCTTACAAAACAAGCTATTACACCGAAAATTGGGGCTTCTGCCTTTCTGAAAATCAGAAAAAAAAATTAACGGATCTTCATTATACAGTAGAAATTGACGCCACACTTTCTTCTGGCTCTCTGACTTACGGAGAAGTACTTATCCCCGGCATCTCGCAGGAAGAATTCGTTTTTTCCATACATTGCTGCCATCCTTCCCTTGCAAATGATAACTTATCCTCCCTTGCCATCGCCATTGAGCTTATCCGAAAACTGCAGAGCCTCCCCCAGCGCCGCCTCTCCTATCGGTTTCTTTTTGTTCCAGGGACAATTGGCTCCATCGCATGGCTTGCTCAAAATACTGAAAAAACAAAAAACATAAAAAATGGTCTTGTTCTTAGTTGTTTGGGTGATAAAGGCTCTTTTACTTATAAAAAAGCTCGGGAGGATTCTGCCAATATTAATACTATCATGGCTAAAATTTTCTCCGACCATCCCAAAGCACGCATTTGGGAATTTGAACCCTATGGCTACGATGAGCGCCAATATTGCTCTCCCGGATTTAACTTGCCAGTGGGTTGCCTAATGCGTTCGCCTAATGGCACTTTTCCTGAATACCATACTTCAGCAGATAATCTTGATTTTGTAACTCCATGCGCTTTGGAAGAATCCCTTTGTGTTCTCCTAGATTTGATTACTATTACTGAAAATGCTCTTTATCCCGTAAGTACAAGTCCCTATGGAGAACCCCAACTTGGCAAGCGTGGCCTTTATCCCTTATCGCCGAATATATCGAAAGCCGATCACACTAAAAATGATATGCCTGATCAATTATGTCTTTTATGGGTATTAAACCTTGCCGATGGGAAAAACTCCATTCTCGATATAGCAGTTCGTTCTAAAAAATCGTTCCGAGCCATTCTTTCCGCGATTGAGTTGTTACAGGAGGCCGATCTTCTGAAACTTTATTCGGACAAGCAACAGAATGCTTTCTCACCATAGTAACAATACAATATATCGAATAATTTTTCTATTTTATCAAATTTTTCATAAATTAACCATCAATAATCTGCGTCATTATCCATGACATCCCAGTAAAGGAGCACTCATGAATCCCAAACTTCCTTTTTATAATCGTGTCGCTCTTGTTACTGGTGCAGGCAGAGGGATTGGCAAAGCAACCTCCCTTCATTTGGCTAAGCTTGGTGCATCGGTTATTTGCGTAGCACGCACACAATCTGAAGTAGAATCCTGCGCGACACAAGCTGGACCTAAAGCTTTAGCTGTCCCGTGCGATATTACCTCACCGCACTCCCTTCAAGAACTCATAGCCAGGACTCATGAGCGTTACAAACGCCTGGATTACCTTATTATTTCGTCTGGTATATTTCACCGGGGTTTCTTAGCTAAAACTCCCTTGTCTGACTTTGATAATTTGTTTGCTGTGAATGTTAAGGCCCCCTTAAGCCTCATACAGCATACTTTGCCTCTTCTCCGTGAGAACAACGGGCAGATCGTCATTGTCAATTCTTCTATTATCCGCGCGGCAAACACTGCGGAGAGAGGTTTGTATGCTTCTACACAGTCAGCCCTAAAATCCCTAACCGACGCATTACGAGATGAAATTAATGCCGAAGGAGTTAAGGTTATTTCCATTTTTCCGGGGACCACGGCAACCCCACGCCAAGAAACCATTCATCAGGCATTAGGAAAACCCTATAACCCTCACTTACTTCTGCAACCACACGATGTGGCTATCGCGTTATGTAATAGCCTTCTTTTGCCACCAACAGCAGAAGCCACAGACATTTTTATCCGCCCCATGCACAAATTCGATACCGTGGCTTGAAAACGATGTAATGTGTAATTCCAAACCGATAGTATTAAAAAAATGTAAAGCCTACGGTCATTTCTGGTTTATTTATGAATCTAAATATATTTTTTCACTTCAAACTAGGATAATTCTCCGATAGACAGGGGTAAAGCAAGGAATAAAATATGAAAATTTCTCAGTGGATGGAACAATCCGGTGTTAACTTTGGCACCAGCGGCGCACGTGGCCTTGTCAGTAAAATGACTGATATGGTGTGCTTTGCCTACACCATGGGATATCTTCAGCACCTTTCCACATTAGGTGAATTTTCTCCGCAGACCATGGTAGCGGTTGCCGGCGACTTACGTTCTAGCACGCCACGTATTATGGGAGCCTGTATTGCTGCTATAGAATATATGGGGGGCAGACCTTTATTCTGCGGTTTTGTGCCGAGCCCAGCATTATGTCACTATGCTTTCGCATTGAAAATTCCTTCCCTTATGGTTACAGGTAGCCATATTCCCGCTGATCGCAATGGCATTAAGTTCAATCGGGCCCAAGGTGAATTTCTTAAAAATGATGAAGAGGCGATGAGAGCCCAAGATATCGAACTACCGAAAGAGATGTTCGATACAGAAGGTATGCTCATAAAATCCGTTGCGTTCCCCCCCATTACTGACGTTTTACCTGATTTCATCGCCCGCTATCGTGATTTCTTTGGCCCGGACGCTCTTCGGGGCTTTTACCTTGGTATTTACCAACATTCTGCCGTGGGCCGAGATGTTCTGGTTGACATTGTAGAAAGCTTGGGCGCTGAAGCCATTCCTCTTGCCAGATCCAAAAGTTTTGTTGCCGTTGATACTGAAGCTGTTCGCCCTGAGGATATTGCTCTAGCGCGTAAATGGGCTGAGCCCAGAAAGTTTGATGCCATTCTTACCACAGATGGTGACTCTGACCGGCCATTGCTGGCAGACAAAGATGGACACTGGCTACGAGGCGATGTATTGGGAATTCTCGCATCCCGTTTCCTCAAGGCGGCTTCAGTCACCACCCCAGTGAGCAGCAATACCGCTTTAGAAAAAGCAGGATTTGCTCAGCATATGCAACGTACACGTATTGGCTCTCCTTTTGTCATTTCTGAAATGATGAAAGCTATAGAAGCAGGTGTAACGCCTGCCGTTGGCTACGAGGCAAATGGAGGATTCCTCTTAGGATCAGATGTGACATATGAAGAGCGCACTCTTTCTGCCTTGCCAACCCGTGATTCTGTCCTTCCAATGATTTGTGCACTGGTGGCAGCCAAGCTAGAAAAAAAAGGGCTCTCTAGCCTTGTGAATGATTTGCCAAGGCGCTTTACACAAAGCGATCGTTTGACAGAAATGCCTACGGAAAAAAGTTTGTACCACATAGATCTTTTGCGGAAAAATCCAAACGAAAATGTAGAAAATCTTGGGTTCTCCGAAATCTGTGGATTTCTCTCTCATGTTGATGAGACAGATGGTTTGCGAATGACTTTTCAGAATGATGACATTGTTCACCTTCGCCCGTCCGGTAATGCTCCTGAATTACGCATTTATGTTGAAACCGACAGCCCTGACCGTACGGAAACTCTTCTCCAACAGGGCCTCAACATTTTGGCTAAATGGAAGGAACCGTTGCCAGAAAACCAGTTACAGAACTTTCACAAATAATTCCTCAAAAATAAAAAATATGAGAATATTTATTAATAATCATTTTATTATAGAAAAAATTTACAATTAAATTCTTTTTTGAATTTGGTTTTATCATGAATTCCTCAATAAATTTCTCTGTGCCTCCCGTTCCATAAAGATATCGGGAGCAACAGGAGAATTTATTCGCACCCCCGCTTCACGTTGCTGTAAAGCAACTCGTGCAATAGCTGAGACCAACATTGCAATCAATAGATAGAAATCTAGAAGGCCTAATGTTGGACTCGAAATACAAGCGGCAATAATTCCCCCGGTAAGGGCAGAGAGCGTCCCGTCAATAACTAACCGGTCAGGTCCTGGGGGAACAGACCTACGGGCCCGCATGGCTGCTCTCAAAAGCATTCCGTCAAAAATTAGAAGCCCTATACCTCCTATAATTCCTACAGTGGATAGCAAGCTTGGAATCAGGCTGGATGCGCGGTTACTTCCCCACCCTACCCCCAAACCATACGTCTCTCCAACTAATGCCATGGAATCCCGATCCGCTTGGGACCGATCTTGGTAAGATTGGCTTTGTTGTTTTTCTGTCGTGGACTGATACACCAGTTGTGCCGCAGGTACAATTTGGGGAGCAACTGTTACCAACACAAGAACGCCGCAGCCAACCACGGCGGCTCCGCCGATGGCCAGACGCATCATATTTCCCATCAATTGGGTCACTCCTGTCAGCATGATCGCGACTGGAAGAAGGCAGACACCTACGGCCATCGTGGCAAACCCAGTCGTGGAGGTTGTGCTTGCTAATGCCAACGCAGACGCTGGAATCAGCCATTTTGCCCATGCGACCGAATAGCCTTGTAAAACGATCCACACGCAGGAAAACAAGATTTGGCAAAGAAACGTAGCGCAGGCCGCAGGTTCCGAAAATGAAGCATTAATTCGTGGGACAGGACCTGCCATCTGAGTATTAAGAACCGCCCACCCAGGGTTGGAATAAAAAAAGATATCGGGATACGGCAAACCTGCGACGCGATGTGCAAACTGCCACGCACAAATTATGACAACACACCAGCCTGACAAAAGGAAAGAACGGTACAGTTTCTCAATACTCACATCAGTTCGTGTCAGGAACCGTGCTGCTATAATCATTAAAGCTGTATTGATAATAAGATAAATATCTTGTGAAATATTACCAAAATTTGGAGACAGTAAAACACGTCCCCCTACGGTATCACCCTTCTGAGGCCAGACCATAACCTGGTTCATGAACAGACGTGGCATAATTAGGGAACCTATAACGGTCCAGATCACAACAAGGATAAAAGGAAAGCACAGAGCCATAACAGTTCTATCTCCCGGATACCGCACGCCCATTATCCACTGAAGCAGAACAAAACTTATAAACGCCAAAGCCGGGAGCATAGCTGGCTGCACACCCAAACCGCCGATAACAAGAGCCGCTGCTGCGGGAAGCACGCCTGCAAATAACAAAATATGCAACATGGCAACAGGACGTGTCCATAATAACAAGCACAAGGGGAAAAGGATCATTCCTACAATCGGTACGGTCATTTCCTTGCCTTTTGGTTGCTTATATTTTTATTATTTTCTTGTTTAATTTACGTCGTTACTAATTTTGTAGCGACATAGCGCTTTCAACCACCCTAAACATATTTTGGCGAAACGCTTCTTCTGAAAAACGTTGAGCATTAGCACGGCAAAGTTGCGGCTCTATAGAAGGGAATGTCGCTTCAAACTGATCAACCGCCGCAACAATTGCCTCAGCACTTTGTTCTCGGAAAAATATCCCCGTTGGTCCCTCTTTCTCATCTGCTTGCAGAACAATATCGCGCGCACCGCCCCGGTTGAAAACAATCAGAGGCGTACCACACGCCTGCGCTTCCACCATTGTAATTCCAAAATCCTCCTCCGCGGCAAAAACAAATGCTTTTGCCTTACACAAATAATTTTCAACTTCGGCATCACTTAACCGGCCATGTAAAATAATATTAGGTGCATGCGCCGCGAGAAGCTCTATTTTTTCACGTTCAGGCCCGTCCCCAACAACATGTAAAGTTCTATCCGGCATACGTAAAAAGGCCTCTACAACCAGATCAATACGCTTATATGGTACCATTCTTGAAACAACAACGTAATCCTGACGATTATGTTGGATGTTTTCAAACATCTTGATATCAACTGGCGGATAGACAACCTTTGCTTCACGCCGATAAACCTTTTTAATACGGCGTGCGATATAATTGGAATTAGCCACAAATACATCAACACCAGCAGCCGAACGTACATCCCAATTTCGCAAAGTATGCAACAACCAACGCGCATAGAGGCTACGGACCCCACGTTCCATATTGCTTTGCCGCAAATAGGCAGCCTGCATATCCCACGCATAGCGCATCGGAGAATGTACGTAGCACACATGGACCTGATCTGGTCCGGTAATTACGCCTTTTGCAACGGCATGATTACTCGAAATAATCAGATCAAACCCTGCAAGATCCAACTGCTCAACAGCAATAGGCATGAGGCCGAGATAGTACCGAAAATAACGTCGCGCGAAGGGAAGCCGCTGAATAAATGTTGTCTGAACCGCTTTTCCTTTGAGCATGACACGTTCGGCATCGGGCATAAAGTCCACGATCGCAAACAGTTCTGCCTGCGGATACATGATAAGTAATTGTTCAACAACACGTTCTGACCCAGCATAATGCTCTAGCCATTCATGAACAATGGCAACACGTAGATTATGATGCAGCCTATTTTTCTGAGTAACATCGCTCATGCTCAGCCCCTCTGTTCCATTGTAAAACAATGGCAAAACGTATAAGCGCGCGTGCTTTACAGATGAAAAGATGAAATGTTATCTGTTTTCAGTTACTCGCACGCCAAGCCTCTCTGTTACGGGACATGACATTTGAAGCTGAAAATACGTAAGCAATCTTCCAAAACCTCACCCAGCGAACCTTCCCCTATCTCCACACCCAGCCGATTACGACCTGCTCGAGGTCTCGTAATCGGTGTTGCATTGGGGCTGATTGTCTGGGCTATTCTTATTGGAGGCTTTTTCCTCCGCCGCTAAGCGCTTTTTCTTTCTAGAAATGACGCTCATAAATCTTGATAACATCCCCCGGTTTTACATAGTCATAAGGCTTGAGCAGACCTACCGTTGTATGATGCCCTTCCTGACGGGCCACATAAGCACGACTTTCCAAGGCACGATAGGTAAAACCTCCCCCTGCTGCCACGGCTGTTAGCAAAGTCATACCAGGCTGGTAAGGATATTGCCCGGGCTTTGCAACTTCACCCAGAACCGAAACAAGCCTGTATGCAGACACTTCAACCGCAACTTTGGGGTCTCGCAACATCTGCGCAGACTGCAAAGCCTTTCTTACTTCCTCTGAAAACTCTTCGGTAGTTAACCCCTCGGCTGGCAGATTTCCCGCAACGGGAAAAGCGACTTTACCCTGGCTATCAACGCGAAAGCTGGAGGTAAACTGATCCTGCCCATATGTCATGACGCGAATTTCATCATCCACACCCAAGCGGTACAGGCTGGGATCATAAGATGGCACAGGCTTTAAATTCCACCCTGGGGTGCACCCGGCAAGCAGGGTGCCAATCACGCCCCAACATACCGACCGCCCAATGGCAACACGGTAAAATTCTGAACGGGTCGTCGCCATACGTCATTTCCTCCAGCCGCTATGTTTTTATTGAGTGTGGAATACTCAGCACCAGAAAACGTTTTTAGAGCGTAAACTGAACCTTGATCAGAAAACGATGAACGGGAAACCGTCCACTCCCTATGGTACTCTGACTGCTGAAGTCATAATTAGCTGACAAACGCAGATGCCGGTTAATCAGCCATTCAGCACCTACTCCTCCTCCATAGAAAGATTGCCTGTTGCGTCCTTGGTACAGCACAGTATTTTCTACAAAAGCAGGAGTCGCCGGATAGTTCGCCCTCTGCATTTGCCCATAGGCAGAGAAAACTATATTTCTTCTATAATTATGCGTTATTCCTACACGCGCACCCGTAAACGTATATCCAACTATATTTTCAAAAGCACCATCATCAATTCCATGCCGCACACTCGCTGTAACAGTTGTCAGGCGCGTTGGTAACCACTTTAACTCTGCCTCGGCTATTGGGGAGTTAATCACGCCAAAAGCCGTAGCCCGATAACGCCGCGTCTGATAACCGACAACACCCCGAAATCGGATAGGACCATGCAGCCCGAAATCATAACCTGCCATCACAGAAAAGCCATTCGAATCACGGGACGGGGCGTTTTCAAGCTGCTTCTGATATCTAATTTGCATACCCTGCACCACCAGCAGAGCATGACTATCCTGGCGCAATTCATACTGTGTGGTCACACCCTGCGTAATAATCACACGGTCTCGGTAGCTTTGTGTCGGCTGAAATTCAGAAGGAGGGAAAAAACTAAAATGATATCTTTGAATTCCTCCTTGTGGAATAAAGCTTATTCTTCCATGCGTGGTGGCTGTATAACTTAGCCTTATATCGTCCACCTGATACGGAACAGGCCTGCTTAGAACTAAAGCCGCCATATCTGTTGGCATCTGAACAAGAGAAAGATGGGTATAGGACGCGCCCACAGTGTCATGACCAAAATCATGCACCCCCCCTATATTAGCGGTCCAATTCGTCCGGTTCTGAATGCTGCGGGAAGGATAACGCACGTCATCCACGCCAATATTACCGTGCAGAACATCGCGTTTTCCCCATCGGGCCACAGCACTCAGGTTCGCCTGCGTGTTGATAACCGCGCTGGATTTCCCTCCTAAAATTTTGTCAACATTGGTATCATATCCAATTGCTTCACCACCATCTGCATTGATCTGGAAAGGGCCAAACCGCTTGCCAAGAGGTGCATATTCTCCCATTGCTCGTATCTGGGCAGGCTCCTGCGCCAGATCGCCTGCGGCACTCCCTGCGGGGGGAAAGTATGTATCAATAACCTGAGCAACTGCGCTTCCGCCGCTCCACAACGGAACAGAAGCAGTCAAGCCCAGCCCAATGACCATTATTTTACGCACCAGACACTCTACCAATCATTCTGTGACGAAATGGACGGAAACATTTTTTACTGATGACGATTTCTAGAGACGCTTTTCTCTCCTTATCGAGAGAAAGAAGGCTAGTCTATAAATAAGGAAAACTTCCCAATTATAAGTTAACTTTCCTCTTTCATCCTTGCATGACTTCCCCAAAAAAAAGACATCACGTTTACGTTATTCGCCTTGATTTTTTTTTCTCATATCATGCAACCAACAGACAGGCCGCTGCGTATAGGGTTTGTTGTGGTCAGGTAGGCGAGCAGACGTGCTGCTCCCTGCTGGACCGTCATCCAATAAATCTCACACTATCAAATTTTTTGTGTTCGACATGTTCGGAATAATACGGAGTGTGTCATGGATGTTTACGGTTCCAACGCGGCAGTTGCCCCGTCTACCATTCTCACTGATCATGAGTCTTTCTTTTCCAAAGGTCGCAGGAGTCCTCCATCCTCCTCACGGAAAAACAGGGAGGCGCAAGTCATATGTGCTCTCTCATTAATCATAACGGACTGCATGGCTTTTACTCTTTCTTTAGCCAGCCAAAACATAGTATATAATGAGATTACATTTTACACAGAAAGCATACTTCCTTTTTATTTTATTATTTTCTCGCTTATGGCTGGATATTTTATTTACAAACATCATTATACAGACCGACAGCCATTTTGGAACGAAACGGCACAGGTGATTGGGGCGTCCCTTATGGGTGGAATAGCCTTTATTGCACTCTCTTGGCCTGATATCCCGCCTTTGTACACGTTCCTGCCCTTTCTGGTTTTCCCTTTTATTGACCTCTCTTTACGGCAAACAACAAAAAGACTTTTGAATCAGGTGGGGGTATGGCGCCTCCCTGTTTTACTCATCGGGGAGCCTGAAGCCTGCGCTCATGCTATCGAAGTTTTTTCCAGTGAGCGTTTTCCAAGTCTTCGTTCTGTAGGATGTCTCTCTGCCACTCGTTTATTAGAAACATCTGTAGAAGACCTGAAGTATCGCTTACTCGAAACTCATGGTGCGGCAAAACTCATGCTGGTCCTGAATAGTCAGGATCCATATAGCCATGCCGTCATAGAACATATTACCAGAACACGGTTGTCTTTTTGCCTGATGTATTCTGTCTCTGGGCTACCACTTGATTACGCATATCATTCTTATTTCAGCCACGATGGTATGATGATGACATTCCAGAGTAATCTGGAAAAACCATTTCATCGTTCGGCAAAAATGGCGTTGGACCTGTTTGTTGCGTCCTTGATTTTAATCGCCATTTCACCCATTCTGGCCATAATTTATGCGTTAGTTCGCATGGATGGCGGACCCGCCATTTTTGGCCACACCCGTATTGGCCGGAATGGTCGCCCCTTCCGGTGTCTAAAGTTCCGTACAATGGTTATGAATGCAGATGCCGTATTGGCTGATCTTCTTGCCCATAATCCAGAAGCTGCCACAGAATGGGCTGCCACTTACAAACTTACATCTGACCCCCGTATTACCCGCATTGGCCGGATACTCCGCAAGACCAGTCTGGATGAACTGCCCCAGATCCTGAATGTTCTGAAATTGGATATGAGCCTTGTTGGCCCACGTCCTATCATTACAGCAGAACAGACCCATTACGGAAAAGATATCGCTTATTATACTGCAACACGTCCGGGCATTACAGGGCTATGGCAGATTAGCGGACGGAGCGACACATCCTATGTGCAGCGTGTCCAACTGGACAACTGGTATGTCCGGAACTGGAGTTTGTGGCGCGATATTATCATTCTAATCAAGACCATTCCGGCGGTCCTTACACAAAAAGGGGCTCGGTAAAATAATGCTCCAGCACTCCCGCATTTTTTCCAAACCAACCTTAATCTCACCATACTTTGTGAGAGGATAAAAGCGATGAACACGCTGCAAATTCCATCACCCTATAACGGGCAATCGTCATTGCCTGTGGTGGCCCAGCAGGTCTCGCCCTTGCATGCCTTCAGTATCATGAACCGGCACAAGGTTACGATTGCCGTTGTTACTCTGGCTATTGCCATTCCCTCTGCAATCGCTATTTTTTCCATGAAGCCTTATTATGATGCGTCCTCCATTTTGATTGTAGGAACCCGGCAAGCTCCTTTCCGAGACCTCCAAGCGACCGTCGCCTCGCCGGAAGTCGATACCGTTGCGGTGAACAGTGAGGTCAGCATCCTGCGTAGCCCCACAATCTCCCGGGCTGTGGTTCAAAAGCTGGACCTGACCCATGATCCTGAAATTCAGGCAAACCTTAGCTACGTACCGTTGAGCAAACGCATATCCAATACCGTAGCAAGCCTTTTCACACGCCCTGCTCTACCAGAGCCAATAACAGAAAATGAACGTATCCAAGCTGTAAGTGACCTTTTAAACAAATGGGTCTCCATTCTGAACGATGGGCGTTCCTACATTATCACCATCACCGCCAGCACGGGTGATGCGCAAACAAGTGCGCGCATTGCCAACGCCTATGCGGACGTTTATCTCGATTTTAAAAGACGCATGAAGGTTACCGCCACCTGGCAGGCTAATGCTCTGCTGGATGAACAAATTGTTCCCTTGCGTGAACGTCTGCGCAAGGCTGAACAAGCGGTACAGGCTTTCCGTGAAAAAAATGGCTTGATCGCTGCTGAGCTGGAACGCGCACCCGTAGCCGGCACGGAAAACAATATGAGCGGCGGCGCCACGGTAACAGACCAGCAGTTAAGCCAGATGAACCATGAGCTTATGATCGCTCGTGGAGATCTGGAAGCGCACCGTGCGCGATATGCAGAAATCAGTAGCGCAATTAAAAATGGAAGTCTGGATAGTATTCCTGAGGCTGTTTCCTCACCACTGATTCAACAATTACAAGCGCAGGAAGCACAGGTTAGCAGCCGGGCCGCCAGTCTGAGCCAGGTTGTTATGGATGCCAATCCCGAACTCCAGTCTACACGCGCGGCGGCAACGCATATCCGTAGCCGGATAGGGGCCGAGGTCCATCGCATTGCGAATAGTGCGGCCAAGGAGCTGGCAAGCGCTCAGGCGCGAGTGAACGCCCTTTCTGAACAGGTCAATACCCTGCAGAAACAGGTAACCGCGGAGAACGAAGCCGATGTCACACTCCGCCAGTTGCAGAGCGAGGCAACGGCGGCCCGTACGGTTTATCAAGATTATCTTGGCCGGTTCGCGCAGACATCAACCCAGGCGGAACTGCAGGTTGCTGAAGCCGATCTGATTTCACGTGCAGAAGCGCCTCTTAAACCTCAAGGGCCGCCGCGCAAACAATATATGGCCATCGCGTTCCTGTTTGCACTGTTGACGGGAGCAGGATCAGCTCTCG
Organism: Acetobacter tropicalis; assembly: GCF_030644465.1. NCBI lineage: Bacteria > Pseudomonadati > Pseudomonadota > Alphaproteobacteria > Acetobacterales > Acetobacteraceae > Acetobacter > Acetobacter tropicalis. The sequence continues at coordinate 2,426,752 of NZ_JAUYUW010000001.1, read as the reverse complement.
TGATTGACCGTGTTCATAAAGGGATACGCAGCCTGGACGAACTGGACGCTATCCCGGGACTTTTTGCGCTGGGGCTGGTACCCGCTTTTACCGGCTCCCTTATGCGGCAATATGGCTCTGCCCAGCGCTCCGCTTATATTGAAACGGTAGATTCCATCCGTAGTGTTCTATCGTTCGGCCATAGCCGTTTTCGCGCCAAGGTTGTTCTGATTACCTCGGCAGAACAAGGAGAGGGCAAAACAACTTTTGCGCTTTCCTTAGCAGCCAATACAGGCCGCTGTGGCCAACGGGCTTTGGTGATCGATTGTGACATCCGCAACCCTTCAACCATGCGCATACTTGGCGCGCTCAGAGTGGCACAGAACAACCAGATGCCCGTTGACCCTCTTATGGCCGGTCTAGAACGGGATGTGCTGCCCGGTGTTGATATTCTGACACCTGATGCCATCCGCCACCATGGCAACGGAGCTATGCTCTTGCCCGAAGAGCTGGGGCGGATACTGACGCATGTCGGATCACAGTATGACATGATCCTGTTGGACACGCCTCCCGCTCTTGCCTTCCCGGATGCCGCCATTCTGTCGCGCCAGAGCGATGGCGTAGTGCTGGTGGTAAAGTGGGGTCATACATCGGCATCCACTCTCACGCAGGCCTTACGCACGCTACATACGTACGATGCCCGCACTTTGGGTGCCGTCCTGACACAGGCGCCTCCCAATAGTCTTGGAAAAGCCGAGAAACATCCTTTTCATATCTACAAACGCTACGGACTTCTGGCATCAAGCTAAAAATCTCTGATAAGGAAAGTGTGCGTTGGTAAGACCAGATATTTACGTGAATGGACGCTTTCTGACGCAGCCTTTAAGTGGCGTGCAACGGTTTGCATTAGAAATCAACGCGGCATTAGCCCACGTGAGTGTGGCAAATGGCTACTCGGCTCCTGTGACATTAACACCAAACACTGTTCTTCTTGAACAGAAGGTGAATGAATACCCTGTCCGCGCAGTAGGCCGTCAACGTGGGCAATTATGGGAACAGTTTGAACTTCCTTGGGCTACACGCAAAGGTATTTTGATCAATCTTGGCAACACGGCCCCTCTGCTTGGTAGACGCCACATCGTCATTATTCATGATGCGGGTGTTTTTAGTCAGCCCAATTCCTATTCCTGGAAATTTCGTACATGGTACCGTGTTCTTCTAACCTTGCTGCGCTATAGCCGGGCTCATTTGATAACGGTCTCCCATTTTTCGCGTAGCGAGCTCTCCAAATATCTACGCATTCCCGCAGAACAGATTTCTGTTATCAGCGAAGGTGCTGAGCACATAAAAAGCCAGGCTGCTGATGGTTCTATTTTGAAACGTCACTCTTTACGCTCTCAAGGGTATGTGCTCGCCGTCGGCAATCTCGCCCCTCATAAAAATCTGGCGCAATTGAGCCATCTAGCGGACGCTCTTGCTCAACGCGGTACTCCTCTTGTTATCAGCGGTAGCGTGAACACAACAGTTTTCAGTGATCACGGTAAACAGACACTGCCAAAGGCTGCTGTCTATGTCGGGCGCGTGAGTGACAAAGAATTACGTGCTCTTTATGAAAATGCAGCCTGTTTTGTCTTCCCGTCCCTTTATGAAGGCTTTGGTCTGCCCCCACTGGAAGCCATGCTCTGCGGCTGCCCTGTTGTTGCAGCCGACATTCCTGTCTTGCGCGAAATATGCGGTGAGGCTGCGTATTACGTCAACCCGCATGATCCTGAGGCCATTACCCGAAGCGTTCTGCATATTCTTGATACCCCCATTCAGGCACAGGAAATGCGGCAGGCGGGATTATCGCGTGCAGCAGCCTTTACCTGGGAAAAAGCAGCACGCTCTCTTTTGCAAATTACGGAGGCAGTCTTTTCATGAAGAAAATATTTTCACGCTGTCGAAAATTTTTTCTGTTTTCTATTATTTTTTTTGGTTCTCTTTCTTTGATTCTCAGCCATGCTGCACGCTCAGAAACCGTAGAGCAATCGATATGGTGCAGTATCAATGACCCCGCCAGCGAGCGTATCTTTGTCAGTAGCCCTGTCCGACGCCCTCTAACATCCCGCATGGCTGTCATGGATTATGGAAGTCGCTTTGCACGCACAGTCAACTCACGCTTTGGTCTGCACGTTGTTCTGGTAGGAAACCATTGTCATGCTTTTCCTTCCAGTTATCACGCCACCACTGCCTATACCGCTCTTATTTCCCGGATGGCTGATCAGAATTTCAAAATCGTTTCAGTCAGTATTTTCTAATAAACCTTCCGCTCAGGATCATGCTTCATGCCCCCTCCAGCTTCTGCTCCCCTTCGTGTCTTTGTCCAACTCAGTTATGGATATGGAGCAAGTGACTGGCATACGCGGTGGAAGAAAGGCGAAATACCAGGCATTAACGAGCCATATGCATATGGGTATTACCGGGCGGCCGGACCGGAAGCCACTATTATCCATTCAGAAGATAAAGCGGAAAATTTATTTAGACGTCTGATCCGTTATGGTGCCCGTCTTATAATCGGTTTTGATTTCGTCCATGCATGGCATAATCGAGAAGGCATTCTCTCTGCAGATGTTGTCTGGACACATACCGAAGGCCAAGCAATGGCTGTATTGCTGCTGTATCGTTTAAATCCTCACAAAGCTCATCCTCCACTGATTGCACAAAGCATCTGGTTGATGGATAGATGGCCTCAACAACCCTTCTGGCGAAAACTGATTTCACGCTCTCTGCTCTCCCGCGCGGATCTTCTGACTTTTCATTCCCCTGAAAATCTGAAAAAAGCAGAAGCTATCTTTCCAAACAATAGATTGGAATGCGTGAAATTTGGCATCCGAGCGGATGAAATTAAACCGTATGCTCCGCTTCCCTATACACCCGGCGATCCCATTCGTATTCTGTCTCTAGGAAATGACCAGGATCGTGATTGGAAAACCCTGATCAAAGCGACAAGCCACCTTCCAGACGGTCTATCGTGCCAAGTCACAATTGCTACAACCAAAAAACTGAAGCGCGCAGACCACGTAACACGCGTTGCCGCTGCCAATAATGATCAGTTACTCTCCCTGTATGATAAAGCCCATATTGTGGTCGCTCCTTTGACCCCAAACCTTCACGCCTCTGGCATTACAGTCATTCTGGAAGCAACACTGCGCGGCCTTCCTGTTATTGCAACGGACACAGGTGGATTACGGCATTATTTTGATGGTCAGTCTGTCTATTATGTACCACCGAGGGACCCGGCCGCGTTAAAACAAGCTATTCTCACGCTTATGCATGCCCCTGAACAACGAGCAGACATGGTAGAAAAGGCTCAGGCACGTATTCGCAGCGACCTGAACTCCCAAAATTACGCAGAAAAACACCTCAGCCTGTCTCAGGAAATTACAGCAGAACAGCCTTCTCTTTCCGCAGTCATACCTCAGAATGATAGAAAGAACGCACAGGATCAGAAAATTGTTATTGCGATCGCCACCTGTGGACGCGCTGCACTTTTAGAGGAAACAGTTCTCGAACTGTTTAAACAAAGCCATCTACCACACAAAGTTATAGTATGTGCCCCAACCGAGGATGACTGCAAAGGGCTTGTGCCAGATTCACGGTTACATATTCTGTACGGGCCCCGTGGTGCATCTCATCAACGGAATGCCATACTGGACCATGTGGAAGAGGCTGACATTATTATTTTTTTTGACGATGATTTTCTTCCTGAGAAAAATTATTTACGTGAATGTGCTGGAGTATTCTCTATCCATTCGGATATTGCTATCGCGACGGGGCGAGTGCTTGCAGATGGTGCGAAAGGACCGGGTCTCAGTCTCGAAGCAGCTCGTTCCATCATTGCAAAAGCCCCTCATCCTGAAGTAACAGACCTTCCAACCATAGAACCAGCATGGAACGGGTATGGATGTAACATGGCGTGCCGTTTTTCAATTATTCAGGAGACGGGACTCCGTTTTGATGAGCGCCTTCCTCTTTACGCATGGTACGAAGATATTGATTTCTCTCGCCGGGCTGGACGCTTAGGGCGTGTTGTAAGGATCAATACCGCTAGAGGCGTGCATATGGGCAGCAAAACAGGGCGCACCCCCGGCAGGAAGCTCGGTTATTCACAAGTTATCAATCCAATTTACCTTGCACACAAAGGAACTTACCCGCTTGACCATGCCTTACGTAGTATCGCACGAAATATGGGCATGAATATCTTCCGGAGTATTCGACCGGAACCTTATATTGATAGAAGAGGACGAGTAATCGGGAATTGGCTCGCCGTACGGGATATTTTAGCCGGGAAAATTTCTCCTGAGAAAATACTAAGTATGTAGGAAAGAAAAAGCACAAAAGGTATAGAATAATATTTTGTGCCACCATTTCCCCATAGCTGTTCTCCTTATCTACTTAGGAGCTATAGCGTTTTTTAATAAGGACGCGAGCAAGCCGATCTGGCGCCAAAAGTGTCACTATGGACCAAGCCATTATAAGAAAGCGATCTGATATATTCTGGAACCCGCTACGGAACAACACCATAAGACTATCCAGAAACGCACGCATTCTGCCGTCACCAGGAAGAGGATGCAATTCTGGCGTTAAACGGAGTGACGCAATACGAAATTGTAGGAAATTGCTTCCATGAAAAAGAATTCTTATATCAGGTGGTGATAGATTTTTGAGAGCACACGCGCGCTGTGCTGCTTGGAACCGTTTTAATCCTCGTGCAACTTCCCTGCTATAGTTTGTCTCCCTTGCTGTCATCTGGCTATCATTTGCACCGTGCATTCGGTATAAAACGAGTGGCTTTGCAATAGTGACAATGTCTCCCATGTACGGAGCCATAGCGATACAGGTTGAATCCGTAAACGCATCATATGTCTCATCAAGTGGAAAGATAAGTTCCAGAAAGGTGCGAGACCATGCGTTTCCTGAAGCTGGAGGACTTGGATATTCAAAAGAGGCATTTACCCAGGTCCGTATCTGTTCTGGCGTGGGTGAAGAATGATATTTGGGAATGGTGCGCCCGATAGGAGCCTTATTTGAATCCACACGTTGCATAATCACCTGGACTTTGCTGAGACCTTCCCGCCAGACAGAAGCCACTTCTTTCAACATACCAGGAAGCAAGATATCATCCGAATCCAAAAAGATGACCACTTCTCCAGAACTTCTTGAAAAACCAGTGTTATTAGCTTCTCTTTGACCGCGATTTTCTGTAAAAACAGAAACAATCCTGTTGCCAAATGATCGTATTATATCGGGCGATCCATCAGTAGACCCGTCGTCAACAACAATAATTTCCTTATTGGGCCAGTCTTGATTCAGAGCACTTTCAATCGCCTCCTTTACGTAGCGTTCATAATTATAGTTTGGTATGACGATTGAGAATGTTATATTTTTTTTCATCACACGAGGACTTTTCAAAAATTCCTAAAGAACATTAAACCCTTTGTAAGATTATTTTCAATAAATAGAAAAAATATTCTCACCTTCCTCCATATCCATCAGAGCAACTTCAACCTGTCCGCCTCGTTCAAACATGATGAAATCCGTTTAACAAGAGAAAGGAAATGCTCTGTGAGAAAAGTATGATATCAGAGGGCAATCACTGTCTTGAAAAAAATATGAACATTAGAATTTTGTGCAAAAAATAAGAAACATATATTATAAAAACATACTTTCCCTAGAAAACTTTCCTCTAAACAAGCAGGACCTCAGCGTCATGACACTTACGGACCGTGCAAACCTGACACGCATGCGCACTGTTCTGTTTAATTCAGGATGGAATATGTTGGGCCGGATCGGGCCCGTTGCCATTGCCGTTCTGATTACCCCTTATCTGGTTGCAAAATTGGGCCTCTCACGATGGGGAGTATTGACAATCGCCCTCAGCCTGATTGGTACATTTGGGATATTCGATTTCGGACTCGGCAGAGCATTAACACGGGCAATAGCAGAACGTATTTCAGATGGAGAAGATAAAGAAAGCGCCACGCTAACCCTGACAGGAATTCTGACGCTAGGCGTTTTTGGTCTTGTAGGGGGTGGATGTGCAGCCTTCTTTGTACGGATATGGGTCTACAATGGGTTAAAAATTCCTGTTGAGTTGCAGCACGAAACCGTTGTTGCCATGTGGGTCCTTTGCGCCACGGCACCGCTGGTCATGATGAATGCCGCCATGTGGGGGGTGATGTCCGCCTATCAGGCATTCCGTAACGCCAACCTGTTAAATATTCCCATATCCGTTCTGTATTATCTTGCCCCTCTTTTGATCTTGCAGGTGTGGAACAGCCTTGTAGGCGTTATGCTCATGCTGGCGCTTTGTAGGCTGGCTATGACGATCGGGTATGCTTTTATCTGTGTGCGTCTTATGCCAACCCTTTTAACCGCACGGCCTTCATTCAGTTTACTTCGTCCATTGTTTCGCATTGGCGGATGGATGACCATCTCCAATTTGATGTTTCCCATATTATCCTATATGGATCGTTTCATGATTGCGACTGTACTTTCAGCCGCAACAACGGCGTATTATACAACGCCGTTTGATGTTGTTGCTCGCCTTTCCATGATCACGTTGGCTGTCAGTAGTACTGCCTATCCTGCTATGGCGGCTTCCTGGCGAAAAGACACACTCACCACCATCACTCTTTATCGTAACAGCATCCTGACAGTTGTATGCCTGTTATTCCCGTTCTGCTTTCTGGGCTCCCTTTTCAGTCAGGATATTCTTGGCTTTTGGGTCGGGCCAGATTTTGCACATAATAGTACGGTTATCATGAAGTATCTGAGTATTGGCGTCTTTTTCTTCGGAATAGATACCGTTGCCGCAGGGTTTCTGGATGGCATTGGGCGGGCGGAAATCAATGCCATCCTTTCCATTGTAGAAGCATTACTCTATGCCCCCTTTCTACTCCTGTTCCTGCATTGGTTTGGTGTGAATGGAGCAGCTTTTGTCTGGGCAGGACGAAGCATTTTTGATAGTGTTGCACGAATAACAATTGGCATTCGTCTTTACCCAACACTCTCTTCCGTTGTGAGACATCTTATGCCAATGGCTCTCACTGGGCTAGGACTATTGATTTTATCACTTCCCCCCACGCAAAACCTGCTGCGTATTGGAATTTTCCTGGTTGGTTTTCCTTTGTTCTACGGTATTATCTGGATGTATTCGATCACTCAGGAGGAGAGAACTTCCGCCTCTCACACCCTTACACATTTGTGGGTTTCTGGACGCAAAAGCCTCTCACGTGGCCGTATGGATGGTTAGATCATCTTCTTTTAAACTTAGGTTGGATAATGTTCTTTATCTTTCACCAGCCAATTTATAGTGGGGTCGCTATTTTTCTGAAATCCTGACCGTCCCATGTAACCACTTTTCCAGGGCCACATACAGCTCCCTTTGTTCCGCCAAACCCATAAAGTGTGGCTGGAATCTTCATATTATTGTATGGAAGACTAGTTTCAACATAGCATGGCTGTTTGGGATTTTTTGCATCCCATCCGTCCACTGTGATGGTTGAGCCCGGACTCATATAAAGTGATCCAGCAGGTACCCCGACGAGAGCGGACAGGACAATTTCAGGTTTCTCCGTTTCGGAATTTTCAATGTGACCTGTAAAGGACGTAGGACCTCTCAAAATCATTTGCTGAGTGTTGAAATCAAAACTGGTACCTTCAAAGTCAAACTCCCAGCATGATTCCTCATCAATTCCGGCGATAGCATTGTTATAAATGGTTCCACCAACAAAAGTTGACCGCTCACCCGCATTATATGCTCCCGGCTGCGTGTAGATGCCAATATTACCGTTGCCAATGACAACATTGAACATATCCACCCCCCATACATTGTCTCCAAAAGAGAGACCGCGATTGAACCCTTGGATGGATACGCTGGATAACGTAATTTCAGCATTAATATTATGGTTCTGGTTATCAGTGTAATTCATGGTTATCCCATCAATGGATTTATTTCCATGGAGCGTAATATTTTCCAATCGATGTATGCTTTCCTGTTGGGCTCGAGGAAAACCTTCTTGTGAAACATAAAAACAGGTGCCACTTTTCATAATACATTCGAATGTTCCGTTTCTGATCGTCACCATATCCGGATTGATTTTTAGCGGACGTGTTAGGGTTTTGGTGGCACCTTGGAGATCAACCAGGCAGCTACGCTTCCCTGCATAGCAACTGTTCAGCGTATCTTGCAGATCTGCGCTATCATCAGCCAGAGCCGTCGCAAACGGCAGGAAAAGACCGAACGTTGTCAGGCACAAAAATGTTTTCATTGAAAACTACCTTACAATTAGAAGCACACCTCCTTCTGAGAAGAAAATACCCCCTCGCTTGTGGGAAAAGGAGCATTTGGTGTGGCTTCAGAAAGTGGGTGATACCAGATGTATCTGAAAACCCACCTACTGCCCTAAGTTCCCCTTTTTGCTGGAAAATCATGTTTTGGTGAAAGGCTTCTCCCAAAAACCATGGCTTCTGCTTTAATGAAGACTTCCCAATAAAATGCATACTCATTGCGCTCTCACACATTCGCGTGATGGAGGTGCAAAATAAAGTCTGCGGTGAATGTCCTAATCCTATGTCCCTGCATCAAGGTGGGGTTGCCGCTACCGCACATCGTTATTGTGACTTTTTTTCTACATAATGTGACCCTATAGCCGCATGACTTTCAGTATGGCTTAGCCTGATGAGTGTGTTGGGGACGGGATAACAGAACTTAATGAATATTTTGTTTATTGTGCTGGCCTTGCTGACTGTTACAGGTCTGACCGCTTTGCTGGCAAAAATCTGCCGCATTCCCCTCCCTCTCCCTTTGATACAGATTGCCATCGGTAGTTTGACGGCACTCGGCGGCTTGCAGGTTGGCTTTGATCCAGACATTTTTCTTCTCCTGTTCATCCCCCCTCTCCTGTTTGCCGATGCGTACCGCATGCCCATGCGCGAGTTCGGGGAATTACGAAATGTCATTATCTTTCTTGCGCTGGGGCTGGTTGTTTTCACCACTATCGGCTGTGGCTACTTTATTCATTGGCTTATCCCGCCCATTATTCTGCCCGCCGCTTTTGCGTTGGCGGCCGTTCTCTCCCCCACGGATGCCGTTTCCGTTGGCAGCATGATTGAAGGCGGAAAAGCCCCCGCCCGGGTTGTACATATTCTGCACGGTGAAGCCCTGCTGAACGATGCATCAGGCCTTGTGTGCTTCAAGTTTGCCGTTGTCGCCGCCATGACTGGAATCTTCTCTTTCCAGCATGCCCTGGCGGTTTTTTGCGTCATGTCCGTGGGGGGCGTTCTGATCGGGTGTGGTCTGGCCTGGGCCGCCTGCCGGGCGGAGCACCTCTTGCTCGTGCGCGGATATGATGATGCCCCGACCCATATTACGCTCGCTATGATCCTGCCGTTTGCCATCTACCTTATTGCTGACAGCTTGCATTGTTCAGGCATTCTGGCTGCCGTAGCAGGCGGCATGACCGTAAAGTTTACCGGCGTGATGAACGAGGCCACTACAGAAACACGCCTGCGTGCAGCAACTGTGTGGGACATGGTGAACTTCACCTTTAACGCCGCCATCTTCCTCCTTCTGGGGCTGCAACTACCGCAACTGGTGCGCAACGGCTTTCAGCTTGCACGTGAAGGAGGCGTTTCCCCCTGGAAACTGCTTGTAGCCATTCTCCTGATCCAGCTTATCATGAGCGTGACCCGTTTTTTCTGGATCTGGCTTTCCACTACTGCTCGCCGCATCATTGCCCGAATACGGCACCGCAATACGGTCATCCCTTCCCTCCGCACCATGGCGGTCATGACCGTGGCAGGAACACGAGGCGCTTTGACACTGGCAGCCATTCTGTCTCTTCCGGTTGCAACTACCGTCTCAACCGGCTTTCCGGGCCGCGATCTTCTGGTAACGCTCGCAGCGGGGGTGATCATCTGCTCACTGCTTCTGGCAAGCCTGACCATGCCGCCGCTTCTGGCGGGTCTGGCTCCTGATGATAATGATCCTACCCAGCGTGAACTCAACGCCATGCGGATCGAACTGGCTGAGGTCGCACTCCATTTTCTTCACAAACAGCAGAACGATCTGGCACTTCAAGATGAGAACGAATCGCATGATCTGAAGCAGGAAGCTATTTCGCGACTGCTCCACGAATATCAGGATATGCAGAGGCGTCTGGATGATACAGAAGCCGCAGAAGACGAGATAAGGCTGACTGCCATTCGGGAAAAACGAACGGAATTATCCTTACGGTTCCATATTATCCGCAATATGCGAGAGCTTCTGCATAAACGTGTTGTTGAAAAACGCATTAACGATGAAACAGAATGGACAATTCGTCAGGAACTTGACTTTATGGAACGAGAACTTCAGATTGAAGCCAAAGCGCTTCCTCCTGTTCATGACATTTAACGCATTGTTTTTACTATCTTCTAAAAATAACTCACTTTCATTTTACTTACAGAGAAGCACGTTCAGGACACTCCCGAAGAGCCCCGGAAACGCCGAGAGAGAAGGCTTCTGATCGCTCGCCTTCCGCAGGCTGACGGCGAAAAAGGGTATAAGGTCTCCTGGAGTGTCTCATCCGTGAAACAGTTCCGGTTTTTTGCTACAAACATCGGTGACCATCCCTCTTTCAGTAGTGACAATTTCGGGGCACTTCCTGTTCATCAGACACGCTGGTCGCTGACAGACGTGGAACTGATTGCTTCACAGGCTGCTCTGGCCGATTGAACACACTCTGAGAGAAACACATCATGCAAGAGAGTAATAAGGGGTTAGTTTCCATAATAACCTCAGCCTTACTGACTCTTATTGGACTATTCCTGTTCCTGGGAGGGGCTGAACTGCTCTTCCTTGGTGGGTCCTGGTTCTATATTCTGGCAGGCGGTGTACTGCTTGCCATTGTCTTCAGTAGCTTCAAGAACCCCAAACTGGCAGCCCGCCTGTATGCAGCCCTGCTGCTGGTGGCCACTGTCTGGTCCCTTTTTGAAGTGGGCTTCAATATCTGGGGGCTGGAAGTCCGTCTTCTTACCCTCATTGGCCTTGGCGTCTGGTTGCTGCTGCCTTGGGTATGGCGCACCGGCGCAAGCTGGCTTACCGATAAACGCGAAGTGCTGGGTGCGGTTGCCGTCTCCAGCCTGGTCGTTCTGGCAAGCTGCTTCTCCTCCTATTCCATCAATGGCAGTTTACCGGCTGACCGCATGAATGCGCAGGGGCAGAGCGACCAGGCCTCCAATGGTGAACCGGATGGAGACTGGAGCGCTTACGGCCGCACCGTTGGAGGAGACCGCTATTCTCCCGTTGGGCAGATCACGCCTGCCAATGTCACCCACCTGAAACGGGCTTGGATGACGCGCACGGGTGACGTTCAGCAGGCCGGAGAAGGCACTGTTGCAGGTCCGGACCAAGGCCATGAGTTCAATCTGGAACTCACCCCCATCAAGGTTGGAGACACACTTTATATGTGTACTCCCCATAGCTGGGTGATGGCCGTTGATGCCGCAACAGGCAAGATCAAGTGGAAGTTTGACCCCAAGCCGAACACAGCGGATCTGGACAAAAACGTCTATCTGGCCTGCCGTGGGGTGTCCTACTATCACATCCCCGATGAAATCCAGACAAGTTGCCGCAACCGGATTTATTCCCCGGTAGCAGACGTGCGCATGGTGGCCGTAAACGCGGAAACCGGCAAACCGTGTGATGATTTTGGGGACCACGGCTTTATTTCCCTCCGGCAGTATCTTGGCCATGTGCCGCTGGGCTTCCACTTTGTGACCTCCCCGCCCATGGTGGCTAAAAACCGGGTGATCACCGGCGGCTGGATTTTTGATAACCAGGCAAACTTTGAACCCTCCGGCGCCATTCGCGCATTCAACGCCACCACTGGCGAAATTGAATGGGTCTGGGATGCTGGCCACACACCGGAAACCTGGAAGCCCGGCCCGGATGATGTGTTGACACGCGACACTCCCAACGCGTGGGGCGTTTATACGGCAGACCTCAACCTTGGTCTGGTTTACATTCCCACCGGCAATTCCCCGCCGGACAACTGGGGTGGATCACGCCGTCCGTTTGATGATGCCACATCCTCCGCCACCATTGCGCTTGATATTGAAACCGGCGAACGCCGCTGGACGTATCAGACCGTGCATCATGATCTGTGGGATATGGACATTCCGTCTGGCCCCTCCATGGTTGATCTGCCAGGACCGAATGGGGAAACTATCCCAGCCCTGGTACAGAGCACCAAGCGCGGGGAATTCTTTGTGCTTGACCGCCGTACCGGCCAGCCGGTGCCCGGTTATCCGGTGGAAGAAAAACCGGTACCCACCGCTGGCATCGCCCCGGATGACCGCGTATCTCCCACGCAGCCCTACCCGACAGCCATGCCTTCCCTTACACCGCCTGACCTGAAAGAAACGGACATGTGGGGTGCCACCCTGCTGGATCAGATGATCTGCCGTATCGAGTATCGTCAGTCCGCTTACGAAGGGCAGTTCACACCGCCGCATGTTGGCAAGACAACCATTGTCTATCCGGCATTCTATGGCGTGGTGGACTGGCAGGGCATTACCATTGACCCGCAGCGCAAAATTCTGCTGGCCAATGCAAGCTACCTGCCGTTCCGCATCCGGCTGGAAAAACGTTCGACGCTTGAAAATTCCGGCACTCTGCCGAAGTGGGATGGCAAGGGTGAAGAACCTGCCGCCAAAGGAGATGCTCTTTCCGTCTCCCCGGATTATGGCACGCCTTACATTGCTTACACCAACCCTTGGCTGAACCCGCTCCAAATTCCTTGCAAGGGGCCAGTATGGGGCACGCTGACGGCCATTGACCTGGTAACCAAGAAAATTGTCTGGCAGCACCCTGTTGGCACAACGCGGGATACGGGGCCTTTCCGGACCCACAACAACCTGCCGCTGCCTACCGGGATGTATAATATTGGTGGCAATATTGTAACCAAAGGTGGCGTGGTGTTCATGGGGGCTACAGCAGATGACTATCTGCGCGCCTTTGACCTTTCCACCGGCAAGGTGATCTGGCGTGACCGTCTGCCCGCAGGTGGTCAGGCAACACCCATGTCCTATGAGATTGGCGGCAAGCAGTACGTTCTGATTGCAGCCGGTGGCCACGGTGGCCTCGGGACAAGAAGCGGTGATTACATCATAGCTTATACGCTCGACGGTGCTCAGGGCTCCAACGCCCAATAAGCAGACTTATTGCGGGGCTTCCGGCTTCTGCCGGGGCCCCGTTTCTTTTTACGGAAATTCTTCTCATGCATCTGACAGAAAAGCCGGAGCGGCTCCGCTCTCTGCTTCGTTTCGTCATACCCGGCATGGCGCTGGTTTATGCATCTTCAGCCCAGGCAGCAGACATTACGCTCGGGATTATCGGCCCGCACGAGTACGATCTGCCGGTTGATTTCAAGCCCTTCAATGTTCTTGTGCAGTACGGCAACGGAAATGCAGCAGGCAACACGTATAACAGCGTAGGCCAGCGCGAAGCCCGTGGCGGCAGCCACACCTGGTCCGGCATGACCAAATACGTGCATTTCCGCAGTTTTGACGCCATTCCGCACGTAGGCTTTGCGTTTGAGCTCATTCAAAGTGAAAGCTTCACGCTTGCAGATGGCTCAAATTATGGTGGGTTCGGACCGACCATTGTAGGACCCGCAGCGTGGTTCAAGCCCAATGCGCACAGCACGTTCGGGTTTCAGACTTTCATGCAGACACCCGTTGGCACACGGGATGCAACATCCCCCAATTACTGGTCCAACATTTCCAGTTTTATCTTTGATTATGAGTGGAAACATTTCAGCTTTGATGGCGATGCAGGAACTGTTACCGGCTCCACCAAGCATGTCAAAGGCCAACACAGTTATTTTCCTGGCGTTGTATTTTACTCCAACCTGCGATTCAGTTGGAAAGCCACCCAAAAAATAGAACCTTTTCTGGCATTTGACTGGCAGAATGTTACCGGAACATATGATAATACATCCGGGCACTATCTGGATAATTCAAACAGCCGCGAAATTGCCATGGGACCGGGTCTCATGTTCAATATTTCGAAGCATGTCTCCTTTACCGGCCGCTACTCTCATTCTCTGGAAGGACGCAATACCCCTGAAACCAACGCATATTATATGAAGTTCGTGTATCTCTGGTAGGAAGCCTTTTCAGCCTCACCCGTTCTCTGCCACACACAGAATTTTCTTTAAAATCGGCAAGGAGATATAGTAACAGGTAAGTCAAAGCTCAAGAAATGGTCTCTTTGCTCCAGCAAGGAGGATAAAAAAACGAGTTGGCTGGTAACTGCATGAACGGTAAACAAAAACCTCTCTCTGAGACGGAAAGTGATATTCTTCCTGGCCGTACTGCCTATCCTTTGACATCCGTGAATGCGCCCTATGTTCAGCAATCCTGGCAACGTTGTATGTCAGCCTATAATCTGGACCCGGCACAGGGATGGACAGCCGATGTCCTTTCCAGCTCCGAATTCCTGCATATCAGTGGCCGCTCCGCTGTTCTGTTAAAATCCGCCATGGGCGAGATGCGCAGGCTGTTCAAGCTTGTACAGGGGATGGGCCTTATGGTGCTGCTGGCTGATCCTGATGCCACCATTCTGGCGCGCTGCGTGGATGAAACCCATCTTTCGGTCTGCCGCCGCCTGTATCTGCGGAAAGGTGCCATCTGGAACGAGGCTGCAGCAGGCACAAACGGCGTTGGAACCTGCATAAAAGAGAAATGCCCGGTTTTTCTGGGGCAAGGCGACCACTGGCGCTTCTGTTTCTCTCTTCTTGCCAGCTATGCGGTGCCTGTATTTGACGCGCAGGGACAAATTGCAGGCGCACTGAACCTTGCCGCCCTGAGCGGCAACACCACCCGCCCGTATGCCGCCCTTGTCACTGAAACGCTGATGCTGTCAGGGCGCCGCATTGAAGAGCAGCTTTTCCGCACCCGCTATGAGGGAGACAGAATTCTCACGCTTGGCCCTGCGGAAGACTGCTCCTCCCCGTTGGTTGCCATCAACACCGATGGTGAAGTAACCGGCGCAACCCACGCTGCTCGCACCCTGATGGGATGGACTGATGACATGATTCAGGACCACCCTAATCTGCTGGCCGAACTGGATTCTGAAGGAACTGTGAGTTTTCAGAAAGCGGAAGAAAGTGTTGTCCGTTCAGCTCTTGCGGCCTGCCAAGGCAATGTGAGTGCCACCGCACAAAGTCTGGGCGTAAGCCGGGCAACCCTTTACCGAAAAATGAAAGCACTCAACATTTCTCATTGAGACCCGTGCGCGCCAGATACTCCGCATACACTGCGCCCACCGCAACGGAGACCAGACGCGCCTGAACACTATCGGCCCGGCTCGTTAGCAGAATGGGCACTTTTGCACCAAGAACAACACCTGCTGACTCTGCATGAGACATGAAAATCATGTTTTTTGCCAGCATGTTTCCTGACTCCAGATCAGGGGAGACAAGAATCTGGGCGCGCCCTGCTACGGGAGACTCAATGCCCTTGATCTGCGCGGCTTCCTTGTTGATGGCATTATCCATAGCAAGAGGACCATCCAGAACGCCCCCCAGTATCTGTTTCCGCTCCGCCATCTTGCACAAGCAGGCGGCATCCACCGTGCCGGGAATTTTAGGGTTAACAACCTCTACAGCAGAAAGAAGGGCAACACGGGGCTCTCCCAGCCCTAACCCGATATGCAGATCAATTGCATTTTGAACAATATCGCGTTTTGCTTCCAGGTCCGGAAAAATATTGATAGCCGCATCTGTTACAAAAACCAGATCATCATAGTCAGGAAGAGCCAATAAAAAAACGTGGCTGATACGGCGGCTTGTCCGTAATCCTGCTTCAGGCGCCACAACAGAATGCATCAGGATATCCGTATGCAGGCTCCCCTTCATCAAGGTACGGAGGCGACCTTCCTTGACCAGAGACACAGCCCGCGCCGCGGCAGCCTCCGGTGTAGGCATATCAATAATGTCCGCCTTTCCAAGATCACGATTGGAGGCTTTTGCCAACGCGGTGATAATTTCTTTATCCCCGATCAAAACTGCCTGCATGAGGCCATGTTCCCCTGCCTCCAGCGCCGCTTCAAGCGCATGCTGTTCACAGGGCCAGACCACACCGACTGGTATAGGGGATGATAGTTTGGCAGCTTTCTCTATCAGATTTTCAAAAACATGATGACTTTTAAAGCGGGACACCACTGTCATATCCGCAGCATCCTGAATGTAGCATTTTGATACTCTTTTTGCAGAAAAGACATCAGTCATGATTCAACTTTCAGGAAGTGGTTACGTTCTGAAGATAGACTACCGTCAAGATACGCCGATATTCTATCAGGATAAACCGTGTCTGTTCTGGCGCAGCTCCCTGCGCTGCCAGACATCTCTGGACAGAGGCAAATCTCCCCACCCCGTTCTGCTCCATCCAGTATTGCACGTCTTCCAACATTGTCTGAATCTACTGAGGTCCTCAATGCAACAGTTGAGCACTTATCAAGTCCTATATCGTTTTCCAAAGAAAGAACGGTTAATAATTTTGGCATGAATGTCTTTATTTTATGGAGCTCTGTCTAGAAGCCATACGCCTGCGGCTATACTTGTTTGACTTTTTGTGGAAATCTTTACCGTATCGTCAAGGAGCAAGGAGTGTGGACACCGTTGGCACGGCAACAGCAGGATAAACTTTCTGAGGACAGTTCAGCAGTCCCCCGGAAACGTGGGGCTTACCGTGCGTCTCAAAAACGCGAAATGACAAAAGCCTTCAAACAGGACGCTTTGGAAAGCGCCGCATGGAAAGTTTTTTCCACTATTGGTTTTGATGCTGCCACCATACGAGACATTGTTTCCGTCAGCGCAGTTTCACCCGGAAGTTTCTATAATTATTACAAAACCAAAGATGTTATTTTTGATCTGCTGCTGATCAAAATTATCAAACGTGTCCGGAACGCCATTCTGCACTCTCGGTGTGAAACTGACACGCTGGAAGAAATGCTTGTCAAAAGCCAAAGCGCAGTCTTGCAGGAGCTACTGAGTATTAGCGGCGCACCGCGTTTTTTTGAGCTGAACCAGCATCATGTGCGTGCACGTTTGTTCATTATGCCAGAAACAAGCGAGATGCTGGATGATCTGAAAAAAAAGCTTATTCAGACAGTAAATATGCTCCACATTTCTCCAGACCGCATGAACTTCATTGCCTCTACCGTGCTGACAACAGGGCTGGAGGCATTGCTTTATATTGCCCATAACCCCTTTCTGGATATCCAGAATGTTGCAAAGCTGAGCGCCAACATGTCCGCCGCGAGCATCCGGGCAGCAAGTGCTGTTTCCGCCTGAACACTAAGTCCCAACTATCTGGTGAAAACGCTCTCCCGCAGGCGTTTTTGCCAGATCCCACGGAACCCATCCCTGCTCTATCCTTCGGGTGGTAACACCATAAACGGACCGTAAAATATTTTCCCTCAGATCTGATGGTGGCAGACTGGTTACGGTTTCTCCGTCCTTCATAAGCACCAGTTGATCACAGAACCGCGTTGCCAGTAGCAGATCATGGATTACCAGCACAACACAGCGCCCTTCAGCCGCAAGATTACGCAGTAAATGCATGACCGCAAGTGCATGGGCAGGATCAAGTGCCGCCACAGCTTCATCCGCCAGCAGAACTGGCGTTTCCGTGCTCAGCGCCCGCGCCAACATAAGGCGCGCCCTCTCCCCTCCTGAAAGTTGATCAGCCGTGCGGCCAGCCAGAGCCTGCAATCCTGTCAGCGCCAAAGCACGCTCAACAGCGGGGTGATATTCAGCCCTGGTGGCTCCCTCCCCATAAGGCAGCCGCCCCAACGATGCGATTTCCCGCACCGGCATGGGCGGAAAAGGAGGAATATCCTGCGGCATGTAAGCCAGCATCCGCGCCCGTTTCTGGGGGGTCAGGGTTGAAAGAGCCCGTCCCTCCGCCAAGACTGTGCCAGAAGACGGTACACTCAAACCCGCCATGAGACGCAACAAGGTGCTTTTACCCGCGCCATTCGGCCCGATAAGCCCGGTGACACACCCCGCAGGGAAAGTGGCGGAAGCAGAACGCAGCAGCGTATTTTCGCCATGCCGACAGGAGAGTTCAGTAACGGTCAGCATCAGAACCCTCCGCGTTTTCTGAACTGAATCACCCTGTGAAAAAACACAGGAGCCCCGATCAATGCCGTTACAACACCAATCTGCAATTCCTTGTGCGTAGCAGCCAGACGCACCACGATATCAGCCCCCAGTAGAAGAGTAGCACCTCCCAGAAAAGCAGGCAGTAACAGACGGGATGGCCGATGGCCTGCCAGCCCGCGCAACAGATGCGGCACAACAAGCCCGACAAAGCCAATAGCCCCCGATACAGCAACACACGACCCAACGGCCAGAGACGTCCCCATAACGATCCGCATCTGCACGCCCGTTACGCCCTTAAAGCGAAAACCAAGCGTTGTCGCGACATCCTCCCCCATGATCAGGGCATCAAGTGCTCGTGCGGAAGACGCCATAAGCACACACCCAATACCAACACCGGGCAACACGAGCAGAACGTCCAATACTGTCCGATCTGTCAGAGATCCCATAAGCCAGCGCATGATTTCAAAAGACGCATAAGGGCTTGGCACCAGATTGAGCACCATGGCCGTTAAGGCAGCGGTAAAACTGCTGAGTGCTGCGCCCGCAAGCAGCAGCACAAGAGCCCCACCCCGCCCGACAAGCATGACCAGCAGAACAGCCGCCACCAATGCACCTGCAAGCCCCCCAAGCGGCAGCACGGCCAAACCCAGTTGTGCGAGCCCTGTATAAAATACGCATACCGCCCCCAAAGCCGCCCCGCCTGACACACCCAGCAAGCCCGGGTCTGCCAACGGATTACGCAGATAGCCTTGCAGCACGGCACCAGAAAGCCCCAAAGTGCCCCCCACTAGAATAGCAAGCAGCATACGCGGCAAGCGTAATTCGCCTAGAATGACAGCCTCGGCCGTGTGTTGCCCTGCCAGCCACTCCAGCAAGGCCTGTGTGAAAGAAAACGCATGCTCGCCCCAAAGCAGCGACAATGCGGAAAGGCCTACAATACAGCCTGCCAGCACGCCATTCAGAACCAAGGCCCGCGTTTTCATTCTGCGTCCTCCGTCTGCTTCAGGTTATTCCGCGCGTGCCGGAGAAGGGCGACAGCATCCAAGGTTTGGGGGAGACCACAAAGCCAGAGGGAGGCCGGAATATCCACGACGTGTTTTCCTGAAAAAAAGCGTTTCAGCACCGGATTATCCAACATGGCTTGCGCAAGGGAATAGCCCTGCCCTGATCTGTCCCGCACCAGAAGGTCAGGTTGCTGAGCCAGCAATGTTTCAAGCGGCACGCGTCCGGCCACTGTGATACCAGCTACCGTTGACAGATTACGCAACCCGGCATGCGCCAGCACATCATCCGGTAAAGACCCCGCACCTGCTACAAAACCATTTGCTTCATACACTGCGGCCACGGGGTCCTCCGCCTGACGTGAGATGCTGAGAAGCGCAAGTCTTTTCAGGAAGGCATCCACCATCTGTTGGCCTCGTTCAGGGTGCCCAACAGCCTGTGCCACCTGCATGATCTGTACTGGAATCTCCGCCAGAGAAGAGGCCGGTGGAAGAGTAAGAACCTTCGCCCCAACCTCCCGCGCAGCTTTCACGGCAACGCGGGCCGTGAACTGTCCTGCCAGCACCACATCCGGATGCGCACCAATCACATTTTCCGCCGTTGACGACAGAACCGGAACATCCTGTGCTTTTTGACACAAGACCGACCCAGAACAATCCTGCACCAGCGGACTAAGCCCCACAATCTCGGCCCGGTCAGCCAACATCAGAGCCAACTGATCCGTACAAAGATTCATGGATACAATCCGTTTGGCAGCCCGCGCCGGAGCAGGCAGCGCTGCCACCAGCAGGCTACACAACCCCAGCAGATGCAGCCACCTCCGCATCAGTAGCTCAGGGTCACACCGCCATATCCCCCTCTGCCCGGCTGAAGATAACCAATTGGCTCTTCATACTGCCGGTTAAGAAGATTGTCGGCGCGCGCAAAAATGCTGACATAGCGGTTAATCTTGTAATTGGCCGCAATATCTATGGTGAAGTAGCCGTGCCCCTTGCCGCAGGTGCTGCAATAGGATGTCCCGATAACCGGCAGATCACGCCACCCGCTGACGTACAGGATATTCCCCGAGAACGTCAGATCCTGAATAGGGGTCCAGGTTGTATTGAAGTTGAACTTGTGTTGCGGACGACGCTGCAAGGCCAGATCACTGCTGACATCCCGTGCGTGGGTCCAGGTATAATTCAGGTTGAAGTCCAACGTTTTGAGGGCCTTCCAGTCAAGAAAAGCTTCCACACCATACATACGCGCGCGCGCCACGTTGCCATAGGAATACTGATAATAGGGATATCCCCCCACCATCTGGATATTTTCCGTGGACTGGATCAGGTTTTTGACGCGGTTATCATACCATGTAGCGCCAAAATGCAGCTTATCCCCCAGCAGTTTCTGTTCCACCCCGGCATCATACCCGATCAGCCTTTCCGCCCGCAGGTTCGGATTACCCGTCTGGGAATAGCTGGAACCGACCTGACTGGAAAAAAGCTGATACAACGTGGGGCCATGGAAGCCTGAACCCGCGCTGGCTTTAATGATGGTACCAGTGCCCGGCACATGGATGGAAGGGGCAACACGCCACGTTACATAATGCCCGTAGCGGGAATTGGAATCATACCGCACGTTAGCCGCACCGTAGAGAATATGGTTCCAGCTGCCCTGATACTGGCCATATCCTGCCGTCGTATCCATACCAGCCTGTGTGTGATAGCCGGTATCATACGCTGAGGCCGCCGTATGGCTGGAATCAAACGTATCATGAAAATGCTCCGCACCAATCAGGAGCGTGCCGTATTTCTTGAAATCAAACGTACCGTGCCAGTCAATTTTCAGGCGGCTTGAACGGTAATAATCCGGTCCGGTGGCATAGAGGCCCGTTTCATTCCAGCGGTTACGGTTGGTCATGTACCCAAGTCCAATAACCTGATCAAAAAAACCATTAAAAGACACGAGATGCGCAGTGCCGCGCACCACAGCCTCATTCATGTTGTTCTGCTCACGCACATTCCCTCCCCCGTAGGCCTCGCTTTGCAGATCATAGAGGGAATAGGTGTGGTAATTGCTTTGAATGAGGCGAGCAGTCAGCCCCAGATCGAAATTTCGGGTGACATCATACCCAAGACGGATAGTGGCAGACCGGTTGTCGTTACGGTTACCTTTATGCCGTTGCTCCCGTGTCGCCCCATAATAGCGGTCAATATAACGCGGAATGCCGTGAAACCCTTCCATCCGGTAATGAGAGAGTTCGACATTGTAGTGGAAGCGCCCCTTGCTCCCGCGCGCGCCGATAACCTGATTGAAGGTGCCGTAAGACCCCCCTTCTATCCGCACAAACGGCTTGAAACGCCCCTGCCCCTGCGCAGTGGTCATATCAATCACGCCTGCCATGGCATCCGCACCATACAAACCGCTTTGTGGCCCGCGCAAAATTTCTATGCGGCCCAGACCATCTGTAACAAACTGACCCGCATCGAACATACCGCTGGCTGAACTGCCATCGTTCACGTCCATGCCGTCCAGCCGGACCTTGACTTCATTGGCGTTATTACCGCGCATCAAAATGGACGTTGTGGCCCCAAACCCGCCAGAGCGCACCACGTTCAGCCCCGGCTGGCGTGCCAGAATATCTGGCAACGTGCGGCGCTGCTGGGTCAGCATCTGTTCTTCCGTAACAATGGTCAGTGCCGTGCCAATATCATCCGTGCGTGTGGGCGTTCGGGCAGCACTGACTGTTATCAGTTCGGAGACGAGCTGGCTGGGAACAGGCTGCACAGAAACCGGAGTAGGTGTGGCGACGGACTGTTTTTTGGCAGGTTGTGCTTTTAGCGGCGGTGAAACAGGCGCATCCGCCGCCAGCGCGGAACTACCCCACAACGTGAGAAGAGTGGAACTGATGAGAAAAGTATTGCGGAACATCAGAGAAACAAGGCCTCGCGGTAAGAAAGACGTCGCCACGAGAGAAAGTCCGACCCTGACCACCCCGAAAACTTTAGGAGCACCCCTGGTCCAGTCACTTTGCTGACACCCCCCGATCAGCACTTCTCGTCTGCAACCCCGGCTGATGGCAGGTTTCCTGGCTTGCGGTAGGTCATCCTGCACCAACCTTCCCAGGAGAGGCTCCCAGTGGCCTGACGTACCAGCCAGTATGTGCAGGACATGCCGCTTACAGTTGCGGGGACAGCCCAGGCTTTGGCCTTGCATGGCAAAACCGCACCCGGTTCCCTTTTACATCGCTCCCTGACAGGGAGAGAACCATCACGCCCGGTTGATGCCGCCAAAAGGCAGGAAGTGTCAAGAAAACAGCCGTCTTCTCCCCCATGCTTCCAGAACATTCCGCACGATTGAAAGAGCACTGAATGTTATGTTATGTTATATTATAACAGTTATCACGTTATTGAACTCAGCTTCAGGGAGCCCCCTCCATGCCCGCATTGCTGCCCGTTACCGTCCTTTCCGGCTTTCTGGGGGCGGGAAAGACGACGGTGTTGAACCATATTCTCAATAATCGGGAAGGCCGGAAGGTCGCCGTTATTGTGAATGACATGAGCGAAGTGAATATTGACGCTGATCTTGTGCGAGAAGGCGGAGGCGATCTTTCCCGCACTGATGAAAAACTGGTGGAAATGACCAATGGGTGCATCTGCTGCACCTTGCGGGATGATCTATTGCAGGAAGTTCATCGGCTGGCGGCAGAGGGTAAATTTGACTATCTGCTGATTGAATCAACCGGCATTGCAGAGCCGCTGCCTGTTGCCGCAACCTTTGAATTCCGGGATGAAGACGGCAACAGCCTGAGCGATAGCGCAAGGCTGGACACCATGGTCACTGTGGTGGATGCCGTAAATCTGCTTAACGATTACGCCTCAACCGACTTCCTGAAAGACCGCGGTGAAACCGCAGGCGAGGAAGATGACCGTGCCTTGGTCGATCTGTTGGTAGAACAGATTGAATTTGCAGATGTGGTGGTCATCAACAAGGTCTCTACCGCCACGCCGGAGCAGGGAGAAGCAGCCCGCCAGATTGTGCTGGCACTGAACCCTGATGCGGATGTTATTGAAACGGACATGGGGAAGGTTCCCCTTGAGCGTGTGCTGAACACGGGCCGGTTTGATTATGACAAAGCCCATCAGCATCCTCTATGGTTCAAAGAGCTTTATGGCTTTAAAGACCACACGCCGGAAACCGAGGAATACGGCATCCGTAGTTTTGTCTATCGCGCTCGCCGTCCCTTCGTGCCCGCTAAATTCAAGACTTTTCTGGATGCCAACTGGCCGGGCGTAGTGCGCGCCAAGGGGCATTTCTGGCTGGCCACGCGCCCGGACTGGGTAGGGGAACTTGGACAAGCGGGCGCACTGGTACGCAATCAGGCCATTGGCTTGTGGTGGGCGGCCATTCCCAAAAGCCAGTGGCCGGAAACTGACCAGTGGCGCGATTTTGTACTGAGCAAGTGGGACCCTGTGTTTGGAGACCGACGACAGGAAATTGTGTTCATTGGCACGCAGGACATGGATGAGCCCGCCCTACGCGCCGCATTGGACGCCTGCCTGACGCCAGAGGATGGCACTGGCCGCTTTGACCCTGAACGCTATGCCCACCTGCCAGACCCCTTTCCCGTCTGGCGGCGAGAAGCAGCATAATGGAGGGTGGCATGTCGGCGTATCAGTTTACTCACCACCCCCACAGATCCAACTCGGAAGGACAGATTACTCCCCCCTCAAACGAGCGCACGCTGCGTCATGAAATCTGGCACCGGCATACGGGCGATGAATGGTCCGCCTTTGAACAACTGCCACCGTCCATTCGCCAGAGGCTAAGGGAACACGCGTATGATGCGTGGTCCGTTAATGCACTGATCCTGTGGCGACATTATAAACGGGTGCATGGCCCCAACCGCAGAGCGGAACGGGCCCTTATCCGGTATCTGGACTATTGTGAGCGGCTTGAGCGGGACGCCTTTGCCACGCGCTACCACAACAGCTACGGCACCCCTCTGCCACATGATGCCGCTGTTGCCAGTATTCTGCGCTATACCGCACCGGCCACGCCTTAACGGTAAAGGAATTCTCTGATCAGGCAGGCTTCCACACTCTCTCACCCTCAGCTTCAAGCGTGGTGCAGGGTTTTGAGAGCCCCCTGTTTTTATGTATAAATCCGATATGTGAGTGGAATGGTTTCTGTTACGCAGGAACTATAAACCACGTCTCTACCGGATGGTGTTTCTGTATGTTTTTACGTTCCTTGTTACTGGCCTGCGCTGTTCTGACAACGCCGTTTTCCCTCTGTCAGGCTGCAACGTCTGACGAGCAGAAAACGGCCCATATGTTCAGCACCCTGCAAACAGACCCCGTGCGGCTTGCTGTGTTCATGCGCCAGTTCCCCAAAGGAGCGGACCTTCATAACCATCTCGTGGGTGCCATTTATGCGGAAAGTTATCTGAAATGGGCCGCGCAGGATGGGCTGTGCGTTTCAGTTGAACAGGGCACAATCTTGCCCCGTGCATGCACCTCCACCCCGGCAAAAGGCGAAAAACCGGCAACAGACCTCCCCTCTGATGAAACAGCCGAAAACCGCATGATTGATGCCCTTTCCATGCGGGATTTTGTGCCTACGGCTAATGATCGGTCAGGCCATGACCATTTTTTTGCAAGCTTTGCAGGTTTTGGCTCCGCAACCGAAAAACATGCCGGGGACAGTCTAGCGGAAGCGCTTGACCGCGCTGCGCAAGATCACATCACGTATGTGGAACTGATGATCTCACCCGGCTTGGGCGGTATGATTGCGAGCGGAAACGCCCATCCTCTTCATGGTGAGAATTATGAGCAGGCCATGAAAACCCTTCAGGCAGACCTTCCCAAACTGGTTGCCCAAGCCCGCCATGAAACAGACGACATGGAACAGCAAGCCCAACACGTGCTGCACTGCGGTACGCCGCAGGCTCACCCCGGTTGCGCTGTAACAGTGCATTATCTTTACCAAACCCTGCGCACCGTTGCCCCATCTGCTGTGTTTGCGCAGTTGTATGCAGGCTATGAAATGGCCCATACAGATCCCCGCTTTGTGGGCGTCAATTTTGTCTGCCCGGAAGATGACCCCATTGCCATGCGCGATTATGACCAGCATATGCGCATGTTTCAGGCGTTAAACGCTGTCTACCCGGACATAAAACTCAGCCTGCATGCTGGCGAACTAACACCGGGCCTTGTACCGCCGGAAGGCCTGACACACCATATTCGCTCCGCCATAGAGGTAGCCAATGCCCGCCGTATCGGACACGGGGTAGATATCATGTGGGAAAATGATGCCACGGGCCTTTTGAAGGAAATGGCGCAGAAAAAGGTTATGGTAGAAATCAACCTGACCAGCAATGATATTATCCTCAACATCAAGGGCAAGGCTCATCCCTTTGCCATGTATCGCCGGGCCGGTGTTCCTGTTGCCCTTTCTACTGATGATGAAGGGGTATCACGTGGAGACCTGACGCAAGAATATCTACGCGCCGCCACAACATGGCCACTGACATATCAGGAACTGAAGCAGCTTTCCCGCAATGGGTTGATCTATTCCTTCATTCCCGGGGCAAGCCTGTGGCAGGATGGGTATATTGTTTCAGCCTGCCGTGCTTCAGAAACCTCACAATGCCGTTCTTTTCTGGCCACGAGCGAAAAAGCCCGTTTACAAATGGCGCTTGAGAATAATTTTAAGCAGTTTGAAGCAGACACCGCACATAATACGCTTCTTGCTAACTGAAACGGCGCTGTAGAAAAGAGAGCTACGGTTTTCATCCCTAAGCCGTGGCCCGTAGGTCTTGCCACACAGGTTTTAAGCTTGCTCCGGCTGGCGGGGCTGGTAAAAGTCGGCCAGAAAAAGCCTATCAGTGGCTGCTCCCTCTTCTTGAAAACACAGGCACAAAACAGGCCGTGCCAAAATTTTTGGCACGGCCTCTCTTTATCTCAGAAGAAAAGTGTTTTCTTGGAGCTCTATGCTCTGAGAATTGTTTATTGCAGAACAGGCTTTCCCAGCGCCGGGTCTGTTCTGCTCGGCTTGCCTGTTTCCACATGGCCTGCAAAGCGGCTCTCTGTTTTGGGTTCAGATGCTACACGCACGCTAACATCATACCAATGATCACTCTTGGCAAGCGTGAGCACTGTGTGGGACACGCCATTGGCAGGCACCACCACAGTTTGCTGCGGTTGACCGTAAGCATTGTCATGCAGATGGAGCGTTTGCGGGCGGTGAGTTCGGTTGGAAAATGCGAGTGTCAGGCCGCCGGTGTGGGTATTTTCCTGAGCGGTTACACGCACCGCCGTCCGGCTCGGACGGTGGAAATAACGCGCAAACCCATTGGGACCAATAACCGTCAAGCGAAGCTCATAGCCCTCAGCCTCACGCCATTCATCCTGAAGAGAAGCTCCAGCTCCCACCGTGTAACGACGCGGCTTTTCGCTGGTCTTGTCCTGATAGACGTAAAAACATGCCCCTGTTGTTCCATGGTTTTCAAACTGAAGTGTCAGGCTACCAGCGGGGCCATCCACTTCATTAACAGCAAGAACATACGGAAGCGCACGGGCAGGACGGCGCCCGGGTTCCTGCTCTCCAATATCAGAAAGGCTGCTTTGCACCGGCACTGCCGGGTCTGGCAGTTTACAGGACTGATCAACCTGCTGCTTGTAATCCGCTGTATCCGGCAACCCACCCTTGAGGCCCTGATTGCGTGAAAAATCAAACGCGCTTGTCAGGTCACCGCAAATAGAGCGACGCCATGGGGTGATGTTTTCCTCACGCACGCCAAAACGAGCTTCAATAAAGCGGAGAACAGACGTGTGATCAAATACTTCCGAGCACACAAAACCACCCGTGCTCCATGGAGAAAGCGCCAGCATGGGAACACGCGGCCCCAACCCATACGGCAACATATCTGCTGTATAACGTTTGGGTTCATACGGTGTAATCCGGTCATGAATTTCACCGCGTGTCTCTACCGTGCTTTTACCGGGCAATACGGGTGTTGGAGGCTGTGGCGGAGGCACGTGATCAAAATAGCCGTCATTTTCGTCATACATGACAAGCAGAACGGTTTTGGCCCACACTTGCGGGTTGGCTGTCAGGGCATTCAGCACTCTGGCAATATAAGTTGCGCCGTAACCCGGCGTCCAACGCGGATGTTCAGAATAAGCCGCAGGCGGCAGTAGCCATGAAACCTGTGGCAGACGATCCGCCATGACATCCTGCCGTAGATTATCCAGCGTGCGTTTTGTCATGGCACGTTGATGCAGAGGCGAACCCTCCGGCGCGTCCACATAATTACGGAAATTCATCAGCACATTGGTACCAAAGTTTCCGTTCTCTACATCGGAAGGAGAAAGCCCCTGCTGATAAACCTGCCAACTGACACCGGCCGCTTCCAGCCGCTCCGGATAGGTTGTCCAGCTAAAGGGGCCCGGCACTTCAGGGTAAAACGCACGGTCCACCCAGTCCACATTATCCAGAACCGGGCCGCCACCCACTCCATCCGCATCAACCGTACCGGTCATGAGGTAAAAACGGTTGGGGTGCGTTTGCGTAGGGGTAGAGCAGAAATAGTGATCACAGACCGTAAAGGCATCTGCCAGCGCGTAATGATATGGAATGTCTTCGCGCGTATAGTAGCCCATAGTCATGTCGGTTTTATGCCGGGGCCATTGATCATTCCATCCAGCATTGATTGCCGCGTGAGTGGGCTTCCAGTTATGATCAAGGTCAAGCACGCACTGCGCACTGGTTACATGGGTGCGCAACTGGAAGGGCATGATCCGCCCTTCCCCTGCTTTTTGGCGCCACTGAGACCAGACAGGCGTGCCATCTGGAGAGCGAACGGGATGACGGTCTGCCACCCCACGCACCCCACTCAGATGCCCGAAATAATGGTCGAAGGAGCGGTTTTCCTGCATGAGCACCACAATATGCTCTACATCTTCAAGAGTGCCACTCCGCCGCTCCGCCGGAATGGCCAGCGCCCTGTTTATGGACGCCAGAAGGCCTGCCGTAACTAATCCACCACCACTTTTCAGCAGCCCTCTACGCCCGATAACCGGCATGGTTTTCCTCTCAGTCAATACAAGGCCGTTATGATACCCTGCCTGAGAGGAAGAGACCAGTTCCTTTAAAAATCACTGCTGATGGTTGCGATCGCCGCAAACGGTGAGGCAATTTTATAAGTCGCCGAGCTTCCACGGATTGTATTTCCAAAGATCCCCGTGGTTGATTTTGCATTCACCTGCGTACCATTGATCCAGCTCAGATACCGCTCATTAGAGATGTTTTGCAGATTCAGGCGAATGGTCGGGCTTTTAAAAATACCCATTTTTGGCAGACGGTAGCCCACATTGATATTCATACGCACATATCCTGGAATGTGCTCATCATTCATGAAGGTGGAATACTGCTTTGCAACATATTTGAGGTTGAAGCCGGCAAAGCGGTGTCCATCATCATAATCCAGGCCAAAACCAACCTGATATGCCGGTGCCTGAGGCGCTGCCTTGCCTTTGGTATGCATGTAATCCGTTATGGAACCTGAGGAAACCGGCAGATTGCTGTCTGTCACCGCATGCAGATATTCAAAGGAAACATAAGGCCGAACATGGTGGAAAGGACGGGTGCCGATTTCTGCATCCACACCATCAGAATGTTCACCACCCCCGTTGATGTTGGTTGTCCAGGTCTGTCCCCGTTCATTGACCAGAGTCTGTGTAAACAGGCGGTTGGTGAAGTTGTAATGGAAATAGGTCACGGAGCTTGAAATCAGATCATCCTGATAACGCCAACCCACTTCTTCCGAAATGGAGATTTCAGGCTTCTGGTCAGGATTGGCCTGCGTGCTGTACCCTCGGCCAGCCTGATAGGTACCTGAATCATAGAGCGCATAGTTCTGCGGCATACGATAATTGGTAGCAACAGAGACAAAAACCTGATTGTGGGTATCAATCTTGTACCGGATCGCCGCCGTTGGCAGAGCTTGATAGTAGTTTGTATTGACGTATTTCTGGCCAACATCTGGCAGATAGTTGGTGCCCCGCCGCTTGACGATGGAATATTTCAGGCCTGCATCAAGTGTCAGCTTGCCATGAAGAAGGGAAAGACTATCGCCAATAAATGGCGTGTGAACCTGTGTCTGGGTTAACGTATTACGATACTGAGCGGTCTGACCGTTGCTCAGCACCACATTATTGCTGTCTCCCCACAAGCTCAGCGGCGTGCCATCACTGCTCACTTCGCTATAAGGAGAGGTCTGGCGCTGCTTCGAATACTCAAACCAGTATCCAACCATCAAACGGTTGATGCCTGCAGTCCATGTCAGCTTTGTTGTCGCTCCCGGACGATAGGTTTCCGTCAGGGATGGATTGTACAACATCACATTGCCTGACGGAGTCTGGCCGTTTATGGAGCCCGGCAGCGTCTGGCTGCCATAAGACATCTGGCTCATGTTTGTAGAATACGCGCCACCACCATTGCCGTAACCATACCAGAAGTAAGGTGTTTCGGTCAGTACCAGATGATCAGTCAGCTTGAAAGTGGACGGCATTGAGGCATAGATATTGGTGAACGGATTAGGGCGCATTTTGTAATAATTGCTATCCCCTTTCACGTAATGCCGTTCATAGACCGTATTGGGCGGGTCACCACTCACCAGTCCACTGCTGCCCACCGGGTTATCAAACCCAATTCCCCATTTGTTCCAGCTTGCCTTCGTAACGTTGGGGTAAGCATTGTTTTTCAAAGAGTTTCCAACTACGGCAAGAGAAATACGGTTTCCATCGCCCCAGTCATTCACGATTTTCATTTCACCGTGTTTCTTGTTTTCCCAGCCGGGCCCGCGCCAGTGGTCCTGCCGCGCCTGCGAATAGGAGAAATAGGCACGCAGGTTGGTGTTCCCAATATAGCCCGTATCAAACCGAGCGAAGCCCCGCGTTGCGTTATAGGACCCGTAGGTCATGTCCACATGCCCCCCCATGGTCTTCTTGGGGTCGATCATATACATATCGACCACACCGCCAGACGCACTGATATGCGGACTATCCAGATCGGCAGATCCCTGCGCCAACCGAACGGTCTTCAGGTTTTCGGCATCAACAATTTCCTGCGGATAGACGGCAAAATTCCCGATATCATTGATAGGGAAGCCTTCCAGCGTAAAGCCCATCTGGGATTCTGTCAGGCCACGGACGGACATATTGCCGCCCGTCATACCAAGAGGATCCGTATCAGAAACGTTTGCACCCGGCAGGAGCTGAAGCAACTGCATCGGGTTAAGGGCCGGGTTCTGCTTGGCAATATAATCACGGGTGACCGCAGAAACAGATTTTGGAGAATCCGTTGGCGTCATGAGCCCCCCACCAAACGCACGCCCAGTATCCCCATCCCCCAGATCACGCGTGTGGCCGCGCACTTCCACATTTTCATCTGTTGGAGAGGTTTGCCCCATCATGGTTGGAAGAGCGGCCTTCTGTTGAGACGGCTTGGTCTCCTTAGCGGGCTGGGACCTGGTCGTGCTACCAGCAGCCTTCTTTTCAGACACTGTGTCAGCCAGCGCCACGAGAGGTGACGACAGAACAGTCGAACAGATCAGGCAGGCAAGAACTGAGAAGTGCCGCTTGGAAGACATTCAATCCTACTTTCAGTGAGGAATATGGGAGGAACTTGCCGCGCAGTTTATTCAGTTGTTTTACTAATAGAAGACATTCATAATAATTTCATATTTCCTCCGGACGCACCGCCCCCACAGGTTTTAAGCAACTGACATTTTGTTTTTTTATCGTAATGAGATAAGGCATTTTTTAATGGCTGCCATTCCTAAAAACAACTACATTTTCGAAAGAAGCAAAATAATTACAGAAAAGTAACATTATATGAAAATACGTGCTCGCTCTTTCTCTGTCGCGGTCAGCGTCATGCTGGCTGTGGGGGCCTCCAGCAGCCAAGCTTTGGCTTGGGGACGAGAAGGCCATCAGGTGGTGGCTGCACTTGCTTGGGACTATCTGACGCCCGATGTGCGGAACACGATCACCAGCCTCCTGAGCCAGGATAAAGACACCCTCACCCCGCCGGACTTTGTGTCCCGTTCCACCTGGGCTGATTCCTGGCGGGCTGCCGGACACAAGGAAACTGGCGAATGGCACTTTGTTGATATCGAACTGGACCATCCTGATCTGGCACAGGCGTGCTACAATTTTCCCGCGCAAACCGGCCTGGCCAGCGCTGGCCCTGCTCAGGACTGTGTGGTCAACAAACTCCCCCAATTTGAAAAAGAACTGGCTGACCGAACAACCCCAACGGCAGAGCGTATTCTGGCTCTAAAATATATTGTGCATTTTGTAGGAGATATTCACCAACCTCTGCATGCTGCGGATAATCATGACAAAGGCGGAAATTGTGTGCGGATTGCTTTAGGGGGCCCCCGCACCACAAACCTGCATTCCTACTGGGATACAGCGCTGGTCTCCGAGCTTGACCCCAACCCCACCAGTCTGGCTGACAAACTCTTCATGCAGATTACGTATGACGATAAACAGAAGTGGCAGCAGGGCACACCCGCAGACTGGGCACAAGAAAGTTTCACGTTTGCCAAGCAATATGCCTACATTCTGAACACCCCGGCTGGGTGCTCTCAGGACAGCGCTCCCATTACCCTTCCCCCCGGATATGATGCAGCAGCCCAAACTGTTGTCCGGGAGCAGCTTATGAAAGCGGGCGTTCGTCTTGCCTCTGTTCTAAATGCCGCCCTCACCACCGGCCAGCCTAAACCCTGATCATCCGCAAAGCGCGGCGCAGCCCAGCCGAAAGGACAATCCCGAGAGGGAGCTGTGCCGCACCTCAAGCTACACGCCAAACATGCGTCTTTCTTCTTTTGTTCGTGAGCACACGCACCTGACAATCTGAGAGCAAATGCTGAGCCTCCTTTCTCCACGACATAAAAGCTTTTCCAATATGCCCCCCATGGGTATACTGAAACCGATACGAGGTGTGTCAGTTTAACAAGGAGCGCTAAATGGTCAGGATGTATGGCCGGATCGCAATCAGTCTGTTTGCGTGCCTGCTCATGCAGATCGGACTGCTTGGTGGCGTTTCTCCCGTTCAGGCACAGGCGCATGTGGTCAGCATAGTCGTGGCTCACTGCCATGACAGAGCAGAGACGGGATGTAACGGAATGCATCATTCCATACATTCCCCACCTGTCCACCATCATGAAAAATGTTGTGACGCCCATACCGCGGCAGCGGACATTCCCCCGCCGTCCTCGTCTCCCAAGTCTCTCTATTATCCGGTGATCAGTAGACAGCCATTTGCGTTTCACAAAGCGGCTGGATTTATAGGAACAGACAGCCTTCCCCTGCTTCCCCCGCCCAAAATCCGCACATTCTGAGTGCCAGATATGTAAAGTCTGTCCTGCGGTCCTTACGGACAAAAAGGATGTTGTACATTTCCTGTTCGGATTTTTCTGATGTCCATTTCGTTCTCTCAACGAAGTGGGGTGACTCGTCGTCGGTTTATTCAGGGGTTGGGTGCTGGAGGTGTGGTGGCAACACTACCGCATCAGGCTTCAGCAATGGCCAGCGCATCTGGCATTTTGCCTGCGCAAGCCTCCTCCCTATGGAACCTGACTGTTGGCCACACCCGCACGACCATTGACCATAAAAGCCTGAATGCGCCCTGTATCGGGAATGCGGTTCCAGGCCCTATTCTGCGATGGAAACAAGGAGACACTGTTTCCGTCTCTGTTACCAACACCCTGAAGCATGAGGACACTTCCATCCATTGGCACGGCATCCGTGTGCCCTCTGATATGGATGGCGTACCCGGCCTGAGCTTTGATGGCATCAAACCGGGAGACACGTTTACCTATCGGTTTCGCGTGCATCAAAGTGGAACCTACTGGTACCACAGCCATTCCGGCAT
Source organism: Acetobacter tropicalis (assembly GCF_030644465.1). Classification (NCBI taxonomy): domain Bacteria; kingdom Pseudomonadati; phylum Pseudomonadota; class Alphaproteobacteria; order Acetobacterales; family Acetobacteraceae; genus Acetobacter; species Acetobacter tropicalis. The sequence continues at coordinate 2,393,648 of NZ_JAUYUW010000001.1, read as the reverse complement.
GCAAGAAGCACAGGGACTATACGGGGCCATTGTGATTGACCCTGCCCACCCTGACCCCAACTACTGTGAACGGGATTATGTGATTGTTCTGTCCGAATGGACAGATGTGTCCCCCATGGACATGATCAGCAATCTCAAAATGCAGGATGACTATTATACATTCAGGCAACGCACGGCAGCCTCCTTTCCGCAGGATGCCCGCGCCGCCAAAGGTGCATGGGCAGCTCTCAAGGACCGGCTTGCATGGTCCCGCATGCGTATGGCTGCCACAGATATCTCTGATGTAAGCGGCGTTATCTATACCTATCTCCTGAATGGCCATGCCCCGGATATGAACTGGAACGGCCTGTTCCGCCCCGGTGAACGGGTTCGGCTGCGCTTCATAAATGCCTCCTCCATGACGCTGTTTGATGTGCGTATTCCCGGTCTGGAAATGCTTGTCGTGCAGGCTGACGGGAACGATGTAGAGCCGGTGCCCGTGGATGAATTCCGCATTGGCGTGGCGGAAACATATGATGTGATTGTGTGCCCGCAGGATAATCAGGCCTACACCATTTTTGCACAGAGTGAGGACCGCACAGGCTATGCACGTGGCACTCTTGCCCCACGCCCAGGCATGATTGGTACCATTCCGCCCATGGACCCGCGCCCTGTGCGCACCATGATCGACATGGGTATGGGAACCATGAGACCCGGCGAGACTATGGGGGATATGTCCATGCCTGGGCACGATATGGCTAGCATGGATATGCCTGAAATGGGATCAGCTCATATGCATCATATGGGCTCCATGCCCGCACCACCTCTGGAAGTGGATGACCCCGGTCCGCCGCCGCTGAATGTGGAAAACCAGAACGTGGCCATTATGCCGATTAATCGGTTAGATAGCCCCGGAGATGGACTGGAACATAACGGTCGGCGCGTTCTCACTTACAAACAGTTACGGGCAACGCGACCGGGTGCAGACCCACGCCCCCCAACACGCGAAATCATCCTGCATCTAACAGGCAATATGGAGCGCTACATCTGGGGTTTCAATGGGCGTAAATATTCAGAATCCGGGCCTATCCGCCTCAAAAAAGGTGAGCGTGTCCGCTTCACCCTGATTAACGATACCATGATGGAGCACCCCATTCACCTCCATGGGTTGTGGAGCGAACTGGAAAACGGACAAGGCGCGTTCCGCCCTTACAAGCACACCATTATCGCGCAACCGGGTTCCCGCCTGAGCTATCTGGTTACGGCTGATGTGGCAGGCACATGGGCGTATCACTGCCACCTTATGCTGCATATGGATCTGGGCATGTTTCGCACGGTGATTGTGGAATGAAACAGATTTTGTGGCTTGCAACTGTTTCGGCCTGCATGCTGACAGGCGCAACCAGTTCATGGGCGGCCCCAAAAGAGTATCATGCAGCGGATGCGCCTTCTGAAATTCCCGTGGTTTCACTTGGGCACATCTCCCCTGTTATGGATCAGGGTCGTTATTTCCATGGCATTCTGGACGAGTTCGAAGGCCGCTACGCTGCGCGGGGAACGGATTTCCGTTGGGATGGTGAGGCCTGGTATGGATCGGATTATAATAAGCTCTGGCTGAAAACCGAAGGAACCCTGGAACGGGGACGCCTGCACGATGGAGACCACGAACTTTTATATAGTCGGGCAATTTCAACATACTTTGATGTTCAAGGTGGTATTCGGACAGACATTGATGATGGCCCCACACGCACATGGGGGGCATTGGGCTTACAGGGCCTAGCCCTTTATCAGTTTGAAGTGCAGGCTACCGCTTATGTCAGTGATAGAGGACGCTTTGCTGCCCGCTTTGAAGGCTCTTACGATTTTCTATTAACCAACCGCCTGATTTTACAACCTCAGGCAGAACTGAACCTCTACACCAAATCCGACACAGGCAGGCGCGTTGGCGCTGGCCTTTCCGATGTGGATACAGGATTGAGACTTCGTTATGAACTCTGGCGAAAATTTGCGCCTTACATCGCCTTTACCTATGCGGGTTATCTCACTCAGGCCCGAAGAATTGCCCACGATCACGGAGAAGAAACCGGCTCCCTAAGGTTTACTTTTGGAATACGCAGCTGGTTCTAATCTCTCATTTTTCTCAGGATTTTGTGTTATGCTTTCTCTTTCCATAGTTATTATTACGTCTTTTTTCATAAATGTAGCTCAAGCAGAGCCACATCCTCAAAGATCTCTTCACACTCTACCTGTCTCAAAGGCAAATCAGGATCGTGCGCAGGAAAAACCATCGCTTCCGACTGATATGTCCCACCTCACCATGGATCAGCAGATGGCGTTGTGTGATAAAATTGATTTGTTGCGAAAGCAGGGACAAACTCTCCCTTCTAAAATGCAACAAGAAGAAAAAGAATGTCAGAAAATGGATATGGGGCAGCCCCTCTCTCCCCCTTCAGAAACTTTGGATCGTTAGACACTCTTGTTTGAGAAATAATCGGTCTGCGCTTTGCTGATAAAACAAAGAGAAGCAAGAGAACGGGATGCTGAAGAAAAAACAGGCAGTTCAGCATCTTTTCTTCATATTCTGCATTGTTCTCAAATTTTTGAGAACAATGTTTCTGGAGGGTTCGAAAAACTTCTATCCGAGTTTTTACCTCACGAGCAATTTCAATAGTTATGATCCTGCTGTGACCGATCAAGAAGGGTTTTTCTACCTGTTCTTCTTGTATTACCGTATCATTTTACGAATAACCCCAAGCAATTCTTCTATTGCTTCATCTCCGTCATCTTCTTTCACAGCCTTACGCACACACCCATTGGCATGGGTCGATAAAATCTGAATTGCGACACCATCCAGAGCTGATTTCACTGCGGATATCTGCATCAGGATGTCCACGCAGTAGCGATCATCCTCTACCATACTCAGAACGCCACCAATCTGGCCCTCTATCCGGCGCAAACGGTTGATAAGGGCTTTTTTTCTAGGCTGTTGCACCCGTTTATCTGCCACGCTCTCTGGAGGAGCACATGCTTCACATGCTGCTGAAAAAGCAGATTCCTTCTGCGCCGTTTTCATGGTTTTCCCGTCAGTTGCCCGGTATGTGTATCAGATTACTCTATCTGATTTATCAGAATATCTCTGCGCTTAATACACACCCACACTTAATTTACGGCATAGATCAGATATCCAAGAAAACGGAAGTTTAGATCATTTGCCTTTCAGACCTCCTCACAGAGTTACCAGAGCCTGCATGTCCATTCTCCTCACCCCCTTTCCACATCCGCCAAGATGTTTCTGAAGGAAACTGTCTGCTCCCCCTTCTGCTTCAAGAGTAAGGCGTTGGAAGATGCGGAGACTCTTCTCTCGCCAAACAGACCAACTATGATATGTTGAAAATACCGGTATGGGGTATAATCAAGCAAGACGTTCTTGAGGAGCGATAAACATGTCAAACGCCGTCAGTTTTTCCGTTGGAGGCATGACATGCGCCGCCTGCGCTGCCCGTATCGAAAAAATTCTTAATCGCCTTAAAGGAGTAGAGGCGACCGTCAATCTTGCCTCCGAAAAAGTTCAGCTCCAGCTTGATGCCTCCGCCCCCCCCCTCAACACGATTATTGATGCTATCCGCAAGGCAGGCTTCACAGTCGAGCAACAAAGCCTGACCTTGTCTCTAACAGGCATGACCTGCTCGGCCTGCGCCACTCGTATCGAAAAAATTCTCAACAGACTCCCCGCCACACAGGCAACTGTTAACTTCGCAACAGAGCAGGCCCTTATCCACTTTGTACCAGGCGTTGCCACCCCAGAAAATTTTGTGGCTGCCATTGAGAAAGCCGGTTATGGCTCCTTTCCTTTCCAAGAAGAAAAGCCAGAAAGCCTGCGTGCACAGCGCGAAGAAGCATGGCTTAAGGAACGTAATCATTTCCTTTTGACCGCAGCTTTTTCCATCCCCTTCTTTGTTCAAATGATCACAATGTTTTTCAGTCACATTGGGATGATGCCGGGGTGGTTACAACTGGTGTTAGCGACCCCAGTACAGTTTTTCTGCGGTGGACGGTTTTACAGACAGGCATGGAACGCGCTCCGTGGTGGCGCGGCCAATATGGATGTTCTGGTCGTTTTAGGAACCAGCATCGCCTATTTTTTCAGCCTGGCTGTCGTATTACTCAAACTAGACCTGCCCCTTTATTTTGAAACCAGCGTTTCCATCATCACCCTGATTTCTCTTGGCAAGTTAATGGAGATGCGCGCCAGACGTCAAACAGGAGCAGGATTGGAAAGCCTGCTGCAACTTCAACCTCAGATTGCTCATATAGAAAGCAATGGAGGTATATCTGATCGTCCTGTAGCGGATGTCTCCATTGGCGATATTTTTATTGTGCGGCCTGGTGAAACTGTCCCTGTTGACGGAATAGTTCTTGAAGGCGCTTCTGATGTCAATGAAGCCATGCTGACAGGTGAGAGCGTTCCTGTTTTAAAGCAGAAAACAGATCAGGTTTTTGGTGGGACCATGAACGCCAACGGCATGTTACGCGTGAAAACTACCGGGGTTGGAACCAATACGGCGCTCGCGCATATAGTCAAAATGGTTGAGCAGGCGCAGGGCTCAAAAGCAAGTGTTCAACGGCTGGCTGACAAGGTATCTGGAATTTTTGTGCCTGCGATTATTGTTATTGCAGCCATAACGTTTCTGATTGGGTGGGGCATTACAGGCAATATAACATGGAGTTTGATATCGACTGTATCTGTTCTTGTCATTGCGTGCCCCTGCTCCCTAGGCTTGGCAACCCCCACAGCCATTATGGTAGGTACAGGACTGGGGGCGCGGGCAGGCATTCTCTTCCGAAATGCAGATGCTCTTGAACAGGCACAAAAACTGACCACTCTGATTGTTGATAAGACAGGAACTCTGACACAAGGGAAACCGACAGTCAGTGATGTCATTTCGGCAGCGGGCGTCAGACAGGAAGACCTCCTTTCTGTAGCGTCTGCACTAGAAGCAGGCTCTGAACATCCTCTTGCTCGTGCCATTGTGGAATATGCGGACTCAAAAGGAATAAAAGCTCCCCTTGCAAAGAGTGTAAACGCCATTCCTGGCATGGGGGTTATCGGTCAGGTGGATGGTTTTTCCGCTTATCTTGGATCTCCAAATTTCCTGAAAAAGAATGGTTTTATAGAAAATGATACGCTTATCTCCAATCTGGAAGAGGAAGGAAAAACTGTTGTTGGCGTGGGAAAAGGTGAGCAGTTTCTCGGGTTTATCGCTCTATCTGATCATCTTCGTCCCGATGCCGTTTCTACCGTTAAAGCCCTGAAAAAAGCTGGGATAACAGTTGTTATGCTGACAGGTGATAATGAGCGTACAGCGCGGGTGGTCGCTCAGCAGGCCGGCATAGAGAACTATATGGCTGCAGTCCTGCCTGAGGGAAAAGCCGATGCTGTAAAGAAATTTCACGCATCCGGGCACTGTGTCGGCATGTTAGGAGACGGCATCAATGATGCACCTGCCCTTGCCGCCGCCGATGTCAGTTTTGCAATTGGAACGGGAGCAGATATTGCACGAGATACAGCAGACATTGTCTTGATGAGAAATAATCTGGCTGGAGTTCTGGATGCACTCTCACTCTCACAGGCAACACTTGCCAAAGTCAGGCAAAATCTTTTCTTCGCTTTTGTCTATAACACCTTGGGGGTCCCTCTCGCTGCATTCGGTCTGCTCAACCCCATTATCGCAGGCGCTGCGATGGCTATGAGCTCTGTGTCAGTGGTGACCAATGCCTTACTCCTGAATCACTGGAAACCGTCATCTAGCTATAAGTAGAGGATCAACAAAAACCTTTTCATAATCAAATAATATTATAATATACTTGAATTAAAAATCACGTTTATAATTAAAGGAAATATGCTCCCATAATTAAAGTGACTGAACTACCTTAACCACTCACTCCACTGAAGTTTGGAGAGATTTCTCATAAAATTGAGGTCTTTTTCTTCTTTCTTAAAGGCATCGTTATTATTTCGGGCTTTAGATGTTTAATCAGCATTTCAGATGACATTGGCACTCGCTCCCTCAGAACATCCTCAACCAGTCTGTTTGCAGCCCAAGCCTGTTTTGCAATAGATGCACACTGGGTGCCGGTCATCTGAGGGTTCTAAGCTCGTATCAGGAAACCGACGAGACCATGAGCATCCGACGCCCGGATTGTCTTTTCGGTCAGCATTTGGCGGATGACATAGGGCGCGATTATGACTCTGGGCGACGAATTCCCAGACCTGCTCCTGACGGCCCGCATCGTCGTTGATGGAAAATGCCATCAGTTGCTCAAGCCGCATGCCGTCCTACTCGTAGATATCCAGTAGCTTTTCGGAGACCGTCATCAAGCGCAGGCGGTGACGGGAACGAAGAACGCGGCCGCGATTTCCTCCTCGGACAAGCCCCTTTTCTAGGATGTCGCGGAAAGCCCGGAACTGCTCCAGCGGATACAGAGCCACGCGCTGGACATTCTCGGCCAGAGGGTCATCTTCGGCGAATATGGACGATCCGTCCTCGCGCAAGACGCAGGAGGCGTCTTGTGGAGCTTTTCTACTTCACCAGTCGTTCGAGCACACGAAAACGTCCTTCGACCGGCACGGTGACAGTCGCCACGCCAGAGTGAGGGTGCACGGGCATATCCGCATCGGAGATGCCATGACTGCGCTTGCCCGCGATGTGCCGCAGCCAATCGACCTGATCCTGCTTGATGCCTCGAAAGGGCTCTATCTGGATATCCTTCGCCTGCTCGAACCGGGTCTAAGACAACGAGGCCTCGTCGTGAGCGATCGCACCGATCTTGATGGGGGCGATGGCGGCCGCGCCGGTGCTTATCTGGCCTATCTGAGCAACCCGGCGAACGGATATCGTATGGCGTCGATCACAACTGAAGCTCTTGGCCAGAACTTTGCTCACGACATTGCGGTTCGAGTCTGACCGGACTGCCTAAAGAACCTCGCTCCCACGTTCACGCACACGTGAAATCAGCCCAAACTACGCTGCGCTTTCACTCCCGATTGCATCCTATACGCATCCTGCGCGTGGAGCAGAAACGCAAAAGGCCGCCCGATGGGCGGCCTAAGCGTTTGATATTAAACAGGATTCACTGGTTGCGGGGGCAGGATTTGAACCTGCGGCCTTCAGGTTATGAGCCTGACGAGCTACCGGGCTGCTCCACCCCGCGTTTGTGTTGATTTTTGGGTGATTTGGAAGACCTGGCGGCGACCGACTTTCCCACGACTTAAGCCGCAGTATCATAGGCGCTGGGGGTTTTCACGGCCGAGTTCGGGATGGGATCGGGTGGATCACTCCCCGCCATGGCCACCAGGTCATCCAAATCACCCTTGAGTTGGGGTGGTGTGGACGGTTGGGTATGATGAAGTATGACGTTTTGCATGGATGATTTCTGTGCACGGGCCGTTCTTTTAAGGGAACGGTAAGAGAGTGAGCCTATTGGGCGATTAGGACCAGTTAGCTGCACGCATTACTGCGCTTTCACACCTGGCCTATTGACGTGATGGTCTATCACGGCCCTTGGGGAGACCTAGTTTTGAGGTGGGTTTCCCGCTTAGATGCTTTCAGCGGTTATCCCGTCCACACTTAGCTACCCGGCGGTGCCGCTGGCGCGACAACCGGTGCACCAGAGGTGTGTTCATCCCGGTCCTCTCGTACTAGGGACAAATCCTCTCAAGTCTCCAACATCCACGGCAGATAGGGACCGAACTGTCTCACGACGTTCTAAACCCAGCTCACGTACCACTTTAATCGGCGAACAGCCGAACCCTTGGGACCTGCTCCAGCCCCAGGATGTGATGAGCCGACATCGAGGTGCCAAACCTCCCCGTCGATGTGGACTCTTGGGGGAGATCAGCCTGTTATCCCTAGAGTACCTTTTATCCGTTGAGCGATGGCCCTTCCACGCGGGACCACCGGATCACTATGGCCGACTTTCGTCTCTGCTCGAGCTGTCACTCTCGCAGTCAGGCGGGCTTATGCCATTGCACTCAACAGCCGGTTTCCGACCGGCCTGAGCCCACCATCGCGCGCCTCCGTTACACTTTGGGAGGCGACCGCCCCAGTCAAACTGCCCACCATACAGGGTCCCGGATCAGGCTAACTGACCGCGGTTAGACATCAGAAAAATTCAGGGTGGTATTTCAAGGATGGCTCCACGGGAACTGGCGCCCCCGCTTCAAAGCCTCCCACCTATCCTACACAGAATGTCTCTGATGCCACTGTAAAGCTGCAGTAAAGGTTCATAGGGTCTTTCCGTCTGACCGCGGATACCCCGCATCTTCACGGGGAATTCAATTTCGCTGAGCCGATGCTGGAGACAGCGGGGAAGTCGTTACGCCATTCGTGCAGGTCGGAACTTACCCGACAAGGAATTTCGCTACCTTAGGACCGTTATAGTTACGGCCGCCGTTTACCGGGGCTTCAATTCAGTGCTCTCACACCTCCTCTTAACCTTCCGGCACCGGGCAGGCGTCAGGCCCTATACGTCGTCTTTCGACTTCGCAGAGCCCTGTGTTTTTACTAAACAGTCGCTACCCCCTGGTCTGTGCCACCCGCCAATGGTTGCCCACCAACGGGTCTCGCTTATCCCGAAGTTACACGAGTAATTTGCCTAGTTCCTTCAGC
>NZ_JAUYUW010000001.1:2167500-2380000 GCF_030644465.1 Acetobacter tropicalis | reverse complement strand
AATACCGAACGCCTGCCTGCGCTGCAAAATGCAACACACCCGTGATGGAGGGCTCCTGCACAGCAAGCTGAGCAAGGGCTGCCATGTCTGACAATTCAAGCTGATGAAAAACAAACTGTGGCTGCTGCTGCAAACGGGCCAGACGCGCCTGTTTCAATGCAGGGCTATAATAGGTGTTCAGGTTATCTACCCCGATAACCCGTTCCCCTCTTGCCAGAAGCGCCTGACTGACATGGTAGCCAACAAAGCCAGCCGCCCCTGTTACAAAAATCGTCACGTTCTTGCCTCAATACACCCCCAAAAGTGGGGTTGTGTATATCCTCTACCTTTTTCCGAACTGTCTCAAACGGTCGGGGAAAAGGTGGTGTCAGGATTTTTTCTCCAAGGACGGGGCTTCCACCTTGTCCCCTACGGTTATACCCAGCCGCGCCGTTACCCCACCAGCCAGTTCAAGCGTAGCCGATACCGGACCATGACTGCTGATATGAGCCAGGCTGCGTGGAACAGCATTTTCCGCAATCGCCTGAATACGATGATCGGGCGCTATGAAGACGATATCCAGCGGAACAAGCGTGTTTTCCATCCACATATCACTCTGCTGGGGGGCTGCCCAAAGGAACAACATGCCACTGGTATCTGGCAGAGTAGTGCGGAACATTTCTCCCACCTGCTGCTGGCGTGGCGTACGTGCCAACTCCACTGAAAACACATGCCGACCGCTGGCAGACACAATTGCCAGATTTTCACGCGGCAAAACAGGCTGGGCCTGCGTTGGTTCGCTCATATCTTCCGTGCTGGCCATGGCGGTGGCACCCAATACCCCACCTGCCAGAAGGCAGGCCGCCACCACACCAAGAATACCCTGTCTCACTCACGAACTCCTAATCAACCGGCACAGAGAAACGGATTGTTCATACGTTCAGCACCCAAGGTACTTGAGCCGCCATGCCCCGGCATAATCACAATATCATCCCCCAAGGGAAGCAGTTTTTCTTTGATAGACCTTACAAGAAGATCTCCGTCCCCGTAAGGGAAGTCTGTCCGCCCAATTGTGCCCCGAAATAAGGTATCCCCCGCAAAGGCAAATTTTGCTGCTTTATCAACAAATACCACATGGCCGGGGGTGTGGCCGGGCACATGAATGACATCAAACGTCCGTCCGGCTGCCTGTATCTGTTCACCTTCTACAACGTAACGATCCACTTTGGCGTTTTCCAACCCTTCCAAGCCAAAATGACGTGCCTGGTTTTCAATGGAGGACAAAAGAAAACCATCCTCTGCCGTAGGGCCGATGATGACAGGTGGGGCTTTTTGTTGTTTAGCCAGCAAACGGGACAAGGCAGCCACACCGCCTGCATGATCAAGATGGCCATGTGTCAGCAGAATGGCCTCAACATTCAGACCGTTCTGCCGAATGAATTGGCCTAGCACACCCGCATCCCCACCAGGGTCCACTACCACGGCATGACGGGTTGCTTCATTCCACAACACAGAACAGTTCTGACGAAACGGCGTTACTGGGACTACCTGCAACTGCATGCCAGAATAGGCTTGGTGCAAAACTGTTCTCCTCCTTAATTTTACAACCCACAGAGTCAGAACGCAGGCATAATCCTATAGGCTTTCACGCGCCAAACTATTCGAAAGGCACATTCGCTGCGTTTACTGGCGTGCTTCCCGCACGGCGTCCATAAAAAAACTGCCAGATGCAAAGCTCTGGCAGTTTTGTGACACACTTAATATATGCCGAAGCCCCTTAGGCAGGAAGCTGCCACCCGGTAGCCGGAATATCAAAGTGGCTCCGCAGATCATGCGCGGGAATGTTTGTGAGATCCTTGGGGAAGCTCTTGATCAGTTTGGCTTCTGCAGGCTTGCTGAGATGCGTGCGGATTTCATGCAGAACGGGGGCGGGAGCTGCCAGCACGAACCCGTCAATCTGCCCGCCCTTGTTTACAAGCGCATTGATGCGGTCTGCCACAACACGGGCAAACGCGTCTTTCGCGTTATCCGCCGGCGTGGAGCCGGAAGGAACTTTGCCGGGCGTGCCTTCATGATCATGCGCATCAAAATCCTGCACATCTCTGAATTCACCCTGTGCATCATGCAGAAAACGAACCTTGCCGCCATCTGCCACAACGTAGATTACGCGACCGTCTCTTGACTCTGCCATTTTATAGCATCCTTACTTTCTTAAATAACACTCTGTTGTAACGTAGTGTTCTTTCCTGAGGTATCAAGGGGGCACGCACTGGAGAACCTCTGATCCAAGCAGGCCTGCCCCTTGTTTCAGTTGTGTGCAGGAAACACGCATTTGTTATAAACTGGAGAAATGACCGTCCAGCCTCAACCCCACCTGCCCGTGCTGCCCCTCACGTCCCGCCCGCAGGTCATGACCCCACTTGACCACGCTCTGACCTGGGTGCTGGCAGGCCAGAAAGTTGCGCTGGCGACGGTGGTCGGCACATGGGGCAGCTCCCCGCGCCCTGCGGGTAGCTTCATGGCCATCAGCGAGACAGGCCGCGTGGAAGGGTCTGTTAGTGGCGGCTGCGTGGAAACGGATGTGATAACCACCGCGCAGGCCATTATGGATGGCGCACCTGCGGAGATTCTTTCTTATGGTGTCAGCAGCGAACGGGCATGGGATGTTGGGCTGGCCTGCGGTGGCAAGCTGGATGTGCTGGTAGAAGCCGTTAGCAGCCCGTCCTGCCCGACGGGCACCTTCCCGCTTCACCTTCTGGAACAGGCCTGCGCCTTTCTGGCTACACGTAAACCGGCAGTAATGATGCGCTCACTGGATGCGCAACACCACCGGCTTTTGGACACACATCACCGCAGCCTCCACCCTGATGCCTTGGCCTATGCAGTAGAAGAGTGCCTGCGCCATGGCACATGCCAGACTGTTTCAGAAGAAAATGGAGCGGACTGGTTTCTTCAACCCCTTACACCCCCGCCGCGTCTGTTGATTGTCGGTGCGGTTCATATTGCGCAGCATCTGGCACAGATGGCCCTCATGACCGGGCTTTCCCCATTGGTAATAGACCCACGCACAGCCTTAGCTACTCCGGAGCGCTTCCCCGGCTTTGTTCCGGGGGAAACACTCATTACCGAATGGCCGGATGACGCACTGGACGCGCTCGGCGTGGATGGCATGACCGCCATTGTCACCCTGACCCATGATGCCAAGCTGGACGACCCTACTCTGGAAGCCGCTTTGCGTGGTCCTGCATTTTACATCGGGGCGCTGGGGTCTCGCAAAACGCAGGCCAGCCGCATGAAACGGCTGAAAGAAGCAGGATTTTCTGAGCAGGATCTAAAACGTATTCATGGTCCTGTCGGGTTGGCCATTGGGGCTATAGGGGCGGAAGAAATTGCTCTTTCCATCCTTGCGGAAATTGTTGCGATCCGTCGCGGAGCCGCCCTTGCCGAGCGCCCCGGATGGTAAAGCCTAACACCGCCTTCCGGCCCATAGCGCTGGTGCTGGCAGCAGGACGATCCTCCCGCACGGCACCAGACCACAAGCTGCTGGCACACGATGCCGCAGGCCAGACCATGCTGGCCAGAACGGTCTCAACGGCCCTGCACAGCAATGCGGAGCAGGTTGTTGTGGTTGTGCCACCAGACAAACCTGAACTTTCCGCCCACCTGAGCAACACGTTCCAAAACGAACAGAAACTGCATTTATGTCTCGCGCACGATGCGGCTGATGGGCTTTCAGCTTCTCTCCGCGCCGGAATTGAAGCTGCAGAGGCTTTGAAGGCTTCGTCCGTTCTGGTGTGTCTTGCGGATATGCCCCTTGTTTCCACCGGGCTACTGAACGCGCTGTTAGCGGAACACAGACGTCACCAAGCTGCTGCGACGGCACCCGACCGAGGGGGGCGCCCCGGAAACCCGGTTGTGTGGAGCAGCACGGAATTTGCAGCACTGAAGCAAATACGGGGCGATAAAGGCGGACGCGCCCTTCTTCAGGCGCTCGGTCAGAAAGTGCATCTTGTGCCTGCCCCGCTTGAAGAGCTCGTCGATTTTGATACGCCTGAACGATTGGCGGTCTATGCTCGCCTTCCCGCACAGTCTGGTTGACCGCCACGCGCTTACCCGAGACACTGCCCCAACGGAGCAGCACTGTGCTGCCTCTGTCACTGCAAAAACAAGAGATTTTTCATGAGCAAGATTCTACGCACAAACCCCAGCCCCATTCTGTCCTCCGTGGTGGAATATCATGGTTTTATTTTCACGCAGGGCGTGGTCGCCCGGAATCTTGATCTGGACATTGAAGGCCAGACCAAAGACGTTCTGGAGCAGATTGACGCCCTGCTGGAACAGCACGGCACAGACAACACCCGCCTGTTGCAGGCTCAGATCTGGCTGAAAGACATCAATGATCGCAACGCCATGAACAAAGTCTGGACAGCGTGGCTGCCGGAAAACCATGCCCCTGCCCGCGCCTGCGTACAGGCCGCCATGACCGACCCACGCGTGCTGGTTGAAATCATGCTGATTACAACAAAATAAGCCTGCTTTGCTTCGGCGCGGGGCAGGACGCACCACGTGGTATCTGCGCCACAGTTTTGCGACTCCCTCCTGCCGGAGCCACACTCTGTTTTTTATGGTTTACACTTCCACAGAGACGGAATTTTGGCAGATTCATGGCTTACTATAGGATTTTATTCCTATTTTTACTTCCAAACCACCCCTCCTTGTGCAAACCCGAAAAAGAGTGTTTTTGCTCCGCATTGAGCGCTTGCCTGACCTGCACAGATGTTTATACCTAAGCGAAGACAACTCTTAAGCCCGTGATGCAGGAAAGGTACGCTGAGATGCGAGATGGACGGCCTGGTGCTTTTAAACTGAAAATGGCCGTTGTTTCGCTTCTGTCCTTATCCGCCTTTATACAGCCGGCGACCGCTAAAAGCCGGCACGCAGCACACCGGCATGCTGCTCCCCACAAAATGACATTCACTGCTGCGTCCTATCATGGCTCTGCCGGACGTTATGCAGCAGGCCGTTGGCACCCGGCAGCAGGCAGACACTGGCATCGGGGTGGTTACGCTACCGGGCATGTCATTCAGTGCGTGGCGTATGCTCAGACTGCTTCAGACGTTATGTTGCATGGCAATGCCCGTGACTGGTGGCACAATGCGGCTGGTGTGTATGAACGGGGCTCTGCACCGGAACCGGGCAGCGTGCTGAATTTCCGCAGCACGCGCCGTATGCCGCTTGGCCATGTGGCTGTCGTGCGGAATATTGTTGATAGCCGCACCATTGTTATTGATCAGTCCCACTGGGCCCAAAATGGCATTAGCCGGAATGTGCAGGTCATTGACGTTTCTCCCAACAATGACTGGTCAGCCGTTCGTGTTGCTCTAAACAACCGCTCTGGTGGGTTTGGCTCCATTTATCCCACATACGGCTTTATCTATGGGCGCCGTCCAAGTGGCAGCAACCACGCCAATGACGTGATGACCGCTTGGGCCCATAAGATGAACACACAGGCTGGCGCCACTCAGCTTGCACAGGCTCCTGCTACCGCCCGCCCCATCACCAGCGGCGCAGAAGAAGACGGTATTACCTTCGATAGCCAGAACTGACGTTTCCAAGTTCTTCATTCAGAACGTTACAAAACACCGTCCGTTTCTCTTCGGGCGGTGTTTTTTATTTGAGCCTGCTCAGGCGTGACCCGTCTGCCCGGTCAGCCGCACAGGATCTATATCAATCGCAGCCAGAGCCTGACGCCATTTAGCGCCGTAATCCTGCCCAAACACGATCTCACGTGATGGGGGTGCCAGCAACCAGGCATCATGCCGGAAGATTTCCTCTTCCAACTGCCCCGTCCCCCAACTGGCATGCCCCATGGCCAGCAGGGCATCTTCTGGGCCACTTCCTTCTGCAATATCCTTCAACACATCCAGACTGGCAGTAAGGGTAACACCGCCAGTAACAGACAAGCTTCCTTCGCTTTTCCAGTCTGAAGAGTGCAGCACGAACCCGCGTGTTTCATCTACCGGCCCACCTGCACATACCCCAATGCGGCGCAGCGGCGGAATGGGGCCTATTTCCAGTTGCTCCAGAACATCGTCCAACCCCGGTTTGGGGAGGCGCCGATTGACCACTAATCCCATGGCTCCGCCCTCATGAGCATGAGCACACACGTAAATGACTGTCCGCGCAAACGGTGTATCGCCCAAAGCCGGGGATGCCACCAGAAGAAGCCCAGTTAATGAATGACCTGGTTGTATTGACTGTTGAAGAAGGGAGATATGCTTGAAAGCCATACTTCCGATATGAGGTGAACCTTGCAGTTTGGCAAGTTTTTGCCCCTGTTTCCTGCGTAATTCTCGACATTTTTTAGCCCAGACAGAAGGGACCGCTTTTCCTGTTTCCCCTCCCTTTGAGCGTCCCGCCTAGCATGGCACAGACCTCCTTGCTGATCTTTTTACAAACATCGGGTTCAGGCTTAGCATTGCTTCAGAACAGGGAAGGAACAGCATGAACAAGCTCGCCAAATTTCTGCGTGCGCTGGACAGCTACCACATTACAAACGGCGATAAATTTGATCTGAAAGACCACAATCCTGATGATGATGGCGATCTGGGCCTGACCAAGGCTGAGGGTGCCAAACTTCTGAAAACAGTAAAAAAACGCCTTCTGGAACTTCAGGATCTGCTCTACGCCAATCAGACCCACTCCGTTTTAATCATCCTGCAAGGTATGGATGCCGCCGGGAAGGATGGCACCATCAAACACGTTATGTCCGGCGTAAATCCACAGGGCGTTTCCGTTAGTTCCTTCAAGCAGCCTGGTCCGACAGAACTTTTACACGGTTTCCTGTGGCGTATTCATCTGGCTGCCCCGCAGGTAGGGCGCATCGTAATTTTCAACCGGAGCCAGTATGAAGATGTTCTGGTTACGCGGGTTCACCCAGATCTTTTGCAGCATGAACATTTAAGTGGCGAGATCAACTCCCCGGAATTCTGGCAAGGGCGGTACAGTGACATCCGCCATCTGGAACATTATCTGGCCCGGCAGGGAACCATCGTTCTAAAGTTCTTTCTGAATATTTCACGCGAAGAGCAAAGAGAACGCCTTCTGGCCCGACTGGATATTCCCGACAAACGTTGGAAATTCTCGCCTGCGGACCTGCGTGAACGCGAATATTGGGATGACTATCAGAAGGCTTATCAGAATGCCATTTCTGAAACTGCTCGCCCTTACGCGCCTTGGATTGTCGTCCCTTCCAATCACAAATGGTATGCACGTCTGGTAGTGATTGGAGCCATTATCCGTGCGCTGCAGAACCTGCAACAGCAAGCCCCCAAGCCTGCACCGGAAGTTGCTAAATTTCTGGATGATTACCGTACGCGCCTCTTAAGCGAGCATCCCTAAACGCACTTCATGCATAAAAAGGTCTGTAACCGCAGGAGTGAGCGAGGCAGTTGGCAGTTACCATTCTCTGGTCACGTTCTGTCTGGCTCCTGACTGTTTTGAAAGAAGGTTTTTTTGTTAATGGCTACATCTGCCCTCCCCCGCGCCTTATTGGCTGCGGCTCTTTTAAGTCTGGGGTTACCTCTGGCAACACCTGCTTCTTTTGCAAGAAGCTCCGAGGCTTATCAGACTGTTCCCGCTAGCTGTGACAACCGTGATTTCATGGCGAAACAGCAAGCCTTTGAAAATGGTGGGCCCAAGGCTGATGTGCCAGTACATATCTGCGGCACGGTTATTGCCCTCTCCCCCAAGGCAAGACGGACACGCAGTGGGTGGCATGGTTATTTCTATGTGGCCGTTGCCCCGAATATTTCCATCCGAATTGTCTCCGGCCTGGACGAGATGAATGCCCCGGCCTGGCCATGGGTCAACAAAGGGGATCAGGTAGAAGTGGTGGGCCGTTATTATTACGATTCTTTCCGGAAACAGGGAGTGGACTGGACCCATCATGGGACAGGACGCGCCTGGCATGTGTCGGGGTATGTAACCGTCAATGGTCATCGCTACGAGTAAAATGCTATCGGCATAAAAAACGGCCAGTCAGAACTCTCTGACTGGCCGTTTCCAGTTTTTGCGTCAGAAGAAGCCGTTTAGCCCGCCGCTTCTTCTTCCTTCTCACTGCCCCGTTCATCTTCATCAGATGCCGGAGTACCAAGCGCTTTACTTTCCACAATATCGAACGTCAGAGCGCCGTTCTTCAGGCCGATCTTCACTGCACCGCCTTTGACAAGTTTGCCAAACAGCAGTTCTTCCGCCAGAGGCTTCTTGAGCGATTCCTGAATGACCCGGCCCAACGGCCGCGCGCCATACAGTCTGTCATACCCACGTTCGGCCAGCCATTCCTTGGCTGCGGAAGACAGTTCGATCGTCACGTTACGGTCAGCAAGCTGTGCTTCAAGCTGCAACACAAACTTTTCGACCACACGGCCCACCGTTTCCGGCGTCAGGTTAGCGAACGGAATGATCGCATCCAGACGGTTACGGAATTCCGGTGTGAACAGCCGCTTGATGGCTTCTTCATCTTCACCATCACGCGCGATACGCCCAAACCCGATGGCTTCCTTGCTCAGATCAGCCGCCCCGGCATTTGTGGTCATGATCAGGATAACGTTCCTGAAATCGACCGTCTTGCCGTTATGGTCGGTCAGTCTGCCATGATCCATCACCTGCAGCAGCACGTTATACAGATCTGGATGAGCCTTTTCGATTTCATCCAGAAGCAGCACGGCATGCGGATGCTGGTCAATGGCATCGGTCAGCAAACCACCCTGATCAAACCCGACATATCCCGGAGGAGCCCCCAGCAGACGGGAAATGGAGTGACGCTCCATATATTCCGACATGTCGAAACGGATCAGTTCGATACCGAGTGTGGACGCCAACTGACGGGCCACTTCCGTTTTCCCGACCCCAGTGGGGCCAGAGAACAGATAGTTGCCAATCGGCTTTTCTGGATCACGCAGACCAGCACGAGACAGCTTGATGGCGGCAGACAGGGTTTCAATTGCCTGATCTTGCCCGAACACCATCCCTTTCAAGTCACGTTCCAGAGCCCGCAGCACTTCTTTATCGTCAGCAGAAATGCTCTTGGGCGGAATGCGCGCAATCCGGGCGATGATGTCTTCCACATCCTTCAGGTTCACGGTTTTACGCCGCTTGCCTTCAGGCAGAAGCATACGGGACGCCCCAACTTCATCAATCACGTCAATTGCCTTATCCGGCAGTTTCCGATCATGAATGTATTTGGCAGACAGTTCCACTGCCCCACGAATGGCTTCTTCCGTGTAACGGACCTTGTGGTGCTTTTCGTAGCTGCTTTTCAGGCCACGCAGGATTTTCACCGCATCATCCACAGTGGGTTCCGGCACATCAATTTTCTGGAACCGGCGCACAAGGGCGCGGTCCTTTTCAAAATGCTGGCGGAATTCCTTATATGTGGTGGACCCGATGCACCGCAGCGTGCCAGCCGCCAGAGCAGGTTTCAGCAGGTTGGAGGCATCCATGGCCCCACCTGATGTTGCCCCGGCCCCGATCACCGTATGAATTTCATCAATGAACAGGATACCATGCGGGTCCTGATCCAGTTCTGTCACAACGGCTTTCAGGCGTTCTTCAAAGTCACCGCGATAGCGGGTGCCTGCCAGCAACGCGCCCATATCCAGCGAGTAGATGGTCGCTTTCAGCAGCACTTCAGGCACATTGCCTTCCAC
This sequence comes from Acetobacter tropicalis, assembly GCF_030644465.1. NCBI lineage: Bacteria > Pseudomonadati > Pseudomonadota > Alphaproteobacteria > Acetobacterales > Acetobacteraceae > Acetobacter > Acetobacter tropicalis. The sequence continues at coordinate 2,370,311 of NZ_JAUYUW010000001.1, read as the reverse complement.
AATGCGGCGGGCAAGCCCTTCCGCAATGGCGGTTTTACCCACCCCGGGATCCCCCACATAAAGCGGGTTATTCTTGGTACGGCGGCACAGGATCTGAATGGTGCGTTCAACTTCCGTATCGCGCCCGATCAAAGGATCAATTTTGCCCGCTTCCGCCTTTGCATTCAGGTTGATGCAATAGGTGGACAACGCATCCTGATTTTTCTGCGTCCGTGTTTCGCCGCGCTCTCCATCTTCGTTCTTGTCCGACCCTGAACCGGAATTGGTACCCGTGCCAGTAACCGGACGGCGCGTGGAACGATCAGGAGCCTTGGCAATCCCGTGGGAGAGAAAATTCACAGCATCCAGCCGCGTCATATCCTGCAGTTGCAGGAAGTACACGGCATGGCTTTCCCGTTCAGCAAACAAGGCAACAAGTACGTTCGCACCCGTCACTTCATCACGCCCGGTAGACTGCACATGTATGGCCGCACGCTGAATAACGCGCTGGAAAGCCGCTGTAGGTTTGGGTTCTGTCGGGCGGTCAGACGCCAGACCCGCCAGATCCTTATCAAGAAAACCGGTCAGATCGGTCCGCAGGCGTTCCAGATCAACGCCGCATGCCCGGAACACCGTAACGGCATCCGCATCATCGACCAGGGCAAGCAGCAGATGCTCAAGCGTCGCATATTCGTGATGCCGTTCACCGGCCAGAATAAGTGCCTTATGCAGCGTCTGCTCAAGATTGCGTGACAACATGACGAGACGCTCCTTTCCCCAGTTTCCCAGACCGTAACACTGTGTCCAATGAGACGTCTGGTTCCCTCAGAATCATATTTGGCTGCTTTGAGCGGAATTGCGAGTCAGAACCGCATAAAAAAGACGCTATGGGCGACTTTTTTTCGTTTACTCGCCTTAATCCTTTTCAATCGTACATTGTAACGGGTGCTGATTCTGGCGCGCAAGGTCCATAACCTGCGTCACTTTTGTTTCTGCAACCTCGTATGTGAACACGCCGCACACGCCAACACCGCGCTTGTGCACGTTCAGCATGATACTGGTGGCTTCATCCCGATTCTTGTTGAAGAAGCGTTCAAGCACATGCACCACAAATTCCATGGGCGTGTAATCGTCATTGAGCATCAGAACTTTGTACATGGCGGGTTTACGGGTTTTAGGCTTGGCCCGCACCACGACCCCAGCATCACTGCCGTCATCATCCGACTCCGCGCCGCCGCCATTACGTCGAGACGGCCCATTACCCGCATGCAGGACTGAAAAAGAACGGGATGCCATCAGGCCAGAACTCCGCTTCCGAATTTTAAGAGGGAAAGACATGCGCTATCATATTGGAATTCGGCGCAGGGATGGAAGAGGCCTTTGCACGCGAAACGCCCTGATTTCAAGCCGCTACCGTAAAGATTGCCACATTTATGCCACATAACAGGCTAACACCAAGTACAAGAACACCGCGCCAAGGTCAGGATTCTCCAGTTTTTTTATCGACGCGGTCTTGCAATCTGAAGTACCAGACTGAATTATCCTGAGAATAAAGCAGGTGGGATCGCGCAGTGGCAGACATTTACGCAACAGGATGCAAAACAGACACTCCAACACAAGGTCTGGAGCCTTCTCGCCGTAAACGACGTCCTGCCATGCGTAAATGGGTTGGCCTGCTGGCCGGTGTGGCGTTGACCACCTTTGCCAGCCAGCGCGCAGCCCACGCCCAATATGCCGGGCAGATCAGCTCCATTGTAATGGACGCCAAAACGGGAGCCGTTCTTTCCCAGACCGATCCGGATCTGCGCCGCTACCCTGCCAGCCTGACAAAACTGATGACGCTTTACATGGCGTTTTCTGCCCTGCGGGCGGGCACCATCACGCTCGATCAGACTGTTCCCGTTTCCATTCATGCCGCGACAATGGAACCCTCCAAGCTTGGTTTGGTTCCCGGCACCCGCCTGACTGTTGAGCAGGCCATGCTGGCGCTGGTCACCAAATCCGCCAATGATGCCGCCTGTGCGCTGGGTGAATTTCTGGGCGGCGGAAGCGAACCACAATTTGCCGCCATGATGACCCAGCAGGCACGTGCGCTTGGCATGAACAACACCACATTCCGCAACGCTTCCGGCCTGCCTGACCCAGATCAGATGACCACCGCGCGGGATCTGGCCATTCTGGCACGCCATATCGTGACGGACTTTCCGGAAGATTATCATTATTTCTCCGTGGCCGCTTTCCGCTTTCATGGCCGCATGATCCCCAACCATAACCCCATGCTGAAGGCCTATGTCGGCGCGGACGGCATGAAGACCGGCTACACGCAGGAAGCAGGCCGCAATCTGGTGACCTCGGCCATCCGGAATGATGTGCGGCTTGTTGGGGTGGTGATGGGCGCATCTTCCAACCCGCAGCGCACCCTTGTGATGGCAGATCAGCTTGACCGGGGCTTTGATGCCGAAGGGGTTGCCCCGGTTGCGCGTCCGCTGGTTCTGGCACGCAACGTAGTACCGGCTCATCGCCGTGGCGGACGGGTGATCATGCTGGCGGCGGCTTCAGCCCGCCACGGACACGCACCGCTTGAAGTGGCAGAAGCGCCATTGAGCCGTCATACCCGGCATGTGCGCGCAACGCCTGTTTCAGGTGGCCATCATGTCCGGCTGATTGGGGCCAAGGTTCATCCGGCAACGGCGACCACCACCAAGCATGTTCATCGGGCTCATTCCACCCGTAATCATACCTGAATTCTTTTCCACAACCCGTTTCCAGACCGGAAGCGGGTTGCCTTTACTGCCGCCTCACTCCATTTTGCATATCTCTAAATTAAGATCTGCAAAAATCACGGAGCATAAGCATGGCCGGCAGAAGCGGCATTGTCCTGCATACTGAAGAAGATTTTGAAGGCCTTCGCGCTGCGGGCCGTCTGGCTGCCGCCACGCTGGATATGATCACCCCTTACGTCAAGCCGGGTGTCACCACCGAGGAACTTGACCGCCTTATTCACGAATACACGCTGGATCATGGCGCTATTCCGGCTCCGCTGAATTATCGGGGCTACCCCAAGGCAAGCTGCATTTCCATCAACCACGTGGTGTGCCACGGCATCCCTAGCGAAAAGCGCCTGCAGGACGGTGATATCGTCAATATTGATGTCACCTCCATTGTTGATGGCTGGTATGGTGACAACAGCCGCATGTACACCGTTGGCAAGGTGCCGGTAAAAGCCGCCAAACTAATAAAAACCACCTATGACTGCCTCATGCGTGGCATAGAGGTTGTGCGCCCCGGTGCCACGCTGGGCGACGTGGGGCATGCCATCCAGACTCTGGCCGAGAAAAACCGTTATTCGATTGTGCAGGATTTCTGCGGGCATGGCATTGGCCGTACCTTCCACGCGGAACCCAACGTGCTGCATTACGGTCGGCCGGGTGAGGGTTTGAAACTGAAGGCTGGTATGGTGTTTACCATCGAACCCATGCTCAATATCGGCCGCCCGGACGTAAAAATTCTGGATGATGGCTGGACGGCAGTAACACGTGACCGTTCTCTTTCAGCACAGTTTGAGCATATGCTGGGGGTAACAGAAACGGGATATGAGATTTTCACACTCTCCCCGGCTGGATATACTTGCCCACCCTACCCTGTTGAAGGCTGATCACGCATGATGCTTCCGCCCCGTCGATCCTCGCCTGGCCTGCCTTTACGTCTGCGTTTTGCCGCCATGGTTTTTCTCGCCTGCGGTACGGCTGGTTTTTCCACGGTATCCCTTGCCGCACCTGCCAGTTCATCCGCACCGGACCCGCTGGCTTATGGCAAGGACCAGCCAGACGGCCTCCCTCCGCTGGCTCCTACGCCGGGCAAGCATGGCATGGCGGTTTCTGCACAGAAACTGGCATCGGATGTCGGGGCGCAGATTTTGGCCAAGGGCGGCAATGCGGCTGATGCGGCCGTTGCCATGGGATATGCACTTGCCGTTGTGTATCCTGCGGCGGGGAATATTGGCGGCGGTGGCTTCATGCTTCTGCGGCAGCCGGGCAAACCGTCCATCTTCATCGATTTTCGTGAAAAAGCGCCGCTGGCAGCTTCAGCCGATATGTATCTGGACGCCAAGGGCAACGTGATCCCTGACCTTTCCATTACGGGCTGGAAAGCCGTGGCTGTGCCCGGCACGGTGGCAGGTCTGGATCATATTCACCGCAAATGGGGGCGGTTGTCCCGCAAGGTTGTCATGGAGCCAGCTATCAAACTGGCACGAGATGGCTTTGTGCTTGGAGAGGGTGATGTTGCCCTGCTCAATACCTCCACGGATGCTTTCCGCGCCAGCCCTGAAGCCCGCGCCATTTTTCTTCGGCCCGATGGGTCACCCCTTCAGGTAGGGGACAGGCTGGTTCAAACCAATCTGGCCCGTTCTCTGGAACTCGTGGCTCAGCAGGGAGCAGACGCATTCTATAAAGGTCCGATAGCCAAAACGCTGGTTCAGGCATCGCAAAAAAATGGTGGTCTGCTTCAGGCCGCTGATTTTGAACGTTACCAGCCTCGTGAGCTTTCTCCGTTAAGCTGCCATTATCGCGGCTATGTGGTGGAAACCTCTCCTCCGCCCAGTGGCGGTGGCATCGCACTGTGTGAAATTCTGGATATTCTCTCCGGGTATGACATGCACGCGCTTGGCCTGCACACCGCGCCGGCTTTGCAGCGGGAAATTGAAGCCATGCGCCATGCCTATTCAGACCGCCGTGGGCTTGGTGACCCGGCTTTTGTGCAAAACCCGGTGCAGCATCTGCTAGACCCTGCTTACGCGGCAGAGGTGCGCGCCCATATTCCTACAGATACGGCTGTACCATCCAGCACTCTGAAAGAAGGCGAGGCGACACCGGAGAAACACGAGACCACCCATTTTTCGGTGATTGATAAAGACGGATTTGCCATTTCCACTACCTACACACTGAACGGCTGGTTTGGTGCGAAAGTGATTGGGGGCGACACCGGATTTTTCCTGAACGATGAAATGGATGATTTCTCGGCCAAACCGGGATCACCCAACATGTTCGGCATTGTCGGCAGCAAGGCCAACGCCATTGCGCCGGGCAAAACGCCTCTCTCCTCCATGTCTCCCACCATTGTCTCCCGCAATGGCAAACCTGTTCTGATTATCGGCAGCCCGGGTGGCTCACGCATTCCCACCATTGTGCTGTCCGTTATTCTGGGAGTGGTGGATTATGGGCTGGATATCCAGCAGGCCATTGATCTGCCGCGCCTGCATCAGCAGTGGCTGCCGGAAGCGGTAGAAGTGGAAGCTGGCGCTGTCACACCCCAGGTAGAAACCACGCTGGAGCATGAAGGCTATACCTTCTCTCCCCATGCGCCATGGGGCATGCCGGAAGGTATTCTGGTTGGCGGCCCCAAACTGGGAGAAAAAGGCTCGGCCCATTATTATGGTGGATATGACCGCAGACACCCCGGCGGAGGCGCCACAGGCGAATAACAGCGTGCAGGGGCATCCCCACTCACTCGGTGGATAGCCCTGCAAACAGGCCGTTTCTCCCTTTTGCAAAAGGCGCGTTCCTCCTGAAGAGCGCGCCTTTTCTATTCCCTTTGACTCCGGATTACGGGCATTGGTTTTCTTGGCTTATGGAACATCCTGCTAAAATTCTGGTCAGCGCATGCCTGCTGGGCCAGCCCGTCCGTTACGATGGGTCCGCCAAAACGCTGGCCCATACTCATCTTGAACGCTGGCAGAAAGAGGGGCGCATCATTGCGCTTTGTCCGGAACGGGCCGCCGGCCTCCCCACGCCTCGCCCTGCTGCTGAAATTGCCGACCGGGAAAACGGACTGGCAGTTCTTGAAGGTAAAGGCCGTGTCATGGATAATACGGGAGCCGATGTTACAGCCGCATTTGTCGCTGGTGCACAGGCCGCCCTTGCGTTGGCCCAAGCCAACCAGTGTCAATTTGCGCTTTTGATAGATGGTAGTCCGTCCTGTGGCAGCCTGTCTGTTTATGACGGCAGTTTTACGGGCCACAAACATGCCGGAGAGGGTGTGACCGCCGCTTTACTCCGCCAGCATGGGGTGGAAGTTTTTGCCCATACGGAGATCGACGCCCTGCACACCAGACTGCAGGCTTCCACTCTCTCCTGAGCGGAGGGACCATAGGCCGCAAGCCCGTCGGGCACGGAACTCAAGACCTTTTTGAAAATCAGAAGGCCAATATCAAAACTCTGACGGACGTGAGGTAAGCCCCTCAGGGCGCGAGACCACCGAAAGCCGAAAGCCGTCAACAGCCTCCCCACTCATGTGGCACATATTCTGCGGGGGCAGGAGGCGTGTCGTTATAGCCGCGCCAGTGTGTGCGCCTTTCCCTCCGGATCACGCACCTGTAGCGCTCCATCCACATAATCCGGGCCCAAAGGAACCTTGCCGTAACCACCCGGAATATCCAGCACGTAGGTGGGCCACGCCAAGCCTGTGACACGCCCCCGCAAACCCGCCAGCAATTTCTGCCCTTCTTCAACCGGCACATGGAACCGCGCCGTACCGGGTGCCGGGTCCAGTTGATGCAGGTAATAGGGGCGCATCCGCACTTCCACCATGCTGCGGAACAGGGCTTCCAGCGCCTCTTCCCGATCATTCACCCCCCGCAGCAGCACAGACTGGCCGAGCAAGGGGATGCCCCGCCGAACAATACGCTTCAGGCTTGCCCGCGCGGCTTCTGTCATTTCTCGGGCGTGATTGACGTGAACCGCCATCCACACCGCCTTGTCCGACTCCAAAACATCCAGCAGGGCATCCGTCACCCGTTCAGGTGCTGCTACCGGCACACGGCTATGCAGCCGAATGGTGGTGACATGCGGCATGGCGGAAAGGGCCGCCATAATCTGGCCCAGCCGCCGCGGAGAGAGCATGAGCGGGTCTCCCCCTGTCAGAATCACTTCCTGAATTTGGGGATGAGTACGAAGCCACTCGAACGCTTTTTCCAGCGCGGCATCATCCAGCACGCCGCCATCTGGCCCCACATGCTCCCGCCGAAAACAGAATCGGCAATAAAGCGGGCAAATCAGCAACGGCTTGAGCAACGCACGATCTGCGTAACGATGCACAATACCGGGCACAGGAGAGAGCGCATCATCCCCGATCGGGTCTGACCGTTCTTCCGGTGTGACCAGCAGTTCTTCCGGCGAGGGGATGACCTGAATGCCTATCGGGTCATCCGGCTGTTCAATCAGATCAAGAAAAGCGGGGGGAATGGTTGTGGCATACTGCTCTGCCACAGCTTCAAGCGCAGCCTTCTGCTCTGGTGGCACCAGACCAACGGCAATCAGATCATCAGGCGTGCGTAAGGGCCTGCGGGATGAAGGATGGGGCTTGACCGAATGAGACATGTCACGGCTCTACTCTCACCATGTCCATTCCTGCAACAACACAACGCACGGCACCCGCTTCCTCAGTCTCTTTTTCTGGCGGGGAAGACCCTGACCATATTCGGGACCGGCTGCCTTTTCTGCATCGGCGGAGCATGATGCAACGTGGCGTTCGGGCGTTTCTGGAAGCTCGAGGCCACATGGAAGTAGAAACCCCGTACGTGGTGCCCACACCGGGGGAGGAAGTGCATCTGCACCCTTTCCATACCGTCAGGGAAACGCCACAGGGCCAGCAGGAAGACCTGTTCCTTCATACCAGCCCGGAATTCGCCATGAAGCGGATTGTGGCTGCCACCGGGCTGCCGGTGTTCCAGTTTGCGCGGGTATGGCGCAATGGCGAGCGCAGCGGCCTGCACGCACCGGAATTTACCATGCTGGAATGGTATCACCCGGGCCTTGGCCTTCATGGGTTGATGGATGAAACGGAAGCCCTGGTGAAAGCCGTTCTGCCCCCTACTCTCACACGCCATGGCCAAAGTAACGCGCTGGACATGACACAGCCTTTTGAACGCCTGACCATGGCCGAGGCCTTTCAGCGCCATGCAGGCGTTGATCTGCTGCCGACCGAGGGAGATGCGCAGGCTCTGGCCACTGCGGCAGGATGCAGCCTGCGAGAGGGGGAAAACTGGGAAGACCTTTTTTTCCGGCTGCTGCTGGAACGGGTGGAACCAGCCATTAGCCGCCACCGCCCCACTTTTCTTACCCATTGGCCCGCCAGCCAGGCCGCCCTTGCTTGCCGTGACCCCGCCAACCCGCAGGTTGCATTACGGTTTGAACTCTATGCAGCGGGCATGGAACTGGCGAACGCCTTTGAAGAACTGACGGACGCCACGGAACAACGCACCCGTTTTGAAGCCGACCGTACCGCCCGGCGCAGCCTCTACCCACAAAGACCAGATTGGCCAATGGACGAAGCCCTGCTTCGTGCGTTACCACACATGCCACCTTGCTCTGGCATAGCGCTGGGGTTTGACAGGCTTGTCATGCTGGCCTGCGGAACATCACGGATACAGGATGTCTTGTGGATAAGCGTTTAGTCTGTAACAGTTCTACCAGTTTGTTTTCCTCATGGCCCGGCTGGGTGCCGGGCTGGCATGTTTCACCTTGTCGGGATTTTGTCATGACACACAGAAAACGCCTTTTCCTGGTGGGCATGCTCTCTCTGGCTGCTTGTCAGGTTCCTACAGCCAAGGAACGCCGCATGCTCGATTCCATGATCGGAAAGCAGGCAGTGGATGTGGTGCGCACTTTTGGTGTCCCGACACGGGAATTCAAATCAGGCGATCATACCTTCCTGGCTTACGTCAACCAGCAGACCGATTATTCCTCCCCCATGGGTGGCTGGGGATATGGTGGCTGGGGTGGCGGTTGGGGCGGAGGATACGGTGGCTGGGGCGGCGGCTGGGGTGGACCCGGCTGGGGCGGCTGGGGATGGGGCGGCGGTTTTCCAACCACGGCCTATACCTATACGTGCCAGACCACATTTGAACTGGTGAATGGTGTGGTCTCCGCCTGGACCATGCGGGGCGATGGGTGCTGACCATTCCGGCACAGTCTGCCATAAGCCTTTAAGATTTCTTTTTCTGGCATGATTTTATGGGAGACGATTATGCGGCATCCCCGCGCATGGGCAGCACATCTGAAAACGGCTTTTTTTACACCAGCCGCCTTAAAGCCGTTTCTGCTGGGCACCGCCCTGCTGGGGTTAACTGGGCTTTCTGCCTGCCAGAGCAAGGCACGGCAGGATGTTTTCAAAACACCTACTGGCACCTGCGCCTACATGATGCCCACCATATCCGGCACCAGAACCTACGAGCCCCGCAAAGTTGCGGCCGCTGATAGCAAGAACGCCCCAGATAGCGCCATTGCCTACGCGGACCCGGAAACACCTGCGTTTTGTGACCGCCCTCTTTCAGAAACCGTTCAAAGTTCTATTGAGCTTGCCGATTATACGCATGGCCTGACCATAACCGGCCTGCTGCCCATTCTACAAAAGGATGGCCCCTTTACAGTGTTCGGCATTCCTAATGCCGTGCTGGAGCAATACAATACCCAGACCGGCGGCAAACTCACGGCCCCGGAAAATACTGCTCTTTTCAAGGAAATTCTGAGCTATTCCATTGTGAAGGGGAAATGGAGCGTCCCCCAATTACGGGCTGCCGCCACGGCCTCTCCAACTCACTCCGTAGGACTGCCCACACTGAACGGGCACATCCTTTCCGCCTGGGTGGATCAGCCGACAGGCCAGATTATTCTGGGTAATGGAGAAGGCATGACTTCCCGCCTATGGGTTACGGGCATTCCGCAATCAAATGGCATGCTTTACTTCACCCAGTCCCTGATCCTGCCACCTGTGGCACCTCCTGCAACACCGCCCACGCCGCGCCCACATGGAATCAAGGTTCACTCCGGCACAGCTCGGAAAGCGGCTCCGGTAAACAAGCAACCTCTTGCTGTGGCACCTGCCAGCCAGCCCCTTCCCGGCCATCGCGCTCCTTCCGCAGGGCTGGACAGCCTTTCCATGCCGCCTTCTCTGCAAGGACAGGAAGCGGCTTCTCACTAAAGGCTGTTCTCGGTCTGTAAAAATCTCTGCCAACAAAAAAGCCTGCCGGTTTTCACCTGCAGGCTTTTTTCTCAGAAAGCTTGAGAGACTATGGATCAGAGAAAGGACTGTGCCTTGTTCAGCACCATGTTACACAGTTTGCTCTTCAGCTCACCCTTCAGATTAGCCAGCGAGAACATCTGGTTATTGCCCGTCTGCAACAGGCCGTTCTGACCAGCACTATAGCCGCTGGAAGACGTGATGCTGTCCTTCTGGGTCAGATTACCCAGAACGGAAGACGCCGCCGTGGACTGAGCACCCTGCAGCACATTGTTCTGCACGCAGTAACCCAGAATACCGGTAATATTGCTGGTGCTGGCGGAAGAAAGGCTGGGGAGCATGTTGCTCATCATGCCCATGCCCGCACTTTTCGCACTGCTGGTTGCGCTGCTTGTGGCACTGGAGAGCGCATCCTTACCCATGCTGCCCCAGCTCTGGGCCTGAGCAGAGGCGGCACCAGCCAGTCCGACAGCCATCAACACTGCGGCAAATGTGGTTTTGTTAATCATGAGCCTTACTTCCTTATCCATAGACTGTACGGAGTGTAAGCGAAAATACGCATCCCCTTCAGCCTGAAGAACTGCCAGCAGACATGACGGGAACAAATGGCCGAACTATGGCGGCGCTCAGGCCAAACTGGGCCAATCCTGCGGGTGTGCCCAGAACGTCGCTGCGGGCATGATAAAATCTGCTCCGGCCTGTACAAAACCGGCAACATCATTTGGTTCTGGCGCAAGAACAACGGCGGGAAGTTCCATCATGAGGCACCACCACCGTACAAGCGCGGTAAGGTCTTCCGGCTCGTCCTCATCCTGTGCCGTGCCCTCAGCGCCTTCCGCACTGAAACACACGTAATCAGCACCATCCTCGCCCGCGCGCATGGCCGCATCACGGCTGGCGCCCACGGCAACTCCCAGTTGCAGGGCATCCCCAATGCTTTTGCGTACGTCACGCACGGAACTGGCGGCAAAACCGGTGGAGAGGTGAACGCCATCACACCCTGTCTTCAGGGCCAAGGCAGGACGATCTTCCAGCATCAGGGCAATATCCTGCGCCTGCACCAAAGGTTGAATTTTCTGAATCTGCGTTATGAGTCTGCTTTCTGGCGCATCCGCCAGCCGTAACAGAAGAGCGGCCGGAGGCTGCGCAGCCAGCCCCCGTACCAGATCAGGCAGAAATGCCTCACCATCCTGCAGGATGGGGGTTGCGAGATACAGATCACTTGCCGTCATAACGGCCCTCCCTCGCGGCCCCTTATCCTGCGTTCACGTTTCCGTGTTTCAGCTTTTAAAGATGGTGATGATTTTGTCCAGCAGGTCAAGCGCTTCTGCCTTCGGACGCTGGAACACGTTCCGGCCGATGATGGAACCAAAGCCGCCGCCATCATGGATACCCTGAATGGTGTTCAGCAGGCCTTCCTCGCTGGTCTTGTCACCACCGGAGAAGATCACGATACGGCGGCCAGCAAAAGAAGACTGCACTACATGACGGATACGAGCCGGCATGGTGGAGATATCAATCTTGTTCTGCTCATACACCGGCTTGTTGGCAGCCAGAGCCACCAGTTCCTGCGGCGGCTTCACCTTGATGATGTGAGCCCCACACAGTGCAGCCATATGGGCAGCATAGGCACACACATCCACAGCGGTTTCTGCGGGCTTGTCCAGCAGTGGGCCACGCGGGTAGCTCCACACAATAACAGCCAGACCAACAGACTTGGCTTCAGCAGCCAGTTCACGCAGTTCTTCCATCTGCTCGAAGCAGTATTCAGAACCCGGATAGATGGTAAAGCCGATCCCTGCACAGCCCAGACGCAGCGCATCTGCCACGGTGCCCGTTACAGCCTGATCTTTTTCCGTGGCAAGGCTGTTCGAGCTGTTGCACTTCAGAATCAGCGGAATTTCGCCAGCATAGGTGGCGGCACCACATTCCAGCATACCCAGCGGGGCAGCGTAACCGCTCAACCCAGCTTCAATTGCCAGTTCAAAATGGTAATGGGGGTCATATGCTGCCGGATTAGCGGCGAAGGAACGTGCCGGACCGTGTTCAAAACCCTGATCAACCGGAAGAATGACCAGCTTCCCCGTGCCAGCCAGTTTACCCGCATTCAGAAACCGGGCGAGATTTGTTTTTGTTCCGGGATTATCGCTCTCGTACTGATCAAGAATAGCCTTAACCTGGGGGGTAAGCGTCATTGGGAAATCCTTCCTCTGGCTTGGCTTCCGGGCTGTTGAGGTCCGGAACTCTACCTTGGCAATAACTGCGTGTGAAATACGCGGCAAGATGTGTTGTGACAGATAATGAGGGTATAAGGTCAAATGATGGCGGGCGTGTTATGAAAACATGACCTCCGGCCTCCTCATAAAAACGTTTTACGGCACGGGTTCCGGCAGAATCGCCCTGCAGAACAATCCGTTGCTGCAAGCCTGCCGCCGCCATGGCGTAGCCCGGGCTTTCTCCACAATCCAGAATATGGAAGCAGGGGTGTTGAAGGTGTTTTTCCATCTCCCCGATCAGGGCCAGCCACCAGCGCACTCCCATGAACCCCGCTGCGCCGGGTGCGGAGAGAAACCCCACCATTGGTTGCCCGTTTTTTGAAAAAGGCACACCCGCGGCACTTGCGGTCTCCCACACTGCCACACCAGAGGCATAATCATGCAGTGTAAACAGGTGTGGGGGGAGAAAGGAGGGGGACAAAAGTGATGCCTTTTTCATGACCATGCTTGACGCAGCCGCGTTTGCGGGTGATTCCTAAACAATTGAAGGGTAAAAAAGAATGCAGGACCAGGCCGTGGGGCAGTCTTTCTCCGAAACGAATGAACCTGACAGCACGCCTGTTCTGGCCGAAGGGGCGCGGGAACAGGAAGACCCTATTGTGCGTCTGGACCGCGCCCTGCAAAGAATTTCCTTTGCGCTGGACAAGAAAAAGCAGAGCCAGGAGCGACAGGGGCTGGAAGTGCAGGAACTGGCCGCCAATGTTGACGCCCTGATCAGCCGTGTGCGTGATGCCCTTGCCCAGACTGACACTCCGGAAGATAAGTAACCTATGGCAACCGTTTCAATCCGTATCAATGGCCATGCCTATTCCGTAGGGTGCGAAAACGGCCAGGAACGGCACGTTCAGGCCATGGCCCAGCAGGTAGAACGCCGTACCCAGCGGGTACGCGCCCTTGGTTTTACCGGGGAAAGCCACGTTCTGGTTCTGGCTGCTCTGCTGATGGCTGATGAAATTCAGGATCTTTCTGACCAGCTTCTGCCAGAAAGCACAAATCAGGCCGTACAGGACGTGGAACGCATGCGCGCCGAGCAGGCTTTGACGTCATCCCGCCTGATTGATCTGGCAGAACGTGCGGAAGCTATTGCAGCCACCCTTGAGCGCGCCTACATAGAAGAGGCGGGGCTGTCCGGCACGTCAGGCGAGTCATCCCCTGGGCCGATAAGCACTTCCTAGGGAGCTGGCTCTGTTGTGGCCCTGGTCACATTACCCGGCGCCCACCTGCACTAGCAGGTCCTGGAGGTTGAAAGACCAACGGCCATGGTGGCTCCGCACTCTTCTCCCCTACAATCTGATCCACCGGCGGTGGCCGAAGCCAAGAAGCAGCTTCGGGCACGTTGCCTCGCGGCGCTAAAAAACCGTGATCAGGCACTTGATCCACTCCTGTGCCGCAGACTGTCGGAAAGCCTGCTGGCGCTTGAGGCCGAAAGGATCGCCTGTGTCTGGCCTTTACCGCACGAACTTGATGTAAGGCCTGTCTGCCATGCTTTGGCGGCTGCTGGCCGAACGGTCCTGTTGCCCGAAACGCCGCCACGCGGGCATCCCCTCGTATTTCGGGTATGGACACCTGACTGCGTTATGCAGGCGGGACGGTTTGGCACATGTGTGCCAATTGGCCCGGTTCTGACGCCTGAGGCCATCATGGTACCATTGGTCGGGTTTGACAGACGCGGCAACCGGCTGGGATATGGGGGCGGCTATTATGACCGCACGCTCGCCACGCTGCCTCACGCAGATGCAGTGGGCTACGCGCTGGCGGCGCAGGAGGTGGACCACATTCCCACCGGACCTTATGACCATCCTCTCTCCTGCATTGTGACAGAAAAGGAGAGACTGCATTTTGACTGAACGTACACACGGAAAGACGGGCGCGTGAGAATTCTGTTTCTTGGAGATATTGTTGGCCGCTGCGGTCGAGACGTAGTGTTAAGCCGCCTGCCCGGCCTGCGAACCAGCCTTGCACTTGATCTGGTTGTGGTGAACGCAGAAAACGCCAGTCATGGCTTTGGTCTCTCCCCCGCCATCGGCACGGACCTGTTTGAAGGCGGTGTGGATGTTATCACCCTCGGCAACCATAGCTGGGACCGTAGAGACCTGATCGGCCATATCAGTTCCACACCCCGCATTATTCGGCCCATCAATTACCCACCCGGCACGCCGGGCCATGGCAGCGTTCAGGTGGAACTGCCAGACGGGCGTAAGGCGCTGGTGGTCAACGCCATGGGCCGCCTGTTCATGGACCCTCTGGACGACCCCTTCCGTTGCGTGAATGAACTCCTCACCCGCCATCGGCTGGGTGTGACCACACAGGCCATTGTGGTGGACATTCATGCAGAAGCCACCAGTGAGAAGTGGGCGTTTGGCAATGTACTGGATGGCCGCGTTTCTCTAGTTGTGGGCACCCATACCCATACCCCTACGGCTGATCATCGCATTCTGCCCGCTGGCACTGCCTTCCAGACCGACGCCGGAATGTGCGGTGACTATGACAGTGTGATCGGGATGAACAAGGAACCGGCCATGACGCGCTTTCTGCGCAAAATGCCAGGAGAGCGCTTACAACCGGCAGAGGGTGAAGCGACCATGTGTGGCATCATGGTTGAAACGGATGATGCTACGGGCCTCGCCCGCCGCATTGCCCCCATCCGGCAGGGCGGTTTGCTAGCCCAGACGCTACCGGACTTCTGAACGGCTACATGCAGGGATGTCTCCAGCACCCCTCTGAAACGAAGAGTCCACAGGCTGTCGAGCACAAGGCTCGGCAGAACACAGCAGACACCTCAAACCGTAATCAATCCGTTCACGGCCCTAACGTGTTTCCTGCAACGGATGTAAAAAGAAGGCGGCCTTGAAAGGATCATAGCGCTCTGACACGCAGGGGATTTTGCATTAACAGCAGAGAGGCTTTTGCCTCTTATTCCATGGATCGCAAGACTTGCAGGCTGTTTGAAAAATCTATCAGGCGAGTCTGACGGTGACTTTGTGAACCTGAATGCTTTGGGTTTTCGCCCTCATCCCCATCGGGAGTCTTCAAGGACCCCTTTTCCCTCAACCATCGCCTTTAGCTGCTTGACTATTCAAACCGCAGCATTGCCTCTTCTTGCCTTTCTGGAGTGACCTTCTTCCCGCAGGGTTCGTGTCCTCCGGGATGATTACCACACAAGGCGCGGCAGAGTTGCTACCGGGCGCAGGCCCGCGCCTTCGGCTTCCTCCGCTGCCAGACCAGCATCATCCCCCAGCATTTCCTGATGGATGCCTCCCAGAATCCACGCGCCGTCAATACCGGCGACGGCTGCACCGCGCATATCGGTCGCCAGAGCATCACCAAGTGCCAGAATACGCCCCTGCGGCACATTCAGCATGGTGAAGACAGGCGCATAGATCTCGCCATAGGGTTTGCCAACCCAGCGTACATTGCCGCCTTCCTGCTCATAAAACGAGGCAAGTGCCCCGGCGCAGATCATCCTGCGGCCGCCTTTGACCACAACCATGTCCGGATTGGCACAGAGCATGGGCAAACCACGCTCAAGCCCGATACGGAGTTCCGGCAGATAAGGGTCAACCGACTCCACACCCCGTTCCTGATCTGGCCCCGTATTGAGAATGAACTGAGCCTCTGCCGGGTCTGCTACGCGCTCAAGGTCCAGCCCCTCATACAGCCCAAGATCATGCGTACCGCCGACATGCAGAACTTTGCGACCAAGGCGCGCAAACCATGGATCATGACGCTCCCGCAGTAAGTGGCGCACCTGCTCTCCGCTGGTCATCACACCATCATGCAGGTCACGGCCTATGCCAAAGCCTTCAAGCTGCTTGCAGACCACTTCTGCCGGTCTTGGCGCATTGGACAGCATAACCACTCGCTTGCCAGCCTGACGCAGCGCTTTCAAGCACTCTACGGCACCAGGATATGGCTGAATGCCGTCATGAACCGTGCCCCACAGATCAACAATGTAGCCATCATACTGATCAGCCAGAGCTTTCAGACCAGTCAGGCTTTGCATTGAGTACATGCTATCCGCCATTACAGAGCCGTTCCCCGAATATCATCAAGCATCTCAATATTGTCCTGCCGCATGATCTCCAGCATTTCCCGCTTAAGACGCGCGATGAGGGCGGGTCCTTCATAGGCAAAAGCCGAATAGACCTGCACCAGATCAGCCCCCAGCCGGATACGTTCCAGAATATCCGCGCCGCTTTCTATGCCGCCGCAGGCCACCAGCGCCATACGTCCGGCTGCCGCCTGCGCGACCAGACGCAACATTTCCGTGGCACGCGGGCGCAGCGGCCTGCCTGAAAGGCCACCACTTTCCGCTTTGAATGGACTTTGCAAGGAAGACGGCCGTGCCAACGTGGTGTTGGTGACAATAAGTCCTTGTGCACCCCCCGCTATAGCGGCCTCAACAATCGGGCCAACGGCATCATTTTCCAGATCGGGCGCCAGTTTCACCAACAGTGGCGGGCGTTCCGAATGGCGTTGGGCAATGGCATCCAGAATACCTTTCAGACGGCTGGCATCCTGCAGGCCCCGCAAGCCCGGCGTATTGGGAGAAGACACATTGAGCACAATGTAATTGACATACGGCTTCACCCGCCCCACCAGGGCAGGATAATCCCGCTCCGGATCTGCGCCGGTTTTATTGATGCCCAGATTGGCCCCCACGGGTGCCCCTGCCCCACCGCCACGCCCGGAAGGCAGAGTGCGATGCAGACGGGCCAGACGCACGGCAAAGCGGTCTATCCCCTGGTTATTGAAACCCATCCGGTTGATGATGGCCCGATCTTCCGTAAGGCGGAACAGGCGCGGCCGAGGGTTACCGGGCTGGGGGCGCGGCGTAACCGTTCCGGCTTCCACAAACCCGAATCCCAGTTGGGCAAGCGGACGCAGCACGCGGGCATTTTTATCAAACCCGGCAGCCATGCCGATAGGATTAGAAAACCGCATACCCAGCGCACGGGTTGCCAGAGCCGGATCATCAACCGGCCGTTTAACGGGGACGGAAAGGCCGAGCATGAGCGCATCAAGCGCCATGTCATGCGCCGTTTCCGGCTCCAGTTTACGGAGGAACGGAAGGGAGAGAGAAGCAAGGGAAGACATGCTTTTGTACTGCCTCATGACGACGCACAAGAAAAGAGGAAAAACCACCTTTGCGCCGTTGAGAGGATGCAATGTGATTTTTATCTTGCAAATGAGAATTGTTCTCATCTAAAAGAGACTGACCACAGCATAGAGGATGAGGGCTTTTCCCCTCAAGGATGCGCCATGACACGTTCACCGGTTTACCTGACAGATCTTGCCTGCAGCGAACGGCTGACAATCTGGACCATTCGCCGTCTTGTCGGTACGGTCTCATCCCCTCCCCCAGCATCGTGTGGGCGGCAGATAGGGTTGTTCCTCCCTTGCTTCCGGCAGGAATTTCTGGCCGTTGCCAACGCCTTTCATGATGCGTTGACCCATATGGCAGCACTTGAAATTCCATCCCTTGATATCCGTTCGGGCAGCGCACTGGCCATTACCCCCACAGAATATAATTTGCTGCTGGCAACAGAAGCTGCCCAGAACGAGCGTGATGCGGAGGTCCATTCCCTGCTGCATCCGCTTCTGCCTTTTCCTTCTTTAGTGGCGCGGCTGACCTCCGCCATCACAACACTTGGCGCCTGTCTGGCTGGTGCGGGCTACTGGCTTTCGCACCATGCGGTCAAAACCCTGGCCCGGCGCCCATCCCATGAAATGGTATCGGCCTATGTGCGCCCGCGCGCCACAACGGCTGCTGCCCTTTCACTCGCCCGGTGGCATGACGTCAACATGGACACAACCCATGTAAGCTGGCCTTTGGGCACAGCACGGCATGACACCGCCCTTTCAACCCCAAACCAGGTGACCCACTAACCCATCCGGGTGGGGGCCTCCCTATCCCCTGCCTCTGAATGGTTCTTTTGTTCTGACTTTACGACCTCACAAATCACAAAAAACACTCTGACTATTTTTCCCTAGACGATCCTCTTCCTATCCCTACGGCAGGACCGGGCGCACTTTCTTCATGCCGGAAGAAAAAGGTGCCCGGCCCTGTTGTCTCTGGCCCCTCTCACGCGCCGGATCTGCTTTGCAGATAAGGAAGCGTCTTGGTGGCAAGTCCCCCTTCCGAGACAAAAGAAACAATAAATAAACATTCCTGAGCGTCTGCCATACGCGCCCGATGCTGCTTATTCTACGGGCACATTATGGAAGCCTACCCCTGTGCACCTAAAACAAAAGCGCAGCCGCATTAGGCTTTCTCTGATTTGGCCGGTCTTAATATTTTTCCGCAAGGTGTGTTAGGTTCCTGATAATGAACCACCCCGTGCGCCGCATTATTCATATTGATATGGATGCGTTTTACGCCTCTGTTGAGCAGCGTGATAACCCCCGCCTCCAAGGCCTCCCTGTGGCCGTAGGGCGAAGCCGGGAACGCGGCGTGGTGGCCGCAGCCAGTTATGAAGCGCGTACATTTGGAGTCCGTTCAGCCATGCCCTCGGTTGTGGCGAAACGCAAATGCCCACACCTTGTTTTTGTGCCACCCCGTTTTGATGTGTATCGCGCGGTTTCTAACCAGATTCACGCTATTTTTGCCCGCTATACCGCTCTCATCCAACCTCTCTCGTTAGATGAAGCGTATCTGGACGTTACCCAACCATTATTGCCACGCCCCTATGCCACCATTATTGCGCAGGAAATCCGTGCTGACATTCTGGCGGAAACAGGCCTGACGGCTTCCGCCGGTATTTCTTATAACAAGTTTCTGGCAAAATTGGCTTCAGACTACCGTAAACCCAATGGGCAGTTTGTTATTCCCCCAGGGGCAGGAGAAGCTTTTGTGGCTGATCTGCCTGTTTCGGCGTTTCACGGTATAGGCCCAGCGACAGCCGCACGCATGAATGCTCTGGGCATTTACACGGGAGCAGATTTACGCGCACAGCCTCTTTCCACATTGGTGCAACATTTTGGAAAAGCCGCATCCTTCTACCATGGCATTGCACGCGGCGAAGACAATCGGCCGGTGGAGGTCAACCGTCCGCGTAAATCCATTGGTAAGGAGACAACCTTTGAACGGGATATCCGGCTCAAAACCGATCTCCACTCTGCCCTGGGCCATCTGGGCCAAGCCGTTTGGCAGGCCTGCACCAAGCGTAACCTTTCAGGTCGAACGGTTACCCTGAAACTGCGCTACGAAGATTTTACCCAACTCACCCGCAGCAAATCCTTACCCTACCCCGTTCAGGACGTTGCTCAACTGGAAGAAATAGTAGTTTTACTCTTAAACCCGCTTTTACCCCTTACCCGTGGGGTGCGCCTACTAGGAATTACGCTCTCGTCTCTCGACCAGACAGATAGCCCCACTACGGAAACACAGCTTTCGCTTCTAGGTTCTTTAGATACGGCGGATGTTTCTTTGGAAGAAAAATAAGCCTTTCCGAAGAAGGACAGCCATTTAGAATAATATTTTTATTCGTAAACACTATAATTTCTAGAAATACTTCGGAATACGTTAGACCAAAGCACAAAATAGTGTAGCGCGCTGCCACAACAGCACGCTACATCCGCCAGAATTAGCGCAGAGGACGCTTTTCCTGAAAGCCATAACATACGTAATGAATGAAAGGTCCGGGCGGGAAGTCCACAATATCCGGGTTAGCCTGCAAATAAGCCTGACCATCAAAATGGGGGTTAGGATTGCGCCCTTCCTTTACACCATTTTCAAGGAAGTGCTCCAGCGGATCCATTCCGGCTGCCCTCACATCGGGATAGGTTTCAAGATACCACAGACCATCAAATGCGATCGCGCTTGCTGCTAAAGCGTTATCTACCGGAGGTTTTACAACCTGTGGGGCATCCGCCACCACATCGTCCTGCACCGGCTCACTAACAGGAGCCTTTTTACGGGTAGCGGTCCGCCGCACCACTTTCTGTTCCGAAACCCCACGAGGTTTCACGGCTCGTTTTTGCTTAACAGCAACCTTGGTCATTCCGCCAACTCACAATCGCACATATGATAGTAAAAAATAAGCAATCCTCTGCGCTATTGTCCACCCACAAAAACACGATCGAAACGTTTTTATTCTTGCATGGTTTCAAAAAGCACAATTCCCAATTTTTAAATGTTTATGTTTATAAAACATTTAAAAATTGACCTTAAACGCGCGCCTTTTAAATCAGATTATATTATTTGAAATACTTTAACGCCAGTTTTTATAGGGATTGTACATTTTTATAGATGAACACAGTTCATATTGTTATGACAACACTATATTCTATACTCTTGATCCCCCGTCCTGCACCTTCCTTCAAAAACCTCATCGGGCAAAGCATTCCGTGAGTTTGGGAGCTGCTCGAGCGCTCGTCCGCATTCTCACACCTCCGCTTTTGCTGTACCATTATTCCAACAGAGACTTGATCCAAACCCGCAGGAAACATTATGGCCACCTTAACTGCCTGGAATAAAAAAGATATAAAAACGATAATAGAATCCAAAAAATTTGATTACGAATACTACACTTCAGAAAACCCAGATGTAGAAACATCTGGTCTTGATCCGATTGTACATTATGTTTTATTTGGGTATAAAGAAAACAAAAACCCAAACGAAAATTTCAATACAAAAATTTACTACAATTTATACAAAAATACACTCGGAAACGGTGAAAACCCATTTGCCCACTATTTAAGAAATAATGAAAATCTGCATTTTTTTGAAAAAGGCCTCCTGCAAGAATATTCCTATCATTCCATTACGCTCGCCCTTAATAGATTAAAGAACTATCCATTTTTTAATGCCGATGATTACCTCAACATGAACGGAGATGTCGCTTCCACAACGCTCTCGCCCCTACGCCATGCCCTGCTCTACGGCATTGGAGAAGGCCGCGATATCTTTTCCAAAAGATCAATCGCACATGCTTTGGGCGTTGAGTGCCGGAAGCCTGTCCAGTATGAAATATCTACCAAATCTCTCAGGAAGCCTGCTCCTAAAACAATCGGGGTCTTTCATCACTCAGAAGGCAATTCCTTTATTAAGGAAATTTCCGAGTGTCTGAATGACTACCTCAATGAAAGCGGACTGAATTCCAGACTTCTAACGGAAAAAACAAACGTACAGGATGCACCAGACCTTTGTATTTTCTGCGCACCGCATGAGTTTTTCTTTCTTTCAGGAAGTGAACCCTGGAAAAAAGATGAGATCATCCGCAATGCCATTATGTTCAATACAGAGCAGCCACAGACACTCTGGTTCACACGAGGGATCATTTACATCTTCATGTCTGCTGGCGTGATGGATCTCTGCTACCAGAATCTGAAATCTTTTTCGGATGTTGGCCTCCCTGTTTTTCATTTTGACCCACCCGTTGAGATGCAAGACTGCCTCCTTACCTCATCAGATCGCAAACATCCCCTCTTCCGGGTGCTGCCCGAAGGCGCACAGAAAAACTCATCCCCGTTCAGGCCATTTCATGAACGCAGTATTGATGTCAGTTTCTTCGGCAACGCATCCCGCAAAAGAGAAAAATTTTTCTCCCGCTCCGCCAGTTTTTTTTCAGATTACCAGACATTTTTCTATTACCGAAAAGCAGAAGGCCCACTTCCTGCTTCGGGCGTTTACGATATTCTTTCACGCCTGCCACGCTACGTTTCCGAAAATTCAAAAATTTCTCTCAACATCCATAGAGATGACAATAGTTTTTTCGAATGGCACCGTATTGTCAAACAGGGGATGGCTTCCGGTTCCATTGTCGTGACAGAGGAGTGCTTCCCTCACCCGCTTTACAAGGAAGGCACACACTTTCTTGCAGAAACGCCGCGCCATATGCCCAACCTGATTGAATGGCTTATCCGGTCGGAAGAGGGACAGGAAAAGGCTGCGGAAATTCAGGAAAATATTATAAATACTCTAGAAGATGATGATCTTTTTCAATCCAAGAGCCGTGACGTGAAAAACTATATTGCCACCGTTTGGAGCACATTGAAATGAGCGTTCTGAAACCCTGGGACCCTGCTCCAGATACTGTATTCCTGCACAAAAGAAAGAGCCGGAAACCCAAAGACCTTATTACTGTCTGCGTAACCAACTACAATTACGCAAAGGTGGTGGAAGAATGTCTGGACTCTCTTGCTGCCCAGACACACCAAAATATTGAACTGGTTGTGGTGGATGATCTATCCACCAAGGATGAGTCCATTGAGGTCATTTCTGGCTGGATGGAAGACAACACAGATCGTTTCTATCGCACCCTGCTTCTGGCAAACCCGCGTAATCAGGGACCTTCCTTTTCTCGTAATATTGCCTTTGACCATGCTTCAGCCGAGGCCGTGTTCATTATGGATGCGGATAATCTGATTTATCCTACAGCGCTGGAAAAAACCTATGCGGCCCTTACTAATGGCAAATTTCCTGCCGTGTACACACAAATAGAAGAATTTGGGAACCGGCAGGGTGTTGGAAAAGCCGATATCTGGAACCCCGAGCGAATGAGGGAGAGCAATTATGTGGATGTCATGGCGCTTATCCGCAAAGATGCCTGGGAAAAAGTGGGCGGCTTTTCCCATATTGAAGAAGGCTGGGAAGATTATGATTTCTGGCTGAAATTTATTGATCACGACCTAACACCCGGCTATCTGCCCGAAATTTTGTGCCGTTATCGTGTTCACCACTCTTCCCGCACGGCAACGGAAGCTTTAGCCGCGCATTATGATCTGGAACTGATGATGGAATTCAGACACCCCACCCCAGAGGCGGAGGAAAAATAAAACCCAGCCCGGTGCATACAGGAGTGTGTAAAGATTACAGAAAGTTCCTATCAAACACTCTCCGCATTTCAAAATATCACTGGGTTGTAATTGTCTTAAAAAAGGGGGGGATTAGATCCCTCCATGTGAAAGCCTTTTCTGTCTTCTCCTAGAGACACGAACCAGACACCAAACAGATCAAACGGATATTATTCGAAAAGCTCTTTATCTATTAACAATAATAGTAAAAATACGCAAAGCATCCTGAGCTAAAAAAGGCGGACAAACCTCAGAAGGATTGTCCGCCTTTCTTTACACAAATCAATCGTGGGTTTTTACGCCCTTTTTCTGCCTTACCAGCTTGGGGCAGGACCTTTTACAATTTGAGCCAGGTCTTCCGGACGCAGCCATTTTTTGAATGCCGCCTGCACCTCTGCGCCGCTCGCCTTGTAATAGACTTCTGCCGCCTTATCCGTGTTATCCAGTGGCAGATCAAGGTCTGTCAGGCTCAGATACTGGCGGGCAATTGCCCCCAGACTGGACCGCCGCAACGGCAGACTACGCAGAAGAGACGCTTTAGCGAGAGACAGTTCATCGTCTGTCGGGGGAGCAGATTGCATGGCCTGAAGGTCTTTGACCGCAGCCACACGCGCCTGCCCTACTTTATTCGGGTCTGCCCCATATTCAATGGAATAGCTGCCACGGGTCCGGCTCCAGTCAAAGCTGCTCCCGACCGAATAGACATACCCGGTTTTAACCCGCAGATCCCGATACAGCCGGGAGGAGAACAGCCCCCCACCCAAGACTTCATTGCCCAGATTCAGCAGGAAACGGTCCGGGTCAGCAACCTGCAGCCCCAGTGTTTCCGCCAGAATCACTTCATCCTGAACGCTGCTTTTATCAGGCACATTCGCGCGGGATGCCTTGCTGAGCGGTATTTTGGGCAGATCAAGATCAGGCTTGGCACCTGTCGCTTTCCAATCACCAAAAGCCTTTTCCACCACAGCACGCGCTTTTTCTGGCGTGATATCCCCCGTCACAACAATAGTGGTCAGATCAGGCCGCCACGCTGCCTGATAATAATGCAGAACATCATCGCGCGAGACACTCATGATGGAAGCTGGCGTGGCCTCCCGCAATTCCGGGTCCTTGGCGGGAACAAGGGCTTTTGTAACTGCCCGACCAAACAGATAGCCAGGAGAGAGCAATTGCCCTGCCTGCGCCTGAGCCGTCTGCATTTTTACAACCTGAAACGCCTTATCCGGAAACGCCGGATGCAGTTCATTTTCCGCAAGAAGAGCGACGCCTTTTTCAAAATCAGGCGTGAGCGTCTGCAAGGAAAAGCTTCCGCCTGCATCTTCCCACGCAGGAATATCATCCAACGCCTTCTGAAACGCCAGACGATCATGCGCGGTGGTGCCGTAGGAGAACAGGGCTTCCGTAATGCCCTCCACACCTTCCTTGCCCACTGGCTCCTGCAGGTTTGCTGACTGGCGTATTTCGCCGCTCAACTGAACCGTGTGACTGACATGGGAAGGCCAGACTATCAACTTGAGACCATTCGGCAGAGTACTGACGGAAGGCAACGGTGCCGGCACCGGCTTTTCAAGCTGGGTCAGGGCTTTTTCCGCCCAATCCGGCAGCTTGACTGGTTTATCCGGGGTGGAGGCAAAAGATTCTGCCCCACCAAACCCTTTTCCGGCCACAGGTTTTCCGGAACTTTCTGGTGTCAGCACGGCTGTCACAGCGTGGGTCGGATCAAGAAGCGTGGCAGCCAGACGGTTAACAGCTTCAGGTGTCACGGCCTGATAGGCTGCAACCACATCACCGGGGGACTCCAGATTCTGGAAAGCCAGAGCGTTGGACCAGATCGCAGCCAGCCCACTTACGGAATTGGCAGAGAACTGAAGTTGGGCAATCTCACGCCGTTTTGCGGCTTCCACCAGATCAGCCGGAACACCTTCCTTACGGATCTTGTCGAGCACACCCTGCAGATCAGCCAGTGTCTTGGTGGAATCCGCTCCTTTGGGGAAGGCCGCCAGAGCCAGTCCAAAACCGGCTTCCTTTTTGGGCGCATATTCAAAACCGGCAAACAGCGCTTTGCCCTGAGGCACCAGATCATACAGCGCGCCACGCTGGCTCCCCAGAACATCGGACAGGATATCCGCTGTTGCAAAATCCTGGGCTGTACGGCCCGGCATGGGGAAAGCAAGCGTTGCGAACCCTACCGGATAATCCGTGGGAAGAGCGATGGTATGAGCAGATGGCGGGACAGGCGACACTTTATGCCGTTCTGGCAGCGTCTTGCGCGGAATGGCGCCGAAGATGTCACGCACCTGATCCAGCGTTGTTACCGGATTGATGTCACCCGTAATAATCAGGATAGCATTGTTGGGCGCATACCATTTTTCGTAAAAGGAGCGCAGAAGTGTTGCGTTGGTTTTGTCAAAAGATGGTCGCGTGCCAAGAGCATCTTTTTCATAAGGCGTGCCAGCAAACAGAATGGCCTGAAGCTGCTCCAGATAGCGGTAGGCCGGGCTGGACAGATCACGCGAGACTTCCTGCTCAATCGCGCCACGTTCCTTGCTCCAGTCAGCCTCGGACAGCGTCAGGCCGTTCATGCGCAGGGCTTCAATTTTCAGCAGGATAGGCAAATCGCGCGCCTGCGCCGTATAGAAGTACTGGGTGACATCTTCCGTTGTGTCAGCATTGTAGCTGCCACCCAGTCTGGCCCCCATGGCTGCAAGCTGGTCTTTATCCAGCCCTTTGCTGCCGCGGAACATCATGTGTTCCAGCGCATGGGCCGTGCCGGGAAAGCCCGCAGGAGCCTCGGCCGAGCCCACAAGATAGTTGATCTCCGTTGTCACAACGGGAGCAAGGCGGTTAGGAACAATCACCACCCGCAGCCCATTGGGCAGTGTGGCCCGCACGACCTGCGCGCTGCTTAACGCCGCGGGCACCAGGGAGGACGGCATGCCCGGCACAGTGCCTTGCTGCGGCGCTGCCTGCTGTGCATGCGCAGAGGGCAGCCAGGTAACAGAGGACAAGGCTGTACCTGCCAGCATGGTGGCCGCCACCATGAGAGAGGTCATTCTCCGCCGCCTTGCCATACCGCGCACCGTTGCCTTGTGTTGAGAACCAGAGGAAAGAGAATAAGCCGTCATTCTATTACCTTGAGTGGTGGATCATGATTTTAAGAGAAACTGCTGAAATTCAGGCACCAAAACCCGGAATGGCGAGCTTCTTCGCCACAGCGGAAAGCTGATGCCGACGGAGTTCAGACCGCGCACGCGCATCCTCCGTCATGTAATTCAACTGAATGGTATATCTCTGCCCCACAAACTGGCGGTGGCCATGCCACGTGGTGGGACCATTGGGAAAAATCAGCAACGTGCCATCCACCGGAGGCACTTCCTTTGCGTAATCTTCAATATCATGGGGCCCGCGCAGCAGACGCAGGCACCCTTCCTGTTTCTGCCACGTCTCATCAGCCGGGTTGAGATAGAGCAGTATGGTGACACGCTTTGCCAGAGAATCCGTATGAATTCGACCATCTTTCTCCCGTGTGCGGCCACGGATGGTAAGCATGGACGGAGCGTTTTCAAGCGTGAGCCCCAGTTTTTCAGCCACCATCTGCCTTAGTTTCGGCCCTTCCATGGCCTCTACCAGAGATTTCACCAAAGGCGACAGGGAAAGAGACGCAGGCGGAAAGGAGCCGCCTGCCTGAATGTCCGGCATGGCGGCAAACAGCCGTGGCAGATCTTGCTGGCGGATAAAATGCGGCACCACCACATGCGGGAACGGGTCCGCGCAGACAGGTGCCGCGGCCAGGGCCGCGTAATCTGGCTCGAGTGTGGTCTCAGACGTTGTCATGCGTTCCGTCCAGATATGAACTTGTTGTCATCTGCACGGTAGAAGGGATAAGCGACGGGAACAAGCCTTCACCTCATTCCCCGTCAACGCCGTTACTGCGCTATGGCCCGATAACAGGCGTTGCGCTGCGCAAACTGCTTTACCCCGGCTGGCAGGGCGTTCAGCCGTTCACTCTGGGCCAGCATGGCCCGTCCATCAGCCGACCACCGTGCCAACCCGATATGTGGATTGCTGAAACTGCCGCTCACCTGCACCGGAATATCCAAGGCAAAACGGCCTGTTGTTTTGCCCTGGCTTCCAAATGTCAGATCAAACCACCGCCGGTTGAGATCAAACCGCGCATTGGCGGAGAGTGTTCCCTCCGCCGTTTTAATGCGCAGCGGCACGGCCTGCCCCACCCCACCATGAGAACTGACAACGCCCAGAAGGCAGGAAACAGGGGTTGTGCCCTGCGGAGTATGAAACAACATGCGCAGATCAGCCGATGCCGCCCGGATAATCTTGCGATCAAGCGCGCCATTGGTCATGGCCACAGCGGCGGCAATATCTGCCTGCTGAACAACAGCATTCACTGTGTGCTGTGTGGCGCTGGCGGTCATCTGCATATCCACCTGCCCTTGTAGCGGCACAGCCTGAAAGCCCAATGCCCGGCGGAATCTGTCAATATCCACCTTTGTTAAGGCAACTGCTCCCTGCACGTGGGCTTTTCCGTGATCGGCCGCGGCAATCTGGCCGGAAGCGGTCATGGTTGCACCCAGATATGCCAGAGAAAGATTTTTCACAGCCATTACGCCGGGGGTTACGGCGGCTGTCAGGCTGGCATCGGAAAAATGGTAAATATTGTAGGTGACGCCTTTGGCCGAAAGATATGCGTCTATCAGCGGGTCCGGGTTCTGGCTCACATCAAGCACCATGTCAGTGCCAGCCGGGTTGGAGGCCCCTTTTGCGGCCAGAAAATCATTCAGGTTGAGATGGTCAAACGCCATATCGGCTTTTACATGATCCGGCTGACCGCGTGTGCCTTCATTCAGTTCAGCCAACGCAATGCTCAGCGCATTGTTTTTCACCATCCCCTTACCTTGTGTGAGGGACCAGAAATTTCCCGCATGGGTAAACTGGCCTTCCATATGCAAAGGAATATCCTGCGGCACGGACATGCCTGCAATTGCCATCAGCGGCTGTGAAGTTGGCGTATCCGCCGTGATCTTGCCCGCCAAACCATCTGCATTGATCGGATCAGTAGCCGTGCCATCAAAGGTGAATTTCAGATCCTCCGACTGCCCCTGCACCCCCATGCCATAAGGTGTGTGGGTGTGGCGCAACGCGTCAAAGGACTGCATGGTAACCGTAAGCTGCACCGGCTGCCCGTTATAGGCCCCATCCACCGCGAATTTGACAGGCGTTGTGGCATTTTCTGTCTGAAGGTTGACGCTGTTCAACGTGGTCCGGAATGAGGACCCATGGGCCGTGCGGTACGTAACATCACTGTTCCGAAAAACCACATCAAGCGCTGTGGGATAGGCGCTCCGATCATCTGGAACCACCTGAGACGGTGAGGTAATGCCGGATGTCGGCGGGTGCGCTGGCGAGGCCGCCTCATGTGCCCCCGGCAGACCGTGCATCTGGAAACGCCAGTTGGGCTGCTTATCAGGCGTACGTTCCACCAGAACGTGAATCCCTTCCCCCGCCACATGCCGCACCACCATGGGACCGTGAAGAAGGGAGGACAGTTTCACTTCTGCCTCCAGCTTACCTGCCTGCACCATATCCGGCTGACTGCCACCGGGGATGTTGGCAACCTTCACGCCTGAAAGAGCCACCTTCACCCACCGTCCAGGCGTAACGGAAAGGGCTTCCACAGAAACAGGACGACCTAGCATGGCTGTGGCGCGACGTCCGACAAACGGCCCCAGATTGACATGCGAGACTGCCATCCACCCTGCCACAGCGGAAGCTACGGTTACGACACATAGCCCGCCGCCTGCACACAGGAGCCAGAACCGCAGGTTTCGTTTCTGTTGGGACGGTGGCAGTTCTAGCTGTTCTGGCATGATCTCTCTTTTCAAACCTGCGCGGTTTTGAAATCTGCCTTGACTGGCATGACCTCCGCGCCATTTCCGTTCACAGGGAGTTACAGAACTACAGGGTGGGAGGCAACGCGGAGGTAGAGTAAAGAAGAACTATTCAACCCCGGTGCAGCACGCACCTGCAAGCCAGACAGTTCAGCATGACATTTTTCTTTCCTCCCTTAATCTATTCCCAACAGGCCCGCGCATGAGTTCCTCCCTTCCTACGCCGCGGGAATCCCGCGCGGTTCTGGCCGCCCTGATGGCGGGCGTGATGATCCTGTTCTCGCTATGGGTGGTGCGCCCGTTTCTTCCCGCTACCATCTGGGCCATGACTATTGGCATAACCACATGGCCCCTGTTGCTTCGCATACAGAAACTGCTCTGGGGTAGCCGGGCTCTGGCCGTATCCTGCACCACGCTAATTGCGTTGCTGGTATTTGTGCTGCCCTTCTGGCTCGCAATGACCACCCTCATGACCCATTCCGCAGAATTGATGCAGTTTGGGGAGACCGCCATGAAGTTCCGTGTGCCTGCCGAACCACACTGGCTGGCCAACCTGCCGCTGATAGGACCCAAAAGCATTACCCTGTGGCAGAAAATTGAAAACGCACGCCTGCCCCAGCTGCTGGATAACATGGTGCCTGATACCGGACAGATTATCCGCTGGGTTCTGAATTATCTGGGCGGGTTCAGCATGCTTGCATTACAGTTTCTGCTGACGTTGGTCATCATGGCCGCGCTCCACGCCAAGGGTGAAGCAGCCACCAGACTGGTGCTGGAGTTTGGCTACGCTCTGGCGGAACAACGCGGCAAGGACATGATCCTGCTGGCGGGCCGCACCATCCGCGGCGTGGCCATAGGTGTGACGGTAACAGCCCTTGTTGAAACAGCAGTAGGCGGCGCAGGGATGGAAATAACCGGCATGCCATGGGCCAGTGTTCTCACCGCCATTACCTTTATTGCCTGCCTGCTTCAGGCGGGGCCCGGCGTAACACTTATTCCTGCTGTAATCTGGATGTTTTTCTTCAAGGACATGCTGAGCGCCATTGTTCTTCTGGTTATCACCGTCCTGACCATTGTGATTGATAACGTGCTGCGCCCTTACCTTATCCGCAAACAGGCAGACGTGCCGCTTATCCTGATCATGCTGGGCGTTATTGGGGGCTTGTCCGCCTTTGGGCTTGTGGGGATTTTTGTCGGCCCCGTTATTCTCTCTGTAACCTATACGCTGGTCAAAAGCTGGCTGGCGGAAGCCAGAACCGCCGCGCCACAAACCCCGGCCTGATCACTTTGAAAGCCTCCTGACACTGCTGTTAGGAGGCTTTCAGATATCATTCTCAAAATTGAGGAAAAGAAACCAGAGGTCTCTCAATTAAAAGACGAGCATTTTGATATCATCTCAATACATTATCCGTTGTTCTCTTAGGCTGCCTGTTCTTCGACTTTTAAAAGAGAAAAGTGCTCATGCTCATGCTCATGCTCATGCTCATGCTCATGCTCATGCTCATGCTCATGCTCATGAAGCCACTGACATTAACAGACCGTTCATTTCAGAAAACTTGCAATATTTCGGATATTTTTAAGAAATGTTACGCATTTTTCTCACAGAACAAGCAGGATTGCCTGCCCTGTTGGTGAGCCCGTTTCCACTTCTTAAAAAACCCGTCCCTTTCGGCTAACCCCGGCTTCGGGTGCGGCCTTTTTTGGGTTTGGGGTCATACCCTCCCCCTCCTGGCCCGAGGGGACGCGGAACCTGATCCTGCTTTTTGCGCCGTCCGGCTGGCTTTTTCCCGGCCGTAGATGTTGGCTGCGGAGGAGGCTCTATCCCCAGTTGCAGCGCTTCCAGCCGTTTGATTTCATCACGCAGGCGCGCTGCTGTTTCAAATTCCAGATTGGCGGCTGCCTCACGCATGCGCTTTTCAAGGCCAGCAATAGCGGCATCAAGATCCTGCCCTACAAATTCCGTCACACCCGTATCTTCATCCGGGGCGATGGTGACGTAATCCTGCTCAAAGACAGAAGAGACAATATCACTGATGTTTTTGCGCACGCTTTGCGGGGTAATGCCGTGCACTTCGTTCCATGCCATCTGCTTTTCACGCCTGCGGGCTGTTTCTTCCACCGCGTAACGGAGGGAATCCGTCATTTTATCGGCGTACAGCAACACCCTGCCTTCCACATTACGGGCAGCACGGCCAATGGTCTGGATCAGTGAGGTACGAGACCGCAGGAAACCTTCCTTATCCGCATCCAGAATAGCCACCAGCGAACATTCCGGAATATCCAGCCCCTCACGCAGAAGGTTGATCCCGATCAGAACGTCAAACGCCCCTACGCGCAGATCCCGGATAATTTCAATCCGTTCCAGCGTATCAACATCCGAATGCAGATAGCGCACACGGATACCGGCTTCATTCAGATAATCCGTCAGATCTTCCGCCATGCGTTTGGTAAGCGTTGTCACCAGAACACGGCCGCCTTTGGCAATGGTCAGACGACATTCTGCCAGAAGATCATCCACCTGATGCTCAACCGGACGGATATCCGTAACAGGGTCAATCAGCCCCGTCGGACGGATAACCTGCTCTGCAAATACACCGCCGGTACGTTCCATTTCCCACGGGCCGGGGGTGGCGCTGACAAACACGGTCTGCGGACGAAAGGTATCCCACTCCGCAAAATTGAGAGGCCGGTTATCAAGGCAGGAGGGCAGACGGAAGCCGAACTCCGCCAAGGTGGATTTACGCGCGTTATCCCCGCGCTCCATGCCCCCAATCTGGGGCACGGTCACATGGCTTTCATCCACAATCAGCAAAGCATCTTCAGGCAGATATTCAAACAGGGTTGGCGGTGGATCACCCGGTTCACGGCCAGACAGGTAACGGGAATAGTTTTCAATCCCTTTGCACACACCTGTGGTTTCCAGCATTTCCAGATCAAAGGTAGTGCGTTGATCCAGCCGTTCTGCTTCCAGCAGTTTTCCCTGCTGCGTGAAACGATCAAGCTGTTCGCGCAGTTCCTGCTTGATGCCTTTGATAGCCTGATTGAGCGTGGGCCGAGGTGTCACATAGTGGCTGTTGGCGTAAATGGTGACTTCCTGCAGATCTGCCGTTTTTTCCCCTGTTAAGGGATCAAACTCGATAATGCCGTCAATTTCATCGCCAAACAGGGAAATGCGCCAGGCGCGGTCTTCATTCTGCACCGGAAAGACATCAATGGTCTCACCCCGCACGCGGAACGTGCCACGGGTAAACGCAGCATCATTCCGGCGGTATTGCAGTTCCACCAGACCGCGCACCAATCGGTCCCGATCAATCTCGCCACCCAATTCCAGCTTTACCACCATGCGGGAGTAGGTTTCGACCGACCCGATACCGTAAATGCAGGAAACGGATGCAACAATGATCACGTCATTCCGCTCCAGCAGCGCCTGCGTGGCGGCGTGGCGCATCCGGTCTATCTGTTCATTGATCTGACTATCTTTTTCAATATAGGTGTCAGACCGTGGCACATAGGCTTCCGGCTGATAATAATCATAGTAACTGACAAAATATTCGACCGCATTATTCGGGAAAAACTGCTTCATTTCCCCATAAAGCTGTGCAGCCAATGTCTTGTTGGGAGCCAGAATGAGGGTTGGCTTCTGGGTGGCCTCAATCATCTTGGCCATGGTGAAGGTCTTGCCGGAGCCCGTAACCCCCAGCAGTACCTGATCCCGCTCATTGGCCTCAACACCCTTCACCAGTTCCTTGATGGCCTGTGGCTGATCCCCGGCGGGTTCATATTCGGAAACCACTTCCATCCGCTTCAGCTTAGGCCGAGCCGCCTGTTTTTCCGGCTTGAACAGCACGGGCGGCAGTGCGGCTGCCTTTTCGCTCAGGGAGGGACGTTTCTTTCCCCGCGCTGCGGAGGAAGAGGAACGGGATGCAGACTGTGTGGCCATAGAAAGCAAGATGGGGCACAGCGCGGCCTCCCGCAAGGGCTGCCCCGCTCCACCGCGCCAAAAACTGCCTTACTGCATATGAAAGAGCATGCGTGAAAGGGGGGTGTGGGAAAGCACAATCACCACCATACCAAGAACAATGGCAATACGACCGCCAATAAAGGCACACGCCTGAGAGAGTTCATCTCGACTGGCCATGTCCATAAAGCGATCAATACCTGAAAAACCGCTTGCTGTGCGGTTGCTACGATACCGGGCCAGTTCATCATCTGAAAGTCCGGCATAGGAAAACAGCGCGGCGCTGTATGCGTCCAGATCATCCTTGCGATAATGAGGCGTAGCACCGCCCTGCCTGACGCGGGCCGGGCCACCGCCAAACAGCGCCAGAATCTGCAACCGTTTTTCAGAAACCCCCAGATAGCCAGCCGCCTGCTGGCTGCTCAGAACCTGCTGAAGCGGGAACTGGAAGACCGTTCCCGGTTGTTCTGGCGCTTCAGGAAGGGTGGAGGGGTCTTTCATTCCTGACAGCTTGCGGAAAAGCGGCTTGCCGAGTCAACGTTAAACCCCGGACGCCAGCCCTGCGACCACGGCGGGTCTTACAGCAAGCCCATATGGAAGGGGCCCGCTGCCGGGGCCCCTTCCTGCCACTCCCTCAGGCGCGTGCGGGCGGTGCCATGAACTCCGGTCCTACCGGGTCCGTAATGTCACGGGTCAGGATGGCGTCAATCTCTTTCATGTCCGCTTCATCCAGCTTCCAGTCCAGAGCATCATCCACACCACTGATCTGTTCGGGCTTTCTTGCGCCCCACAAAGCAATGGTCGGCCCACGGTCCAGCACCCAGCGAATCGCCAGCGCCAGCATGCTCTTGCCGTGCTTGTCTGCAATGGCTTTGAGGTCTGCCACCGCCTTCAGATACTGGTCAAAGCGCGGCTCTTTGAATTTGGGGTCGGTCTTGCGCAGATCATCCCCTTCAAATTTCCGGTCAGCCGTCATGCGGCCAGACAGCAGCCCCCGGCAAAGAGGACCATATGCCAGCACCACAAGCTTGTTCTGAATGGCATACAGCAGCACATCCTTTTCAATCTCGCGCTCAAACAGGTTGTAAGGCGGCTGCACTGCGGCAAGTGGAGCCACCTTGCGGAATTCATCCATCTGAGCAGGCGAGAAGTTACTTACGCCCAGAGCCCGCACCTTGCCATCCGTGACAATCTGCTCAAGCGCCCGCGCTGTCTCTTCAATCGGCGTTTTGGGGTCGGGCCAATGCACCTGATAAAGATCAATATGGTCCGTGCGCAGCCGCCGCAGAGAGTCTTCCACTTCCTGTTTGATACGCTCTGGCCGGCTATCACGGAACACCTTGCCGTCCTGCCAGTTCAGGCCGACTTTAGTAGCCAGAATCACGCGGTCCCGTTTGCCTTCCAGCGCCCGGCCAATCACATCTTCTGAATGACCAAAGCCGTAAACGGGAGCGGTATCAATAACATTGATGCCAAGATCAAGCGCCTTATCAATGGTTCTGGCGGCATTCTCATCATCCGGTCCGCCCCACATGGCCCCGCCAATAGCCCATGTTCCAAGGGCGATGCGTGAGGCCGGTTTGGCCAGACCGGGGATAGAAAGCATTTCTGCCGTCATTCCTGAGAACTCCCAACAAATATAAACTGCAACTTTATCCGTTCTTTATCAGCAAGATAAGGGCGGAGAAACCCAAAGCCTAAACCTCTCCTCCGTGATAAGTTGCATGGCAAATATGGGAGGCTGCCATACAGGCAATTTTCCAGAAACATGAGTCTCAAAAGACATACCGTGTGGCTGGAACAGGTTGACCGAAACGCAGCACCCAAACGGGCTGGCTTTGCCGGTCAGCCTTCTCCCCTTACCCGGCCTTCCTCGCCTGACAGACCTTCTGACTTTTTGATCAATCAGCCTTACCTTCTATACTCCCCTCCGTAAGCCCCTGTTGAATGATCTGTCTGATAGAGACGTAATGACCCAAACACCTCCCTTTATGCCCCGTGCGGGGGTTCTTGCCGTAGTACGTCGCGGTTCCGATTTCCTGTTGGTCAGACGGGCCAACCCGCCGGATGCCGGACTATGGGGATTTCCCGGTGGGCGCATTGAAGCAGGCGAGACCCTGCTTCAGGCAGCAGAACGGGAACTGCTTGAAGAAACCGGAATGTGCGCCAAAGCCACACATGTGGCTGATGTGTTTGATAGCCTGCACTACGGCCCGGATGGCGCACTGCTGTTCCATTACATCATTATCGCCGTGTGCTGCACAGAATCAGCACCAACATTGCAGACCCCGTGTGCGGGCGATGATGCTCTCGAAGCCCGCTGGTTTTCCTATAAGGACATGACTGCGTTGGGTGCTGCAGCCAGCAAGCGCGTCGCCACCCTTGCCAAGCATGTGCTGCAAGAAGCACAGATCCACGAAAACCAGTTATAATCCGGTGTGAAAAATCTGCACCGTGCCACAGACGAGAAATTTTTAGGGCTGGGGAAAAGATTTTTACAAGCCACGTGCAGACAGAGGCATCATCAAGGCACCAGCCTATCAGACGCAAAAAGCGGAGTAGTCTGATCAGACAGGCTTTGCATGCAATCTGTCTGGCAGCTTTTCAGTAGAAAATCCGTCTTGCTGTGCGGGCCACTCTGCGTTTCCAGATAAAGAACACAGCCAGAATAGCGGCCGCATACAGGCCGCCCATAACACTCATGGACAGCGGTAAGCCCGGCACAAGATAGGTGGGAGCATCGCAGGGTTTGGAGGGGCGCAACGGCATGGATGCCAAGCGTTCTGCCATGGTGCGGCCGGTGATATGCGGTGCATGGCACCCCGGTAACGGGCTGGGCCACCATTGCCACTCTACCCCGGCGTGGCACGCAGCCAGCCCGACTGATGCCAGAAGAACAGGCACAGCCAGCCACAGCACCGGACCACCCGCCGCACCCGGCAGAACAATATCGATAATGCCAATCAGAATGAGAATGCGCCACGGCCAGCGTTCTACCAGACACAACTCACACGGCATGATTTGCAGAACATGTTCCACCCACCATGCTACGCCCAGCGCCAGCCCTCCGGCCAACGCCAGAAATAGTCCCATTTTCCGATTAACCAGCGCAGCCTTCACCCGCGTTTCACCTTTGCTAATGTACTTATGAAATCCCGCGCCCAGCTTCCGGCCGTAACCCGCCAGACATCAGGCTGCAACAAAGCCCATCGGGAGCGGCGTTCCGCTTGCGGCATGGCCAGCGCCTTGTGCAATGCCTCGGCTATTTCATCCGCATCATGCGGATTGACCAGCAGAGCATCTTCCATTTCAGGAGCAGCACCCGCAAAATGTGAAAGGATCAGTACGCCAGGGTCGTCCTTGTTCTGTGCCGCCACGTATTCCTTTGCCACAAGATTCATACCGTCCCGCAAAGGGGTTACCAACGCAACATTGGCCAGCCGGTAGAAGGCCGCAAGCAAATGGCGTGGCACCGGGTGCGTGATGTACCGCACCGGCGTCCAGTCAAAATCCCCATAGCTGCCGTTAATGCGGCCAACGGCCTCGTCCAGTCCTTGCTTGAGCAGACGGTATTCCTCAACATCCCCACGGGAAACTGGCGCAATTTGCAGGTAAACAACCTTGCCCCGGTGTTCAGGGTAGCGCTGAAGAAAGGTTTCATATCCTTTCAGACGCTCAGGCAATCCCTTTGAATAATCCAGCCGGTCCACACCAATAATCAGCGGTTTTCCTGCCAGGCTTTCACGCAGACGCTCCACCTCCGCCACATTTTCTCCAGCCTTGGCCTGCTCGGCAAAGCTTTCCGGATCAATGCCTATGGGGAAGACCTGCGCCCGCGCCTTCACACCGCAGATGGAAAAACCATCATTCATGTTACGCGCATCATCTTCTGTCTGTAGGCCGATAACATCATAGGCCTGCATGTTTTGCATAAGCCTTGCCCCGCCCGGCAGGGCCTTCATCAGGCTCCATGGCGGGAAAGGAATATGCAGGAAGAAGCCTATGGGAGATGTCACGCCCAGATCACGCAATGCCTGCCCTAACGGAAACAGGTGGTAATCATGAATCCAGATCAGATCATCAGGTTTTAAAAGCGGCAGAAGCTTCTGGGCAAACAGTTCGTTCACGCTCAGATAAACTTCTCGATCTTTCCGGTTATATTCCATCAGACCTGCACGGTAATGGCAGAGCGGCCATAGGATGGCGTTGGAATATTTCTGATAGAACCCGTCAAACTCGGCGTGAGTCAGATCTATCGTGGCGTAGGTCACATTTTCCACATGATCGATGCTGACATCGCGGTCTTCCTGCTCATGCTCGGAAATCTGCTGGCCAGACCACCCGAACCACAGGCATTGCCCTTCACTCAGTGCATCGCGCAAGGCAACGGCAAGGCCGCCTGCGGGCTGATGCCGGTCACGCGGGGCAGGAACGCGGTTGGATACAACAACAAGACGCCCCATGCCTTAGAGCTCCTTTCCAACCAGTGTTCCCAACCAGTCCCGAAACGCTGCGGGAGTTGGAAAGTCGGTTGGAATCCGCAATCCGGCTCCGCCTAGTCTCTTCGCAGCGGCAATGCCGTCTTCATCCGTCACGTCATCACCCACAAAAACAGGTTTCCGGCCCGCAAAAGGGGCAGCTTCCATCAAGCTGGACACGGCATACCCTTTGTCCACTCCTGCCGGACGGATTTCCCACGCCATTTTGGCGGCCTGCAAATGGAAGGCTCCGTTTGCTTCCCGCATCCAGCCCTCGGCGGCCTCCCGAAATACGTTTCCTGCTTCCGGCACGGCGCGATAATGCAGCACAAACCCCGCCTGCTTGTGTTCAAGCCGGGAACCGGGCCATGCCTCTACCAGTTTTCGGGCTGCAACCAGCCAGTTTTGGGGGATGGCAGGCAGAGCAACTCGTTCGATCGGCCCACCGGGACGGTGCCGAACGGCTACCCCGTGCTCGCCCGCCACGGCAAACGGTACATCACCAAGAAAATGGTCAATCTGATCAATCGGGCGGCCGGAGATAACCGCAAGGGCATCACCACACGCGGCCCGCAGGCTGCGCAATGTTTCCAGCAGCCCATTTGGCACCACTACGGAATCAGGCGTGGGTGCAATATCAACCAGTGTTCCGTCAAAATCGAATAAAAAAGCCGCCTCCTTCACGGGGGGAACCTGAAGGCGAAATTCATTACTGGAAAAAGTACGGACCACGTGCACCTCGTCTTACTGTCTTTTCAGGCTCCATCCCCCGCCTTCAGGGTCGTCAGAGCCTGTTGCTGAACGATGCCGGAGCCAACGGCTGACGACAACCACCCCGCACGGCAGGGCTGGTCATGCATTCTGTGGACACACTATGGAGAAAATGCGTCCTTAACCTTAATATTCGCCGCCATATTCAGGTGTGGCTGGTGTCTGGTTCTGGCCCGCGGGCGCTGCTCCAGTAGAGGGAGCCTGCCCGCCTGCTCCGCCATCACTCCCGGTAGAAGGAGGGGTGGCACCAGAAGGTTGCGTCAGCACCGGCACGCTTGGTGTGGGCAGTGGCGGCGCAGCAGGGGCAACATTATCCCCTTCACACCGCACCATCCGCACATCGTACACAGCACTTTCAAACACACCCAAAGCAGGTTCCGCCGCCAGCATCCAGCCTTTGAACGTTGCCCCATCCGGGTGCGTGTCATGCAACTCCAGCCAGCCTGCGGCATCCGGAGATAATGTTTGCGGCCGTTCCAGGCAACGACCCGCTGATATCTCTAAACTCTTGTAATGTGCAGTCGTTCCAACCGGAACCGAGATCACTTCCACATGAGCATCCAGCCGATCAAGCACACGCACAACGGCGGTCGCTTTCCCCTGCCATGTGTTGGGTGGATAAATAGCCGGAGGGGCAAGCGGCGTGCCGACGGCATGAGCGACGGAAACAGCGCCTACGGCCGCGCTGCCGACCATGACACAGGCAAGGGCGATCTTGCGCAAAATGTGTGTGCTTTTCATGCGCTACTCCCCCGGCGGGGGGAGACAAGAGCCGTTACAAGATCAGCCAGCCGGTCACGCATCACCTGTTCACTTACCCCCATTAAAACCGCATCCTCAAACGCATCACGCAGAACGTCCTGCACTTCCTGCCAGTTTTCTTCCAGCACCTTTAATTTTTCCACGCAGGAAACGGGTTGCCCGTCGTCCTGCGGCCAGATTTCAGGGGTTTTCATCTCGCTATTTTTCTCCACAGCCGCGCACACCAGGCGTTCTGCCTCAAGGCAGATCACCCTTCCCCGCATCAGCCGGGGCAGCGGGTTGATCCTTGGCCGCATCCTTGTTGGCGCGGGTCAGTGTGTCCGTTACAGAGAAAATAAATTTGCTCAGCAGTTGTTCAAGACTGATCGAACCCTGGGTCTGATTAACCATGGCGTTCGGTTTCAGGGTTTGATCATCCCCACCAGGAGAGAGGGCAATGTATTTACCGCCCAGAAGACTATCACTGGTGATGATGGCAGCACTATCCGTTGGCAATTTGATATCGGGCCGCACGGTAAAGGTGACTTCCGCCTTGTAGGTCGTGGGATCAACCCGTTCCTGGACCACCTGCCCAACGGTAACACCCGCCAGCCGCACATCCGAACCCACGCCCAACCCGTCTATGTGGGAAAAGCTGGCATGAAGCGGATAACCCGTACTATCGGTTTTCCGGCCTTCCCCTACCACAGCGGCCACAAGCATGAGGGCGAGGGCAATCAGCACGACCACACCCGTTATGAGTTCAACCGAATTCCGCCGTGCGGTTACTGATGTCACTGAAGCCATAAATCCTGTTGCACTCCCTGCTCTGGATTTTCCTCTTAGCAGGGAATGCGTCCGAGATCACGCATCCGGCGTCCAGGCGTCATAATCTCCTGTGGCAGGAGGTTTCTGCCCGCTGCTGTATGCACTGCCCGGCGGGCTATAGCGCTGCGCCGTGCCGGTCATGTTGGGTTGGTACGGAAGCTGCCATGGCTTGCGCTCTTCATCAGGAATGGGCGCATCCAGCGTATGGTGCAGCCACCCCCACCATTCCGGCGGCACGGCGGAAGGATCTTCCCCTTTCAGGTAGATCACCCACCGTTCAGGCCGGTCAAGCCCGCCGCCACGGCGTGCGGGGCCGGTCGATTCGTAATAGCAGCGCCCTTGGGCGTCCTTGCCAACCAGCCGCCCTTTGCGGCGCGTGTACAGCCGTGTTCCGATATTTGCCATGAACGGGATGATAAAACCGCTGGCAAGGCGCGGTCCATGCCTTTTGGCCGCCTGTTCGATCAACTGCGCTCGATTGGAAAAAAGTTATCCCCCATATCCTCATTATACCGGGGTCTGTATAATCTGCAGAGGGGTCTGACCGGGTTCCATCGGCCTGTGCACAGGGCGTAAACTGCGGGCATGACAAGAGCCAGACGCCATTGGAACGGTGTGCTCATGAGCACACTACAGGCCGCAGCAGACCCGGATGCTCCTTTCCGCTCCGTAACGCTGCCCGCTGAGTGGGATACCGACGCAGCTTCTGCGCTGGCCCAGCTCATACCCGGCACGGACGCAATAGACCTCCCGCGCACGGCCTCGCGCTGGGTGGACGCCCTGACACAGGATGACGCCACTGCGCGGTCTCTCATCTGGCTTCTGCTCATGCGTCAGGCGGCTCCGACAGAAGCCGTCTGGGCATGTGAGTTCGATCGACCACCGGGCTTTGTGCTCAATCTGGCCGCTTTTGTCTCTCCGGGGGAAGGGTTTGCCGCAGAAACCTTTGTGGCGGCCCTGCGTCTGCTCTCCCGCGTGCTGCGTGATGCCTCCCACACCATGGGCAACCAGCGCAACGGCGAGCTGCCGCTGCCTGATCTGTTTGCACCCCAGTCTGAAAACACTCAGCCTGCCGTCAAGAGCTCTGATGTGGATGGCGCAGGCACTGCCCCGCCCTGTGCCGGGGACATCCTGCTGACCAATCTGGATGCGTGTCTGGCTGGAGTAGGGCTGGACTATGATAGTGAAGATGGTCGTGCCGCCGCATGCGCCATTGCCACACTGGCAACGCTGACAGCCCATTCCGGCTGTGGCCCCGAGTCCCTGCCCCTTCCGCCTGTGCGGACCGTTTTGCCGGGCCTGAGCGAAACACTCCGGGCCGTGTGGAATGAAGCTGCGGTAGAAACTGAAAATCCGCTTGAAGCCATTGAAACCGGCTTCTCCACCTCCGGGCCAGTCGATGGTGTGCTGGGCGTGGAAGCGTGCGGCCTTGCTCCCGTTTTCTCCCTGCTGCGCCCGGATGGACGGCTGGCTCAAAGCACCGTCAACCGGTTGGAGGCCCGAGGCTTCACCACAGAAACCGCTCTGGCGGCTGCGCTGGCTGGGGAAACCGTACTGCCCTTGCCTGGGCCCACCGCGCACATGGCCATGTATCGGGCGCTGACCGGCTTTATTGACCGCATGCCAGCACGGCCAGACCCGGCCGCCCAGCCGCTACGCCGCAAGCTGGAACGCGGAATGCGCCGTGCGCTGCCCCACCGCCACGGCGGCTTTACCCAGAAAACAGCCATTGGCGGCCACCGCCTGTTCCTGCGTACTGGAGAGTATGAAGACGGAACGCTGGGCGAACTGTCCCTCACCCCCACGCGGGAGAGTGCCATGGTGAAAGGGCTGATGGAAAGCTTTGGGGAAGCCGTGAGCATTGGCCTGCAATATGGTGCGCCGCTGGAAGAATATGTGAACAGCTTTGCCTATTCCTGCTTCGGCCCCTCCGGCACGGTGGAAGGCGACCCTGTGGCCACCTACGCCACTTCCATGCTGGATTATGCCTTTCGCGCTTTGTCTGAAGCCTATCTGGGTAAAAAGCTGCCCGATGGCCCCCATCAGGACATGCAGGGCGAGCCTGATCCGTTGTTGCCGCTTGATTTCCCGGCGGATGA
This sequence comes from Acetobacter tropicalis, assembly GCF_030644465.1. Lineage (NCBI taxonomy): Bacteria > Pseudomonadati > Pseudomonadota > Alphaproteobacteria > Acetobacterales > Acetobacteraceae > Acetobacter > Acetobacter tropicalis. Next base: position 2,328,461 of record NZ_JAUYUW010000001.1, on the reverse strand, counting down.
GAGCGACCCTGCCCCCCGCAAACGAGGCAGCCTGCGGCTGGTTGTCAGCTAACGGAACTCTGGCCCCGGCGCTGCCCTGCTACTCTGTTGCGGGTGATACGCTGGAGCCAGACGGAGCAGTTTTCTATCGCCGGCTCTCCCTTTCGGGACCGGCTTTTAGCCTGCCGGGGCAGCCTCTTTTCCCGCCGCATGCGCCTTTGATGGTGCACGCGGCACCCTGAACGGAGATGATTGTATGAGCACCACCCCTGAAGCACGTCTGGCCGCACTGGGTATCACCCTGCCCACACCCGCTGCTCCTGTTGCCAACTATGTAGCGACCGTGCAGACTGGCAACCTGCTGGTTCTATCCGGCCAGTTACCCATGGTTGACGGCAAGCTGTTCGCCACAGGCAAGCTGGGTGGCGCGGTATCTGTCGAAACCGCCGTTGAAGCTGCCCGCTACAGCATGATCAACGTGATCGCACAGGTTAAGGCCGCCGTAGGTGACCTCAGCCGTGTGAAACGCGTGGTGCGTCTGGGCGGATTTATTGCCTGCACGCCAGATTTTACGGCTCATGCATCCGTCATGAATGGTGCCTCTGATCTGGCCGTGGATGTATTTGGTAATGCTGGCCGCCATGCCCGCTCCACCGTGGGTGTGCCATCCCTGCCGCTGGATGCCCCGGTTGAAGTGGAAGGGTTGTTCGAAATCGACTGATTGAGAGGATGCGCCATGCCGGACTGGTCTGTTTCACTCCACGACGGCATCCATTCCCTCACGGCAGAGGCGTGGGATGCCTGCGCGGGGTCAGATAACCCGTTTGTCAGCCACGCCTTTCTCTCTGCGCTGGAAGACAGTGGTTCTGTCTCCCGCCGCACGGGCTGGATGCCCCGGCATGTCAGCCTGCACGCCCCGGATGGCACCCTGGCGGCCGTCTGCCCCGCTTACCTGAAAGGGCATTCCTGGGGCGAATATGTGTTTGACCAAGGCTGGGCCCGCGCTTTTGAAGCCGCAGGCGGCCAGTATTATCCCAAACTGCAAGTTGCCGTTCCTTTTACCCCTGCACCCGGCCCGCGCCTGCTTGTGCACCCTGATGCTCCCCCGGAAGCTGCAGCCGTGCTGGCAGATGCCCTGCGCCAGATCTGTGGCGATACCGGCCTTTCTTCCGTCCATGTCACTTTCTGTCAGGAGCAGGAAAGCGCCCTGATGGCCAAACGTGGCTGGCTGCATCGGCTGGGGCTGCAATATCACTGGCATAACCGGGGTTATCAGAGCTTTGAGGATTTTCTTGAGGCACTCTCATCCCGCAAACGCAAGGTCCTGCGGCGCGAGCGGCGAGACGCCAATACGGCAGGCCTCACCTTTCATACCCTGCGCGGGAACGACATTACCAAACCCGAGTGGGATGCGTTCTACAGATTTTACCAGAACACGGTGGACCGCAAATGGGGTAGCGCCTACCTCACCCCTGCTTTCTTTCCTCTGCTTTCAGAACGGCTGGGAGAACGGGTTGTGTTGATGGTAGCGCGCAACGGGCAGGAAACCGTTGCCGCCGCCCTGAACCTGCTGGGCAAAGATACTCTGTACGGACGCAACTGGGGCTGCACGGGCAACTGGCCGTTCCTGCATTTTGAACTCTGCTATTACCGCGCCATAGACTTTGCCATCGCACATGGGCTGAAACGAGTAGAAGCCGGCGCACAGGGGGAGCACAAGATCCAGCGCGGTTATGTGCCCAGCCTCACCCATTCCGCCCACTGGATTGAAAACCCCTCCTTTCGGGCCAGTGTGGCGAACTTTCTGGAACACGAACGCTTAGCAATGACGGAAGAAGCCCAGGCGCTGGGCCAGCTTTCCCCCTATCGGCAGGATAACGCCGCAGAATAAGGGAGCCCGACACATGTAGCGGCTGCCGGTTTATCCCTGCTGCCCTGACATGCGCGCAGAAAACTGCGGCTGTACCGGGCTGCGGCATTGTCCCGAGGTGTTTTTTTGCGTATGCCTCCAACACTTCAGACCGCCCCTTCCCGATTAGACTGGCAGCAGGAACGATGAGCGCATCCTCTCCCCTTTCTTCCGACCATCAAGCCTCCCTGATTGATGGCAAAGGCTTTGCCGCCTCCCTTCGCGCTCAGATCCGCGATGATGTGCGTACTTTCCATGATCAGTACGGCGTCACGCCGGGGCTGGCTGTCATTCTGGTAGGGAATGATCCGGCCAGCGAAGTCTATGTGCGCAACAAGGCTATCCAGACTCATCATGCAGGCATGCGCTCCTTCATGCACATGCTGCCGGAAACAACCTCTGAAACCGAACTTCTGGCGCTGATTGAACGCCTGAACAACGATCCGGAAATTCATGGCATTCTGGTTCAGCTTCCGCTGCCCAAAGGGCTGGACGCGCGGCGTGTGACCAATGCCATCCGCCCCGAAAAGGATGTGGATGGACTGGGAGAAACCAACGCAGGGCGTCTGGCAATCGGGCTCCCCGGTCTTGTGCCCTGCACCCCGCTGGGCTGCTTGCTCCTGCTGAAAGACCAGTTGGGAGACATGCACGGCCAGCACGCCGTGGTGATTGGTGCATCCAATCTGGTCGGCAAGCCGCTGGCCCTGCTGTTGTTGGCCGAAGGCTGCACGGTCTCTATCGCGCATATCCATACGCGGGATACCGCTGCATTGGCCCGGCAGGCCGACATTCTGGTTGTGGCCACCGGGGTACGTGAACTGGTACGGGGTGACTGGATCAAACCGGGAGCCACAGTGATTGACGTGGGCATCACCCGCGTCACGCTGGAGAACGGCAAAACCCGGCTGGTCGGCGATGTTGTATTTAACGAAGCCGTCAAAGTGGCTGGCCGTATCACGCCAGTACCGGGTGGCGTCGGCCCCATGACCATTGCCTGCCTACTGAAAAATACTCTCACGGCTGCGCGCCTTCTGGTAACGGGAAAACCGGAATGAGCCTTTCACGCCTCTCCGTTGAACTGATCCCCCGCAGCACGGAAGCCTTGCTGGACGATGTTGCCAGCGTAAAGGCTCTGTTTCCCGCAGCCGATACGCTGAACGTGCCGGATCTGATGCGCTTTCCGCTGCGCAGTTGGGATGCTGCTGCCTTGATCCGCCCCCACTTTGCGCGGGTTGTCCCCCACATCCGGGCGATTGATGTCGCTCCAGATGCCCCTCTGCCCGGCGCAGATCAGCCGGGGCTTGAAGACGTGTTGGTGGTGCACGGAGATCCGCCGGCAGATCTGTCCCACCGCACCTACCCCAACAGCACGGAAAGCATTATCCGCCGCTACAAAAAGGAAGCGCCTCACCTGCGCATTTATGCGGCATTTGATCCTTACCGCCGTGCGCCATGGCAGGAACTGGAGGACGTTGCCCGCAAGAAAGAGGCCGGGGCGGAAGGATTCTTCACCCAACCCGTGTTTGACCTGAAACTGTTTGACCTCTGCCGCGAATGGCTGCGGGATGAAACCGTGTTCTGGGGCTTGTCTCCCGTTATCGGCCCACGCTCACGCTCTTATTGGGAAACCACCAACCATGTGGTGTTCCCAAAGGATTTTGAACCCACGCTGGAGGCCAATATCCATTTTGCCCAGACCGTATTACGGCACCTCTCGCAGGAAAAAGGGCGGGCTTATCTGATGCCGCTTCGCGTAAAACTGGATCAGTATCTGCCACCGCTGTTAGAGGCACTGGCATAAAGGCAGGTCTGTTCTTTCTGACTGCACACAAAAACAGTCTGACCTGATAAAATTTCTCTTTCACGAACGCCGTTTCAGGATAAAGTTTTGAAATGGCGTTTTTTCTTCTCTCATGGCATGGCGCGCTGGTGGGTTACACAGGCCTGCACATGCATCCCGCTTCCTTCACGGATGTTCTGTTCCGTGCGGTCTCCCCTGTCGTTTTACATGATGATGGCGCAGTAGAGCCGTGTGACGCCTTTACAAAAGTCGTTCCGGTCGACTCAATTCCAAACAGACCGCTTATCGCGCTAAAGGCAAACGCGCATTACCTCTCCAGCCGCGGGCTCGACAAACTTGACGCCGCACCCATTTGCGCTGCCTGGGAACATTTTCTGGCCATCCCCACCACGCTTCTTCCCCTTCTGAAAGATCTGACGACCCGGGACTGGCACGAAAACGGTCGCTGGGTTGGACGGGCCGTATGCCACGAACACCATGTTCATCTGGGAGACCACAAGTGGCCTGCTGAAGCCCTTCAGGCCGAACGGAAGGGGGATACACTCACCCTATGGAGCGAAGACTCTGATCAACGGGTAACGTTGACACAATGCCCCTCCCGCACCCTTTCCGCGTTGTTGGAAACACTGACAGAGCGGCTACAGATGGGGGAAATCCGCCCCAGTCAGCGCACCCCATGGGCCGTATCTGAAGAATTACGTGAACATATCCTCAAGGTTTGTGTGAATCCGGGGGATACCGGGTATCTGCTTCATCTGGCGCGCGAGTGTGGCTTTTTTGAACTCTGGGATTTGGCAGCGGGCCTCCTCTCCTGCGCACGCACGCAGGATACCAACCCGGATCTGATCTATTACGCCGCCATTCTGGCCCTGCGCACCAAAGAGTATGAAACGGCCGCGCAACTTCTGCACGAGGCCCTGACGACCCGTTTCCCCGACATCACTCTGGAACGAATTCAACCTTTGCTCACTCGGCTGAAAGGGGGGGAAGACGCTCTGCTGGATTTACCCAGGCAATTGCGCCGCATGGGCCTATCCATGTTTGACGGACTTTTTAACCAGCTTCTTGTTCCCATGCCGTTGGCACGCCAGAATGGCCACGACCTACGCCAAGCCTACAGCGAACGGTTTGAAGAAACCTGCACAGGCCAAAGTATTCCGCATCGCCTCAAACTTCTGGCCGCAGAAGCCCATCTCAATGGCATCAGCTATTGGGAGGAAGTGAACATGGCGCATGCAAGCTGGCTGGCGGGCCTGTGCAGAGAAGCCGATACCCATTATGCAAATGCAAAAGCCTTGGCGATTGAGACGAAGATTAATCCCATTCATTATAATTGTGGAGTCTTCTCCTGGTTGAGTGAGGGTGAATGCAATTCACTCTCCTCCCGCGCCGTGCCAGACCGCCTTGGCGTATCTGATTGGAAATGGCATTTCAGCCCGGAAGAAAACGCCGCCGCCATCCCTCCGGCCCTGGGTCTCGTCTTTGGGTGTGATTCCAAATATTTCCGCTTCATTCCCAAGCTGATCCTCTCCCTTGTCCGGGCCTGTCGCGCCGATCCATCAGGGGGTGCCATTCACCTCTTTATCGGGGTGGAACAACCCACCATGGAGCAGTTGACGTTCCTGACAACGGTTTCAGAATGGCTGGCCACGCATGACCCAAAGGTCAAGCTGAGCTTTGCTCACGGCACGCTGACATATCGAGATGGCGCAACTTACACAGCCATACGGTATCTGATGCTGCCTGAAATTGTGGCCCGCTTCCGGTGCCCGCTTATCACGGCAGATTGTGACGGCTACTTCCCGGCAGACTTCGTGGCCTTGTGGCGGCAGATGGCGGACTCATCCGATTACGGGTTCCGTCTGTACGCCTATAACCATGAAGGCAAACAGGTTATGGGCGAACCATGGGGATTTGGGGCTGGCATTTCCTATTTTGGAGAGCCCGACCTTCTGCCCCCCATTGCGCATTTTCTCAGTGACTACCTGAATACCGCCTATAGCCCCCAAAACCCCACCAACTGGTGTGTGGACCAGTGTGCGCTGGCCGCTGCCTTCCGGCGTTTTGTAGCCCCCCGCTGGAATGATCTGCGTATCAAATTCATGGATGAAGGGGCTCCCCTGATGGTCATGCCGCATCATGTGGGAGGGAAAGAGGCCCTGCTGAGCCATGACGGCAGCGTATCCATGGTGGATGTGGTGGTGGAACTGGCCCGCCACACTCCAGCTTCTGCCTCTTCTGTCTCGCTTTCATCCTGAAAAACAAAAAGGGAGGCACGTAGGAGCGCCTCCCTTTTTTTACTTCACAGAAAATCCTGTGACCTCCCGGCTTCTTTAGAGTCGGAGGGTTACGATGCTTTGCCGCCATAAACAGCCGTAAGGCTGGCCGCACCAAGACTATGATGATGCACCATGAAACCAACCAGAGCCGGGCTCGACTCTGCGGTTACGTCCAGTTGAAGCACATCCAGCGCATGCACCGTAAAAACATAATGATGCACTGGTCCGGGCGGAGGAGCTGCCCCACCATAACCCGGCACGCCAAAGTCAGTCCGCACCTGCAGGGCCCCTGCGGGGAGCCCGCCTTTGCCTGACCCTGCACCTTCGGGCAGGCTGGTCACGCTTGCAGGAATATTGGCAACCACCCAATGCCACCAGCCGGACCCTGTTGGAGCATCCGGATCATACACTGTGATCACGAAGCTTTTGGTGCCCTCCGGCGCGCCTTTCCACTCCAGCGCGGGGGAAAGATTCTGCCCGGATTGCCCCATGCCGTTGTAAACCTGGGCCTGCGGCAGGGTTGCGCCCTCAGTAAAAGCCGGGCTTGAGAGAACAAACGCCATGGTGTGCTTTTCCTTTGTTACCAGTTGCGGCTGATCAGCCAGAATTCTTCAGACGTCAGGGTAACGGCCTTGCCAGCGTCAGATTCAGCCGCAGCACGGGCCAGAGCTTCAATCCGTTCAATCATGATGATCTTGCGCTGATGCGCTTCAGAAGATTCGTTGCTGGCCTGCAAAACACCCAGGGAGGTTTTGGCTGCTTTGGCAACCCGGTCTGCATCAAGCAATGCGTAAGACATTCTCTTCTCCAAATTTTCTCATACAAACAGGAGTGGACTTTGAACCTCGCCTGCTCGCACTTCAAGACAGGATGAGACGTACCACCCATGCCATCTTTTGCAAAACCCTGCCGCCGCCTTCTGCCCTCTTCCCTGTGGGCCAGACGCCTCAGTGCTCACAAGGTTCAGTTTTCCATCCATCTGCCCTCTGGCGCAGGCGCTGCCTATTGCGTAAACCCATCGGGCCATGAGCGACCGTACAGAAGATTTTGATTTCCACCTGCCCGAAACCCTGATCGCGCAGGAACCTGCCAGACCACGGGAGAACGCCCGCCTGCTGGATGTGCCGCAGGACGGCCCGTTCCATGACCGGCATGTGTCTGATCTCCCCTCCCTGCTGCGCGCGGGTGATCTGCTGGTCGCAAACGATACAGCCGTTATCCGCGCTCAATTGCACGCCTTGCGTGGGGAAGCCCGTATCGGCATCACGCTGGACCGTATTCTGGCCGATGGCACATGGCATGTGCTGGTCCGCAATGCGCGCCGCCTGCGGGTGGGCGATACCCTGACATTTACCGGCAGCCCCCACACTGCCGAGGTTCTGGCGCGGGAAGAGGGTGGCGGAGCCGTGCTCCGGTTCTCAGCAGAAGGCAGCGCCTTTGATGCGTTCCTGAAAGATGTCGGGGCTTTGGCGCTTCCACCCTACATTCACCGCCCACATGGCCCGACGGCGCAGGACGACAAAGACTACGCCACCATTTTTGCCGAACATAAAGGGGCTGTGGCCGCCCCCACGGCGGGACTGCACTTTACGCCCTCCCTGCTGGAAGCAGTTGACGCGACCGGAGCTGAACGCTGCACGCTTACTTTGCATGTGGGTGCAGGCACCTTCCTGCCCGTGCGGGAGAACGATATCTCCAAACACCACATGCATGCTGAACGCGGGATCATCACGCAAGAAACAGCAGAGCGTATCAACGCTGCACGGCAGGCGGGTGGCCGTATTATTGCTGTCGGCACCACAAGCCTGCGCCTTCTGGAAAGCGCTGCGGATGAAACAGGCCGGGTGCATCCGTTTGACGCTGAAACCTCCATTTTCATTCGGCCCGGCTACAAATTCCGGGCAGTGGACATGCTGATGACCAATTTTCATCTGCCACGCTCCACCCTGTTCATGCTGGTCAGCGCCTTTGCCGGAACAGAGCGCATGCGTGCGGCCTATGCCCACGCTGTAAACTCTGGCTACCGTTTCTATTCCTACGGAGATGCCTGCCTGCTGCGGTGCGCCAACCCCATTGATACCTACCGCATTTCTCATCAGACCACTGCCCACCCCACAGGTGCGACCGGAGCCCTTTCATGACCCGTTTCAACTGGACCTGCGAGAGCACGGACGGCAACGCCCGCGCTGGTACCCTGCACACTGCTCACGGCCCCGTTGCCACCCCCACCTTTATGCCCGTGGGCACTGTGGGCACCGTAAAAGCCATGACCATGGATGCGGTGCGATCCACCGGCGCGGGCATTGTTCTGGGCAACACCTACCACCTTATGCTGCGCCCGGGCGCGGAACGGGTACGGCAACTGGGTGGCCTGCACAAATTCATGGACTGGTCCGGCCCGATTCTCACGGATTCTGGCGGCTTTCAGGTCATGTCTCTGGGGGCATTGCGCAAACTGGATCAGGATGGCGTCACCTTCAAATCCCATATTGACGGTTCAACGCATCGCCTGACTCCAGAAAGCTCGACCGACATCCAGCACGCGCTGGATGCCACCATCACCATGTGTTTTGATGAGTGCCCGGCCCTGCCTGCGCCGCCAGAAATCATTGCCAAATCCATGCGCCTATCCATGCGCTGGGCAGCACGCTCCCGCGAGGCTTTTGTGCACCGCGAGGGCTATGGTCAGTTTGGCATTGTGCAGGGCGGCACAGAAACAGACCTACGGGCCGAAAGCGTGAAAGCCCTGACCGACATAGGGTTTGAAGGCTACGCCATTGGCGGCCTTGCCGTTGGCGAAGGGCAGGAATTGATGTTCGCCACACTGGACACCACCGTTCCGCTTATGCCGCAAAATGCGCCTCGCTACCTGATGGGCGTTGGCACGCCTGATGATCTGCTGGGCAGCGTGATGCGTGGCGTGGACATGTTTGACTGCGTCATGCCCACCCGTGCCGGCCGTACAGCCCGCGCTTATACAGAACGTGGCACCCTGAATTTACGCAACGCCCGCCACGCTGGCGATGCACGGCCCATTTCTCCACACTGTGACTGTCTGGCCTGTTCACGCCACAGCCGCGCCTATCTGCATCATCTATTCCGTGCGAATGAAATTCTGGGCCCCATGCTGCTGACATGGCATAATATCGCCTATTATCAGCGACTGATGCGCCAGATACGCCAAGCCATTCTGGAAGGCCGACTGGAAACGCTGGCTACACAGCTTCGGGCTGAATGGGCCGCAGAAGACTGGACAGAAGATGAAATGCCACAACCGGTCATCCCATCCGTTCCTTGAGACTTCTCCCTTCGTTTACAGGATGCGGAAATACTCTCTCTTATGGGCAGCACCCCCTGCGGCTCATCTTGCCTTAGCATCCGCACCTCCCTTTTTCTCAGTACAAGCCCAAACAGGTTGGGCAGACAGTGGCACCTCTCTTGCCTGACCCACACACCTCTTCTTCCCAGCCCTCCGCCCACATGGAGAAACTCGCCACCCGTATTCGGGACAAAGCGCTGGCGCTAGGGTTTGATGCCATTGGCTTTTGCCCCGCACATCTGGGACCGGAGGTACGCGACCGGCTGACCGATTTTCTGGCCAATGGCTATCAAGGGGAAATGGACTGGCTTGCGGAGCGCACGGAGCAGCGTACGCATCCGCAGGATTTATGGCGAGAAGCTCGCAGTGTGATTGCTCTCGGCGTGTCCTACGCCCCAGAGGACGATGCTCTGGCAACCCTGCGCCAGCCAGATCGCGGCAACATTTCCGTCTATGCCCGCCACCGCGATTACCATGACCTGATAAAAGGCATGCTGAAACACCTAGCCCAGTTTGTGGTCAAGGAAGGACGGACTGCGCTGGAAGTCCCCACACAGGCACATCCAGCCTTGGAAACGCCCCAGGTGAAGGTCTTTGTCGATACCGCGCCTGTTTCCGAAAAACCTTTAGCAGAAAAGGCAGGATTAGGGTGGCAAGGCAAACACACCAACCTTGTTTCCCGCGCGCATGGAAGCTGGCTTTTCCTGGGTGAGATTTATACTACCCTAGAGCTTCCGCCCTCCGCACCTTCGGGCGGAAGCTGCGGGAGTTGCACCCGCTGCCTGACCGCCTGCCCCACACAGGCCTTTCCAGAACCATACAAAATGGATGCACGGCGCTGCATTTCCTACCTGACCATTGAGCATTCCGGCCCAATACCGCATGCTTTGCGCCCTGCCATTGGCACACATATTTATGGGTGTGATGATTGTCTGGCCGTCTGCCCCTGGAACCGCTTTGCCCAGACCTCCCGCCAGATCAAACTGCATCCCCGGGCAGACCTGATTGCACCAGAGCTGACCACCTTGAGCCAACTGGATGATACGGCGTTCCGCCAAATGTTTTCCGGTTCTCCCATCAAACGTATTGGCCGTAACCGCTTTGTGCGCAACGTGCTGATTGCTATTGGCAACAGCCGCACCCCTTCCCTGTTACCCCACGCCGAAAATTTGCTAACAGACCCTGATCCGGTCGTTACGGACGCCGCCCAATGGGCCACCCTCCGCCTGAAAGAACACCAGCCATGAGTTTGCATTTACGCAAACGTAGCCTTATCCTTTCCGGACACGATACAAGCGTGGCACTGGAACAGGAGTTCTGGCAGGTTCTGGAGGAAATGGCACAGGCAACCCAACAGCCTCTTCCGGCTCTGGTTGCACAGGTGGATTCAGAACGCCTTCCTCCGCACTCTCTGGCTTCTGCCTTAAGGGTTCATGCTCTCAACTGGTTACGCAAAAAAGTCATGGAGAGGCAAGAGGACACCCCTCCTCACACCATCCAAAAAAATTACGATCCCTGATGGTTTTTTATCAATTTTCCATTCCATTATAACGGATTATTCAAAGACCGCCATACACTGAGATTGCAGTTTCAAAAGTCTGGGGTGAGAATTATCAAAACGCTTTAGAGTTTAAAGTATCATTTTGCGCCCACACTACGATGATATTAAAGACAACACATTCTGCAATAAAAAAACATCAATTTTCGTCAGATAATTTTTGAAATGACCTCTGACTGAGTGAGAAACTACCGTCCGGCATCCCCACGAGCACGGTATTTCTTCCCTGCATTCCCTCCTCCTTATCATCTTCCTACGTTGGGCGCCCACTTTCTGAGTGCCCCGATTAAACCAAAGACTCATCTCTCAAACTTTGCATAAAATTTTACTTTTAATTTCAAAGTTAATTTCCTATGCTCTGTCCATGGTTACTGACAGCCATTCCCTTCCGCTCCCTTGTGAGATGCGCCATGATCCAAGACAATCACTCTCTGCAACAGGACATCAGTTTTCTGCGTGCACTTGCTGAAGCCGGACAGCATACGCCCCTTACCTTTGGCCCTTTCCTTCTTGCAGGAGGCCTGATTTTTGGTGTTGCTTCCGCTGTCGCTTGGGCAGCCTCCCTGCACCTTTTAGGTTTTGGACCAGATGCCATCATATGGATTTATGGTGTGGCAATGGCGGTTCACTGCGCTTGTATTTTCATTCTTGCACGGACAACACCCGTTACAGGTGCAGCCTCCTTCATGAATCAGGCCATGGCACAGGTCTGGCAATCCATTGGCTGGTGCATTCTTACGGTTTTCCTTGCCGGGCTGCTTATCATGTGGCGATGCCAGACAACGCTGGTCTGGGCGCTGTTTCCCTCGCTCATTCTGGGGCTTTACGGCACAGGCTGGTTAGTTGCAGCCTTGATTTCCGGCCAGAAGTGGCTGCAAATTGTTGCCGCTTCCTCTTTCATTGGGGCTCTTCTGTCTGCAATTTTCATCAACAGCCCATATCTTTTCCTGCTTTATGGCGGTTTGCTCGTGCTTCTTTTGGCGGTGCCCGGCGGTGTGCTGATGCGCAAACATAACGCGACTGCTTAAGAACCCATGTTTTCCTTTGATATTCATGACCTGGATGAAACCATTCATGGGCGGGTGCGGCTGGGCATCATGACCTTTCTGGCATCAACAGGCACGGCAGATTTCACAACTCTCAAGGCGCATCTTCAGGTTTCAGATGGCAATCTGTCCACGCATCTCAGAAAACTGGAAGAAGCCGACTACATCCTGCAAAATAAAAGCTTTGCAGGACGACGCCCCCTCACCCAGCTCAGCCTGACAGAGAAAGGGCGCAAAGCCTACATTGCGTATCTGGACGCCATAAGCCGCCTGATTTCCATGACGGACCCCAAAGCATAAATGGCCTGCACAGAAGAAAGCCTCTCGTGTTTTCTTCTATGCCCAAAGTTCTGTGCTGATACAGACCAGAAAAGCCTGATCCCTTTTTTCGCGGCATTCGCCCTGTTCCCCGCCTTATTGCGTAAAGATCGCCATGGCAGCGTTGCCGCTAGATTGCCTTCTCTTGCAGGCCATCTGCTTGCTATGGTGTTTGCAAGGCTGAAACCGGGTACCATATGGTACTCACAGCAGACATGGTTGAAGCGAGCAGAATGGCTATTTGGGGTAAAATTTTTGGTGGCGTTGCCGGGTTTGCCATGGGAGGCCCCGTGGGAGCAGCTCTGGGCACAGCTCTGGGGCATGCCGCGGATAAAGGCACCTTGCTCCAGCCCCCCACAGGAGGGTGGAGTGACCGCTGGGCGGCCCGTGCTCATCCGGACCCCAACGGTGCGGCAACTTTTATGGCGGCCAAACTGGCCGCCGCCATGGGTAAGAAAGAACAGCTTTATGGCCTGAGCAGCGTGATTCTGTGCGCCAAGCTGGCCAAATGTGATGCTCCCGTAAATCGGCGAGAAATCAACGCCTTCAAGGCACGCTTTCGGGTACCCCCGGAAAACATGCGCGAGCTTGGCCGGCTGTTTGATATGTCCCGCCAGCGCACGGATGATTATGAAGCCTTTGCCCGTGAACTGGGACAAGCCTACGCTGATGATAAACAGCCGCTTGAAGACCTTCTGGCCATCCTGTTCACCATTGCCCGCGCTGATGTGGCCGCTGATGAGCCATTGACCAAGGAAGAAACCCGCTTCCTGCAACGTGTCCACGCGTTATTCGGGCTGAGCAAAGGGGCGTGGGAACGTGCAGAACAGGGCCGCGCCCGCCCCGCTATGGCAGAAGAAGACGCTTATGTGATCATGGGCGTGGAGGCCTCTCTCTCCAACGAAGAGATTCGCGCGCACTGGAAAACACTGGTTCGCCAATATCACCCGGATGTGATGTCAGCCCGCAACGCAACACCTGCCGAAATTGCGGAGGCTTCTGCCCGGATTTCTCGTATTAACGCAGCGTGGGACCTCATCAAACGGGAACGCGGCCTGTAAGCTGCATCTTGCACAGCAGAGAGTTTAAAGTGCGCCTGTTGTGGTCGGTCTTCAGAGACTCCTCCGTGACTGCGGCATTCAGGCAACAGAAAACAGAAAAATCACACCTTGCGATGAACCGAAGGGCCAGAGAGGCGCTTTTTTTCCTCTACCCTGCCTCACGCGCAGAGAAGCCCTGCATTGCGTAGCGCCGTTCTCGTGGTAGACAAGGCGGCAGGATAGGCCTGCCATACGGTCAGGTCAGATTAAGGATGCGTCACAGGGTGAAGGTGAAGGCGGCAATGAATTCAGGACGGAACGGTATGCGGCTCCGCCCTCGCGGTCAGGCACAGAATGGTCAGACCCGGGCAGGCTTTTCGGCTTATCGCCGTTTCTCCACCCGCTCTTCTCTTCTTGCCGTTTCCCTTCTGGCGCTGGCCGGGTGCAGCAGCATCCGCACGCCTCCCCCCAAAGACCCCGACGCTTTAGCCGAATACAAGCAGGCGAATGACCCCTACGAGCCCCTGAACCGCAAGGTCTACAACCTGACCATGACGTTCGATAAATGGGCGCTGCGGCCGGTAGCCAAGGCCTATGTATGGGCCGTGCCCCGCCCTGTGCGGAATTCACTGGGCAACATGATCACCACCATGAACGAGCCCTCTGTCTTCTTTAACGATGTTGGCGCAGGTAAGCCACGCCGCGCGGGGGATGCGTTTGTACGCTGGTGCATCAATATGTCAGTCGGCCTTGGCGGGCTGATTGATGTCGCCAAAATGGCCGGATATCCTCATCATGATAATGATGGCGGGATGACGCTGGCCAACTGGGGCATTCCCTCTGGCCCTTACCTGTTCCTGCCAATGGGTCCATCCTCAATCCGTGACGGAATTGGTTACGGGATTGACCAGGGGCTTTCCCCTTGGAACTATGTACCTCGTGGATATGGGCTGATCAGCTTCAACTGGGCCTATAACATGATGGGCATTGTGCACGGCCGTTCAGAACATCTGGATGAGCTGGACGCACTGCAACGTGATGCTCTGGACCCCTACGCCACCATCCGCAGCGCGTATCAGCAGCAGCGCAAAGCCCAGATTGAAGCTATCAAGAACGACCACCGGGCGACTGTGCCTTTGTGGTACCATGTCAAAAATAAACAACAAGGGTAGCACTGACATGACATTCCTCTCTGGCCGCCGCTTTCTTCTGGGTGCCTTTGCCATGGTCTGTGCAGGTAGCCTTTCTATCCTGCCCGCACATGCAGCTCAGAATACCCGCCTGTTTATTCAGGATTTCGGCAACAAGCTGGTCGCAATTGTGAACAGCCCGGTTTCTCTTTCTGAAAAAAAGGAAAGGGTCATGCCGCTTATCCAGCAGAACGTGGATATTGATGGCATTGGCCGCTATTGCCTTGGCCGTTACTGGAAAGCGGCCACCCCTGCCCAGCAGAAAGAATATCTGGGCCTGTTCCACCAGGTTCTGGTGAACGCCATTACAGATAAACTGGGTGATTACCGCGGTGTAAGCTTCACCATTGGCAACGTGACCAAATCTGGTGAAGATGATGCCGTTGAGGCCACCCTTCTCCGCCCGCAGCAGCCCCCCGCAACCATGCAGTGGATTGTGAACAACTCCTCCAAAGTAGTGGACGTAATTGGGGAAGGTGCCAGCCTGCGCCTGACGCAGCGGCAGGATTACTCTTCCTACATTGCCCGCAATGGGGGGAGCGTAGATGCGTTGATCGGCGCTCTGAAGCGCCAGATTGCACACCACACAACCGCCGCCACGCAGCAGTAAGCCTCTTTTTCAACCTTTTACGGTTGAATGACCAAGCGCCACTCTTCTGGAGTGGCGCTTTTTTTATGCGCCATCCCTTCCCCTTTTTTGAACGTTCCACATCGGAAGGAACCTCTTCTCCTCTTTCGTTCTTTTAAGGCACACGATGACAAAGAACTGAGCGAGACAGGACTGGACGGGAAAAGGCACAATCATGATTTTTCTCCGCATTTTCCTTGGACACAGGCGGGCATTCTTCCAGCCCTGTGCGGCCCTGACAGGTATCTTGCTCCTGTGTCCTCTGCCCTCTGAAGCTGGGTCTTCGCCTGCCTCTCGTTTTCAGGGATGTCCGGCAAATGGGCAGACAGGGCCTGTTCCCGCGCCCACACTCTCGCCTTTCACCTTGCCTGCGCCTCTCCCAAAAGGGCTGGCGCTTTATGCCTCGCAAGACCTTGCGGCTGTGGCGCCCGCAGGCTGGCATTGTCTGGAATTATACGGGTCTTCAGGCGCGTTTCTGATGCTCAAACCCGATGCTTTTCCCCAAACAGACTCGACATTGGAAGTCAGAATCAGCGGCCCCGGCATTCAGGTTTCCTCAACGTCCGGCACGACCAGCGGCCGTTTTGACGTGGCCCGCACCATTGCCCGCGCCTTCCCTACACACCAACCCTTTGTGCAATCCGTCATTCAGGAGGGCATAGAACCCGCCAGCCGCTTTCCAACCGGCCCATACCCTGATGACCAGATAACCCGCGAAGGGGATAGGGATATCGCTTTTGTAACGCCAGCCCATACGGTCGGATTCGGCACGGAAAGTCGGCTGACAGCCAACAACACCCCGATCAAAGGCGTGATCCATCTCACCTCGGCGCAGGATCTGATGACGATTCATGTGCGCCTTGCCTCGAACCAGAGCCATCTGACTCAAACAATTATTGATCAGACCCGCAAACTCAATGCGGATTTCGCCCGATAAGTGGCCGCTGCTGCCCTTTACCTTCGAAACGCTTCACTGATTTTGCAGAAAAACAATGTGACTGCCTGAGTCTAAAAGGAAATGTGAGGTTCCAATTTCAGACTAACAGGACGAAATATTGGCGGAAGATGGATGCAAACACCCTTCCAGAAAGACACCATGAGAGACTTTTCAACGCAGCCCTAAAGTCATCTCTTCAGGAAGGCCGGATACTCTCATAGACCACCATGGTCTGGCCATCGCGCTGAAATGTTTCACACTCACGCATCCCGATTCCCTTCAGAATGCTACGGGAAGGAAGATTGGTCTCTTTGGCCACGGCGATAACACGCCGAATGCCCGCATTATGCGTGAAGCTTAAAGCGGCGTTGGCGGCTTCCCGCGCAATACCTCTGCCGCTTGCCCATGGGTACAGGGCGAACCTCAGCCCAAATCCGCGCCCGTCCGGCCTGTCATGAATGCCGGTCATACCCACAAATTTGCCGTGCTCATGGATGGTGAAAATGCCCACTCGGTGGCACGCCCAGAAGGCAATATCATCCGCCATATCCCGCTCGGCCTGCTGACGGGTACAAACCCCGCCCAGCATCTGGCCAAAAGCACCGCCATCGGCTTTCAACCGCACCATGTCTTCCATGTCCCGCCATGTAACGGGCTGCAACACCAAACGGCCAGTGCGGACTGTCCGGGCATCAGACATGGTACGCCCTCCGCACAACGGCAGGGGTACGCGCAAACGCCCCGGCATGGGGCGTCAGACAAGAAAAGAAAAATTTACCTGAGAGCAGACAGGACGGATGCCGCATCAGACACCCATCCAGACCTGATCAGCGGGCGATGGGCCGATAACGGATGCGGCCCGGTTCCGTAGCATCAGCACCCAGACGCCGGCGTTTGTCTTCCTCATAAGCCTGGAAGTTTCCTTCAAACCACTCGACGTGGGAATCCCCTTCAAACGCCAGAATATGCGTTGCCAGACGGTCCAGGAACCAGCGGTCATGGGTAATGACCACGGCACACCCCGGAAATTCTGCCAAGGCTTCTTCCAGCGCACGCAGGGTATCCACGTCCAGATCGTTGGTTGGTTCGTCCAGCAGCAGCACGTTGCTTTCCTTGCGGAGCATCTTGGCCAGATGCACGCGGTTGCGCTCACCACCGGAGAGAATGCCAACCTTTTTCTGCTGGTCTGAGCCCTTGAAGTTGAACGCCCCGACATAAGCACGGGAAGGAACGGCGCGCTTGCCCAGATAAATGACATCCGTCCCGCCGGAAATTTCTTCCCACACGGTTTTGTTGGGGTCCAGATCGTCACGGGACTGGTCAACATATCCCAGCTTTACAGTCTCACCGATTTTCAGCTCACCCGAATCCGGCTTTTCCTGACCCACGATCATCTTGAACAGCGTGGACTTACCGGCACCGTTCGGCCCGATCACCCCGACAATACCACCCGGCGGCAGCTTGAAGCTGAGATCGTCAATCAGCAGACGGTCACCAAACCCTTTGCTGAGGTGATCCGCTTCGATCACCGTGCCACCCAGACGCGGGCCGGGCGCAATGACGATATCCGCCACACCCGTCTGCTTTTCAGCACTCTGGGCCAGCATTTCTTCATATCGCGCAATACGGGATTTGCTCTTGGCCTGACGTGCCTTGGGGCTGGACCCAATCCATTCCTGTTCGGCGGCAAGGGCACGCTGGCGGGCACTTTCTTCCTTTTCTTCCTGTGCCAGACGCTTGCGCTTCTGTTCCAGCCAGGAGGAATAATTGCCTTCAAACGGGATACCGCGACCGCGTTCGATTTCAAGAATCCAGTTGGTCACGTTGTCCAGGAAGTAACGGTCATGGGTGAT
Organism: Acetobacter tropicalis; assembly: GCF_030644465.1. Lineage (NCBI taxonomy): Bacteria > Pseudomonadati > Pseudomonadota > Alphaproteobacteria > Acetobacterales > Acetobacteraceae > Acetobacter > Acetobacter tropicalis. Next base: position 2,310,604 of record NZ_JAUYUW010000001.1, on the reverse strand, counting down.
GACCATCACGGTACCCTGATAATCGTGCAGCGTCTTTTCCAGCCATGCCACGCTTTCTGCGTCCAGATGGTTGGTTGGTTCGTCCAGCAGCAGGATATCAGGTTTTTCAAGAAGCAGGCGGCACAGAGCCACACGGCGGCGTTCGCCACCGGAAAGCTTGTCTACCGGGCTGTCAGCAGGCGGGCAGCGCAGTGCATCCAGCGCGATCTCCAGCTTGCGGTCCAGTTCCCAGCCATCGCCAGCATCAATCTTTTCCTGCAGATCGGCCTGTTCAGCCAGCAGGGCATTCATTTCATCATCTTCCATGGGCTCGGCGAAGCGCATGGAAATCTCATTGAAGCGGTCAACGGCCTTTTTCAGGTCGCCAAAGCCTTGGGCCACGTTCTCGCCAACGGTCAGTTTGGGGTCAAGCTGGGGCTCCTGCTCCAGATACCCGACCTTTACGCCCTCAGCCGCCCAGGCTTCCCCGCCATATTCCTTATCAATCCCCGCCATGATCTTGAGCAGGGTGGATTTACCGGCACCGTTAACGCCCAGAACACCAATTTTCACGCCCGGCAGGAAGGACAGCGTGATGCCTTTGAACACTTCCCGACCACCCGGATAGGACTTGGTCAGATCCTTCATCACATAGACGTATTGATATGGTGCCATGAGATGAACTCCCGCGAATGGACTGGTAAAAAGGCGCCGATAAGGACGTGAAAGGCAAAAACCTGCGCCCGGCAGGACTTGAACCCGCAACCTAGCCGTTATGAGCGGCCCGCTCTAACCAATTGAGCTACGGGCGCGCAGGTGGCTCTCTGATTACGCAACCTGACACATTTGGCAAGAGTTCTGAGTGTGAAAAACAGCCAAAATTCACTCCCTTCTGTTCCGACTTGGCAAGTCGCACCATGGCGGATAGGGTCTGGCATCCGTATTTTACCCATGCTGGAGCAGCCTTATGGACGTGTCGAAACTCTCTCCTGGTAAAGATGTGCCGTTTGACATCAATGTGGTGATCGAAATCCCGCAGGGATCTTCCGTCAAATACGAAATCGACAAGGAAAGCGGCGCCCTGTTTGTGGACCGCTTCCTGTTCACGCCCATGGCCTACCCCACGGCATATGGCTTCATTCCCGGCACACTGGCCGCTGATGGAGACCCGACAGACGCTCTGGTGCTGACCCCCAGCAACGTTGTGCCCGGCTCCGTGATTCGCGCCCGTCCCATCGGTGTGCTGAAGATGGAAGACGAATCCGGCCAGGACGAAAAAATCATCTGCGTCCCGCATGACAAGGTTCACCCGCAGTTCAGCAAAGTGGAAAGCGTGCAGGATCTGCCGGAAATCACCGTCAAGGCGATTGAGCACTTCTTCACCCGCTACAAGGATCTGGAACCCGGCAAATGGGTGAAAGTGACCGGCTGGGGCACCCGTGAAGAAGCTGGTGACTTCATCCGCACTGGCGTGGAAGAAGCCAAAAAGGCCAAATAAAGCGTTTTCGCCTTTCCCTATGGCCAGGCAAGGCCGCAGGATGACCTGAGAAAACCGGAGCCGGTGGCCGTATGCCCCCTCCGGTTTTTTTATGACTTACGCTCACATCAAATCCAATCTCACACTTTGGGTGTGAGATATCTTACTGAAACACAGGATTATCAAACGAGGAAGAGAAGGCAACACTCACACCATTGCACCTGCCAAGGTTGATTTGTCCCATGCCTGACCTCTCTCCTGTTTCACTGCACCCCAAGCGCCAGCCAGTCCTTTTTCTGCCGCATGGTGGCGGTCCGTGCTTCTTTATGGACTGGCCGGACACATGGGACACCATGGCGGCTTATCTGCGGGACATCCCTCACACTCTGCCCCAGAAACCGGATGCCATTCTGGTGATCTCTGGCCATTGGGAGACTCGTGTTCCAACAGTTACGTCTGGCACACAGCCTCCGCTGATTTATGATTATTATGGGTTTCCTCCCCATACCTATCATCTGAAGTATGATGTACCGGGCTCGCCCGAATTGGCGGAAACGGTGCAACATTTACTGAAAGACGCAGGCATACCGGCGGAAGCAGACGCTGAACGTGGTTTGGACCACGGAGTCTTCATTCCGTTTATGCTGGCGTTTGAAAAAGCCGATATTCCCGTTGTTGAACTCTCGCTCCAACAGGATATGGACCCGGCCCTGCATCTGCGCATCGGGCAGGCGCTCGCCCCGCTCCGTGACCAAAATATCCTGATTGTGGGCACAGGCATGACCTACCACAATCTGCGCCACTTCATGGCGGCGAACCCACAGTCCGATGATGCATCCCATCAGTTCGATACGTGGCTGGCCGATGCTGTGACCCAACCGGCAACCTTACGCAATCAGGCCCTCATTCAATGGGAAGATGCACCATCCGCGCGCATCTGCCACCCCAGAGAAGAACATCTCCTTCCTCTCATGGTCGTCGCAGGGGCTGCGGGCACCGATGGAGGCGTGCGGACCTATAGTGACACGGTCATGGGTAAATCTCTCTCCGGCTTTACCTTCGGAGGCTGATCTTTTTTCCCCGGCAGAGCACGAACCGGACGGTCTTGCGTTACGCAACACGAACAGTCTGCCCCTCTGCCTCTTTTTCCTCACCATCAACCAAGGACATTCCTTCATGTCTAAACGTATCTTTGCATGCTCTCTTGCCGTCATCGGGATGGCTACCTCTCTCGGCATGGCTCTGGCTGACAGTGCGCCCCAGCACGTTCAAAGCGGCACCTACAAGGTTGAGCCGGGCCATACGCAGGTTGTGTTTTCCCTGCTGCATTTCGGCTTTACCAATTATTCTGGCCTATTCTCCGGAGCCAGCGGTTCCCTCACTTTGGACAGCGCGCATCCGGCGGCCTCCAAACTAACCATTTCCGTACCGGTCAGCAGTGTTCAGACCACCAGCGACAGGCTGACAGAAGAACTGAAAGGCGCTGACTGGCTGGACGCTGGCAAATATCCCACCGCCACCTTTGTCTCCACCCAGGTCACACCGGATGGCAAAGGGGGTGCTTCCATTACCGGTAACTTTACTCTGCATGGCGTGACCCGGCCCCTGACACTCCAAGCCCACTATGTAGGCTCTGGTGTAAACCCGATGGACAAAGCCTATACGGTCGGCTTTCAGGCCACCGGGGTTATCAAACGCAGCGAATTTGGCGTGAAAACGTACGTGCCAATGGTGGGGGATGATGTCACCCTCACTCTGGCAGGCGCATTTGAAAAACAGAATTAATCTGTCTCCCCATCCGTGTTCCAGCGGATGGGGTTTTCCAGCCTCTTCATTCTGAGGCGCTTACACGCAAAAATAACGCGGTTTCCTCTCTCCTTTCCGCGTCTGTCCCCGGGCTTGGTTTTCCTCTTAAGTCTCTGGATTAAAGAGAAAAATACATAATCTTGCATTTTTTTACCCAAACCCTGTTGCCAAACGAAAAATCCCCGTTATAAAGCCCCTCATACCGACGCACACTACTGGTAAGCGTCTGGACTGCGGGTGTAGCTCAGTTGGTTAGAGCGCCGGCCTGTCACGCCGGAGGTCGCGGGTTCGAGCCCCGTCACTCGCGCCACTTTCTCATTTAAAATTCTATCAAAATGAGCAAGGGCGCGTTTCTACGTGGCTTTGATAGCAGCCGGATTTTCCAGCTTCGCTGTTTCCTTGCTTATTGATAATATGGACACCAGAGCTGAGGCTATTTCTGCCACCGCCTTATGTGCCCGAACTCTCTCACAGTGATACTCCAAGAGAGACCCCTAGAACATTAACAACCTATTTCCTGATACCTGCTGAGGGAAGCTTTGCTCGGGACGAAACAATCACTTTCCCTTTTTATCCAAGCAAACCTCCCTATCCTTTTGAGCTATTCTGTCTCAAATAAAAAACCTCGGCACCCCACCCCTACACACGAAAGCTCTGAGGCCCTACTAAAGGAAGGCCCTTCGCTCACGCGGTTAGCAGGCAGGATGTGCCGAGGTTTTTGAGGCTGAAAAGACGCCGCCCGATAGCGGACGGAGCGTCAATCACCCAGAGCAGCAGCGCCTTCTACAGCCACAGCAACGGCATGCACCGTCGCAGCAATACGGGCGGCGGTCTGAACAGCTTCTGCACCCAATGCGTCGCGCACAATTTTCTCGTGGCTGGTCACGCACAGGTCACATCCGTTGATGACGGACACAGCCAAGGACCACAGTTCAAAATCCGCTTTTTCCACTCCGGGCCGCGCAATAACGCTCATACGCAGTTGGGCAGGCATCTTGGCATAATCACCACCAGCCATATGCACAAAGCGATAGTAAATGTTATTCATACCCATAATGGCAGCGGCAGCCTTGGCGGCGGTCAATGCTTCGGCAGAGAGCTTGCCGCCAAATTCTGCAACAATGGCCTTGGTCACCTCATCATTGCGAGACGCGATGGCAGACGCAACAAACGTACCGGCAAGCTGCTGCGGTGTCAGCGTAATATCATTGGCAAGAGAGCTGAGATTTAACCTCAGATCCTTCGCGTAATCGGGAATACGATCCTTCAGGGCATCAAGGGACATTGGTCAATCCGCAGAAAATGAAAGGGAAACAGAAAAAGCAAGACATATGGACGCCGGTGCAGCACACCTGACACAAACCCTCCGTCAACAGCGAAGGCCCGGCGTAAACCATAGGAATAACCCGCATGGGCGGGAAGGCTCAGGCTTCTACTCCCATCATAACCGGAGCAGACTACCCTGAGACAGAGCCTCCACAGCGACACGAAACCGCTGCGAAAGCCCTGGCCAGACCAAAGCCATCACTGGCATGATCTGGCTGATAAAGCAGAAGGATCAGACTTTGATGAAGTCGTCACCCTTCTTCCAGTTGCAGGGGCACAGTTCGTCGCTCTGCAGGCCATCCAGAATACGCACGATTTCCTGCGGGTTACGACCCACGGACAGATCGTTCACGGACACGTGGCGAATGACGCCGTGCGGGTCCACGACAAAGGTTGCGCGCAGGGCCACACCGGCATCCTTCGCCATCACGCCCGTGCCTTCTGTCAGCTCACGCTTGATGTCAGCCAGCATCGGGATCGAGAGATCCTTCAGGTCTTCGTTGTGCAGGCGCCAGTTAAGGTGCACGAACTCGCTATCGATGGACACACCGTAAACAACGGCATCACGATCAGCGAAGTCTTTGGACAGCTTGCCAAATGCCACGATTTCCGTGGGGCAAACGAACGTAAAGTCTTTCGGCCAGAAGAAGACAACCTTCCATTTGCCAGCGTCAGACTTGTCAGAAATCTGAACGAATTCGCCCTTCAGCCCTTCGGGACCACCCGGAACAGCGGTCAGATCAAAGCTCGGAAATTTATCACCAACGGTCAGCATCAGATTGCTCCTTATATGTTGGGCATATGTTACAGCGGCACATGCGCACCGCTGCCGCGGAAGTATCTATGGCGCGATGCGTCCATTCATGCCAATGAATATTTTATATCAAAACAATCGGAATGATCGATTAACAATCCCCCTCCTGTTCTTCAAAAGAGAATCATGTCTGCGCATCTGCTGCCAGCCGTAAACGTGTGAGGTCTGCCATGCTTCCCCTCCCTTCTGCCCAGCAACTTCGCTACCTGATTGCCCTTTCAGAACTCCGTCATTTTGGCAGGGCGGCGGCAGCCTGCGCCGTGACGCAATCCACGCTTTCGGCAGGCATTATGGCGCTCGAACGCCAGCTTGACGCCCAGCTTCTGGACCGCACTGTGGGAAAGAAAGTGGTCTTCACACCTCTGGGGCATGACATTGCCAATAAGGGCCGGCAGGCGCTGGAAGCGCTGGAAGCCGTGCCGCAACTGGCCGCTGCCGCCCGTACACCACTGACAGGCGCGCTACGGCTAGGCATTATTCCGACAATTGGCCCTTTTCTCCTGACGCCGCTGGTCAAAATCATCCGGCTGCGCTTCCCTCAGATTGTACTCTCCCTGACAGAAGACACAACCGAACATCTATTGGAGAAACTGTCCCTCGGGCGGCTGGATATGCTGGTGCTGGCCATGCCCTGCCTGTGTGATGGCACGGAAACGCTCCCCCTGTGGCAGGACCCGTTTCATGTTGTCATGCCGGAAGGCCACGACCTGAGCCACCTCACGCATGTGCCGGTGGAGCGCCTGGAAAACCAGCGCATGATCATGATGGAAGATGGCCACTGCCTGCGGGAGCAGACGCTCGCTGTCTGCCGCCAGGGCCGAGGATGGGACAGTTCGGACGGAGAAGGCGACTCCACATTCACAGCCACATCACTCCAGACCATGGTTGAAATGGTGGAACTGTCTCTGGGCATTGGGGTCGTGCCCGCATTGGCTATTGAGAACGGCCTTCTTCAGAATCATCGTGTTGTCGCCCGCCCGCTTTCCGGCGGTCCGGTGTGGCGCACCATCGGGCTGGCATGGCGCCCACGCTCCCCGCGCGCGGCGGATTTCCATACTCTGGCTTCAGCTTTTGCCACCCTTGCGCCCGCCAACCGGGAAACACCCAGGCCGGACCTTTCCGCAATCGGGAAAAAAGACACGGCCAGATCCAAATAAAACGGCAAGAAACCAGACCCAGAAGAAGAAATTCCGTCCGGAACTCTTGAGAAACATTGACTCGTACAGGCGGGGCCGGTATGTGCCCACTCAACTTGTTTCCAGTTCCTTAAGCATCGGCGGAGTAAAACGGGCCATGAAAATCAGAAACAGCCTGAAGTCAGCCAAGGTGCGCGATAAAGATTGCCGTGTCGTGCGGCGTCGCGGCCGGGTTTACGTCATCAACAAGAAGAACCCCCGCATGAAGGCTCGTCAGGGCTGATCCATGCCATCTCCGGCCTCTTCCGGCTGGCGTTTGACGCATGACATGCGCGCAACCCGTTTTTCCGCACGCCGGAGAAACGGGTTTTTGCATTTGCGCTCCCGTTTTCTGATACTCCTCATGGCTGGTTCCTGCCTGCTTGCCTCTGCCGGGCAGATAGTGGCAGCCCCCACTTCCACGGCACATCCACCGGCTTCCGCTGGCCCAGCCCCTTCCTCCGCCCCAGCCAAGGCTCCCACGCCTCCGCCCGCGGCTACATCAGCACCTCAGCAGAGCAGCCACGATAACAAGCCTTCTGCACCTTCTGCCAAGAAACTGACCCGTCAGGACCGGATCGGCCTGTTGGCAGACCAGCTTGCCCACGCCAAGACGCCAGAAGAAGCCCATACGCTGGAAGACATGCTGGAAACCCTTCGTTCTGCCGGGCTTTCCCCCACAACCCAGCTTCTACTGCGTCGTGCACAGAAAGATGTGTCTGCGGAAAAACCAGATAACGCTGTGGACGATATGGGAGACGCCATAGCTCTCCAGCCAGAGCAGGCCATTCTCTGGCGCTCACGCGCCCAGATGCGTCTGGTCGCCGGAGATCTGGCTGGAGCCGTGCAGGATCTGGGCGCGGCCCTCCAGCGGGACCCGAAAGATGCCCAGAGCTGGAACCTGCTGACAACAGTTGAAGAGCACCGCAATGATGGTCAGGCTGCGCTGAAAGCTTGGCAGAAAATGCTGGATCTCAATCCCATGGCGGACAAAAATCACAAGCGCCTGGATGCGCTCCGCATCAAAGCCTTCGGCCAGCCCACCTGAGATACGCCCGTTCTATACGAGAGCGGTTTGAAACATCTGGCAGATCGGCCCCACAAATCTGTTTGGGACCGAGGATGTTGGATACTCGTCCCGATGGCCTACCCCATCGCGCCTTCAAATCAGCCTTTCAACTCCTGTGCGGGCTGATTTTTCACACGGCGTCTAACGGCGGCACGTCTTAGGCCTGCTCGTTTTCAATCAGGCTTTTGCGGATTTTCCGCCCCCGTTCGATGCGGTCCACAATATACGCTTCATCTCCCCATCGGATGGCGCGTGCCATGGCTTGTGCGTCTTCCATGAAGCGCGCCAGCATTTCCAGAAGCGCGTCCCGGTTTAACAGAAAGATATCGCGCCACATGATGGGGTCAGAGGCTGCGATACGGGTAAAATCCCGAAAGCCGGATGCGGCAAAATCCAGCACTTCCGAACGCGTTTCATCTGCCAGATCATCAGCCGTGCCACAAATGGTAAAGGCCAGCAGGTGCGGTAGGTGACTCACAATGGCGCAAACACGGTCATGATGCGCCGGGGTCATTTCCCTCAGACGCGCCCCACACCGCTCCCACAAAATGCGAATGGCGCCCACGGCTTCAACAGGCGTGTTGTCCAGCGGGGTCAACAAGCACCAGCGTTTTTCAAATAGCGTAGCAAAACCTGCATCCGGCCCGGAAAACTCGGTGCCCGCCATTGGGTGCGCGGGCACATAAGGGACATCGGGCCGCAAATAAGGGGTAATGGCTTCTATGACCGAAACCTTGGTTGATCCCACTTCTGTCAGAATCGCACCCGGACGCATGGCGGGCAACACCTGCGCAGCAACAGGCCCCATTGCCCCCACAGGCACGCACAGCATGACACAATCAGCTTGGGCTGCAGCCTCGGCAGCATCGGCCATGACTTCGTCTGCTATGCCTAACTCGGATACCCGCGCCCTGACCTCTGGCGAAACATCAACCGCAATGACACGCCGAGCCAGCCCTCCGAACTCCCGCGCACGCCGAAGGACAGAAGATCCGATCAGCCCCGGTCCGACCACCACCAGCGTCTCGAACACAGGAGGAAGAGGCACCGCTGACGCAACGGGACGACTCTGGTTGTCAGGCATGGAAAGCCCCGCATCAGCCACGCCCGTCACTCCTTCACCACGGAAGAAGCCGGAACATAGCCAACCTCTGTTTTAGGCATGGGCTTGGCGCTTGTCGTCCGCAATCCACGCACTTCCATGAACTGCCACAGCAGCAATACCGGAATACCAATAGCCAGTTCACGCCCACGCCGCAGGAGAGAAAGCCCGAGAGAGACGGAAGAATCGATTCCAAAGGCATGACCAAGGGCCATATAGGCTCCTTCCTGCACACCAAGACTCCCCGGCACCAGAAAGCCGAGTGACATGATGGCGCACGTCACACCCTCAACAGCCACCGCGTTGGGGAAGGAGAGAGACGCGCCAAGGAAACCCGCTGTCATCCACAGCATGGCGGCACTCCCCAGCCACCCCACCAAATGGTAGGCGGCTGAAGCGCAGATACGGCCAGGACGGCCCCATACTGCTTCCATCCGTTCCTGCAGATCATCCGCGCCATTGAGCACGCTGTCATGCCACTGAGACGCCAGACTGCGGGTGAACATCCCCCCAAAACGGCGGAAAATGCTGCCACCATGCCGTTGGGTCCAGATAAAGCCTGCCGTGCCGACAATCAAAAACACTGCCCCTATAATGACAGGCATCACAAACGGGCTGTTGCGCTGGTGGGCCACCAGAAACGCCACCCCCAGAAGCACAAAGGCCACCTGCCCCATCACTTCCGTGGTGATATCCACCAGATTGGCGCACGCGGCTTCTGGCAGATCGACCTGTCTGGCCTCACGCCCATGCAGGCCGTGCCCGGAACAGGTGGCCCGAATCCCGATGACAATCCCCCCAAGCTGGGAGAACGGCAAGCAGGTGGCCGCAGCATCACGCACCATCCGCGCACCAAGCAGGCGCAGATAACCAATCTCGGGAAACGCAGCGTGCCAGGCTAGGCCCAGCACTCCGTCCACCGCCAACTGACAGCATACCATCAGAAGAAAGCCGCCCAGACCAATACGCATAACAGCATGAACCACAGAGCCAAAACCGCTCCATGCCATGGCTGCCGTAATGGCCAAAAGGCCCAGCAAAGTGAGAAAAATCGTAAGCTTTTTCAAGGCCTAAGCTCTATCTGCCCGAGAAGCCCCCCTGGGCCTCCCAGCGCCTGGCGGCAGTCAGTCCATCCAGGAGGGCTTTGTTCGTGAGTGGAGGATCACTTACACCAGCACGGGGTCTGGCGCCACCTTGGAGGGCAGGATAAAGAGACAATCCAGCCGTTCGGGTTTCACACCCGTCCTTTTTATACCCTTGTGGGAGCGCACTTTCATGACCGCCCATACGCTCGTAACCGGCGCGACAGGTTTTGTCGGGTCTGCCGTAGCCCGTACGTTGCTGGAACGCGGCCACACCCTGAGACTGATGGTGCGTGAAGGCAGCGATCGCCGCAACATTGCCGATATTCCGGCCGAACTGGTGGATGGTGATCTGTCCCGCCCGGAAACCTTCGCCCGCGCGGTGGAAGGCTGCCGCTATGTGTTTCATGTTGCTGCTGATTACCGCCTGTGGGTGCCTGATCCCGCCCCCATGATGACGGCCAATGTAGAAGGCACGCGCCTGCTGATGCTGGCAGCGCAGAAAGCTGGCGTTGAACGCATTGTCTATTGTTCCTCCGTTGCGGCACTGGGCCTGATTGGCGACGGTACGGAATCGGATGAAGAGACTCCTGTGCAAGAGCATGGCGTCATTGGCATCTACAAGCGTTCAAAATATCGTGCGGAACAGGAAGTTCTGCGCCTGGTGCAGGAAAACGGCCTGCCCGCCGTTATTGTGAACCCGTCCACACCCGTTGGCCCGCGCGATATCCGGCCGACACCGACAGGCCAGATGATTCTGGACTGCGCAGCGGGCCGCATGCCCGCCTACGTGGATACGGGCGTGAACATTGTGCACGTGGATGATGTGGCAGAAGGCCATGCTCTGGCCCTCGAACGCGGCACCATTGGCGAGAAATACATTCTGGGCGGAGAAAATTACCTGCTGCGGGATCTGTTCGCCATGGTGTCTGAAATTGCCCATGTGCCACCGCCGCGCATCCGTCTGCCACAGGAAGTGATCTGGCCTGTTGCCATTGTTTCAGAATGGCTTTCCCGTTCTTTTGGGTTCTCTCCGCGCGTTACGCGTGAGATGCTGGCCATGTCCCGCAAGAAAATGTTCTTTTCATCAGAAAAAGCCATCAAGGAACTGGGCTATTCCCCTCGCCCTGCCCGCAAGGCGGTGGAAGACGCCATTACCTGGTTCCGTAATAATGGAATGCTGAAATAAGGAGGCTGAGGGATGGTTTTCGGCCTGGCTGTTCTCTCCGCGCTCATCTGGTTCGGGCTCATCTTTTTCCACGGTAAATTCTGGCAGGGCGGCCCCATTCTCCGCCCAGCCAACCCTTCTCATACCCCTGCGGATATTGCCCCCAGTGTCACAGTGGTCATTCCAGCGCGTGACGAGGCCGAAGGCATTGAAGCTGCGCTGGGTTCCCTGTTGCAGCAGGATTATCCCGGCAAGCTCTCCCTCATTCTGGTCAATGATCGCAGCGAGGACGATACGGGGGCCCTTGCCCGCAGCCTTCCAGACCCCATGGGGCGCCTCACAGTTCTTGATGGTGCCGACCCATCTCCCGGCTGGAGCGGCAAGCTCTGGGCCGTGGCGCAAGGTGTGGCGGAAGCCCGCCGACAACAGGAACAGGACACCGGCTATATCCTGCTGACAGACGCGGATATCGTCCACGCACCGGCCCATGTTTCCACTCTGGTCGCCAAAGCCCAGACAGATGCCTTGCACATGGTTTCTGAAATGGTGGAGCTACAGTGTGAAAGCCTGCCAGAGCGCGCTCTGGTTCCGGCCTTTGTCTTCTTTTTCGCGCTGCTCTACCCCTTCGCCAAGGTCAATGACCCTGAAAGCCGCACCGCTGGCGCTGCTGGGGGCACCATTCTGATCCGGCGCGACACCTTGGCCGAAATCGGCGGAATTGCCGCACTGAAAGGTGCGTTGATTGATGACTGCACATTGGCCACGTGCGTCAAACAGGCCGGAGGACGGCTGTATCTGGGTCATTCATGCCTCGCCAAATCCATCCGCCCTTATCCATATGTGGCTGATGTCTGGCGCATGATTGCCCGCACCGCTTATGTTCAGCTTCGTTTTTCGCCCGTGTTGCTGGTGCTCACGGTTCTCGCCATGTGCGTGGTGTGGGTGGCACCTGGCGTTATTGCGCTGTTTGGTCACGGTCTGGCCCGCTGGGTCGGGGCGGCCACATGGTTGGTCTCCATCGGTTCCTTCGTGCCAACCCTGCGGCGTTTCCGTCTCTCCCCCTTGTGGGCACTGACCCTGCCGTTTGTGGCGCTTTTCTACACAGCAGCCACCATCGGTTCCGCGGTCAATCATTACTGTGGGCGTGGTGTGGTGTGGAAAAATCGCGCCTATCGGGAAGCTATTCCCAATGATGGGCGCATTAGCCCTACCCCTGCGCCGCAGGAAGAACCGATTCGCTCCGCCCAGCGGGGTGCCGGCCCCGGCCGGTAACCCCACCCCAAGCAGAACAGGCGGAGCAATACCCCAGCACCACAGGGCAGGCGAAAACCCGGCCCTGCTTCAACCCAGGACCCAGCCAGAAAATCTGTCTGCACGCGCAAGGAGTAGGCACGCCTGAACAGAGGGTGTAAAGGTCCGCTTCATGATAGCCAACCGCGCAGAGCCGAGCATGACCGAGACATCATCTGTATGGGGCACGGCAGACGTTTCCTCCGGCAAGGGTGCGTCTGACGAGAATTTTCCTGTTGGCTCCCTGCTGATCAGCAAGGCGCTGCGCCCGCATGTACATGCCTATTACGCCTACGCCCGCGTGATTGATGACATTGCGGACTGTGAAACCCTGACACCAGAAGAAAAGCTGGCCCGCCTGAACGCCATGGAAGACGTTCTTCTGGGCAAGCGGGAAGCCATTACACGACAGGACTCCATGAGTGCCGCCGTGCTCCGGGCCTCTCTCACCCGCACCGGGGTTCCCTTTGAAACCGCCACAGATCTGATCATCGCCTTCCGGGATGATGCTCGCGGGGTGGAATACAAAACGTGGGATGACCTGCTGCGCTACTGTAAATATTCCGCCAATCCTGTCGGGCGCTTCCTTATTCAGTTGCACCGTGAAAGCCTCAATGCTTTTCCGGCATCTGATGCGCTGTGCACCTCTCTCCAGATTCTGAACCATCTACAGGACTGTCAGGGGGACCTGATCCGGCTGAAACGCTGCTACTTGCCGTCAGACATGCTGGCACTGGCTGGAGCATCGCAAGAGGACATTCTGGCCGGACGCACCAGCCCACGCCTGCGCCGCGTCTTCAATACCCTGCTGGATGGTGTGGACGATCTCAACCGTCAGGCCTCCACGCTGCCCTCCCACATTAAAGACCGCCGTTTCCGTATGGAATGTGCCGCCATTGTGGAACTGGCCAAGCGGCTGACCCTGCGCCTGCGCCGGGAAGATCCTCTGGCCGGGCGGGTTGCCCTGAAACGAACTGATGCCATGCATGCAGCCCTTGCGGCCCTGCGGGGATGGTCTTGAGCTTTCCCTCTGCCGGAAGTTCTGTAAAAAGACCGTGTTTCGAACAACCATGAACCAACAGGTGGAAAGCGCGTGACAGCCGAAGACATCCAGACGCATGACAAGCCAACCCCGCTTGGGTGTGATCCTGCTGATCTGGCGTGGGTAGAAAGCACTGTAAAACAGGCTGGCACATCCTTTGCCGCCGGTATGCGCATTCTGCCCCCCATGCGCCGCTACGGCATGTACGCCATCTATGCCTTCTGCCGCGTGGTGGATGACATTGCCGATGGGTATGAACCCATGGAAGAGCGCAAGGCCCGTCTGGACGCATGGCATCAGCACATTGCTGATCTCTATGATGGCAAAGCAATTGACCCGCTAGACCGCGTTCTGATGGCCACCATCCGTTTCTTCTCCCTTCGGCAGGAAGATTTTGATGCGGTGATTGACGGCATGATCATGGATGCCGAAAACACCATTGTTGCCCCGGATGAAAAAACGCTTGATCTGTATTGTGATCGCGTAGCCTCCGCCGTTGGTCGCCTTTCTGTCCGTATTTTTGGGGACAGCACGCAGGAAGCGGACAAAGTGGCACATCACCTCGGCCGCGCTTTACAATTGACCAACATCCTGCGTGACATTGCAGAAGATGCCGCGCGTGGTCGGCTGTATCTGCCTGGCGATTTGCTGACACGCTTCAATGTGCCGCATGATCCCATTAAGGCGCTCTCGGCTCCCGGCTTGCAAGATGTGGCCAACATTCTGGCCGCCCGTGCGGAGGATCATTTCCGTGCCGCTTTTGCCACCATGCGCCACTGCCGCCCCAAGGCCATGCTGCCAGCGCGCATCATGGGGGCAAGCTATGAGGCTGTGCTGGTAGCCATGCGGAAGCGCGGCTGGAGCAGCGCTGTCTTGCTTGACCGGCCTCACACCTCCACTCTGGGCAAGGCCTTCTGGCTGACCGCCTCCTACCTCCCGTAAGCTGAGAGCGGAAAGAGCACACAGAATGGCAGGCACCCTGCACATTATTGGCGGCGGCATGGCCGGACTGGCCGCAGCAGTAGAAGCGGCTGGCGCTGGCAAGCATATTGTGCTGCACGAAGCCGGACGCGCCTGTGGCGGTCGTGCCCGTTCCTATGAAGATCGTCAGATCGGGTGCCGGATTGATAACGGGAACCATCTGCTTCTTTCCGCCAACAAGACCGTGTTCCGCTATCTGGCCATGACCGGCGGTCTGGATACGTTAACAGGCCCGCGGGAACCCCTGTTTCCGTTTGTCGATCTGGCCGAAGATGCACGCTGGACGCTTGATCTCTCCCGCGGGCGGGTTCCGTGGTGGGTGTTCCAGCCGCATCGCCGGGTGCCGGATATGCGATTGGTGGAACTGCGCAGCCTGCAAAAGCTGATGTCCGCCAAGGAAGATCAGACCGTGGCCGAGTGCCTGCTGCCGGGTGCCTTTTCCCGCCGTCTGCTTGAGCCCTTTGCTATTTCCGCACTCAACACCCCCTGCGAGACAGGCAGCGCTGCCCTCCTTGGCGCGGTCATTCGGGAATCCCTCTCTCTGGGCGGGGAAGCCTGTGTGCCATGGTATGCACGGGATGGATTGTCCGAGACACTGGTGGACCCCGCGCTGGCGCATCTGCGTGTGATGCAGGCGGAAATCCGGACCCAAAGCCGCATTGGCGGCTTGGATATTGAGTGTGGCCGTATTACTGCCCTGCACGGCCCAGAAGGCAGTATTCCGCTGACGGACGAAGATTTTGTTATTCTTGCCGTGCCTGCCCCGGTTGCCGCCGGCCTGCTGGATGGCCGGGTGCAGGGCTTTACCGCACCTGATGCGTTTGAAAGCATCCTAAACCTGCATTTCCGTCTGGCAGCCCCCCCGCGCCCGCTTGGCACATTCGCCAAAAGTGGATTCATGGGGTTGGTGGGCAGCATTGCGGAATGGGTTTTCCTACGGGATGACATCCTCTCCGTAACGGTCAGCGCCGCAAACCGCTTTACGGAACAGGACCCGGATGAACTAGCCCGCACCATCTGGCAGGATGTCCGCCATGCGTGTGACCCGGTTCTGATGGAAGCCCTGCCAGACACCCCGCCCCAGCAACGGGTGGTGTGGGAGAAACGGGCCACCTTTGCCGCCACCCCAGAACAGAACCGCCTGCGGCCCGGTCCGGCAACCGCACTGGTCAATCTGGCGCTGGCTGGTGACTGGACGGCAACCGGATTGCCCGCCACACTGGAAGGCGCAATGCGCTCAGGTGTAAGGGCTGTTTATACGCTTGGACTTCGCTCTCCGTCATGATCCCATCATGTCGGGTTTTTTCCAATTCAACGCTGAAAGCTAAAAGGAACAATCGACATGGCCGCTGACGGCAGCGCTTTTTCCGACGCCCCCGTTTCCAAAGAAACACTGGATCGCGCAGTCACAAACGCTCATGCCGCATTGGGCAAGCGCCAGCAGGCTGATGGCCACTGGGTTTACGAACTTGAAGCTGACGCCACCATCCCAGCGGAATATGTGCTGCTTGAGCACTATCTGGACCGTATTGATGATGCGCTTGAACAGAAAATAGGGAACTACCTACGCCGTATCCAGAGCAAGGATCACGGTGGCTGGCCACTGTATCACAACGGCAAGTTTGATCTCTCCGCTTCGGTAAAAGCCTACTTCGCGCTTAAAGCCGTTGGGGATGACATCAACGCCCCGCACATGCGCCGGGCACGGGAAGCCATTCTGGATCACGGTGGCGCAGAGCGCACCAACGTGTTCACCCGGTGTCAGTTGGCCCTGTTTGGAGATGCCCCGTGGCGCGCCACGCCGGTCATGCCGGTGGAACTGATGCTGCTGCCCCGCAAGGCATTCTTCTCCGTATGGAACATGTCTTACTGGTCCCGCACGGTGGTGGCGCCCCTGCTGGTTCTTGCGGCCCTCAAACCTATTGCCATCAACCCACGCCAGATTCACGTGCGCGAACTGTTTGTAACCCCCCCGGAAGTGGTGAAAGACTGGATCCGTGGTCCTTACCGTTCCGTCTGGGGCCGGGTCTTCAAGGGGCTGGATACGGTTCTGCGCCCGGTTCTGCCGTTTATTCCGACCAAAACGCATGACAAAGCCATCAAGGCGGCAGTGGACTTCATTGAACCCCGCCTGAACGGAGAAGATGGACTGGGTGCCATTTATCCGGCCATGGCCAACGTGGTCATGATGTACCGGGCTCTTGGTGTGCCGGATGAAGATCCCCGCGCGGTAACGGCATGGAAAGCGGTGCAGAAGCTGCTGGTCATCAAGGATGATGAAGCCTACTGCCAACCCTGCGTCTCCCCCATTTGGGATACCGGCCTGTCTGGCCACGCCATGCTTGAAGCCGCCTCCGGCCCCAATGGCGTGGCTCCGGAAGAAACGCTCACGGAACTCCGTAAAGCCAGTGCATGGCTGCGCGACAAGCAGATTCTGGACGTGAAGGGCGACTGGGCCATCAACAAGCCTGACCTTGCCCCCGGCGGCTGGGCCTTCCAGTACGGCAATGATTATTATCCAGATGTGGATGATACCGCTGTTGTTGGCATGCTGCTGCACCGTGAAGGAGACCCGGCCAATGCCGAGGCTCTGGAACGCGCCCGCCAGTGGATTATCGGTATGCAGAGCACCAACGGGGGGTGGGGCGCCTTTGATATCGATAACAACAAGGATCTGCTCAACCACATTCCGTTTGCAGACCATGGCGCGCTACTTGACCCGCCGACAGCGGACGTTACGGCACGCTGCATCTCCTTCCTGGCCCAGCTTGGCCATGTGGAAGATCAGGCAGTTATTGACCGTGCCATAGAATATCTGCGCAAGGATCAGGAAGAAGACGGTTCCTGGTTTGGCCGTTGGGGCACCAACTATATTTATGGCACATGGTCTGTTCTGTGCGCCTTCAACGCGGCAGGTATCTCACATGATGATCCGGCTGTGGTGAAAGCAGTGGAATGGCTGCGCTCCGTTCAAGGTGCCGATGGTGGCTGGGGTGAAGGCTGCGAATCCTATGAAGGCGGCGCACACGGCACCTATGGCGAGAGCCTGCCGTCCCAGACCGCATGGGCTACGCTGGGCCTGATGGCCGCTGGCCGCCGGGATGATCCCGCCGTAGCAAAGGGCATGGCATGGCTGGCCGAACAGCAGGATGAAAACGGCGAATGGCATGAAGATCCCTACAATGCCGTTGGCTTCCCGAAGGTGTTCTACCTGCGCTACCACGGTTACAAGCAGTTCTTCCCGCTGATGGCGCTGGCCCGCTACCGTAATCTGGAAAGCAGCAACAGCCGCCGCGTCGCATTCGGGTTCTGAGGTTTCATGGCACAGCCTGCCCACCCATCCCCATCCCGGCCGGGTATTCTGGTCGGGCTTAAGGCCGAAGCCCGCTTTATCCGGCAGGTTTTTCCGCATGCGGCCATCGCCGCCAGCGGGGCCTGCCGTGCTGGCGCACTGCGGGAAGCCGCTCGCCTTGCAGCCTGTGGTGCAGATTGCCTTCTCTCCTTCGGGCTTGCCGCTGGCCTCGACCCGGATTTGCCTGCGGGCAGCATTATCGTGCCAGAAAAAGTCTCGGCATGGGGCAGCTCTTACACGGCAGACGCTACCTTGCGCCACATTCTGGGGGCCGGGCAGTCTGGTGTCCTAAGCGGATCGTTGCTCCACAGTGACGACGTTGTGTTGAGCGCGGATGAAAAGGCGCGTCTGTTCGCGTCTTCTCATTGTGCTGCGCTGGATATGGAAAGTGGTTTTCTGGCCCGTGCTGCTGATGAGGCTGGGCTACCATTCGCCGTACTGCGGGTGGTATGTGATCCCGCAACCCGTTCTCTTCCTTCCATTGCAGGCACAGTGTTGTCACCCGATGGTGGCCTGAAGGTTGGAGCGCTTACAAAGTCCCTTCTGCGCCATCCCGGCCAGATTCCGGGGCTTATTGCCTTGGGCCGAGACGCAGGAATGGCTCGCTCGGCCATGCAGACTTTTCTGAACCACCAGCGCGCCCAACCGGCCTTTGCGCGTTTGGCTGCCTGACCCGTTTAGCTGCCTGAACAGCCTCTTTAAAAAATAAGCTCAGCCGGAAAGCTCACGCAGTCTGAGCCGTTTTCCATTTCACCCTATTGCTGCCCCTTTTCGCTCCGTCGTGAGCGAACACGGCCCAACGGTCCCTTTTTCAGCATTAACGCCCCGTCTGCATTATTCCCTCGGAAAAGCCGGACATTTCTGGGCGCTGGCAAGACGCGCCTTACCCCACGATATCAGCCAAAAAATCATTCTATTCAGGCAAGGCAGCCTTCCCTTATTGCGGCAGCCAGCATTTTCACACTCTTCAGCACAAGACGGATTTGCTTGCTATCCCTGCGCCTCGGGGAACGACGACCGGCTTTTGTCTGTTACAAATTCCTGAAAAAGTGCTCGGCATGAGGCGTATCAATACGGGCATCACCCGTTTAACGTTATGCTCGCAAACGCCTTCTCCACTATCAAGCAACGGGAGCCCCTGGGTTGTCAGACGTCATACTGGCCTTCAATTGCGGATCATCCAGCCTGAAATTCACGTTATTCCGTTTGCAGGCACACGCTGCTCCAGCCGTGCTGGCACATGGCGCAGTTGAGACAACGCCCGACTCCCCGCGCTTTCATGCTGTGGACAACACAGGCACCGTTCTGGCGGATTGTACCTGGAGCCAGCCAGACCATACGGATAAAACAGCCCCGTTTTCGCTTGGTCCGCTTTTCAAATGGATAGAAAGCCATCTTGATGGTGGAAAAGTGGTGGCTGTGGGCCACCGTGTGGTTCATGGCGGCCCTGATTTCATCGCTCCGGTTCGCATTACACCGGATATTCTGGCGCAACTGGAAAAGCTGACGCCCTTCGCCCCCCTGCATCAGACCGTTACACTCGCCCCGATCAAAGTGATTGCGCGCGAACGCCCTGATCTTCCGCAGATTGCCTGTTTTGATACAGGTTTCCACCACACCATGCCCCCGCTGGCCAAATTACTGCCCCTTCCCCGCCGATACGATCAGGCAGGCGTACGGCGCTACGGTTTTCATGGCCTTTCCTACGCCTATATCTCCTCCCGCCTGCGCGAGATTGATCCCAAACTTGCGCAGGGCCGGACCATTGTTGCGCATCTGGGCAGCGGGGCCAGCCTGTGCGCCCTGAAAAACGGCCAGAGCATTGAAACCACCATGGGGTTCTCCGCGCTGGACGGACTGATGATGGGCACGCGCTGCGGAGCGCTGGACCCAGGGGTCCTGCTCTACATGATGCAGGAAGAAGGCGCGGGATGGCATACCATTGTTGATGTCCTCTACCATCAATCCGGCCTGCTGGGCGTGTCCGGTCTTGCGGCAGATATGCGCTCCCTCCGCGAGCAGGCAAAGGCGTCCACCCCACAAGCTGCCAATGCGCGGGAAGCCCTCAATCTGTTCGCCTATCGCGTGGTGCAGGAAATCGGTGCCCTTACGGCCATCCTGCAAGGGTTGGATGGGCTTATCTTCACCGCAGGCATTGGCGAGAATGATGCCGCCCTTCGTGCAGAGGTGTGTACTGCCCTGCACTGGGTTGGTGTGCGTCTGGATGCGGAGGCCAACCAGCGCCATGCCCCCATTATCAGCACGCCCGATAGTTCCGTCATCATCCGCGTGGAGCCAACAAATGAAGAACTGATGATCTGCAAGGATGTCATCTCAACGCTGGATCTGCTGGCCAAAGCCTCTCCGGCCTGACCCTTGCGCCTCCTGCTTCCGGCCTCTTTCCTGAAAAAGGACACTCCATGAGCACGCAAACTCCCTCAGCACCGCTTTCAGCCGCAGATCTGGCCCTGTTCAACAGGTGGTGGCACGCTGCCAATTATCTCTCGGTTGGTCAGATCTACCTGCTGAAAAATGCTTTACTGCGTGAGCCACTGAAGCTGGAGGACATCAAGAAACGCCTGCTGGGGCATTGGGGCACAACGCCCGGCCTGAATTTCATCTGGCTCCACCTTAACCGTATTATCCGCGCGCAGGACCGCAACATCCTGTTCATCGCGGGGCCGGGTCACGGCGCTCCGGGGCTGATTGCCTCCACATGGATGGAAGGCACCTACACAGAATATTTTCCGGATGTAACGCAGGATGAAGAGGGCATGACCCGCCTCTTCCGCCAGTTTTCGTTCCCGGGCGGCATCCCCAGCCATGCCGCAGCCACCACGCCTGGCTCCATCCATGAAGGGGGAGAACTGGGCTACAGCCTCTCCCACGCCTATGGCGCGGCTTTTGACCATCCTGATCTGGTTGTGGCCTGCGTGATCGGTGATGGAGAAGCAGAAACGGGTCCACTGGCCACATCCTGGCATTCCAACAAGTTTCTTGACCCCAAGACAGACGGGGCTGTGCTGCCCATTCTACACCTGAATGGCTACAAGATTGCCAACCCCACCATTCTGGCCCGCATTCCCAAGCCCGAGCTAAGAGATTTCCTGAAAGGCTGCGGGTATGACCCCATTTTTGTGGAAGGGCATGAACCTGACCCCATGCATCAGGCCATGGCCACGGCCATGGATCAGGCGTTTGCCAGCATCAGCGCCATTCAGGAAAAGGCCCGCACACAGGGAGACACCACCCGCCCCGCATGGCCCATGATCGTGCTGCGCAGCCCCAAAGGCTGGACCGGCCCCAAAACGGTTGATGGCCTGCGCACGGAAGGGTACTGGCGCTCCCATCAGGTGCCGGTGGACAATATGAGCAAGCCCGGCCATCTGGCGGTGCTTGAAGAATGGATGCGGTCCTACAAACCGGATGATCTGTTCACACCCGAAGGCGCATTAAAACCGGAACTTGCGGCCCTTGCGCCCAAGGGCGACAAACGCATGAGCGCCACGCCCTATGCCAATGGCGGCACCCATCTGCGGCCCCTGCGTCTGCCCGACTTCCGCACCCATGCGGTGCAGATCACAGCCCCAGGCCAGACCGTAGCGGAATCCACACGCATTCTGGGCTCGTGGTTGAAAGATGTCATGGCCGCCAATGCGGATAAACGGAACTTTCGCATCGTGGCCCCGGACGAAAACAACTCAAACCGCCTGAACGCCGTTCTGGATGTGACCAACCGCGCGTGGAACGCGGAAACCTATTCCTATGATGACCATCTCTCCCTTGATGGCCACGTGATGGAAATTCTAAGCGAACATACGTGTCAGGGCTGGCTGGAAGGCTATCTGCTGACGGGCCGTCATGGCTTCATGTCCTGTTATGAAGCGTTCATCCACATTGTGGATTCCATGGTTAACCAGCATGCAAAATGGTTGAAAACAGCTTCTGAAACCGAGTGGCGGCAACCTATTGCCTCGCTGAATTATCTGCTGACCTCTCACGTCTGGCGGCAGGACCATAACGGGTTCAGCCATCAGGACCCCGGCTTTCTCAACCACATGGTGACCAAAAAAGCCGAAACGGTACG
The DNA here is from genome assembly GCF_030644465.1 of Acetobacter tropicalis. Classification (NCBI taxonomy): domain Bacteria; kingdom Pseudomonadati; phylum Pseudomonadota; class Alphaproteobacteria; order Acetobacterales; family Acetobacteraceae; genus Acetobacter; species Acetobacter tropicalis. Next base: position 2,288,854 of record NZ_JAUYUW010000001.1, on the reverse strand, counting down.
GATCTACCTGCCGCCGGATGCCAATACGTTGCTGTGTATAACAGACCATTGCCTGCGCAGCCGGAACCGTATCAACGTGATTGTGGCGGGCAAACAGCCGGAACTTCAATGGCTGGACATGAATGCCGCACTCACCCATTGCCAGCAGGGCATTGGCATCTGGGAATGGGCCAGTAACGATAAAGGCTCAGAACCGGACGTGATTATCGGTTGCGCGGGAGATGTGCCGACACTGGAAGCACTGGCGGCTGTCAGTATTCTCAACAAACATATTCCGGACCTGAAAATCCGTGTGGTCAACGTGGTTGATCTCATGACGCTGCAAACGCCAGACCAGCACCCGCACGGCCTGCCAGACGCCACGTTTGATACCCTGTTCACAACCGACAAGCCGGTTATTTTCGCATTCCACGGCTATCCTGCTCTGGTGCATCAGCTTATTTACAAGCGCCGGAACGCCATCAACTTCCATGTGCACGGGTTCCGTGAGGAAGGCACAACCACCACCCCGTTTGACATGACAGTGCGCAACCATCTGGATCGCTTCCATCTGGTGTCCAACGTCATCCGGCACGTGCCCAGACTGGCCTCCAAAGCGGCTTACGCCCACCAAGCCGTGCTGGACAAACTGGCTGAGCACCAACGCTATGTGTGCGAATATGGAGAGGATATGCCGGAAATACGGAACTGGAGCTGGACGCGATAAGCCCGGTTTTCCTTCATCGCTTGCCGCGGCAGGGAAACCTGCCGCTGCCCCGCCTTTCATTGCATTGCATCAGAGCTGTTGTCACTGTCAGATTGATAACGTAATGTTCTTAACGAGGAACATTTAGCCGACACTTCACGCTCCACCCGGCCTTTCCTCCGCCGTGATCGTTCCTGATGCAACGCTTTTAGGATATCTTGGGGTTTATTGATGCCATCTGCTCATTCTTCTCCTCCCACCCGCAGGCAGTTGCTGACGCGCATTGGCACTTTGGCAGGAAGCGCCGCCCTTTATCAGGCCATGACCAGTCTTGGCCATGCTCAGGGAACGGATTTCAAAGGGCCGCCAGCCCTTGGCGGAGCCAAAAAAGGAACCAAGGTTCTCGTGCTGGGGTCTGGCCTTTCGGGCATGCTCTCCGCCTATGAATTACGAAAAGCCGGCTACGATGTTCAGATTCTTGAATTTCAGAGCCGCAGTGGTGGCCGCAACATCAGCCTGCGCGGTGGCGATACCGTAACAGAACTGGGCGGAGCCACGCAAAAAGTGGGGTTTGCGCCGGGCAATTACATCAACCCCGGCCCGTGGCGTATCCCCTATCATCATCAGGGGCTCCTGCATTACTGCCGGGAATTTGGCATCCAGCTCGAACCGTTTATCGAGCTCAATCATAATTCCTGGCTGCACTCCACAGGGGCCTTTGGCGGCAAGGCCGTCCGTTATCGGGAATTTGCATCGGATTTCACCGGCTTCACGGCCGAACTGATTGCCAAAGCCATTGATCAGCACAAGCTGGACGATCTTGTCAGCGAGGACGAACGCGACCATCTGCGCACGGCCATGAAATCTTGGGGTGGGCTGGCGAAGGATTACACCTACAAGAAAGGAAATACCAGTTCCCTTCGCCGTGGCTTCGCCCGCCCGCAAGGCGGCGGCATTGATGGCGCGCCCATTCCCTCCGATCTGTTCGCACGGGACGATGTCATGAAGTCCGGCCTATGGAACTGGATGGCCTTTCATGAACGGCTGGATATGCAGACCACCATGTTCCAGCCTGTTGGCGGCATGGACCAGATTGGCAAGGGCTTCACCCGGCAGGTAAAGGATCTGATCACGCTCAACTGCAAGGTCACAGCCCTGCATCAGGACCAGAAAGGCGTGACCGTTACCTATAATGATATGGCCAACGGTGGAGCGGTGCGCCAGGCCCAGGCCGATTACTGCGTCTGCACCATTCCGCTCTCCGTTCTGTCCCAGTTGGATGTGCAGGTCAGTGACGCCATGAAAGCCGCCATTCTGGCCGTGCCCTATGCGTCCTCGGTCAAGATGGGCATGGAATTCAAACGCCGCTTCTGGGAGGAAGATGATCAGATTTACGGTGGCATCAGCTTTACTGACCAGCAGATCAGCCAGATATCCTACCCCAGCCACGGTATTTTCTCCAAAGGGCCGGCGGTTCTGCTGGGGGGCTATATGTTTGGCCCCGCCGCGTATGATTTTGCAGGCATGACCCCCAAGGAACGGCTTGAACGGGCCCTGACCCAAGGTACAGCCATTCACCCACAATACCGCAAGGAGTTTTCAAACGGCGTCAGCTTTGCCTGGAGCCGCGTGCCCTGGACTCTCGGCTGCTGTTCCATGTGGACGGAAGAGGCCCGCAAAACCCACTACAAAACACTGTGCAGTGTCGATAACCGGGTTGTTCTGGCTGGTGAACACGCTTCCTACATTGGCTGCTGGCAGGAAGGAGCCATCCTCTCCGCGCTGGATGCCGTCACCCGTCTGCACAAACGCGCACTGGGAGCCGCCTGATGCGTCACATTCTCCTTCTCTCCGCCCTTCTGCTCTCCCCCGCCCTTATGCCGGATGTCGCCCATGCTGACAGCGCCAGTTCAGTTGAAGGCAAGGTGCAGACGCTGCCCGATGGTGCTGCGGTTTACAAACATGTCTGCCAAGGGTGCCATATGCCGGACGGCAAAGGCGCGGAAGGCGCTGGAGCCCGCTTTCCCGCGCTGGCAGGAAACCCCAAGCTACAAAGTGCCGAATACCCGGCCTATGTGGTGCTGAACGGATTTGGTGGCATGCCATGGTTTGGTGTGGCGCTGAATGACCAGCAGGTGGCCAATGTTGTGAATTACGTTCGCACGCACTTTGGCAACCACTATACTGACACGCTCAAGCCTGAAGACGTCGCCGCCATGCGGCCTCACCTGACTGTAGAGGATGAATAACGTGCGCCTTTCCAAAACTCTTCTTTCCGCTGGTACGCTGGCGCTGGTTGCCGCCACAACGGCCATGCCGCTGGTGGCCAAGGCTGAAACGGGCATTGTGCGTCATGCCGAAGGCGATTTTCCGATCTCGACCTCCATTGAGGTTCCGGCAGGAGCGAGCACCATCTATCTGAGCGGCATGGGGGCCCCGGTGCAGGATAAAACTGCTCCGCCCAAAAGCCTTGAAGCCTATGGTGACACGCAGACCCAGACGCTTGCCTCTCTTCAGCGCATTGAAGCCGAGCTAAAAAAGCTGAACCTGACCATGGGGGACGTTGTGCAGATGCATATCTACATGGTGGCCGACCCTCGCACAAAACAGCTTGATTTTGCAGGCATGATGAAAGCCTACACCCAGTATTTCGGCACAGCGAAACAGCCCAATCTGCCGGTTCGCTCTGCTTTTGCCGTGGCGCAACTCGCCAACCCCGGCTGGCTGATCGAAATTGAAGTAACGGCTGTACGCGCGCCCAAAAAATAAGGCGGTCGCTTAAAAAGACCTCAGACTTTCAGGTTCGGGGTCTTTCAAGAAAAAATCCCCCGCTCATAAAAAGCGGGGGATGGTTTTTTATTCTCTTGCTCTCGTAATACCGAAGCAACGAAAGCAGCCAAGGCAATCTGAGTCAAAAATCCTGCCAAACTGGCCGGGAAAGCGTCTCAAACAGCCGGTTACTTTCCATCCATCCGTTCAACCGTTCCATCTGCATCGTCACCCAGAAAAAAATCTTCCGGATCTTCTGGCACGGGCAGATTAAGCAGATAGAACCCGAACAGAACGGTCAACGCCCCCAAAATGACAGGCACCCAGCGAAACACTGTAACCAGTGTCGTATCCTGCGGGCTGCTCCTGACCACCATGACCCAGCCGCTGATACACAGAAGCGCAAATCCTCCCAGAAAACAGAAGGAAATCAGCAGAAGCCGACGCACATAAGATGAGGACTGGCTGCGCATGGGGGCCCCCTGCAATTACTGTTTGAAGGCCCGCGCTAACACATTCTGCGTTTCAAGAGAAACAGGAAGTGTGGTGTTGGTAAGCGGCACGCCTTTCCACCCAGCGCCCAAAGCCGTGTAAAGGTTCACGGCATCACGCAAACGTTCCAGCTTGGCCAGTGCTTCTTGGTTCTGGGCATTCAGGGTTGTGCGTTCCGTGGTCAGCACTTCCAGAAAGCCAACCAGACCAGCACCGTACAGCTTGCGTGCCCGCTCGCTGGCAGTCGCACTGTCTTCCGCAGCCTTATGCAGTTGCTCGGCATATTCAATGTCATCATGCCAAGCGGCCATGGCATCTTCAACTTCCTTGAAGCCGGTCAACACCGTCTGCCTATACTCCAACCGCGCGGCCTCGGCCGATGCCTGTGCTGCCCGGACTTCCGCCGTCATCTTGCCGCCATGCATCAAGGGCAGGCTGGCCATCATCAGGAACTGCCAGCTCATGGCGTTCACCTGGAAGAGCTGGTACATGGCTGACGCGTTGGGGTTGAACGTCAACGGAATAACAAAGTGCGGATACAGGTTGGCCACCGCCACACCAATCTGCGCCGTTGCCAATGCATATTTACGTTCCGCCATCCGGATATCCGGGCGGTTCGCCATCACAATGGACGGCATAGTCGCGGGGAACGCGGGAACCGTCGGCAGCGGCCGCACCACCTTGAGCTGATCTTCCAACTCGCCCGGCATTTTCCCCAGCAGCACAGCAATGGCATGCGTGATCTGGGAGACACGGGTTTTCAACGGTTCACGGGCCGCAATCTGGGAATCCAGTTCCGCCTGCGCCTGTGCAATCTGCAAGGTGTTGCCCACACCTTCCAGATACAGCTTGTTGGTCAGGTCCACCGCATCCTTGGCCACCCGGATATTGTCCGTGGCGATATGAATCTGCAACTGCGTTACCCGCAGCAGCATGTAATCAGACGCCAGTTCGGAAAGCAGCGTCATCAACAGGGCGCGGCGGCCTTCAATGGACGCTTCCACCGCGCGCTCGTGCGCTTCCACATCGCGGCGGATACGGCCGAATACGTCCATTTCCCATGTAGCCATGGCACCATATGTCAGCATGGACGCTTCTGGCCGGTTTTGCGGATTACCCGGACGAATGGGCCAGTTATCAATGTTCAGAGAATACCGAACATCCCCCCCGCCCATATTGGCGTCCATCTGCGGATACCATTGGGAAGCTGACCGATCACGAATAGCCCGTTCCGCCAGAATACGCTGACCAGCGATCTGGAGATCAAAGTTCCCTTCAATCGCCTGCTTCACCAGACTGGTCAGCATGGGATCATTGAAGGAAGCCCACCACTCGGTCATTTCCTGAGTGGTGTGTGCAATTTCTTCCGGAGTTGCGGGGTGTTCCTCCGCCGCTTCCTTGAACTGCGCAGGCACTTTCATGCGATCAGGCTGATAGTTCGGCCCAACTGTGCAGGCCGAAAGCAGCATGGAAGACGCCATGAACAGGCCGAGGCGACGACGAACCTTCATTTTCCGTTTCCCGTCGCGCTCAGAGATGATCTTGCAGCCAGGTCGTCAGCTTACCCCGACGCCCACGTGGCTCTGGTCCAACACTGACAGTCGCCGTCATGCCCGCTGCCAGCGTAACGCTGTCCGGCACATGGTCCAGATGGATACGAACCGGAATACGCTGGGCCAGACGCACCCATGTAAAGATGGGGTTCACGTCCTGAAGGCCCAGCTTGTCGGGGGTGCCGTTGGTGTCATTGATACCACGGGCGATACTGACAACATGGCCTGTCAGGATAGGTTTATACCCCATCAGCTTCACGCGGGCTTCATCCCCCACATGCACGCCCCACATCTTTGTTTCCTCAAAATACCCGTAAACCCAGTAGGAATCAGAATCGATCACGGCCATCCGGGCCTGCCCGGCAGATGCGTAATCCCCCACTCGTACGTTCAGGTTGGTCACATAGCCATTAACGGGTGAATACAGCACGGAACGCTGGAGGTTCAGCTTTGCCAGATCCAGCGCCGCACGGGCGGCATCCACAGAGGCAATCTGGGTTGCCACATTGGAGTTGAAGACTTCCTGCTCTTCCGCTGACACAATGCCACCCAGCCCCATACGGCGGCGTGCATCATTACGCTTGAGCTTCAGGTCTTCCAACGCGCCATCCAGCCGGGCCTGTGCTTCCCGAATCGCCAGACGGAACCGCACCGGGTCCAGCACGAACAAGGGATCGCCCTTATGAACAAACTGGTTGTCCACCACCGGAATCTGAACCACCGTTCCCGCAACTTCAGGGGCAACGTCAACCACATACACACGCACGCGGCCATCACGGGTCCAGGGCGCAATCATGTAAACGTTCCAGAGGGTTATCCCCAGAACAATGGCCAGTGAGACGACCGCCAGGGTCAGAATAACTCGTATCAGGGTGCGCAGAAGGGGCATTGCGGGGACTCAAAAGCCTTTATCGGGGGATCAGACGTACAGGATCAGCAAGCAGAAAATACACACGTAAAGAGAGACTTCGAACAGCGCGATATGCCAGAACCAGCCCAGCAGGCCGCTCCACCACAAGGCGAACCGTACAAACATCGTGAGCGGCAGAGCCGCCAGCGCATAGACAACAACCGGCGCCATAAAGACACCGAAAAGATTGAATTCCGTCAGCATGACGCCATTCTCGTTCCAACCATCACCGTGCGTGTTCTCTCTCACCTGCCGGCTGGTCTTTCTGTCCAACGGCAGCCTGTTCCACACGGTCAAAAATATGACAGCATTGCTCCAGTTCGGCGGAAGAGACATCCGCTGTCAGACGGTTTGTCACCTCATCAGCCGCGCGGCTGACCAGAGCGGCAACATCCCGCCCTTCTTCCGTAATACTGACAAGTTTGGAACGGCGATCATCCTCATCAATTTCACGCACAATAAAGCCGCGCTTCTCCAGCACGTCCAGAAGCCTCACAAGCGAAGGCGCTTCCAGCGAGAGGGAACGGGCCAGATCAGTCTGCCTGACCGGGGCTGATGAAAAATTGAGATAATAGATGGGCCGCCACGTTGCGTCCGTCAGCCCGAATTCCCGCAAATCTGCATCAATCTCACGCCGCCATACGGACGCAAGACGAGCCAGCCGGTACCCGAAGGACCGGCGGATCTCATGACTGTTAGCGGAATCGTGGTCAGGTTCCATAAGGTGCCCATACTAGCAAGTATACAAACTGTTTGCACACTTACAAAATGCTGGGCTCATCATTCACAGAAAATATACTTCCCCGCCAATGCAAAATTGGAATGGAACCTATGGGCAAAGGCGGAGAGAAAAAGAAAAACGCTTAGTTTTTCTTGCGGCGCACCACATCCCACACCTTGCGGGTGCCGTGGCGGCCCAGAGAACTGGCCACTGTGGCGGTAACAGCCGCCATGGTCACAGATTCCTTCATCTGGGTCATGCAGCGGTTACGGGCAATGCGTGCATCCACTTCCGCCGTTGTCAGATAGGAACGACGGCCAAACAGCACGCAGATCAGGGCAACCAGCAGATCAAGCGCGAACACCGCAAACGCAGCGCTCACCGGCCCCCAATGGAATGTAAACAGGAAAAGGGCCCACAGGAGTCCATGCCCCGAGACCAGCGCAAAAAAGCCAAACACAGCGGCAACCACCAGGAACGCAGCCTGACGGCCAAGGCGAATGGCCATCTGCTGCATGAGGCTTGATTGGGCATGCAGGGCTGACCTGCCAAGTTCAAAGATACGCATGGACTCCGAGACTACCTTCGTTCAGATGACGTTACGCTTCAGCGTGACAACCGACCGAGGATAAAGCCCACAACGCCAGAAATAGCGATAGAGACCAGAGAGGACGGACCACGCGTCTGCTTGGAAATATCATTGCGCGCATGATTGGCCAGTTCACGCGCATTGGCAACCGCCTGCTCGGTCAAATTCTCGGCTTTGCCACCAGCGTTCGTCAATGCAGGCACGATATGTTTGGTGATCAGGCGTTCAACGTGGGCTTTTACCGCTTCAATTTCATCGCGGGCCGTTTCTGCAGCATTTTCACCCGCAGCCTTTACATCCTTGAGCTTATCAGAAGACATGGAAAACCCTATTCGTTCTAGAATTATTGAAGATATCCTTTTAACGGATCGGTAAGGACATCGTTGCATGCATACAACGCATGGCTCGCCACCGCCAATGGCGCTTTTGAACTTTACGTATAACCCAACCGCGCCAGGGCTCAGCTTTTCCGTCCATACGGGGCGCTGTGTGGCTCTTTTGGGAATCGGCGACCGATCACAGGATTTTGCTTCCCTTTCCCTTGCGCTGGCAGGACACATCCCGGCCCGTGCCGGGAGTCTGCAGGTGAGCGGAGAGAATGTCACATCCCAACCCGCCGGACACCGGAAGCTGGCCACCATCGGCCCGCACACGCCCCTCTTCCCTCACCTTTCTGTGGCGGAGAACTGCCTTTTCCCACTCAAGGCCAGCAATCAGCTATCCGCCAGCGCCATGCAGCATCGGGTAGCGGAAACGCTTGCCCTGACGGGACTGGACGCAGTACGCGCCCTCTTGCCCGATAAACTGACCGCAGAGCAGATTTTTCGCGCTCAACTGGCCCGCGCCCTTATTCTCCGCCCTGAAGCTATTGTGCTGGACCATCCGTTCACCGGGCTGGATCATGTCGGCATCCTTCGCCAGATAGCGCTGCTTGAAAAACTCCAGCGCGCCATTGGTCTGAGCCTACTTCTCCTCACCCACAACCGCACGGAAGCCCTGTTGCTGGGTGATGTCATCGGCGTGATGGAGAACGGTCATCTCCTTCAACTCGGCAATGCCCCCACCCTGCTGCAAAGACCAGCGAGCGAAAGCGTTGCCGTTGCGTTTGGGGAAGCCAATGTCCTGACAGGCAAAGTGCTTTATACTGATGATGACTGCGCCGAACTGCGCCTGCCCTCTGGTGAGACCGTGGAGGCCATGGCCTCACACGGGCTAGAAGAGCATGATCTGGCCGCCATTTGCGTCCCGCCAGACAAGCTTTCCGTCATGTTTCCACGCTCCGCTACCCTTGCAAAAGAGGAAACCGAGGGCATGGTCGTCGGCACATTGGTCTCTGCCCGTCACCTTGGCACCGTCATTCATATCCGCTTCCGCATGCAGGATGGAGGGGAACTTATTGCGCACCGGCCGCCCGTCCATACCCTCAAGGATCTTGAGCCTGGGCGGCTGGCGTTGCTGGCGTGGCAAACAGCAAACGCAACTGCCTTCCCGATGGACCAGAAATCAGGCTAAAGTAAATTAGAGCCCAGCCGTAACCGCGTGAGGTCACCCTGTTTTTTTCTTTCCGTCGTCCCAGACATCGTCGGTCTTCTGTTCTGGACCGCTCCAGCCAGGTAGCACCTGCCCCGCTTCTGCGGCGCAGTTTGGGGGCGTTTGTCATTGGGATGACGTTATTACACAGTGGAGCACAGGCCAGCACGCATTTCTCCCGTCACACCACCCGGTCGGTAACACCTCCTCTGCGCGTTCTGACATTTGGCGGGACAATTTCAGCAACGCAGCAGAAAATTCTGTTCAAACCTTATGCTCAGCTTCTCAAACGCCCCATAACCATAACCTCGTGGGACGGCGAAATTGACGTCCTGCACAAACAGGAAACCGTTGCCCCCCATCGCTGGGCCGCAGTGATGATGGAAGACAGCAGCCTACAAATCAGTTGTTCTCTCGGCCTGCTGGCGCGAGATCCCACAGACAGTTCTAACAATAGCTGTGGACAACCTTCCGCCGCCATTGATTTTGCCATGGCGTGGGACCGCTCCCGCTTTGAGACCACCCCCACATGGGCCGATTTCTGGGATGTTGCCCGCCACCCCGGACGCCGCAGCCTCCGACGAGACCCCCGCACCACTCTGGAAATTGCTCTTCTGGCGGATGGCGTGCAGCCTGAAGCCCTTTACCGTGTGCTGAGCAGCAATGAAGGGCTGGATCGCGCCTTTCACAAACTGGAGCAAATCCGTCCTTATATTGTTTGGTGGTCCACCCCTGCGGAAGCCGCGCATATTCTGAAAAGCGGTGGTGCTCTTATGGGCTGTGTGCCCACAGGTGAAATTCTCAGCGCAACCCCCGCTGAACGCTTACGGTTTGGCGTTTTCTGGTCACAGCGCCTGCAAGTCAATTACGCATGGGGCGTTCCCAAAAGCTCCGCTCAGGACAACACGGCTCTGGCTTTTACATCCTGGCTTGAACACCCAACCCAGAAGCAGGCTTTTGCCAACGCCTGGCCCTCGCTCCCCTCCCTTACGGAAATCAATTCAGGCTCACCGGAGTTGCAGCACCTCCCAGCGGCCATCCCTGTTGACGATGCATTCTGGAGCGCCCATCTGGCCACCATCTCTGCTCGTTTTGAGCACTGGGCCCAAGAACCCTAACCATAAAGTTTTTCCGTTTGCTGTCTTTTTCTTCTCTGTTTATCCATACCCTTTGCACGGCCTCGGTCGGCCTGTGCCTGGCAGCGCTCCTGTCCGGCGTGGCGCTGATCATCAAGCAAGAGCAAAGAACATATGTGCTCCTGCTGCTGATTGTCCTCCCCGCCACGGCGGCTGCCGTGTTTCTGCCGTTTCTGGTGCCCAGCCCGCTCCCTTCCTTCTGGGTCTCTGCTGTGCAGGGAGCCCTCCTCAGTCCGCTTCTTGCAGTGACGCCACTTGTCCGGTTGAGAAACATTCCCTCAACATGGACGCTTACCGCGCAAGAGCTTGGCGCAAATGGCCAGATGCGCTTGCGCTTTCTGTGGCTGCCACTACTCAGGAAGCCTCTCCTGCTCAGTTTGCTTCTTGCTTGTGTTCTCGGGCTGACGGGCGCGGTCTGTCTCTTGAAGGCTTCTCTTCCCTGAGCAGCCAAGGCAGTTTATTCTAGGGAAATGACACGTTCTCCGGCTCCCGCGCCATTCTGGGAAACCACCGCTCTGCAAGACATGACCACATCACAGTGGGAATCCCTCTGTGATGGCTGTGGACGATGCTGCCTGCATAAACTCCGTGATGAAGACACGGACGAAATTCATTATACCTCTGTTGCCTGCCGCCTGCTTGATGTTTCCACGTGTCGGTGCACAGACTACGCACACCGTCACCGCAAAGTGCAGGACTGCATCACCCTCACGCCGGAGATGGTTGCAGGGCTGGACTGGCTTCCTCCTGATTGCGCTTACCGCCGCCTGTCTGAAGGACGCTCTCTGCCTGCGTGGCATCCATTACTGACCGGTAGGGCCGAAACTGTGATAGAAGCAGGAGCATCAGCAGCGGGGCGATGTGTCAGTGAACGCAAGGCTGGAAATCTGGAAGACTACGTGGTTACGTGGCCGGGAGAACCTGCTCAACCGGTTACAGGACACCAGCGCCCAGCCGTGCGCCGTGTCTCCACCCGAAAAAGCTAGTTTTCTCGGCTCTCACCGGGACGGAGCGTCGCTCTAATATGGCAGCTCCCCGTACAACTTCTCCACACACCGAAACTGTTCTGCTCGGAAACACTGCTGTCCCCATCCTCTGGCGGCCTTCCTCACGCGCACGCCGCCTCTCTGTCCGTATTGATCCCAAACGGCAGGCAGTGATTGTCAGCTATCCTCCTGCTTTTCCCAAACAGCGCGCTCTTCTGTTCTTACAGAACCAATCTCACTGGATCACCTCCCGGCTGACACTTCTGACCCAAGCCCCTCTGTTTGCGCCGAACAGCATCATTCCCATTTGCGGTATCCCTCATACCATCGTCCACCATCCTCACGCACGAGGAGGGGCGTGGTTGGAGAACACAACGCTTGTTGTGACCGGGGAGGAAGATTTTATCGGCCGACGCGTGGCGGATTTTCTGAAAAAACATGCACACACTATTTTAGGGCAGGAACTGCGCACTCTTGCACAAAGATCTGAACTTCATCCGTCCCGACTGGATATAAGAGACACTTCCAGCCGATGGGGCAGTTGCAGCAGTTCAGGACGCATCATGCTCTCCTGGCGGCTGGTCATGGCGGCGCATCCAGTGCAGCACTACCTTATTGCGCATGAACTCGCACACCTGAAACACATGAATCACAGTCCTGCTTTCTGGACTTTGGTGGACACATTAACCCCCCACCGACGACAGGCCGAAGCGTGGCTGAAACAACACGGCAACCAGTTGTTGAGCGCCCGCTGAAAACCACCCCTTGCCGCCGCGCCGCATCATGCTAAAAACCCAACTCAACAACGCCTCATGCCGGGCGGGCCCGACACACTTCCAACGGCCCCAGCCCTCTAAGCGAACTTGGCGGAATGGTAGACGCAGGAGACTTAAAATCTCCAGCCCGTAAGGGCGTGCGGGTTCGAGTCCCGCAGTTCGCACCACCATAACTCATTGTTTTTGTTCATTATTCTGGATTTCCAGAAACATAGACCCCGCAAACTCTTACACAAGGTCTTACACAGGCTTTGGCGGGGGACGATGAACAAGGCAGAAACATGCTCCAGTGCCGGGCAACAGGTTTCTATTTCAGGACACGAGTTCCATCACGATTCCGTGATACTCTTAAAAAGAATGAAATCTGCTTTTCGCTGTTCACCAGATCAAGGAAAATCGCACTGATCCGTGCTGGAACAGCATACGAACGGACACAGGCACTTTTTGCAAAGATCGAACACGCGATGGCTCATGAACCGTGGATTATATCGGATGAGGAAAAGCAGGACTATGCTGACCTTCTCAGACGCTCCATTCTTCCCCCGGAAACCAGTGGAGCTCAGGAAACAAGAGACACCCTGACAGAGTGCGTACGGTCATATCTTGACAATGATGATGCCAGGAATTTCCTAGAGGCCATAATCCGGTCATATGAGCTCGAAATTGAGTCGCTGATCTCCCAATACAAGACCATCAACGCTGAACATCTCCTGTCCCATGTCAGAGAGACAGACCGCATGACCGCGCTCACCGGATATCTCAAGGATACAGCCGAACCCGCAATGGAAAAGCTGATCCGTTCAGGTGAAATCCTAGGGTGTGTCGTCAGTTAATTCCAATGATGGCGGAGACGAATTGCACGGCTGCGAGGAAAGTTGACTTCAGCTTGTCATATCGTGTTGCAATACCCCTGAACTGTTTAAGTCTGGCGAAGAAGCGTTCGATGATGTTTCGTTTTTTATAAAGCGAGAAGAGGATTTTCCGTGGATTGCGTCGGTTTTTCTTTGACGGAATAACCGGTGTGATCCCCCGCTCTTCAAGCTTTTCGATGAGGGGATCGGCATCATAAGCCTTGTCGGCGATGAAGACCTCGGGATCGACTTCATCGAGCAATGGCTCTGCTTCTGTGATGTCGGCCCTTTGTCCGGGCGTCAGGGAAAGAGCCGCAGCCTTTCCCGCGGCATCGACAATGGCATGGATTTTCGTGGTCAGTCCGCCACGGGACCGCCCGGTGGCCTGATCCGCCCCCCTTTTTTACGGGCGCCCGCGCTATGCTGGTGAGCACGGACAATGGTGCTGTCGATCATCATGTATTCGTTGTCATGGTCAGCAGCCAGATGCCGGAAAATCCGCTCGATCACGCCGCCTTCGCACCAGCGACGCAGCCGCCGGTGCACGTTCTTCCAGTCCCCGAACCGGGCAGGCAGATCACGCCAGGGAATGCCTGCACGGTAACGATACAGCACGGCTTCGATAAACAGACGGTTATCCGCAGCCGTCCCACCGACATGACCTTCGCGACCCGGGAGAAGATCTTTTATTCGCTCCCACTGACCATCGCTCAAACCATACCGTCGCATTCACACTCTCCCCGTTCCAGAAACAGGAAGAAAACATCACAGATCAAACGGGAGTACAAGCTTCATAATCCCCCCGTTTAACTGACGACACGCCCTAGTGCCGTATCTAGTGGCGCGTCTTCCAATATAATGAATGGGTCACTGCCACCAAGTTCCAGGACTACTTTCTTGAGGTCTTGTCCGGCTCGCCCGCCGACAGACGTGCCCGCGTGCTCGCTGCCTGTGAGCGTGACACCCCGCACCCGGAAATCGTCAATCAGCATTTCAGTCTGTTCGTTACTGCAAAACAGGTTGGTATAGACGCCTTCTGGAGCACCGGCCTGAGAGAATAGCGACGCGAATGCCAGCGCGCATTGCGGGACATTCGGCGCGTGCTTCATCATCAGCACGTTCCCCGCGATGAGTTGCGGAGCTGCGACGCGGGCAACCTGATAGTACGGAAAATTCCACGGCTCGATTGCAAGAATCACTCCAATAGGAGCCGTCTTGACGACTGATCCGGGTGCATCCGACAGTTCCTCCGGTTTGAGAAACTCTTCCGAATAGTCAGCATAATAGGAGAGAATGTCGGCGGATAACCCCACCTCGAAGCGCGCTTCGTTGATAAGCTTGCCCATCTCCAAGGTTGCGAGTTGGGCAAATTCCTCAGCCCGTTCTCGCAGGATAGATGCTGCACGGGCATCCTCCTTCCATATCGTTCTGGAGCGACCTGTGATTCACAGGATGCCACACTGCTTGTCGAACCGGATGGCGGCGAGGACGCTGAACTGACTTTCACCGCCGGCGGCAGGCCGATCCGCTGCGAGGTTCAGGTGAAAGGGGCGGCGAGCGCGATTGCGCTCGCCGATGTCGCCGCATGCCTCGCCCACGCGCCGCCGCGGCGCGCCGCACCGACGCTCCTCGAGCGTGTGATCTCCGATCCTGATCGTCTAGCTCTTCTCGTGATGAGCGGCCGCGCCGATGATGCGAGCGCGGTCTATCGCGGCGCAAGCACCTGGCACGGCGAGCAGCATGCTGTTTCGCGGATCACGGCGGCCGACGTCGCAGCGCTGCTTACGGCCTTCGCTGTCGCAGACGTGGCAGGCAGCGACAGCGGCACGCTGAAAGCCAAGCGACAGGCACACAATGCCACGTTCGCCGCATCGGCCAATCCGGCAACCGTCCGCGAGGCACTCCGCCGAACCCTCATCTTCGACCAGACGGACGAGGACGGACTCGAGGCACGTTGCGCGGAGCACCTCCGCCGGGACCACGGGATCCCCAGCGACCGCACGGCGGCGGTCCTGCTCCAGCTGCGCGCCGCGATAGGCGAGGCCAAGACGCAAAAAACGGACGCCTTCCTGCTCGCTGTGCAGCGCGGTCAGACGGGCGGCTTCTTCCTCCAAAAGCGCAACAGGCGTGCCCTCGATCTCCATGAAGTCCCGTGTATGCCCCCAGGGAAAGGAGAGAGCCATCTCCGCCCATTTCCAGCCTTCGGCGCGGACCTGGTCAGCCGCCTCCTGCAACTTGTCGATAACCAAACGGTCGAGCAGGGTCGGATCCTGCAGCCAGCCGCCGTCATCGGCTTCGAACAGGTCACGCATGACGTGGCCGCCGGCCGCCAGATAAGCCTCCAGCCCGATGAAGCGCACGCGGCGATCCGATGCCCGCACGGTCTTTTCCGTCAGCATGCGACGGATCAGATAGGGCTCGCGGTTATGGCTCTGGGCAATAATCTCCCAGACCTGTTCCTGACGGGCATGGTCATCGCTGATCGAAAAGGCCATGAGCTGGTCCAGCTTCATGCCATCCCGCTCGTAGATCTCGAGCAGCTTGTCGGACACGGTCATCAGGCGCAGGCGCTGCTTGACCACCGCCGGCACGACGAAGAACACGGCAGCGATTTCTTCCTCGGCCATGCCCTTCTCTAGCATGTCGCGAAAGGCACGAAACTGGTCCAGCGGATGCAGGGCCACGCGCTGGACGTTCTCGGCCAGGGAATCATCCTCGGCGAGAATGGCCGATCCGGCCTCGCGCACGACGCAGGGCACCGAGGCCGTCTTCACCAGTTTCTTCTGCTTCACCAGCAGTTCGAGGGCGCGAAACCGGCGGCCGCCCGCCGGCACCTCGTAGGAACCTGTCGCCGTCCCATCCTCGTTCAGGACGGGGCGCGCGTTCAGGCTCTGGAGCAACCCACGACGTTCGATGTCGCGGGCGAGTTCCTCGATCGACAGGCCGGCCTTCACGCGTCGCACGTTCGACTGCGACAGCACCAACTTATTGAAAGGGATATCACGGGACACATTGAGGGCGATTTTCTGGATGGCGCTCGCCATGACGGGACACTCCGTGACAGACGGGCGGAAGCCTCTCTCCCACCCCTGAATCCGTCACGAAAACCCAACCTCCCTCTTCCTCTCTTCCGGCCCCACCAGACGCCGGATCGCATCCATGGAACCGCGTAGATACGGCTTTACGGAACACAGGTCCGTGCCGACCGATCCTCGAGTCGAGGACTACCTCGATAAATTGCGACTATTATAGTCGTGCCATCACCGATTTGTGATAGTGCCGACCACGATAGCCGTGCGTGTTCACGACTATCCCGAAGCCCTCTTCCTGCGATCCATGTCTTTGTTTCCGTGTATTTTTCTATTCACGCACGCCCAGTCCGCCATCCACAGTGCCTACAGAGCCAGGCACAAGTCCATGCAGAAAGGACGGGAAGATGGCACGCCAACGTGACACCATTGCGTAGTGGAGCGGATCTGCGGCTGGTCAGTCTGGTCCGGCTTCTGGCCCGTCAGGCCGCACGGGATTTCGTCAACGCTGAAGTGGAGGCCGTGAGGCGACGCGATCTCCAGGATTAGGGAGATGGGATTGTGAAGGTCGCGCTCTACGCCCGCTATTCGTCCGAAAACCAGCGTGATGCCTCAATCGAGGATCAGTTGCGCCTCTGCCGGCTGCACGCGGAAAAACAGGGCTGGACGATCGTCGACAGCTATACCGACCGGGCGATCTCGGGCGCCTCCCTGCTCCGCCCCGGCATACAGGAACTGATCCAGGACGCCACGCGCGGCCGCTTCACCATCGTGCTGGCCGAAGCCATGGACCGGCTGTCGCGCGACCAGGAAGATATCGCCGGCCTGTTCAAGCGGATGACCTTCTCCGGCGTGCGGATCATCACCCTGTCCGAGGGCGACGTTACTCACCTGCATATCGGCCTCAAGGGCACGATGAATGCCCTGTTCCTCAAGGATCTGGCCGAGAAGGTGCGCCGTGGCCTACGCGGACGCGTCGAGGACGGCAAGTCCGGCGGCGGCAATTCCTATGGCTATGACGTGGTGCGCCAGTTTGACGCGAAGGGTGAGCGCATCCGCGGCGACCGCACCATCAATGAGGAGGAGGCCCGCACGGTCAGACGGATCTTCACCGATTACACCCGCGGCAAGTCCTCGCGCACGATCGCCATGGAGCTGAACCGCGATGGCATTCCGGGGCCGCAGGGACGGGAATGGGGGCCGTCCACCATTCACGGCAATCGGGAACGCGGCACCGGCATCCTCAACAACGAGATGTATGTCGGGCGTCTGGTCTGGAACCGCCTGCGCTACCTCAAGGATCCGGATACCGGCAAGCGTGTCTCACGCCTCAATCCGGAATCCGAGTGGGTGATCCAGGAGGTACCGGAGCTACGGATCATCGAGCAGGATCTGTGGGATGCCGTAAAGGCGCGCCAGGCCGAGACAACCTTCAGCCAGCCGGAACGGGGAAACGAGGCACTCAGTGAGCGGCGCCGTCCGCGCCATCTCTTTGCCGGGCTGATCCGCTGCGGCTGCTGTGGCGGTGGCTACAGCATGATCTCGAAAGATCTGCTCGGCTGCTCGACGGCGCGCAACAAGGGCACCTGCGACAACCGCCTGAACATCCGTCGCGACGCGCTGGAAGCATCGGTCCTGAGCGGGCTGCGTACGCATCTGATGGAACCGGAGTTGTTCAAGGAGTTCTGCAACGAATTTACCCGCGAGGTGAATCGCATGCGCATGGAACTTGGGGCCGATCTCGCAGCGATGCGGAATGAAATTCCTCGCATCGACAGAGAGCTGGATAAGCTGCTGAATCTTATCCTTGCCTCAGATGACATTGAGGCCTCCAAGCGGGTCATGAAGAAAATGACGGTGCTCGAAGCCCGCAAGGAAGAACTGGAACAGAAGGTCGCCAATACCGAAGAGCCCTCTCCCCTGCTGCATCCGAACATGGCGGAGATCTACCAGCAGCGGGTCGCGTCTCTCTATGAGAACCTCCTGGCCGAAGAGACGAAGACCGAGGCAGCCGAGCGCCTGCGCACACTGATCTCGCAGATCACGCTCCAACCGGCCGACGGCGAACTGGCGATCATCCTGCGCGGCGACCTAGCGGCGATCCTGCAGTTCGCGGCGCACAAGAAAAACGCCACGGTCCATCCGGACAGTGGCGTTCTTGATGTGTTCGTATCGCAAGTATCGTTGGTTGCGGGGGCCTGCAACCAAAGAAAACTGCTACTTGTCAGCGGGTTCGTGGAGAGGCTCGCTGCATGACATAGTTGATTGATAAATAATCGTTTTTATCGATATTCTGTCTCGCCGCACCTTTCCCGGTCAGACCGTGTCAGTCAGCCAGTCCTCGGTTCGAAGACCCTCCACCCGCTGAAATTCCCGCAGATTGCCGGTCACAACAATCAGCCCTCTGCTCCGGGCATGCCCGGCAATCATGAGATCATACGGACCTATGATACGGCCATTCCGTTCAAGTTCGGCCCGAATGTCTGCCGTATGGGCGGCTGCTTCACTGTCGAATGGCAGGACCGCCAGCCTTGCCGCGAAGCGCTCGACTTCACGCCTTGTGCGCACGGGATCGGACGAGCGTTCTGCGCCATAAAGCAGCTCATACAGAACCACGTCCGAGATGCAGAGTTCCTCCGCACAGCTGTTGAACCTCGGACGCAGCCCTTGTGGTCGATCCCGCAATACCCGGATACAGAGGTTCGTATCCAGCAGATAACGCAGCATTCAGAGCGCCTCACGTTCCTGCATGGCCGGCTGGTTCCGCTCCCCCAGATCCACGCCGGGAGCCGCAAAGAAATCATCCCACGCTGCGTCAGCGGGGGCGATGATGCGTCGTGAACCTTCGGACACAATGACGACGTCACGCACCTGCTCCCCGAAGGCGACCATCTTCGGCAGGCGCACTGCCTGCGAGCGGTTGGATAGAAAGAGTGTCGTACGGGTCAGCATCGGCTATTTCTCCCCATGGATATATATTATGTATATCCCATTTGGACGTTGATGTCCCGTATTTTTAGGGCTCTACGCACCGAATGCATACAAGCGGGCCGGATGATACAGTAGATCTTCCGCCCGCCCCATGATGGGACCGCTCTCCTCTCTCCCTGAAAGACAAAAAGACAGCATTCATGACAGACAGGCCACGAACACGAAGTGACGCTTTCGCCCGCGCAGAAGAACGGGGTCGCCACCTGACAGCCACCATTCTGTCAGGGCCGGACATGCTGACGGGAGAGATTTTTGCCCATCGTCTTGGCCTGACTGTCTCAGACCTGCATGATCTGGAACAGGCCCATGCTGTCCTCGTTCTGCCAGAATCCTCACCACGAGAAGCGCGCTATCCGGCCTGGCAGATCGACGCGACGGGACAGCCCTTCCCTGTCCCGCCCGCACTTTTCGATATGCTGGGCGACAGCGGATGGACCATTTACCGCTTCCTGATGCAATCTCATCCTGAACTTGCGGGTCAGACAGCCCTGGAAGCGCTTCGCGATGGCAGGGTGCACTGGTCGTCAGGCTTGCCCACAGCATTGCGGAAGGAACCTTAGCCTGCCCCCCCTTGCCGGTCGGACCTCTTCACTTTCACCACTCCCACACCCTGGGGGCCCGCAACGTGAAGCATACTGGCGCTACTGCCCTCGTCACTCTTAATGCCTTGAGGCTGCTACGGATTCGCAACCATGACCTTGACGAGTAAGATAGCTCTGACGCCAGCTTCCTGACTCGTATATGACGGAGTGGTAAAGCCGAAATTCAGATGTACCCTCTTTCTCTTACGGATTTTCTGCTGAAATATTATTTAGAATCCATGTGTGAATATCTGCACTGTTCGGCTTCCATCCCCATGCCCGCGAGTAGAGGCTGCGCACCCGACTGTTAGACGCCAGGGAATACAGAGCCCTCTGACGCCCCCAGCGTTTTATGGCGGCCTCAACCGTCATGGAGGTTGCCTCACCAAGCCTCAATGCATTGGCAATAGACTGCGCCATATCCCGAAAGGATGCCTCTCCACTCTCAACAAATACAAATGTTGCCGGCGGAGCCTGTTCAAGCGCTAGGAAATACAGGTCCACGACATCTGCTATATGGACTGTCGACCAGCGGTTAAGACCTTTGCCAATATAGCGGGCGCAGCCATTCTCCCGCGCGTAGTCTACCAGAAGGGGAAGCTGGACACTATGAGCCGTCGGCCCCAGAGCCTTTCCATAGATCAGTGAATTACACAGAATGATTGACCGTATTCCAGGTGTTGTCAGGATCGCGTGATCGAGAGCAACTCGCGGAGCTTTTTCTGCCACAGGCAGCGGCATATGGCGCTCGTCGAAAATAGCCTCGCTCGCTTCACCTTCAGCATGATCAGCGACCAGACTGCTGCCACTCGTATGCAAGAAGGCTTTACCGGAACCTGAAAGCGCCGCGAGAAAGGTATCAACTGCATCCCGCTCATCACTGCTTGCCGCATTAACGACCACATCTGCTCTTTGGGCTTCTTCTATGAGAAGATCACGATCCGCCAACGTTCCTTGAACAGGCACCATGCCCAACGCTGCACAGGCCGCCGCTTTCTCGGCGGAGCGAACCAGCCCTCGTACGTCGTGTCCCCTGCGAACAGCTTCAGCAGCAAAGGAGCCGCCAATATAACCACTGGCCCCCGTAACAAACAGCCTCATCTTACCTCTTCCCATAAAAAATAGCAGTCAGCAACGTCACTCTTATTGATCACGGATCCGTCCCTGATTGTTCTTTGTGGGTGACCGACTTCAGAGAGCGGCCTGATACTGGATCAATCTGTCGGAACGTGAGGCTTATTCTGGCCCCTGTCACCGCACTTGTTCTGGGGACAGCATGTTGCCAGTACCTCTGCGTCATGCCACTCATGATAAGCAAGCTGCCATGCTCAAGAATAATGTCACACCTGCTGCGATGATCGTCCCACCGTCTCAACGAAAACTTTCTCTCTGCACCGAGGCTGATCAAAGCAATCGTTGGTTCAGTTCCCAGTCCCTCTTCGTTATCGCTATGCCAGCCTATGCTGTCTGCGCCGTTCCGATAGAGATTGGCCAGCATAGAGTTAAAGGGAGCTTTCGCCAGCTCTGAAACACGTTGCCGGAGCTGCTTGAGCACAGGGCTCCAAGGCTCTGGGTGAAGATTATGCGCCAGCGTGGTATATGTATGAACGATATCCCCATGCCAGCCACTCAAACGAGGCTGATCTATTACAGTATCATGAATCCGGACTTTGTGCTGCTCCCAGACCAGCTCTGAACTCAGTCTCTTCATCAACAGATCGGGAGACAGTCCAAGAGATGGACGAGGATCATAGACGACCGTTCCTCCATTCAATTTGAGATGTCTTATTTCGCCGAATAGATCCACATAGCCTCCAGATCAGCCTTTTTGTAAGACTGCAATCGCTCTTCTACCCTCTCATAATCAGCCAACGGCCCACACGCTCCATACGGCAACTGCCTGTTCCTTTGAAAAAGAAACAGGCAGCACGACCCGATCTAAAATGCGTTTGGGCTCAACCTTGCGGGTAGCCAGACGGTATCAGATAACGTCTGGCACCTCAGAACTGGCCAAGACTATAGCGTTCAAGCCAACGGGCATAAGGAGCAGGCAAAACCCAGGCGGGTCGATCCGCGCGCAAGGCCTTTGCGGCTGCGTAGGGCCAGTGCGGATTAGCAAGAAGGGCGCGCCCAACTGAGACAAGATCCAACCTGTGTTCCGCAGCGGCCTGCTCTGCCACAGCAGGCACTTCAAACCCCCATGCTGACGTCACCGGAAGACCCACTTCTTCACGGACACGCCCAGCAATAGGCGCCATGAAGCCGGGGCCCCACGGAATATTCACTTCAGGAATGGTGAACCCAATACTCACGCTGAGCAGATCCAGTCCTTCGGTCTTGAAGCGCTTCACCAGTTCCATGGACTCAGCAAAAGTCTGTTCGTCACGACCATCGAACTCAATAACTCCGAAGCGGACCGTCAAAGGCAAATGTTCCGGCCACACTTTTCTGACTGCCGCGAGAGTTTCGACCAGAAAACGACTGCGGTTTTCCAAGCTTCCACCATAGGCGTCGGTTCGCTGATTGCTATGCTCAGAAAAGAAACTCTGCGCCAGATAACCATGAGCAAAATGGAGTTCAATCCACTCGAAGCCAGCCTCAAGAGCACGTCGCGCCGCATCAACAAAATTCTGCTGCACACGCTTTATATCTTCAAGAGTCATGGCTTTAGGCGTCCGGGGCAGATGCTTACCAAAAGCGATGGCGGAAGGCGCGATCGTCTGCCAGGCACGGGGGTCATTTTCAGGAATATGGTCATCTCCCTCCCATGGACGGTTGGCATTCGCCTTACGTCCGGCATGCGCAATCTGAATACCAGGAACGGCGCCAGCGTCCTTGATGGCCTTGACAACAGGAACAAAAGCCTGTGCCTGCTCATCATTCCACAGACCGGCACACTTTGGGGTAATGCGACCTTCCGGAGCGACGGCTGTCGCTTCGACAACGACCAGACCAGCCCCACCCCGAGCCAAGGCACCATAGTGAATATGGTGCCAGTCATTCACGACCCCATCCGTGGCCATATACTGGCACATCGGGGGAATGGCGATACGATTACGCAGTGCAATGTCCTTGAGGGTAAACGGCTTGAACAGAGAGGGAGAGGCCATGATTAACTCCACTTTTTATAGCAAAACTGAATGCCCGGTATCCCATCGACAGATTGAAGTCGCTTTGAGGAATATATCTATCCGGCATCATTCATCTTGCTGGTTCAGAATAATACGTGTTTCTTCTACCCCTTGTCATGCTTGCGATAAATGGGACAATTATCCGAACATAACGGAACAAAGCGCAATCATACCATGACACATTTTGGAGCCCTGGAAGCCTTCGTGCAAGCGGCAGAAACAAGCAGTTTCAAGGAAGCCGGTCGACGGATTGGCCTCTCCTCATCAGCGATTGGCCGAACAATAGCCAAGCTCGAGCAGGAACTAGGTGCTCGTCTTTTTCACCGTTCCACACGCGCCATCAGTTTGACGGCTGAAGGAGAAAAATTTCTCTTTCATTGCTATCGCATTTTTGCAGAGTTTGATGCAGCCAGAGAAGAATTAAGCGCAGTCACCGCAGAACCCAAAGGACGATTACGCATCGGTTTCCCTAATCTGGGTACTGAATTGATGCCACATATTGTTGCTTTTCAGAAACGCTACCCAGAAATCGAACTGGATCTCGATTTCAGTGACCGGTTGGTCAATCTGGTAGAGGAAGGGTTTGATGCTGTCATGCGGATTGGTTCTGTTGATGATTCGCGTCTCATGATGCGCAGACTTAGCGGATTTCATCATAGACTTGTCGCAGCACCAGACTACGCTTCCCTCCGGGGCCTGCCAGTCAGCCCTGATGATCTCCAGACACATCTCTGCCTGAGATATCGTTATCCCAGCAGCGGAAAACTGGCCCCATGGCCATTTCTGACTAATGGTGAACTAATCAGTCCGGACCTGCCCACATCTTCGGTTTCCAACAATATAAACTCATTGCTAAGTATGGTAGAAAACGGACTTGGTATCGCCCTGCTTCCAGACTTCATGGTGCATGAAAAGATAAAGGCAAAGCAGCTCATCCCCGTTCTGGACGAATATATTCATGACAGAAGAGACGTCGGCATCCTGTGGCCGTCCAATAGACAGTCATTACCCAAAATCCGAGCTTTTGTTGACTTTATGGCGGGTCGCCTTGGGTCAGCATAATCCTATGCCTGAATGTGATGCTCAAGATACTCGACTAATTCAAGATGCTACGTTTTTCAACTTAATTCACTCTGCGAACCACAACAGACAATTTAAACAGGCCGAAAATACCCAGATCATGTCCCATGGATGCGCCCAATTTGCAGTCCGGAGCCCTCGTGTAGCGGCTACGAGCCATTATAGGCCCAAGGCACACTGAGTATTGCTCCTCCTCAAGAGACTGGTGCACCAGCAGAGAATATGCCGGTGCACATTCTTCTAATACGTCAAACGTGCAAATAGATCACGCCATAAAGACACATTCTGAAATTCCAGGAGCGAGCGTAACTTTACTAAACGACATATCCCCTCTGAAGAAGCGCGGATCGAATAAATTCAAGCTGGTATCTGACGCGTTGTTCATGCTCTTTCGCTGAAAGAGATCGGAATATTTCGGTATAAACAGCGCCGAAAAACATACAGTCGAGAATAGTTCTGGCATCATTTCGGACTTTATCCCCCGAAATATCGGGCTCGGCAGCTTGTTTTATGATATCAGAAACTGTTTTGAGGACAAATCCCTCAAATTTCTTTTCAAAATCCCAACCGTCAATCCCCTCACAAATTTTAATACATAGCCCATCATCTTTTGGAAGAGCGTGATCACGGTTATGCTTATAAATAAACAGAAATATCGTGGCTATTTTTTCAAAAAGATCTTTTTTTGTGTCAATCTCTTTTTTTATTTTTTTGGCGAAGGAAGAAAAAACCTGATCACCAACGGCATCTATAATTTCATTTTTTCCTTTGAAAAAATTATAAATGTGTGCGGGTGACATACCTGCCGCTTCCGCAATATCGGACATGGTTGTCTTTGACTGCCCGTAACGCTCAAACAATAAGCGTGCCTGCTCAACAATCTGCGTCCTAACAGCTTCATCACGCTCATTTTTGTTCTTCAACATCAAGGATGGTCCCATCGTTAGCTCAATCACCAGCCATTTAGATTATTAAAATCCATTTGCAAGCACAGATTACATCAATTTCAATATCCAATGGCAGAGTTGATGATCAGACATTCGTAATTTGATCCCAACGCGCCCTCAAGAAAAACAAGACTTGGACTCACAACATTTTATCCGCTCCAAGCCTCTTCGCATGATGAAGCCAAACATTCTGAACCCCATAGAAATGTCGGCACAGCAAGCCATCCTATAATGCTGTCTGTCAGACAAGCTTATAGAATATGCTCACCGATACGGAATGGGCGCTTTGGCGTCTCATTCTCCCAGCCACCCCCTAATACCTTATAGAGCGTAACAGCGTTTGAACGCTGACCGAGATGGATAGAAATCCCTTCCGTCACGGCGTTGAGATAAGTTCTCTGGGCAACAAGTGTTTGCAGATAACTGTCTGACCCCATTTCAAAACGCGCACGAGAAAGCCGGTATTGCCGCTGTGAAGCCGAAACAAAACAATCCTGCGCCGTCGTTTCCCGAACATAAGTCTCTCTGGCAGCAAGCGCGTCTGCTACTTCTCTAAAACCTGTCTGGATTGATTTTTCGTAGCGGGCAATCTCCATACGCTTGTTTGCTTTCGATTGTTTGAGTTGGGCCGTCAATCGACCTTCGTCAAAAATCGGAAGTGTGATCTGCGGGGCGACATCCCATGCCCCCATTCCGGATCGGAAAAGGCGTTTGATGCCACTACTTGCTGTACCATTTGACGCAGTAATCTGGATCTTCGGAAAGAACTCAGCCCGAGCCTCCCCAATATCGTCATTTGCGGCCAGAAGCGTATGCTCTGCGGCAAGAATATCCGGACGCCTACCGATGAGATCAGACGGGAGACCTTCTGGAACATCCGGAAAGTCCACTATGTCAGCAAGAGCTTTCTTTCCTTCCAGTGCATTTTTCTGAGCGTCCGTCAGAGGCCTTCCTACCAGAAGTTCCAGCTGATTGAGGGCCTGAGCCCGCTGACGGTCATAGATCTCCAGTTGCTTTTCAGCTTCACGCAGCGCCTCCTCTGCCTCCGCCACATCAAGGTCGCTCGACGAACCGCTTTTACGCGCTTCAAGGACGAGATCGTAACTTTTCTGCCAGCTTTTCAGAATATCTGATGTGAGTTGATATCCTTCATTGTTGGCCACCCAGTTAAGAACTGTCGTAGCGACGCTTGCTTTGAGCGTAATATTCACGCTCTCACGCGTATAGACGTCACTCATGTAATGATCAAATGCCGACCGGGAAGCACTCCTGATGCGCCCCCATAGATCAATCTCATAAGAGGAAACGCCGAAACCGACACCATACTGCCTTTGGTAAATAGACCCCTGAGAAGCTGGTGTATGGGGAAACCGCATGGTTCGAGCAGCATATTTCTGGATATTTCCTGATGCATTCCCCGTCAATGACGGAAACAGACTCGCATTTTCAATATCAAACTGCGCACCAGCTGTTTCGATCTGCTGAATGGCAACACGATAGTCACGGTTGTTCTCCAGCGCTTCTGCAATAAGAGATTGAAGAAGTGGATCACGATAAAAGTCGCGCCATGCAGCATCGGATTTCACGGCATCTGACGAGACGCCTTTGGTATTACGATAGGCAGACCCATTCGGCCAAGTCTTGCCAACCGGGCTGGCTGGCCGTTCGTAATGCGGAATCATGGTACATCCTCCAAGAAGCAGGAAGACCAGTGATGAAAAGGAAAGCTGCCTCGACATCAGTGCGCCCCCCCTTCTTCCGCTGTGCTGACGGGAGGCTTATCTGGAGCATTGCGCTGAACCCGGAACAGGGTCAGAACCGAAACAAAGAATTTAGGCACGAACAACACAGCCAGCACTGTCGCACCAGTCATACCACCGACAACCGCTGTGCCGATGGCAATATGCGCAGCCGAACCTGCCCCTGTGGCGAGTGCCAGCGGCAGAGTACCAACAATGAAGGCAAAAGATGTCATCAGGATGGGACGCAGACGTTCTTTTGCCGCGATCAAAGCTGCATCAGCCAATGTTGCACCCGCATCATAGTGCATCTTCGCGAACTCCACGATAAGAATTGCATTTTTGGTGGCCAGACCGACTGTTGTAAGCAGGCCGACTTGGAAATAGATATCGTTTGCCAGACCGCGCAGGAAAGTAGCGAGTGCAGCACCAAGAATTCCGAGTGGAATCACGAGCATGACAGCGACAGGAATTGACCAGCTCTCATAAAGTCCTGCCAGACAGAGGATAACGACAATCAATGAAACAGCATAAAGTTTCCCGGATTGCCCTGCACTCTGCTGCTGTTCATAGGAGATAGAAGACCACTCGTGCGATAGCCCTACCGGCAGCTTTGCCGCATAATCTTCCATGATCTTCATTGCCTCGCTACTGCTTATGCCTGCCGCTGGCGCACCCAGAATTTCGAAAGCGGGAACACCATTGTAGACATCCTGCTTCTGAGCCCCAATTTCCCACTTTGGATCGGTAAAAGCAGTGAGCGGCACCATCTGGCCCTGTGTATTGCGTACAAACCATTTCTCTAGGTCGCGGGGCTGCAACCTCGAATCCATCTCCCCCTGAAGAAAGACTTTTTTGGCACGGCCACTCATATTGAATTGGTTGATATAGGCAGAACCGAAGGCGCTCCCGATCGTATCATTGATATCGCTATTGGAAACCGAATAAGCATTGGCGCGCTCCCTCAGAACGTTCAAATGCCATTGTGGTGCGTCATCCAGTCCATTCAGACGGACAGCAACAAGCCTCGGATCTTTCCGCGCCATGGCAATGAGCTGGTCCTTGGCCTGAGAAAACTGCTCGTAGGGAATTCCCCCTGGATTGGTCAGCTCAAAATCAAAACCACTGGCATTGCCGAGTTCAATGACGGGTGGAGGAAGAAACGCAACAACCTGGGCTACCCCATACGTCGCAAAATGCCCGTTAATATCAGACGCTATGTCCTGCGCTGTACGAACGGCACCCGTACGCTCATCAATATGCTTGAGCTTGACTGCGATAAAACCTGCACTTTGACTGCGTCCGCCAAAATGGAAGCCAAACACCGTCAGGACATTTTCTACAGCACCTTTATCGTGTGCCTGGACATATTCACGAATATCTTTCTGCACACGTTCCGTGACATGCGCCGAACTGTTGAGCGGCGATTGAACCTGCACGAAGACGACTTCCTGATCTTCATCAGGCAAGAAACCTTCAGAAAGCTTAAAAAAGCATAGCACAGCGGCAACGCTCAGAAACAAATACCCCCCCCATGCAAGCGGTGTCGCATTCAGACGCACCACGATACGACCATAATACTCAAGCAACGCGTCGAATGACCGGTTAAACCAGCCGAATGGACCCTTCGTCGCCTGACCGTGGGATGGACGCAAAATAGTGGCACACAACGCCGGCGTGAACGTAATGGCGGTAATGACCGAAAGCGTCATGGCCGCAATGATGGTGATGGAGAACTGGCGGTAAATGATGCCTGCAGAGCCACCGAAGAACGCCATGGGCAGGAAAACCACTGACAGCACCATTGTGATGCCAAACAGCGCACCTGTAATTTCCTTCATTGATCGGCTTGTCGCGTCGGCGGGTGAAAGATTTTCTTCCGCCATCAGACGTTCGACGTTCTCAACCACAACGATTGCGTCGTCCACCAGCAGACCAATTGCCAGTACCAGCGCCAGCATTGTCAGGGTGTTGAGCATGAAGCCCGACGCCTGAATTACGGCGAAAGTTCCAAGCAACACGACGGGCACGGCAATGGTGGGAATCAGAGTGGCACGAAAATTCTGCAGGAACACATACATCACCACGACCACAAGACCGATCGCAATAACCAGTGTCTCTACAACCTCGTGCATGGACTCCATGACGAACGGCGCTGTGTCATAAGCATAAACAACGTGCACGCCTGCGGGAAAGGACGACGCAGCACGATCAAACAGCGCCTTTACGGTGGAGACTGTCTGAATCTGGTTGGCACCAGGCGCGAGATTGAGGGCAAGACCGGCAGCAGGGTGCCCATCTACGAGACCCTTTGGCTGGAAACTTTGTGCCCCTAGTTCCACACGCGCAACATCACGCAGACGAACCTGTGTGCCGTCCGGGTTGACCTTCAAAAGGATATTCTGGAAATCCTCCGGTGTGGTCAAACGCTGCGGCCCCAAAATGACGGCGTCAAGCACCTGTTCATCCGGGCTTGGCAGCGCGCCAATCTCACCGGATGAAACCTGAAAGTTCTGATTTGTAACCGCGTTGCGAACATCCGTTACAGTCATCCCGTAGCTGGTCAGTTTCTCCGGTTTGACCCATATGCGCATTGCATATTCTGAACCGAAGAAGGTGTAGTCACCAATACCCGTGACCCGCGTAACCGGTTCCTGAAGATGGTTAGCGACAAAATCCCCCAGAGCATAGGAATCGAGCCGGTTATCCTCACTTACCAACATGGCGATCAGAGTAAAACTCTTGGTTGCCTTGGTAATTTTCACGCCCTGGGCAACCACATCTGGCGGCAGGAGTGCCTGCGCCACTGTCATGCGGTTTTGCACCTGCACCTGGGCGATATTTGGATCCGTGCCCTGAATAAAGGTCAGCACCACCTGCGCTGTGCCATCCTGCTGCGCAGACGATGAGATATATTCCAGCCCATCAAGACCATACATCTGCTCTTCAATGGGCTGCACAACAGTTTTCAACACTGTTTCAGCGGAGGCACCTGGATAAGTAACACTGACGGTAACTGGTGGAGGTGCGATACTGGGATATTGGCCAATAGGTAGGGTCATGAGCGCAATAACGCCCAGAAGCGAGATTAGAAGAGCAACGACCCAGGCAAAAATTGGCCTTCGGATAAAGAAATCTGACATCACATAAAACTCCGCAACTGTCCGTCAGGCCGGTTCGTTAAGAAGATGTATCGAATCGCCGGGCTGCAAGGTTTGGAGTTTTTCAGTAATGATACGATCACCGTCAGAAACACCATCAGTAATCACCCATGAATTACCGCTATCCTGAATAATTTTTACTTTCCTTAGGACAGCCTTACCGTCAGATCCGGCAATCAGGACATAAGGGTCGGCGTGCAGGTCTCGCAGCACAACGTTCTGTGGGACAAGAAAAGCTTTTCGCCGACCATAATGCAGAGTTGCATGCACAAACATGCCCGGAAGCAACATTGCATCCGGATTCTGGAATGTTGTTCGCAGCGTGGTCATTCCGGTTCCCGGATCGACCATTACTTCGAGAAGATCAATTCGGCCTGGTGACGTATAAGGGCGTCCCGTATCGAGGACGACATCGACCTGGCCAGCCCCAGTCGAAGTATGGTCACGCTTCTCATTCATCAGGGATTCGCGCAGGCGCGACACCGCCTCACCTGTAACGGTCAGATCGACATAAATCGGGTCCAACTGCGTGACCGTCGCCAGAGGTGTGGTCTGATTTGCCGTCACCAATGCGCCTTCCGTAACGAGCGTGCGGCTGATACGCCCGGAAATTGGGGAATAAACACGCGAATAATCAAGATTAACCTGAGCGGACATGATCTCCGCTTTCGCGCTCGCAATATCCGCCGCTGCCTGAGCCGCAGAGGAGACGGCATCGTCATAGTCCTGATGACTGACGGCGTTAATCCCGGACAAATGGGTGAACCGTGCTTTTCGTGCGTCTGCTGCAACGCGTTCCGCCTCTCCATGAGCCAGATCAGCCTTTGCCTGCGCTAGGGCAGCTTCATAGGGAACCGGATAAATTTGATAGAGCTGCTGGCCCGTCTTGACATCAGTCCCCTCAACAAACAGGCGCTTTTCAAGAACACCGCTGACCTGCGGCCGGATTTCGGCCTGTCGATAAGCTGCGGCGCGTCCGGGAACATATCCTGTCAGATCTACGGACTGCTCGTGTGCCCGCATGACATGAACATCCGTCACTGCAGGAGCATTCGCGTCCGCGTTTTTCTTGCCACACGAAGGCAGAAGAAGAAGGAGACCTGCGATGCAGGCATTAGAAAACGTGCGCGATGTCACGAGCCATGGTCCTTTCAGTCAGCGTTTAAACTATTTTATTGAACAATGAATATTATGTTTTTCATTCACTGCCAAGCGTCATCTTTCAGGCCCCAGCCTGGCAGGCCCTCAGATGCAGTCCGGGGCTGGACGCCTCTCACAATAGAGAAAATTTTGAAACCATATGTTTCCAACGTTTACATTTATTTATTAAAAATACAGCTGTAATAAATTTGATGTGTTGAACAGGCGTCGAATTGATAGCCTCCTAGAACAATCTAAGACTACACCGGGTATTAATCGTCTATTTGGAGTTATACTTATGAAATACGGTCTTTCTTTTGTTTCCGCTGCAGCCATGGCAATCGGGCTTCTGGCAGGTAACCCCGCGTCCGCGCAGGTTGTCACCAACGCAGCCCAGTCTCAATCTGGCACCTATAACGTTGAACCGGGCCACACACAGGTTGGCTTCTCCGTGCTGCATTTTGGCTTTACAAATTATCAGGGCGTATTCTCCAATGTGTCCGGCACATTGACACTGGATGCGCAACACCCAGCCGCCTCCAAGCTGTCTGTTACCATCCCTGTAGACTCCGTACAGACCACCAGCGCCAAGCTTAATGATGAACTCAAGAGCGATCAGTGGTTCGACGCTGCCAAATTCCCCAATGCCACGTTTGAGTCCACGTCAGTTCATCTGACTGGCCGCAACGATGCCATCGTAACAGGGAACCTAACCCTCCATGGCGTGACAAAGCCTGAAACACTGAAGGTTCACTTCATCGGTGCTGGCGTGAACGCACTGGACAAAAAATATACCACTGGTTTTGAAGCCACAGGCACCATCAAGCGCAGTGACTTCGGTGTGAAGATGTATGTGCCTTACGTGTCTGACGATGTGACTCTGCGCATTGCTGGCGCATTCGAAAAGCAGGACTAACGCTTGCAGCCACCTCTGCACGCAGTTGGTCCAAACAGTTAGAATACCCCAGTTGTGATCATCCTTCAGTGAATGATTACAACTGGGGATATCAGCCCTGACTGCGCGAGATGTTGCAACTGCGCAGGCATTCTCGCTCGCGTGGCGTGACTGAGCTGCTTGCAAAAAGACATTTACGGATCATTGGTCGTTCTCAAAATCTGTCCTGATATCGACATTACGAACAACAATAGGGTTCTCAGATCCTTACATGCTAAATCCAGAAACAGAATGTTTCCAACTTTAGGATGTTTGATAATCGTACAGGAGTTATCATCATGGGGTTTCTGAACTCCTTAAAGACATTGTTTTCATCACCTGAGAAAGACGTAAAAATGCCAAAAGTTCTCGTTCTCTATTACTCATCTTACGGTCACATCGAAACGATGGCCAACGCAATTGCAGAAGGGGTCCGTGAAGCAGGCCTTGAAGCCGATGTAAAAAGAGTACCTGAATTGGTGCCTGAGGATGTTGCGAAATCGCATCACTTTAAGACGGAGCAAAGCGCTCCCATCGCGACCACGGATGATCTGGTTAATTATGATGCCATTATCATAGGAGCTCCGACGCGGTTTGGCCGCCTCCCTGCTCAGATGGCAAACTTCTGGGACCAGACAGGCGGTCTGTGGCTCAAGGGCACACTGATTGGCAAGGTTGGTGCGGTCTTCACCTCCACGGCTTCCCAGCATGGTGGTCAGGAAACAACCCTGTACTCTCTGATGTCCAACCTTTTGCACCACGGTATGGTTATCAGCGGCCTTCCTTACAGCTTCCAGGGTCAGCTTAAAGTTGACGAAGTCACTGGCGGCTCACCTTATGGCGCCACGACGATTGCTGCAGGTGACGGATCACGTCAGCCAAGCAGCAATGAACTCGATGGGGCGAAATTTCTCGGTCAGCATGTGGCCGGCATTACTAAAAAACTAGCCTGATTATCAAAGCCTTCCCGATACTCTTCTTCAGGAAGGCTCTTTGTCCGGTTCAGGCTACCTCTCGGTTTTTACCCATGGTGGATGCTCAAAAGCCTTTATCAGATAATCTATCAAGGCTTTGACACGGTTAGGTCGCATCGGGCTTGGAGGGGTAATCAGGTATAGACTTATGACAGGCCCTTCCCATTCTGGAAGAATTCGTTCCAGTCTTGCTTCCTGCAATCCATCTGAAACCATAAATTCGGGAAATAATCCGTAGCCTAGCCCCTCCTCTAAAGAGGGCAGGAACGCTTCAGCATTGTCCGCACGGAACCTAGACGTTTGTGGCAGGACAAATTCTTTACCTGAATTCTTCTTTCGGAGACGAATCATTCCTGGAGCAGCGGTATTCGTATAAACGAAGCTTTTACAGTCCTCCAGATCTCGTGGATGTTCAGGTCGGCCGACAGTATTCAGCCATGCCGATGATGCCACCAGAAAGAGACCAACATCGCATAATCTTCGTGCGCGCAAAGAGGAATCAGCAAGAGCGGAGATACGTAACGCGATATCATATCCGTCAGCCACCACATCTACAATTGCATCGCTGAAACTGATATTCAGATCAATCTCAGGATAGCGCCGCATAAATTCCGGCAAGACGGGGGCAAGATGGCGGATACCAAATGTCACTGGTGCGGTAATGCGAATACGGCCAGAAGGGCGTTGCATATCACCACGAGCTTCTGCTTCAGCAGCTTCAGCAGCTTCAGCTTCGGTAACAATACGATTGGCATAGCCAAGAAGGGCCCTCCCGGTCTCAGTAAGGGAAATGTGACGAGAATTCCGATTGAACAGCGCAATACCTAACGTCTGTTCAAGACGACTGACCGCCTTTGAGACAGTCGGCTTGGAGAGCTGTATTTCTTCTGCCGCACGCGCAAAAGAACCAAGTTCCGCCACTTTTGCGAAAATAGCCCATGCTTCAAAATCCGGCAGTCTCATACAACTTCCCCCTTGGCTGATCGTCCAGTTATATCTCGACATACTCATTGCGCCAAGAAAGAGAAACCGTATCTTTCCACTATTGCCATTTACGACAGTAACGCCGGGCGGCTATTTTTTGACACCATCCACATATCGTCACCTCCATCTGGAAAAACCATCATGATCGAAGTTCGTCCTTACTCACAGCTAGGGCACGCCAATCATGGCTGGCTAGATACACGGCACCATTTCTCGTTTGCCAACTACTATAATCCTAGCCGGATGAATTGGGGTGCTCTCCGCGTCTGGAACGATGACGCTATTGCGCCGGGGTCCGGTTTCGGCATGCATCCCCATGAGAATATGGAAATCATAACCTATGTCCGGGAAGGCGCCATCACCCACCAGGACAACCTGGGCAATAAGGGACGTACCATCGCAGGTGACGTTCAGGTTATGTCTGCTGGTACCGGAATCAAGCATAGCGAGTATAATCTTGAGGATGTCACAACCCGGATATTCCAGATATGGATCATACCGACCCGATCCGGATATGCACCGTCGTGGGGAACCCGGGTGTTTCCGAAAACCGATCGTGCTGGCAAGTTTATCATACTCGCATCCGGTTACGAAAACGACGGTGATGCTCTTCCAATTCGCACAGATGCACGCGTCTTGGGAGCAACATTAATAAGAGAAGAGAATACCGATTACCATCTTGGCATAGAAAGGCTGGCGTATCTGGTCGTTGCCCGCGGCACCGTGGAAATTGAAGGTCAGATGATCAGAGAGGGTGATGGTGCTGCCATCTCAGAGAAAGATACCCTCACAATCCTTGCACATCAAGATTCTGAAATAGTGCTTGTTGATACAAGGCTATAAAAAAAAGAGTACGGGGAGGGTTCGAAAAGCCCACCTCTCAGCTTTATTAATTTTCCTCAACCCATTAATATCATCATGAGTGAAAAAAGAAGCTCAAGGTTTTTCTTACTCTTCATTTACCTGAAACAACAAGATAGATCCAAAATATTTTATCATAAGCATGGAAGAAGTCCGCGCTTTACTTGGTTATTCTCTTACAGTGGCAGCACTGATGCTGCCATGTGTGATGTTCACAGCAAAGGAAAAGTCCCCTCCCAGCCTCCCCCCAGCGCCCGATAAAGCTGGGCAACAGAGGTCGATACACTCGCTTCCGACTGAATAAGCTGATTTTCGGCAGCCAGAAGCTGAGATTGCAAGGTCAGGACATTAAGAAAATCAGCAGCTCCCGCCGCATACTGTCTCTGGGCTGTATTTACTGCGGCATTATCGTGCGCCACGGCCTGACGTAATTCATCACGTTGCTGCTGGGCTGCACTAAAACTGGCCAGCGCATCGTCAATCTCATGCCAGGCATTCAGGGTTGTCCGCTGATACGTGATGAAAGCTTCCTGTTGCTGGGCTTTTCGCAGCATCAACTGCCCTCGGAGCCTGCCTCCTTCAAAAAGGGGCACCGTCATTGTCGGTCCAAACCCATATTGACGCGAAGCCCAATTCCCCAACTTGCTGAAATACATCGCCTGCATGTCCAATGTTCCCGACAGGGTCACGCGCGGCAGAAAATCTGCGATTGCCACACCAATATTTGCTGTTGCAACATGTAGTTTTGCAGCTGCCATCCGGATATCAGGACGCCGATCAGCCAGTTCCGAAGGGACACCGATATCGATAACCGAAGGCACTGAAGGAATGGGATGCGGCGCCTCAAGTAATGCCGCTAATGCTCCTGGTTCACGTGCGATCAAAAAACTCAGAGCATTGATAAGATGAACCTGCTGATTACGTAATACCGGTAGCCGTGCATTAAAGGTGTGATAAAGTGCCTCGGAGTCATCTACATCAAGCGTGGTCGTAACCCCTTTTGTGAATCGAAGAGTCGTCAACTCCACGCTCCGTCGCGCAACTGCGAGATTCTGACGTATAATTGCCATTTCGGCCTGCACTGCACGCAATTCAATATAGTCTCTGGCAGCTTCAGCCATGAGTGAGACGATGACATCACGACGCATTTCGTCGGTAACATCCATCGCAGCCCGCGCACTCTCCACAGAGCGCCTGACATGCCCCCATAGATCGACCTCCCATGAAGCACTCAGTCCATAAGTCGGGAGATTGAACGCTGGCGTGGGATGAGTCATGCCGATTGGGGTACCAAGCACCGACCTTACGCCATTGGCGCTGATCTGATTGCGTTGATAGTAGGCATTTCCATTAAGGGAGGGAAACTGTGCAGCTCCTGCTATCTTTCGTTCTGCCTGACTTTGAGCGTATCGGAAACTTGCTGCCCGCAAATCGAGGTTTTTTGCCGCAACCTGTCGTTCAAGATCATCTAAAATAGGATCGTGATACACTTCCCACCATTGGGGATTGATCCTTTTCATATCCGCCTTGCTGGAAGATGCAGGCAGACTTTCATGCCATCTATCTCCAGAAGGCATCCGTGGATCATGAAAATCGGGCCCAACGGTACAGGCACTCACCATTAGTCCCAACAGCGCAAAACCCAGTCGCTTAACGCCATTCATAGCGATCATCCGATGCATGAGAGCCGTCAGCTTTCGTCTCTGTATCGATTCTCACTTCAACCGACATGCCAACACTCACTCGCGCAGCAAGAGGCTGGCCCGGATCAAACACAATGCGGACCGGGAGACGCTGCACCACCTTGGTAAAGTTTCCCGTCGCGTTGTCTGGCTGGATCGGAGAAAATGCGACCCCGGTCGCGCGCGCCACGCTATCAACATGAGCCCGCAGGGGATGCCCCGGAAAAGTATCAACCCAGACTGTAGCCCGTTGCCCGGGCATTACGTGAGTTAATTGTGTTTCCTGAAAATTGGCGACCACAAAAGCATCCTGAACGGGAATAACGCCCAGGAGCGCAGTACCAACATGAACATAGGCCCCCACACGAACACCGCGCGCGCCAACCACGCCATCAATTGGTGCCGTTATCGTGCAGTATGACAGGTTGAGTTCAGCCTGCTTTTCTTCCCCTTGCGCACGCTGTAATGCCGCTCTGGCACGCTCAAGTTGCGCTTGAATGACAGGAACCTGCTGCTCCGCCGCCGAAGCCTCTGCCTCATCACGAGCAAGAAGCGCAAGAGTCTGTTTTGCCTGTGTTGCTGTACGTTGACGTTGCTCAACAGTTCCTGCTCCACCTGCAGACAAATCGCGATAACGCGCCTCATCCAGCCTCGCAAAGGCAAGAGCAGCCTTATCAGACTCAACCGACGCGTGCGCCGCGGCGATAAGAGGTTGCTGCCGTTTGAGGGTCGCGCTCAAATTATCAATATCCGACTGAGCGGATGCCACATTAGCCCGGGCTATCCTGAGGGAAGCCTGAAAGTCCCAGTCCTGAATGTGAGCCAGCGTCTCGCCTGCTTTCACGTGCTGGTTATCCTGTGCCTCAACTTGATCGATCCGACCTGAGACCTTAGGTGCGACAAGTGTGAAATAAGCATGGATATAAGCGTCATTTGTCGTAACACTTCCCTGATGCTCCATTACCAATCGGTCCACGGCGAAAGCCGTGACACCAAGACCCGCTATGACAGCGGCAAGACTTAAGAAACGCCGGGTCGGCACATGAAATCTCCGGTTTAGGATTGACGAGAGAGCGGTGCCGCTGCGCGCGGCGGATACACCCTGCTGGGCAGAACAAGATTGAGGCCGATAAGAAGCGTGCAAACGCCAATCATCACGACATAGATATCGGCACAGGCAAGAATGAGCGATTGCATCCCGACCTCGCGATGAAAGAGGGACATAGCGGCCGAGTTCACGCTGCCTGGGTCAACAAGGTGAGGATCGAACAGGCTCTGGCGTACAGCATCGAAAGGAGGAAGAGAAAACTGTATATGGCCCATGTGATCCAGCAACATGGAGGAATGG
Organism: Acetobacter tropicalis; assembly: GCF_030644465.1. Lineage (NCBI taxonomy): Bacteria > Pseudomonadati > Pseudomonadota > Alphaproteobacteria > Acetobacterales > Acetobacteraceae > Acetobacter > Acetobacter tropicalis. Next base: position 2,251,274 of record NZ_JAUYUW010000001.1, on the reverse strand, counting down.
TATTGCTCTCGGCGCCGGAACAATGCGTCAAGAAGTCCAGCTGCGACAGCGCTCGCCATACCCTTGGTCATGTTGACCATACCGGAGATGAAGGGCCCATCGATAGGTCCGAGCCCCATGGTCGCAAGCATCAGAACCGGAATGATGACCATAGGCTGCGCGAATACAGTCAGCAGCGCGATGGGATAAAAATTATCGCGGACCCAGTCTGCACATATCCAGGTTCCCAGCCAGTATGAAAGACCCATCAGACCCAGACCGGCCATAAGAACATGTCGACAGTCGATCCGGCGGATATTGCATATGGCTGCCACCAGCGGGAGCGCGAGCAACTGGGGAATCGCTATCAGCAGAGAGAAAGGCGTCGTCTGAATTGGACGATAGGATTTTACCGCAGTCAGATAATGCGATGGAACAGAAACCGTTACCACACTCAACACCAGAACCCCGAAAAGCGTAAGCAAGGCATCCGCTATATTGCGTTGTTTGAGCAACTGGATACGAAAAAATGGAAGCGAATGATGCCACTCATTGACGATGAAGACTGCAAAAAGAAACACACCCACACACGTCAGATGGGTGATGACAGGAGAGCGGAACCAATCAAGCCGATCCCCCTGCTGCAACGCGATGACAAGACAACATATGCCGGGCAGACCGGTCATCAACCCGAACCAGTCAAACCGCCTGAATCGCTCCAGTCTCATCGGATCCTGTGGTAGCCCCCAGGCCACGCAGATAATCGTTACGACACACAGAGGAACGATCTGCCAGAACAGGAACTGCCAGCCAACATACTCAAACCAGAACCCTGTCAGAGGTGTCGCCAGATTGGGACCAAATGTTGCGGTCAGGGCGTAGGCTCCAAGCCCATAGATCTTGATAGGAGGGGGAAGAAAGCGGAGCGCTACAGTCATCAGCATGGGGGGAAGTGCCCCACTGGCAAACCCCTGCACACAGCGCAAGATCAGCAGACACGCGAGATCGGGCATAAAAGGGGCAAGCGCCCCCAATATACCGACAGTTGCCGTCATGGCTATTGTCAGGCGGCGAACAGAAAACGTAACAGCAAACCAAGGAGCAAAAGCCATTGCAGAAATATTGCAGGCTTCAAACAGAGCAATAACCCACGTCCCCTCATCATGGCCGATGCCCATCTGGCCACGAATATCATTCAGGCCGATTTCCGTTACATGCTCGTTAAAGCCCGCGAGTAGAACAGCTAGCAAAACCCCCAGCAGACCAACCAACAACCGCCCATTGAGTGCCGGTACCACAGGCAACGTCAGCGGAGAAGGATGCAGCCTACTATCGGTTGGCACGGCAGTTTGTGCCGATGAGGTCATCTTACGTCCATAGTTGAGGCTGATAGAAAATATAAAAGATAATGCTCACAAGCCTACCCCACTGGGAAGCGCCAGAACCTGCAATTCAGCATTTCATATTCTGTAACGTATAGCATTTACATTTGATATTCTGATAGCCTTGAAACTGCTATTTTAATTAAGTATCGCCCCACCAGTGAGCAAAACAAACAAGACATGGAGCATGGTTCAGTGAAGCAGGATTACGACCTCAACCTGTTGTATGTTCTTGCCCTTCTCCTTGAAGAACAGAGCGTTATCGGCGTAGCACGGCGAATGAAGGTCAGTAGTGCGACAATCAGCCGTTTTCTTGCGCGTATCCGCGAGGCATTTTCCGATCCAATCCTGGTCCTGTCAGGGCGCAGAATGGTTCTCACCCCGAGAGCTATGGAGCTTCAGGCGCAGGTCGCCACTGTTCTGGCGAACGCACGGGCGCTCTCCAGGCAGGAAGAGGTAGATTTCACGAAACTCACTCCTTCCTTTACGATCCGGGCGAATGACGTGGTGACAAGCGTTTTCTCAGGTCCGCTCATGCAGGAACTGACGCGGACATGCCCAGGATGCCACTTACGCTTTGCCCCCGAAAGTGAGGGACACGATAGCGAGGCCCTTCGCAAGGGCACCGTGGACCTTTTCATAGGAGCTACCCGTGAACTTCAGCAGGATATCCGACGGCAGAAACTTTTTTCTACAAAGTTTCGAGGTGTCGTCCGTAATGGTCACCCGATTCTTGACGGTGAAATCACACCCGAAGCATTTACACGTTACAATCATGTCGTGGTTTCCCGTAAAGGGCGCCGCAGGGGACCGATAGATGTCGCTCTGGACCAGGGGTATGGCCTGGAACGCAATATCGCTCTGGTCATGCCGTCACACTACGCGGCATTACATGGAATTACGCATACAGATCTGATTTTTTCCATGCCTGATATTGTAGAAAGTGGCTTATCCATCGCCGCTGTTGGACTCATCGCGTTCGAGATACCCGTGATGGTGGAACCGCTGGAGGTTTTTCAGGCATGGCACCCTCGCCTCGACACCGATCCCGTGCATCGTTGGTTACGCACCGCCATCACAAATGTTGTCCGTCGTCGTCTGGAAAGGTGAATAAGCCTGAGCGGGACCGTAATCATAACCGAACGACTGCAAACAACAGAAACACTCTGACAGATTGACACATCCCTTAACGACATGTAGGGACGATTTCAGACGGCAAGCCCATGTTACGGTCGCCGCGTAAGCGTTAACGTCAACCAACGCATTCTTGTCGTCATGTTCTGAAACCAAGGAAGATGGCGTGTATAGGATGTTGACGTGCCAACTCCCTTTTCGGCCCCCCGCCCTTCGACCGTAGGCTTTTCAAGCCTGTATCTCGGCATCATTCTTATCGGTGCCAACCTCCGTGCGCCTATCACAAGTCTGGGTCCCGTACTTCCGGCTATTCAGAATGAGCTTCATCTCAGCGGCACGACGGCCGGACTACTGAATTCTCTGCCGTTACTGATCTTTGCCCTCCTGTCCCTTGTGGCCCCAGCTGTAGGACGACTACATGGTCTCGAACGCATTCTTGGCGTATCGGTCATGGCCATTCTGGTTGGCACAGTCACGCGATCTCTGGATCTGCCTGGTTCAATCTGGTTTGGCACTCTCCTCCTCAGTGCTGGGATCGCTTTTGGGAATGTTCTCCTCCCGGGTTTGGTGAAACGCGATTTTCCGACACGCGCCGCAGGCCTTATCGGTCTCTATGCTGCCTCAATGGCAGCAATGGCAGGTTTGTCTGCCGGGATAGCTGAGCCGATTGCACGCATCCCTGGGTTAAGCTGGCGCTGGGCAATCGGAATATGGGCCCTCCTCTCATTTGGCGCGCTTCTCATGTGGCTGCCGCAGTTTCGCACACGACAACATTACCTTTCCTCAGCCGCCACAAACGACCAGACATTCACCTCCCCATGGCGTCATCCGATCGGCTGGCAGGTATCCCTCTTTTTCGCTTTTCATTCTCTGGTATTTTACTCACTTGTCGACTGGTTTGCATCCTATGCAGCCAGTCGTGGCATACCCCTCTCTTCCGCCGGTCTCATGTTGCTCGTTTTTCAGGTGGTTGCTGTTGCGACAAACCTCGGCTGTGCGCCCCTGCTTCAGAGGTTGAACGATCAGCGATTACTGGGTTTCATCTGCGGGCTTTTACTTTTGGCAGGGACAAGCGGCTTAGTACTTATGCCCAGCCTTTCTTTAGTGTGGCTCATTTGTGCCGGCCTCGGTGCCGGTGTTGCGATGGTCACAAGCCTGTCCCTATTCGGCCTCCGAACACATAATCATCATCAAGCTGCAGTCCTTTCAGGAATGGCACAATTCATTGGTTATGTGGGAGCTGCTGCCGGACCATTGCTGATCGGCGTGCTTCATGACGCGACCGGCAATTGGAGTGCCTCCCTATGGCTACTGGTTGCATCAAGCATGCTGGCTATGATCTTTGCGACACTAGCCGGTCGAGCGCGAACAATTGGTAAATCATGTTAGTAAATGGCTACAATATATAGACGCCCTCCTCTTCTATGCGCACACGATGCAACAACACAGGTTCGAAATACCCCTTCCCTGTTATGCACGGGTCCATAGCAACGCTCCGATGATATAATGCGTCGGACCGAATATCATATCTCGACCTTCTGCCCTTCCCCATTATATGCAACGATCATGTTGTGAGTCAGTGCATCAATGGTGAGCGGGGCCAAGATAGAATCCAGAAGCCCCGGGAAACGATAGTCCAGATCGTCTCGTCGCAAAGACAGCCGGTATTCCCGTCCCATCTGGCGCTGCCAGACAACGCCGCTATCTCGCAGGATACGCCAATGATGACTCATGGTGGATTTTGGAATATGTGACAGCACGCTACAGCTGGGATATCCGTCACCTTGAGCAATAGTCCATACAGCCGCCAGTCGCAGTGGATTTGCAAATGCCATCAGTACACTCTCAAGCCGGATATCGTCGCGTTTGGGATGATTGGTGTGCATACCCTATTCTTATGCAGCCCTGAAATTTAAGTCAATTACGTGATTTTCTGTATCCTATGAAAATATTCAACAGAATTACTTGCGGATAAACAACACATTCTGCTCGAATGCCATCATGCCTGCTCAAATTCCCAAACCTGGACTATCCTTCTTTCTAACGAGACTTTCACATTTGTATTTATTTGTCCCCCCAAGAACAACTTGAAAGGTAATATTCTGCATTAGATAAGGAGCTCCATCTCTCCGTACAAATCTGCAACCAAAACATCAAAATCAATTTTATTATGATACACATAGTGAAACAGGAGTTCGTTATGGAAAATCTTCAGCCATTTGTTTTTCTTCGTCATGGTGAAACAGACTGGAACAAGTCAGGTTTACTGCAGGGTAGGAGTAACATTCCTCTAAGAGCCTGATCCGAAAGTTTTTCAGCACTGACAATGCCTTGCGGTTCTGCGGGTCAGCATGCGGATTGAGGCGATCAAAGTCCACGCTGTTGACGAGGCTATGGACTTTTCCCAGTCTTTGGCGAGCCGCCTGCAGCGACCGAGCCAGGCGAATGTTCGTTCGACCACCCAGCGGCGAGGCAGGATTTCAAAGCCCTTGGCTGTGTCTGATCGCCTGATGATTTCGACCGTCCATTTTCCCATGCTGGCGAGCGCGGATCGCAGTTTATTACCGGCATAGCCGCCATCGGCGAAGATGTGGCGCAGCCAGGGAAAGCGCCTGCGTATTGCCGCCAGGACATCGACAGCCCCGTCACGATCCTGAATGTCAGCGGCATGAACAAGGAGGAAGATCAGGAAGCCGCAGGTATCCGTCAGAATATGGCGCTTGCGACCTTTGACCTTCTTTCCAGCGTCATAACCGGAAATTCCACCACTTTCCGTGGTTTTCACCGACTGGCTATCAATCACGCCCGCGCTCGGGGAGGCCTCACGCCCTTCGATCTCCCGCAGGTTCATGACCAGTACCGTGTTCATCGCTTCGAACAGTCCGGCATCACGCCATGCGTAAAAGTAGCGCCTGACGGTCGAGACCGGTGGAAAGCATTTCGGCAGCAGACGCCACGCACACCCACCCGAGGCGATATAGAGTATCGCGTTTACAACCTCGCGCATATCCGCCGTGCGAGGCCGTCCGCCCCGTTTCGCCGGGGGCACGAACGGCATAATCAAAGCCCACTCGGCATCCGTCATATCCGATGGATATCGCAATCCCTCCCGGCTATGTTCGTGTCGGGCAATACCAGTCCATGCCACTATTCACTCCATCTCTTCGCAAAGACGAATGAATCACAACATGCTGGTATTGTTCAAAAACTTTCGGATCAGGCTCTAAATGATACCGGACGACAGCAAGCATACCAGGCAGCACAAAAACTCAAGAATTTATCGGTAACCAGGGTGTTGGTCAGCCCACTACAACGAGCCATTGAGACAGCAAGACTAGCATTTCCCGACCGACTTGAAATGATTGAAATAGAAGAAAATCTGACTGAATGCGATTTCGGCAAACTCGATGGAAAATCGATCAAAAATGTTATGATTGAGCACGGAATAAATGAAAAACAACAACTTGTAAAAATCATTTCGAAATATGGGGAATCCTGGGAAGAAATACAAAAAAGATGTAATTCTTTTTTCACCAAAATGGAGAGAATACAGGACCATAAATCCAGAATTGTCTTGGTTGGACATGACGTCGTATTCCAAGCAATCTCCGAAAAATTGACCGGCCTCTGGCTTAATAGCCAACATGGACAGCCAAATTATTTCAATAAAAGCATTGATGGATGGAAAATCACGGAATTCAACGAATCTTTTCCCGCATAAACCCCCGCTGTGAATCCGTATTTTATAGCCAGTTTTTCGTCAGTTGCCATAAAATGACTACCAGCACTTACGGAACGATACTCTTCTTTCATCATCACCCGATCCGCCTCATTCTCTTATATTGAAGAGATAAAGAGGCTAAAATCGTGCTCTTTTGAATGTGGAGGGTTCGAAGAACCCTTATTTGGCAAGGTTGGCTCGTATTTTTCGAGTTTTGGCGTACTGATTGATGGTTTCTGCGATGGCATCAGATCTGCGTTTTGAGCAGAGAGAAGGCTTCCTGCTCTGGATTGCTATGCTGTGGCACTGATCCGTTCCAGAAAGAGGAACCGTCGCATATTGTAGACGATATTGGCCAGCCCGATCCTCATGGTGGCCCGTATGATGCCAACAGTTCGGATGAATAGTCCGGTCTGTGACTTCTGATCGGCAAAAACGTGCTCGACACGCGAGCGTATCACTGACTTTCCAGCATTTGGTTTCTGGATGTGCAGGGGCATAGGCTTGAGATGCGGCTTTTTGCGATGAACCTTTGAGACAAAACCCTGCTTTTCCATGAAGTCCTCATTGGCTTTTGAGCGATACGCCGTGTCAGCCCACACCGTTGAGGCCGTATTGGTTTTATCCAGCAGCCCCTCTCTCAATCGCGCGCCATCACTGTCGGCGGCATCCATCGTCTTCCATTTCCGGATGAACCAAAACTTCCGGTCGATGGAGACGTGGGATTTGTATCCAGAGAACGGGATAGCGAGATCCGTTGCGGGAATCGTTCCGTCATCCTGCCGTTTTGCTTTCGTGAACTTCAGCGTCCAGCGCGCACGCCGATCCTTGTGCGACAGCTTTGCCGGCTTGTCCTGCCAATCTTCGGGAATACGTCCTGCCCGGAGATCTGCCTTCTCAGCATTCGTATTGCGCTGCTTTGGAGCAGCCACCAGCGTTGCGTCCAGGATCTGGCCCGACATTCGCAAATATCCGGCGTTGCGCAGGGTCGCGTCAAAGCGGTCAAACAGTCTTTCAATCGCACCCGTCTGGGTCAGGCGTTCACGGAACAGCCAGACCGTTTTGGCGTCAGGCACACGATCCGACAGCCCCAGAGCAAGGAAACGCATGAAGGATAGGCGATCGTTGATCAGATACTCTGTCCGCTCATCAGACAAATTGTTCAGCGTCTGAATCACCAGAATTTTGGACATCAACACGGGATCAAATGGGGGACGCCCGCCTTTGCTGCCGTCTGAATAGGCCAGAGCCTTCTCAAGATCAGGACGGAACACTTCAAAATCCACAGTCCGGGAAAACGCTTCGAGTTGATCACCAAGCCCGCTCAACCGGGCAAGCCGCTCTTCAACATCAAAGAAAACAGACTGCTTCATGATCCATGCCCCCAATCAATGTAGGAGTGATGGAATCACACAGAGAGGCCCAAAACCAGAGGGTTTTTCGAACCCTCCATATGAGTGAATGAATTATTTTGCTCTGCATAGGTCTTTACAATGTGACACTCCCTCAATCGAGCTTGATTGAGGGACGTACAAATTTTTCCAGCCAGTCGACCAGCCATGACAGGCTACCTCGCAATGCGCCATACAATTCAAACTGATGCTGGCGATAAAGCATGACATGGCCAAGCCGTGCTGAAAGTCCATGCAGCCAGCCACCACCGAAGATTGTTCCTCCGGGGAACGTCCCCCACCCGTTATAATTGCCTAGCGCCACGATAGCGCCCTTATTGTGAAATGCAAAAGGCGGAATGGGTCTGCCATCTATCCATGCCGGCATATGTAGCGCCAGATGATGCGCCTGCTGACGCGCAGCTTGTGCAGTGGGCGCTACGGGTGCATCCACGATATAGGCACAGTCACCAACAGCAAAGATCGCATCGTCCTCTACACTTTGCAGGTTAGACCGCACTTCGATCTGGCCGGTTTTACCGAGTTTGAGGCCACCAAATCTCCTCGTGACTTCAGGAGTTCTCACACCCGCAGCCCAAACTCTCAGAGTTGCCGGAACCCGCTCACCACTTTTTAGAAGAAATCCGTATTCATCTACGCTACTGACCTGAGCGGACGTACGGACCGTAATATTGATCTTCTGTAACTGTTCCGCAGCAGCGGCCGACACAGCCTCAGGAAATGCAGGTAGAATCCTAGGACCGGCTTCCAAAAGAGAGAGCCTTATATCCGGGCGTTTTTTTTTCAAAACTGTAAAGCGAAGCGAGGTCAAGCGCCTTATGCAACTCGGCAGCAAGTTGCGTGCCAGTCGCACCGCCTCCCACAATGGCAATTTCAAGAGGCTGACCTTCACCGAAAGCGCGTAATTGCTCCATACGAAACTTATCGTTGAAGTCTACAGATTCCACAAAGTTGTTGATAAACAAGCAGTGTTTTGCCACACCGGGAATGTTGAAATCATTCGCCCGACTACCAAGCGCGACAATGACCACATCATACTCAAGTTTACGCTCATCCAGCACGCACTTTCCATCTGGATCATTGATCGAAGCCAGCGTCATCTGCTTGGCGCTGCGGTCGAGAGCAATGACCTCGCCGGGCCAGAATTCGAAATGGTGACGACTAGCCTGAGAAAGGAAACTTATCCGGTCATTGGGATTATGCGCCGTGCCGGCAGCGAAGCAATGCAACATCGGCTTCCAGACATGCGTAAAGCTTTTGTCGACGAGCATGATCGATGCTCTTCCGGATTTGCCAAGTTTGTCCCCTAGCCGGGTTGCCAGAGCCATGCCAGCAACACCTCCTCCGATAATTACGATACGAAATTTTTCTGTCATTGCGCCCTCAAAGCGTCACTGCGTGTTTCACATACAAGTTGACAACAACTCTGGATGAACGAGAACTACCGCATGAAAAACAAGAATAAAAACCGAAAGAAAAACCATTAGAACGACACTTTCTGAAAAGTATTCAGAAAAATACCGGACTTCAGATCACGAAATCTGCCTCTATTTTCTGCGCAACTGCAGACTTACTGTGATCATTACACAGATTTATTGTCGTGAATTTTTGCGAGAAGACTGTTGATAGGCGGATATGGGTTATAGCCACCCTTCCCCACCACCTATCAGTCTTCGCTATTCGCGAAGACTGACTACAGAAAGCAGGTTAGCTGGTAGGTATGTTACTGATAGACGACCTGTGCAACGAATTACATCAGCCAAGAACCAAGTTCTGTTGCCTTTTCTTTCGTGTAGGGTGGCAGGACAGCCTCAATCCGATGGTCGGGCGGAGAAACAAGAACCGACTTTACATGGCTCAATGAATCAAAGCCCCACTTGCCATAATAGCGTCCCAAGCCGGAAGGCCCTACGCCACCAAACGGAAATGTAGCGGCCATAAAACAGTGGATCATCGTCTGATTTACGCTACCTCCACCAAACGAGAAACCATGCATAAACTTCTCGATCCTCGCTTCATTTTTACTGAAGATGTACGCAGCCAGACTCCGTGGCTTCTGCTTGATTGTTTCCATGACCTCATTAAAATTGGTATAAGGCAGAATTGGAAGTATCGGCCCGAAAATTTCAGACTGCATGATAGGAGCCGACCATTGTGCCGGATAAACGAGAGTCGGTTCGAAATAACGCTCATCCCGATCGAAATGACCTCCGCTAACAACGGCAGCCCCCTCAAGCATTCTAGCAAGCCTGTCCACGTCTCTTGACGAGATCAGCCGTGACAAATCTGCACTTTCCTTCGGATTGTTACCGTAAAGCGTCGTGATTGCCTTCTTGCATTCCGCAACGAACTGATCAGCAACATTTTCATGGACATAGACATAGCCTGGAGAAACGCACCATTGGCCCCCGAAAGCCATTGTGCCCCAAACGATCTTGAGCGCAGCATCTTCAAGATTGGCAGTTTCGTCCACGACAACAGGATTTTGTCCGCCGAGTTCCAGCAAGACCGGTGTGAGATTTTCCGCTGCGGCGCGCATTACGATCTTGCCAACTTCAGTGCTGCCGGTGAAGAAAATGAAATTGAACGGAAGCGCCAGAAGTTCAGTCATCACATCACGGCCACCAGTCACCACCACCAGACTTTCTGGCTCGAAATACTGACTAATCAACCTTTCAAACAAAGCCGTCATATGCACAGTTGACTCTGCCGGCTTGATTAATGCTGTGTTCCCAGCACTCAGCGCCGCAAGCACCGGCTCCAACGTTAGAACAACTGGTGCATTGAAGGGGGCAATGACCAGGCAGACTCCGTAGGGCTCGCGATAAATAAACCCCTTAAAGTCATTTTCCTGCATTCGCTTTGGAAGTGGTGCTACTTCAGGTTCCATCCAGTCAGCCAGTTCGGCGCGTGTGTGCTCAATAGCCCCCAGAACGCCATGGAATTCCATAGCTCGTTCGAACCACGACGTTTTAAAGTCCCTGGCCAGCGCATCATGAAACGCCGTCTCATTTTCGACTAACATTCGCTCCAAGCGTGCAAGTTGATCAAGTCTCCAACTCAGGCTGCGGGTCTTACCTGAATTGAAATAAGCAGACTGCCGATCAAATAATGTTTTTATGTTTGTCATAAATGATGTTCCTCTCGTGGACACATAAACTGACACAATGACGAACAATGTCAATATGTCATCTCGCGATACAGGAGAATTTGTGGGTCTGGGCAAAAGCCCGAATTGACAGTCCGTGACAATCTGTCAAAAGAGAGCCATGAAAAAACTGGGAAAAACATCCGGTGATGCCCGGAAAGCCCGGATCGTCGAGGCTGCAGTTGACGTCTTCCGGCGCTACGGTTTTGAACGCACCAAGATGACAGACATTGCAAAGGCTGCAGGGTTAACGCGCCCCACCCTGTATCTTACCTTTCCAGCAAAAGAAGATATTTTTTCTGCCTCTGTAGAAACTCTATTCAAAGAGCTTTTAGAAAAGATCGCGCGCGAGGCAGATCTTCAAGACAGCTTGCAAAAAAAAATTGAGAGTGCATGTAGTACATGGTGCTTCTTCGTTTTCGACATCACGCTCAGCAATCCTGATGCCAGTGATCTTTTTGACCTTCGCTTTCCTGTCGTGCGGGCGTGCCACGCGGATTTTGAAGACCTCCTTATTGAATTGATAGCACCAGATCGTAACGATTCAGCCCAACTAAAGTATGTAAGAGCTATGGCGCACATGATGGTTGCTGCTTTGAAAGGCTTCAAAGAGGTCGCAACGACCCGAGATGAATTGAAGTGTTTTATAGCGGACCTTTGTAAGGTCGTTGCTGTCAATCTTCGACAGGGCAATTGATCACTGCTCTGTAGAGCAGGTTTTCCGCTAATCAAACTCTGGTATATTCCCCCACTTCATCACCGTATTCGGGTCCCACATCAAACTCCCACTTCGCCCTGCTCTCGTCAGCGACAAAGAGCTGGATCATGCCCCCGGACGGCCGCATCCTTCATGGATCTTTGCATATTACGGGCTGTGGGTATGAAGTATGTTTTTTCCTATGCACTTTCGAGACAAGGCTCCGCCTGTCCATGAAGACCTCATCAGTTTTTGACTGGCAGGCAGTATCGGACTAGCCCCGGAAAGCGCATTTAAGGAAAGGCGATCATTGGCTTGGAATTCGGTCCGCTCTTTAGTGCAGGTTGTTCGGCTCTGGGATCACCAGTATCCTGACATCCAAAATTCCGTTTTTCAGAACTGTCCGGACTTACGAACCCAAACGCACGAGTGCCTTACCTGTGTTGCCACCGCTGAACAGCGAGAAAAAGGCTTCCGGTCCCTTCTCAAGACTGTCGAAGATTGTATATCGGCTCTTAATCATTCCCTTGGACACCCAGTATCCCATCTGAGCCAGACATTCGCCCCGACGCGCCATGAAGTCGGTGTTAATGAACCCCCGGACCTGGAGACGCTTGGAGATGATGTAGGACAGGTTTGAAAATCCGATCGGCGTATCGGAATTATACATCGAGATCATGCCGCAGATCGCGAAACGGGAGTTCCATTTCGCTACACCCATCGCCGCATCAAGCTGCTCACCGCCCACATTGTCGAAATAGACATCCAGACCATCAGGAGCCGCCTTGCGCAGCTTCTCCTGGAATGGTCCGGGCGATTTATAATCAATGACATGATCGGCCCCCAACGACCGTACGAAGTCGCATTTTTCGGTCCCGCCCGCGGAACCAATGATGGTCATGCCACGCAGCTTGGCGATTTGCACCACAAGGGATCCGACCGCACCGGCGGCCGCGGAGACGAACACAACATCGCCGGGCCGGGCTTCGGCTACAGCGAACAGACCGAAATAGGCCGTCATTCCGATCGTCCCCAGAACGTCGAGAAAATATTCGTCCTTGAGATCTATGTCCGGCAAAGGAAGAGCGTCTTCAGCCTTGAGGGTCGCGACGTCACGCCAGCCCAGAAAATGACTGACCCGATCACCCACCTTGAACCGATTGGAACGCGTTTCGATCACCCGGCCAACGGCAGCGCCCGTCATCGGCTCATTCAATTCGAAGGGTGCGATATAGCTCTCTCCCTCGTTCATACGGGGACGCATATAGGGATCGACAGAGAAGAAACTGTTTTTAACCCTGATTTCCCCGTCATTCAACGGTTGATCAGAGATGTCTTTCAGGGCGAGGTTCTCCAGCGTCGGAGCCCCTTTCGGACGGGAAACGAGAGTCCATGCGCAAGACATCTTTTTTTCCTTCATAAGTGGTTAAAGAAGCTCTGCACCGGTGACGAAAAAGCTTCGTCAGATGGAAACTGGTAGAGAGGCAACCAGTCATCACCCGGAATGACCTGACTATGTGCCCGCTCATCTACCCTACATGATGACTGTGTTTCTCCTGGATGCATTCAGGTCATCGAAACGTGCAGGCGCACATCGACGTTTCCGCGCGTAGCGTTGGAATAGGGGCAGACCTTATGCGTGGCTTCGATCAGCTTGTGGGCCTCAGCCTCATTCAGACCCCCGACTTCAACATAAAGGTCGATATCCAGGGCGTATCCCCCTTCGGCTGTTTGCCCCATACCGACTTCGACCGAGGTCTTGCTGCTGGTCACAGCCAGCTTCAATTGCTTGGCGACCATGGTCAGGGCATTATCAAAACACGCAGCGTACCCGAGCGCGAACAACTGCTCCGGATTGGCGCCGGGCTTGCCTGACCCAGGCATTGCAAGGTCAAAGCCGAGAGTCCCGTCATCAAGCGCTGTATGGCCGCTGCGGCCGCCAGTTGCGGTGGCGCGGGTCTTGTAGAATATCTTCATGACATATTTCCTGTTTTTGAAAGCAACAATCGGTATCCTGCACCGCGTTTCAGGACGCGGTCACAGGGTGACTAATGGAATTCAGTTTCCCGCCAGTAGCGCTTCGATCTGGGCCTGACCGGCCGCGTATGGTGCCCGCAGACGCAGGTTGAACTCACCGCTCGCGCTTTGCACGACAACGGCCTTGGCATGGCTGAATCGCCTGAACCCATAAATGCCGTGGTACGCTCCGATACCTGATGCCCCAATTCCGCCAAACGGCACGCTTTCGACCGAGGCATGGGTCATCACGTCATTGATAACCAACGCCCCTGAGGTGGTCTGTTCACCAAACCATTTCTGCTGCTCGGGCCTGTTTCCGAAATAATAGGCAGCCAGCGGACGCGGGTGGGCATTGATATAATCAACGGCTTCCTGGGTGGTCCGACAGGTTTTGATCGGCAGGATCGGGCCAAAAATCTCTTCCTGCATCACGCTCATCTCGTCGGTTGGATTAAGAACCAGCGTCGGTGCCATCTTGCGGTTCCCTGCTACGGAATTGGCTTCACCTTCCGGCTGGAGTTCAATAACCGTAGCTCCCTTGGCGCGAGCATCGGCCAGCAATCCCTGCAGGCGCTCGAAATGACGGTCGCTGATGATAGCGGTGTAATCCGGATTATCCTGCAACGTTGGGAATGTTTCCGTCACAAAGCTGCGCGCGCGCTCAACAAAAACATCACGCGCGTTTTCCGGCAGCAGGACATAATCCGGGGAGATACAAATCTGCCCGGCATTAAAGGTTTTAACAGTCAAGACCCGTTCCGCCGCAGTTTTCACATCGGCGTCAGCGTCCAGTACAACTGGCGATTTACCCCCTAGTTCCAGTGTGACTGGCACCAGATTTTCAGATGCGGCACGCATCACATGGCGACCGACATTCGTACTGCCGGTAAACATGAGATGATCAAATGCCTGCGCGCTGAATGCCGCCCCGATGTCAGCATCCCCCAGGATCGTTGTCAGTTCCAGCGGATCGAAATATTGTCTGATCAGCTTCGCCAGAAGTTCAGCTGTGCGCGGTGTCAGTTCTGACGGTTTGAGCATGGCCCGGTTGCCAGCGGCCAGTATTCCGGCCAGCGGACTGAAAGCCAGATTGATGGGGAAATTCCACGGACTGATGATGCCAACCACGCCCAGTGGCTGATAGTCCACACGTGCCTGCATACCCGGACCAGGAGCCGGCTGTTCATCGGGTTGCATCCATTGCTCGACATGCTCGGCCGCATGCTGGAGAGCGGCAACAGAGGACAACACATCGGCCAGCAATGTCTGATACGGGCTCCGGTGGCCATAATCAGCGCTTACGGCAGCCACGATGTCTTCGTGATGACGGGTCAGCAGCTGTATCGCACGCGTCAGGCGGTCACGGCGGAGCTGGACACTGGCGGGGCCATCCTGCACATGAGCCTGTTTCATCGCGGCGACAGTTGCAGCCAAAGTGGCTACACTATTGGAGGTAGTCATTGTCTGTCTCCAGAAAAGAAGGAAATGGCGTGGTCTATTCAGGCCAGTTTTTGAAGGAGTGCTTTTGCCACTGCTGCGGAACTGGCTGGGTTCTGTCCTGTGATCAGATGACCATCCCCAACGACATGTGGCTGCCAGTCGGGGCCTTTTTCATACAGGCCACCCAGACGTTTGAATTCATCTTCGATCAGGAAAGGCACCACGTTGGTAAGTTGCACGGCCTGCTCCTCGCTATTGGAGAAGCCTGTCACCTTGCGTCCTTTGACCAGTGGCTGACCATCTGCCGCATGAACGTGGATCAAGGCTCCGGGTGCGTGACAGACCAGACCGAAGGGCTTCCCCGCCCGGTCAAACGCCTCCAGCAAGGAAATGGAGGCTGGATCTTGGGCCAGATCCCACAACGGGCCGTGGCCTCCTGGATAAAACACGGCGTCGAAATCCTCAGCACGCACATCAGCCAGCTTGCCGGTATGGGCCAGCATTTCCCGGACCTCCGCATCCGTGCGGAAACGCTCGGTGTCAGCGGTCTGGGAGGCGGGGTCCTCACTCTTGGGATCCAGGGGCGGCTGACCACCAAGCGGTGAAACCAATGTCAGTTGCGCCCCGGCGTCCTTGAAGACGTAATAGGGAGCCGCAAACTCCTCCAGCCAAAAACCGGTCTTTTGCCCGGTATCGCCCAGACGGTCGTGAGACGTGAGAACAAACAGAACGTTCATGATGAAATTTTCCTGTATTCAGGGGGATGATGAACTGGAGTTTACGGGCGACATAGGAGCAGTGGGACAGGCAAGCTCCCTCTCCGTCGCAACCAGAGCGTCCCGCAGAGGCGCTTTGTCCTGCCCAAGCTTGGCCACAAGCGCAGCCCCTAGCCAGAGATGGTAAAGAGTGCGCGCTGCTGCTTCAGGTTTGAGAGATAAAGGCAAGGAGCCATCACCCCGTCCTTCCATGATCGTGCGGGCGAGGCGGTCGGTCAGACGCATGACACCGTCATGAAGGATCAGACGCATCGCATCCGAAAGGTCCGCGATTTCTGCTCCCAGCTTGACGACAAGACAGTGCTCGGCCCAGCCGCCAATCTGTGGATCATCAATCCATGCATTCCAGTAACGCATCAGCCTTTCGCGTCCGCTCTTCCCAGCAGAAGAGAGAATTGCCTCCATGCGCTGTTCGTAACTCTGGACATATCGCTCAAGCAGTTCGCAGCCGAACTGCTCCTTGGACGGGAAATAATAATAGAAGGACCCTTTCGGCACCTGACAGGCATCCACGATGTCCTTGATACTCAGGGCCGAAAAGCCCTTGCGCAGAACAAGGGCATGTCCTGCATCGAGAATCTGCTGACTGGTCAGTTCCGCTTTTTTTGCTCCACTCATGCCATGCTCTTAACAAATAACTGACCGGTCGTCTATAAAATAACGCAAGGCACCTTCATCGTCCCTATCGACAGGATCATAGAAACCCTAAAATTCCTGAATGTCCGCAATCGGGCTTTCTCATCTCGGATCGGACAGCCAGCTTCCCTGAAGGGTTTCGGGCGCCGCGAGGCTTACGAAAGTCGGGGAAGACCGAACCCGCGACACCAGGACTCAGTTATGGCGAATTTGCAACTGGCGCCACCCCGGCGGAGAGTCTGAGCCAGAGCATAAAGGTACGTGTATGGAACTGGAACGGTTTTTTGTGACCGGATCTGCATGACGCGATGACAGAACTGGCGGTGCAGGCAACGATTTTTCGGGAATTTTCAATGGTGTGTACAGGAGATACGGTTTGTCGGAACGGTGCCACTCCGGGATCGGTCATGCTGTAATCTCTGCGCGCTGTCATGGTGATGCCCCGGCCGGATCAGTCGCCTGTGGCAGCCCTCGGGGCCGACACCATCGGGGAAGGATCTGGATGACGACCATCGGACTACCACAGCACGGACAGGGCGGTGACGTGGCCGCTTCGGGCTCAAGGAGTTCTGCCGCTGGCGTGAATATGACCTTCAGCAGTTCCCGTGCCTGGGCGAGACTGGCCTTGCGGCTGAAACTGGCGAGCAGGCCATAATGGCGGATGCGGAGCTCTGTTGCAGAATTCGGTATGATGACGTGATACCTCCTTTGAGGATCTATTATTTATCGGACGGCTTGGGTAAGGGGGTTTCCGAGCGCTGTGAAGCGATTGAGGATGGCCATGCGGACGTGGACTTCCGTGATCTGACGGTCGAAGTCCCGTGCCATCAGACGCTGTCCGAGAAGTTTGATACAATGCATTTTCGTCTCGACACGGCTTCGTCGATGATAACCGCTCCATCGTCTCCAGATGGCCCGTCCGAGATGCTCGCAGCCCCGCAGAGCGTCATTGCGGGCTATGCTTCCCGGTGATGAGGGACGCCACGGTTTTGCGTTCTTTCGCGGGGGAATGACAGCCTGGGCACCACGGTCGGCGATGGTTTCCTGGGATCGCCTCGTATTATACGCGCCATCGGCCGTGACGCTTGCGATGTCCTCGTCTTCAGGGATCATCTGGGCCAGGAGAGCAGGAATGATCGGAGCGTCTCCTGCCTCATTGCCTGTGATCTCGACAGCCCGGACTTCCAGTGATCCTTCGTCGATCCCGATATGGAGTTTACGCCAGATCCGACGTTTCGAGCCGCCGTGCCTGCGTCATTCACCTTCTCCTTCGACCTTGATCCCGGTGCTGTCGATCAGAAGATGAAGCGGGCCGCCCGAACCCCGGTATGGAATATCGACCGTGAGTGATTTCTGCCGACGGCTCAGCGTGCTGAAATCCGGGACCGACCACGTCAGTCCAGCCAGATGCAGCAGACTTTCGACAAAGTCAGTCGCCTGCCTCAGGCCCATGCCGAAGAGAACCTTCAACGTCAGGCAGGTCTGGATCGCAACGTCGCTGTAACTCTGCCGCCGTCCCCGCCGCCCCGTCGGCAGGCCGTCCCAACCCATAGCCGGATCGAACCACACCGTTAGTGACCCGCGCCGCTTCAGCGCCGCGTTATAGGAAGGCCAGTTCGTCCTGCGGTAGATCGGGGATGGAGGCTTGCTCATGCCGACCAGCTACCAGACTGCGCTCACTCCGTGAATCCCGCCATCACCATTTGCGCAACAGAGCCGTTCGCTCATACTGTTACCTTGAGAATGTGTAAGCCGTCTTGACTGTTGGTCATGTAAATGAATCCACGTCGGTCTACGATGATGTCTTCAGCACACATTGTAAGCGGTCCTTTGAATCCACCTTCTATCTGCCAATTGAACTTTTTGGGATCAGGCGGGCAATAGGCCGCGATTTCTTTAGGAGTATAAGGCTCGCTGAAGTCAAAACAGCGGAAACCAGCAGTAAAGTAGGCACAATAGATGCGCTCACTCCCCTGATCCAGAACGGGAAGCTTGGAAGGTTGGTGGATGTTATGATTTCCAAATGGGTAGTGGACACCGTTAAGTGTCGAATAATCTGTCCCCCATATGGAGCCCGGAGGTGGGACAGGCTTGGGTATCGTGCTGATCAGTACGGGGTTTGCAGGATCCTGGATGGACGTGATGCCGACAACGTTGAGGGGCTGCTGCGCTCCTTTGATACCCACATGGCCGATAGCCGGCTCAAAGGGTCCTCCACGATTGGGGTCCAGTGTGAACGGACGCTCCCCTTCCGTAGTGAATACAGCGAGTTGCCTGTCTGTATAAGGGACAATCGTATGAATGGTCGCTCCACCGGCACCACCTCCGAACGGTGGATGAGTTGGAAGAATGCTGATAAGCTCCGGGTTGGTTACGTCCGATTTTTCATTATAATTCATATAGTTATATAGTCACCTCAGATTCAGGCCACCTGCCTATAAAATCTCCAATGACTCTAAACTATGCGGTCTCAGACATCCTGCTTAACCGATAGTTGCTGACCTGGCACACCCGCATATGTCACAATCGCGACTGCCCCCTCACGGCCCGTAACGCCGCGATGTATGCTATGGACAGATTCCGCAAACGCCTGTCCTTTTTTAAAGACAGAACGGAGCCCCGTTCCATGCTCTTCAACGGTCAGTTTGCCTGCCAGGATAAACGCAGCGTTCGGCATATCATGAACATGCCACGGCAATGAAGAATAAGGCGGGATTGTAACCCGAACAACCGTAAGTTCGGGATTCCCTTCAGGATATTGCTCATACGCAATGTTATTCCACGACGACCTAGCTTTCAGCAATGTCTCTGATTTCGTCTTGTGAGTGCGTCTTACCGCACGCCAGCCACCGACTATCAATGCGATTGCTCCAGCACTCAGCATATTGCGTTTCATATGCACAGTTATACCTGACGTCTCCATAGACTCCGTCCTTAACCTCTTCGCTGTCTATCGATACCGGCGGTCTGGCAGACCAAAACTGAACAGCCAGAACGGATACCGTTTAGTTGAGATACCTAAGAGCCGGACGCTGTTCGACCCCTCGCTCATGTTCAACACACTTGAAATTTGTCGGCTTCGTCGCGTCGCCGCCCTTGTATTCCGGCAATGCCGGATAGGCACAGACTGGTCGTTCAGCCATGGGTTTTCCGGGCTCTGAATTACTATGTACAATCAAAGATGATGGCGCAGCACCTTGTTCCGTCCATGCTACCAATGACATCAGCACATCGCGATCAGGGGTGGCAGGCACATCGGACGTGAATGGTTGTCCCATTGCTGTTGCTCCGGGTCCACCAAAGCAGTGGCCCATGCCGGGAACGAGAAAGAGTCTGGCAAATTTGCCGCCCACATCAGGCCCCCCAGCACTTGTCGTAACCCGGTCGTAGTAGTTCACGACTTCGGAAAAAGGCACGACCGGATCGGCGAGCCCCGAATAAATCAGAAGCTTGCCTCCATTCCGGGCAAAGTCTGAAAGGTCGCTTGCATTGGCGTTGAGCTCGCTCGCAAGTCGAGCATCCACACGGTCCAGATCGTGGTCGAAATCGAAATGCTCAGGCACAAAATCCTGACCCAGTGCCCATTTGAACAGATAAAACTGCTGTGCTGGCCAGATAGCCGGATCGCCCTGCATCACCGGACCCAGCGGCATGCTCTCACTCCCCGGTGTCAAGCCCGCATAAATCCGCTCCCCCGTACGGGAATTGACCGGTCCTGAATAAAGCCGCTGCAGCACTTTCAACTGAGGCGCCGTAATACACTCGTCCCCCGACTTTCCAGCTTTGCAAGCCGGCAGCGTCGTTGGATCGAAATGGCACTTCCGCGGATCAGTCAAAAACGCGTCTCCAACAGCCCCCCCGTCTTTACCAGCACAATGCGCAAGCACGGCATGTGATACCAGCGACCACTGGCCGGACGACAACTTCGCGTCAGGGGCAGAATTCAGGGCCGCATAGTTCCACAGGAAATAAGTGGAAACATGCGTTCGGTTGTGGCCTGGGTCACCGGCAAGAATGCCATCATAGTCTCGAGGATAGCGTTGCGCCTCAGCCAAGGCCTGCTGTCCTCCAGTGGAGCAGCCGGCAAAATAGGCATAAAATGAGTGAGGCTTATAAAACGCGTTGACCAGATCCTTCGCCACTCGCGTCATCTCATGCGTGGCGCGATAACCGAAGTCAATCCAGCGTTCCGGGTAATCGGCGATGCCGTTAATGTCTGGCGCGGTTCCCATATCTGTATTCGCGACGGCAAAACCTCTTTTTAACCCCTCGACCATTCCCATTTCGTAAGCGATCCGCCCAGCCCCGCACCATTGCCGGTGCCAAGGAAACGACCGTTCCAGTGTTCGAGCGGTAACCAGACTTCTACGCCAACCTTGCTGTCAGAACTTGGTGTCGCCACGACCTGAACCCTGCAAAACGCTGGCATGCTCGCAAGGCGCGTGTCCAGGTCCGGTGCGATTGGGGAGGGCTGTGTTGTGAAGCTTCCCTTCTGAACAACATAGCTCGAAACAATCTGTGCTCCACGTATGACATGGCTGTTCATCGCTGTACAGGCACCGGCCAAGGATGCCGCGCGGGCAGTAGAAGGTATGCCCATCAGGGTCAGGATACACGCACTCAAAATCCCGCCAGAAACAGCAAACTTACCAATTGCCATGGGAGAACCTTTCTCGTTTTCTTCTCGAGTTTTTGACGCTTTAGAGCGACACACTGTGCGAATTGGGGTCACCTTGCAGGTCCCCGTTACGCTGCTCTTTCAAAGATCAGATACTATTTGCACTGAATGATCGATAATACATGCGCATCCAATTGGATCTTGTGCGCTACACGTCGCAATGACACGGAAACGCGCACAAGTAGCTTATCCAATTTGACGAAAGATGGCTGGAAACGTGTTTCCAATGCTTATCGGGAAAAACCAGCGAATGGGGTCAGATATTGAGCACCGAACCCATCGAGCGTTGCACGGATGTCCGGAGTGGTATCGCCGTAAACAAACAGCTTCTCGACCTTGGCAAAATCAAGAAACCGCTCTGCGAATGGGGTAAAGGTCTGCTGAACGTGCGGAAGAAGCCCCTGCGTACGGTATTTTTCAACGATATGCACGACGCTTTTATCAGCATTGACCACATATTCATATGTCGTTGTATCTGGCTCTTTAGAAGTCGCCTCGACGATCTGCTCGATCAAAGTCTTGAAGGCCTCGAATTTCGTCGGATCAATGGATAGATGATAGATTGAGTAAATTTCGTTCTTCATGGCAGTTACCCCGAATGACCGTGTCTCTAACGTTCTCATTATAGATATAGGGTAGACAATGAGTATCCGTCTTGGTCAAGTGTGGCGTGGTTCCCATAATCGGTCATTGCGTAACAGAACATTTGCCAGAATGACGAGACGCCGCATAAGAGCGGTCAGAGCCACTTTTGCATGCTTTCCCTTATCCGTCGGCCTAAGCTAGATGCTTTGAAGATCCGGGTTATGCCGCATAGCAACCAGAGCAGGCATGTACAGGGCGTTTCTGACATGAATCCGACCACCCCGAATAAAGCTTTTACCCTGCCACTTTCCTGACTGTCTGGTGACAGGAGCCAGACCTGCGAGCGCAGCAACCTGTCCATTCTCCAGTGTTCCCAGTTCGGGAATATCAGCAATCAGCATCGCAGCCGTGGCTTCTCCAATACCTGGAATGCTGACCAGAATGGCGCGTTTTCGAGAGAGGCTCCCGTCTGTCGAGATCAGTTCGCTGATTGCCTGATCGACGCGGATTTCTCACACTTGAGGCAATTTCAGGTCATTTTGTAGAATTCAGTCATCCCACAGGAGCCCGATCTGGAATATTGACGATATTCTGCTTCTGGCGGCGGGTTCTGAACGCAGTGAGGGTGTCACGGCCTGAGAAGGCAGTGTTGGTGGAAGCTATGTGGTCTGTGCGCTGTCTGTTTCTTCAGATGGCCTGCCGGAGCCTTCGCAATCGTGCATGAGCGAGGGCGAATTCATGCTGACAGGGGAACATGTCCGGCATGGACAGGACAATTCGACGCACGCTGACCTTTACGATTGTCGCGATTTTGAGCAGTCGTGCGCGTATGGTGCCACAGGTCGCCGTCTCCAGGCTGGTCTGGCCAAGGGCCAGTCTTTGCAGAGCGGTCAGCAGGACATAGGCTGCGGCCGAGAACCACAGCCGGAGCTGGTTGGCCCGGATGGTGTGGGACGAGGTCCTGTCTGAGAACAGATCCATCTGGCATTCCTTGATGCGGTTTTCCATATCCCCGCATGCGCAGTAAATCTGTTCGTAGAGATGGCGGGGGTCGGACATTCCCTGCGGTAGCGTGGTGACAATAAAGCGATGATAGCGGTTGCCGTGGCGCCATTCGGCCTTGGCCACCACCCGCCTGCGGCGCGTCCAGCTGTCCTTTGTGATCCAGTCAAAGGAGGCGAAACCGCGCGCCGCTCTGCCTGTCGTGGCGGCTTCGTCACGAACCTCAGCGGACAAAGAGGCAATCCGGTCATACAGGCGGGTGTTGCCTGCAAGCCCAGACAGGAAGTCAACGTGGTTGTCTTCGCACCATGTCATCAGAGTGTCCCGGGAGAAGCCACTGTCCCCGCGCACCAGAATACGCACCCTGGGCCAGCGGCTCCTGATCTGCTCCACGATCCGG
This sequence comes from Acetobacter tropicalis, assembly GCF_030644465.1. Classification (NCBI taxonomy): domain Bacteria; kingdom Pseudomonadati; phylum Pseudomonadota; class Alphaproteobacteria; order Acetobacterales; family Acetobacteraceae; genus Acetobacter; species Acetobacter tropicalis. The sequence goes on along the minus strand of NZ_JAUYUW010000001.1, from coordinate 2,228,265 downwards.
CGGATGTCTGCCAGTGCTTCCTTCCCCGGGTCCCTGTCTGCCGTGCGCAGGGTAGCGCTGAGGAGATGGTCCCCGCAGAAGATGTATAACGGCAGATAGCAGTTATGGCCGTAATATCCATGAAAGGCCCGGCCTTCCTGATGGCCATGGATACGGTCATCGGTGGCATCCACATCCAGAACGATCCGGGCGGCTGCGCGCTCATGCTGGTCCATGAAGAGCGTCACGAACAGGGTAGCCAGGGCCTCATGATCAGCAATGATGCGGCAGTAACGATCTGCCTGCTGCCCACTGCGCTCTAGCCGGTTCAGCGTGGATTTTCCTGCCAGTGCCGCACAGTTGGCCCGGCTTCCTGACAGACGTCCCGATACCAGACCCATGACAGGATCATGACGTAAAGCGTCATGGTCATTAAGGTCTTCATAGCCCAGTGCCAGGCCCATGATCCGCTGACGGACAAGGTCTTCAACCCGGTATTCCACAAAGGCAGGATGCCGCTCATCGCGAAAACATGCAGCAAAACGGCGGCTGAGACCCAGAATGTCATCAGCCTGCTTCACCAGAATGACGCCCCCATCCGAACTCATGCGACCCCCGTCAAAACGGGCCACAACACGCCGTCCACAGGAGGCTGGAAACTCATACGCGCCTGCGCTACACTCTGTCTGCATCGGGTTTTCTTATAGCTTACGAAAATTTCTTTTGTGCAAAACAGACTTTTTCATAATCTAGCCCGATGTACAACCCTTCCGTGAGAAATCCGCGTCGAACCTTTCGATCGAGTCGTGCGCCTGTGTGATTTCATTGAGTTCATCGCCGGCGCCTGGCATCTGCGCCGGATTGCCCAAAGCGTCGGCGGCAAGGTGGTTCTTGGCGCTCATGGGGTTTTCCCCGGTCCAAATGGAAGCACTAGGGAGTGATTGTATGATAGGATCCTTGGCAGTTGCACCTCACTCAGTGCCAGCAAAATCCATCCCCGTGGGCAGAAATCTGGCACGAATGCTTACGACCGAACACGCCAGGGTAACATCCCCGCAATCATGCCGAAGCTCATCGTCCTCGCCGACGCACTGCTCCGTAAAGATCGTCTCTGGAGACCAAAAGCCGCTTGATCACAACGGATACTCTCTCGACTATGCAGTATCTCTCGACGAACTGCCGCTGTCGTCGTGGTACTTCCGTCGTGAACCTAGTCCATTCCGGCGAAAAGATAGCACCGTCAAAATCCGAGACTAAACACTTTGCTCATTTCGTTCGAAATAATTCGATCGTTTGGTTTTCATCTGCCATTATCTGTGAACCCTTTTTTTGAATCCGTTAGAATGATCGCTAACGTTACAGTCAAGATGGCTAATACCGCCCATGGCAGTGTGCGAACACCGAATCCGATCAGCATAAGACCACCCAGTGCGCCGCCACTCGCGATTGCAGCATTCCACACGGTGACGATCATCGACTGTGCCAGATCAGCAGCCGTGCCAGCAGCACGCGCTGATGCAGTTTGGAACAAGGTCGCGGCACCTCCAAATGACAACCCCCACAGTAATATTGCGAATGTAACAGCTACACTGCTGCCATAGCCTAATCCCATAATGAAAGAGGAAACCGCGAACAGAATGATGCTTACAATCGTGAGACTACGTAGTTTTCGATCAATGTATGACCCGACAATCCAAATTCCAAAAATTGAGCTGAGGCCGAACCCAAACAGCGCTAAATCAATGTGATTCCCGAGATCGGAGAGTGCCGCGAATGGAACAATGTAAGTGTATATTATGTTATGGGAGAGAACAAACAGAAGAGTTGTCGCCAATATTCTTGCGACGCCGGGGACTGATATTACCTCATATATACGCATTTTAAGTCGTTCGTCTTCTCCTTGAAAATTAGGCAGAACAGCGGCGACCCAAACAACGAGCGCAACGGTAAGAGCAGATAGAAGCCCAAACGTTACACGCCATCCAAGCACGATCCCTCCCAGCGTGCCCAGAGGGATTCCAAACGAAAGAGCAAGTGGAGTACCTACCATAGCGAGTGCAATCGCCCGCCCTTGCATGCTTTTAGGAACCATTCGGCTCGCGTATCCAGCGAGGAGAGCCCAAAGCAACCCAGCAGATATGCCAGCAAGCAGCCGTGCAACGAGCGTAATTGCATAAGAGTACGATATCGCCGTCACCGTATTGGATACAAGAAACCCCAATACAGCCGACAAAAGAACCGTTTTCCTGCTCCACGTCTGAGTCAAAGATGTTAAAGGTATTGCCGCAATCATTGATCCGATGGCGTATATCGTTACGAGTTGTCCGACTGCAGCGCCAGAAACGTGTAAGCCTTGCCCTATTTGCGGGAGGAGGCCGGCAGGTACGCCTCCGTCAAGATCGTAATAAATCCAGCGCATGCCAGCGCCAGTAGTTTTCCTTTCGGCAGTTCGTGAGCGCGACGTCGGAGATCTTGAACCTCGTCTCGTGGTTCATCGATACACAACTGACTCATTGTTATACCCTTTCGCTGAGAAGTTTATTTCGGGGCGACCTAGCGATTAAGAGCCTGATCCGAAAGTTTTTCAGCACTGACAATGCCTTGCGGTTCTGCGGGTCAGCATGCGGATTGAGGCGATCAAAGTCCACGCTGTTGACGAGGCTATGGACTTTTCCCAGTCTTTGGCGAGCCGCCTGCAGCGACCGAGCCAGGCGAATGTTCGTTCGACCACCCAGCGGCGAGGCAGGATTTCAAAGCCCTTGGCTGTGTCTGATCGCCTGATGATTTCGACCGTCCATTTTCCCATGCTGGCGAGCGCGGATCGCAGTTTATTACCGGCATAGCCGCCATCGGCGAAGATGTGGCGCAGCCAGGGAAAGCGCCTGCGTATTGCCGCCAGGACATCGACAGCCCCGTCACGATCCTGAATGTCAGCGGCATGAACAAGGAGGAAGATCAGGAAGCCGCAGGTATCCGTCAGAATATGGCGCTTGCGACCTTTGACCTTCTTTCCAGCGTCATAACCGGAAATTCCACCACTTTCCGTGGTTTTCACCGACTGGCTATCAATCACGCCCGCGCTCGGGGAGGCCTCACGCCCTTCGATCTCCCGCAGGTTCATGACCAGTACCGTGTTCATCGCTTCGAACAGTCCGGCATCACGCCATGCGTAAAAGTAGCGCCTGACGGTCGAGACCGGTGGAAAGCATTTCGGCAGCAGACGCCACGCACACCCACCCGAGGCGATATAGAGTATCGCGTTTACAACCTCGCGCATATCCGCCGTGCGAGGCCGTCCGCCCCGTTTCGCCGGGGGCACGAACGGCATAATCAAAGCCCACTCGGCATCCGTCATATCCGATGGATATCGCAATCCCTCCCGGCTATGTTCGTGTCGGGCAATACCAGTCCATGCCACTATTCACTCCATCTCTTCGCAAAGACGAATGAATCACAACATGCTGGTATTGTTCAAAAACTTTCGGATCAGGCTCTAAGGTCTAGCCCGCCCATTCGCGCCTATTTCCCCCTTTATCATCAGAATGAGCGACATTGTGGTCCGCTATGTCAGGACAGACGAAGCCTGAGTCGGTAGAGCTTCCTCTTTTTCCCTAGGGACACCTAAACTTCACCAAGCTCTGTCTCTTCTCTGAGGCGACGCCGAAGGATCTTCTTATGGGGGAAGAACTTTAAACCTGAGGTTTTCAACGAAGTGGATTCGTAGGTCTATAAAAGAGATATTTTCAGGTTTATTATGGGGGCTTGAGGCAAAACCACTTTGTATATTTACGTAAAGATTGAGACAACCATTATAGATTGTTTGTTTAATTTAGACCAAAACTCGACAGCGTTGATATCGTTCACATTCGATTTGTCTGTTTAGCTCACATCGCAATCCCCGCCTCCCGTCGCTGCGAGAATTCCCAGGCGATAGATGCATTGCTCTTCGCCACCCCGGAGACCGCATTGCAGATCTGTTTCTCCAGAGATGGCGTCCACGGGACAAGTTGAAAGCCCAAGCCGTTGTCAATCATCGCGTACCGCCCTGATGCAAGAGCAAGACGTTTCCGATAGACACCGGCCACGTTGTCGCCAGGAGCAACAAAGTCGAAGGCCTTTCCCTCCTGCAGCGCAAGCCTTTCGCCCAGTGCCCTTACCTCCCGATTACGGAGCGCAGTGAGCAAGCCACGCTCGAACTTGACGCGCTCCCCCCCTTCCCGTTGTGCGAACCCCTCCCGTGCGAGATAATCAACGCGCTGACGCATCGCATCCCGCACCTCAGCCCCGAAACCACCCCCGAGTTCCGGCTGTTCCTTCGCTACAGCCTGTCGGTCCAGCCACGTCGCCCCCTGCGCCTCCACCTGCTGGTCTAGTGTGAAGTCCGACCGCACCGCCAACGCAACACGTGCCCGTCCTTTTGCGTCCTCGAACCGGCGCAATTCAACGATCGCCCCCATTGGAGCGTCGGTGGTTGCCTCCAGGCTCGGAAGATGGATGTGGTGCGTACGCCCATCGATCCCATCCACCACTGCGAAGGCCGTACCCTTCAGCTCATCATCCAGCCCGCGCCCGACCAGTTTGCCGATGACGGGATGGGCGGTTTCCTCGGCGGCCAGCACCCACGAGGATTGCGGGCGCTCGACGCCCTGCTCGGCGAGACCACGGTGGATCCGTTTGATGATGTCGTTGCGCTCACCCATCTCACGCAGCGTGGCCTCCGCGTGTTCCTCCAACGCCCACCGACCCGGCCCGATCTGCTGCGCCAGCCCCAAGCCTTCCAGGCGCCGGAGACGGCCCACCTTGAGTACCTCGAACGTATCGGACCGGCGATCGGGCGTGGGACGCATGTCGATGATCCCGTGCTCATTTGCATCGCGCTGAAGCTGGCGGTCAAGCTGCGTCCAGCGATCCGCCTCGACCTGACGTTCGACGGCACGCCGGATCTCGATGTCATTGCGCACACCAAGCTCGCGGGTCACGAGTTCCTGCGCACGACCACGCATGCCTTCACGGATGTAATCGCGCGAGATTACCAAGTCCTCGCCGTCCTGCGCCTTGCCGCGCACGATGACATGGACATGGGGATGTTCGGTGTTCCAGTGATCAACCGCCGCCCAGTCGAGCTTCGTGCCGAGATCATGCTCAGCCTGCATCATAAGATCGCGCGTGAAGCGCTTCAGGTCCGCCATTTCCACCGCATCATCTGGCGAGACGATGAAACGAAAATGGTGACGGTCATCGGCACAGCGCTCGGCGAAGGCTTTGGGATCGACTTCGTCCTGTTCCGGGCCGAACATCTTTGCCTTCGCGCCGTCCTTCGTGACGCCCTCGCGGCGCAGATAACGCAGGTGGGGCGTCAGCGGTGCGGCCCGAGGGCCGTGCTTCACCACGCGGGCCTTGATCACCACCCCACGCGATCGGGTGGTCAGAAACCGGTTGGCATGCGCGCTCGCGACACGGCCACGCCCGAAGGTCGAGCGACCACTTCCTCCAGTTCCCTGACGTCCCCGCCCCATGCCCCCAGCACGCTGGGTTGCCGCCAGGGCCTGCGCGATAAAGGGACGTGCACGCTGGGCGCCAGGGGAACGGATGCGTCCGGGACGAACCCGGAAATCGTCGTCATTCTTCATGCTAATGCCCGCGATGTGCGCGAAATGGCGGTAAACCGCCAGAAACGGGAACCGGCAGGCTTCAAAGCTCCGCGCACCTCGCAGAGGGTGCCGAAAATCCGCAGAAACCCGCCACAAAACCACCCCCAACCGTGCCGCACCTCGCGGCTTTTATCCTGCCTATACGCAACCCCCTCCCCCAGCGTCCTTCTGTGCCCATCCAAACCCGGACGTGGCAACGAGGCAGGAGCCAGCATGCACCATGCCGTCATGGTCCATCCCTCCAGCCGACCGAAACGAAGAGATCCGATGGTGAAGCCGATGGAACAAGGCTCACGCCGGTCGTCATCGTCCCACTCGTTGAAGCCCGCACAGGACCGACGAACAGCTTCTCGGTGGAAATGTGCGAGACTGGCGAAGCCTTCGGCAGTTGACGAAGAAATGTCGAAACAGCGTTGTCCCCCATCCGACGTGCGACCGCAGTCACGTAAGCCCGCGTCTCGTCGGGCAGCGGTCGACCGGTCGCCAGATGCTCGTCATAGCGTCCGGGACCGGCGTTATAGGCGGCCAGAAACCCGGCGTCCCCGTAGCGGTCGTGCAGCCAGCGCAGATAGGCGGCGCCGGCGACGATGTTGTCATGCGGGTCGAAAGGATCAGCGCCGAGATTGAGGGCACGGCGCAGGTCACGCCAGGTGGCGGGCATGATCTGCATCAGCCCCATGGCGCCCGCCGATGATATGGCATGCCGATCGCCGTCGCTCTCGATGCGCAGTACGGCGTGTATCCATGACGGCGGGATAGCAGCCTGACGAGCCGCCTCCCTTACCAGTGGGTCGAGATCCTGTGCATGGACCGGAACCGGCGAGAGCGCCAGCGCGAGCCCGAACCGGGCAACCGTCAGGGTGCCCCATCGACAGAAAACCGGTGTCGACATCACAAATCCTCCGGCATGAGCATGTCCAGCGGTGGATCATCCGGGTGACGTTTCGGCGGCGAGAGGGAGAGCTGTGGCAGGACGAACTTCCGTCGCCACGACTCCCATGCCCGGGTCACGGCTCCGGTGCCGGGGTAGAGATCGTCCAGCACGTCGTCGGGCCGGGCGCCCAGCAACTCAAACGCCCAGTGGCACACCGCCTCGGGCTTCGCTCCGGTCAGTCCCCGACGCAGGGTGATGCTCTCCTGAATCCAGTCCCGCATCACCTGGCGACGGCTGACGACAGGGCGCCGCGCCGCCTTGATGATGACCGGCTCCCACGCATAGGCGACTGGCACATTGCGCTTGAAGGCAGCGAAGCCTTTGACCCAGACCATCCAGCGCGCACCGGTGTCCATGACGAGTGGGGCCAGCGTAGCGATCGACGCCGGTGTCGCGGCGGCGTGCAGCACCCAGCCGTCATAGGTCGCATCGAGATGTCGGACGAGTGCTGCGTGATCGACTTCGCCCGCGTAGTCCGGCTGTCCGCGATAGAGGTGGGCGCAGTTCACGTAGGGCGGGTCGGCATAGCCGAGCCGGAGACGGGCAAGCGTCATTCCCGGCCTCCCTGACGCCTGGCAGCGCGCGTCCAGACGAGGTTCCAGACACGACCGCCACGACCGGCCTGAAACAGGGTGGCGCGGATCGGCTGGACAAATGAAGGATCATCCAGCAGCACCGAGACATATTCGCCAGCTCGTTCCCCGGTACGGGTCCACCCTGCCCCGATCTCCGGTGCTTCGGCATTATCGCCGAGATGGATGCGATAATCGGGCGCGTGCTCCGCGTTCGCGTTCTCGGCACGAACGACGGTCAGTTCCGCGTCAAGGGCGAGTGTGCGCAGGCGGCCGGCAAAGCCGCTCGCCGTGCGCGTGAAGACACCGATGTGGGTCATGGGTTGAGAGCTTTCGTGTCAGGGATTGTGAAAAGGTCTGGCGACGTCACTCGAGCGGCGGCTCGGGCGGCCGCTGAACCGCTGGACGCACCAGCATCGTGGGGAACCGTGGTCGCGGGTCCGGCAGATCCGGAAGCGCTGCGAACTGCGGAGGCGGTGGCTCTGCCTCGCCCGTGCGCAGGTAGACAGGGGTGGCACGACCGATCACGGTGTCGGCCGACAGGACACCGAAATAGCGTCCGTCGAGACTGGCCGGGACCGCCGGGTTCATGACGAAGACCTGCCCCGGCGCGAGATGACGGCACCCTCGCCACCCGGGTAGCGGACGCCCCCGATGGTCAACGGCTTTGGCCTCTCCGACCGTCTTCCCGTCGATGGTGACACGCAGGCCGACACGACAGACGGTCTGACCGGCGAGTGCTGCAACCGGCTTGAGCAGCGGCACGCCGAAGGGCAGGTAGCCGCGTGTCGCCAGCAGCGTCGCGTCGCGCTCGGGCAGATGCAGCGCCACGATGTCGCCGACGCGCAGAGCGGCCGTCGGCGTGACCCGATACAGCCCGACCGGCACGCTGGCGGTGGCGTTCCACATCCAGTGTGGCGTGGGCGAGATACCGGTCGTCGCCAGTGTCGTGAGTGCTGCGAAATAGGTGGTGAACAACCAGCCGCGCCGGGTCATGACGCGGTTCTCCGCCAGAGCCACGCCTCATGGCGGGCGCGACAGTAAAGAGGGGGCCGCAGCCCGGCCCGCAGTCGCGCGTCGAGATCGCGCCAGTAATCCGGGCAGACAGTGCGCGGGTCAAACGGCTGCCGTTCGATGCGGGTGATAGCATCGAGCACCGCGCGGACTGGCCCGTCGCCGGTCTGACGCAGCAGCCTGTCGGCAGCGCCCGTGATCCATGGCAGAACGGCGCATGGCTCGCCCGGCGGCATAACTCGCACAATGTCGATGGACACCGTGACGGCGCCCGTGTCGCTGGCAAGCCAGCGCATCAGGGCAAACACATCGCCTGCTGCGAAACTCACGCGGCGTCTGTGGCGGTCAATTCTGACGCTGGTCTCGGGAATGCCGAAGCGCAACCAGTGCTCGATGCGGGTCTCGATCCAGACCAGATCGAGCTGCGCACCGGTAGGAGCACGAAGATCGTTCATGACGGTTCTCCGACGGGAAAGGGAAGGATGGTGGCAAGGCGATCGCGGGCGCGCCGCGCCATGTCCGGGTCGATTTCGCAACCGACATAGCGGCGGCCGGCCAGTCGGCAGGCGACGCCGGCCGCGCCGGACCCGGCGAACCAGTCGCCGACGAGGCCGTCAGGCGGGCAGCTCACGCGCACCAGCAGGTCGAGCAGCGGCACCGGCTTTTCGGTGGGGTGGATGGCGCGCCCATGAACGTTGCGGAAACGCTGCACGGAGCGGGCGAGACGCGGGCCGCCGTCGAGGCTGCGATAGGTGCATGCCGCGATGGCGCCGGTGTGCGGCGGGCGGTGCTTACGGCGCACCGTCCGCGCCCGGGCGTCGTCCGTGGTAGCCACTTCGTTGTAGATGTCCTGCCAGCGGGCGGTCGCGGGATAGAACTGCACGATCAGTTCATGAACACGCCGAAAGCGGTCGGCGTGAAACACGCTGCCGTTCTGCTTCTCCCAGACGATCTCCTGCGCGAGCCGTAAGCGGGCCGTGCGGAAGTCCGTCCCGGTCGCCATGAAGCTGCGCAGGGAACCGAACACCCACAGCGAACCGGACGGCGTCAGGGCTTGTGCTGCCAGCGGCAGCCAGCCCTCGACGCGCCGATCCCACGACAGGGAGGTTTCGCCGTAGGGCGGGTCGGCGAGGATCAGGTCATACGGCCCCTGCGCCGGCATGAGGTTGCGGCAGTCGCCGCAGAGCAGCGTCATGACGATGTCTCCGCAGCGCCCTGCCCGCGTCGTCCGCTCAGGTGGCGGCCACGGCTCCGACGAGGTGGAACAGGAGACGGGAAAAACGGACCGTTCCCGATATTGGTTCGGCGTATGTCGCAGCCCTGCGGCGCGAAGAAGATCGCACGCCATGGGCCATACATTGGGTCGCACGCGGTACACATGTACAAAGAGAGTCTATTTAGACTCTTTAGAGAGAGACGATTTGTCATTGTTTTCCAGTCCCTTATCGATGGTTTTCGCACGCGATAGGCGTGGATTCACTGGTCGATAGGCGTGTCCGCACAAAATTATCGACAGGGATATCAACAGACTTATCCACAGATGCATCGAGAGCGGGCTTCAGGCGCACGCGTTCCGGCCAGTTCAGATCGGACAGTTCGATGCGATAACCGGGAAGCGGGTTGCTGCGGGCTATGCGCCGGAGGATCGCCACGAACGCTGTGAGCGTCTGGGTAATTCCTGTTTTGCGGTGCAGATGGGCGACCTCGAAAACCCACCCGTCACGTTGCCGTCCAGCATGGCGGCGTGCGATCAGGTAGAGCAGTCGTTCGAGACCGCTAGTGAGGGTAAAATACGCCGGGTCAAGCGCGAGCACGGCCCTTGGCGTGAGAACCGCTTCGCGCACCCAGCCGGCGAGACGGATCTGGACGAAGCCGGCGGAGATCCGCCAGTCTTCGATCCACGGCGCGCCGGTCTGCTCATCAGTCCATTCTGACGCGCTCATGACGACATTGGTCCGGCTGAGGCGTTCGAGCCCGTCTGGCAGACGCTCGTAATACCCACCCGAGACGCAGCGCCCCGGAAAGCCGAGGATCTCATACCGTGTGGCCTGAAGGACTGTCGGGATCGGGGCGCCGCAACGCTGCGCCGCAATCATCGTCGATGTTGCCCAGATCAGGATGTCAGCGTCCCATATGGTCGCAAGCGCCATCGGAGACGAAACGAGGATGTTCTGACTGCCCTGCCTGAAGCGCAGCGGGGCGTGACGGCGTCCCTTCCCCAGCGCAAAGAACGCGTTGGACATGAAGAGACGGGGCATGCAGGGGGTCATGATCGCCCCTTTCCGCGCCGTGCGACACCCGCGCGCATGAGGATGTAATTTTTAGAGAAAATAGACTTTGAAAGGCCGTTTTCGACCCATGTTTTCAGATCTCCAGTTGTATAGGTGACGCGGTTACCGAGCTTGTAGAAGACAGGACCACCGCCAATTGTGCGGTATCGTTCAAGTGTTCTTGGTGAAATACCGAGCCATTCAGCAGCCTGTGGGGTCCGCAGATGCCGGGCCGGTCTCGGTTGGGGCCTTTTCCTGACCATGACTATTCTCCACTGAAACAGGACGTGGCGTAACGCCGCGTACCGGGGCGGAGACTGGCGAAAAAAAAGGCCGGGGGTGGTGGACGAAAACAGGGGGCTCCCAAGGAATCGTCCACCCCATCAGCACGGCAGACAGACTATGTTCAGTGGGCGCCGCGTCGCGTTTACTGGCGAGGCGAATCAGAACACCTTATGGAGAAGACGGTTGTTTTCAGCAGGGAGTGTGCGATGTCGTCTGCGGAAATGCACGACGACCATATTGCAGCAAGGCGAGGTATTCGCCGGCGGCAAGTTGCTCCCCAAGCGTCAGCAGGCGTTCGACGCGGGCACGCTGGTGAACGTCTTTCCACAGAGAGCCGCTCAGAGACTTCACTTCGGGGTCCGTCAGGGCCGCGATGTCACGCGCCGTGGCGCCGGAACGTTTGGCGGTGAGCGCCTGCAAGGCGTGGGCAAGACGCCTGATTCTATAGCGTGTGGGGCGAAAGACGTTGGGCAACGGACCGCTCCTCCTGCCATACAGATGCTCGATGAAGCGACGCAAATGATGAAGACGTACCCAACAGGATTCATCAAGAGGAATCACGACAGCGGGTCTGCCGTGGCAGTCATCGGCGATCCATAACCGCAGCGGTCCGGCCCGATCTCCCATGATGACGTGAAGGCCGTCATCGGCGGTTGCGGCATGAATGTGTGGTGTCAGGATCAGGGGTGTAAATGTGGCGGCTGTGTAGATTTCAGGGGCGCGGACCAGCGCGATGATGGCAGAGAGAGCCTCCGCCGCCCAAAGCGCAGGGGCAGCCCACGCAGGGATGGACGGGTCAACAGGGAAATCGGAGGCCCCACTGACGTGCAAAAGCATCGAGATTGCGCTGGCGGACCGTCTCGTCTGAGTCGGAGAGTCCGGTAAATGCATGGTATCCACGCACATAATCCTGATTCAGGGAGAGGAACTCCTGCGCAAAATCAGGGAGGTCGAGCGTGAACGCCCTGTCCAGAAATCCGGGACTATACCAATCGGGTCGTGTCTCCATCGTCGGCCAATCTCCTGTCATCACGTGGACGCGTCATCCAAAGATCAATCACAAGCAGCATCTGATCGGTTCGTGTCGGCAAACGTCCGTTGCGCCCGAACAGCGCCAGGGACGCGCTAATTGCGTCGAGAAGGGAATGTTCCGGTCACAAGATCAGCGTCAGGGGCAAGCCGCGCAAAAGAGGCCGCCCCGACGACAGCGGCACCCAACACTCCGAGGATGATCCGCATGAGCGGAGAAGAAATGCCGATCTCGGCCAATCCAGTTGTGGCGAAGTATCCCGCAACAGAGGCCGGAAAACAGAAGGCAAGCACTACGGCAAGTCTGATTTCGGGACGCCGGGCCGTCGTCAGCGCTACCCGAAATAGCCATAGTACGAGACTACCAGCAATAATGGCAGGAAGAACGGCCGCCAATCCGGCACCCATGCGATATGTCCAGAAGAAGACGATCAGTCCCGCCATTGTGGGCACGACAATGGATACAAGGCTAAAGAAGACCCAACAGAGCAGTCCGATCCCCAAGACCCACGAGATGAACCCGATGACAATCATCTCCACCTCCGGCAAACATTACGGGACATTATAATACGTACCGTTCGGTAGTTATTCCAGAAAAAAAGATGTACCCAATATGATCTGGCGGGGATGTTTTGCTCAAACAGGCTTACCAGAAGTGTTCCCCACCTACATGCATGGGACTGCCGTTCCGCCCGGCTCATTCGTCCGAGCGCCGGTGCGTCGCTGCGATCTGCGCCATGGCATGCTCCAGTTCGCGCTCGATCTGTCGGCGCTCGCGACGGCTCAGGTGAAAGCTGGTCAGTTCGGCACGCAGCATCTGAATGTGGTCGTGTAACGTGGTCATCGTCCTGCTCCTTTCGTTTCTCGAAGACAGGACGGACGGCTCATGCCGGGGTGGACCGGGTCAGGGATCGCCGCAGGCGACCGGCCTGCCGGCGCGTGGGGGAGCCGATTTTGTTCGGCGTGCCCGAAGGGTGCGTCGGGCAAAATTGGGGGGACCACGTGTCCTTGACGCGGTTCGCCCTCGCGCATGGTACAATGGGAAGGCTGAGGGAAAGCCTCGTATTCCTCCTGTGCCTCACGTCGGGCGACCAGCGCTGCCGCCCGCGCCCCGGAAAAGCACGTGGGAAAAGAAGCCCGGAAGGCCCCGCCCGGGGAGACCGGGCGGGGTTGGTGGTGGGGACATTACTCCCCGTTCCGGCTGCGCGGCCGGGTCCAGATGAGGGTGTAGCCTTCCCCTTCCTCGTCGGTGAACAGGTTGGCGAAGATTGGGGCGGCGAAGGAGGGATCGTCCAGCTTCAGGCTCAGATAGGTGCGGCCTTCGTTGGAGCGGCGGGTCCATGCGGCGCCGAGTTCAACCCGTCCGAGGTAGACGCGGTAGTTGGGGGCGTTGTCGTTGGCCCGGTTGGTTTCCGCCACCAGGCGGACGTTGCGGGCCTGCAGGGCCAGGGTGACGATTTCGCCTTCGAAGCCTTCACCCACCTTCTTGAAGGAACCGATGTTAGCCATTGTCGTATCTCCATGCTGTTATCGGGCCGCGACCACCGTGGCCTCGATGGCGATCGACCAGCCGGAGGCGAGCGGCACAGCACCCTTCAGGGCCGTAGCGCAGCGGAGGACGGCAGGGCCGGAACTTTCTTGTCTCGCGAGGAATGACGGCGCAGCCGGCAGGGGAAGAAAGTTCCGGAACGCCGTTGCGGCCAGCCGATCGAGGCGCAGCCGGTCTTCGGCTAGATCAGCCATCCGACAGAGGCCATGGTGTGCGGACCCGCCAGCCCATGGAGAGACGATGCCGGCATGACCGGTCCGACAGGTGGGGAACGTGCGACATAGGAGGATATCGCGCTCGCCCGGTGCGACCGTCTTACCTGCTGTTGGCGCGGATCGCGGCTAGAGACACCCGCCCCTATCTGCCGCGTCCCTGCTACAAACGGTTCGAGCCGCATTCTATGGACCCGTCGTTTCAACGAAGGCTGGGCAGCCAGTTGTCCGCTGGACGATCCCTGCTTCGCCACTGCAGTTTCGACCTGTTCACCGACGCGGAAGGGGACCACCGCCTCCCTCATCCATCGTCCCCGCAGCCGGAACGGGGAAAAGTTCTTCCCTCCTCCAGTCCGGCGTGAGGGGTGGGGCAGTCCGGCTTAATCTCCTTCAGTGTGGAAACAGGTTGCGAAGGCGCACTTTATCGAAGTCATATGTTGATATATCTCTATTTTGCATTTCTACATTGTGCGATCGACTCAATGCTTTCGTATAGAAAAGAGGAACTCGTTATCATGAAGGCCGGTCTTTTCGTTCTTCCCATTTTTTCTGGATTTATGCTGGCCAATATATCTGCGGCGAGTGCTCAGAGCGTATCGTCCTGTTCTGTCGATGCTGTAAACGAGATCGGAAAGAACAGGAGCGCGGAGGATCTGGACAAAGAATTCAAGGCACATACCTGCTATTCCGGACATCGGATTGAAATCAAAAAAATTCAGCCAGTTCCCGAAATAGGCACGGGTCGAGTATCGGGAGATGGCGACTATTATCGGCGTCTTCTTTGCGAAGAGGGGAAACCATTTCATATCGACGGTGCCTATAGCGGCGTTCAGAGCATCTCCTGCATTTATAAAAGCATATCGAAAGAATAAACTCTTCTCACCACGGATGTTGATATACCCTTCTTGGAGAACGATGGCGCTCACGCGCCACTGTCCTTGCGGAACCGCCAGACCGGGATGCCCATCTGCTTCGCCTTGTCGGCCAGATTGTCCTGAATGCCCGATCCCGGAAATACCATGACCCCGACGGGCAGGACTTTCAGCAGGGCGTCGTTCCGCCGGAACGGGGCAGCCTTGCCGTGCCGGTTCCAGTCCGGTTTGAAGGCGATCTGCGCGACCTGCCGGTGATCGGCCCAGCGGGAAGCGATGAATTCCGCGCCCTTGGGGGAACCTCCGTGCAGCAGCACCATGTCGGGGTGCTTCTCGCGCACCTTGTCCAGCCGGTTCCAGATCAGGATATGGTCCTCGTAATCGAGGCCGCCAGTGACCGCGACCTTTGGCCCGGGAGGCACGAGCAGTTCGGCTTCGGCCTTGCGGCGGGCGTTGAGGAAATCGCGGCTATCGATCATCGACGCCGTCAGGGTGCTGCGGCTGACCAGCGAACCGGAACGCGGTCGCCAGGGCGACATGGTCAGACGTTCAAACTGGTCGCAGGCGAGGTCGCGGAATATCTCGTAAGCGTTGCGTCGCTCCAGCAGGGTCAGGCCCTCGGCGATGAGACGTTCCAGTTCCACCGAGCGGATCTCGCTGCCATCCTGTTCCTGCTGGCTGCGCTTCTGCGCTGCCTCGTTGCGATCGAGATCCCGTTCGACCTGCCCGACCATGCGGTGAAAGACGTTGACCGTGGACCAGAGCAGCGGTTCGAGATCGGGTTCCAGCCGCGTGTCGGTCAGCGTGGCTGACAGGGCATCGAAGATGTCAGCGACCGCGCCCTCGATCTGGCTGGCGTCAGGCAAGGGCCTCGGGTCCGGCTCGTCCTCGAAGGGACGGTGGCCATAAAGCTGGAGTTCCGCCAGCACATGGGCGGTGGAAGAGGTAGCGTGTGCGGGTTCGAAATCGTCCTGTGTGCGGGTCATGGGTCTGTCCTCCGGTCTCGGCCGCGCCCCTCGCGGCCTTTCCAGGGGCGGATAGCGGCAGACGAAGGCCGGACCGGAACCGCGCCACGCGCGGCCGGAACGCAGTGGAGGATGGCAGGGAGACGGCTATTTTGCTTCGCGATGCAAAGCGCACCGAACCGGGGTCCCCACGCGGCCTGCCGCGTGGGGTGTGAGGGCGCGGCGGAAAATAGCCGGCTCCGCCATTGCAGGCCCGGCCTGGCTGACGCCCGCTCCCCCTCTTAAAAGGCCCGCGGGCGTGCCCCACCCGGAAGCAAGGCAGGACAGCCCCGCACGACAAGGAAAAACGATGCCCCCACACCCCCTTCCCGGCCCGCCTCAGTGCGCGACGGGTTGCAGGAACCGCGCCACGTCCTGCGGGGCAAGCTGGGGATGCAGGATCGCCCGCATCGCCCCGCGCCCGAGATAGCGCAGATCATCGTTGAAATCCGCCAGACGCGGTGACAGCACAAGGCACTCGATCCCGGCCTCCTGCGTCCGGGCGAGCAGGGTCGTCACCGCATGGTCGCCGGCCGGGTCGTCATCGCGCAGCACGTAGAGGCGGCGCAGGGCAGGCGGAAACGCCATGGCGGCGAGATGCGCCGAGGACAGGCAGGCGGCCAGTGGCAGATCGGGCATGACCTCGCGGAGCGACAGCACCGTTTCGATCCCCTCGCCTGCCGCCAGAGCGTCAGAGGCTGCGCCAAAACGCACGGCATGGCCGAGCAGATCGCCCATCGCCCGACGGGGTATGGCGACAGGCGCCTTGCCGCGTCCATCGCACGCCAGCCAGGTGCGATGAACGCCGGTGACGCGACCTCCGAGATCGGTGACGGCGGCGATCATCGCGGGCCAGGTCTCGGGCGGACTGTCGGCATCAGCGCGATAGTAGCAGTCGGGGTGAAAACGCAGGGCAGCCAAAGGGGAACAGCGCGTCAGATCGCGTCCCCGCAGATAGACAGCCGCGACACCGGACAGGGGCCGGCTGGCATCCCACAGGCGGCGTGCGGCGTCCGTGCTGCTGCCTCCCGTCCCGGGCCGGTGCGACGGGGACGTTCGCGGGCGATCCGCCGCCCGGTCAGGTTCAGGCTGAGGCAGCGCCAGAAAGCTGCGCGCCTCGTCAGCAACGTCGCGGAATTCGATCAGACCGAGGCAATCACGGATCAGGTCGAGCAGATCGCCGAACGCACCGGTGCTGGCATCCGTCCAGCGCCCGGCGGCCCCGCGCCCTTCCGAAGGGCCATGCAGGCGGACATAAAGCGAGCGGCCGGGGGTGTTACGAACATCGCCGACCAGCCAGTAATTGCCATGCCGTCGCCCGGCCGAGAGGTAATGACGGCACACCGCCTCGGCGTTCTCCGCCAGACGGCGTGACAGGTCCCGTGCATCATGCTCCGCCATCATGCCGCCTCCCTTTCCGTCACGCGCTCAATCGGCCAGGTTTCGAAGAGCCGTTCCAGAACCTTATCGCCCGCCTCATCGACCGGCACGAAAAACCGCAATGTCCACGAGATGATTTCCGAAAACAGGCCGTAGGCCCGCAAACGTTCCCGCATCCCTTCGGTAAAGCCGGTCAGTTCGATCCGCGGCCGCCCCATCACACGGACCCGCCGCACCTGCATCCGTTCGGCCAGATGCAGGACCGTTCCGCCGTCCAGCAAGGCTGTGCGTGCGTCCTGCCCGGACGGCGACAGACTGCCAGTCGCCCCGGCACTGGTGGCCCATGCCACGGGCACGCGCCGGCCAAGCACGCGCTCACCGTCATCGGTCTGCAACCGGTAGACCCGTGCATGGTCCGTCGGCAGGCTTTTCCAGACCGGCAACAGCAGCCCCGTCACCATATGGAACTCGGTCTCGACGAATTCATCGACCGTGCGCAGATCCGCCTCCCACAAGGCCGCGAAGGTGTCCTCATCCACAGGCTTCCAGTGGCTCGCCGCGAAGGCGTCACGCGAGAGGATCTGCGTGTCCATGGGCCTGACCAGCCGGACACGCCACTCGAACTCCCCGTCTTCCGTCACCAGACCGGGTGCAGGAACACGCACCGCGACCCGCCCGGACTGGGTATTGCGCACAAGACCGGACTCCCGCTCCCGTCCCAGAGCCAGTGCTTGCGACAACGTAACGGGTTCTGACCGCCGGCGTTCCCGGATGGTCAGCAATTCCGTGTCCGCGCCGGTTTCCGCATGGGTGTGAATGGTCTGGCGCGCGAGAATGGTGAAACTGTCTGCGCGCAGGGTTTCCAGACCCGCATCATAGACACCCGCCGCCACTGCCGCCTCGACACGGCCTGCCAGCAGATCCTCGAACGTCGCGAAGAGCAGGTTCTGCAGCGCCACCGGCAGGGCAAGCATCCGGTTGAGGAACGTGGAAATCGGCGGAAGCTTGTCTTTCAGGCCCGTATCATCGACCAGGGACAGACCCGTCGCATCCTCGAATTGCGCCAGTGTGCAGCCTTCGACCTTCTCCCGGGCGAGAAGACGGTAAAACTGCCGCAGCGCATCGCGCGCATAGGGACTTTCGAGATTGTCCTCCGGGCGAAACAGCCCCTGCCCGCCCGTCTGGCGCTGGCCCCGGGTCATGGCGCCCAGCGTGTCCAGCCGGCGGGCGATGGTGGAGAGAAAGCGTTTTTCCGCTTTTACGTCCGTGGCAATCGGCCGGAACAGAGGCGGCTGCGCCTGATTGGTCCGGTTGGTGCGACCCAGCCCCTGAATGGCGGCATCCGCCTTCCAGCCGGGTTCCAGCAGATAATGCACCCGCAGACGCCGGTTCGCAGCGGAAAGTTCGGCGTGATAGGACCGGCCGGTGCCTCCGGCATCCGAGAAGACCAGAATGCGCTTGGCGTCATCCATGAACGCCTGGGTCTCGATCAGGCTGGCGGCGGCGGGTCGGCTTTCCACGGCAAGCCGATCCCCCTTGCGCACCACGCGCCGCGAGCGGCCGGTCACCTCGGCTACTGCATCGGTGCCAAAATGCTGGATGATCTGATCAAGCGCGCCAGGCAGTGCCGGGAGGGCTGCAAGCTGTTCGATCATCGCATCCCGCCGGGCCACGGCCTCACGGCTCAGGACAGGCTTGCCATCGTGAAAGACCGGCCGTGAATACACATGATCCGACCCGTCGCTATAGGGTTCGTAAAGCTGGACCGGGAAGGAATGTTCCAGATACCCAAGGACGTATTCCCTTGGCGTCACATCGATCCGCAAATCATTCCAGTCTTCCGGCGAGATCTCGGCCAGCCGCCGTTCGGTCAGGGCCTCCCCCGTTGAAACAAGCTGGATGACGGCTGCATGGCCCTCGGCCAGATCGCGTTCGATCGCGCGGATCAGGGTCACGGTTTTCATGGCCGTGATCAGATGGTTGAAAAACCGCTGTTTCGTGCTCTCGAAGGCCGAGCGGGCTGCGGCCTTGGCCTGCCGGTTCAGCGTACCGTCCGTTCCGGTGATGTTGGCGGCCTGCATGGCGGCATCGAGATTGTTATGAATGACCATGAACGCCTGGGCGAAGGCATCGTAAATGCGGATCTGTTCTGGCGTGAGCTGATGCTCGACCAGTTCATATTCGACACCGTCATAGGAGAGCGACCGGGCGGTATAGAGCCCCATGGCCTTGAGGTCGCGCGCCAGCACCTCCATGGCCGCCACACCGCCGGCCTCGATGGCGGCAATGAAATCGGCCCGCGTGACGAAGGGGCAATCCTCCCCGCCCCAGAGGCCCAGACGCTGGGCATAGGCCAGATTGTGGACCGAGGTCGCACCCGTGGCGGAGACATACACCACCCGCGTGTCCGGCAGGGCATGTTGCAGTCGTAGTCCGGCACGCCCCTGCAGGGAGGCTTCCTGATCGCCCCGCTGCCCTTTGCTGCCGGCGGCATTCTGCATGGAGTGGGCTTCATCGAAGATGATGACCCCGTCGAAATCAGCCCCCAGCCACTCGACGATCTGCTGGACGCGGGAGGCTTTCGCGCCACGCTCTTCCGTCCGGAGCGTGGCATAGGTGGTAAACAGGATGCCCTCGGTCAGACGGATGGTGGTGCCCTGCGAAAAGCGCGACTGAGGTGTGACCAGAAGCCGTTCCATTCCCAGCGCCGACCAGTCGCGCTGCGCGTCTTCGAGCAGTTTGTCCGACTTCGACACCCAGACCGCGCGCCTGCGGCCGTTGAGCCAGTTGTCCAGAATGATACCCGCGACCTGGCGGCCTTTTCCGGTGCCGGTGCCATCGCCAAGGAACCAGCCCCGGCGGAACCGGACACCATCGGGATCGTCCTCACCGACACGGGTGAGGATGTCCCATGTGTGATCGGCTTTCCACCGACCTGCCAGAAAGCGATCATGGGCCTGGCCAGCATAGATGACGGATTCCAGTTGGGCGTCGGAGAGCAGGCCGTCATGGATGACGGGATCAGGGAGGGTTGGCTTGTGGGAAGGCCCGGGCGGGCGCACCGAGGCCATGGCAGCCGACTGGACCAATTTGGTGGGATGCGGCCGGGCGCCGGGAATTGCGAGGGTCTGGAGACGATAATCCTCATACAGGGCATCAGACAGACGTGTCGCCGCGGTTCCATGCTCATCCGACGGCAGGATGTCATATGACAGAAGTACGTCCTGCATCTCCGGGACCGTCCTGTGACGCGGTGCGGCGGCGGCCTTACGCCCGATATAGCCACGCACAGTGCGAGGCGAAGAAAGAGCAGCAGAGCGTAACACTGGCGACGATTGGCGCGTCTGCGGCTGACGGGACGGCAGATCACCGGTGATCCAGCCCAGCAGGGTCGGAAAATCCGGGGCCGTGCCGTGGGCCGCGATGAAGTGCGATGGCTCGGAAGCAGGTGTGCGATCGAACACCAGAAGCCGCGTTTCAACGCTCGTGCCATGCTGCCGATAGAGCGGCCCCGCGACACCCGCCGAAAACACCAGACGGGCTTTGGCCTGAAGGGTGGAGAAACCATCGGTCCAGCGCGGGTTATCAGGGCAGAAGGACAGGCCGGTCAGGGCGACCAGCCGACCACCGGGCCGCAACCGGTCCAGTGCTGAGGCGATGTGCCGGAAGGTCGTGTCAGGTGAGCGACCGGCCACATGCACCGTCGCCGAGAAGGGCGGATTCATAATGACCACATCCGGCTGAATGCTCTGCGGCAGATAGTCGTGGATCTGTGCGGCGTCATGCCGGAACAGGCGGGCTGCCGGAAAGAGCGCTGCCAGCAGGTCAGCACGGCCCGGCGCCAATTCATTGAGGGTCAACGAGGCACCGGCCAGTTCGGCGAAGATGGCCAGAAGACCGGTCCCGGCGGACGGTTCGAGTACGTGCTCGCCGCGCGCGAGACCCGCCGCCCGCATCAGGCAGAACGCCAGTGGCAGAGGCGTTGAGAACTGCTGCCAGGTCTGGCTGTCGTCCGACCGACGCGTCTGCGAGGGCATAAGGGACGCAAGCCGTGCAATGCTGGTGAGGAGATCCGCATCGCCCGAGGCGCGGGCCATCAGGGCCGGTCCATAGCGGCGCAGGAACAGGACGGACGCGGCTTCGGCAGCGTCATAAGCCATTTTCCAGTCCCACGCGCCTGTCGCATCAGGGGCCTTGAAGGCGCTCTCCATCGCCTGGCGCAACCGGCTGGCGTCCAGTTTCTCACCGCGTTCGAGATGGGCGAGAAGCAGTCGTGCGGCGGCGTGACCGCTCGTCTCACCGATAGGGGTTACAGGCCAATCCATGACGGAAGTCTCCGGGGAAAAAAGACGGACGGTCCCGGCACGCCTCCCTCTCCCGCACCGGAACCACCCGGTTCAGAACCACCCTTTCCCTCTCCGCTGCCGCACATCCGGGGCACGCGGGGCTTGAAGCCGCCACAATCTCTTCGTAACGGTTTTGCGAGGCTTACGCCTGAACCATTCCTACAGAAGGCATTGCACATGAAAATTTCCGAACTGGTCGATCAGATCGCCGAGACAACCGACGCCAGCAAGACCGACACCCGCAAGGTGCTCGATGCGCTCGTGGAGGCGATGACCGCCGCAGCCAAAAAAGGCGAGGAGATCTCCCTGCCCGACTTCGGCAAATTCAAGGTCAAGGACGTGCCGGCCCGGGAAGGACGCAATCCGGCGACCGGTGACAAGATCCAGATCGCTGCCTCCCGCAAGCTGACGTTTACGCCCGCCAAGGCCCTGAAAGACGCGTTGAACGACTGAAAACGCGCCCTCTCCGATGGTCCTGACAAACAGCAGGATGTCCTATTTTTGTGGATCGGAATGTCCTGTTTCTGTTACTGTGCAGGAGCATCAGGGAGGTCCATTGAGGTCATCATGACCCAGCCACGTCGCACCAGAACACTGAAAGATCGGCTGAAGACACGCATTCGCCGCGCACGCAGCGACGTCTTCGTGCCGCGTGACTTCGCCGACCTTGGCGAATATGACAGTGTCAAAAGAGCCCTTCGACAGCTCATTGTCGAAGGCGAGATCGCGCGTCTGGGCTACGGGGTCTACGCCCGCGTGAAAACGAACGGCCTGACTGGTCGCCCGATGCTTGCCGTCCGCGGCGGCTTTGATGGAGCCGTACGTCAGACTCTCAGCAAACTGAAGGTCAACTGGCGGGAGTCCGATGCGGTCCAACAGTACAATAACGGACGCACGACACAGGTTCAGGCCAATCCGGTCTTCGAAGTCCAGAGCCGGTTCAACCGGAAACTGCGCTACCGAAACCTCGAGGCGCGGTTTGAAAAGCCTTACGCCTGATCTGCTCGCTGAGGTTGCCGATGCGCTTGACCTGTCATCAGCATCTCTCGTGGAAAAGGACTACCGCGTTGTCGAGGTGCTGGCAGCACTTCAGCATACGGACCTCCCTCAAGGGATAAGTCTGGTTTTTGCTGGCGGCACGTGCCTTGCTCGTGCTCATCGGCTGGTCGCCAGAATGTCGGAAGACGTGGATCTGAAGATCGCGATTACACCGCTGCCGTCGAGTAAGAATGCGGCCCGGAAAATTCTGGGCGCCCTGAAGGAGACCATCAGAAAAATCACCGCAGACCTCGGGTTTCCCGATCCGGTCATTTCCGCGAAAAATGAAAACCACTATATCTGCGCCGAGCTGAGCTATGCGGACAGCACGGGCGAAGACGTCGAACTGCGCCCGCACCTTCTCGTCGAACTGACATATGCCCCCGCCGCTCTCCCGACCGTCGAAAGATCGGTCCGGTCGTTCGTCAGCGAGGCGACGAATTGCGAACCAGAGATACAGCAGATCACCTGCATTTCCGTGGACGAGACCGCTGCAGAGAAATTCGTGGCCCTGACCCGTCGGACAGCAGGTTATCTGGAAGGACGGAAAACAGACGCTTATGACCGCTTCCTGATCCGGCACGTCTACGACCTGCATTGCATCCTACCCCATCTCGATCTGCCTCGCGTCTCGACACTTGCCAGACAGATCATGGTCAGTGACGCAGAGCAGTTTAAGAGGTGGTTCCCTGCGTATGCCGCAGACCCGGAGGCAGGCACCGAACAGGCGTTAGCCTATCTTATGACGAATTCAGAATGTCGTGATTCCTTCGATCGGTTTCAGGCATCCATGGTTTACGGCGAACATTTCACCTACGACACGGCGATGGCGTCAGTACAGAGTCTCTATGCCGCCATTAAAGAAACCGAAAATCATGTAGATGAAAAGAACGATGTCGAACCAAATAGAAAACGACCGAAATAAAGACAACGACGATAAAGATTATCACTTTTCCAAAGGAAAAACCGGCAGGATCGTCCGTTGGCTGCTCCGCATTGGCAAGCGGTCTGAAACCGTTGATGAAACTGTCACCGCACCCGCCGTCCTTACACTTATGGCATTCCTGTGGACTGACAAACATCCGGATTGCGGCCAGTTTCCGATCTGGGTCTATGTCGCCTCCGTAGCTGCAGCCGGAACCTGGTACGGTCTCGTCAGAGGGGGGCCTGAATTTATCCGCCCCTTCTTCAGGGGCATCTTGACGAGCGGCCTGACCACGATCGCGCTCTACCTTTGCTTGCCTCATATTGCGCAGCCGCAGGAATGGTCTTCCATATCAGGTAATATGATCATCATGGGCATGGACATGTTTTTCTTCGCCCATGCGCTTTCAGCTATCGCGCGCGAGTTTCTATTAACGACAGAAAATCAGTGGGAAAAAGGACGTATACGACGCCAAGAAATATTTGCCCGAGGCATTAATTTTAATGCGTGGTCCAACACATATTCCTCATTCTCTGGATTTATAAAATACCTAGGATCTCAGTTCTATTTATTCTTGTGCTTACTTACTACATCAAAATCTATGGAGGGATTTCCTCCTCTGCTATGCGCTTTTATTATTTTGTTACGTGCCGCTCTTACTGTGTGGGGGGTGGGATATTTTTCGGCTAAAATATCCGGGATACATTTTTGGCACATGCTCTCCAGTCTCGCGCATTTATTGTCTCCACGTATCTAGCTTGCATCTTTGCCAATCATGAAAACCGGTCTCCTCCTACGGTAAACGTATATCGATTGGCGCGGATGGCGTCATCAATCACCCCATCGGTGGTTTGATAGTCCCATTCGCGTTCAAGAGAACGATACAGCCAGCGTGCCAGATCGCGCAGGGCCTCGGTAACCCCTTCCTCCGCGTCAGCCGTCATATCCTGATCCGACGGGCTGTCGCGACTGACGTCGATCCGCATCGTATATTCATGGTAATAGAGGCCGCGTTGGGTAATCCGCGCGGTCAGCTGGTAGAAATTCCACCTCTGGAGCGCAGTTAGCTGGTCTGCAATGGCATGAAGCGCCTCGTCCTGCGGCGCGTACTGACGGATTTTATGGGACGCACGCGGCGCATATTTGTAGACACCCTCGAACGAGGCGCCGTCCCCCTGACTGGAAAACCCCCGGAAATAGATGCAGGGATCGCATACGCTGGACGGGCCTGTCGAACGCCGTGATACCGTCGCAACGTCCACCCCGATTACGGCGCATATGCGCAGAAAGTCCTCATAGACAGCATCCCACCAGGGAAAAGCGTCCAGAGTATCCCGATACCAGCAACGGGCTTTTTCGCGAGCGGCAGCGGACAGTTCATCGATCTGATAAACGGTGACGGAGAGGATCTCAGGCATCAGGATCATCTCCTTCGAGAGCACCGGCCAGCCATTCGTTGGTGCTGGTCCAGCCGACGGATTTACCCGCCCCAAGATCAATGAGATGCGCGCCACCCCCGAAAGCGTCGAGACGGGGACGCGAACAGGTATTTGCATACTCCATTCCCCACAAACCGGAGAGTGAAAACGCTTCCGCGCATTTCAGCACGAATGCGATGACGCATTCCGGGTCGCCGCCAGACTCATCATGGATCCACAATTCAGAAGAGCCTTCCCTAGACAGCAGAAGGGAGAACCCGTCAGAGAGACAAAAACCATCTTCATCCTCCGTCTCGTTCCGATAGAGTTCCAGCGCTTTGAGCGCGTTTTCATGTGTTCTTACGTCGAGAAGGCAGGAGAAATGCGTAAAATAATCGGCCATTTTCGGACCCTCCATACAGAAAAAGCCCGGAACAAATCCGGGCTTTCGCAAAGGCAACGATGAAAAATGCAGCTGGAAGATCAGACCCGCTCCATGAGCTTGCGGGCCTTGCCTTCCAGATCGAGCCGCGTGTCCTGATTGCTCTTTGTGCGGGCAAAGGCCGTAATACCCTGCACGAAATCGAACACGCTTTCCGGTGGCCGGCCTTCCTCATGCAGGACCGTCTCGATGATTTTCGCCGTCTCGGGTTTCGAGAAGCCCTGTCGGCGCAGAAAACGCTCGCGGTCGTCCTCGTCACGGGCTACGATCTGCTTGCGTGATTCCTGAATTCCGGAAACGAACGATGCTGTGCTGGCGTTTGCGAAATTCCGCAGCGCAGGTGCAGCCTGTTGGACAAAGCGGGAGGCCGCAAACTTGCTGTGCCGGATCGTGATCTGCTGCAGATTTTCCTGCCCCCAGATCAACCGGTTCTGGCACACACCGCGCAAGTAGAAAGAGGCAATACCGAGGCTTTTGCTACCGACTTCGGAATTCCATGCGTAAAACCCCCTGAAGAAAAGATCAGGATCGCCATTTGGCAGCCGTCCCGCCTCGATCGGATGCGTATCATCGACGAGAAACAGGAAAACGTCCCTGTCCGAGGCATACAGGGTTGTGGTTTCCTTCGTGATGTCCACATGCGGATTATGGGTCATGGTCGCCCAGTCAATGACACCCGGTACTTTCCAGTTCGTATCCCCTGTTCCATTACCGGCAATTTTTCGCACCGCACCCACAAGCTCGTGGTCCCAGATCCGGCCGTAATCCGGCCCGGTCACGGCCCGCAATTCGACACGGCCGTCGCCGGTCTCCAGCGTCTTGACCAGTTCCGCCCGATGGGACAGCAACCCATGCTGTAAGTTGATCGCGGCTAGCGGAGCCGGAAGATTACGCAGGTAAGACGACGGCGCGCTAACAAGGCTGCACAGTTGCCCGAAAGACCAATGGGTCGGCGCAACCGGCGCACTCTGGCCGGGGACAGACAGGGTCAGCCGCTCGGCGTTGTCGCGTGACGCGTCCACGCGGATGGCGCGGCTCTCCACCGTGCGCGCTGTCGCCCGTTCCGCACGGCTCAGGGTCGCCGCGTGCAGATCAGCGAGTGAGAGATAACGCTCGTCATCGGGCCGGGAATACCACTCGGACGCCACACGGTGGTCAACCCGGCCACGGGAAGGATCAATACGAAACCCGCTGGCGGGACGGGCTGAAGGAAGAACGGTCATGGTCATGGAAACTCTCCTCTTGCGCCGGATATTCGGCACAAAAGGCGAAGCCGCCCTCTCCCTCTTCAGGGCATGACCAACATGAAAAAATGCGGCTTCCGGAGACCGAAAGCCGCGTCATGACCATAGAGAATAATAGAGTGTTCAGAACGTTATCATGAGTTGTCGAGGTCGGTCTCCAGCATCTGATGCAGAGACTTCGCCCGTCCCATCCACGGTTGCGGCCGGATTTCCTTCAGCCAGTCTACAAAACTCGGGATAAAGCCGAAATCTTCGCGCATATGCTGCTCACCGATCAGCCGGACGGGCACGACCCTGCCCGTTGAAAGCGTAAGGGTGACACCAAATATCCGCTCCGCGAGGTAGATCCCTTCAGCATGATGCCGCAAGGCCCTGTGACGGAAGTCTGCCGATATCCGCTTGGACTCGTCGAAGAAGTCATGAATTGGCAGGAAATCGTCTACCGTTCCACCCCACTGCCGCACGGAAGAGAGGGCATGATGATAACTATGCGCCATGGTCGGCCTCCTCTGTCCAGCTATGTTCGTAATATTCCGAGGACGTATAGCGCTCGTTGAATTCAAGCGTGACGGTTCGCTCAGGCACGTCAAAAATGATATCGCCATATGCGCCATCATTATTTTCCCAGCCGCCATGCGTCTGTGCAAGGGCGTCGTAACAGACATTCTCGATCGCATCGTTGAGGGAGCCGGACACCTGGGTAACGTCAGCATCGGGCCATGACGTGGTCTTCATGGCAATTTCGCGCTGAAGAATGTCGGCCTGGTCTTCGGGCGTGACAGTGATATCCTCTATTTGGCCGCTGTCCCCCTCGCCATTAAAGGAGACCTTGACCTGGGTGATGCCGTGAAGGGCGAGTGTGGCGAATACAATCCGCCGGTTCTGCACCGCCGCATCTCTCTGCGCTGCTTCGTGACGTTGCCAGCGCAGCGTATAGTCAACCGGGGCAGCTTCAGGGGTGGCGGGGACGCCTGATGTTTCTGACATGACAAGCTCCATCGGATCATACAGTTGGAAGAAAGGGCGGGCCGTGACTCCGCGAACCTCGGGATCACGGCCCTGAGTGGTTGGGAAATGGTTATTCAGCGGCGATCTCGGCGTTCAGGAAGGCCGGCAGTTCCACGTCTTCCGCTGTGTGGTTCTGTTCCTCGTCAGGCGCGGCATGCTCAGGCAGCCCCGCACGCAGTGCTTCGGGCAACCAGCCGAAACCTTCGAGCAGCCGTTCCGCCTCACGGGCCATATCCGCTTTCTTGAGATGCGCGATCAGCCCCGCCGCCTGTTCACCGCGTGCTTCGCGCACGGCGTCCAGAATATGCGGCTTGGTCACGCGACCGAGATAGTTTTCGACCGTCGGCTGCCAGCCCGCCTCGACCGGATCAAGGCGCAGGGCCGATGCCAGCCGGTTGCTGCGGGCCAGTCGGCGCTCAATCGCGCGCGGAGAAACTGACCCGTGCGGATTGACCTTCTCGAACAGGGCATTCACCCCGAAAGAGAGGCAGTGCGCGAGAAGGGCCGAACGACTGGTCTCATCCAGCCGATCCAGCCACGCCCAGAGTTCGTCCTCGTCCTGCGGGAGATCCTGCTTCCATCCTTCGTGCCGCGCGCGCAGGGCATGGGCCGCCAGACTGCTGCCCAGATCGGGCGCCTGGATCGGGAACCCGACAACGCGCACCCCGCCTTCGAGGCAGGCACCGCTGCGATCGTCGCGGAACAGGCTGAGGCAGAGCGTGTGCAGGAATTCGGTCAGCGCCACATCAGGGTTGCTGGCAAACGCGTCCCGCAGGGCCAGCGTCCGCCATGCGGTCAGTTCGGAGAGCAGGCGATCCGGGATGGGGCGGCGGAGATCATCCTCGTCTTCGGCGTCGTCGGACGCGATGTGCTGTCCTGTCGCATCGGTGGTCGCGTTGTCAGCATGGTCTTCGGGAGCGTCGCCGTCTTCCAGGGCTGCCGCAGGATCGTGCGCGTCGGAGAGGTTTTCATCTTCAAGGTCTTCCGGATGGGCGAACCCGCGCTCGATCAGCAGCGTGCCGTCACTGTCGAGGCTGACGAAGGCCCCACCCCGCACGATGTCGCCCGGATCGAAAATTGCGGGACGGGTTTCAAGGGCTTCGATGGCCTGTTCAATCTCGCCAAGGCGATGATCGATTTCGTCGGGCAGTTCCTCGGCCTCGGCGTATTCGGCTTCTATGGTTTCCTGCTCCGCACGCAGGACGGCCAGACGTGCGGTCTCTTCCTCGGACAGCAGCGCCAGCGTCCCGTCGATCTCGATCAGGTGGCGGGTGTGCCCCCAGGGGAACGACAGGGCTGTCTCGACCCATTTCCAGCCTTCGGCCCTGACCTGCTCGGTGGCGGCCTGTAGTTTCTCCATCACGAGGCGGTCGAGAATGACAGGATCCTGCAGCCAGCCTCCATCATCGGCTTCGAACAGGTCGCGCATGACGTGACCGCCTGCCGCGACATAGGCGTCCAGACCGACAAACCGCGCACGAGCATCCGACGCCCTGACTGCCTTTTCCGTCAGCATCCGGCGAATGACGTAAGGTTCGCGATTATGGCTCTGGGCGACGATTTCCCAGACCTGCTCCTGACGCGCCGCGTCATCGCTGATGGAAAACGCCATGAGTTGCTCAAGCCGCATGCCGTCCTGTTCGTAGACGTCCAGCAGCTTTTCGGAGACGCTCATCAGGCGTAGACGCTGCTTGACGACCGTGACCGGCACGAAGAACGCCGCCGCGATTTCCTCCTCGGACATGCCTTTTTCGAGCATGTCGCGGAAGGCCCGGAACTGATCCAGCGGATGCAGGGCCACGCGCTGGACGTTTTCGGCGAGAGAATCATCCTCGGCGAGTATGGACGATCCTGCCTCGCGCACGACGCAGGGCACCGGGGCGGTCTTGTTCAGCTTCTTCTGCTTCACCAGCAGTTCGAGCGCGCGAAAACGTCGCCCGCCAGCCGGGACTTCGTAGGTGCCGGTCTCGGCCCCGCTGTCGTCGAGGACGGGGCGGACATTCAGGCTCTGCAACAGCCCGCGGCGCTCGATATCCTTGGCCAGTTCATCGATCGAAAGACCGGACTTCACACGCCGGACATTGGCTTGGGACAGGACCAGCTTGTTGAACGGAATGTCACGCGAGGAACTGAGCGCGATTTTGGAAACGGCGGTTGCCATGGCGAAAAACTCCATGACGGGCGGACAGGAGACTCTCTCCTACCCTCTCAACCCGTCACGGAATTCCCAACTTCACTTTCCCTCTTCATAGCCGCTTCGAGGTGCACGGCTTTCCCCATGAGGAAAGAACGGGCACGGATGTAGCCATGCGTAAAATCGCTTAGTGATCAACGGGAACATAGCCCGGCAGCTTTTCCATGTTATCGATCCAGCGCCGTAATGACGGGTAAGGATCAAGGGCGATGTCGCCCTCCGGCGCCAGTGCGAGATACGGATAGGCGGCACAATCCGCGATAGTGGGTCGGTCTGCTGACAGCCATTTCTGGGTGCTCAGATGCTGGTCAATGACCTTGAGCGTTCGCTGGCTGTTACGTACGGCATCGTCGTAACGCAGGGGATAGTCGAACAATTTCACAAGCCGTGCGTCTGCCGGACCATGCTGGATTTCATTGACGCTCACCGACAGCCACTCGATGACGGCTGCCCGGGTTGCCGGATCTGCCGGCCACCAGTCTGTCTTGCCGTATTTTTCCGCCAGATAGACGAGAATGGCCTGAGAATCCCAGATCACGGTCTCTCCGTCCTGCAGGACCGGTACCTGCTGCCAGGGGTTGAGGGCGGTGAACGCGGCTGTTTTATGTGCTCCTGCCACAAGGTCGACATCCTGAATGTCAAGTTCAATGCCCGTCAGCGCTGCGAACAGCCGAACCTTGTAGCAGTTTCCCGATGGGGGACAGTTGTAGAGTATTGGTAATGTCATAACCGGTCGTTCCTTGGTTTCTTCCGCCGGAGCAGATCACCTGTCCCCGGCGCATCAAGTTTGGAGACAAAACGAAATCAATGATCGACGCAAGGAGTGACCGGTCGGTACAATTCTGTTAACGCGCAATTCACCCCGCCATTCCCTGGCGTCGGGCGGTTGGAAAGGTGTTTTGCGCTGGGCGTATCCACCTCCTGCCTATTTCCCTACAGTGGACAACCGAAGCCGTTCACCGCGAGACCATAGGTCCAGGTGTTCTATTTGGCAGGCCACCCGACATAGGAGGCCGCCCAGTGCAAAAAGCGTTTCCACACGCCACTGACCACGGTAGCCAAAATGGGTGTCAAGGAAAAGCCTGAAGGTGCTTCTAATGGAAATTCCGTGACCTGAAACTGAGCCTGTCGAGACCCGAACTGGCCGGATCGTCGTCCCCTCCCCGCGCTCCGACCTGACGGAGCAATCCGGACAGATCGGTGAGTTCCAGCGTCACCAGATGCACGACATCCCCCTCGCGCTGGACGCGCCCCCTGGCGGCCACCATGCTGGCCGAGAGGATGATCGATCGGTATTTCTCGAAGATGTCGGGCCAGATGACCAGATTGGCGATGCCGGTCTCGTCCTCCAGCGTGATGAAACACACCCCCTCGCCGGATCCGGGCCGCTGGCGCACCAGCACCAGTCCGGCCGCTTCGACCCGTTTACCGTCACGCAGCACCATGGCCGTGCCGCAGGGCACGATCCGGCGTTGCCGCAGATCCTCCCGCAGGAACGACACGGGGTGGGCGCGCAAACTCAGCCCAAGATGGTTGTAATCGCCCACCACCTCGGCGCCGTCGGTCATCGGGACCAGCGCCATCGCCGGCTCGTCGGTTTCGCGGGACTGCGCAGCCGCGGCGAAGAGCGGCAGCGGTTCGTCATGCAGGCCCTTGATCGCCCACAGCGCCTCGCGCCGTGCCAGCCCGAACGCCGGCCGGAAAGCGTCGGCCTCTGCCAGACGCACCAGCGCTTCCTGCGGCACCCCGGCCCGACGCCACAGATCGTCGATCGAGGCGAACGGCCGCCGTAGCCGCGCCGCCACGAGCGCCGCCGCATGGGCGTTGGCCAGCCCCTTGACCAGGCTCATCCCCAGCCGCACCGCGAAACAGCCGCGATCGTCATCCTCGCCTTCAAGAGTGCTGTCCCAGCGGGAAGAATTTATACAGACCGGTCTGACCTCAATGCCGTGGTCCCGGGCATCGCGCACCAGTTGCGCGGGCGCGTAGAAACCCATCGGCTGGGAATTCAGAAGCGAGGCCAGAAACACGTCCGGATGGGTGCATTTCATCCAGGACGACGAATAGGCGAGAATGGCGAAACTGGCCGCATGGCTTTCCGGAAAACCGTAGGAGCCGAAACCTTCGAGCTGCTGGTAAATGCGCTGCGCGAACTCTTCCGGATAGCCCTTGCGCGTCATGCCTTCGAGCAGACGGGTCTGGAAATGGGACACGGTGCCGGTGTTCTTGAACGTCGCCATTGCCCGACGCAGCCCGTCCGCCTCGGCGGCGGTGAAGTCCGCGCAGACCATGGCGACCTGCATCACCTGCTCCTGAAACAGCGGTACGCCGAGTGTGCGCTTGAGCACCTCCTCCAGTTCCGGTGTCGGATAATCCGGCTCTTCCAGCCCCTCCCTGCGCCGTAGATACGGATGGACCATATCTCCTTGTATCGGGCCGGGTCTCACGATTGCGACCTCGATCACCAGATCATAATAGGTACGCGGCTTGAGGCGCGGCAGCATCGACATCTGCGCGCGGGATTCGATCTGGAACACGCCGATGGTGTCCGCCTTGCGGATCATGGCGTAGGTCCGGGGGTCTTCGGCCGGGATGGTCTGAAGCGTGAAATGCTGGCCCTTGTGCGCAGCGAGCAGGTCCAGCCCTTTTTTCATGCAGGTCAGCATGCCGAGCGCCAGGATATCGACCTTCATGAATTTCAGGGCGTCGATATCATCCTTGTCCCATTCAATGATCTGGCGCTGATCCATCGCCGCCGGCTCGATGGGCACCAGCTCGTCCAGCCGGTCGCGGGTCAGCACGAACCCGCCGGGATGCTGCGAGAGATGGCGCGGTACACCGATCAGACAGCGCGCGAGGTCCAGCGTCAGGCGGATGCACCGGTCGGTCAGATCGATCCCGGTCTCGGCAAATTTCTCTGCTTCGACATGCCGCGACCAGCCCCAGATCTGTTTGCTCAACAGAGCAATCACGTCCTCCGGTAGCCCCATCACCTTGCCGACGTCGCGCAACGCGCCCTTGGCGCGGTAGCGGATCACCACGGCGGTCAGCGCCGCGCGGTCGCGACCGTAATGATCGTAGACCCACTGGATGATCTCCTCGCGTCGAGCATGCTCGAAATCCACGTCGATATCCGGTGGTTCGCCCCGTTCCTCGGAAATGAACCGCTCGAACAGGAGCGTGGTGCGCGATGGGTCGATGGCGGTGATGCCGAGCACGAAGCACACGGCGGAATTGGCCGCCGAGCCCCGTCCCTGGCAGAGAATGTCCCGTCGCCGCGCTTCACGAACGATGGAATGCACCGTCAGGAAATACGGCGCGTATTGCATGCGCCCGATGAGCGTGAGTTCATGGCGCAAAATCGTCTCGACGTCCGGCGGGATTATGCCGCCATAGGTCTCCCGCGCCCCCTGCCATGTCAGGTCCTCCAGCGCCTGTTGCGGGGTCTGGCCCGGAATCTCGATCTCGTCGGGATACTGATAGGCCAGATCGTCCAGAGAGAACCGGCAACGTTCGACGATCTCCATCGTGCGGTCGATCGCCTCAGGATACCGCGCAAACAGCCGCGCCATCTCCGGCGGTGGTTTCAGGTAGCGGTCGGCGTGACGCTCCCGGGCAAAGCCTGCGTGCTCGATGGTGGTGTTGTGCCTGATGCAGGTGACGACGTCCTGCAGGATGCGGCGATCATGGGTATGGAACAGCACGTCGTTGGTGACGACAGTCTTCACGCGCTGGGCGTGGGCGAGATTGGCCAGGTCGTAAAGCCGCATCTGGTCGTTGGGGCGGCGGCGCAGGGTGAGCGCCATATAGGCGCGGTCACCGAACGCCTCCCGCAACCGCCGCAGATGCGCCGCACACTCCTCGTCGGCGACATCCGGCACCAGCACGGCGAGCAGTCCTTCGCCCCATTCCACCAGATCACGCCAGAGCAGGCGGCACTTCCCCTTCCCCGCCCGGGCCTTGCCGAGCGTCAGCAGGCGGCACAGCTTGCCATACGCGACCCGGTCGGTCGGATAGACCAGCACGGGCGGCGCGTCCTCCAAATCGAGGCGACAGCCGACAACCAGGCGCACCCCGAATTCCTTTGCGGCAAGATGCGCCTGAACGATGCCGGCAAGCGTGTTCCTGTCGGTAACACCGAGGGCCGTGATCCCGAGCGCCTTCGCCTGCCCGAACAGTTCACCGGGCGACGACGCGCCGCGCAGAAAGGAGAAATAGCTCGTGACCTGAAGTTCGGCGTAGCGCGGTGCCGAAGCGCTCATGCGAAGAGCCCATGCAGGAACCAACGTTGCGATCCGGTCTCGCCGTGTTCGCCGTCACCGGCGCGGAACAGCCAGAATCGCTCGCCAGACGTATCCTCGACGCGGAAATAATCCCGCGCCGTGGTCAGCTCCGCATCACCTTTCCACCATTCTCCGAATATTCTCTCCGGCCCGTCTGCGCATTTCACCTTGTGGCGCAGGCCTCGCCAGACGAAAAATACCGGAGGATGGTCGGGTAGCATGGCCATGGTCTCGATCGGCTCGGGTCGCGGCAACAGACGGGTCGGTCGCGGCCAGCCTTCGGGCCAGGTCGTATCCTGAATTGGCGCAAGCGGCGGTACTCGCTGAACTGAACGCTCGGGAACATCGCTTTCCACTGGCACAACGCGGTAAAGCGCCCCGCTGCCCAGCCGGTTGGCCAGTGTATCGACCAGTCCGGACAGATCGGCCTCCGGTTCTTCAATCAGGGATGAGACCTGCTGGCGCCGCTCCACTGGTTCGGCCAGCATGGCAATCAGTTCCATACGCTCGATGCCAAACCCGGGTTCGATGGTCTCAATCTGGTCAGACAGAAGACGCAGCAGATGCTTCGGATCGCGGACGGGCCGAGCCAGCGCGAGACGCACCGCCTGCACGGCGTTGTCGACACGATGCAGCAGGAGATCCAGTCGCCGTGCACCGAGGCCGCGTTCTTCGAGGCCGATGCAGAGCGGCGGCACCAGTTTGCCTATATAGCGCGCGATGGTTTCGGCGGCGGCAATTGGCTCGGCGAAGTTGCGCGACACCGCGACGGGATCGACCGGACGGATCGGCAGGATGGGTTCCTCCACCCTGCCATAGGCCTGATCCAGCCTTCGTGTGATTTCCGGACCGAAGCGCAGCACCAGCGGGGCGCGAGGCGCGTTCTCGAGATCGCGGACCCGAGTCAGGCCGAGGTCGGCCATTCCGGCAACGACGTTGGTCGGGAGGCGGAGAGCAGCGATCGGCATATCCGCCAGAGTAGCGACGTGCTCTCCGGGTGGAACGACAATCGCCGTGCCCGGCGTGGTGCGCGTGACAGCATAGGCTGCTCCGAGCGTATCAGCGACGGCGGCTCTCGCCGTGATACCGGATCCGTTCAGGCGACGAACAATGTCACGTAACATTGTGGCCTCACCGCCCAGGAGATGATCGGCTCCGGTGGTGTCGAGAACCAGCCCGTCCGCCGACTTGCCGGACGCATCGACCGCCACGATGGGACTGACCCGCTGCTGCAGCCACAGCGCCAGCCGTTCCAGCGCCGCACGGTCCGCTTCGGGCTGACCGTCCTGAACCGCCAGGCCCGGAATCAGCGCCTGCGCTTTGGCAACTGGCATTCCGATCACCACCCCGCTTTTACGGGCAGCGCGGTCGGCGGCCAGCACGACGCGACGACTGCCCTCGCGCCCCGCGAGGACCAGTGGCTGTTCAGGCGGAGGCGCGCCGTCGCCCCGTTCGCGGCGGAGCCGGTCGGTGGCCCAGAACGGAAGCCAGATCACCGTGGTTCGCCTCGGCTCCTGCTGTTTTGTCCGGACTTCCGGCAATCCGCAATCCTGCCTGTCCATTTCGTACCTCCACCTCGAAGTCGGCGCTTTCGCCGGATCGTGTCCGGATCAGTTCCAGCAACCAGCGGCTCTCCCCTACCCCCTGAACCGGCAGCGGCGCCGATGGCAGAAGCGAGACCCGCCAGCGTGTGGTGCTCGCCGTCGGCTGCCCGAAATCAGCGGCATCCCTCTGTCGTCTCCACCGTCGGAGGGCGAGACCGATGCCGCCACCGCTTTCAGCCGCGAGTTGCAACCGGCGCGAAGCCGTCATGGTCAGGCGACCGACTTCGGCGACCACCGCGCCCAGGCCCGGATGACGCAGTCCTTCCTCGAAACAGGCCAGCACGTCACGATCGGTGCCACTCTCGACAAAAAGCACCCGCGAGGGTGGAAGGCCAACCTGCTGAAGTGCGGGAGTAAACAGATCGGCAACTGTCACAATCCATAACACCTGACCTTGTGTACGTGCGGCGATACCGGCAGCAAAACGGGCGGCGGCAGCGGCGTTGAGGGCGTCGTTGCCGCCTCCAGCGATCTCATGCAGGGCTCCGAGAGTCAGCCCTCCACCGGGAAGTCTCCGGTCGATCTCCGCTAACCCAAAGGGCAGTGTGGCACGCTTGCGACTGGTCTGTCCTTCGAGACGACTGATCGCGGCCCGCAGCGTCTCCAGACCGGGTTTTTTATGGGTTTCAGCAGTCATGTCACGGCTCGGCGTCCCTTATGCAGGCAAATTTCCTGATTATATGTTCCTGATTTGTTCCAATCATGCTACGCAAGTCAATGCAAATTCGCTCTGTATCCGGCATGCTGGTTAGCGATGTTCGATCAGTATCGTTGATGAAAGTGCGCTAAGGAATTGAATCCAGAACCTTCTCCTGCTTCGGGCAGCGATGATTATCTGTCCCGTCTGAATGAGGCCCAGCGACAGGCTGTCACGCACGGGACCGGAGTCTCGACAGGCGGGGCGGATTCATCCCCGCTGCTGGTCATCGCCGGGGCTGGTTCGGGCAAGACCAACACACTGGCCCATCGGGTCGCGCATCTGATCGCCTCAGGGGCTGATCCGCGCCGCATCCTGTTGCTGACCTTCTCGCGCCGCGCCAGTGTGGAGATGACGCGGCGGGTAGAACGCATCTGCAAAACCGTGCTGGGCGACAAGGCCGGACCTCTCGCTGACGCGCTGGCCTGGTCTGGGACGTTCCACTCCATCGGTGCGCGGCTGCTGCGGGAGTATGCCCAGCAGATCGGCATGGATCCGGCGTTTTCGATCCATGACCGCGAAGATTCCGCTGACCTGATGAATCTGATCCGCCATGATCTGGAATTTTCCAAAACCGAGAAGCGGTTCCCCGGCAAGGGCACGTGCCTTGCCATCTATTCCCGTGTGGTGAATTCAGGCGCGCCGCTCGCCGATGTATTGCTGAAGCACTATCCGTGGTGCGCGGGCTGGGAAGCCCAGTTGAAACAGCTTTTCGCCGGTTATGTCACGGCGAAACAGGAGCAGAGCGTGCTGGATTATGACGATCTGCTGCTGTGCTGGGCGCAAATGGTCAGCAACCCGGTTCTGGCCGCAGATATCGGCGGCAAATGGGATCATGTGCTGGTCGATGAGTATCAGGACACCAACCGGCTGCAGGCGGAGATGCTGCTGGGCATGAAGCCCGATGGCCGAGGCCTGACGGTGGTGGGTGATGACGCGCAGAGCATCTATGCCTTCCGGGCGGCGACCGTGCGCAACATTCTGGATTTTCCAGTGTCTTTCGATTCCCCGGCGCGCATCGTGACGTTGGATAGGAACTATCGTTCCACGAAACCCATTCTGGATGCCGCCAATGCGGTGATCGGCGAGGCGACGGAGCGGTTCACCAAGGATCTGTGGACCGAGCGGGCTTCGGAGGAAAAGCCACGACTGGTCACTATCTGGGATGACACGGCGCAGGCCAACTACATTGCCGATCGAGTGCTGGAAGAGCGTGAGGCCGGAACACCAATGAAGCAGCAGGCTGTGCTGTTCCGGGCTTCGCACCATAGCGGCACGCTGGAGGTGGAACTGACCCGGCGCAATATTCCGTTCGTGAAATTCGGTGGCCTGAAGTTTCTCGACAGTGCGCATGTGAAAGATATGCTGGCGCTATTGCGTTTTGCCCAGAACCCACGCGACCGCATCGCGGGCTTTCGGGTATTGCAGCTTCTGCCGGGCGTGGGGCCGGGTTCAGCCCGGCGCGTGCTGGATACGATGGGCGAGAATGCCCATCCCTTCGAGGCGTTGAAGGATGTCAAAGCGCCACAGCGGAGTGGTGAGGTCTGGGCGGGTTTCGTGAATATGCTGACCGCTCTCGGCAGCCATCAGGTCGGCTGGCCGGGCGAGATTGCAGCCGCGCGGTACTGGTATGAGCCACATCTGGAGCGGCTGCACGAGGACGCCTCCACCCGTCTGGCCGATCTGGTGCAGCTTGAGCAGATTGCCGGAGGGTACCCGTCACGCGAGAAATTCCTGACCGAACTGACGCTGGACCCGCCGGATGCCACGTCCGATCAGGCTGGCGTGCCGTTGCTGGATGAAGACTATCTGATCCTCTCGACCATTCATTCCGCCAAGGGGCAGGAGTGGAAGAATGTGTTCCTCATGAACGTAGTCGATGGCTGCATTCCGTCTGATCTGGCGACGGGCGAGCAGGACGATATCGAGGAGGAACGCCGCCTGCTCTATGTGGCCATGACGAGGGCGAAAGACAGTCTCGATATCATGGTGCCGCAGCGTTTCTATGTGCATGGCCAGCACAGCCGGGGCGACCGACATGTCTATGCTTCACGTACACGCTTCATCGACCGGGACATGCTGCCATTGTTCGAAGCCGTGTCATGGCCTGTCGTGAAACCGGAAGAGCAGGCAAGGCAGGAGGCGGTGAAGTCGGTGCGGATCGATATGGCAGCCAGATTACGCGGCATGTGGTCGTAAGGGAGCAGGCGGATGTGCAATCTCTATTCCATGACTTCCAACCCGCAGGCGATCCGCGAGATCGCGAAAGTTCTTGAGGATCGCACGGGCAATCTCCAGCCGCTGCCGGAGATCTACCCGAATACGATGGCGCCGATTGTGAGGAACGGGGAAGGCGGTCGTGAACTGCTCATGGCCCGCTGGGGTATGCCGACTCCCCCCGGTTACCTGAAAGGCCATAAGGTGGATCGCGGTGTGACCAATATCCGCAATCCGGGATCTGCATGGTGGAAGCGCTGGGAAGGGGTGGAGCACCGCTGTTTGGTTCCGCTGACAGCGTTCTCGGAACCCGAGCGTTTGCCTGATGGGAAATCACAGCCTGTGTGGTTTGCCCGCAGCGACGGAGAGCCGCTGGCTTTCTTTGCCGGTATCTGGTGCCGATGGACATCCGTGCGGAAACTGGCTGATGGAGAGACAACGGATGACCTGTTTGGATTTCTGACCACCGAGGCAAACCGGGAAGTTGGAGCCATCCATCCGAAAGCCATGCCGGTGATTCTGACGCAGCCGGATGAGCTGGATGTGTGGATGAATGCGCCAGCAGAGGAGGCGCTGGGGCTTCAACGGCCTCTGTCAGATGGGCGTTTGGCCCGTCGTGAACCACCCTACCTCGTGGAAAATGGAAGCTAAAATGGGATCATACTTCTTGCATTTTTCATCCCGGATATAAGTAGAAAAGACGAGTGCAACAAAAATCCCAAGTATGCTGATCTCTCATCAATCAGAGTTAATCGTGTGGTGATCTCCATATCGTTGGGCTCATACTTCCCGAACGTGCGAGACATCGCCGCCATTGGTCGGCGGTGCAGAGGCCTGCCGGAAAGACGAACACACCAGACCCAAAGCAATCGCTACAATGCCTGTAGCGTGCCAGAGATGCAGACGTTCGTGAAGAAACAACGTCGAGAGTATGACTCCAAAGGCCGGGATCAGATGAATGCTCAGGCCTGCACGTTCCGCACCAAAAAATCTGACAGCGCGCATGTAGAGTAAATAGGCCAGAACGGACGGAAAAATGCCCACATATAAGGCAGCTGCGGCAAATGAAATCGTCCAATGAGCAGATGTCGCACTTATCGGAGCGATGAACCAGAGCGGCAACAGGAGGCAGACGCCGATCGTGATATGAGCACCCAGCACACCCAACCGGTCGAGGTCTGCCGGCAGGCGACGGATCCAGAGCGTGTAAAACGCAAAGCAAGCCATCGCAGCAAGGACAACAGCATCTCCCGGCACGAGCGCGAGGGCGCTCCATTGTGACCATTGGCCGTGCAGAACCAGCGTGAACACGCCCAACAACGAAAGTATCAGACCAGCGCCCTGAGCGAGTGTAAGTCGCTGCCGGTAAAAGATCGCACCGAAGAAAACAATCATGAGTGGTATCAGCGCGTTCATCAGAAGGGCGTTGCTCGCCGTGGTCGTTCGTACACCAACATAGATCAGGGCATTGAAGCCGACGATCCCTGTAAGCGCCGTCCCGAGCATAAGCCAGCGATGCTGCCAATAACGAGGAGCATCACGGCGCATGATAGGGAGCGCAAACGGCGACAGGCAGACAAAAGCAACGACCCAGCGGACGGTCAACAGGGTCAGGGGTGCGGTCAGATCGCGAACCGCACGGCTGACGATAAAATTTCCGGCCCAGAACAGCGGTGGCAATCCAAGTGACGCATACGCCATAACACGCTCTACGATGCGTGGAGTACGAATGCGGTTTGCGGTCATACGTCGTGGCTCGACGATACGATCCCAATATCAGGTCCCTCCACCCAACCGAGCGACAGAGCCTTCCTGCGTCGGATCACCTCTCGAATACGCACATCAAACGAACGCCCTGCACCGCTCCACGAAACAGACGCCTCACCCGTCAGATGCAGAAGATCACCGTTGTCGAA
Organism: Acetobacter tropicalis; assembly: GCF_030644465.1. NCBI lineage: Bacteria > Pseudomonadati > Pseudomonadota > Alphaproteobacteria > Acetobacterales > Acetobacteraceae > Acetobacter > Acetobacter tropicalis. Next base: position 2,188,182 of record NZ_JAUYUW010000001.1, on the reverse strand, counting down.
ATTGATGAAGAGAAGACCAGCCCGAGGATTTTCCAGAAAGTTTCCAAACGTGTTGAAATAACGATTACCTGGGTAATCCGGAACAGTCAGGACATCACCGTTGAGCTGCACAAAACCTGATGGTCCGCCGCGATGCGAGACATCCATGCCGCCGTGGACGACAGACGATGCGCAGGAGGCGATGAAGAATGTGCTGGCGGTCATGATGACGTCGCGCGCCTCAGCGTCTGGTGCCGGATATCTCTCCACGGCACCGGGTAATCGAAGCAGCGATCGTGGCTCACGTGGGCGGATATATTTTGGACAGTTTCCGAAACTCTGCAGAACGCGCATCCGGATGCCGTCCGCGTCGTTCGCCAGAACGGTGCCGTTGGCGCGGTTGCGTCGGCGTGTCGCAAACTCGATCCCGAGGATCGCGATCGGGCGTTCCGGCGCCAGCGCTTCAGCCACAGGATCTCCTGATAGGGGATGCCAGGCGAGATGAAGTGTTATCTCGTCAGGACTTGAGAGAAAGCCGGGCACGCCGGTAGCAAGCGTTGCAACCGGCCAGCCGTCGGGAGAAAGGGCACCCAGCACGACATAAGGCAGCGATGCAAAGAACGTGCGATGCTGCTCTGTCATGAAGGAGCGAATGAAAGTGCTCGAAGGTGCGGCCACGCCAGCCAGTGCCTGCGCACGCCGTTCGCCCTCGTGAAATGCGGTCGCCGTGTTATCCATCGTCGTGATCCGTCATGTCGGAACTGAATGAGGCAAACATGCCACGTAGCATCTCCGAGCAACAATACAGAACGGTCCGTTTATTGGCTATTCACTTTCAGGGTTTTTCGCCTTCCTCCTTCCGTTTCTTGAGGAACACACGATCACGTTCGATGAACCGGGCCACCATAATTGGAACCAGACGGGCCGGGTTCTTGCCGACATTGGTGTCGTCGCCATTCTCCTCCGCGAGAAAACGGGCATACAGAAGAAGGTCACGATGAATGTCCGCGGGAAAGGCAATCGTCATCCGGACAGGACGACTGTCGGGAATTGCGGTGATACGAAGCTTATCCATTGCGATGTTCTCCTTTCGCAACATAAGGTTTGAGTATCAGGTCGCGCCCCAGCAGAAGCGTGAACGGCAGACCGGGACGGTCGGTGAGGGTTGGCTGAATATCGAGTGAGCGGTCGACCAGCCGGTATCCCACCTGAGAGAACCCGTTGCTGGCGCCACTGCGAATGGCCTGGGCGAGATTGTTCTCGCTCTGGCTCGTGCCAGCTTCCGACCCGACGCTGAGCAGCGTGGTCACCAGTGCGGCTTTGAACAACTGGCCCCAGTGGTTGTTCACCTCGTCCGACAGGCCGGACTGGCCGATCGCGTCGGCGCCGGGCAGTTTCTCCAGCACGAGGCTTTCGCCGTCCGGGAAAATCAGCCGGGTCCAGATGATCTGGGTGCGTTGCTGCCCGAAGGAAATGCCGCTGTTATAGGCACCGAACAGCGTACTGCCCTGCGGGATCAGGAGATAGCGCCCTGTCGGGCTGTCATAGACGTTCTGGGTGACGTGCCCGACGATCTGGCCCGGAAGATCGGAACTGATCTTCGTGTTCAGCGCGCCCGCAATGACCGTTCCGGCCTGAAGCACGTAAGGGGAGAGGAGCGGCAAAATCCGATCGGGGCTGATGGTCTGCCGGTCAGGTTGACCCGCGAGAAAGGCCCGGTTCTCTGCCTGTGGTCCGGTGCTGGTCGTTCCTGCACCCTGGCCAGGGGACGCTGAGGTCGCAGATGAAGCCGGCTGCACGTCATGCTGATCACGCACATCGACTGAGGCAAACAGTTTGCTGCCAATGGCGGCATCAATTTCCTGCTGAGCCCGACGCGCATCCTCGTTGCCGATCGCATTGGCAGGGATTGATTTGCCCTGCCGCTGCGCGTTGAGGATTGGCCTGCCCAGATCACCGGGAAGCGCGGGTCCGAGCCTGGGCACATTGGAATAATCTTTCGGGAGGTTGTCCAGACCTGCCGCAGATGGTGGGGACGCATTGTCCGGACCGACTGATGCTGACGGCGCTCGATGGCTGGCTTCCAACGCATATCCGAGGGCGAACGCCACGACGATGACGCCGATCCCCCCGAGTGACCAGATCACCGTCCGCGACAGACGCACGACGCGTGGACGCTCGGCACGCAGGCGCAGATCGGGTGGGGCCGGGTTTCCCCCATTGGGCGGGGCATTCTGATCAGGGCGTGGAGCGGTGTCCTGCCCTGCCCCCTCTTCTCTGTCCTCGCTCATGACGGCCGCCCGTCAGTGCGCACGATGCGCACGCGCTGCTCGCTGGTCTTGTCGCCGAGACGCAGCTCGGCCGCGGCGAACAAGCGGTCAACGATCATCCAGTTCTGGCGGACCCGGTAATTGACCAAAGCCGGGTTCCCGTCCGGCCCCAGCACGAAAAGAGGTGGCAGATCCCCCTGCCCGATCCCGCTCGGGAAAGCGATATAGACTTTGCGTCCGTCATCGAAAGCCCGCGAGGGCAGCCACGGGGGCACCCCGCCTTTTGCTGGCTGTATGGCGTAGCGAAAATGCAGATCGTCGAGATTCAGCCCCGCATCCACAGGAGCCTCTTCTTCGGCGTCGTCATTCTGACGGTGCAGCGCGATCAGATCGTCCTCGGGATAGTCCCACGACACGGACGCCATGTAGGTCGCCGGTGTGGAACGCAGTTCCGCCAGGTAGGTCCGGCGGTCGGTATTGACGATCAGATTGGTCGTGAGGTCCGGGCGGGTCGGTTTGACCAGGATATGGACACGTTTGGCAGTGCCACTGCCGCTTGACGTGTCACCGATAACCCAGCGCACGGTGTCTCCGGCCGCAACCGGACCGCTGCCAACGAGCTTCTCGCCCGGCTGGAGCATGATGTCGGTGATGTCGCCGGGCGAAGCATAGACCTGATAGAGCGCGCCGGGGCTGTAGGGATAGACCTGAACGGCATTGATGAAGCCCGCCCGCGTCGGCTGGATGCGCGCGGCCAGATTGGCCTGAATGACACGCGCGGCCGGGTCGGCGACGTCCGGTGCGACATGCCGGGCTTGAACTCTGCGCGGCGGTAGCGGTTTCAGTTGGCCCGGCAGCGGCAAAGGTCTGGCGACTTCCACCACCTGCACCGGCTTGGGTGGATCGGGCAGGCGTGTTGCCCGCATCGCGTCGTCATAGCGAATGGCGGGCGGATGATACTGTCCGGCACAGGCCGACAGAGTGAGCAGCGCCAGCGGCAGGGCGCGCAAGACCATACGGATCATTGTCCGAGTTCCTTCGACCAGTTGATGGCGGTGACGTAGATGCCGAGGGGATTTTTCCGCAGACGATCGGCCGTGCGCGGGGTGACGATCATGACCGTGAGGATGGCGGTCCAGCGTTCGGTTCCGGTGAAGGCGCCATCGCGATAATGCCGCTCGGTCCAGGCAACGCGGAAACTGCCGGGCGATGCGCGGATTACCGACGACACATCGACTTCGACCTGCTCATGACCGATCCGCGAGAATGGATCGTTGAGGCGGGCATAGTCGTTCAGCGCCTGTGCGCCGGAAATCATGGTGAACTCGTAAGCCTGCAGCCAGTTCTGCCGCACAACGACAGGATCGGCGGACAGGCCACGCACATCTTCGATGAAACGCGCCAGATACCACGACACCTGCGGATCCGTGGGGACATAGGACGTGGTCGCGGGGCCGATCACCTGTGTCTGCCCAAGCCTGTCGACCTGCACGACCCAGGGCACGATGGTCCCACGCGCGGACTGCCAGACCAGACCGACCCCGAGTGCTGCCGAGAGGAACAGACTGCCAAAAGCCATCAGCCGCCAGTTCCGGGCCTGCACCCGTGCGGAGCCGATCCGCTCGTCCCAGATCTGGGCCGCCTGCTGATAGGGTGTCACGGGCGCGGGCGTAATCCCGTACCGTGTGGTGGAGCGACGGAACATCATTGTTTCTCCGAAAGATCGATGGATGCGGATCCGCCGCCGCCATCGGCGGAGCGGATGACATGGGCCGCCTCGGCCGCGTGGGTCGCGGCATTGCGGCGCTTCATTTTTTGTGCCCAGCGCGGGGGCTTGCTGTCGGGACCAGAGGGAGGGCCGCCATTGCCGCCGCCGCTGCCGGACGAACCACCAGCCTCTCCACCGCCCCCACCTGAGGTGGCATCGGATGCGGATCCGCCGGTAAAGCGCCCCCCTGTCGCGGTGAAGGCGCTGCGAGCCCCGGCGCCGTAACTCTGTTTCATGGACGCTGCTGCGCCGGACGCCCTGCTCTTTGCTGCGTTCATGGCTGCAGCACCCGGCGCACGCGCGACACCACCGAGTCCGGCAGCCATGCGCGCTCCCGCACTCCCGCCAGCAGCGCTCATGGCACCCACGGAATAAGCGCTCGACGCCGCTCCCGCGGCAGCGGCCCCACCGCGTGCGGCAGCGGCCGTCGCGGCCAGAACCGCCCCACCACCGGACGCGATGGCAGCCGGGGCCGCGACAGCCGCCGCTCCCATGGCGCCGACCGCCATACCGGTGCCCACGGCGGCGCCTGCGCCAAGTTGTGGCGCGCCCGAGATCAGGCCGTTGGCGAGGGAGCCGCCGAAGATTGCGAGCCCGACCATGCAGAGTGAGGCCAGTACGACCGACAGCGCCTGCCCGATGGTCGGCGCACTGTTCCCGTAGGAGGTGGTGAGCTGTTTGAAGAGAACAGAGGCGATGGCGGAAATGACCGCCAGCACCATGATCTTCACACCGGAGGAGACAACATTCCCGAGAACTTTCTCGGCCAGAAAGGCCGTCCGGTTGAACAGGGCGAACGGGATCAACACGAACCCGGCGAGGCTGGTGAGCTTGAATTCGACAATCGCGACGAAAAGCTGCACCGCGAGGATGAAGAAGGCCGCCAGCACGATGAACCAGCACAGAAGCAGCACGAGGATCTGTACGATGCTGGCAATTGCGCCGAAGGAAAACACCAGTTTGCTGGCCGCATCAAGCAGCGGTTGTGCGGCGGAGAGGCCGGTCGCGGCCAGCCGTCCCGGATGCATGAAATCGGCAAGTGTCAGCGTTCCCCCGCCCGCTTTAAGACCGAGCGCGGCGAAGCTGTTGAAAACGATGCTGGCCAGGTGGCTGAAATGGTTGATGACGAAGGCAAAGAAGCCGACATAAAGCGTCTTTTTGACCAGACGCTGGACAATGTCCTCGTCCACCGCCCAGGCCCAGAACAGCCCTGCCAGCAGCATATCAAGGACGGAGAGCGATCCGGCGAGGGACACGACGCTGCCCCGCAGCAATCCAAAACCGGAATCGATGGTTGTCTCGAAGGTGTTCAGGAACCCGTCGATAATGCCGACATTGCTGGCGTCCATCGATCAGTCTCCCGAACCGGGAACAGAGACCGCCTCGGGGACATAGGCGTCGTACTGCGCAAAATGCTGGTATTGCGCCTCGGCCCCCGCTTCGTTCGCAGCCTGTCGGGCACGTTCCAGTTCAGCAGCCCGACCGTTGGCGGCCAGTTCCGCCTGAATGTCGGACAACTGGCGCGATTGCAGAGCCATAAGCTGGTTTCCGGCCTGCGCGGCCTGCAACGCGCCCGTAGAATTCTGGCTGGCGGAGACAAGCTGCGTCATGGCCGAACTGTCGGACGGGATGTTACCCACCACCCGGGCCTGGAGTTTCAGCGCATCCTCGAACCCGCCCACGGAATTCTGCCACCGCGTCTGCGCCTGGCTGAACAGGGTGCTGTCAGACATGCCAGACGAGACGGATGAGTAGGACTGCTGATATTGCTGCTCGACCGACTGCACGCTGTAGGCGATGTTCTGCGCCTGAGCCAGAAGTGCTGTGGTCTGGGAAACCGTCGATTGGAGCGTCGACAGTGTCGAGAGGGGGAGCGTCGCGAGATTACGACCCTGATTCACCAGCATCTGCGCCTGGTTGGCCAGTGACGTGATCTGGTTATCGATCTGCTGGAGTTCGCGCGCTGCAATCAGGATGCTCTGCACGTGATTGGCCCCGTCATACACCGCCCATTGGGCATGGGCTGGCGGGAGGGACGCAAAGGAAACGAGGCCAAGAGTCACGACACAGCCGAAGCGGACATGTTTTGCGCGAATACGGAAAGATTTTTCCGTCATGGCATACCTCCGTCCCGCAGAAGGTCGGCGGCCCATGTGACACCACGCGCCTCGAACCAGGCGGACAGAAAACCACCCTGCCCATGTTCCGCCAGCACAGCATCGATCAGCGTGTGATCGTCCTTCCCGGATGCGGCGCACAGGGCGAGCGCGACCGGCCCGAGCCCGAGTTCGAACAGACGGTTGCCGCGTTGCGTCTGGCAGTAATATTCCCGCTTCGACGCAGCACGGGCGATAATGGCGATCTGCCGGTCGTTGAGGCCGAAATCCCGATAGATGGCCATGATCTGCGGCTCGATCGCGCGCTCATTGGGCAGGAAAATCCGCGTCGGGCAGCTTTCCACCACTGCTGGCGCAATCGGGGAATTGGCGATATCGGACAGGGACTGCGTGGCAAAAATCACCGATGCGTTCTTCTTCCGCAGCGTCTTGAGCCATTCACGCAACTGACCGGAAAAATTCCCGTCATCGAGAACGAGCCAGCCTTCGTCGATCACCAGCAGGGTGGGTCGCCCGTCCAGCCGTCCTTCAATGCGGTGAAACAGGTAGGACAGGACGGAAGACGCGGCGCCAGAGCCGATCAGCCCTTCGGTCTCGAATACCACCACATCGGCATCACCCAGACGCTCGGTGTCAGCATCGAGAAGGCGACCGTAGGGACCGCCGAGGCAGTAAGGGGCGAGCGCTTGCTTCAATGCGTTGGACTGAAGAAGTGCGACCAGGCCCGACAGGGTCCGCTCCTCCTCCGGGGAGGACGCGAGGGAATTCAGGGCCGACCAGAGATAGGATTTCACCTCCGGCGTCAGCGCGATCCCTTCACTGACAAAAATCTGGCCCAGCCATTCGCTGGCCCATTTGCGCTCGTCCGGATCATCGATCCGCGCCAGCGGCTGGAGCGAGACACCAGGCAAACCGTCCACACCCGACTGTTCATCATCGGTCATTCCGCCACCGAGATCATGCCAGTCGCCGCCCATGCCGAGTGTTGCGGCGCGCATGGAGCCACCGAAATCGAAGGCGAAGATCTGCGATCCCACGTAGCGCCGGAACTGGAGCGCCATCAGCGCCAGCAGCACCGACTTCCCTGCCCCTGTTGGTCCGGCGATCAGCGTATGGCCAACGTCACTGGCATGCAGCGAAAACCGGAATGGTGTGGCTCCCGCCGTCCTGCCATAGAACAATGGAGGCGCCTTGAAATGGACATCCCGCTCCGGGCCGGCCCACACGGCGGAGAGCGGAATCATGTGCGCCAGATTCAGGGTCGAGACCGGGGGGAGCCGAACATTGGCATAAACATGACCGGGCAGACTGCCGAGCCATGCTTCGACCGCGTTCAGAGTCTCGGTCATACAGGTAAAGTCGCGACCCTGAATGATCTTTTCCACAAGACGGAGTTTTTCGGAAGCGATGCCGGCACTGCCATCCCAGACCGTGACGGTCGCGGTGATGTAGGCTTGCCCGACATCGTCAGCACCGAGCGACTGAAGCGCGAGGTCGGCATCGGCCGCCTTGTTGGCGGCATCATTGTCCACCAACACGGATGCTTCGTTGGTCATGACTTCGCGAACAATGGCCGCGATGCTCTTGCGTTTTGCGAACCACTGACGCCGGATCTTCGTCAGCACCTTGGTGGCGTCGGTCTTGTCCAGAAGAATGGCACGGGTGGACCAGCGATACGGCATGGCCAGACGGTTCAGATCGTCCAGAATTCCGGGAAAGGTGCGGCTGGGGAAACCCGTAATCGTCAGGGTTTTCAGGAAGGCATCGCCGAGTTTTGGCTCCAGCCCGCCCGACAGCGGCTGATCGACCAGCAGGGCATCCAGATGCATCGGGATTTCCGGCACCCGGACACGCTGGTTCCGGATGGAGATGGTACTGTGCAGATAGGTCAGCGTCTCGCCGTCATCGAGCCAGACTGCCTCGGGCATGAATCCATCGAGCAACGCCAGAAGACGGTCGCTGCGGTCAATGAAAGAATTCAGTATGCCGTGCGGATCCGGCCCGTCGTGCTCCCTGCCCTCATAAAGAAACCGTTCAGCGCGACCTGATGATTCCGCCGGTGGTAGCCAGACTACAGTCAGGAAATACCGGCTCTCGAAATGCGCGCCCTCATCCTCGAACTGTTCCCGGCGCTCCAGATCCACCATCTGGCTGGCGGCGTCGGGAAAATCGCTCTCGGGATAGATCGTCGCAGGCACGCGCTGCGCTTCTACGAACACTGCCCAGCCGGAACCGAGACGCCGCAAGGCATTGTTCAGCCGTCCGGTGACGCCGACAAGCTCGGCGGGTGTGGCGGAATCCAGATCCGGACCACGAATGCGCGCGGTGCGCTGAAAGGAGCCGTCCTTGTTCAGGACGACACCTTTTTCGACCAGCGCGGCCCAGGGCAGGTAATCCGACAGAAGTGCCGCACGATTGCGATATTCGCCAAGGGACATCATCGCCGTGCCCTCCTCATGCCCGGAACCAGGCGGGATAGCGGAGATGCCGCCGCCCCACTTCGACAAACAGCGGATCGCGCCTCGCACCCCAGACCGCGAGGCTGTGGCCTACGATCCAGAACACCGCGCCGACCAGCCAGAGCCGCAGACCCAGCGAGATCGCCGCGCCCAGCGTGCCGTTAGCGATCGCCAGCGTCCGTGGGGCGCCACCCAGCAGGATCGGATCGGTCAGGGAGCGATGCACCGGAACATGAAAGCCTGGCACCGCGTTGTCGTCATATCCCACCATCAGATCAATGCTCCCCCGGAGAAGGAGAAGAAGGACAGGAAGAAACTCGACGCCGCAAAAGCGATGGACAGACCGAAGACGATCTGAATCAGGCGTCGAAAGCCTCCCGACGTTTCCCCGAAGGCCAGGGTCAGGCCAGTCACGGTGATGATGATCACCGAGACGATGCGCGCGACCGGTCCCTGAATGGATTCCAGGATCTGGTTGAGCGGTTCCTCCCACGGCATTCCGGAGCCGGACGCCCAGGCGGAGGAGGTTGCAGCAAACAGCGCGATGGCCGCCATACTGGTCAGACGGGACAGGCGACTGGTATGGGCGCGCGTCATGACGCGCGCGGACAGGGTCTGCGACATCAGAGGGTGCTCTCAATGCTGGAAAGGTTGAAGGAATGTGAACGCCCTGCTTCGCCAGGCGGGGCATCAAACGAGGTCAGGCGGTAACGGCCTGTTGCCGGATCCAGTCCGTCCACCGTTGCAAGTTCCGTCAGCCGCCGCGCAGTCCCGCGCCCGGACAGCACGGCGATCACATTGATGGTTTCCGCGATCATGCCGCGCGGCACCGTCACCACAGCCTCCTGGATCAGCTGTTCGAGACGGTGCAGGGCTGCGAGCGCTGAGCCGGCGTGCAGCGTGCCGATGCCGCCGGGATGTCCGGTGCCCCACGCCTTGAGCAGATCGAGCGCTTCGGCGCCGCGCACCTCTCCGATGGGAATGCGGTCCGGACGTAGGCGGAGGGTGGACCGGACGAGGTCGGAAAGCGTGATGATCCCTTCCCGGGTCCGCAGGGCGACGAGATTGGGCGCCGTGCACTGCAATTCCCGCGTGTCCTCAATGAGGATCACGCGGTCCCTGGTCTTCGCCACTTCGGCCAGCAGGGCGTTGACCAGCGTCGTCTTGCCCGTAGACGTGCCGCCCGCAACGAGGATATTTCTACGCTGGACGACAGCCTCGCGGAGATAGGCCGCCTGTGCGACGGTGATGATCCCGGCGTCGATATAATCGTCGAGCGTGAATACGGCGACAGCGGGCTTGCGGATCGCGAAACTGGGCGCTGTCACGACCGGCGGCAGCAATCCCTCGAACCGCTCGCCTGTCGGGAGTTCGGCCGAGATACGGGGCGCGGCCTCATGAACCTCCGCGCCGACATGGTGTGCGACCAGACGCACGATGCGTTCGGCATCGGCTGCGCCGATCGTGTGCCCGGTGTCGGACAGCCCTTCTGACAGACGGTCGATCCAGAGCCGTCCATCGGGATTGAGCATCACCTCGACAACTGCCGGATCAGCAAGCTGTCTCGTGATCGCCTCTCCCATAGCCGTGCGCAGCATGGAAAAACCACGCGCCACGGCTTCGTTCGTCGTCGCATGGGTGTGCATTGTCGTCCCCGTTGTGGAAAGCGAACCGGGAGGTCCGGATCGCGACAGGGACAAATAGAGGAGGCACGCGTTTCCAGATCGCAACAAGAAATTCGGCCATCATCGTACCGGGGCGTACGAAAGCGTATACAAACTGGCAGAGGCGTAGACGGCTAAAAATTTGGCGTTTTATCAGTGCATTAGGCTTGAAACTTTTAATCCGGCGTTGTCAGGAATTACGGTGAGCCGAAGAAACCGATTGCAACGATGGCGATAACTGACTTCGCGAGCGTGAAACTTTTGAGCCGGGCCAAATATTAAGTATGGACGCGAGTATCAGGCCCCGCTCATCAACGGCAACGCGTATAGTACGATATTTGGATATGGCGAGTTTTTACTGTATCTGGAACTATAAACCGGCGCGTGATTGTACCCGACACGCTATACACCGACGAAGACGGCTGATTGGCAATATTTTCGGTGCGCCGAAGATCGACGTCACGCGGCGTCAAAAAGTTGCTCGGAAGGTGTGACCCGTGCTTGAATCGACAAGGCGCAAATCCGTTGGTGAAATACAGGCTTTCCGAAGCTTATAACGATTCACACCCTATATTGAGGACTACCCTATTGAGCAGCGACAAGGACATCATTCTCGGTCGTCTGAATGCGATGGCACAGATCGTGACGGCGCACCTTGCGACGACGAAAGTGGAGACCGACCAGCTTCCGGACCTCGTACGTCGGCTTTATGCGTCGCTTTCAGAGGAACAGCCTGTGCCGAACACGACAGGATCGGGAGTATCCCGGAAAACCAGCAATGTTCCCTCGCCTCCTGAAAAGCCTGAACCGTCCGCGACTGTCGACGAGGCGCCGGCGGAGGCGACGTCGCCGACAATTCTGACCGTCGAGAAAGAACAGCAGCCGGCCGTCCCGATTAAGGAATCTGTCTTTCCCGACTACATCATCTGCCTGGAAGATGGGAAACAGCTGAAATCGCTCAAACGGCACCTCGCGGCTGCCTTCGACATGACCATTGAGGATTACAAGGCCAAATGGGGGCTGCCTGAAGAATATCCGACCGTCGCGCCGAATTATACGGAAATGCGGCGTCAGGTTGCACAGAAAATCGGCCTTGGAAAGCGTGCCTCCCAGAGTGAGGACAAAACGGACCGCACCGACGCGTCTGCGCGGTCGGCCCCGGGGGCACCATCACCTACACGAAACAAGGCCAAGGGGGGCCGGAAGGAACGGTCAGCAGGGAAAGCGGATGAACATCGACTGGCCAACGCGTTCTCTCGCTGATCTGAGATCACGCGTGAGGATGGTTCGTCAGTCCTTTTTCACACCGGCGTCGCCGCCTTCATTCGCCTCACGTTCAATGTCTGTCCGGAACCGCCTGTCGCTGGCCAGCCGCCGTCCCAGCATCTCGACGAAACGGTCGTAGCGCTCCGCCCCCTGGGCACGAGCCGCTGCAGCCATGCTGTCAGAAAGACCTGGCATACTGGTGAACCACAGCCGGATGAACAGCGCGAGCGTCTCGACCGAGATCGACAGGTCGCGTTCGATCCGCGCCTGACGACGATCGAGCCGCTGCACGGCGGCTTCCAGCGACGCTTTGGGATCGCCACCAGCGCCTTCCGGGTCGAGCCACGCCGCAATCGCGGCTTCGGCCAGCAGGGAGTCCGACATCGAGCGTCGGGCAGCCTGCGTCCGCAGCCCCTTCCATAGATGCGGCTCCAGATAGACCGAAAGCCGCTTCTTCTTCTGGCGCGCGCCGCTCATGACAGCCCCAGATCATTGCCTGGATCAAGAGCCGCCTGACGGGCTTTGCGGGCCAAATCCGCCGTCAGCACGGCATGAAGGTCTTCCTCTTCCATCGGATCGCGTTCACGCTCGCGCATAGGCGCATCACGCGCGGGGTCCTCGTCGCCTTGCGGTGGCAGGTCGGGCTCCTCGGAAACGTCCATTTCCGGCTGACGGCGCGCCTCGGTGCCGACAGGATCTTCTTCCTCACCCGCCTCCTTGACCGCATCCTCTGGTGTGTCGGGCTTGACCTCAGGCTTTGATGGCTGCGGACGTGAGGTCCAGTCGTCGGGTGCGACCGGTAATCCTCGTGTCCCCGTCTCCGGCGCGGGCAAGAGCCGTTCCCGAAACCGGCTGTCACGAAAATATTGAGCCTTTTTTGCCCGAACGGGCGACATCCCCGAGAGCAGGACCAGTTCGTCGGTTGCTGGCAGCTCCTGAATCTCGCCGACGGTCAGCAGGGGTCGAGCACTCTCCTGACGGGACACCATGAGGTGCCCCAGCCAGGGTGACAGGCGATGGCCGGCATAGTTCTTCTGCGAGCGGATTTCGGTTGCGGTGCCAAGCGCATCGGAAACACGTTTGGCTGTCCGCTCATCGTTGGTCGCGAAGCTGACGCGAACATGGCAGTTGTCGATGATCGAGTTGTTCTGCCCGTAGGCTTTTTCGATCTGGTTGAGCGACTGGGCGATCAGGAACGCTTTGATGCGGTAGCCAGCCATGAAGGCAAGCGCGCTTTCGAAGAAATCGAGGCGCCCGAGCGCGGGAAACTCGTCGAGCATCAGCAAAAGACGCTGCCGCCCTTCTGCTCCGGACAGATCCTCGGTCAGCCTGCGTCCGATCTGGTTGAGCATCAGCCGGATCAACGGCTTGGTGCGACTAATGTCCGAGGGCGGGACAACGAAGTATAACGTCGTCGGCCGGGCCGGATTGACGAGATCGCCAATCCGCCACGTGCTGCGGCTCGTCACCTCGGCCACCACGGGGTCACGATACAGGCCCAGGAACGACATGGCCGTACTCAGCACACCGGAGCGCTCGTTGGGGGATTTGTTGAGCAATTCGCGCGCAGCCGACGCCACCACCGGATGGACGCCACGCTCGCCAAGATGGCGCGTGCCCATCATCACAACGAGGGTGGCCGCGATCGAGCGTTTCGGATCGGACAGCAGGCTGGCGACACCACGCAAGCTTTTGTCCGGTTCCGCATAGAGGATATGAAGAATGGCTCCCACCAACAGGGAATGTGAGGTTTTTTCCCAGTGATTGCGTCGTTCCAGCGAGCCTTCGGGATCGACCAGCACGTCGGCGACGTTCTGGGCATCGCGCACTTCCCACTCGCCGAGACGGATTTCCAGCAGCGGATTGTAGGCGCATGACGCGAGATTAGTGGGATCGAAAAGGATCAATCTGCCGAAACGGCCCCGGAACCCGGCCGTAATGGACCAGTTTTCGCCCTTGATATCATGGACAATGGCTGAACCGGGCCAGGTCAGCAACGTCGGGATCACCAGCCCTACGCCCTTGCCCGAGCGCGTCGGCGCGAAGCAGAGCACATGCTCGGGGCCATCATGCCGGATATAGTCGCGCTCCCAACGCCCCAGCACCACGCCATCCTGGCCGAGAAGTCCGGCCTGCTCGATATCGTCGCGTTCGGCCCAGCGGGCCGATCCATAGGTGGCTGTGCGTTTATGCTCCCGCGCGCGCCTGACGGACAGGACCACTGCTGTCAGGAAGGCGAGCACTCCGCCAGATCCGGCGATCCATCCGCCTTCTACGAAAATGTGTGGCGCGTAGGCATCGAACTCGTACCACCACCACGGAAACAGAAATGGCGGATAGAGCGGCCACCGTCCGGCCACTAAAGTCCACGGGGGACCGAGTTCCGGCTGGAATGCAAGCCGCCACGCGACCCACTGCGTCGCGGCCCACCAAGCCACAATGACAATCAGGAAACAGAGGCAAAGTTGCCCCCACAGGATACGAGAACCAGACATGAATTCCTCCCGAGTTGGAAGGAACTCTGCATGACGACACACCCTTCAGTTCAAGACTTTTCCCAGTCAACTGACGGCACGGGCGTGCGGAGGCGTAAACAAACTGGCGCGGGCGTAAGTAGCACTTCCAAACGCCTTCTGGCTTCAGGCAGACCCGGCAAGAGTCAGTTTTTTGTGGGTGGGTGCCTGCGGGTTTCATCGTCCAGCAGACGTTCCGCAGCGACCCACGCCTGATCCGCAGCATCTTTCTCGTCCAGCACATTCGCGGAGACAACCGCGCCATCAAGCAGGTAGATCATGAAGTGGGCAAGTTGTTCGGATCGCTCTTCCCGAACCCCGGCCGCTTCCAGAAGCGCCCGGATGGCATGGCGCAGGCTACGCTTTTGCAGTCGCGAAATCTCGGCAATCGCATCCTGCTTTCCTTTGTATTCTTCAGTTGCCCGAGAGAACACACATCCGGCAAAATCGGGCTGACGAAACCAAGCCGTATGCCAGTCAAACACCGCGCGCAGGCGGGCTCTCGGCTCCTTATGCGCGCTCACGGCCTCAATGAGCGAGGCCTCCAGCGTTTCGATATGGCCTTCCAGGAAGTCGGTCACCAGCCCCTCTTTGTTGCCAAAGTGGTAGTAGATTGCCGTTTTCGCGACCTGCGCGGTGTCGGCGATGTCATCGACACTGACCTGGTGGAAACCCGAACGGGCAAAGAGGGATCCCGCTGTCGTTAAGAGAGTAGCCCGACTATCCGGACCATTCCGCTTTCTGCGGAGTTTTTGCTGTGGCACGTCCATGACCTCACAGGAATTCGCATCAATCCGTCTCATTCATAATCGGAACGTTTTGTGCGTCAACAAGTTCAAGGCACAGATCAGGCCACAGCAATTCCCTTTCCACAAGTTAATAAAGCGATATCAAATGTACCGGTCGTTCATACACGGGACGTTATCTGATTAATTGACTGCCTCCAGGGCCACGGTCGGAACTGGTTTGACGGCTTTCATTTCGGCCAGTTGCCAGTCCCAGTACGCTTCACTGGAGTTCAGGCGCATCGCCGCACCCTCAAGCACAGATCGCGCTTCACCGGGATACCGCCGGAGAACAGGCACAATGACATTGTCAATCCAGCCATCGCCATGCAGGGCATCGACCTCGACATGCTCGCTGTAATAATCCAGAATCGACGGTTGATCGTTGCCAATACCGACGCGACGGCAACCCGAGAGCAATTTGGCGTATTGCTCGGGATCCGAGAGTTCCGTAATTGCAAGCGCACCGATCGAGCGGAAATATTCCCGCCGGTTGAAGGCGAAATAAAGCAGCAGATTATACCCCGAGAGGCCCTCCCAACCCAACGCATCGACAAACTGGGTCGGATTATCTTCAATCTTGAGATAGTCGAGCAGGTCGCGGTAGAGACGCACATGCGTGCGGGCTGGGTTACCCTGCCCCATCTCATCCCAGAAATTATGCGCGACTTCCATCCGGACATCTTCGTCGATACCGACAAGAGACAGCACGATCAGGTCATAAAAACGCATATTCAGCGCGTAATCGGTCGTAAAATACTTGATGATCTGCGGTCGTGACGCGTCGGTCTTCATGAAATCGAATACCGCATGGTTATACCCGGAATGGCTCTTCCAGAGGGACTTGATGGCGTCGCCAATTGCTTCCGGCTCGACATCGGCCGGGATTGGGCTGGCCTGGCTCAATTCCCACTCCATCCACGAAACTTCGATCGCACGGCGAGCTCGCAACAGTTCGATACTGTACTGGTTATCAGTAAGGCCCGGGTGGGGTCGGGAGAGATGCAAACCATACAGGTCATGCAGCACGCGATGAACGGTCTTCCGTGCGGCAAGGTCGCTCTGTGCAAACGCCATATCACAGCACCGATGCGCGAGCGCCTCCAACTGACCCGAGGCTCCGCGAGAGGCAAGGAACGTATCCGCGTTGTCGTTGGAAAGTGCATCATTCACCAGACGGCGCAGTGCCTGCGGTGTATCGTCAGCGATGTTGATCTCCGGTCGCGCAAAAGCAGCGCCGCCAGCATGTGTCAGCATAAAGCAGTTCCTTGCAATGTGTGTACAATCTGGAAACAGCTCGCGACCTGTATGTTGCACAGTGACGAAACGGTCCGTTTTGAGTCAAGAAAAAAGACCGTACTGACGCGTATTCGTCATAATTGCAGAGGCAGAACCGAAGGCCTAGCCGCAGGTATAATGCTTTTGTGAAAGTACGATCCGCGCAGTATGTTGTTTTTAGGTAGTTTTACAGCCCCCCGTGGTCGGAGGCAGCATAAAGCCGCGGCACTTCGAATCGCACTGACTGTTCTGTTCCTGATCCAGTCAGCGGGAAATCTCACAAGAACGTGAATGTTTCGAGCGTAAAACGCCACGCCACGACCGACAGGGGCACGCCCCGACCCGCCACGATACTCCTTACCACATTGTTTTATTGCGGTTTTCTATTTTCCTGCGTGCCGATGAGAGGCACGATGGCACACATCTGAGCTTCAAGAAAAGGCAGGACGATGCGCGCAAAAGACGCTACAGTGTCGACATCGCCCCGTGTCATTCTCGACCCTACCGGTCATGGAGACGGTAACGGTGAGGGTCTGCGGGCGCTGATACGAGCCCTCGCCCGGCAGGCGGCGCGGGATTACATTGAACATGAAAACGGACCGATCCGTACACGATCGGAGGACTAACAGGAGGTCTTCATGAAGGTCGCGCTCTACGCCCGCTATTCTTCTGACAACCAGCGCGATGCCTCCATTGAGGATCAACTGAGGCTGTGTCGGGAATATGCTGCCCGTCAGGACTGGAACGTAGTCGACAGCTACAGCGACAGAGCCGTCTCTGGTGCCTCCCTGCTTCGTCCTGGTATTCAGGAACTGATGCAGGACGCACAGCGCGGGAAGTTTTCGATCATTCTCGCCGAAGCCATGGACCGTCTTTCGCGCGATCAGGAAGATATCGCCGGGCTGTTTAAACGAATGAAGTTTGCCGGGGTGCGGATCATCACGCTTTCAGAAGGCGACGTCACCCAACTCCATGTCGGGCTCAAGGGCACCATGAATGCCCTCTTTCTGCAGGATCTGGCAGACAAAACGCGGCGCGGCATACGGGGACGCGTTGAAGCCGGTAAATCGGGCGGCGGTCTGTGCTATGGGTATGACGTCGTCCGAAAATTTGACGCTGCCGGCGAAGCTGTCCGCGGAGAGCGGTCGATCAACATCAGCGAAGCCGCGATCGTGCGGCGCATCTTTCGTGAATATGCAGACGGCAAGGCGCCTAGGGCCATTGCGCTCGATCTGAATGCGGAAGGGATTGTCGGACCATTGGGAGGTGCCTGGGGACCATCCACCATCCACGGCAACCGTGACCGCGGCACCGGCATCCTCAACAACGAGCTTTATATTGGCCGACTGATCTGGAACCGCCTTCGCTATCTGAAGGATCCGGAAACTGGCAAGCGCGTCTCGCGCCTGAATCCAGAAAGTGAATGGATTCTGCAGGAGGTTCCTGAACTTCGAATTGTCGAGCCTGACCTATGGGAAGCGACCAAGGCCCGTCAGGCAACGACAACGTGGTCGCAAAAGACACGTGGTGACGGCGTCCATCCTCTGAACAGTCTCAAGCGTCCTCGTCACCTCTTCACTGCGATGACACGCTGCGGCTGCTGTGGCGGTGGTTTTTCAATGATCTCGAAAAACCTGCTTGGCTGCTCGACTGCGCGCAACAAAGGCACTTGCGACAATCGCATGACCATCCGGCGGGACATGCTCGAGAAGTCTGTACTTAACGGGCTACGGACGCGCCTCATGGACCCCGCGCTGTTCAAGGAGTTCTGTGATGAGTTTACTCGGGAGGTTAACCGCGTGAGAATGGAGCGCGGCGCAGATCTCGCTGCGATGCGCACGGAACTACCCCGCGTTGATCGCGAACTGGACAAGGCGATCCAGGCCATTCTCGACGGCGTACCCGGCGTCAAGCTGAAGGACAAGATCGGACGGCTGGAGGCCCGCAAGGAAGAACTGACGGCTCTGCTCGCCGATGCACCCCAGCCACCTCCTTTGCTGCATCCAAACATGGCTGTGATCTACAGGGAACGCATCGAAGCCCTTTACGAAAACCTTCAGAAGGAGGATGCGAGCCTTGAGGCCATCGAGAGGCTGCGCGCTCTGGTCTCACGGATCAAGCTGATTCCGCTGGACGGCGAGCTTGCCATCTTCCTCGAAGGAGACCTCGCTGCAATTCTGAACTTCTCGTCCAACAAAAAAAGCGCCGCAGTCCATCCGGACCACGACGTTCTTCAGTCGTTCATTGAACAGGATACATTGGTTGCGGGGACCTGCAACCGAAGAAAACTGCGCTCTTCAAGTAATGAGCAGGCTACATTGGTTGCGGGGGCAGGATTTGAACCTGCGGCCTTCAGGTTATGAGCCTGACGAGCTACCGGGCTGCTCCACCCCGCGTTTGTGTTGATTTTTGGGTGATTTGGAAGACCTGGCGGCGACCGACTTTCCCACGACTTAAGCCGCAGTATCATAGGCGCTGGGGGTTTTCACGGCCGAGTTCGGGATGGGATCGGGTGGATCACTCCCCGCCATGGCCACCAGGTCATCCAAATCACCCTTGAGTTGGGGTGGTGTGGACGGTTGGGTATGATGAAGTATGACGTTTTGCATGGATGATTTCTGTGCACGGGCCGTTCTTTTAAGGGAACGGTAAGAGAGTGAGCCTATTGGGCGATTAGGACCAGTTAGCTGCACGCATTACTGCGCTTTCACACCTGGCCTATTGACGTGATGGTCTATCACGGCCCTTGGGGAGACCTAGTTTTGAGGTGGGTTTCCCGCTTAGATGCTTTCAGCGGTTATCCCGTCCACACTTAGCTACCCGGCGGTGCCGCTGGCGCGACAACCGGTGCACCAGAGGTGTGTTCATCCCGGTCCTCTCGTACTAGGGACAAATCCTCTCAAGTCTCCAACATCCACGGCAGATAGGGACCGAACTGTCTCACGACGTTCTAAACCCAGCTCACGTACCACTTTAATCGGCGAACAGCCGAACCCTTGGGACCTGCTCCAGCCCCAGGATGTGATGAGCCGACATCGAGGTGCCAAACCTCCCCGTCGATGTGGACTCTTGGGGGAGATCAGCCTGTTATCCCTAGAGTACCTTTTATCCGTTGAGCGATGGCCCTTCCACGCGGGACCACCGGATCACTATGGCCGACTTTCGTCTCTGCTCGAGCTGTCACTCTCGCAGTCAGGCGGGCTTATGCCATTGCACTCAACAGCCGGTTTCCGACCGGCCTGAGCCCACCATCGCGCGCCTCCGTTACACTTTGGGAGGCGACCGCCCCAGTCAAACTGCCCACCATACAGGGTCCCGGATCAGGCTAACTGACCGCGGTTAGACATCAGAAAAATTCAGGGTGGTATTTCAAGGATGGCTCCACGGGAACTGGCGCCCCCGCTTCAAAGCCTCCCACCTATCCTACACAGAATGTCTCTGATGCCACTGTAAAGCTGCAGTAAAGGTTCATAGGGTCTTTCCGTCTGACCGCGGATACCCCGCATCTTCACGGGGAATTCAATTTCGCTGAGCCGATGCTGGAGACAGCGGGGAAGTCGTTACGCCATTCGTGCAGGTCGGAACTTACCCGACAAGGAATTTCGCTACCTTAGGACCGTTATAGTTACGGCCGCCGTTTACCGGGGCTTCAATTCAGTGCTCTCACACCTCCTCTTAACCTTCCGGCACCGGGCAGGCGTCAGGCCCTATACGTCGTCTTTCGACTTCGCAGAGCCCTGTGTTTTTACTAAACAGTCGCTACCCCCTGGTCTGTGCCACCCGCCAATGGTTGCCCACCAACGGGTCTCGCTTATCCCGAAGTTACACGAGTAATTTGCCTAGTTCCTTCAGCATCGTTCTCTCAAGCGCCTTGGTATTCTCTACCAGTCCACCTGTGTCGGTTTCGGGTACGGTCTATACGCCAGAGCTATTTCCTGGAATGCGCAAAAAGCCAGTCCAATCCGATAAGGACTGACAACATCTTGCATTCGTCACTTCTGGCAGGTTCAGGACTATTCACCTGATTCCCATCGACTACGGCTTTCGCCCTCGCCTTAGGGGCCGACTAACCCTGCGTGGATTAACCTTGCGCAGGAACCCTTGGACTTTCGGCGACAGTGTTTCTCGCACTGTTTGTCGCTACTCATGTCAGCATTCGCACTTCCGATATCTCCAGAGAGGGTCACCCCGTCTCCTTCACAGACTTACGGAACGCTCCGCTACCGCGCATATCATAGATATGCACCCACAGCTTCGGCACGTGGCTTGAGCCCCGTTACATTTTCGGCGCAGGGTTTCTATTAGACCAGTGAGCTATTACGCTTTCTTTAAAGGATGGCTGCTTCTAAGCCAACCTCCTGGTTGTTTTGGAATCCCCACATCCTTTCCCACTTAGCCACGATTTAGGGGCCTTAGCTGGTGGTCTGGGCTGTTTCCCTCTCGACAATGGACCTTAGCACCCACTGTCTGTCTGCCAGGCTATACTTCCGGGTATTCGGAGTTTGGTTAGGTTTGGTAAGGCTTTGGGCCCCCCTAGCCCATCCAGTGCTCTACCCCCCGGGGTAAATACCTGACGGTCTACC
>NZ_JAUYUW010000001.1:1847500-2162500 GCF_030644465.1 Acetobacter tropicalis | reverse complement strand
TTACCAGTAGGCAGGTAAACGAGGTTCAGCTCTTTATCATAAGTGGGGATGGTCCACACATTGGGGGTTTCCAACGTGTAGGTCTGATCTTCGGGGGGAGCACCGGTATTTTCCGGGTCACCCACATCCCAGGCCCAGACCAGAGAGCCGTTCCGCACATCATAAGCGCGCACCACACCTGAGGGTTCACCGTGAACAATATCACGCACCCAGCCGCCAATAACAGCAACATGACCCATAACAACTGGAAGGGAGGTTGGGTGATAGCGTTTACCACCTTCAACCGGGCCCATCTGTTTTTTAAGGTCAACCTCACCGTTTTCACCAAAGCCCGTACACTGCGCACCCGTATGGGCGTCCAGCGCGATGAAGCGGGCATCCACGGTCGAAACAAGGATACGCTGATGGCACATAGGCGCAGCGTCATCTGCCGCCTTTTCCTCAGCCGTGAGGGTGGTGTCTTTCGCGGCATCATAATACCCAACACCTCGGCACGTGACGTGTTCAGCAGTATGAGCCTTGGGGTCAAATTTCCAGATTTCTTTTCCGGTATCGGCTTCCAGAGCCGTGATCAGATTTTCCGGTGTGCAGGAATAGAGCACATTGCCAATCTGCTGCGGCGTGTTTTCATCCACCCCGGCACCTGGCCCATGTGTTCTTCTGCCCGTGTGGTAAACCCAGGCCACCTTCAACTTGCTGACGTTTGCCGGTGTGATCTGGGTGTAAGGCGCGTAACGGGTGCCCTGAGCATTCCGCCCATAGAACTCCCAGTCCTCAGGTGCCTCTGGCTTACCAGTTTGAGCCAGTTGAGGGTTTGCAGGAGATGCATCCGGATTGCTGATCTGCCCATGAGGGAAAAAGGCTTCCACCAATGTCACCAGCAGGCACCCAACAATACCCAGACCGCCAAAAACCGTACCCCGCTGAACAGCTGACGGTGTTGCCGGAAAAGTCGCCACGGCCCACAAATTAAGAGCAAACAAAATGGCTGGCACAACCAGACGCGGCAAAAGCGCCCAGTATCCAATTTCAGGCGTGTCACATAGCGCCCACACAAAGGTTGCTGCAAAAACAACGCCTGAAACAATTAAGGTATACGGATGCTTCAGGAAAACCAGGACTGCCAGTACAATATAAGCCACCCCGGCCAGCAGGTAATAACTTGACCCACCCAGCGTTAGAAGCTGCATGCCACCGTAAGCAAGCGCCAGACCAGCTGCAAGGCTGATAACAGAAAAAATGGCACGATAAATGCCACCTAACGGAGAATGGTGATCTGCGGGTTGAACGCCACCCATGCTATCACTCCAATATTGAAATCGTCCTGACAGTAAGGTGTCGGGCCGAGGTTGCGACTAAATCCAGATGCACTGGCTTCCGATAAGAGGTTTTTTCTCGCAGATGGTTTTATTATCTGACCACGGACATCATCCATCTGCCAACACAAGAAACACCTTATTTAAGCAAGCAGGATGTTCCTTTCTGACAGAAACACTCACCACCTCAAAGATGCCCCTTCCTTAAAGAGCGGATGTCATCACTTACTCTGCGCGGCTATTCTCCATCATTTTTCCAGAAGAGTGGAAATTGCTCTGTGTCCAATATGCTGGCTTCTGTCAAGGACACAAAGAGCGAAATCTTTATAAAAATGAAAACATTTTATCAAAAAAATTCAAATTTATATTGCTTTCCTTAAAAAGGGCGCCCCAGACATTCCCGATGACTTCCATCCACAATACTTTAATTTAAAGCGGAAAATCCTCCCTCTCCTTTCCCCACGTCAAGACGCCCATAACAAAGGGAGGCAAACGCAATGATCCCACTCGAAACACCTCCTTACCTCTATGGACTCGGGAGATAGGGGGAATCACGTTCCGGTGATGGAATGCAACCTTTCTCAACCTGACATACGCACAAAAATCCCCAACGCAGCTTTCCTCATAAAACCTAACCCATTGATAGATATTTATATTTTTATGATAATCCTACTCATCAATAAATCCTCTTCGGCTTATTCCTACATAAAATAAATATGGAGAAGCCACATTTCATATATTGGACATTGACCCGCTTTCAGTGCCTTAAAGAACCCATGCACAACACCAAAAAGAAAATGAGGAGCTTGACACTATGCCACCCTGCTGAATGATATTTTCCGACCGCGTCGAGCATATAAAACAGGTATTTAGGATATTTCATTTTATATTTTTTGTTTTTCTTTTTTAATATTTTTCAGAGGCTCCTTTTCGAACTCATTTTGAGAGGGACGATCCAAAAAAGGAAGAGAACAACCTTCCTAAAACCCAAAACGTATATCTATAGTTTTGTCAAAAAACTATTTCACGAAATCGTGTTTTTTACTTTCTTATTTTCAAAAGACTTTCAGTAAAAACATGCTATCTGATGCTGCCTTCTTCTCACAAAAGAAGGCTCTCTTGGCGGAAGACGGACCCTGATTCGTCAGGGTCCGTTTAAAACACTTTTGGAGCCTAAAATGCATAAAGTCTTTCATGGACAGAATGTACACGTTTCTGCTCATGAAGAGTGTTTACCTCTGCTGCCCTTATTGTCCGTGTATAATCGTCTCCATTCTTTCGTCTAACTCCTTATATTTTCTGGCCAGAGTGCCAAAACTTATCCTTGGTCAGATCATGTATCGCAAATCCCGTCACAGAAGCCCCATACTCCAAACATGCTTTACACTATGGGGACTAACACTCACAGGAAGTCTGATAATAAACGCCTCTTTCAGTATGGCACATGCTGATGAAAGCGGAAAAGAACAACAGGCCCCCAAAAACCCTGTCTATGTAGACGTTATTTCCGGAACGCAAACACAGAAACAGGATGATAATTCACAACCGGATCCACGCGTTCTTGTTCGCCCTAAAAACTCTCCACTCCCTGCAAGTGGGGTTCCTGTAGCACCATGGCCTGGCCTGGCCACAATGGTGGTTCCTAGTGTGGATGAATATCAGAGCTCAAAAACATTCCATAAAATGGAACTGGATGTTCTGACTGGAAAAGAAGGTGTCTCCTGGCTCCTCCCTTCCGAAATGGACGCCCAGCGTCGTACGGATATGGATGACCCCTATTATGTTCCAACGGCAGGAAGCGGACATCTTATCCCGAAAATCATGCCTTTTAGACAAAGACTACAGAAAAAAGGTTTTGTATTCTCTTTCTCTTATAAAGGTGAAGCCATGGCCAATATCCATGGTGGCATGCAACGCGGCATGGATTACGTGCATGAACTCACCCTGCAAATGAACTTTGATCTGGGAAAAATGGCAGGCTGGAATGGGTGGTCCATTCATACACTCCTCATGAACCGTGCTGGGCGTGAGGTTTCTCATGATCGTGTTGGAGATTATTACGTAAACCTTATGGAAGTTTACGGGCTTTCTGGGCATGTTGTTGCGCATCTGGTTGATTTCTACGCAGAGAAAAAATTCCTGCAAAACCGTATGGACATCACATTTGGGCGGATGTCTCTCACACACGTGTTTGCTACATCACCGCTAATCTGTTCGTTCATGGTTACGTGCTCAGCGCCAGTTGCCCTGAAAGTTGACCCAGGGTTTGCCGTTTACCCAAAAGCGACCTGGGGAAGCCGTATCCGCTTCCGACCGACACGGGATACCATGGTACAATTGGGCGCTTATCAGGTCAGCCCACTTTCCACCAACCCGAGCGGGTGGTCATGGGGGAGTGAAAACACAACGGGAATGATGCTGCCAATAGAATTTACATGGCAACCCTTCCTGACGCGCAACCGACTTCCTGGCCATTACGTTTTTGGTTACGCACATGACACCTCACGCTATCCAGACGTGCTGGGCGCATCCCCAGCAAACAAGGTCATTGCGACGGGCCGCCTTCATAGCGCCCCCATGGATATGTTCTGGTTTGAGGGCGATCAGATGATTTATCGCAAAGGTGGTCGTAACCAAATGGCGGGGGGCTATCTGATGGCAGGGTATATTCATAACACGCCACATGTTTCTTCCATCTCGGATGAAGCTTACGGAGGAATTTCCTTCAATGGCGTCATTCCCTCTCGCGTAACAGACAGATTAGGAATTTTATACTCCTGGTATCATGTCAGTCACCGTAAGGAACTGGGGCAAATGTATGCTCGGGATGCCGGGCTTTCATTAGGCGCGCAGGTTTTGGCACCCCAGACTGACTCCCATGTGATTGAAGCCTATTACGCGATTGATGCTGTTCCCGGCGTTCTGGTTCAACCTGAATTCCAGTATATGATCCGTCCCGGAGAAACCTCACGCAGGCCCGATGCCGCGCTTGTTGGTTTAAAAGTTATCGCCAACCTGTAAGGGGCCGTTTTTCCTGATCATACCGTTACACTTCAGTTTGTTTTTTATGACGTCAATATTTTCGATTTAAAACTCATTTCCTTAATAATTTACGGTCGGAAAAATTTAAATTTTTTGCCTATCGTGTACGAAAACCAACCGGCAACTATAGTGCTTACCCCCACCACCCAAAGATTATTCTTAAAATCAACTGTCACAGGAAAATGAGGCAGCGGTATCAACGGGAGGGTTTAATGCCTCCACTTCCTTCGGCCTGACAATGCCCTCTAAAGGATTGATATTGTTATAATTTACAAAAGGAGAAGGCCTGTTTTCCGAATTTTTCAGATTTCAAGCGATCTTAGCCATCGATGTACACCTGATGCCGAAGACTCCGGCCAAGCTTGCGCGTGAACACACATTTTCCATTTGCGTCAGCTCCATGAGCCCAAAAAACAGACTTGGAAATTCCAGTCCAATTACCCCAACTTTCATGCAGGCGCTCTCTTTCTGAGGGTTTATTAACCTCCATCATGGCACATCAATGCCTTACGGAGGCCGTCCACCTCAGTTGGAAAAGAAGACATCTGATGATGTAATAAGGTCACTCGCGTAACCCTTCTCAATTGACATCTGAATTTATTAACCATATTTTAATTAAAATTTTATTATTTTTAAGATGTGATTATGACCAATACTGAACTGATCCTTTCGCAATTTATTTTGCGCGCGCTGCGATCTGTTTTGTACCACTTGAAAATAGACTTTCCTTCATTCAGAACATTCTCGTTTGAAGACAAAAGAGACACAGATGCTTTTCGGTCTATATTAACCTATTGTGAATATCTACAAAGGGGTTATCCAAGTGATGGCCGCATAACCATGGTCATTGGCTGTGTGCGTTTACTATTGAATATTCCCACGGCGTCTGAGGCACTTGAATTCCTCAAAAATCGTTCCAACTCACGCATTTGCTCCATTCTTTTACTGTGTGTTCGTGTCCAGTTTCAAAATTGGTCTACCGCAAAAGACGAACTTATTGACTATTTGACACATTATGTCCGCCTGCCTCACCCTATTTTTGACATCCTGGCAAAAACCATCACTGCCCAGAACAGTTATGATGGATGGGTTTCTCTTTCCTTACAGGGAAAGCTAACGCTCATTGATTATACATCTTTTTGCACAGACGATTTGAGTATCTCTATTGATACGAACACTCTTCCTTTGAACTCTTTTACCTTTGTCCGGAAAGGTCCTCAGCTAGAGATTGACCTCCCTGAAAAATGGAAGAATGCCTGTTCTGTTATTATAAAACATCCTTATAGAAAATATATCAGTGGTGTTTTTGATATCGAAAACTTCCTAAAAATTGATGGTTATGTGGAAGCAACAGAAGAGCACATCAAAGGATGGGCGTGCTACCGTTCAGAACCAGAACGACCTGTAAAACTATCTGTTACAGTGGCCCCCGATAGGGATGACCATCCCCATTCATATCCCACTCGCAAGCATATCCAAATAGTAACTCATCCCACAAAACTATTTGATATCAGAACTCTTTCTGGAGAAGCATGCCTTCCATACTTCTCCATCTGTCTTAAAAAAATTTCTTTTTTAGGAAAGCATTTTTCAGTTAAAACAGAAATGGGACTGCCATTGTATGGAAGCCCCTTGCACATAAATATTCTAGCAGAACAGGCTCTTTCATATGCTCGTGCAACGCGAGAAGCTTTTCCCGCAATATGCCGGAAACAGTCTTTCTCAACGCACAATACCATCAAAAGAGTTGCCATTATCATACCCGTTTATAATGGCTTTGATATAACCCGTTTATGTCTGCAGCAGGTTATACGTTACAAACCAGACAATGCCCGTATTATCATTATCAATGACAAATCTCCCAATAAAGAGCTCACTGATTATTTGGAGGATGTCTCGAAAAAATATCGTATCACTCTTCTCCATAACAAACAGAACAAAGGCTTTCCTGCATCCGCCAATAGAGGAATGCGTCAAAGAAACACTGATGAAGATGTGATCCTTTTAAACAGTGATGCGCTCGTTTCAGAAAAATGGATTTTTCAGCTTCAGAAAGCCGTTTATTCAAAGGACGATATCGGAACAGCCACACCGCTATCAAATAATGCAACTATATTCAGCTATCCAAATAAAGATGGAAACAACCCGCTTCCAACAATAGAAGAGTGTGAAAATTTAAATACCATAATGATACAGACATGGCAGGGTGAACTTCCAGAGGTTCCAACCGCACATGGATTTTGCATGTATATAAAGTCTGACTGCTTGAAGAGCGTCGGATTGTTACGAGAGGATATTTTTGCGCAAGGTTACGGCGAGGAGAACGATTTTTCACGCCGAGCAGCCGCGTTAGGCTGGAGACATGTTGCCTGTTTGGGAACCTATGTTGGACACGCAGAAAGCCAATCATTCAGTCATGTAAAAACAGATCTGATCCGGCGAAACCTTTCTATCCTGAATGATCTGCACAAAGGGTATGACCAGCTTATTCGCAGGTGGCAGCAGAGAGACCCTCTGTTTTTTTATAGACGACGACTTGATCTTACCCGCCACAAACAAGATCATGGTTTGCAGAAATCTGTTTTTCTTATCATGCATGATCGTGCAGGGGGCATTTTACGGCATGTCGGCCATCGGGCCATCCATTATACAACACAAGGCTATGCAGCCTTCATCCTGAAACCGGACATACTGGAAAACGGACACACAGTTTGGCGACTTGAAAGCATGCTGAAAAATGAGTTCCCCAATCTGATCATTCCTCGAAGCCTTTCTTCTTTACGGCATCTCGTCCAAGAGCTTGATTGCCAGAAAATCGAAATTCATAGCTATATTGGTAATGGCCTTGACAATATTCTCCATATAACTCGGCTTGGCCTACCTTATGATGTTTATATTCATGATTATTCATGGTTTTGCCCACAAATCACCCTGACACAAAAAACCGGACTCTATTGTGGTGAACCCGGCAAAGAAGGGTGTCAAGCCTGCCTGATCGAAAACGGGAGCAAAACCGGGGAAAGCTGCTCCATTACGGCATTACGCAAAAAAAGCGCCACCATTCTTGAACAGGCGGAACAGGTTATTGCGCCCTCTCATGATACAGCCCAACGTTTGCGTCGATATTTTGATATTCCAGTGAATGTCATCCCTTGGGAGATTATCCGGAATGTTGAGAATATTTCTTTCTCCTTGCCCTCCTCTCGTCCCAAGAGAACTATTGGCATTCTGGGCGCAATCAGTGTGGAAAAAGGGTTTTATCAGATTCTGGCGTTAGCCCGCTTCATTGCTCAAAACACGTTACCCATTGAATTTGTTCTGATTGGATACAGTTGTGATGACAATGCCCTTCTGGAAACTGGTGTTGTCAAAATAACTGGACATTACAAAGAATTTGAAATCAAAGCCTTCGTCACAGCGTGCACCATAGATTGGTTTTTTCTTCCCTCTATCTGGCCTGAAACGTGGTCTTACGTCCTGACGCAAATCTGGATGACGGATAAACCAGCAATTGTGTATGATATCGGGGCCCCTGCTGAACGTATTCGTCACGCAGGTGGGGGCATCAATGTACCGCTGCACATGCCATATTCCAGACTTGCGCAGATTCTTTATGATCCGGGAAAATTTCAGACGCTCACAAGCAACGATAACTGCGCGTCAGCATTTTTCCCATTATCTCAGTAGGAAAAAAGTGCTGCAGGAAAGATCCTTACTCGGCGTTTATCACAGTAAGAGACCACGGCTTCTCGTCAGCCTCACCGGGTTCCAACCAAAGCGGTGTTGCATTCGGCAGACGCACATTGGCTGGCAAGTTCATGGCAGCGCGTAACGAGCGAAACAGTGCGCCGTGAGCAACAATCAGAGGAATGCCACCATTTTCCGTTGCGCGGTTTACAGCCTCAACGGCTCTTGCCCGTAACCGGGCAAAAGGTTCAGCCCCCGCTGGGGTATAATCACCAGCAATCCAACTATCATACCAGTCCCCCATGGGGAGACCTTCCTGCTCCCCAAAGCAGACCTCTTCCAACCCCTCATCGGTTTCCAGAGGAAGCGCTTCAAAGCCCTTGGCTATCAGCCCTTCCCGCACAATGGCTGCGGTCTGGAAGGCACGGTCCAATGGAGAACTGACGATGTGAGTAAATGCCGGATACTGGCTCACACCTGTTTCAAACAGCTTGGCCGCCGTATCGGCCTGAGCAATCCCCGTCTCATTCAGGGGCACATCTGTGCGCCCCTGAGACAGACCCTGCCGATTCCAGTCAGTCTGACCATGGCGGAGATACCAGTAAGGGCGGAGGCTAAGCTGAGACATTGTTCTCAATCAAAAAGGGAGGAAACGGAGCTTTCATCAGACACAGCCCGCATGGCCCGCGCCAGCAACCCCGCAATGGTAATCTGGCGGATATTGGCCGCTGCGGTAACACTTTCCGTCGCCTTGATGCTGTCCGTCAATGTCAGCATTTCAATACAGGAATTGCTGATCCGCTCAACTGCGCTGCCGGTCAGCACACCATGCGTCACGTAAGCACCGACAGACGCCGCACCGTTATTGAAAATGGCCTGCGCAGCATTGCACAGTGAGCCGCCACTATCGACAATATCATCCACCAGTAGGCAGTGACGGCCTTTAACATCGCCAATCACGTTCATGACTTCAGACACACCGGCCCGTTCACGGCGTTTGTCGATAATGGCAAGGTCTGTGTTCAGGCGCTGGGCAAGCTGGCGAGCCCGCACCACGCCCCCAACATCCGGTGACACGATCATGAGGTCACGGTCACCATACCGTTCCTTGATATCCCGCACAAACAGAGGGGCGGCATAGAGATTGTCCACCGGAATATCAAAGAAGCCCTGAATCTGCATGGCGTGCAGATCCAGTGTCAGAACACGGTTGGCTCCGGCTTCCACTAGAAGATTGGCCACCAGCTTGGCGCTGATAGGTGTACGGGGACCAGATTTGCGGTCCTGCCGCGCATACCCGAAATAGGGCATAACAGCCGTGATACGGCGAGCTGATCCGCGACGCAGGGCGTCCAGCATGATCAGCAGTTCCATCAGGTTATCATTGGTGGGCGTGCAGGTACTCTGCACCACGAACACATCTTCACCACGTACATTTTCATGAATTTCAACAAACACTTCCATATCGGCAAACCGGCGTACGGTCACGTTGCACAGGGGCATGCCAAGTTCGGTAGCGACTGCCTCGGCCAGCGGCAGGTTGCTGTTACAGGCGACGATCTTCATGGTACGGATGATTCCCGGCATTATCAAGGTTGGCAGATGGGCGGTGAGTCGTGGGGGGTTTAGCAACCGGCGCCCCTCTTGTCATCCACCCAGCGCGCCCCTCAGGCCACACCTGCGCGCACCGTGGCAAAAAAGCCCTTCCCACGCCCCTGCTCTTGCACTCAAAGGCACTGTTCTCTATCGCCATACCTTATCATGGATACCATGCAGAACTCCCCCCCAGCAGATGCTACGGTGCCTCAGCGCCAGGCTGAACCCGTGCTCCATCTCGTTCCGGAAAAAGGCGCATCCTATTTCAGGCATGCATGGCAGGATCTGGTCGATGGCCTGAAGCAGGCCAGACTGGGGTGCACATTGGGCTGGCTGGATATCAAACTGCGATATCGGGGGTCCATCCTGGGGCCATTCTGGCTGACGGCATCCACCGCCATCATGATTGCCGCCATGGGGGTGCTTTACGCCTACCTCATGCGTATGGATGTCCATGAGTATCTGCCCTTCCTCACTTTCTCGCTTGTTCTGTGGGGGTTTGCCAGCAGCACATTACAGGAAGGCTGCCGGACCTTTACCTCCGCTGCAGGGCTGATCCATTCAGCCCGAATGCCTTACACCTTGCATGTTCTGCGCGCGACGGTGCGTAACTGGCTGACGGTTGCGCACAACATTCCGGTGGTTGTGGTGGTTTTTCTGTGGTTTCACGTCAGCCCCGCCTGGTCCTGGACTCTTCCGCTCGGGCTGCTGGTCTGGGTTGTTGACAGTTTTGTAGCAACCTTGCTTCTGGCCATTTTAGGCGCACGCTTTCGGGATGTTCCGCCCATTGTGGCCAGCACCATGCAGATCCTGTTTTTTGTCACGCCAGTGCTCTGGAAACCGGCGCTCATGTCCTTTGGCCAGAATTGGCTGTTGCTGGACCCGCTGTTCCCGCTGATGGAAATTCTACGCGCACCGCTTACGGGCGAAGTTGTGAAAGCCGCAGTATGGCCCGCTGCGTTGGGATGGTCTGCCGGCCTGGGCGTATTGACCTTCCTGCTGTTTGCCCGCATGCGGGCGCGTCTGGCCTATTGGGTGTAAAAAATGGCAGGCATTACAGTTCAGGGGCTGGACGTCTCTTTTCCGCTCTATCATGGAACGGCCCGCAGCTTGCGTAAGACTGTGCAGACCTCTCTGGGCAGCCGCTTCATGCAGGACAGGCGGGACCGCGTGGTGGTGCAAGCCTTGCAGGACATTACCTTCACCCTGAACCCCGGCGATCGGCTAGGTCTGGTGGGAGGAAATGGCGCGGGCAAGACCACATTGCTCCGGGCGCTGGCTGGAATTTATGAGCCCGTCAAGGGAAGCGTGACGGTTGAAGGCAATATCGGCACGCTGCTTGATCCTTCACTGGGCATGAACAATGAACTGACAGGCCGAGAAAACATCCACTTGCGCGGCATGTTCGCAGGGCTCTCCAAACCCCAGATTCAGGCCGTAGAGGAAGATGTAGAGGCGTTTGCCGGGCTGGGCTCCTTCATGGACCTTCCAGTGCAGACCTACAGTTCGGGTATGATGGTCCGTCTCTCCTTCGGGTTGGCCACAGCCATCATGCCCGATGTGCTCCTGATGGACGAATGGTTCATGGCGGGGGATGCTTCCTTCAGGCAACGCGCCCGCTCCCGGCTGGAAACGCTGGTCTCAAAAGCCGATATTCTGGTGCTCTCCAGCCATATTGCCGATGTCATGGCCGAATGGTGCAACCGCCTGATCTGGCTGGACGGAGGCAAGATCAAAATGGATGGGCCGACTGATGAGGTGCTGGAGGCGTATCTCGGCCAACCCGTTGCCCAGATCCTTGAGGAAGACGCGCCGCCAGCCGCTTCACCATCAGACACCATCACTGCGGACGAACAGGAGCAACGCTAAAGCCTCCTTGGGGCTCTAGCGGAGGACGCTTTTCTGCTCTGGCATGTCGGGTTTGTCTTTCCCCCATTCGCACCAGTGCATGGACATGACATACTAAGAAGAATCGTCACGACTGCCTGCTGGGCGCTGGAACGGAGTACGCATGCCCCCGAAAGACCCTCCATCCAGACAAAAAGCCTGTTTCACCACAGGCGGCATCATGCGGCATGTTCTGGTTATGGCGGGCACCGGGGCCATTGGACTGATGGCCGTTTTTGCGGTTGATATGCTCAACATGGTCTATATCGCGCATCTGGGCCAGACAGCTCTGACCGCCGCCATAGGCTTTGCGGGCGCAGTTATCGGAATACAGATTGCCGTTGCCATTGGCTTGACCATCGGGATCAGCGCGGCCACCGGCAGGGAGATCGGCGCCGGACGGCATGAGGAAGCCCGACAGATTGCCTCGTCCGCGCTGGCAGTCATGCTGGTGCTGACCACGGTGCTCGGCTTGGGTACTATGATTGCCGCACATCCTATCCTCTCCCTCTTTGGAGCACGAGGGGATGCCCTTGCGCATGCCACCACCTATCTGCAGACCGTCAGCCCGTTTTTGCCACTCATTTGCATGGGTATGAACTGCTCCGCCCTGATGCGCGTGGTGGGAGACGCCAAAGGCTCCATGCACATCACCCTTCTGGGGGCCGTGGTGGCCGCCATTCTGGACCCGATCATGATTTTCGGGCTGCATGAAGGATTGACGGGAGCAGCCATCAGCACCGTGATTTCGCGCCTTGTGGTTGCTTTGGCCGGTCTGCGCGGAGCCCTGCGGCATGATATGATGACGTGGCCCACCCTTAGCCGCATTGTGCCTGATTCCCGGCATGTGGCCTCAGTTGCCATGCCCGCCATTCTTACCAATCTCGCAACCCCGCTGGGTGGCGTTTACGTTACACAGTCCATGGCGCGATTTGGGCTGGAAGCTGTGGGAGGCCAGGCCTCCATAGAACGCACGGTACCCGTGCTGTTTTCTCTGGTATTTGCCCTCACAGGTTCCATCGGGCCGATCATGGCGCAGAATATGGGAGCAGGATTATACCAGCGCGTGCGGGAGACGCTGGCCGCAGCCCTGAAACTGGTAATGGTCAGCATTGGCCTTACATGGATCATTCTGGCAGCCATGCAGAATTATGTGGTGGCAGTATTCAATGCCCATGGTGATGCCGCCATGCTGATCCACCTGTTCTGCTCGCTTACCATTGGCAGTTATCTATTTGTCGGGATGCTGTTTGTGGCCAATGCTGCGTTCAACAACCTTGGTTTTCCGCTGTATTCAACGGCGTTCAACTGGGGGCGAGCTACACTGGGCACTATTCCGTTTGTGGGCTTGGGCACACGCTTTGGGCCGGCAGGGGTACAGATTGGGCAGGCGGCTGGCGTGATTGTGTTTGGCACCTTGGCGGTCTTGACCGCGTTTCGCGTTACGCGGACACTCACTGGGCCGGTTGCTGCCAGCAAGCCGGGCACGGTCCCGGCGTCAGACGTCCCGACCGTAAGTGCCGAAGCCGCCATGGCAGAACTGGACGAACTGAACAACACACCAGATTTGTGTGAACCAGACGGGGACCAGGATTATGTCCAAACTGACAACCGAAGAACGCAACGCCCTGCCGGATGATGCTTTTGCCCTCCCGGGCCGACGTTACCCAATTCCCGATGCCTCCCACGCGCGGGATGCACTGGCACGCGCCAGTGAAATGCTGCATCGCGGCACGCTGACGCAGGAAGAATATGACACCATCCACACCAAGGCCGAGAACGTTCTGCGCCGTGAAAGGATGTAACCTCATCCCGCGCGCGAACAACGCCACGGGCTCTGGTGTAATGGCTGAGCCCGTGGCATCTGTCCCGCCATGCCTGACGTAACCGCCCCTGCCCGCCCCTCCCTGCTGAACCGCCTTTACGCAGCGGTGCTGAAGCATGCCGCCAGCCCCTACGCCCCACTCTGGCTGGCTGTGCTCGCATTTTCAGAAGCCAGCTTTTTCCCGCTCCCTCCTGAAACACTGCTGGTACCAATGGTTCTTGCCCAACGCCAGCAGGCCTGGCGTTATGCTGCCATCTGTACTGTGGCCAGTGTGGCCGGGGGCGTTCTGGGCTGGATGATCGGGGCCATGTTGCTGGACTATCTGGCTATGCCCATTGTACGGTTTTATCACGCGGAACAAACGCTGATAAATTTGCAGGAGAAATTCCGGCAGTGGGGGGTATGGATCGTCCTGTTCAAAGGGCTGACCCCTATCCCCTACAAGTTTGTCACTATCGCCAGCGGCATGGCGCATTTCGCTCTGGGACCGTTCATGGCCGCCAGCGCCATCACGCGGGGGCTTCGGTTCTTTCTGGTCGCGGCTCTTCTGCGCAGGTTCGGACCACCCATTCAGGCCTTTATTGAAACACGCCTGCCCGTGGTGATGGGGGCTTTTGCCATTCTGCTGGTGGGTGGCATACTCGCGCTCCGTTATCTGTAGCCTCCAAACCGCCTGTTCCTACCCCCTTCGCAAAGCTGCCCGGCACCGCCCGCAACTTGCAGGACGGCCACGAGCGGGGCACAACATCCGTCACAACTGAACCACGCCTGAAGGCAAGGGAGATCACCACATGCCATCCCAGATTGCTGTTGTTACCGGTGCCGGAGCAGGCATTGGCCGCGCCGCCGCCCGTGCGCTGGGCCGTGCAGGGTTTGACGTTGCCCTTCTGGGCCGTAATGAAGACCGCCTGAATGATACTGCGCAGGATCTTGCGACCCATTCCATTCGCACCATCGTTATTCCGGTAGACGTTGCAGATGCAGACGCCGTTGCCAAAGCGGCGGACCGGGTGGAAAGCGAACTCGGCCCCATTACTGCATGGGCCAACTGTGCCGGGGCAACGGTTGTGGGGCAGGTAGCCACCCTCTCCGCACAGGATATTCGCCGCGCCACGGAAGTGACGTATCTGGGCAGCGTCAATGGTACACTGGCAGCGCTTGAGCGCATGCGCCGCCGTGGCCACGGGGCTATGATCAACCTTGATCTTGCTCCCTCCCTGCGCGGCCTGCCGCTTCAGGCTGTGGAAAACGGATCACGCGCTGCATTGCGTGGGTTCTGTGAAAGCCTGCGCCCGGAACTGCTGCATGATGCAGACCGTATCCGAATTGTGATGGTGGACCTGCCCTCCATCAACACCCCGCATTATGGATGGACCCGAAACACCACCGGCAAGCGCCTGAAACCAGTGGGGCCTGTGTACGAACCCGAAGTGGCGGCGGAAGCCATCTGCCGGGCGGCCTTCACCAGCAGCCGGTCCATCTCCATTGGGCCCAGCAACAGTTTTGCCGCCATCTGGAGCCTTCTCGGGCCGGGATGCCGCGAAAAGCGCATGGCCGATCACGGATATAAAGCCCAGCTTGAAAAAACCTGTGCCGATACAAACGCCAAGGATGATCTCTTTGAAAGCGTTCCGGGCGCGTTCTCTGCTCATGGAGCTTTTGACGCTAAAGCGCGCAGGCTGGACAGTCCGCTCTCTTTCTTTGTCACATCAAGCGTGCGCGCGGGTGTGGTTGGCGCCATGCTGGCCGCGGGCCTGACAGGGCTCATTTCCCACATCCGCTCAGGCCGCAAATAACGGGAGCCTCTGCCTCTAACAAAGTTCCATAAGAGAGACGTGGAAATCTGTTAGAGGTGTCTGACAAAGATCTTCTTCAACCAGACTGGGCCTAATCGTCAGGTTGAAGATCTTCCACTAATTCTTTGTTGCGGCACTCCTCATTACTCTCTCTTCTGCTTTTTTGAGAAATACAGCCTGCTGGAACGGCTGAAACCGCTTTCCCTCTTTCTTTCCCAAGTCATCTGCACGCAACCGATGGGCAGGAAACGGGTTCTATTCTTTAATCAACACGACCCCGGCGTTCCCTTTCCCTCCGCCTGAGTGGGGGAGAACCGTCCGCCCGTTTTTTATTCTGCGGACGTGAGCATAAAGAAATGTCCGGCCATGCATCATGCCACGGGAGAGCACATGTCATTATCCTTTTTGCGCCGGGCTATAGTACTCGGAATTTTCGGGGCGCTTGGCTCAGGAGGATTATTCACCGTGGCAGCGCAGACGCCTTCCTCCATAACGCTGCATGGAAGCGTCACCTATCGGGAACGGATAGCCCTGCCACCTGCCACGGTGGAAATTCGCGTAGTGGATATGACCAACAGACCCACGCAACCTCAAACCATCTCTCGTACCAGTTTTGCCACCACACGTCAGGTTCCCATCCCGTTTCGCGTGACTTTGGCCAGCAATCTGCTTAAACCCAACCGGGCCTACGGTGTCACCGCCACTCTTCTGGTTGATGGGCAGCCATGGTTCAAAACACCAATGCCAACACCTCTTAATTTGAAAAACCAGTCAGATATTCTTCTGACCTTGCGCCGCCATGGCGCTAAACGACCATCCCCTGGCTTGGCGGGATCATGGTATGTGCAAACATTGGGAAAAACACTTCTGCAAGACGGAACGCCAACCCCCTCTCTGGAACTGCACGAAGACGGAACTGTTGCGGGCTCTACCATCTGCAATCAGATCAACGGCACCATGACTGTGAGAGAACAGACGCTCCAGTTTGGCCCCATTGCCACCACGCGCAGAGCGTGCCTGGATTCCACCACCGCAGAACGAGAACGCACCTTTCTTGCCAGCCTTGAGCAGACCAGACAGTGGCAGATAAACACCACCGGGGATGTGTTGACTTTTCTAGATAATCAAAGTCAACCGTTGGTGGTTTTCCATCGCCAGTCCCACCTGCCTGTTCGATAAGTTCGGCTGGGCTGAGCGTTCATGCAGCCACCATGAACGGAAAATCAGTCCACCCCGACCATGACATCCGATGCCTTGATAACCGCCGTTGCGGGTTCGCCAACGGTCAGACCCAGATCAGCAACGGCTTCATTGGTAATAGCCGCCATGACAATAGCCCCGCCCGTCAGTTCGATGCTGACGTGCGAGGTTGTTGCACCTTTCTGAATAGCGACCACTTTTCCTGTAAGCTGATTACGTGCACTAAGCCTCATCCGCTTGATCCTGTTTCACAATACGAAAAATGTCCTGACAGTAAGGGCGATCATGAGCCCTCTTTTTCGGTCAGTTCAGTTTACCGCGGTTGGCTTTCTGCTCCTGCCGCAATTGCTGGTGCAGATGCAACCCGCGCATCAGCCGGTCTGAATCCTCGGGGGTCAGCACCAGACCAATAGGCCCAAACGCGGGGTGCTGGAACGCCAGAACGGAGCCCTCTGTCCGTGCTTCCGGCTGAAGCGCCCAACGAGTGCGTGTGACGGGCGTAAACCGGGCACCCTCAATAGGCTGCACCTCTTCCTCCGCCAGCATTGTCTCCCGCACACGGCCTAACACGGCAATCAGATGCGTGACCTGCTCCAGTGAAAGAGGAACTTCCACTTTGGGTTCTGTTCCTTCACCGGAAAGCGTCATCTGAACCGATTTGTGATCGTCAGACAGCGTAAGGTCTATTTTTGAAGACATGATGCGCACCTCTTCCTGATGGCCTTCACTGTGATCCGTAGGCTTTACCATACACCTCATAAACAAAAACCGGAGGCTCCCCCATGGCTCTCATCCTGCGGCAGGTGTCCACCCAGCGCCGAAGAGTCGATCCTGTCAATATGGGGTGCTTGTGCCGGGACCGCCAGCGCAACTTACGCCAATGCGCCACCCCACACCCACCAGGATGCCTGCTCCCCAGCCAGCTTGTGCGCAACATTCCGTGCACTTTCGGCTGATGGGAAAAGAGCAAAACAGGTGGCACCCGAGCCACTCATCCGGGCCAGAAGACAATCGGGCTGCTCAGCAAGAGTAGCCAGAACGGTTTTCACGGGCGGACACACCTGACAGGCTGGCGCTTCAAGGCAGTTATCCAACTCAGTCAAAGCTGCCGCCATGGCCTGAGCCGTCTTCCAATGTGTCGGCAACGCCGCCCGCTCACGGAACGCACCATCGCGTTTCCGAAAGACATCTGGCGTGGAGACGGCCTGCCCACAATTCACGAGCACCATGCCGCACTCCGGCAGGCAGGGCGCGGGGGAAAGATGTTCCCCTATGCCTTCCATGCGGGCTGCCTGACTGGCTACACAGACCGGCACATCCGCGCCCAGTTTTTCCGCCATATGCATGAGTGTACCCACAGGAACATCCACCTGCCATGCCCGCGCGAGCAGACGCAAGGCCGCTGCAGCATCTGCCGAACCACCGCCAATGCCTGACGCTACAGGCAGTTCCTTTGCCAGAACAAGCCTGCCACCTTGCACATGAGCTGAAGAGCCGCTGACCGCACGCAGCGCCGCTGCTGCTTTCATGACCAGATTATCGGGTCCGGCGGCATCCGCCCCTAATGTCTTGCCAAAACGACCGGTGAGTTCCAGATGCAGCGGCTCCGGGCCGGGTTCATACTGCAAACTGTCGCCGGCTCCTGCAAACACGACAAGACTATCCAGCAGATGATAACCATCCGGCCGCTTACCCGTAACATGCAGATACAGGTTTATCTTGGCGTGAGCCTGTTCTGTCAGAGTCTGTGTGGATGGGTCCATTGTAGCTGACATCACGGCGTATGCTTTCCTCCTGACTGGTCTGCGGGTACCTCCACCTTTGGAGGAGAGGCGTGCTGGATCTGTTCGGCTTTCTTGTCACCTCCTGCCGCAGCCCGCGCAAGAGCCGCGCGGATAAGAGCCTCATCTCCCGGTTCAGGCTTCAGACCAAGCGCGACGTTCCACTGATCCACTGCCTCGCTGTGTCGGCCAGCGCGCCAGTAGGCTTCACCCAGATGATAATTGACCTCCGGGTCCTCCGGAGTCTGCTCGGCTGCCTGTTCCAGCAGCATGATCCCTTCCTTGAGGTCTCCCTGCTCCACCCGCACCCAGCCCAGACTATCCCGGATGGCGGCATCCTGCGGAGCGAGCATTACAGCCCGGCGCAGCAGTTTCTCTGCCTCCGGCAGATCTTCCTTCCGTTCCGCCATGGAATATCCCAATGAGTTGAGCAGCATGGGCTCATCCGGGGAAAGGGCCAGAGCCGCCTTTAAGTCTGCCTTGGCGTGTGCCCAGTCTCCTACCTCATGATACGCCATGGCGCGCAGAAACAGCAGGGACCAGTCCACCGTCTTTTTAGGGCCTGCGAGCGCTATGGCCTGAGTATAAGCCGCAATGGCCCCTTTCCAGTCTTTCTGGGCAGACAGCGTATTACCTAGCGCGCGAACGGGCAGAACCAGGTTGGGAGACGCCTGTGCAAGACGGGTCAGTTTATCCCGCGCTTCATCCAGATGGCCGGTTACGCTATCCGCCAACGCAAGCCGGAAAGCTGCAACGGGAGCCAGCGGGTCTGTTTGCGGGATGCGCAGCAGCGTTTCACGTGCCGCCGCCTGATGTCCCTCATCATCCTGAATTTCTGCCAGCATCAGACGGGCTTCCGCCAGATGCGGATCAAGCCCAAGCGCAAACCCCAGCATCAGGCGGGAGGCTTCATCAAACTGATGGTCGTCCGGCATGTGTCGGCTCTCCTGCCCTGCGGCATTCTGACGAGCCTGCTGGAGCGATTGCTGCCTTAAGAGAAAAGCCGTCAGCACATAAGCGCGGGCCAGCCCCTGCTGGGAAGATGAAACGGGGACATGACTGATGGACGCCTGCAATTGCGTACCCGCGAGCGCCAGAACCGGATCAGCCTCAAGCATAGAACGCAGCAGCGTGCGCGCCTTGGTCTGCTCCCCTTGTTCCCAGTACCAGGCGGCATAGGACCGCGTTAGCAGGAGGTCATACCCCGGCATGAGGCGGGCGGACTGCGCAAACAGATCTCCCGCCTGTGCCTTTTTCTGCGCAACCTGCGCGATCAGGGCAGCATGGAGCGTATAGAACGGCACCAGCACAGACCCCTGAATATGTGTCAGGGCCGCAATGGCCTCATCCGCATGACCTTGTGCCTGATGGCACCATGCCTGAAGCATGGGCATGATCAGATGTGCCATGGGGTCTGCCCCAGCCTGCTGATAATAGCGAGAGGCGGCGGGCCAGTCTCCGCGCACCGCAGCATCGTTCCCCAAAACCAGTGAGGAGATAATGGTCTGCCCACCCGGCAAGGCCGCATTGATCTTGGCCAACGGCACCGCTTCCGGGTCTCCTGCCATCACGCTGCGCACAAAAGCCTGCTTTACCAAGTCCTTGTTGGACGGATCCGCCGCTGCCGCGGCGCGAAAGGCACGCGCGGCGTCCAGGTCATCCCCGTTATGGGTTGCAACCACAGCTGTCAGAAAAGCGCCCGAATCGACATGCCCGTGCTGACTGTCAGCCTGATCCTGATGCGGCTCCGATGATCTGGCTTCAGCCGCCTGCGCCCCCTGCGCCGAAAGGGCGGGAGTCAGCACGGATGCAGAAAGCAGCAGGAAAACCGTAGGCAGAAGGCGACAAAACAGCATAATGACCCTATCCAGGAGCGGCACAGGCCCGAAAGCCCTTCGGGCGCACCCCGTTCCGGCAATGACTGGGGAGGATGACATGAACAGCGGACACTTCTCTACCCTGCCCGCAGCCAACCGCCAAACACTCCTACACATCGTACGGTTTACATGATGGATGGCGCTCTGTCTCTTCTTCGCCTCTATGCTGAATGGGGGGTGGACACGGCTGTTGAGGATACACCGATAGATCATCGGCTGGCCCGGCTTGCTCCTATCCCTGCCTATCAAGAGTCCCTTCATCAGGGGCAAGGGCATCAGGACGTCACCCCCCAGAGACATTCTCCTCACGCAACACCTGGCATACAGCCCCGCAAAACCGTGGGAACGCCAGCTTTTGCCCCGCCGCAACGGCCGCCCGCCTCATCCCCCACGCACCAGCCCGCCGCAGGTCCCGCTCTGCTGGCCGATAGCGTGGCACAGGCGCACGCTGTCGCCGCGGCAGCGACCACTCCCGACTCCTTGCGCACCGCTTTGGAGCAGTTTGATTCCTGCTCACTGCGCATAACAGCCATGCATACCATCTTCCCGGAGGGGCCCATGCACGCTCCTCTGATGATTATCGGGGAGGCTCCAGACGCAGATGAAGACCGGAGCGGCCATGTTTTTTCCGGCCGGTCCGGCACATTGCTGGACCAGATGCTGAGCGCCATCGGGCTGGCACGGGATTCACTGCTGCTGGCCACCGCCCTGCCATGGCGACCGCCGGGAGGCCGCCCCCCTACAGACGCTGAACGCCGCATCTGCCAGCCATTTCTGGAACGGGCCATTGCCCTGTTTGCCCCGCAACGCCTCCTGCTGTGCGGACGCCTGCCTGCTCACCTTTTAATGGGAACCAACAAGGCGTTGCCGCGTAGAAGCTGGCAGTCAGTAAGTGTAGCCGGTCTGCCTGCCCCCGTGCCTGCCCTGATCATGCGACACCCGCTGCAATTACGTGCCAGCCCGACTGCCAGAAAGGACATCTGGAACGATCTGCTGCTTGTTGCCCAAATGCTACAGCAAAATGGTTGAAAACAGATTGTGACAACAGGAACATGATCCTGACACAAAAATAATCATGCAGTGATCGAACAGAATTTTCCTTAAGAAACACAAGTAGTTCTTTAATAATTTGCCCGCTATTCAGACGGGCGTTTGCCCCGTACCCAAAGGAGGGCCCCGCTGTGCTTCCGGACCACCAAACTTGCTTTTTGGAGCAGAACCTCATAGACCCCGCCAGCCATGCGAGCGATAGGTCAAATTTCTCATAATATCGCAGCGAGGGCCTTTATGGCCGGAGCAGCCCTGTTGGCTAGTGCAACCGTCGTAGCGACGCGCGCCCATGCCAAGCCGCCCGAACCCGGGCCAGACACGCACAGCGAGGAGCTGGCGATGGTCTTGCCCAG
Organism: Acetobacter tropicalis; assembly: GCF_030644465.1. Classification (NCBI taxonomy): domain Bacteria; kingdom Pseudomonadati; phylum Pseudomonadota; class Alphaproteobacteria; order Acetobacterales; family Acetobacteraceae; genus Acetobacter; species Acetobacter tropicalis. The sequence goes on along the minus strand of NZ_JAUYUW010000001.1, from coordinate 2,141,090 downwards.
GCAGGCGTTTCCGGAAGGGGATGACATCCCTCTGCCGAAGCCGCTATCCCCTGAAGTTGATACTCAGATCCGCGCCATTTTCCGCCTGCAACGGCAGGGGGCCTTTGCGGAAGCCATTACCAGCACCACCCGCCTGACAGATTCCACCCTGCTAGGCGATATTGAGGCGGACCGTTACCTCAACCCCGCCTACCACCCCGGTGCGACAGAACTACGGGGCTGGCTGAAAAAATATACCTCCTACGCCGATGCCGCCGCCATATGGGCCCGGCTGGCAGCCCTGCCACAGCGTGGCGGCCCTCTGCCTCCTGCTCCGGCAGGCGAGCATCTAACCCCCGAACATGCGACCATTCCGGCTGATCCGCTCACCCGCGATTATACGCGCAACCCCTTGCTGGACCGCACCTTACGGGAACGCACGGGGTGGGGCCTGAAGGGCGTACACAGCGCCCTGAAACTGATTACCGCCACACCAGGCATGACCCCCGCCTATGCCGCACAGCTTCAGGCCGAGACAGCACAGGCGATGCTGGATGCGGGCGAGACAGATTTTGCGCTGGATATTGCCCGGACTGCTGTTGAAAGCGCCAAGGGCAACAATGCTCTCGCCGGGTTTATAGCGGGGCTGGCCCTGTGGCAGCAGGAACAGTATGCGCAGGCCGCGCCGTTCTTTGAACGCGCTTCCCACGCCCGCAACGCCACCCCGGAAATGCGGGCTGCCTGCGCCTTCTGGGCTGCACGGGCGCATGAAAAGCTGGGCAGCGACCGCGCGCGCCATCTATGGCTGCAACATGCGGAAGCCTTCCCCAACAGTTTCTATGGCCTTCTGGCGGCCCATATCCTGCACCCCGCTGCGAGCAACCACAGCCGGGATCACACCCACAAGATCAATTTCGCACCGCTGGAGGAAGCTTCCCGACCCTCCGCCCCCGTGTTGACAGAAATTGATATTGAAGCCGTTGGCAGCACAGAGATCGGTCGTCGTGTTTTTGCCCTGCTTCAGGTGGGCGAGCAGGAACGGGCTGAAAACACCATCCGCCGCGCCTGGCCGGACCTGCGTGATGTCACGCTCGCCCGCTCCTTCCAGCTTGTGGCGGAATCTGCTGGCCTTCATGATCTGGCCACCGAGATGTCAGACGCACTGGCAGCGCATGAAGCGCATGGCAAAGAACATGATGATCTACCGTTGCCGCTGCTAAAGCCACGGCATGGCTTCACCATGGACCCGGCCTTGGTCTATGCACTGACACGGCTGGAATCCAATTTTGATCCACAGGCTGTTTCCGGAGCAGGCGCACATGGGCTGATGCAGATCCGCCCGCTAACGGCTGACTTTGTGACCAGCGGTTCCTCAACCACCATCAGCCGCCGGTTTGAAAATGCCGCCACGGCTCTGCACGACCCCAGCCTCAATCTGGAAATCGGGCAGCGTTATGTGCAGTATCTGGCTGATCTGACACAGCACAACACGCATCTCTCCGTCCGCGGTGGGGACATGATCCGCCTGCTGGCCAGCTACAACGCTGGCCCCTCCGCACTGGCTCGGTGGGAAAAAGCGGCGGCTGCCTCAGATGATCCCCTGCTGTTCATGGAGCTGATTCCGAACACGGAAACACGGGATTACGTGCACCGTGCCCTGTCCTATCTGTGGATTTATGCTGCAAAACTCAAACTACCCACGCCTTCCCTGACGGCGTTGACACTCAACAAATGGCCTGACTTTGCGGATGAACAGGCGCTGGCACAAACACTGAACCTGCGCGTCCTGCACTGAAGGCTGGCGGATATTGGCCCACCTCCTTGCCCCAGCCTTTGCCCCGCTCTCCCCATCATCTCGCTTACCGCGCAGGCTGACCAGCCAACGCGGTTTTGGCATCCAGACTTCAGGAGCGAAGGGCCTGCACTTCTCTTATAAGAGTGTGGATGTAAGAAAGCTTTCTTACCACGCCATCCGTCAGCACAAACGGGTAGAAATCCGGCAGCCCCATTGAGCGATTCAGGCTGTTGACGGCATAGGTCAAAGGAAGCCAGGACTGAATGATGTCTTCAAATGAGGCATCCGTGTAAGGATTGCCGCGCTTGTCGGGCCAGGATGCCTGCCCTCCGGCAACACCCGGACTGATGGTCACGCCATAAGCCCATGCGGTTTCAAGCGTGGAGACAATATGCAGGTAGTGCGCCCATGTCTCGGCAAAATCCTCCCAGGGGTGAGAGGTCGCATACAGGCTGACATGCTGCTCCCGCCATCCCTCCGGCGGAGGACGATGGTAATGCCGCAGGAGGGCTTCCTGATAATCCTCCCGGTCATCTCCAAACACGGCGCGACACGAATCCAGCCGGCCACCATCGCGCACCAGCAGATTCCAGTAGTAATGTCCGCTTTCGTGCCGGAAGTGCCCTAGCAGCGTGCGGTAATACTCCCCCATTTCCACACGCATACGCTCGCGCTGATCATCATCCGCTTCTTTCAGGGCAATGGTGATAACGCCGTTACTATGGCCGGTCATGACATTGTCCGCCCCATCAGGCGGGTCATCCAGAAAATCAAACGCCAGTCCGTTCTGCGGATCCTCCCGCCGGGTCTTCATGGGAAGCTTGAGGCGCAGCAATGTATAGAACAGCCGGTGTTTGGCGACCTCCAGCTTGCGCCAGCGCTCCAGATTTTCCGCCTTTTCCAGATTGGGAATAATGCGGTTGAACTGACAGGCAACGCAGAAGCTGACCTGATGCGTCTGGGGGGCCGCCGTCAACCAGTTGCACACCCCATGCGCATGATTGGCGCAAAAAGCCAGTTCGGCCTTGCGCACCTGCCGCGCAAGCGGACGCCACAATCCGTTATCCAGCCGGTCAAGCGCTGTAAGCGTGAACAGACCGGGCAGATAGCCCAGCGTATGGTGGCACCCCTCACAAACTGTATTTTCAAAAAAGACAATCTGTTGGCAGGACTGGCAGGTAAAAAGCCTCATAAGACAGTACTCTCTGCGCCTGCATGGAAAAGAGCAACATATTTCAACAGTGTTTACACTGAGGCTTCAGACCTCGATCTGCCCATACAGCCGCTGTGCCTGCATGGAGACATCAAAAACTGCCTGACAATGATCAAGCAGGCCGGATACCGGCGCAGCATGTTCGGGTGAAGGCGTTGCCGCCAGAGGCACATGACCCTGCGCCGTTAACAGGCCAGACGTGGTATCAAACCCAATCCAGCCTGCACCGGGCAAAAATGCCTCGGCCCAGGCATGCAGATCGCAGGTAAGGATTTCCTCTCCTTCCCCGTTGCGGGTAGCCTGAATGAGATAGCCGGACACAAAGCGCGCCGCGAACCCCAGATTCCGCAACAGGGCAATCAGCAGCCATGCACTGTCCCGGCAGGAGCCACTGGCCTGCGCTAGAGTTTCTTCCGGTGTCCAGACTCCGGGTTCAAGCCGGACCTGATAACCGACATGCGCCGCAACAGCCCGGTTAAGCCCAACCAGCATTTCCAGCGTCTCAACCGGCGCTTTCTGTACCCAGTCCTGTAGAAACGCCAACTGGCGTGGCCCCGGCGCGGATGCCTGCCGGTAAGGCGCAAGGGCCGCATACTCCTGCGCCGCGCCATAAAAAGGTTGGTGCGGGACAGACCATTGAGATTGAGATTGAGATTGAGATTGAGATTGAGACTGAGCCAGACTGCCATGTGGGTCTGCCGCAACACATTGCCTCTGCCCTGCCATGGCAGGGGCTGACTGCACACGCCAGGAAGGCGGAACCCAGCGCGTCACATCCGGGCGGAGCACGAAGTCGAACGGGTTCCGTGGACTGATATCCGCTTCCATCTGCACGCTGATATCAAAATGGGTCACACGTTCCGCAAACGTCACGCATGCAACATCATTCCCGTATGCATCTCGTTGCCATGTCTGCTGTTTACACGGTGGGCCGATGCGGAGCGTATAGGATCGCACAGGCGTTTTTGCCGTGGCCACCGGGCGCAGACGAATGGTTTGTGGGCCGAGACATACCGGGCGATCATACTGATACCGGGTGTGATGACTCAGCATGACATGTGAAATCATGATGTCTGGTCTGAAAGTCCTCTGCACACGCTGATCTCTGCTTTCTTCCGCTCCGGCCTCCTTGCTCTGGGACGGGGAACCGGAAAAGCATGAAGCCCATTACGGTAACAGGATTATTCAGGACAGCAACAGCCTGCAATCATCTGATTCGAAAAAACAACAAATATGGGTTTTGCGACTTGGCAAAGCCGTGAATTCTTGCTCCGTTAGTAATTAATCGTAATGAACTGGCGTGCAGCCTGCGTGGTCTCTCTTCCACACAAGCCACCTGCCAGAAACAGGATCGGGAGGCAGGGGATGACTGACTCGCTAACACATGCACCCGCTCAGAAAGCTGGCATTTTTGCGGATTATTCCGTTCCGGATTTTTTCTGCGAACTCCTCAACCGCAAGGACGCGCCACCGCCTGACCTCACCCGTATCTACAACCGGCTGGCCAAATTTGATCTGGCGGAACTGCGGCACCGGGCCGCAGCAGTTGAAGCGCAGCTTTACCGCCTTGGCATTACCTTTACCGTCTATTCAGACAAGGAAGCCATAGACCGCATTCTGCCCTTTGATGTGATCCCCCGCGTGCTGACGGCACAGGAATGGGACCATGTGGAACGCGGCGTGCAACAGCGTGTCAAAGCCATCAATCTGTTCCTGCATGATATCTATCATGATCAGGCCATTCTGCGAGATGGGATCATCCCGGCGGATCTGGTGCTTAAAAACCCCAATTACTGTTCCGCCATGGTGGGGATAGACGTGCCGGGCGGCGTATATGTGCATATCAACGGCACAGATTTGATCCGCGATCAGGAAGGGCGCTTTCTGGTGCTGGAAGATAACGCCCGCACCCCGTCTGGCGTGTCCTACGTGATTGAAAACCGGCATATGATGCTGCGCCTCATGCCGGATCTTGCCTCCGGCCTTCCGCTGAGATCTGTGGAGGAATATGGCCTGCGCCTGCACCAGAGCCTGTGTGACGTGGCCCCGGAGGGGGTGAGTGATCCGCAGGTGGTTCTGCTTTCTCCGGGCATTTACAATTCAGCCTATTTTGAACACGTCTTTCTGGCCCGTGAAATGGGCGTTCCCTTGGTGGAAGGGAAAGATCTGGTGGTGGAAAACCACCGTGTTTACATGCGTACGGTTGTTGGGCTTCGGCCTGTTCACTCCATTTACCGCCGCCTGAATGATGAATTTCTCGACCCTCTGGCTTTCAACCCGGAAAGCCTGCTGGGTGTGCCGGGTCTGGTGGAGGCCTACAGGCGCGGTAATGTCACCATTGCCAATGCGCTGGGGACCGGCGTTGCCGATGACAAGGCCGTTTATGCCTACATGCCCCGCATCATCCGTTATTATCTGAACGAAGACCCTATTCTGGACAGCGTGCAAACGCACATCTGCGCTGAACCGGAAGGGCTGGCCTATACGCTTGCCAACATGAACAAGCTGGTGATCAAACCTGTGGGAGAGTCCGGCGGGTATGGCCTGCTGATCGGCCCGCAGGCCAGCGCGGCAGAACTTGAGGATTTTCGCAACCGGTTGCTGGAAAACCCCACAAATTACATCAGCCAGCCGGTGATCAATCTCTCTGTCTCCCCCACCTTGTGCGAGGACGGCGTGGAAGCCCGCCATGTTGATCTGCGCCCCTTTGCGCTGACAGGACGCTCCACCTGGGTTCTGCCCGGAGGGCTTTCCCGCGTAGCGTTGCGCAAGGGATCACTTGTGGTCAATTCCTCTCAGGGGGGTGGCTCCAAAGATACATGGGTGCTGGCATCATGACACAAATTGCCTTTGGTCTTTCCTCCGTTCTGCCGGGCCTGAATCATCTTCTTTCACGCTATGCGGAAAGCATGATGTGGCTGGCACGCTACATGGAGCGTATTGAAAACCTGGCTCGTCTTCTGGAAGTTACAGAAGCCTTTGTGCGTGGACCGGATGGCCACACCGGCTGGGATTCCATCATCCAGTTGAATTCAGACGAAGACCGTTTTTTCAGCCTGCATGACAGCGCCACGGAAGAAGACGTTCTTGTCTTTTACGTGACGGAGCGCGCCAACCCCAATTCCATCAAGGCCATGGCACATTCCGTCCGGGAAAATGCCCGCGCCGTACGTCCTCTGATTTCCACCGAAATGTGGATGCAACTCAATATTTTTACACGTTGGGTTCTGGATCTTGAATTCTCGGATATCCGCCTGAACAGTCTTTCCAGCATCTGCAACCGGCTGAAGCAGGAATGTCAGACCCATTTTGGCGTTACAGAAGGCACACTCTACCGGGATCAAGCGTGGCTGTTCTATTTGCTGGGCAAGCATCTGGAGCGGAGTGACCAGATCACGCGCCTGATTGATATCCGTTACCATACGCTGCTTCCGCAAGACGAGAAAATTGGATCGGACATTGATATTACCCAATGGGCGTCCGTTCTTCGGTCGGCTGCCGCCTATCATGCGTTCCGGCGCTTGCAGCCTGTTACCACCACTCCGGCGAACGTCGTGGGTTTTCTGCTGAAAAATGAAGGTTTTCCACGGTCTCTGGCCACCAATCTCAGCCAGCTTGATTCAACGCTGGCGGCTCTGGCGGGCCATAGAAGCCTGCGCAAGCGATGCAGCTCTCTACAGGAACGGGTGGCCGATTTGCGGGTGACACTTCTGGATCAGACAGCGGATGACATTATTATTCGCGGTCTCCACGAATACATGACCTGGGTACAAGGCCAGCTTTCTCTCTTACAGGCTGAGGTGGCGGACGCTTTCTGGCCAGCTATGCCCGAAAAACCCTACGCACTGGAAATGCAGTCCCAGTCATAAGACACAGAAAGCGTGACATCTCTCCTTCTCGGAATGGTGTCACGCATGCTGGTCGACTCCTGCAAGATCGGGGCAGTGCGTTACAGGCCGATCACTGGATAGGTTCTGTATGGTTAGAAAAATGTTTTGCTAGTTTTCAGCAAGCACCTGACGGCTGGCCCGAACACGGGAGACACGACGCCCTTCCATATCCACCACTTCAAACAGCCAGCCAGAGTAAGCCACCTTGTCCCCCACCGCAGGCACACGCCGCAAAAGGGCAAGCAGCAGCCCACCAAGCGTATGATAGCTACCTTCATCCGGCAGAGTACGCAGTCCCAGACGATCTTTCACTTCATCCGCTGAATCCGTGCCATCCAGCAGCAGCACATCGTCCTGCGTGGCTTCATGGTGGGTATGCGTTGCCTGTTGGGTTTCATGCACGCCTTCCCCAACAATGGCGTCAAACAGATCTGATGCCGTGACTATGCCTTCAAAAGACCCGTATTCATCAAAGACAAAGGCAATGCCCAGCGGAATGCTGCGCATACGTTCCAGCATATCAAATGCGGAAATACTGTCCGGTACCACCACCATCTGGCGCAGACCTGCCTCTATTGAGACCGGCATCCCATCAAGTGTGCGGTCCAGCATGTCCTTGGCCAGCACCACCCCCACGGGATTATCCACGCCGCCTTCACACACCACCAGCCGCGCATAGGTTGTCTGTTTCAGCGCTTTGATCAGCGCTTCACGCCCGGCATGGCGGTCAATCCAGAACAGTTCATTACGGGGGGTCATGATCGCGCGGACAGGACGATCAGCAAGACGCAGAAGCCGCTCAATCATGGTGCGCTCTTCATGCTCCAGCACACCGGTTCTGGCCCCTTCAGCAATGTAAGCCTTGAGTTCTTCTTCCGTCAGCGTCTGGCTGACAGCATCGGCGGCTCCCATCAGCTTGAGCACCAGATTGGAAGACTGCCGCAAAAGCCCCACAATCGGCCGTGTGGCATACGCCAGCATTTCCAACGGCAGGGCCAGACGGGCCGCCATGATTTCCGGTTCACGCAGGGCAAGCTGCTTAGGCACAAGTTCACCCAACACCAGCATGAGGGCTGTGATGATCAACACCACCAGCACCATGGAAACCTGACCGGCTATGGGGCGGATGACGTCAATTTTTTCAAGCAGCGGAGTCAGATGGGCTTCCACCTGCACACCGCCAAACGTGCCTTCCAGAATGGACACCAGAGTCATGCCAATCTGCACGGTCGGCAGGAAAATCTGCGGATCTTCAGCAAGCCTCATGGCACGGTCAGCACCCCGTAGGCCCTGCTCACGGAGAATGGCAAGACGCGGTGTTCTGACAGAAATAAGCGCCAGTTCCCCCATAGCAAACACTGCGTTCAGGAAAATCAGGAGGAAAATGACAAGTATGGAAACAGTCATGAAAAACAGAAGCCCTGCGTGACGGAATGTCTGGAACGCACGATAGGGGAAGCTGCGCCGAGAAACCAGTTCACCAAACAAGAAACAGGACTGACATCATTGACCTGTGCTGCGCCTATACGCAGGCCAAGACGCGCTGACCTTCTTATGCGGGATCTGTATATCTGGCAGACCAATAAAACAACCTGATCTGGTCCTTTTTCACTCTAGCGACAAAAAGAAAGGGCGGTCCGTTACCGAACCGCCCTTTCTCCTCATGGAGTCGGAAAACCCGAAATCAGTCAGCCGCAGTTGCTTCAACCGGTGCCGCGTCCGTTTTAGCCGGGGCGGGCGCATCCGTTTTGGCTTCCGTGCGGATAACCTTCACACGCGGGGCTTTTGCGGGCTTACGGGCCGCAATTTCCGCCATCTGCTCTTCAACCTGTTTGGAGAACACGTACTGGGCCGGGCGCTGGTTAGCCAGCGAGATTTCCGGAGCCATCGGCTTTTCTGTTTCCGGTCCGAACAAGGCAACCTTGGCAATGTGCCAAGGCCTGCGCACGGCATCCATCACAGCGGTCGATTCGTAACCGGAGTGCACCATGCAGTCAGCGCACTTTTCGTAGTTACCGGTGCCGTAATCATCCCACTTGGTATCGTCCATCAGTTCCTTGAAAGACTTGGCATAGCCTTCACCCAGCAGGTAGCACGGGCGCTGCCAGCCAAACACGTTACGCAAGGGCTTGCCCCACGGCGTGCAGTGGTACTGCTCATTCCCGGCCAGGAAGTTCAGGAACAGCGGAGACTGCGTAAACCGCCATTTCTTGCCTTTGCCCAGACGGAAGATGTCACGGAACAGCTGCTTGGTTTTCTGGCGGTTCAGGAAGTGTTCCTGATCCGGCGCACGTTCATACGCATAGCCCGGAGCGGTCATGATTCCGTCCACGCCCATGGCCATCACTTCATCAAAGAAGGAGGCCACACGCTTGGGGTCTGCGCCATCAAACAGGGTGCAGTTGATAGACAGACGGAACCCGCGGGCCTTGGCTTTCTTGATGGCGGCTACCGCGCGTTCATACACCCCGTCCTGACAGACGGAGGAATCGTGCATGGACTTGTCACCATCCAGATGCACGTCCCACGAGAAGAAGGGTGAGGGTTCGTACTCATCCATCTTCTTTTCAAGCAGCAGGGCGTTCGTGCATAGATAGACGTATTTTTTCCGGGCGATCAGGCCACGGATAATTTCCGGCATTTCCTTGTGCAGCAGCGGTTCACCCCCTGCCACGGCAATGACAGGTGCGCCTGCTTCCGCATCCGCATCCAGACATTCCTGCAGCGTCATGCGCTGGTTCAGGATTGCCGCCGGATAATCAATCTTGCCACACCCGGCGCATGCCAGATTGCAGCGGAAAAGCGGCTCAAGCATCAGCACCAGCGGGTAGCGCTTACGTTTCTTGAGATGCTGTGTGACGACATATTTGCCGACCCTGACGGCCTGCATTATCGGTACGGCCATAAACCCCCGCTTCCGGCGCTTCTCTTACGCCCGCATCATAAACTGGATGAGACTAGTAACGTGTCAAAAAACGTGGCCCTGCCAAGCACCGGTCAAGCCCGCTTACCTTACGGCAGCCGTTCATGACGGCGCGCACAGCCACGTAGGTTCTGTTGGCCTGCATATAGGTCGGCCCTTTTGTCAAGCTCAAGCCTTTTTCAAATCATGTGACAAAAAAGACACATTCACAAGTTAGTTTTTTAGAAAGCCTTGCGTTCAGGCCAGAAACATTAAACCAAACGTGGCGGATCGCAGTGTCCGCTAGACATTTTGCGCGACGTAAGACACGCAAAAGGCAGCAAGTTCCGACCGCCCGATTCAGGTACGGCATCCTGCTTGCCGCAAGCAAGAAGATGGAAACGATCGCATGGACAGTTCTCCTGATAAGAAACCGGCGCTTTCCGCCGTGACATCGCATTCCTCCGCTACATCTGGCGCCAACGGCCCGACCATCCCGACGCTGGGCCGTTTTCCTGCGCTGGACCGTGTGACGTATCCGTCTGACATGCGGAACTTCTCGGTTGAGCAGCTCAAGCAGGTTGCTGATGAACTGCGGGCCGAGACGATTGATGCCGTCTCCACCACCGGCGGGCATCTGGGGGCGTCTCTGGGAGTTGTGGAACTGACCGTGGCCCTGCATGCCGTGTTCGACACGCCTGAGGACAAGGTGATCTGGGATGTGGGCCATCAGGCCTACCCGCACAAGATCCTCACCGGCCGGCGTGACCGCATCCGCACCCTGCGCCAGCCCGGTGGCCTCTCCGGCTTCACCCGCCGGTCTGAAAGCACCTACGACCCGTTTGGCGCGGCCCACTCCTCCACGTCCATCTCCGCCGGGCTGGGTATGGCCGTGGCCCATCACCTGCGCGCCGAGGAAGACCCGTCCTACCGTGAACGCAGCGTGATCGCCGTGATCGGCGATGGTTCCATCTCCGCCGGCATGGCCTACGAGGCCATGAACAACGCCGCCGTAGCGGGCCCCGGTGCGGAACGGCTGATCGTCATCCTCAACGATAACGAGATGTCCATCGCCCCGCCTGTGGGCGCGATGTCCAACTACCTCTCCCGCCTGATGTCCTCGCGCAAGTTCATGGGCCTGCGCGAACTGGCCGGAAAAGTGGTGAAGAAGCTGCCCGCCCCGGTGGAACGCACGGCCCGCAAGGCCGATGAATATGCCCGCGGCATGATCACCGGCGGCACCCTGTTCGAGGAACTGGGCTTCTATTACGTCGGCCCCGTAGACGGGCATGATCTGCCGCAACTGGTGGCCATCCTGCGCAACCTGCGCGATACGGATAACGGCCCCATCCTGCTGCATGTCATCACCGAAAAAGGCCACGGCTACCGCCCGGCTGAAAAAGCGGGAGACAAGTATCACGCCGTGGCCAAGTTCAACGTGGTCACCGGCGAGCAGAAAAAAGGCCCGTCCGGCCCGCCCTCCTACACCTCCGTCTTCGCCCGTGAACTGGTGCGCCGCGCCGCCACGGATGACCGGATCACCGCTGTCACCGCCGCCATGCCGTCTGGCACGGGGCTGGATGCATTCGCCAAATCCTACCCTGACCGCTTTTTTGACGTAGGCATTGCCGAACAGCATGCCGTGACCTTTGCCGCCGGCATGGCCACGGAAGGGCTGCGGCCGTTCTGCGCCATCTACTCCACCTTCCTGCAGCGCGCCTATGATCAGGTGATGCATGACGTGGTGCTGCAGAAGCTGCCTGTGCGCTTCGCCATTGACCGTGCCGGTCTGGTGGGCGCGGATGGCGCCACCCATGCTGGCGCGTTCGACCTCGCCTATCTGGGCTGCCTGCCGGGCATGACGCTGATGGCTCCCGCAGATGAGGTGGAACTGCTGCACATGACGGCCACCGCCACCGAATTCGATGAAGGCCCGATTGGTCTGCGCTACCCGCGTGGCGGCGGTCTGGGCCTTGATCTACCGGCCGAAGGGCAGGTTCTGGAGATCGGCAAGGGCCGGATCATCCGGGAGATGGGCCGTCAGGCCGGCGGCGAGAAAGGCGGCATTGCCATTCTCTCGCTGGGCCCGCGTCTGGCTGAAGCCCTGAAGGCTGCGGACATGCTGGCCGCCCATGGCCTGCCGCCCACGGTGGCCGATGCGCGCTTTGCCAAGCCGATTGATGTGGAACTGGTGGAAAATCTGGCCCGCAACCATGCCGTGCTGATCACGCTGGAAGAAGGCTCGATTGGCGGATTCGGCACGCAGGTCGGCCATCATCTGGCCCGCACCGGGTTGCTTGATAACGTCCGCTTCCGTCCCCTTACCCTGCCCGACATCTTCATCGACCATAATTCGCAGGATGCTCAATACGAGCAGGCTGGACTTACAGCGCCACACATCACAAAAACCGCTCTCAGCGCATTGGGCATCGGAGACATGCTTCCAATGAACTTGCCAAACAGCTCAACGGGAACAAAATCATGAGCATGAAACGTATTTCTCTTCGTGCAGGGCTTGTGCTCGGTCTGGGCATGGCACTGCTTCCCGCTGCTGGAACGAGCATTCTTGCTCCGGCAGCCGTTGCTCAGTCTGCTCCCGCCAGTGCTGTCAGCGCACCAGTGCAGACCCTGTATGCCGCACTGGACAAGGCTCAGAATTCAAGCGCCAGCTTTGCTGAACGCTCCCAGATTGTCGGGGCTGCCGTTGATCAGGCCTATGATCTGGACGCCGTGCTGAAGGCCTCCATCGGCCTGCGCTATCAATCCTTGGCGGCGGAAGACAAGCAGAAGCTGCTCAGCGCGTTCCGTGATTTCACGATCGCCCGTTATGTTTCCAGCTTCAAGCCGGGTTCTGGTGCACGCTTCACCGTAAAACCGGCCATTGAAAATTCACCTGTGGGTGATAATAAAATCGTGAACACGTATATCGGGTCAGACGACAGCATGCCGGGCACCCCTGTAAGCTACATCATGCATAACGATGCATCCGGCTGGCGCATCACTGATGTATTGCTGGGCGAATCCCGCATCAGTCAGGCTGCGGCCCAACGTTCCGATTTCAGCTCCACGCTCACGTCTGGCGGCGTACCGGGCCTGATCAACGTTCTGGAACGCAAAGTTAAAACCTTTTCTAAAGATTGAGCAGGAAGAGGGACGTGAAACAAAGCGGATGTACCGACAGCCCATCTCCGGGCCGCGTAACGGCTGAGCTGTAATGTCCGCTTTCCCTTTTCTGGCTGCCGCAAGCGCTGTGCTGGCGGTTTGCGGGTGCGTCCAGTCCATGGCGGGCGCACTATTGCTCCGGCGTTTCCGCACGCAGGAGCGTAAGCCGGTCACGCTCACGCCGCTCCCTCCAGTAACGGTTCTCAAGCCCCTCTATGGGTCCGAGCCGTTACTGGAAGAAGCGCTGGAGAGTTTCTGCACGCAGGATTACCCTGGCGGGGCCGTGCAAATTCTCTTTGGTGTGCGGGACGATGATGACCCCGCAATCGCCATTGTCAGGCGTCTCCAGCAACGCCACCCGCATCTGGATATGCAGATTGTGATTAATCCCGCCGTACATGGGATGAACCGCAAGATCAGCAATCTGATGAACATTCTGCCTCAGGCGAAATATGACATCCTGGTCATTTCCGACTCGGATATTCATGTCACCCCCGATTATCTGCGGCATATTGTCAGCGCGCTGAGCAAACCCGGCACGGGGCTGGTCACCACCCTGTATGCCGGGCTGCCAGCCAAATCGACCGTGGTGCAGATGCTGGCTGCCTGCCAGATCAACCACAACTTCCTTCCGGGCGTTATCCTGTCCCGCTATCTGGGGCGGCAGGACTGTCTGGGCGCCACCATGGCCCTGAAGCGTGAGATGCTGGACGCTGTAGGAGGGTTTGAAGCCCTGCTGCCCCACGTAGCGGATGATGCCCTTCTGGGTCGGCTGGTGCGGCAGCGGGGTTATGACATCACCATTGCCGATTGCCTGACATGGACCACCATTGCGGAACGCAATACATCTGAACTGCTTTCACACGAGCTCAGATGGGGCCGCACAGTCTGCACCCTCGCCCCCGCCGGGTATGCGGCCTCGTCCATCCAGCTTCCGCTTTTCTGGGCGACTCTGGTGTTTCTGTTCCAGCCTCATGCGCTGTGGGCGTGCCTGCTGTTCTTCAGCGTATGGGCCATACGGGCCGTGACCGCCCTGCTCATAGACCGGACGGTCGGCACCCGACCCTTGTGGCCCCTGCTGCTTTTGCCCATGAGAGACTGGCTTTCTGCGGCCATTATGGTGGGTAGCGCCAGTGGCACACGTGTGGACTGGCGTGGGCAGACCATGCATGTCGCGCCACACCCCATTCCCCCGCCGTCTCCGGGGCATTTGTCAGCAGAGCGCTGATACTGCTTGTCTCGCCCCTCCCTCGGCGGTAAGTCCCTACCCATATTTCCTGAGTTTCTCAGAACACCTTTCAGCCTTGTCAGGATAAGACCCATGATGAGAACCCTTTTTCTCCAGCCTCCGACCTTTGATGGTTTTGATGGCGGTGCTGGTTCCCGCTATCAGGCGCGACGTGAGATCAAATCCTTCTGGTATCCAACCTGGCTTGCCCAGCCGGCCGCCATGGTTGAAGGCAGCCGTCTGATTGACGCACCGCCTGCTGGCATGGGTATGGACCCCATTCTGGAAGACGCGAAGAACCGCGATCTGGTGGTTCTGCACACCTCCACCCCATCCTTCGCGAAGGATGTGCAGGTGGCCCAGATGCTCAAGGACACCAACCCCAACCTGAAAATCGGGATGGTGGGCGCAAAAGTTGCCGTTCAGCCGGAAGAAAGCCTGCTGAAAGGTGCTCCGATCGACTTCGTGGCCCGTAACGAATTTGATTACACCATCAAGGAAATTGCTGAAGGCCGCGATTTCAAGGATGTGGACGGCATTACATGGCGCAACAAGGATGGCGTGATTGTCGCCAACCGTGACCGCGCCATGATTGAAGACATGGACAGCCTGCCCTTCGTGACCGAAGTGTACAAGCGTGATCTGCGGATTGAAGACTACTTCATCGGCTATCTCATGCACCCGTACATTTCCATCTACACAGGCCGTGGCTGTAAATCCCGCTGCACCTTCTGCCTGTGGCCGCAGACGGTGGGTGGCCATCGCTACCGCACGCGCAGCCCGCAGCATGTGGCAGCCGAAATCCGGCTGGCACGCCAGTATTTCCCGCAGGTGAAGGAATTCTTCTTTGATGATGATACCTTCACTGATGACCTGCCCCGTGCGGAAGCCATTGCGCGTGAACTGGGCAAGATGGGCATCACTTGGTCCTGCAACGCCAAAGCCAATGTGCCGCGTGAAACCCTGAAAGTTCTGCGTGACAACGGCCTGCGCCTGCTGCTGGTAGGATATGAAAGCGGCAATCAGCAGATCCTGCACAACATCAAGAAGGGCATGCGCGTTGAAGTGGCGCGTGAGTTCACCAAGAACTGCCATGAACTTGGAATCAAGATTCACGGCACCTTCATTCTGGGTCTGCCGGGCGAAACCAAGGAAACCATTCAGGAAACCATCAATTTCGCCAAGGAAATCAACCCGCACACCCTTCAGGTGTCTCTGGCCGCTCCGTATCCGGGCACAGCCCTGCACAAGCAGGCAACCGAGAACGGCTGGCTGGATGAAAGCAATGCGGAACTGATTGACGAAAACGGCGTGCAGATGGCGCCGCTGCATTATCCGCATCTGTCCCACACGGAAATTTTCACCAGCGTGGAAGAATTCTACAAGAAATTCTATTTCCGCGCCCCGAAGATTGCGTCCATTGTCAGTGAAATGGTTCGTTCTCCGCAGATGATGAAGCGCCGCCTGCGTGAAGGTGTGGAATTCTTCCACTTCCTGCGCGACCGTAACGCGGCCTGAGAACGCTCCACTTCCTGTTGGGTTGGAGAGTATGATCTGGCTCCTGTGTCTGGCCATACTCTCCCCTCCGCGACGGGAAGACAGGGTTTACCCATGAAACGCGCCATTATTTCCGCTGATGATTTCGGCCTGTCGGTTGAAGTGAATGAGGCCATTGAGATCGCCCACCGCGAAGGTGTGCTTTCTACCGCCAGCCTGATGGTGGCGGGCCCCGCTGCGGAAGATGCCGTTGAACGGGCAAAACGCCTGCCAAACCTTGGGGTCGGGCTGCATCTGGTGGTGATTGAAGGGGCTTCTGTTCTGCCCCACACCCGTCTGCCACTGGTCACCCAGCCCGATGGCTGGTTCTCTTCCTCCCAACTGGGCCTGGGGATTGATTACTTTTTCCGCCCCGAAGGCCGTAAGGAACTGGCAGCCGAGATCACGGCCCAGTTTGAGGCTTTTCGGCGTACGGGGCTGGTTCTGGACCATGCAAACGCCCACAAGCACATGCATCTCCATCCCACGGTTGGCCGTCTGCTGATTGATATTGGCAAGCAATATGGCCTACGGGCTGTGCGCACACCGCTGGAACCCCCAGAACCGCTTTACGCGGCTGGCACCTACACGGATACGCTGGGAGACGCCGCCCTCCGCCGGTGGACCAACCTGCTCCGCCACCAGATCCTTTCCGCAGGGCTGGTAACCAATGACTGGTGCTTCGGCCTGGCATGGAGCGGACATATGACAGCCGACAGGGTGGCCGCCCTTGCAGCCCATCTGCCCGAAGGTGTGTCTGAAATCTATTTTCACCCCGCCACCCATAAAAACGCTCTACTGCAAAAGCTGATGCCCACCTATGAGCATAAGGCGGAATTTGAAGCGCTGTGTTCTTCGGGCTTTCGGGCAGGGTTAGAGCATTCGCATGCTGTGTTGTCTGGATGGCGGGATATGATCCCTTCATAAACCGACAGGTTTCTTTGCAAGCTATGATATAATTATCACATTTTTGGTAATTTTCTTTCGTTTTCGCTCATATTTCTTGTTATAACTTACTCAATTGTTGACGCTGTTTTTCCTTTCTGTTTCAACTTCTGCCTGACCACTCAAAAAACAAAAACGAAATGGTCCACGCATTATGAAAAACAGCGCCTCTTCCCCAGCAACGTTCCGCCAGCACTCTCATCACGCTGGCTGTTTGACTGATACTCTTCTGTTTTCTCCCGTTTCTCAGAACGCCCTTGGCCTTACAACGGCATGGCGAAAAGCCGTTCACGTCCGTGCAGGACGTTACAGCCCTGTAGGCTTTACCCTGCACGGTTAACGGCTAGAGGCCCCCTGCGCCTCAGCCTCAGGCATCGCCATTTTTTCCTACAAAACGAGAATTCAGGCATGAGACTGTCAGAAGCCCGTTGCGATAAAACGCAACGCCCGCTGTCGTACACCAGATCCCGTATGGATACAGGCTATCTGGCCCTGGCGCTTATAGTGTCTTGGGGAGCGAGCTCGCACAAAGCGGCAGCTGCCCCCCAGACATTGGAAAAACCCGTAGCCCCCGTAACGGACGCCATTGTCAGCCCGAGCGCCAAGGTCCGCCCGAATGTTACGGCAACCACGCGCCCGCTGAATACGGGCATGATGGATGCTGGCAGCCTTGGGCCTGATCCGGCTGCCATCAAGCGCCCGCCCAACACACCTATTCCTCCAAGCGGCGTACCGGTTCTGCCAACCCCCGGTTACGCAACCATGAGTGTGCAGTCTTACGCACCGGCGGGGGATCAACAGGGAGCGGCCCACACGCTGGAGCTGGATGCCCTGACATCATGGGAAGGACCATCAGGACTGCTGCCACCACGGCTGGATGCCCTCCGCCGCATGGACATGAACGACCCCTATTACGTACCCACGGCAGGCTCTGGCCATCTGGTGCCACAACTGACAGGCCCCAGAAACTGGCTGCATGACCGCGGCTTCACGTTCTCCTTTACCTACAAGGGAGAAGCCATGGGCGTGATGACAGGAGGGCTGGAGAAAGGGGTCAGCTATGTGCATGAACTCACCCTTCAGGGCGTATTTGACCTTGAACGGATGGCACATCTGAAAGGATGGTCCGTGCATGCACTGGTCATGGAACGGGCAGGCAAGGCGCTGCAAAACGGGCGGCTGGGCGAGTATTACGTTGCCATGCAGGAAGTCTATTCTCTTTCTGGCAACGTGGCGGCGCATCTGGTGGATCTGTATGCCGAAAAACGCTTCATGCAGAACCGCATGGACGTCATTTTCGGCCGCATGTCCCTCACCCATGTGTTCGCCACCTCTCCGCTGCTGTGCTCCTTCATGGTCACATGCTCCGCGCCTGTTGCATTGAAGCAGAATCCGGGTTTCAGCGTTTACCCCAAAGCCACATGGGGCGCACGGGTGCGCCTGCGGCCAACACGCGATACAGCGCTGCAGGTGGGCGCGTATTCCGTCAGCGCCCTGACCGACAACCCGAGCGGCTGGGCGTGGGGAGCAGAAAATACCACTGGCCTCTCCCTGCCGATCGAATTCACATGGCAGCCCTTTCTGACCCGCAACCGTCTGCCGGGCCACTATGTGATCGGCTATGCGCATGACACCACCCGCTATGCGGACAAGATTTCCTCCGCACTGCCTGAGAAGGTTGCCGAAACCATTCCCGGAAAACGGTCTGCCCCGTCAGACATGTTCTGGGTGGAAGCAGACCAGATGATCTATCGGCGTGGCGGACGTAACATGATGGCCGGCGGCTATCTGATGGCAGGTTACGTGCATGTCACCCCACGCGTGGTCAATCTGTCTGATCAGGCCTATGCGGGGTTCTCTCTGGTGGGGGTCATCCCCTCCCGTCTGACAGACCGTCTGGGGGTTCTGTATTCCTGGTATCATGTCAGCCGCCGCAGGAGGGAAAGCCAGATTCTGGCGCAGAATGCAGGTCTCTCTCTGGGCCCCACCCTGCATGGCGTGCAGAATAACGCGCACATCATTGAGGCCTATTACGCCATAGATGCCTTTCCCGGCGTGCTGATCCAGCCCACGTTCCAGTACATGATCCATCCGGGTGAGACACACCACATTCCTGATGCCTCCATCATGGGGCTGAAACTGATCGCCAATCTCTGACCATTATTCCCCTGTATGGAATGCATCTGAAGCCGTTCCATACAGGCATCGCGCGCGCTTTGACGCGCACGGCACCTAGGCATGGCAGCGCCTCTCTGCTAGGCAGCAGAGGATACTTTAACATTCTGACGCTGGCATGACTGACACGCCTTCTTCTCCCTCTTCCGGCCCTTCTGTAACGTCCAAGGCAGCAGACGCAAAAGCTGACCGTGCAGCACGGCAGGCCGCTGCGTTGCGCGCCAACCTGCGCCGCCGCAAACAGCAGGCCCGCAGCAGGCAGGAACAGGAAGCGGATACTCAGCCCGCCACATCCCCAACAGACCCCGCCAATGGAGAAACCCCGACATGCCCGTGATGCCCGATACTTGGATCCGCCAGATGGCACAGGATCACGGCATGATCGAACCGTTTGTAGAAAGCCAGAAACGGGAAGGCGTGATCTCCTACGGTCTGTCCTCCTACGGGTATGATGCGCGCGTGGCGGATGATTTCCGTATTTTCACGGATGTGAACAACGCCATTGTGGACCCCAAGAACTTCAGCCCTGAAGGATTTGTGTCCCGCAAGGCAGATGAATGCATCATTCCGCCCAACAGCTTTGTGCTGGCCCACACCATTGAATATTTCCGCATCCCGCGGGATGTGCTGGTGGTGTGCCTTGGCAAATCCACCTATGCCCGCTGCGGTATTATTGTGAACGTCACACCGCTGGAACCCGAATGGGAAGGCCAGGTAACAATCGAGATCAGCAACACCACCCCGTTGCCTGCGCGCATTTATGCCAATGAAGGCATCTGCCAGTTTCTGTTCTTCAAGGGAGAAACCCCGTGTGAGACCAGCTACGCAGACCGCGCAGGCAAATATATGGGCCAGCGTGGCGTTGCCACGCCCCGCATGTAAGCAGAACCCATGGACAGATTCATCATCCGGGGTGGCCGCCCCCTTCACGGCGAAATCACGATTGGCGGGGCCAAGAATGCTGGCCTGAAACTGCTTGTAGCAGGCCTGCTGACTTCTGAACGTCTGGTGCTGACCAATGTGCCGCACATTGCGGACATTGCCACCATGTGCGCCCTGCTGACCCAGCACGGCCTGACGGTTGAGGCTGTAAACGGTGACAAGACCACCCTTTCCGTAGGGGGCGAAATCACCAGCACGGAAGCGCCTTACGATATTGTTTCCAAGATGCGGGCCTCCATCCTTGTGCTGGGCCCACTTCTCGCCCGCTGTCGGGAAGCCCGTGTTTCCCTCCCCGGCGGCTGCGCCATTGGCACCCGCCCTGTGGATATGCACCTCAAGGGGCTGGAAACACTCGGCGCTGTCATCACGCTTGAAAACGGCTACATCCATGCCCGCGCCCCAGAGGGCCTGAAGGGCGACCGCATCGTGCTGCCGTTCGCCTCGGTCGGGGCAACGGAAAACCTGATGATGGCCGCCACCCTCGCCAAAGGGCGCACGGAAATTGTCAACGCGGCGCGTGAGCCGGAAATGGCTGATCTGGCAAGCTGCCTGAACGCCATGGGTGCCAAGATTACCGGTGCGGGCACGGGCCTCATTATTATTGATGGTGTGGAAGCCCTGCACGGAACCACGCACCGCATTATGTCTGACCGCATTGAATGTGGCACATACGCCTGCGCTGCAGCCATTACCGGGGGTGACCTTCGCCTGATTGGTGGTCAGGTTGAACATCTGGGCGCTGTGGTGCGCGCATTTGAAGAAGCGGGCGTGGAAGTAACGCAGGAAGGAAATGCCATGCGCGTGCGCCGCACCGGTGCGCTGCGTGGCATTGATATCATGACAGAACCCTACCCTGGCTTCCCGACAGACATGCAGGCCCAGTTCATGGCGTTGCTTTCTGTTGCGGAAGGTGCATCCATGATTACGGAAACCATTTTTGAAAACCGCTTCATGCATGTGCCGGAACTCAACCGTATGGGCGCACGCATCAATGTGCATGGCTCTTCCGCCATTATCCGGGGCGTGCATAGCCTTTCTGGCGCACCTGTCATGGCAACAGACCTCCGGGCATCTTTCTCGCTGATTCTGGCGGGGCTGGCGGCCCATGGAGAAACCATTCTGAGCCGGGTCTATCATCTGGACCGTGGTTATGAAGCGGTAGAACGCAAACTGGCCGCCTGTGGCGCCCAGATTGAACGTGTCAGCAACTGACATTTTCAAGGCCGGGCTTTTTATAGCCCGGCCCCTGTTCAGCATGCCTGCATAAAAAACAGACACGTAAAAACCACTCAGCCTTCAGATTTTTTGCAAAACTGGCTGCATTTTCCTGATACAGGTTGGCCCCTATGGGCGCTTTGCGTGCCTGATGACGTGTCGTGTGCCAACACTCATCAAACCTTGGCAAAAAATTTGAGAAATACAGTAAACAAGCAAAGCGGCTGTCTGTTTTTCCGACCACTCAAGCATCGTTACAGAGTACTGGCAGAGATCTGCCCTTCTCCCTTTTTTACTCAAGCCTAACATTTTCCTTCTGCCCCGGAAAATTTTCACGGGGCAGGAGGATTACGCCTTATTGCGGCTGGTTTGCTGCATCAATTTCCAAAGCAAGCTGCGCCATTTTCAGCGCCCCTTCCCGGCTTTTAGCACCGCAAATGAAACGGGCCGGATGCGCAAAAACGGCGTCTTCCACGCCAGAGACCTGCGCCAGCGTCTCTTTTTCCAGTCCACCCCATGCTTCCGGCAGGGAAACCCGTTGGCCGAAATCCCCGCGCACGGGCGGGATTGCCTTTACGTTCCACTGATCCGGACCAGCCGGAGACACAACATACACAACCGGAAGATCATGCTCGAAGATCACCTTCTCGGTCGGCATGCCGGTTTCCATGAGCAGAATCCGTTTGTCTTCGGCTTTTTCATAGGCTTGCAGAACGCGGTCTGTTGCCTTCAGGCTTGCGCGCACACGGTCAACCGTGTTGACCAGATGAGCCCCCGCCGCTGTCGCCGCATTGGCAAAACCCAGAGCTTCCCGCGCCAGCGCTTCCTGCCGACCATACAGTTCCGTTGTGTCCCATGCAGGGCCACAGGCGGAGACAATATCCGCCAGAGAAAGTTTGCCCATTTTGGCAACGCCATTGTCATCCTGATCAATGGGCAGAATCAGGGATTTGTCGATTGTCCGCCACATTGCCTCCAGTGTGTCATCATCCACCGGGCTGGTCAGAATATTACGCAGGGCAGCGCGGCCATAATCTTTCCACAACAAACCTGCCGCGCTGTATGGCACCCCATCTTCACGCAGGGGCTTTTCCTTCATGTGGTGGTCATACCGCCCCTGGGCAGGATCATGACGGCCGCCTACGTCAAAAACAATATCAGCCTGGGCAATCTGGTCTGGGGCACGCGTGCGGACCAGTTCCAGCCCGTCGGATGCTGCACGGTCAATCACGCGCGCGCGCAGATCTCCTTTGGGGGCAAGAGCGTAATGAAGAATGACATACCCCATTGTCTCATCAAGATGGAAATTCCCTGAATGGGTCAACGCTCTGATGGATCGACGCTCTTGTTCAAGACCAATGGGAGTATGTTCTGACATCTAAAAACCTGCTGACAAACGGAAAGAAGAGTTTGGAGTTCCGCCCTTTCATGCCTGACAGCGCGGATACAGACAATGCGTTCTCACCATTCCTGCGTCCTCCGCACATTTTCCAGCCATCACAAAGCGGATTGTGGGGCTCGTTTTCGATCACGCCCCCCTGTAAGACGCAACCTTACGCGACAAGATATTCACAGGCTGTTTGAGCAATCTGTGTGGGCGGTCTACGGGCGTTTTTTGTAGCTGAACCGTTTGGATTTACGCCCTGATCGTGCCGCATCCGGGCTGACAATCTCTCTTTTCACTTTCTAGAATGCGGCAGCCTTCGATGGCTGAATTTTCAAGCCGACTTTAAAATCAGACTTACAGTGAACATCTGGACGAAACAGGATTCTTCCGACGCAGGCTTTCCCCATAAAAAAGCCGGAGCGGGATATGTCCCCTCCGGCTTTTTCGTGGCTCTCAAGCCGTGTTTATTCCCACCAGATCGACAGGGAGCGAACGCCCTGTGCCCCGCGGATCAGAACCCCCTGAATATCCGCTGTCGCGGAAGGGCCGCTCATCAGCACGCCATAGTTGGCGGTGTGAAATTCCGGACGCTCCAGATAGGCCGTGTGCATATTGGCGGTCAGATTTTCCTCAGACAGGATCACCACAATATGCTGGGTCAGATGCGCGGCTGAATTAAGGTTATTCAGTTGCGCTTCGCTTAGATAGATGGACCCCATTTCCGCAATACCGAAGGGGCTGCGTACAACCAGCACATCAGTGGCCGCTGCCTGCTGCGGAGATTCAATCTCTTCAATGCGAATGGTGCCTTCAAAATCAGGCACAGCGGAGCAGATCACCTTGGCGTCTGGAAAACGGCGGGCAATGGCCGTGGCCAGTGTGTCACCTTCCTGAGGCATCAAAATCTGACCACCCAGAATCTGAAGGGAATTTTCAAACCGGTCACGCCCCTTATCCATATCCCCCAACATAGCCACGGGTGGCAGTGGATGGGCAGCAGGGTCTGGACGGTTGGCGCGCAGGGTCGCCAGAATGGTATCGCGCGAGCTCATTGTGCCTTGTCCTTCTTCAGACGGTTCTGCTTGTACCAGCTATGGAAAGTCTGCTTCACCGGGTGCGGCAGTTCCCTGTGTTTGCCCCACGGGTTGAGCCAGTTATACAGCACAAAGCGCGGCATGGTGCTGAGCGCGACCTCGGTCCCGTTAATGGCTGTGCGGTACAATTTGGGCTGACCCATCAATTTGCCAGCCATATGCATGATCTCCCGCTTCACAAACGGCAGTTCATGATGTTCGGCCAGCACACGCCGCCATTTGTAAAGCTGCTCATGAATATTGATCTTCACGGGACAGACGTTGGTGCAGCTTCCGTTCATGGTGGAGGCAAACGGCAGGGTGCTGTATTTCCGTTCATTGAAGGTGGGATCAATGATTGCGCCAATCGGGCCAGAATACACGGCACCGTAGGACAGACCACCGGAACGGCGATAGACCGGGCAGGTGTTCATGCAGGCACCGCAGCGGATACATTTAAGAGACGTCCAGAACTCTTCCATGCCCAGCCGGGTGGAGCGTCCGTTATCCACCAGAATAATGTGCATTTCCCCGCCCTTTTGCGGGCCACGGAAATGGGTGGTGTACTGCGTGATGGGCGAACCAAGCGCGCTGCGTGACAGCAGCCGCACAAACACGCCAAGGTCAGCCATACGCGGCACAAGGCGTTCAATCCCCAGCGTAGCAATATGCAGGTTTGGCACTGTAGAGCTTAGATCTGCATTGCCTTCGTTTGTGCAGACAACAAAGGTTCCGGTTTCCGCCACCAGAAAGTTGCCGCCCGTCATGCCTGCATCCGCCGTCAGAATAACGGGGCGCGCCGCCATACGCTGTGCTTCCGCCAGGGACTGCGGATCGTTATCGTTCGGGTCCGTATGGTAGTTTTTGGCAAAAATCTTTGCCACATCCGGCACAAGTTTGTGCACGGCGGGCACAACAATATGGCTGGGAAGCTGATCATCAAGCTGCTGGATGCGCTCGCCCAGATCCGTTTCCGTCACGGTTACACCGCGCGGCTCCAGATAAGCGCGCATGTCACATTCTTCCGTGACCATGGACTTGCTCTTGATGAGCGACTTTGCACCGTGCTTTTCCAGAATCTCGCCAACAATGCGGTTATGTTCCGCACCATCAGCCGCCCAGTGCACATGAATGCCATTCTTTTTGGCATTGGCTTCAAACTGCTCCAGATATTCAGGCAGGTTGGCCAGCGTGTGCTCCTTGATTTCAGAAGCACGCGTGCGCAGATCCTGCCATTCCGGCAGCAGGTGCATCTGCTGGTCGCGCTTCTGACGCATGTCCCACAGCCTTTCATCATGAAAGGTCAGATGCGGGGCGTCTTCCAGAAACTCTTCCGCCGCCTTGGCGTGATTGACTGGTTTGACCTTCATGCCCGTGCTCCGTTCAGGATTTCAGCAATATGAATGAAGCGAATGGGCACGCCATTCCGCTCAGCACAGCCCTGCTGATGCATCATGCAGGACGTATCGGCCGAAACAATATATTCCGCCCCGGCATTGTGATGGTCACGCACCTTGTCCAGCCCCATACGGGCGGAAATGGCTTCTTCCGTTACGGAGAACGTGCCACCAAACCCGCAGCATTCATCAGGCCGCTTGGGGGTTGCAAAGGTAATGCCCTTTACTTTTGACAACAGATCCATGGGTTTGGAGAAGAACGGCTCTCCCAGTTCGGACATGCTGGCAGTGCGCAGGGCGCGCAGGGTGCCGCAACTGTTGTGCAGGCCTACCTTGTGCGGAAACTCTGCCCAGGGGAAAGCATCAACTTTCAGAATGTCGTGCAGAAATTCCACCAATTCGTAGGTGTTCTTGCGCACATGCTTAACGTCTTCCGTCTGCGGAATGGCGTCAAAATTGTCGCGCACATGATGGGTGCAGCTACCGGAAGGCATGACGATGGCATCATATTTGGCAAAATTGCGCACAAACAACGCCTCGGCCGCGGCGGCATCAGAGTTGCAGCCGGAATTCGCCATGGGCTGACCGCAGCAGGTCTGATCCATTGGATACTCAACATCCTGGCCAAGTTTTTCAAGCAGTTCCAACGTCGCTATCCCGGCGTTAGGATAAAACGCATCAATATAACAGGGAATAAACAGACCGATCTTCATCAAACCCTCCGGTATAAAACAGGCTTACCCTGCCGCAATCATGATTTCGACAAGCGATGGACCACCGGAAGCCAGAGATGCTTCAATGGCAGGTGCGATATCCGCAGCCCGTGTAACCTGACACGAAGGTACACCCATAGACCGCGCCATAGCCTGATAATCTATGGTCGGATCAACAATATCCATAGCTGGATATGTTCCATCACGTGCAGAAATGTAATCTTTCTGCTGCCGCATGAAATTTTTGAGAACATTATATT
Source organism: Acetobacter tropicalis (assembly GCF_030644465.1). Lineage (NCBI taxonomy): Bacteria > Pseudomonadati > Pseudomonadota > Alphaproteobacteria > Acetobacterales > Acetobacteraceae > Acetobacter > Acetobacter tropicalis. The sequence continues at coordinate 2,115,278 of NZ_JAUYUW010000001.1, read as the reverse complement.
CGCGGTTGTTCATGACCACGAATGTGACAGGCAGCTTTTCATGCGCTGCCGTCCACAAGGCCTGAGGCGAATAAAGCGCCGCACCATCCCCCACCAGAGAGACAACCCGGTCACGCCCCAAACCAAGAGAAGCGCCCACCGCAGCAGGCATGCCCCAGCCCAGCGCCCCACCCCGCAGGAAAGAGTATTGGCCAGACCATGAACTTTCCAGAAACAGCCGCACATCGGAAGACGTTGCAATAGCTTCATCCACAATCGCAACATCGGGACCGATGGCCCGCACAGCTTCCCACGCTGCCACCCGTGGCGGAATAACCGCTTCGTTCTGGCGGCTCTGGGCTTCCTGAATAGCCTCGGCCCGCAACGTCCGGCGCTGTTGCGCCACCGTGGCAGCATTGGCTGCATAAGCATCCTGCCGCCCAGCCGTTGCTGCCTGCAACAGCGGAAGCAACGCCGAGAGAGAAGCCTTGATATCCCCCACCACGGAAAGCGGCGTATAGAATGTGCGCCCCAAATCCTTCACATCGGAAGACATCTGATATACGGCGCATCCCGGCGGCACAGCCGGACCTTCCGTATAGAGAATGGTAATCAGGGATTTCCCACCCAATGCAAAAATGGCGTCATAATCACTCAGCCGTTCGGCAATCGCTGTGGCCTGGGTAGGCAGGTTGCCGCACCACAATGGATGTGCCGTGGGAAAAGGCACGCGAGAGGGCCAGGATGAACCATACACGGGTGCACCCAGGCATTCCGCTGCTGCTGCCACTTCAGCCGCAGCATCCGATGCATAGACTTCATCGCCCGCAATAATGGCCAATCGGCCTGGAGAAATGGCGGCTAATGTTTCCGCCAGTTGGTCCAGCCCGCCAGCCACAGCATTCCGATTGATGACTGAGGGAGTGCCAATATCCACGCTGCTCATTTCTTCCATGACATCCATGGGAAGAGAGAGGAAAACCGGACCTGTTGGGGCGGCCATGGAATCATGGAACGCGCGGCGCATCAGCACGGGAAGTTGGTCGGCATGCGCCACTTCCTGCGCCCATTTGACTGCCGGGCGTGCAATCTGAACCAGATCACCAAACAAAAGAGGGTCTGAGATGGTGTGGCGGGAATCCTGCTGCCCGGCCGTAACCACCAATGGCGTTTGAGACACGCTGGCATTCAGCAGATTGCCCATGCCGTGCCCCAGACCGCCCGCTGTGTGCAGATTCAGGAAACCCGGCTTGCGCGCTGCCTGTGCGTAACCATCGGCCATGGCCACCACGCTGGCTTCCTGCAGGCCAAGGATATACCGCACATCCTGCACTTCCAGCAGGGCGTCCATTAACGGGAGTTCCGTGGTACCTGGGTTACCGAAAATATACTCTACGCCTTCGCTACGCAGAATTTCCAGCAAGACCGCGGCACCCCGGCGTGTGCCGCCGTTGCCTGCTGCATCCACAGATGAGACCTGCATTCCTCTTTCCTTCACCAAAACATCCACGGGCGGCCCGCATGCGGTGAACGCCCTTTTATCTGTAGACGTTCCGGTGCTCTGGCGCGTCCGTCAAGCCGGATAGCCAAGGACACGCCAACAACCCACGGGTTTGCTGGCCTGCAAGGAGAAGCAGGAAAATGCTGTGTGAAGTCGGGGGGCGACATCTGCACGGATCAAGGTCTTTCATACTACGCAGCCGGGCGCAGGAAAGACATCAGGGAGAGGCATTCTCTCCCTCAATGCATTTTAAAACACCGCAGCGCCGTGTGTTATAACAGGAAGCGCTGCGGAGAAACAGTAAAACAATATGCGTTTGGGCCAGAACAGGCTTTACGCTGCCGCAGAGGTTTCCCCCAACTGGGCCAGCGGCTGCATGAGCAGATGGTTGTGGGAGTAATCAACCGGCACGGCAATCACCACCGGACCCTGAACATCCATGGCGTCACGCAGGGCTTTGCCGACGCCATCCGCAGAATTGACGGTAATGCCTTTGGCACCGCATGCTTCTGCAAATTTTGCAAAATCAATCGGCCCGAAATCCACGCCAGAACCACGACCGTATTTTTTCTTTTCCTGCATTTCAACCATGTTATAGGCCTGATCAATCCAGACCATATGGATGAGATTGCACTTCAGCCGCACAGCGGTTTCCAGCTCCATGCTGGACATCATGAACCCGCCATCACCGGAAATGGAGATCACTTTTTCCGCAGGATTAACCAGAGAAGCCGCAATCCCCCACGGCAGGCCGACCCCCATGGTCTGCTGGCCGTTGCTGATCAACACCTGCCGCGCCCGGAAGGACAGCAGATAACGGGCCAGCCAGATATGGAACGTGCCCATATCCAGACAGAGCGTCATGTCCGATGTGACGAACTGTTCAAGTTCACGCACAATCTGGAGCGGATGTACAGCATTGTTGCTGGTGCTGCGGGCGTTCAGCAGCGCAGAACTACGAGCAGTCTTGTAGCCTTCCAGAATGGTTTCAAGTTCCGGTGCACGATCCAGCTTCCCGGTTTCCTTGGCCAGAGCTTTCACTGTCGGGGCAATATCCCCCACCAGTTCAACAACAGGCACAAAGGCGTTGTCCAGTTCTGCCGCGACAATATCAATATTGATGATCTTGCGGGCATCATTCACGTTCCACAGCCACGGATCATATTCCACCGGGTTGTAGCCAATTGTCACCACAACATCGGCTTCATGCAGAAGCTGATCACCATGCTGGTTGCGGAACAGACCAACGCGCCCGCCGAACCGGTCCACCAGTTCATGAGAAACCGCACCCGCCGCCTGATAGGTGCCCACAACAGGAACGCCGGTTTCCTTCACAAAAGTTCTTACGGCCTCTGCAACATCCGGACGGCTGGCCAGCATGCCCAGCAACACGACCGGGCGGGCTGCATTTTTCAGAATTTTAGCTGCCTCAGCCACAACATCTGCCGAGGCCGGACCCGTTTTGGGCACGGCCCGATCTGCCAGAACGGGTGCATCAGCGGGCATGGACAGAACATCCATAGGTGTGCTGACAAACGATGCGCCCGGCCGACCACTTTCTGCAAAACGGAAGGCATTGGCAATGACTTCTGAAATAGCCGTCGGCGTCGTAATTTCCGCACTGTATTTGGTAATGGGCTTGAACAGGCTGACCGTATCCATGGTCTGGTGGGTCAGCTTCAGGCGATCCGCCAGTTTGACGGCACCGCCAATAGCCAGAACCGGGTCCCCTTCTGAATTGGCAGTTGCAAGACCAGTTACAAAATTTGAAGCACCCGGACCGGATGTTGCAATTGCTACACCAGCCTTTCCCGTCAAACGCCCCAGACCACCCGCAATAAAAGCAGCGTTCTGTTCATGCCGGGTGACCACCGTGGTAATGGGGGAATCGACCAGCGCATCAAACAGGCGGTCAACCTTGGCCCCTGGAATACCAAAGACATGCGTGATGCCGTGGGCCACCAGATTTTGGACAATAAGCTCCGCGCCGCATTGTGCAGCGTGATCAGATTTTTTCGTCATGACTGTAAGATCCTGAAAGAATAACCACCAGAACTTGCTGTTTTGCAGAGTCTGGTGGTTAGAAAAGGAAGTTAGCCGCCTTCAGCAATCCGAATGGCTTCGCTCAGGTGCTCAGGATTCAGATTGGCCTGAGCAAACTGCTCGGTGCGAGGCAGCTTGATTTCAAGGTCGGAGATCGTGGCAACTTCCAGTTGCCCACGCACCAGCCGATATTCGGTAACATGCCCGCCACGTTTCTGATCTTCCGTCAGAAAATGCAGGTGATAACCAGCAACGTTCACACCCTGCATGTAAACAGGCGTGCGGAAACCGATCATGGTGCCGGTTACAGATTCCATGGTGAGGGTCGGCTGTTTCTTCACCACTTCAAGCATATGCGGATATGGCTTGCACTGGCAGAAGACCGTCCGGGTATCTACCCGTTCAAACTCACCGGTAAAACGCACGGCGGCAAACAGGTTGGGGTTCCCGACCAGACTGTCCACCAGGCCTTCAAAACTTTCCTTGGTCTGCGGACGATCAATGTTGAACGTTTTTTCCGGTTCGAAATAGGTGACACAGGCAAACGGTGTTTTCAAAGAACCAGGCACTTCCGCTGCCAGCCCTTCAGCCCGGAACTGGCGCACCACCCCTTCCGTGACAATCATTTCGCCATCAAGCGCGTTGAACGTCCCCAGCCCGAAATTACCGTACTGAAGCAGTTCATCCAGAGTGGTTTCGCCATCATAAACAGCATCCAGCAACGCTGCCATGGTGGAGGTCTGATACAGGCGGTTTGCCACGGGCTTTTTGCTGACACCATTTCCCAAGGCGGAAGACCGGACATCCATGTCGGTCACCGGGCTGTTTTTCATGCTTCGCACCGTCTCACACTCTTGCTGATTAAGATTTGTGAGAAAAAGTTATAACAAGCCAATCAAGTGTTCCAATATATATTGAACCCATTATCCATACATATTATATATGCAACATGAACATCCGACACTTGCGTTACTTTGTAACAGTAGCTGATCTTGGCAGTATTACCCGTGCTGCTGAAGAACTGGGTATGGAACAACCCCCATTAAGTCAGCAAATCCGCCAGTTTGAACAGAAATTGGGCGTAAAACTGTTTGAACGGCAGACACGCGGTGTAAAACTGACGGAAATTGGCGCAACCCTGATTCCGCGCGCACGCGCCATTCTGGAATTGCAACACCAGTTTCAGGTCACAGCCGAAGGACTCGCCCGCGGGGAAGTCGGGCACATCCGGCTCGGGCTAGCGGGAGCAGTACCGCTTCTTCCGGTTATCCCTCTTGCCATCAGGTCTTTTCGGGATATTGCCCCGGATGTCACCCTCTCTCTGGAAGAAAGCAATACACCGGCCCTGTGTGCCGCCCTGCACGAGTCCAGTACGGATATTGCCATTGTTCGCCCACCCGTGCCTGATCCCGCGCGCCTTTCCGTTTCGCATCTGCTGGATGAACCGACCGTTATCGCCCTGCCCCGTGGTCATCGGCTGACAGAAGAGCCTATTATCAGTCTGGATATGGTTGCGGATGATCCTTTGATCATCTTTCCCCGTGAACTAGGCCCCGGTTTTCATGACGCCATTCTTTCGGCCTATCAGTTGGCCGGGGTAACACCCATCCTTGGGCAGCAGGCACCGCAGATTGCCGGCACGGTTCCGCTGGTTGCCGCAGGGATGGGCGTTTCAGTTGTGCCGCGTTCCCTGTGCCAGATTCATGCGGGCGGGGTCACGTTCCATACCATCAGCGAACCCGCACCACGGGCCACCCTTGCCGTCGCCATTCGGTCTGGCCAGAACATGCCTATTGTCAGCCGTTTTGTAAAAATTCTGCGCACAACTTGCCGAGAATGGGAAAAAATGAGCCCGGAAGCACAGTTTCCCGCTTCCGGTTTCTAAAACACGGAGCATCACCCATTCCGCCTGTTACCGAAATCGGGGCTTAAACGACCTGCTTCAGCAGATCAGGACGTGCTGCCTCAAAACAATTTTCAACCTGCCAGAGTGATCTGACAGGTTCTCACTGTTTTTCCGATTACGCGTTAAAAGTCAGCCGTTGCGGGACGGCGAAGGATTTTTGAGACAAAAGGCGGATTGGCCTAGCAGCACAATGCGGTGCCATCCGGCCGACACCCAGATCATTCAGCCCCCAAAGCCTCGGCAGACCGACTTGGCAGACTTTTCAACAAGCAGCCTCTTATTGACGGTGATACGGCACGGAAGCGCGCGGCAGACCGTCCTCTATCGGCATGCTTTCATCGCGGGACCATTCATTCCAGGACCCCATGTAAATGCGCAGTTTCTGGAAACCCGCAGACGCCAGCGCCACATAAGTATTGGCTGCGCGTGCTCCTTTGAAACAATAGATGATAATATCATCTTCAGGGAATAGATTACGCGATGCCGCCAGTGCACGAATATCCTCGGCAGACCTGAAAGCCGACTGCTCTGCGTCAACACGCATGAAATCGTACCATTCTATCCAGACCGCACCGGGAATACGGCCTTTGCGCGGGGCAAAATCCACGCCGTAAGGGGAGGAACTTTCGCCCAGCCATTCCACTTTGTCACGGTTATCCAGCAGTTTGATGCCGGGGTTTTCCAGAGCGGCAAATACGTCTTTCCGTGTTGCCATCAATGCCGTGTTGACCTTCAGGGGGAATTGGGTGGGCGTAATAACCGTACGCTCCGCCGTCAGAGATCCTCCCTGCGCACGCCACGCCTGCAACCCGCCGTCCAGAATACCAACCTGCGGATAACCCAGATAACTGAGAATCCAGTATCCACGGCATGATGCGCCGTAGCGGGTATGAAGCGCATCTTCATACACTATGGCCTTTTTGCTGCCATCCAGCCCGTAATCTGCAAACAGAGTGGAAAATGTCTGCTGAAGCTTGCTGAGTCCTTCCTCAGATGTTTCTGCCAGATAGGTGAAAATATCCGGCATATTGACTGCACCCGGAATATGCTCCCTGGCAAAATCTTCTTCTGCCCGCACGTCAATCAGCAACGCATCATTCTGGCTGATCAGAGCGCGAACATGCTCAGGAGAATAAAGAACCTCTGCTGGCATCGCGCTTTTCCATCTTCATGTGAAAGGAGGCTTTATCCCTATAAGATGTCTTCTTCGCCCGGCAGGGGGGCGATCACAAAGCCGCTATGCCCGCACCCGGCCGCACAGTTTCATCATGAAAACGGAAGGCAGGATCAGGGGCGTCCGGAACGATGATAGGGATGCCCTGCGGCAATGGCCTGCGCACGGTAGACCTGCTCCACCAGCATGATCCGTACCAGCATGTGCGGCCATGTCAGTGTGCCAAAAGACAGTTTTGCATCAGAACGTTCAATAACAGCGGCATCCAGCCCCTCAGCACCGCCAATGACGAAGCATAACGAGCGGCCAAGAGCAGACCACTCCGCCATTGCTTCTGAAAAACCCGGACTACTGAAGGAGCGTCCGGCTTCATCAAGAACGATGAGAAATGCCTGAGGAGGACACGCCGCAAGAATGGCCTGTGCTTCCCGGCGTTTGATTTCATCAGGGCTGCCGCGCCCGTCAGCCAGTTCCACAATATCCAGCCGGGGGCGCAAGCGCTTGAGGTAACGCTCCACAAGCGCCAGTTCGGCCTTGTCCTTCATGCGCCCAACCGCAACAAGCCTCATGGAGTGCTCCCCAAGGTTGGTTGGGCGTCAGGCGCATGAAGAAACAAAGCCGGAAACATCTGGTCACACGTCACAGAAAACAGACTCAGGCTGTGGGGACAGCCTCTGCGTTGCCGTCATCCAGCTCCGCGCCCCACATTTTTTCCAGACCGTAGAGTTCGCGTGCTTCTGGCTTGAACAGATGCACAATGATGTCGCCCGTATCCAGCAACACCCAGTCTGATCCGTTAGCCCCTTCGATCAGCACACGCTTGATGCCGATTTCCTTGAGCTTGCGTTCGATATGCTGCGCCATGGCGGCAATCTGACGATCAGCCAGACCGGTAGCAATCACCATCTTGTCCGCAAATGAGGCCCGACCGGCAAGGTCAATGACCACAATGTTTTCGGCCTTATCATCATCCAGACTGGTGGTGATGATGGTGAGGGATTGCGCCAGAACGTCGGGAGAGACGGGCTCGCGCTTGACCTTGCCCTTGGGGCCGGATGCCGCGGCTTTCTTGCGGACAGAGCCCGTGCTGGTAGCAGCACCAGCCACAACCGGGCTGGCGGACGGCGCCTTGGCGGCAGCGGCTTTGGCGGTTGCCGTGGAAGACCGTGTGCGTTTCGGTTTCTCGGCGGGGGGATTGGTGGTTATGATCGTTCTCCTGAGTGTGACCTGCCAGACGGGACGAGAGAGTCGACAGAGCTCCCAAATCCACCATTCTGACGAATTGATGTTGCAGATATACCGTTTTGTCGCCCCGGAAGAAAAGTCCATACTGGAGGGGGGAGATCAGCAAGCAATGCTGCGCGGCGGGCCGGTATGCGCCAGTGCGCCATATAATGCCCCGCGGCCCCATGCAAGGCGCGATTATTCTGCCCCGGCCGGGGCATAACGGCCAGAGGCACACACCGCACCAGTTGCCGCCAGCCTTTCCAACGCGGCAGGGAGGCCAGACCATCTGCCCCGGTCAGCCACACAAACCGCGCATGAGGGAAACGCATCTGCAATTTGCGGATGGTATCAACCGTATAGCGCGTGCCGAGTCGGGCTTCTATGTCCGTTGCCACCAGCTTATGGCCATCCACCAGCCGCGCGACCGACTGAAGCCGCTGAACAAACGGTGCCATACCGGACGTTGCCTTCAAAGGATTGCCGGGCGAGACCATAAACCACACCTGATCCAGCCGCAGCGCCCGCAACGCCCGACGGGCAATGGCCAGATGCCCTTCATGTGCCGGATTGAAGGAGCCCCCCAGCAACCCGATACGCGCGCGCCGTAAGTCCCCCGCAGTTGGAATAGCGTCCTGGCCGCCCACCCAGATCAGGTCCGAACCTGCCCTGTGCCGAGCACTTCGTACCGGAAGGTGGTCAGTTGCTCCACACCCACCGGACCACGTGCATGGAAGCGACCTGTGGCAATGCCGATTTCAGCGCCAAACCCAAATTCCCCGCCATCACAGAACTGGGTGGAGGCATTCCACATCACAACCGCGCTGTCCGTACCATTCATGAAGCGGTTCGCTACTGCTTCATCAGACGTGACAATGGCTTCTGTATGAGAGGAGCCATAGCGGGCAATATGGTCCAGCGCTTCATCCACGCCGTCCACCACGGCAATATTCAACATGGCGTCCAGCCATTCGGTCCCGAAATCCTTCTCGGTCGCGGCAGGCAGATCCGGCACAATCTCACGCGCAGCAGCGTCGGCCTTGAAGCCACAGCCAAATTCAGCCAGATCAGCCACAATCAGCGGTAGCAGGCCGGGGGCAATGGCCGCATCAATCAGCAGGGTTTCCGTCGCCCCACAAATACCAACCCGCCGCATTTTTGCATTCAGGATAATCCGCCGCGCCATGCTGGGGTCTGCTGCGGAATGAATGTAGGTGTGGCAGAGGCCTTCTGCGTGGGCCAGCACGGGCACGCGGGCATCTTTCTGCACACGTTCCACCAGAGACCGACCACCACGCGGAATCAGCAGATCAACCAGCCCGGCTGCACCCAGCATCTCAGCCACATGGGCACGGTCTGCATCGGGGGCAATCTGCACGGCATCTTCGGGAAGATCGGCTGCCCGCAGGCCAGCCTGCATGGCGGCATGAATAGCCCGCGCACTGTGCAGACTTTCCGAACCACCACGCAACAACACCGCATTACCGGATTTGATGCACAGACCAGCCGCATCTGCCCCTACGTTGGGGCGGCTTTCATAGATCACGCCAATCACACCAACAGGTGTGGCCACGCGACGAATGCGCAGGCCATTGGGGCGTGTCCATTCTTCCAGAACACGACCAACCGGATCAGGCAGATCAGCCATATCCTCCAACCCGCGCGCCATGGCTTCCACGCGCTCCGGCGTCAGTGTCAGCCGATCCCGAAAGGCATCATTGGCCGTTGATGCTTCCAGATCGCGGGCATTAGCTTCCAGAATGGTGGCTGATGCCTCACGCAGGGCCGCAGCGGCGGCCCACAACGCCCGGTCCCGCGCGGAAGACGGGGTGGTGGCCAGAGTGCGTGCTGCCAGCCGGGCCCGCTTGGCCAGAACCGTCATTGGTCCCGGCGCAGACGCGGCCACGGTCTGCGTTATCACACTCTGTTCTCCGTCTTCATGCGCCTTCATGGCGTCCTTCATCCCCATTCCAGTGTTAGTCTCAGCCGCTTAACGTTACCGGATCACACGTTGAAGCGGAACAGCAGAACATCACCGTCCTGCACAACGTAATCACGCCCTTCAATACGCAGGCGGCCAGCTTCTTTAGCGCCAGCTTCCCCACCATACTGAACGTAATCATTGTACGCGACTGTTTCACAGGCAATGAAGCCGCGTTCAAAATCATTGTGAATGACGGCGGCTGCCTGCGGTGCTTTTGTGCCTGCGGTAATGGTCCAGGCCCGTGTTTCCTTGGGGCCAACCGTAAAGTAGGTGCGCAGCCCCAGAAGACCGTACCCGGCAGCAATCACGCGATCCAGCCCGCTATCCTTCAGGCCGAGGCCTTCCAGAAATTCACGGCGTTCATCATCTGCAAGCTGGCTAACTTCGGCTTCAATAGCAGCAGACACCACCACAACCGCAGCGCCTTCCGCTTCGGCTTTAGCCTTGACCGCCTGTGAGAACGCGTTGCCCGTAGATGCCGAGTCTTCATCCACATTGCACACGTACAGCACGGGCTTGGAGGTCATGAGCTGCAGGCGACGAACGGCTTCTTCCTGCCCTTCCGGAATGGCTGTGCGGGCGGGGCGACCTTCCTTCAGTGCCTCGATCAACGGTTCGGCTACGGCAATCTGGGCTGTGGCTTCAGCATCACGGTTCTTGGCGCGTTTCTGAAGAGCAGGCAGCCGCTTTTCAAGCGATTCCAGATCCGCCAGCATCAGTTCCGTTTCGATGATTTCCGCATCACGCACGGGGTCCACCCCACCCTCAACATGCGTGATGTCATCATCTTCAAAGCACCGCAGTACGTGGATGATGGCATCCACTTCGCGAATGTTGGCCAGAAACTGGTTGCCCAGCCCTTCCCCGCGGGAGGCACCACGCACCAGACCGGCAATATCCACAAACTCAAGGCTGGTGGGCACGGTCTTCTGCGATTTGCCAATTTCCGCCAGCTTGTCCAGCCGGGGGTCAGGCACGGCCACACGGCCCACGTTGGGCTCAATGGTGCAGAAGGGGTAATTGGCTGCCTGAGCCGATGCCGTTGCAGTCAACGCATTGAACAGGGTGGACTTACCCACATTGGGCAGACCGACAATACCGCAGTTAAACCCCATCAGCCCTTACTCCCTTCTGGCAACGCAACTTGCGTCATGAATTTTTCCGGCTGGCCATCCGCCAGCAGCGGCGCGGCGGCCGCCATTTTATCCAGCAGCGGCTCAAGCCAGTCCTGCCGGTCAGACTCCGTGAAATTACCCAGCACCCATCCATGCACACGCTCCTTGGCCCCCGGATGCCCGATGCCAATGCGCACCCGCCAGTAATCCGGCGTGCCGAGCATTTTGTCCATGGAGCGCAAACCATTATGCCCTGCGGCCCCGCCACCCCGTTTTACCCGCACCTTGCCTGCGGCAAGGTCCAGTTCATCATGGAAGGCGGTAATCTGATCGGGCGCAATTTTATAGAAAGCGGCGGCTTCCTGCACGCTGGTGCCGGAAAGGTTCATGTACGTCATGGGGCGCAGCAACAGCACACGCTGATTACCAACGCGGCCTTCCGCCACCTCACCTTTAAACCGATTGCGCCAGGGGGAAAAGCCGTAGCGCTCTGCAATGGCGTCAACCGCCATAAACCCGACATTATGCCTGTGTCGGCGCATGGAAGGCTCAGGATTGCCGAGCCCGGCCCAGAGCAACATCACTGGTCCTGTATCTTGCAAGTAAAACGGGGGCACATGCGCTGTGCACGTACCCCCGCGCCATCACTCCATAACAGAATGACTGCTATCAGGAAGCGGCTTCTTCCGTGCTTTCTTCAGCGTCATCCGCTGCATCAACACTCGGTGCCGCAACAGTGGCGATCACAAAGTTGGGCACGTGTACCAGCGGGGTCACGTTTTCCGTGCCCTTCAGGTCTTCCCAACGCACGTTGTCGTTGATGTCGAGCGTGGACAGATCAACACTGAAGAATTCAGGGATGTGTTCTGCATCGGCTTCAACTTCAACCGTGTGACGCACAATGTTCAGCACACCGCCGCGCTTGATGCCCGGAGATTTTTCTTCGCCAGAGAAGTGAACGGACACTTCAACCGTCACGCGCTGACCAGCAGCCAGACGCATGAAGTCAACATGTTCCGGCGTATCTTTTACCGGGTGCAGCTGAATGTCACGAATCAGGGCGCGTTCGGTCGCACCGCCTTCAATCTTGATTTCGTAAACGCGGGAACGCCAGCCAGAAGCCTGAATACCCTTGATCACGATGCGGGGGTCGAGGGCAATCAGAGCGGGCTCTTTCTTGCCACCATAAATCACGCCAGGCACCAGACCGGCACGCCTCGTCGCACGCGCTGCCCCCTTACCAGCCTTCGCGCGCGCAGAAGCTTCGATGGATGTAATCTTTGACACGGTGTACTCTCCTAGAAACCAGAACGTGCAGGCCTCCAGGGGTGCCTGCACGGTGCGGTGCCCTTAGCGGAAATCTGCCCTGAAAGCAATGCTTCCCTTGCGCCAAGCCAGATTGACGCCACCCCCTGCCCCATGCAAGCCAGAACACAGGCTGCCGCCATGCAGCCTTGTGTCATACGCCCCGCCAGCGCAGGAATGCCGCCCATGCCTGAGACTCCTCCCCAGCAGTTCGCCAGTGACAATTATTCCGGCATCTGCCCGCAAGCACTTGACGCCATTGTTCGTGCCTCTGCCGCAGGCTCGGCCCCGGCTTATGGTGACGATCCATGGACTCGGCTGGCTGAAGATGCCATCCGCACCCTGTTTGACACGGATGCCGCTGTTTTCTTTGTCTTCAACGGCACAGCGGCCAATGCCTTGGCGCTGGCAACCCTGTGCCCGCCTTATTGCAGCATCATCGCAACCGACATTGCCCATGCCGATACATCCGAACGGGGCGCGCCGGAATTTTTTACGGGCGGCAGCAAACTCATGACGCCCCCGTGCCCGGATGGCAAACTGACATCCGCCGCCATCAAGCTGTGCTGCCGCAAGGCGCAAAGCCCACAGGCTTCCGGCCCGGCGGTGGTCACCATCACCCAGCCCACGGAAAACGGGCTTTTGTACACACCAGAAGAAATCCGTGCGCTGGCGGACACCTGTCACGAGCATGGGCTGAGCCTCCATATGGATGGCGCGCGTCTGGCCAACGCCATTGCCGCGCTGGGATGCCCCCCCGCTGCCATAACGTGGCAGGCCGGGGTGGACGCCCTGAGCTTTGGCGGCACCAAGAACGGCATGGCTGTGGGAGACGCGGTGGTCTTTTTCAATCGCAAGCTGTCTCGCGGTTTTGCGGAGCGCGCCAAGCAGGGTGGCCAGATTGCCTCCAAGATGCGGTTCATTACCGCCCCATGGCTCAGCATGATCCAGAGCGGCGCATGGCTGGAAAACGCCAGACACGGCAATGCCTGCGCCCGCCTTTTTGCCACGGAACTGGCCGGAGTGAGCGGCCTTGAGCTTGCATGGCCAGTGCAAAGCAACGGTGTGTTTCTACTGCTACCCGAGCAGAGCATGAACACACTGCGGGCAAAGGGCTGGCGATTCTATACCATGTTTGGCGGCGTGGCCCGTTTCCTGTTTGGATGGGATGCAAAGCCTGAGGCCGTAAAGGCACTGGCAGCCGATATCCGGGCCAGTATGCAGGCGTAACCCACCTCTTTCCCTTGACATCTGGGCGGCTCCCCGGCTTCCTCCCGCCCATATAGATAACAGACAAAGCGCCGGGCCTGTGTGATAGGCAGGCCGGGCCACAGTTCAGGACCAGACCATGCACCCTTACCGTACCCATAGCTGCTCGGCCCTTCGCGCCAAGGATGCCGGCACAACAGCCCGCCTGTCTGGCTGGGTCCACAGCAAACGGGACCACGGCGGGCTGCTGTTTATTGACCTGCGTGATGAAACAGGCATCACCCAGATTGTTATTCCGGCAGGCGCACCCGCACTGGCGCTGGCTGAAAACACCCGTGTTGAAAGCGTGATCACGGTCACCGGCGATGTGGTGGAGCGCGAGGAAGGCACCCGCAACCCGGATCTGGCCACCGGGGATATTGAAGTCCGCGCCCGTGAATTTGTGGTGCAGTCCGCCGCTGCCGTGCTGCCTTTTCAGGTAGCCGGTCATGAAAACTATCCTGAAGATCTGCGCCTGCGGTACCGCTACATTGATCTGCGCCGTGAGAGCGTGCACAGCAACATGCTGCTGCGTGCCCGCGTTATCCAGAGCATGCGCCGCCGCATGACGGATCTGGGCTTTATTGAACTTCAGACCCCGATCCTGACCGCATCCTCACCCGAGGGCGCGCGTGACTTTCTGGTGCCTGCCCGTATGCACCCCGGCAAGTTCTACGCCCTGCCGCAGGCGCCGCAGCAGTTCAAGCAGCTTGCCATGGTGGCCGGGTTTGACCGCTACTTCCAGATTGCCCCCTGCTTCCGTGATGAAGCCTCCCGCGCTGATCGCTCTCCGGGTGAATTCTACCAGCTTGATTTTGAAATGGCCTTCGCCACACAGGACGAAGTGTTCGCCACGCTGGAAGATGTGATGTCCGGCCTGTTCACGGAATTTGGCAAAGGCCGCACGGTCAGCCAGGCACCGTTTGAACGCATTCCCTACGCCCGCGCCATGAAAGTCTATGGGTCTGACAAGCCAGACCTGCGCAACCCGCTGCTGATTTCCGATGTAACGGAAGACTTTGCCAATTCCGGCTTTGGTCTGTTTGCCCGTATTGCAGCAGATGGTGGCGAAGTACGCGCCATTCCGGCCCCCAGCGCTGGCGACAAACCCCGCGCCTTCTTTGACAAACTGAACAACTGGGCGCGTGAAGCCGGTGCTGGCGGCCTGGGTTATATTGTGTTTGCGGAAGAAGGCGGCAAAGGCCCGATTGCCAAGAATCTTGAAGCTGACCGTGTGGACGCCATCCGCACCAAGCTGGACCTGAAGGCTGGAGATGCCGTGTTCTTTGCTGCAGGCAAAGGGGATGAGGTTGCCAAGTTCTCTGGTCAGGTGCGCACCCGCATTGCGGAAGAGCTGGACCTGATTGAAAAGAACGCCTTCCGCTTCTGCTGGATCACCGATTTCCCGATGTATGAACTGAATGAGGAAACCGGCCGGATTGATTTCTCGCACAACCCGTTCTCCATGCCGCAGGGCGGCCTTGAAGCCCTGAACACCAAAGACCCGCTGGATATCACCGCCTACCAGTACGACATTGTGTGTAATGGTATTGAGCTTTCCTCTGGCGCAATCCGGAACCATCTGCCGGAAGTGATGATCCGCGCCTTTGAAATTGCCGGTTACCCGGAAAGTGAAGTGGAAGCCCGGTTTGGTGGTATGCTGAATGCGTTCCGTTATGGCGCACCGCCGCATGGTGGATCTGCGCCGGGTGTGGACCGTATTGTCATGCTGCTGGCAGATGAACCCAACATTCGTGAGGTTATTCTCTTCCCGCTGAACCAGCAGGGCGAAGACCTGATGATGGGCGCGCCCGCCACGGTGCCGCCCGAACGGCTGAAAGAACTCTCCCTGGCGCTGGACCTGCCAAAACCGAAACCCACCATCAAAAAAGTCTGAGACTGGAGATTCCCCATCCGGCGTGGTTGCGTCTGCCCGCCGGATGCTCTTTTGTATGAGGCATGACCAGATTCTGCGTTTCTCTGCCTGTTCCTGCCTCCATTTTACCTGCCAGATATTTTTTTCTGCGCTTGAGGGGCTTTTCTCTGAAAAACGGTCTGGCAATCGGCCTTCTGACAGCCGCTCTAACAGCTTCTGAAACAGCCAGCGCGGCCCAGATGCCCCAGCCTGCCCCGCAGGCCACATCCCCCTCAATACCTCTGACTGCCCAACGCGCCACCTATGATCTGACACTTGCAGAATCGTCAGGAGGCAACACTCTCTCTGCCACTGGGTCCATGACTTACAACGTGCATGACGCCTGCACCGCGTGGTCCACCCAGCAGCATCTGGACATTCAAAGTGCAACACGCAGCGGCGGGGCTGTGGCTATGGAATCAGATTACACAACGCTGGAAAGCAAGGATGGACGGCATCTGATTTTTCGGACGGTGCAGAAATCCAACAATGCCATTTTACAAACCATAAGCGGAGAGGCCACTCTGGAGCCTAAAAATGCAGGCGGTGTCGTGCATTATGAAAAACCCATCCGTAAGACACTCAAGCTGCCCCCGGGCACTCTGTTCCCCATGGCGCACACTGCCGCCATTATCTCTGCCGCAGAGCATGGTACCTCAAGCTTTTCTCCCCTCCTGTTTGACGGTACGGGAGAGGACGGTGCCCAATACACCTACATTACGGCATTTCACTGGGGAAAACCTGAAAGCACACCATCCTTTCCGGCCTTACAAAACATGGAGGCTGGCCGGGTCCATGTTGCCTTCTTTGGCCATGCGCAGGATGCCATTCTCCCCGATTATGAAATTGGCATGCGTTATTTTGCCAATGGCGTTTCAGACAAACTTGATATGGACTTTGGCGATTTCAGAATGGCGGGCACTCTTCGTAGCCTGACCATTCCCCCCAAGCCTCATCATTGCTGACCCCTACCCCAACAACCGATTCAGCCCTCAAAGACGACGTGAAACATTCATACGGTCAGCGTAAGATTAGTTATAGCGCCTGAAAACGATGATACGAACCCAGAATCGCCTTACTGAACCTTGCGGCGCACCATTTTAATCGAGACACGAACAGAACGTTCAATAGCAAAACGGGCCGCCTTGCGGCAGCCCGTTCAGTGTGGTCTTAAAGAACGTTACCACTTAACGCTTGGGCTGCTCCGTGCGCAAAACACCAATCAGAGCCTGTAAATCTGCCTGATTGGCCTTCAGGAGCGCAACATTCTCGGGCTCCGGCGTGGGCATCTTGCTGCTGGCCTGACCGGGCGGCACATTCATCAAGCTGCCTGTCAGCCCCACGCACGTCAGGCTCATAACAAAATCACGCGGCGTAAAGCCATTGGCTTTCAGAATGGGCGGTAAGCCCTGCACTTTGCTGACCATGGCAATCTGATCATCCAGCGACATACCAAGATGGCCGGGCGGCTGAAGATTGGCTGCGTGAATAGCTTTCAATGTATTTGTCAGACGCGGCAGAACACCCGGAGCCAGTTTGTAATGCAACGCGGTATCCATATCGTGCCGCATGGTGGCCATTTGCTCAGCAGTCAAAGCAGGCTGCTGCTGACCATTTTCTGCCGGGGCGGTCTGCGCTACGGCAACCTGCCCTACTGCAACAAAAGCAACGGCAGCCAGAGCCATCCTTTTACCAGAAGCCAGAACAGTTTTTGTTTTATTAAGCATGTTTTTCAAATCCGTACTTATGCAGAAATAACCCATTCACCCTTACGCATCAAGGCCACACGCCCGCCTTGCGCATCAAGTCCATCCACATCAATGTCACCTGAACCAATCATCCAGTCGATATGGATCATGCTGCTGTTGGCCCCACGTGCTGCAAGAGCCGCTTCATCCTGCCCTGCGGTATCCTGCATGCATTTGGTGTAAGCCTGCCCAAGAGCAATGTGGCTGGCAGCATTTTCATCAAACAATGTGTTCTGGAACAGAATGCCACTGCTAGAGATAGGGGAAGAATGCGGCACCAGCGCAACCTCACCAAGCCTGCGTGCACCCTCATCCGTATCCAGCACACGTGCCAGAACGTCTTCACCTTTGGCGGCGTGCATTTCCACAATCTTGCCGCCTTCAAACCGCACCCTGATCTGATCAATCAGAGACCCCTGATGAGAAAGCGGTTTGGTGCTGGCCACGTACCCATCCACCTTCAACCGATGAGGAGTAGTGAACACTTCTTCCGTTGGAATATTGGGATTGCAGATCACGCCGTTTCCAGCTTTTTCAGCCCCCCCGGCCCACTCATGCCCCTCTGCCAGACCGACGGTAAGATCCGTTCCCGGCCCGGTAAAATGCAGGGCATCATAACGGGCATTGTTCAGGAAAGCTGCACGCCGATGCAGCGTGGCGTTATGCTCCGCCCAGTCTGCCACCGGGTCAGCCCCCGTCAGGCGGGACGCCTCAAAAATGGCCTGCCACAATCGCGCAACAGCCTGCTCTTCTGGCAGATCGGGAAAAACAAGAGTGGCCCATGCGGGGGTGGCAGTCGCCACAATGTTCCAGTTCACATCGAAATTGGTGATAATTTCCATGGCTGGCTTGTTAGCGCGGGAGGCCGCACGGCTGGCGCGGGAAATCCGCTCTGGGTCCTGCCCCGCCAGCAAGGCAGGATCTGAACCGGTAATTGCCATACGTGCGGCCCCTGCGCGGAACCCTTCCGTCATGCCTTTGGCCAGCCAGTCCGCCGCCGTATCAAAGGTTTCATCCTGCGCGTAACGGTAGCGGGCCAGTGTGGTCTCCGCATCGGAATAAAAGGTGGTCACCAGCGAGGCTCCCGCTTTGTAGGCGTGCTCTGTTACCCGGCGGACCAAAGGAACAGCGTCAAGGGGGGCGGTGATAATCACCTGCTGACCTGGCGCGACATTCAGGCCTGTGCGCACAGCGACTTCCCCCAGACGGTCCAGCATAGTCTCCAGTTGTGCACTGCCGGGGGCGTAGACCTCAGCGCTTCCTGTTTTCTGCTTATGTGCAGCGTCTGACATGCCGATCCTTCCTGCTGCGGGAGGAACTCCTCCCTTTACCTATTATGGCACCCACACCGCAGGGGTGAAGGGAGCCACCTTTCTTCCCTGATCGGATACTGAAGCAGGTCATCCGTCAACTCCCGGAGAGCACACGTCTGCCTTCCGAGCCGTGATCCGCACCCAAAACGGATAGTCCTTGCCCCCCTTTCGCAAAGACGGAGGAGAAAGGCGTGTAAAAACCTTTCACGAGCTTTAGGAAGCCCTCTTCAGGCTTCGGGCAACAGCACCGGCTTAAGGGCAGCAGGCAAATAAAGAGGGTGACACGGACGCCCATTGGCTCCCACCCGCATGGCATAAACCGGAATACCGTGCTGCTGAAGCATGCGCACCACCTCCGGCCCCCGCTCCCATAACGCCTTGAGATGAGGCGAGCCATACGCAGCAATCACCATATCCGCCTCTCGCGCCATGGCCAGCAGAGCAGCATCATTCTCCGGCCCGACCGGATCAGGCGTTTCGAGCAGGCGTTTCTGATCCGTGCAACGATAGGCAAAGGTATTGCCCACCAGAATACTGCCATACCCCCATGCCCGCGCATAACGCTGACACTTGGCCACAGTACGATCATCCCCATACTCTGTTGCAACGGACGGATTCATCATGAGCCACATGACGGAGGGACGACTGGCATCCCACACCCGTTTGAGCTGATAACGGTAACAGCGCTCCGAGCCACCATACGTAGCAGTGCTGACAACATCATCAGACAAGGTGAGTGGGCGGGATTCCCCCACATGATGGGCGTCAAAAAGGTCCGTCATAGCTTTTCCGGTTGGTCATCACACAGCGTCACAGCGCGCTGGCCCCCGTTTTACCCGGAATGCAGACTGATAAAAGCCACTTAAAGGCTGGGTGTAGGCAAGCAGGCATAAAAAAACCGCCTCACGGGCGGCAAAACCGATGCCGGACTGGCGTCATTCTCACAGGAATGACGGTCCGGGCACTCCCTGCACTGCCATAGGGCAGCCGGGACAGTGCATCTGGTCAGATAGGAAACCCCACCTGCTCAGGCAACGCGGTCTGACACAGCGGTGGCAACCATCAGCGTGGCAACAACCGGCAGGAAAGCAAGCATAGGAGCAACCGCGGCAAAGTTCACAACGGCGGCAACTATTTCATTTACAATTTGCATAGACATTATTCTATTTCCTTAGATTTACTCGGTGAAGGGCTACAACCACACTTCCACCGGGCTCGACAACAGAAAAGTAGACGCTGCCTGCCATCGAAAAAACGCATGATGAATACTTAATTTTTTTGCTGTTTTTAAAGTAATCAGATGGCATTTATTGCGTATCAATATCCTATACACCATAAAAACCCGTAGTTTAAAAAAGATGCAAGGAGTAGAAAGAGTCTACCCTCAGTCATCTTTTTTGATTATTTTTTGAGCATTTGCTTATTTAGGGATCATCACATTTGTTTGATGAAAAAATCAGGTTTTTTGCTCTTTTTGAACCTTCAGCCCACCCATTCTGCCAGGTTCAGGCAGACCACTCACACTGCTTTTTCCGAGAAACCTCCCGATTCGAGTCTGACAAGCCCCTGCGGATGGCCCCAGACCCACGGCTCCCCCACCGCTTGCTTCCCACCACATTTCATCCCAAGAACCATGCTCTTCTATGTCATGTAAGTGCGTAATGGATCAGCGATACCGCATTCCCCCTTTGGCAGCCCTGAATGCCTTTGCCGCCTTTGCCCGCACAGGAGGGATACGCCGTGCAGCGGCAGAACTGCGGGTGGATCACGCGGCTGTCAGCCGCCATCTGCGCGATCTGGAACAGACACTGGGCATTACCTTACGCGATCGCGCGACAGGAAAACTGACTCTGGCAGGGCACACCTATTACAACCAGATCGCCCCCCTCCTGGAGGGGTTGGCCCGTGCCACAGCCGATATCCGTCAACAGACACCTCATCTGACCGTAACGTGCGTGCATGGGTTCGCCTATCACTGGCTGGTGCCCCGGCTTGCGGCCTTCCGGCGAAACCACCCGCATATTGACCTGTTGCTGCGCCCGGTTGATGCCAACACGGCGTTTCACGGCACCGGTATAGAAACAGATAGCCATGCGGATATTTTCTATGCACGCGATGATGCCCCGCCCGCAGCACTCCGCACCTTGAGAAGTGTCGCTATTGCCCGCCCTCCGGTTTTTCCCGTGGCGTCTCCGGCATGCGTAGCCGCTATGGGCGGTCAGCCCACCAGACTGATAGACCTGCTGCAGGCCCCCCTCTTGCAGGAAGAAGATGATGCGGAATGGCGGTTATGGTTCAACGCGCAGAACGTGGACATCTCTCATGTTCCCAGTGCTGGCCGGTTATGGCAGGCTCATATCACGCTCGCTGCCGCCCGGGCAGGGGAAGGTATAGCCTTGGGTAATGCCTTTCTGCTGGGGGACGATCTGGAAACAGGCCGTTTGGTGCGCATCCTCCCTACTAGGGAACCGCTCCGGGAAACGCCTTTGGGATCTTATGTCCTGCGCGCCACGGAACGCGCATGGGAGAAACAATCCCTTTCTATTTTCCGCGCATGGTTACTGGAACAGGTGGCAATACAGACAGTCAATGCACCTGCTTGACGCAGCTTATTCAAACACGCTTCCCCTTTAACGCCATCACGCACTCCGGCACGGCACGGCACGTACTGGTGTTTTTTTATCACCAGAAAGGCAAGAAAAAATCGCCTCCTCTTGCATCTATGAATCCATTACGAACCAAGCATGACCACATTGGCCCCGCATGCTGGCCTTTGTTTTTTACACCATAAGGAGCCTTTACGGCATGAGCACCACCAACAAGGACCTTCTCACCCGCCGCGCCAATGCCGTGCCGCGTGGTGTTGCCACAGCTACACCTGTGTTTGCAGATCGCGCTGCAAACGCTGAACTGTGGGATGTGGAAGGCCGCCGCTACATTGATTTCGCAGGCGGAATTGCGGTGCTGAATGTGGGCCATCGTCACCCCAAGGTGCTGGCGGCTGTCAAAGACCAGCTTGACCGTTTTACTCACACAGCGTTTCAGGTTTCTGCCTACGAATCCTACATCGAACTGGCCGAAAAACTGAACGCCCTTGCGCCTTTTTCTGGCCCGGCCAAGACCATTTTCTTCTCCACCGGCGGGGAAGCGACGGAAAATGCCGTTAAAATTGCCCGCGCCGCCACCGGCCGCAACGGGGTGATTGCTTTCTGTGGCGGGTTCCATGGCCGCACGCTGCTGGCCTCTGCCATGACAGGCAAGGTTCTTCCCTACAAAGCACCGTTTGGCACCTTGCCGGGACAGGTTTATCACCTCCCCTTCCCTGATGGAGACGTAACAGTAGAAGACAGCCTGAAAATGCTGCACTTCCTGTTTGCGTCAGACATTGGGCCGGAGCAGGTTGCCGCCATTATTATTGAACCCGTGCAGGGTGAAGGTGGCTTCCGCATCGCGCCACCCGCCCTGCTGAAGCATCTCCGCAGCCTCTGCGATGAACACGGCATCAAGCTGATTGCGGATGAAGTGCAGACCGGTTTTGCCCGCACCGGCAAAATGTTTGGCATTGAGCACTCCGGCGTTGAGCCTGATCTGGTATCTGTCGCCAAGTCTCTGGGCGGCGGCTTTCCCATTTCCGGTGTGATTGGACGGGCAGACCTGATGGATTCCGTGCCGCCGGGGGGCCTGGGCGGCACCTATGCCGGGGCACCGCTGGCCTGTGCCGCAGCGCTGGCCGTGCTGGATGTTATTGAAGAAGAAAAGCTGATTGACCGTGCAAACACCATGGGCGAACGCCTGAAGGCACGGATCAATGGCTGGCACAAACGCAAGGATATTCTCCCCGTCAGCACCGCACGCGGGCTAGGTGCCATGATTGCGTTTGATATTCTTGAAAACCATGCTGGAGAAGAACAGCGCACAGGCTTTGCCAGCAAAGTCTGTGCCAAAGCCTGTGAAAAAGGGCTGATCCTGCTCTCCTGTGGTGTAAAGGGCGCAACCATTCGTATTCTCACCCCGCTCACCGCTTCCGATGCGCTGGTGGACGAAGGGCTGGATGTGATTGAACAGGTTCTGGTTGAACTGGCCTGACCGACACATTCTCCTTTGAGACAAAAAAAGAGAGCCTCCCGTGGGGCTCTCTTTTTTGCTTTTGAACTCTCTGCGTCAGACAGATCCGCTCAAGCAGGACGGTCCGCAAGCCAGCAATCAAACCAGCGATAACGAGGGCAGCCCCATTATAAGAGGGTAGAAACCTTCCTGCCCGATCTTTCTGCCTTGTCTGATGAAGAGGCTACATCGCCCCTTCTGCTTTTACGCCTGCTCTGCTGACTTGCCAGAAAACAGCCGGAACAACGGACCTGTGAGAGACGTGGAAATAACAGCCAGCACCATCAGGGCTGCAAAGGCGAATTCCGAAATCATGCCCTGAGCATGGAGAATGGTCGCCGCCACAATTTCCATTAGCCCTTTACATTGCAACAACGCCCCTACACTCAGCCTCTGGCGCGATGTCAGCCCCGCCGCCGGAGGGAAAAGATAGACCGCGCCCATCTTGGTCACAATGGAAACTGCGACCAGCGCCAAAGACGCAACCAGAGAGGGCCATGTCAGGGCATCGCCATCAATTTTCAGGCCACTATGGCCAAAGAACATGGGAGCAAGCCAGATCAGTGCAAAGGTTCCCACTTCTTCCACCGGCAGGCGACGTACCCAGCTTGGCGGCATGATAGCTCCGGCAAAGTAAGCCCCGATCAGTTCATGCAAACCAAGCTGCATGCTGGCCCATGATCCGGCAGCCAAGTAGATGGGCACAGCCGCCCAGATCACAATAAGGGGCGGATGCCGGAAGTGGCGCGCAGCCCACCCTCCTGCTGATGCCAAGGCAACCAGCATGAGTACCGCCAGAAATTCCAGCCACGACCAGCTATGCAACGCGGATGGCCCTTTGGCTACAAACTGGAGAATAGCCAGCCCGATCCACAATGCGGCGTCATCAACCACAGCCAGTTTCAGGGCCAGTTGGCCTACGGCACGATGCGTGGGTTCAAGCTCACGCACAATACCAATCAGCACCGGCAACGCGCTGACGGCAATACACAACCCGAGGGAAATAGCGCCCAGCAGCGGCGAAACTTGCGGAGCTGCCCAACCGTGAAGAGGCAGAAAAAACTGATAGATCACCACAGATCCAATCAGAAACGGTCCACCGAGCGCCACAGCGGCGCCACCCAGCAGCCGGCCAAGCGAAGGAGCGGGAATAGCATCCTCTCCCTCTCCATGATTGGGGTTCAGCCACATTTCCAACCCGGCAGTAAATGCGAGCACAAGCACGGCAACCCAGCCGATATCATCCCCATAGACAGAGGGAATGCCCCAGCTTTCTACCGGCACATGCCAGACCGCCATCAGAATACCCAAAAGTATTGGCAGAACAACTATTGGTAATACTCTGCGTGTTACACGCCATAAAACCCACGGAAAGAGAACAAAAACACCAAAATCCGCAAAAAGAGATATTATTTTTTCCATTCTTGCCCTCCCTTTCGGATTAAAAAATATACATTTTCTTGCTTTTTATCATTATAAATTGATATTTCCAACCAATACCATCCTATCCCTAAATTTCGTTGATTTTTACCTAGTGTGCATGTTGTATCATTGAGCTTCGCCGCGCCACTCCGTTTTGCGGTTTTTTTTGCGTGTTATCTTTATAATTCACTGTATTAAAAGAGGAATTTCCGCATCCCTCGTGCTTTACCCACACAGCAAAGGGAGCGGAAAGAAGGGAAGATAATTTTTCTTTTAATCCTCAAAGCCACCCAAGACCGGAATGGATATATCACCGCCATCCACTCTTGCGCGGTAAAGCGTCTCTCCACCCTTGCCCTCGGAGGATTTCCCTACCCCCTTCAGAACACGCCTTCGTCATTGTGCCCATCTGACACACACGAGGCTTGAGAAAGAAATCGGGTCATACAACTCCAGCGAAAAGCCTCCTGCAATAATGAACAGGAGCACATAAAGCGCCATAGGCTAATGTGCGGCTGGATCAGAGAGTGCGCCTTCCCACAAAAACCGCACTGCATGAAAAGGAAAGACGCGCGGGAGCTACCCCCTCACACGGGCTGACGCAAAATTCTCCAAACGCCGGACAAAGCTCTGTAATTCATCATGGTGCAGCAGAAATATCTTGTTTGTTTTCGCCAGTTGCTGCGCGGGAATGGTGTAAGGCGCATTTGAAACAACGGCTGCAAAACGGCCTGCATAATGATGCTTGGCTGCCGCCACCTGTTGCACAGCATCATTCCCCACGGCTTTGGAATAAAGTTTGCACTGCAAGACCAGGCGCAGGCCTTTTTTTGATGCGACAATATCCGCCCCCTGATCCCCACATTCTGAGGTAACAATTGCCTCCCACCCTGATTTTCTAAGAAGCTTTGCACAGTACCGTTCATAATCAAACGGATCCATGTCAGGGGAATAAATATCAGGATTACTGCTTTTAACCGGAACAGCGCGGGGTTCTGTAAAAGC
The DNA here is from genome assembly GCF_030644465.1 of Acetobacter tropicalis. Lineage (NCBI taxonomy): Bacteria > Pseudomonadati > Pseudomonadota > Alphaproteobacteria > Acetobacterales > Acetobacteraceae > Acetobacter > Acetobacter tropicalis. Next base: position 2,090,292 of record NZ_JAUYUW010000001.1, on the reverse strand, counting down.
AACCTGATCCAGATATGTCAGCAATAGAGGCGTGGCTTTTTCAAAATATTTTTCATACCCAGCCTTTGCGAAGCAGGCATACACCTCCCGCTTCACGAAGTCGGATTTTTCCTTGTTCCATTTATCATAAATAGTGGTGCCATAGGCATTCTGAAAGACTAATTGCTTCCGCCGGATTTGAAGACGATCAGCCAAACTATCAATCAGCCGCTTGCCAGTTTGCAGCGCCTTTCGGAACGCTCTCCGCCGACGATATGCTCCGCCAATTTTAAGAAGAACATATAGCCCCACACCCCATTCAACAAATTTTACAAGCCCATTCTGCCATCCCATCCGTTCAGACAGAGTGTGCATTTTTTCCCGAAAAGCCTGAACGGTATTTTTAAAAATATCTTTTTCTGGCAAAGCACTCACTAAGCTGGGAACAGACGCATCACTCTGTTCCTTATGAGCTGCACGGGACGCAGATAATTTCTGATTACTGTCATGGTGGTCTACCCGGAAGGACTCAACAGTCTGAATAAGATCCTTCTCGGAAGATGATATATCACCACCAAGCGTGACAGCACGCCGGACAAAATACAACGGAGGCAAGCCGGGTGTTGGGGGTGTTTTGCGCAGAAGCAGCATGTCCCCATTTTCAGCTATTTCATCCCACTGTCCGGCATCATTTATAACGTGGCAATCATAGAGTTTCTCAAATTTTGTGAGATCACGGCCATGCTGCATCGCCTCATTGGCATCACGCGTGGCAGCAGGAGCAGCACAGGCAACTGTAGGGGCCGTTAACCGATAAACCGTTTCCGCTTGCGCCGGGCTTACCACAAGCGCGACAACGCTGACGATATACCGGATCTTCACCTTGATGCATCCCTTCAGTCTTGGAACCCGCAGTGCGGCACAACGGAAACGCAAAAAGACGTTATCTCACAGGCTGCAACAGGATCGGGTAAATTCAATATTCATTTTGGCTCAGATTATAGAAAAACTAAAGCCGCAAACCGCATAACATCTTGTAAAAACGGCTTTTCTTGGAAAAAGAGCCTCTCACTGGACCACTTTCTTAACTTTCCACTCTCTTCAGATGCCGTTTTTCTGATGGAAGAGAAAGAGAATCGGGGAAACAGCGCTCCTCCTCACATTCACACTGTGGCATGGCATGAAAGATGCTGCCTTCACTATCATCTTTTCCAAGCCTGAAGACACTTAGTCACGACCTGTTAGAAATCAGACGATAAAAGGCGAGACTGTTTCTCTTTCAATCTGCACATGTGACAAAAGCTTGGCAAAACGCCTGCTCCCCCATGGCAGCCCCACCACCGGCACCGTTTCCCCACTAAGGGCGCACCACAAGAACCAATCTGATACTCCACAGCCCATTCCAAAGCAGGGGGAATGTGCACACCCAACCGGCTTGAAGCCGACTGCTTATTGCCACGACCTCCTCATGCAAAAGTGAGACTGACCAAACGGCATGTCAAAAAAACATCTGGTTGCCAGCAAAAGCAAAATCTCTACGGAAAACTCTTCCTCCCCAGCTAAGAGCAATAAACCCCTGAGAGGGTTACGCATCAGCCACCAAGAGAAAGTGAGAGGGAGCGGATGCCGTCCGCACGCCATGAGGACAGCCTGCCCAAGAGGCGAAACAACACTCTAACGTGCTGAAAAAAGGGGCACGCCACCCGCCCAGAGAGCCGCAAATACAGTCTTACGTTTCTTATGCTTGAAAAGGAGGATTGGCGGAGGGGAAGGGATTCGAACCCTCGATACAGTTTAACCCGTATAACGGTTTAGCAAACCGTTGGGGCTTCCCCCATAACATACTAACACTTTGATTTCTCAGTGTTAATATGCGCAGGAAATGCTGAAAAAACGTTTAAATCCAGAACACACACCCACAAAACTCCCCACAATGCGAATCGCAAACCACACATATGCTTGCGCATGGAATACCAACTCTATGACCAAATATGGGCTCTCTATACAAGGGCCATCTTTTGGTAGGGGAGAGGTCGACAGTTCAATCCTGTCCAGCAGGACTAGCGCTCCCCTTGTACCCTGCCCCAACCCGTACTATACTCACGGGGCTGCGGCGGCGTGGATGGACACGCGGGAACTTACCGGCTCAGTCTTGCATGAGACAGTCAAGGAAAGCTCTCCCTTCGAAGAGAAAGCCGGTATCAAGCCCGGCCCGCAGAAAAGACGAGCGAAAGAGCGCAAGACTGGTTGACTGACAAGGATACTGGTTGAGAGGCGAGCGTGTCGTTACGAGGGGGTGGGAGTTCCCCCTGCCGCTTACAGAATCTAGCCGTCAAGTAATCCTTGATAGCTGGCCGCATAGACCGGGTCGCCCCCGGCAAAGGTAGGCCGTCGTGGAGCCTCCGCAGACGGTGGGAGCCCGTCACTGGACTAGACCCTGACAATGTCCATATCATTATGTTAAGACGATATGACATTGCAGGGCAAAAATGATCAACCATTTAACTATAAATACAAAGCATCTAATTAAATTTGATGAAAAGAAATTAAAAACAATCATAAATCATAAAGATGTAATCAATAGAGATTGTGGGAAACTACCACTTGATTTTGATTTATATTTATGGGTTTTTCAGGGTGATCCCAATATGTGCTTTTTTCAACTCTCTCAGGACAAAGGAAAATCTGATATCCCAGCATCTCTCAACTGGGTGTACGGGCCGCACGCTGACCGGCAGGCCTACGATAGATCTATCAGCGGCATGATAGGCCATCTCTTTCGGATTATGGGCCATACCGCAGCAATCCCCAGCCTGCCTGATGCGCCAGGACTCGTCACCCTCCTGATGCCAGCAGCCAATCTGCTTGACATGCAGAGCCTCAAGGAGATGGCCAGTATGGAGCAGGCTATTGCGGCAAGCATTCTCTCCGAGATGATTTAATTGCTCTCTTGGCGCATTTTTCCTCTTGCGGTCAATCATATTGTGTCGTAAATATACGACATGGAGACGGCACGGGCCGCTCCGAAACGGTAAGGACCGGAAGCATGACAAACGTGATTACAATCTCTTCTCAGAAATTTCTTGACGAAGAAATCGTGGCGGAAAAGATTGCCGCTGAAGACTTCACTGTGTTCGTCTCCCCGTCCTTCGAAATTGATGGTGAGGAATACCGCCTCATGCTGGACGGACACCACTCTTTCGCTGCCGCCAAAGAGGCGGGCGTTGAGCCCGTAATTATTGAGCAAGATGGCACAGACAACGACACAATCTGCCTTCTGAACGCGGGAAATATTGATGATTTTCTTGCGGTAAACCGTAATGATTGTGATTTTTACGATATTTCCACTGGCCGGGATGTTTGGTGATTAAAATGACAATATACTACGCAACGATCAAGCATCACTCCATCGGCCAAGCGCCAGTTATAAAAATTGAGGGCACACTCCGTCAGGCCAAGAGGACAGCTACAGAGCGGTTTGGCGATGGATACCTGGAGCATGAGATCATCATCACTGGAGAGGATGGGGACTGGGTAGCGCGGCGTCTAATCGAGGACGACCGCTGGACCAACAGGCGGGAGGATGATCCTCTCATACACCGAGTTGGTCGCGCCCTGTACGGCACTGAGTGGCAATCTGATATGGCGCGGGATCTTAATATCAATCTCCGTACCATCCAGCGCTATGCCGCCGGGACAACGCCACCACCCGCCGGAGTAATGTCTGATCTGTCAGGGATAATTGAGGATCGCATTGAGGTGCTTGGCCACTTGGCAGAGGATATCCAGCCTAGCAAGGCGGACTGATAATGAGTGCGCCCGAGACGATTACTGACGTATGGGGCAACCAATGGGCTGTAGCTGAGGAGCGGCCAACAGCGTACGGATACTCCGTTTTTCTTGGCCGCCCTTACCCCAGACCCAAAGGCTGGCGGGGTGGACCGCAAGCAATCCTCACGGCAGACCTCCTCAAAACGCTTGACGAATACCGTATGCGCCCGATTGATCTTGACCTGCCTCTGGGCAGCACAACCATCAAGCGCCTGCGTTCATCAGTAGGGATGATGTGGTATGAGGATAGAGCCAAATGGTGGGAGGAGCGCCTACCTGAGATGGCAACAATGAGCGCCACTGATTTTGCCCGCAAGCATGAGATAAATGTAGCAACCGCCTGCCTGGCGATGATCCGCTATTTTGGACACGCCAACAGGCCACCTGGATGGTGGCGCGAAAAAGATGCAGCCGATACCCTCCTTAGCGGCAGACCTAGTGTTGAGATCGCATCCGCCTTGGGGATCGCCCCATCATCTGTCAGGCGCTTACGCAGCGCCCTCATGCATGATTGGGCAGGGAGCTAATAACTCCCTGCGGTAGATTTACCCAGCCTGCACGGCTGCATTGGCCTCATCCAACTGCTGCCGGGCAAACGCCCATTCATCAGCCGTTGGTTCACGGCCATCTTTTAAGGGGCGAAGTAGAGCGGAGATATCCTCTACAATCGTGGGGCCGTTTTGGACCAGAGCTTCCACGGCCGAGATGGCGATCTGAGTATAGTTCATTTTCTGTTTTCCTTGGTTTTCTGCCGGTTTTCGCGGCTTGTGAAAAGGGCCGTGCTATTATCACGACCCTTGGCAAGCATTTTCCCGACGCCGGGAAAATGGTCAGTTAGTGGTGGACGGCAGCAGCTTGCGGGCCGCATCGAGCGCGGCCTGAGCCGCCTCAACGGCAGCCTGCGGCAGCGGATCACCTTTGGCGGCCGCATCATCCAGCGGGGCGATCAGGTCATGCGCCCGCTGAAAGGCAGGCTTGATCTTGGCGACCACGGCAGGATCAGCCGCCACGTTGTGCTCATAGTCGGCCGCCATCTGGGCTGCGGCTGAGTAAGACAGGCTCAGACTGTAAACGGCCTGCTTACGCTGGACGAGCTGATCACCGCTGCATGCCACCAGGCTGCCGGACAGACCAACAAGCAGGAGCAGACCAGCCGCACCACCGCCGATTCCGCTGGCTTTTTTGGTTGGTGCACTGGTGGGCGCCTGCTGCTGGACCACGGCGGCAGCGGCCGCAGCAAGGAGCGCACCACCTGGCACGGTATCGGATGCTACCTTGATGGCGGCCGGGCCGATATCCTTATGGGTGGTCAGGGCATGCACAATGGCAGCCAGACCGTCCCGATCGGCTGAGAGTTTAGCCAGGATGCCACTGGTGTCAGAGATAGCCAGCAGTGGCAGGGCAGCGCCCAGCAAGGCAATGGATGTGCCCTCTGGCAGCTCGCCAAACCAGTCAGCGATACCCGTGCCAATGACAAGAGCCATGGCAATGAGGGTGGTAGGCTGGCGCAGATAAGCGCCGATTTTTGAGAGTTTCATGTGTTCGCTTTCAGGCGGCCAAGCTCGGCCGCGTTGAGATCATCAGTGGGATTGGAGGGAGTAGGGCTGGACGGTGCTGAGGATCCGGCACCAGTTGCCCCGACATAGAGATGCCACTCAGCCAGCCTGCGCCTGGTCAGACCAGGCACGCGGATCAGATGGCCGTTGCGGTGCATGTGATCCCACAGTAGCAACTGCTCTCCGGCTGCGATGGTCTGCCCGGAGTTGAGCAGCCGCAGCAGCGTGGATCCAGTAATGGCAGAGGTGCCCAGATTGTATTGCCAGTCCAGGAGCGCTGCCTCCTGATTGGGCGTGATCCGCACATGGATCAGGGCGCGTAATTTTGTCCGCAGGCCTGCGAGGGTAAACAGCAGCAGATCCTCCGCATGCTGTTTGGTGATCGGCCGCGTGCGCGCCGTGACGGCGGACCCGTCGGCCAGGCAGCGGTTGCCGTAGCCGATGGTCCAGTAACCAGCCGGACAGATGTACGGACGCAGGGACAGGCCCTCGTATTCGCGCGCCAGTGCAGCCGCGAGAGCGATAGAGTCATCCATTGGGATTTCCGGGTATAAAAAAGGCCGCTCAGTGGCGGCTGGGGTGGACGAGTTTACAGGCGGTAAGGCTAGGATTAGTCCGACAATGCAAAATACCCGCAGAAAACTGCCATTTTATATTGCATAGTATCTGGGCGAGTTTTGGGGGGCTGGTTTACAGATGGGCCATTGCTGGTTGTCATCAGGGCAATTTGCGACCGTGCGCAAACTCGCAAGTTATGGCGCACTGCCCCAGCCGAGCAGATGCATGATGCCCTGGACAAGCCCCCAGCCGACACCAATGCCGCCGGTGATCAAAAACTGCCGCCAGCCGCGCATGGTTTTTAATTCTGCCTGGATGGTAGCTATGCCACTCTTGATGCTCGCAACGTCTGTTTTTGCTTCATCTTGTTTTGCCTTGACCAGAGCCATGTCGCTCTCAAGGTTCCGCATGCGGCCATCCATCATGGCAAACTCACCCCGGCCGATCAGATCACCGGTCGGATAATTGGTATCAGGCATCTGAGCCCTTTCGGCAGACATAAAAAAACCGCCTCACAGGGCGGCAGAAACAGCAACCAAGCGTTGCCTCAGCCCCGCTCTGTGTCTCTGTCTTGTGTTTTCCAGATTTCAGAGGGTCACACCATTGATACCGGCCTGCCAGCGGCGCTCGAAATCAACGGCTGTGTCAAGGTCTGTGTCGGAGAGAGCGGCATGCCAGATCCCGACAGAGAGGATATCTGAGCGGTCGGTAAAATTTTCCGGCAAATACGATGTCCCCACTGCCAAATTTGGGGCAGCAGAGAGCACAGGAATTGTGTTGCTACTCGTGATTGTTTTTGTGGTGCCAAGGGTGTGATTTTTGATTGTTGCCGTCCATCCCTTGCTCCCGATGCTGGAGATGCGGATAGAATACAGCCCCCATGCCTGCCCCTGAGCGGTGGTGATCAGATCGCCAGCTTGCTGGTTTGTACTTCCGGTTTCGCTCTCAACAGCCCATAAAATCGGCAGGATTTGCGTGTCGGAGTAAAAATTCAAACCAAAAAGGAACCCCTGCCATTTTCCGTCGGCATCAGTAAAATAATTACTCACCAACGGAGCGATCTTATAATTTGCTGTCATCTGAGACGGGTATCGTGCAGCCACAAGGACTGTTAAATCACCATCCGCAGACACGGGAGACGTAATGCCTGCCGCTCCACCTTGCGCCGCAAAATAGGCAGGAGGGCCTGCCGTAATGCCCGGCTGCCCTACAGCAACAGAGGCGCGCCTGCCGCTCTCAGCCATGTTTGCCAGCACATCCGAGGCGTACCGATTATAGTAGGCAGGCTGCGCTGAAATTGGCAGCAGGATGCCGCCCAGGACGCCGGAGGCAGTCTGCCCGACAATAGTGTGTGTCTGCACAAGGCTCATGAGTTTGCCTCAATATATGTGTTGATTTTTGCGGATACGAGCGACGCCAGAAACCTGTCACCGGCGCGCGTTGGGTGGATGTTGTCCGGGTGCCACAACTCTGCGTTGCTGTGGTCCGTAAATGGGATGCCCGCCTGAAACGGATTAATCAGCGTGACATTGGCCCCAAAATATCCGCTGGCTGTCGCACCCTGCCACGTTAGCTGGTTGTAGATATACGCTTCGGAAATGAGGAAAACATGCAAAGCGCCTGAGGATGTAACGCCATCAATCAACGTCTTGATGCGCGCCAGGACAGAGTAGTCTGACCCACCAATGCGGGCAAAATCGTTAACCCCCAGCCAGAGAGTGCAGATTGTTGGGACCGCAGATCCAGAGATGGCGGCCTGTATTGACGCCAGCGTGTAATTGACGGCATCGCGCGTGGTCGATCCGGATACCGCAACATTGTAGATATCTGCTGGCTCAATCAGATAATCTGGCAACATTGTGGGCCAGTTGGCACCGTCCTGATTAATGTAACCGGCTGTGCGGCTGTCTCCGATGCAGATGATCCTGAGTGCCGTTTGAGGGGCAAAGCCATAACGTAGAGATGCCCGGCGCGCGATCAGGTCAACCTGCGCCTGTGTGGCAGACATCCTAAGCGCTACGAGCCCGGTAAATTCAAAATTGGAGGCGTTGGACAGATCGTCTCCGCTGCCAATGCTCAGGCCAGTCATAACCCCTGCCAGCGCCGCCGCAGTAACAGTTATGGGGTCTGGCGTTGATCCGTGCCAAACAGACACAGTATCGCCACCAGAAGCCGAGATGCCAAAAACGCCGGGGTTGCACGTCTGCATTTTATGGCCCGGTTGGAGCACAGCTCCGTCCCACACCCCCAGATAGCCGTCCTCATTGATGCCAGACACTGTTGCAATCCGCGCAGTCCCCGACCCAACGGACAGAGCAGAGATACGGTCGTCACCAGAGCAGTTTGTGCCCGCCGCTCGGCCCACCCCGAACACGGAAAATGTGCCGCCAGCAAACGTGAGAGCGGTATTGCTCAGGCGCTGTGCCGCAGATGCTCCGGACGTGTCAAAACTGATGCACGGACGGCCATTAACCTGTGTCTGTCCAATACGCGGCGCACTCGCCCCGGAAGGGACCGTAAGATGATGGCCGCCACCGCTCTGGTCGTACCATTGTGTAACCGTTGCAACCGTGCCTGAATCAGCGTTGGATAACGTGGCAGAGAGAGCCTCAGTATCTAAGGAGCCAGACGACAGTACAGCAATTGTGGTTGATGTCGTCACCCCGGCGACGATCGTTGAAATATCAATCGCAGGCCCCGTATAGCCGCTGACCATGGCATCCAGACCGTAAACTGCCGCCACAGATGCGCCAAATCCGCTGGCCAGAGGCGCTCCATCGTTGGAGGCAAGCACATCCCAACATGCGGCGTCTGCCGTGTCATACAGGCTCTGATAGAGAGCATTGCCGTAGAGCCACAGAGAGCCCCGCGAAAATCCACGCACACCGCAATCTTGAGCGCCAGGGCCACGCCCTAACAGACGGCGCACTATCGGAGCAGGTACCGCATCAACGGGAGTAGCACCAGGCCACGCGCGCGAGGACCGATTGTCAATAACGCTGCCCAGCTCGTCCAGCAGGATCAGGCCTGCCCCCGGCAACGCGGACGGGTCATATTGATGCGGCCCCACACGCCCGCGCGCGCCCGGAAAAATTGGAGAGCCGTCTGCCTCAATCCCTGCCAACACCTCAGCATACGCATTGAGCCACGCCGTCAACCAGACATTTGATGCCGCCCCGCCCGTCGTCACGCCAGCGACAGTCAGGGTGCCAAGCGCATAGAGGCTCTGTGCCACAGCGGCCCAACCGGCGCGTGCAAAATAGACCCATTTTCCGCCAGTAAACCATGCGCCATCGCCCACAGACCACGCGGTGTTACCGTCCAGCGCAGTAGTGCCCGCAACAGAGACGATATACAGGTCTCCCTCAGCCCCATTGCCGCTCGCAAGAGCAGGCGTATTAGTGCCCGCATCCCAATAACCACGATAGTTGAGAGGCGCATCACCCTGCATAGCCGCTGTCAGCAGGACCTTGGCTGCATTGGCATCCGCCGTCACACCTGCTACGGCCTGCTGGGCTGCATCGTTATTTGTCTTGGCGCTCTCGGCAATCGTGGCAACCTGCACGCCAGTCTGCGCGGCCTGCCCGGCGCTTACGGCTGCGGCAGCGGCTCCAGTCTGTGACTGCGCTGCCCCGGTCTTGGCGTCTGCGGCATGCTGTACGGCCTGATCCGTATATTGGCTGAGGGCAGAGCTAGACAGGGCAGCATCCAGATCATCAGTTTTGACAACGTCGTCTGGTAGCCCTGCGGCGACGAGGTCTTTTGGCTGCACCAGCTTGGCGTTGCCGCCAACAATCCCCCAAACTTTATCGTTTGGAGTTACTGCGCTGGCTGTAGGCAACGCAGATAGCGGCATGCCACTAGCTGTGACCGCCGTTGAGTTTGTCCCAGACATGGGGGCTCCGATTTATGCGATGAGGTAGGGCTGACCGTTATCGTCGGTCAGGATTGAGCCATCCGGCAATTGAATGGCGTTGGGAGGCACGGGGGTGCCATCTGGTAGGGTCGGGACGGGCTGCGCAGAAGCTGCAGACAGCGTGCTACTAATAGCCAAGTATATGGGAGCGCTCCAAGATCTCCCATATAGCGTTTCGACACTGACCTGGAGTGTTTGCAGGGTTCCCGGTTGCCCTCCACCAATAAACAGCACGGCCTGCCCGCTAACTATCGAGCACCACGAAACCCTCAAGTCTGTGGTAGATCCGGTAGCAGTAAGGACATCGGCTGAAATTCTCGTTAGATAGTCTGTTGTGCCCAAGAGCCATTGTTTGGGGCACAAAATATAATCCAAATTATCTGGGCTGTATTTTGGGCGCAGAGTTAACTGAGGGCATGGAATTGGCCCCATACCCCGTACGCGCCCTGGGGCCGGGATCGAAAGTAAGCGCTCTGCTGCGGGCTCCCATCCGAGAGATAGTATTGGGGACATCAAGATGGAGCAGCCGGCAGCGTGGTGGAGGTGGTATCCTTGCCATCAGCAATCGCCTTGAGCGCCTGCTGATACGCCACCCACGCCTCAGGCACCGCTGCGCCAACGCTGCCAAATTTGGCCCATGTCTGCCCAGGCACGCCTGACAACACCATCTGCGCCTGCAGGGCGATGGGCACAGGCGGCACATAATCAATGATCTTGCCGTCCTGCACACCGCGTCCATTACGCCGGTAAGACTGGTCCGCCCAATCCGTGGCAGATACAGCCAGCAGGTTACTGATATCGGGCGCTCCGGCTAGGTCAGACCACTCCCACATATCCGTCCAAGATATGACCTTGGTCGGCTGGGAAGCGGACGCATCATACTCCGCATAATACCGGTCCGGATACAGCAGCGCTCCATCCTGGACGTGCAGGGAGAGAGCCGTCTGTGCCAAGGCCCACTGATCAGTCGTCAGCGCCACCATATCGGCTGCTGCGGGCAGTGCATTGACAACCGTGGCATCTGCCAGCGTATCAATCAGCGCCGTCACCGGTGTGATCCCGGCGGCGGTGCGGTCATATTGCGCATAATACCGCGCCGGATACGCGGACGCGATCAGCCCCGCACCGGTGAGAGTTGTGTCCGTCATGGTTTTGTTCCTGAGACGATGACAGCCACCTGCACGTTGGTACCCCCACCATTAATGTGCAGATAAGTGCCGTTGTTGTCGGTATTGTAGCCTTTACAGTTATAGTCCGTATTGGCCTCCTCCTTGACCGTGCAGGCATCAACTGAGCCCATTTTGGCGGGGAAGGTTATGTAATCCCCGGCATTTGCCGTAGCCCGGAAATGCTGGGTGCGCTTGCCATATGGGCTGTCATGGACACGACTATCGCCGCTGTTGAAATCAGCCTGATACGTCGAGATATCCAGCTTACCCGCCAGCCCGTTATTAAGCGCCGTATTGGTCGCGTAATCGCCTGCCGCCTGCTTGCCGTTGACCTGACTTTGCAGATTAGCAACGTCTGTTGATAGAGCCACATTAACGCCCCGGACCTGTAACCAGCCCGATCCGGTAACGTTTAGAGTGCCGTCTGATCTGAGATTGAGGATATTAACCTTAATACCGGAATAGTCCGAATACCAGTCATAGGCACCTGTCAGAGTGGTTGTACGCCGATAGGCAAATCCATAACCTGTAGCTGCAACTGCCGAAAATGATGTCCCAACGGAAAAGGTGTCACCAACATTAAAAGAACCACTAATCCCGTCGTCACCGTTGCGATTTACCTTGCCGCTTTGCAGGTTATTCTCAATAGTTGTGGCGCGAGTTACTTCTGCATTGAGCGCCGTATTTGTCGCGTAATCACCCGCCACTTGCGAAAACACGTATTTCAGGTTTCCGTTTGAATCCTTGTACGAGAACCACATTTGGCCGGACGAGATATTAACGCCGCCCTGAAGAGGTGAGTAATCCTGATTGCCTGATGCTTTGCCAATACAATTATTATTTGCACCATCTTCTGAAATTATCTTAATTGCTTGATAGAGTTGAGTATTATCACCTTTATCCAGAATTAAACCAGCCTTAGTCATGACTGTAGTCAATTCTATCTGTACAGCGTTCCATGCATAAGCTGGGAATGGTGTTCTCGCCGTTCCTGTGGATGGATCACCATCTGTGGCGTAACCTGGGGTTCCTGTTGCAGGGGCCGTGTCAGCATCTGCTAATGGAACAGTATTCGGAGCAATCAGGAGGTCCATTTTTCATCCCGTATAAGCAAAAAACACGCTTGTCCCGGCCTGAGACAGCCGCCTGAGTTCATATTCAAGAACTGTGTGATCGCCCGTAATTGGGGCATCGACTGTGACAAGATAGTCAAAATTCCATCCCTCACCGCCAAACTCAGATCCGAAAGGCATACCGAAATAAAATGCGCTGTAAGGCGTTATTTTTACGGTGTATCCAAGGGTTTTCGCATACTCTTCCAAGTATGGGATTGAGCATCCGCCTGTCCCAGTGAGCCGGGCGACAACCTGAGCCTGTTGCTGCTCAAGAGACTGCTCTGATGATACTACTGGATCTGGCAGCCCAAGCGTTTTTTGCCATTCTGGTAGGAGTTCTGATGTTGTTGCAGGGAACGCATCCTTGAGGAGATTGGCAGATCTATCACTGTTCCTAGCGAATGTTTTTCCCCAGATATTGGCCAGATAGCTAGGCAGTCCGCCTGGAGCACGCGACCAGATAGGACCATGAGGCAAAAGCCTAAGTAAAGCCTGACCAAAATCTGAAAAAGAGAAATTTGGAGCAGGCATATTATGTCTCCAGTGTCAGGGTTCCAAGCGATGGCATGGAGGAGATATTTTCCGCCATAATGGGCGTAGATGGAGAGACAATATTGTATGTACTCAAGCCGATTGCCGCGATAGCCTCCTGCCACTGGTTAGGAGAGATTGTAGCGCCAGGACCCGATACGCGCTCAAACATGTCTTGCAGGGCAGCAGTAATCAGTTTCTGATTTCCTGATGTATTGTTTTCGCCCAAATTTGATATGACGAAATTTATTGGCTGCAAAACTGGTGACATGATGAGCACCAAGGGGGTTACTGGCTGCTCATTCCAGAGTGTATTGGCGACACGCAGCTGGTCTCCAGATGCTGTTGTGTAGCGTGTCTCATTGTCAGCGCATCCGTTAGCACCTTGAGGCAGCCCACCCTGCGCCGCATTGGCGGAATCCAACATGATATAGACCACAACGCTTCCGGTACCGAACCCATTCCTGACTACCCATGCACGAGTTACACCAGATACAGCCAGAGCCCACTGCTTGTAATCGGCTTCCGTTCCAATACGCTCGCTATCCTGGTAGGCATCCAGCACGCGGGATCGGTAATCATCCTCTGTTTCAATGTCAGCCCCGCCAGTAAATGGCTTAGAAACAGAACCAATGGTTTGGATTCCCGCAACTGGGCTAGAGAGTGTAACTGAGGTTCCTGTTGGAACGTTACCTGAGGCCCCTGTCGTGGTACAGATAGCTGGCGCTACAGTCTGGCCATTTAAGGTGATGCTATCTGCTGTTGTGGTGGCGATCAGGCCACCCGTCAGAATGATGCTTGTGCCTGATGGGATGATGGAGGACCCAGTTGCTCCAAATACGACTGCTGGGGATGATGCCGCACTGGGCGCCTTGCGGATTATACCCTTGAGTGCCCCCCAGGCTGCCAACCATTCATCTGTCGCTGTCCACGGTACTGCCTGCTTGGCAATCCAGTCTAGATAGCCATAATGCAACCATGCAAGCCCGGCGAGGGTCATTGAAAGCACGTATAAAACAGAAAAACGTAGCACAGCGGAAACGCCGGGAATGCCACCATCCAGCACATCCTGCAAAGCCTGCTGCCGCAACTGTGTAAGTGTTGGACGCGCGTAAGGCATTAAGTCAGATCCTCCCAAGCCCACGAAAAGTAAAACTGTTGCGTAGAGTTTGTTCCAGGCTCTGTGACCGTGACAGAAAATTGCAGTGTTGGCGTTGTATTTTTAGCCCACGATGCATCAATACTGACCGATGCGACCACACCATCATCTATCAGCCACTGCAGCGCTTCCTGACATATGGCCTCTGCCTCGCGTAACACGCTGGTCTGTCCGGCTTTGATAACCCGCTGTAGCTGCCAAAGACGGGAGCCAATAGGCTCTTGGGCAAAAGTATCGCCCCACCAGCCACGCCGGTCATTATGATTTGACCCAGCCGCGTCTGGTGCGGCGGAAATATTAACAGCCTTATCCAGATTACTCAGGGTATCAGGGGCAACGCGATCACTAAACAGACTGACCATAATAGCTGATTGCAAGGGGTTTCCCAGTGCAAGATCACTGTTCTGGACAGACCAATCCCCACGCGCCTGCGCACCATTCCAATTAATTGCAACGTCCATCTATTTCTTCTATTTTGCATAATCAGGAAGCAGGCGGCCCACTCTTGCCATTACCTGGCTGAACCAAGGTATGCTCATGCGAGGTCAGAGCAATATCTCCGGCTTTGCATTCTTTTCCAGAGATAGTCTCGGTCGCTGTAATGTTGCCAGATACATTCATATCTCCCTCCCATGTGCCTTTCCCAGCAGAGGGTTTGATCAGGATCGTGCCATCCTGCAGCATTGTAATCCTCGAACCGGTTGGGGGATGGAATATGCACACCTCGCCGGGCTTTAGATCCTTAGGACGATTCCGCTGATCTCCGCTGGCAATACCAACACCACGTGCCCGGTCGCCCGCCTGAAACAGGACGACGATATCCGAACCGGGCAATGGCCGGCTGGCAAAACCATATTCCTGGATAAACGGCACATCGCTCCGCATTTCACCGGCCGCTAGAGCAACCTGCACTGTAGGGGTAGATGTTGTCTCGTTCGTATCTGCTGTTTGTCTGCCGATCCCCAGAGCCATGGCTACCCGGCGCGCTGTGCGCTGTACCAGATTGACCATCAGATATCCGTCTGCTTTACGGATGTTCTATCTGCCCCAGTGTCTCCTACACTGCTATTTGCTGCTGCCACAGCTTCATTGGACTGCATGGGGAGCAGCAGAGGTTCTGGTGCAAAGGCTTCTGGTGGCATAAGGGTGATATGAGCACGGCTTCCATCCTCTCCCCGCGCAAACTCAACTTCGGCAATCAACCATATCTGTGCGGTAGGCCATGATTTCCGTTTGACTTGAACCAAAGTATTGGGGGCCCAGAGTTTCCCACTCTTGTCCCGCCAGCTATCGCATATGAGGTCGATCACTTGAGAGCGGCCATAGCGACGGGCTACCTCCCACTGCACACGCCGTTTGGCAACAGCATAATCTGCGTCACCAAGTTCCACCGGGATAAGGAGTGGGCGCGCCCTAGTGACGCCAGGATCCGTTGCTACGGCATTGACAGGGGCAGAGACGGCATCCATTTGCGAGACATAATCTTCACCATCGGGAGGGGTAAACAGCACAACCGGGTTCTGAATAATCGCACGTATTTCAGAAAACCTACCACGCAGAGAACGACGAGTCGAAATATGCTCTATGTTTTCGCCTTCGATTAACCCGCTAGAGGCCTGCGTTGCGCCTACGGGCGAGAGCAGGACAGTCCCGTTTGGCTGATCATAAAATATGCAGCCTGCAAGGCGACAGACACGTTCCATAACCTCATAAGCTGTTTCTGAAAGGATAACAGAAAACTGCTGAATATCGGTAGCTCCTGCTGCCTGGATGCTGGTAACCGTAACACCGCGTGGGCGACTTACCTGCTGGCAAATAGCCAAAGCATTGGTACTAGACATCTGATAAGTGGCGAACTCAGCTGAACATTCGATCAGATCGATTGAGAGGGAATCAATCTCCATCGACATCAGATTACCACTCCTGTCGGTGTCAGTTTCCACCACACTGACATAACCTGTGATGACCAGGTCTTTACCGATGAGCACCTGACAACGCATCCCAGGATCTATGCTGAGGGTGTATCCTCCATCAGGCTGGTATTCTGTAAATGCGATACGAGCAGTTGCGGGCATGACCTCTAGGCCAAGGCGAATGGATACATCTTGCCATCCACTTATGGTCATTCCTGAGACGTGGATTGAAACCTCGTCTTGGTCGTCACTACTCCAACCCACAAAGTCTGAGGCATCTGACAAGGCACTCATTCAGACAGAGCCTCAAAACTTGCTGGCATAAATGCCGGGTGGATAGGATCAGCGCGCCGGATAAGATCTGGTGCCCGTGTTGCGTCTGCATAGACCTGCTGGCTTAGCACGAGGGCTGGAAGGCAAGCATTGCGTGTTATAGTGATCTGATCCGGCAGGCGGCTGGCCCGTTCTGAAAGATCCTGCGTCACCTGGACGCGTAAGGCGCGCAGGGCCTGCCATGAGGCATCGTCCCCGTCATCTGCTGCTACTAGTGCTTCGGCGTCCAGCAGTTTGGCAACACGGAGGCGCAATGTCTCAGCCTCATGAGAAGATGTGGGCTGCCAATCTGCACATGCCTGAGCAATAGCCGCCAAAGCAGCACGGCGGCAAAGAGCCGCAACAGCATCAATCAGAATGGCTATGGCAGCCCCGATTGGTGCTGTCGTCTGGCCGCTAATCGGATTGTAGGATGTAAGTGGGAGCAGGACGGACAACTGTGTGCCCGGATCAGCCACAGCCTCCCGCAAGCTCTGTGGTATGGTGAGGATGACTGTAGCCAGATCCGCAGCCGTGGTAGTGGTTTGGAGGTTACTGATGTGGGTATCCAGCGACGATACTGCCTCGCTGAGAGCGCACCAGACAGAATCAACCGTGGCTGTCGGGTCTATCGTGCCAGTGTTGCGGGCTGCGTAGCGCCCATTATTGCCGGGAAGTGTTGCGACACTGGCACCCATTACAGAAGGGGAGCGGATTACAGAAGCCGCAGTTGCGGCCCAATTACCCGCAGCAGTTTTACCCGCATTGATAGCAGGCTCTCCTACAGACCACGCAGGCACCCCTTTACTGGAAAAATCAGAAGAGGCAGCCGTCTGCATGGCAACGGAAGCAATAGCCACCGCCGCATCCAGCGAAGTCTTGACCAGAGACGTAAGCAGGTTGCGCTGCTCCAGCAACTCAAGCTGGATATCAACTACTCCCGTAACGCCATCCCTCTCTCTCCACTCAAAAGACATGCAGGCGGCACGGATAATGCCAATTGTGGGATGGATCAGCAGCCCGGGCCCACTAGCCTCTGATGCTGATATCAACAGGTCGCGCTGAGCATAACAGGTCGCTCCGCAAAGGAACCCTGTGATCCGGTAGAGGCGCCCCCGACGACCGAGATCTTCGACCCACGGCGTATCCCGATAGGGATAGTCATGCACGGCTTGTTTGCGCCCAGTCTGCCCACCATTCCCCAGGACGACAAAAGGCACACCACGAAACGACCCTTGAAGAAATTCTCTTGCAAGTGTTGAGAGGCTGCCACGTTGCATTTTGCTACTGTCCTACTGAGGTACTTTCCGGGTCCATAGCGCGCTGTTGAGTAACGGAGCGAACCTTTAGGCCGCCGCTTTTACTGATAGCTTTGGCAGATACACCATGCGGTCCATTGGTGGTAATGTTCAGATCAAGCATCATGGCCTGATATGGATCAGGGTGACCACCCCCTCCTGATGGTACGCTGGCGACAGGGCCTACAGACAGATATCCCGCCCATTCTCTGCCTCTAGCGCCACGCTTTTGCATTTCTGCCAGTTGATCTGCACGGTCTTTTCCGGGCCGGAAATAATCAAACGATGTGAGGGCAGCAGCGTTCTGGGCTGATGATGCCCCATGGATTGCATTACCTGCATTTTTTTCCGTATTCGCCAGTTCCCACGCAGAGAATTTCAACTGATCATCTAAAGATGATCCATGAATGTCCCTGCCTATAACCCGGCGGAAATCATCCTGCCGTTTCTGATGCCACTGCCCTATGCCGTAGGCTGTGTATTTCCCATTAACTTTATCCCCCTGAATATTTGGGTCAAACCCGCTTTCGGCATCGAAATTTGCGACCAGCCCTGCAGCTTGGTCAGCCGTAAAACCATTCCTTTGGAAAAATGCCTGTATCTTTCGACCAGTCGCTATTTTTTCAGATGCAGGCATAGATGCAGCACGATGATCTGCATCTTGGTCCTCGTACGACCTGCCAAAATGGTCCGTATGCTTTGAAAGCCAGTCACCCAGCCATCCATTCTGGCTGGCATAGTAGGCAGTTCCTACTGCACCCGCGACACCCGCAGCAACACCAATCGCGGTCATGGACGCCGCTACACCAGCCAATGCTGTGGTAAGCAGCGCAATTTTTGACAAGACAGATACGCCCCAAAGAGCGCCCATACCAATGGCAACATCTTTGGCAGCATTTTGCCACCCACCCAAATGGTCCACAACACCGGATATGGCGTGCATCACATCAATGACGCCACTTTTGATTTTATCCCAGCCGCCATCTTTCAGCCATTTTACGATCTTCCGAATATATTGGGATATATCCTGAGCAATCCATTCACGGTTTGCTGCAATCCATTCAGACATTTGATGAATAACTGGGGATAGAGCGGGCTCAACTGCCTCTGCCACACTAAAACCAAACCCCCTGACTGCAAGCTCAAGTTCTGTCTGGGTCTTTTGCAGGCGAGCCGCAGCATCGGCTCCCTTCTCATTCATCACACCATAGCGACGGCTAAGCTCTATATTTTGTCTGAAAGCGGCGGCTGATTGCTGGAAGACAGGAAGAAGCCCCTCACCTGCCTGCCCAAAGATTTTCATGGCCGCAATCGTCTGGGCTGCCGGATCTTTAATCTTGCGGATACGGTCAGCAATGCGAGCAAACAGTTTATCAGGAGATGCTTTCGCCACCTCCTGCATGCTGATCCCTAGCGCCTGAAATTGTGCTGCTGCTTCAGGTGCGAAACCGTGCGGCATTTCCCATTTCAATTGGGAAAGCTGCCCCATAGCCCCAGTCACGGCATCAGCAGACCCACCCGATAGGCGAGCGGCATTTTGCAGAGCCATCAGACGACTTACCGGCATGCCCATGGAGCGGGCAGTCGTCCGCATTTTCGTGCCGAAATCTGCCCATGCTGTGGATAGGCGGTAAATACCAGCTAGTGTCGTGGCCCCGGTAATGGTACCAAGAACAGGGACAATGCGGCTGACAGAGCGGAATGCATTGACCGACCCACGACCAAGAGCACCTATCGCATTGCGCACCTGCGTCAATCCGGTGAGGTCAGAAAAACGGCGCATAGACTTTGTTGCGCGAACAACAGGAGCCTGAATAGAGGCTATCTTCCCATTGATCGAATCCAGCGTTTTGCTGGCACGGTCAACCGCGCTGATTGTGATCAGCGCGTTAGTTGCTGCGACTGCGCCCACGTTGCGCCTCCCTGCGCCGTTGTTCGGCTATGCGGTTTGATTCCGCTACCCACCACAGCATGCCTGTTCCAGTGAGCGTTTCCGCGTCGTGCCGCGACCAGCCGGGCCAGAATGCGCTTAGATCGGCAGGGAGACGTTCCCAGTTTTCTGGCCAGCGATAAAAAAACCGGTCAGATAGTCCGATGCTTTAGCAAACTGGCTGATGGGCATTTTAAGCACTGCGGCCCGCTGCCAGCCACTGACATCTGTCAGCAGGTTGATTTCTGCCTCCAGAAAATCCGCCATGCTGCCCCGCTGTTCCTGCGACTTGAACCGGCGGCGCTCAGCGACAGTTGGTTCCCGCAGATCCATATCCTGCCATTCGCGGTTGACGGCAGTGATTGGCGGCGTCAAGGCCAGATGGAACGTATCCTGACAATCAGGCTCTTCATCCGGTTTCCGGCGCGCATCGTCCTCAAAATGGGAGATATACGCGACGGCTGCGTCCAGCGTGCGGGTGGGGATCTGGTCCACTGCCGTCTGGGGCCATCCGGTTACGCGACACAGGAGCGCAATTTCCGACGCATAGACTGTTTCGAGCGTGGGGCGTTTCCCAATCGTGCGTGTGGCCAGCAGGCATTCCCCTACTGATGGCTCACGGCAGGTAAGTTCTATCCATTCGCGCCCATCCTTTGTATGGATTGGTGCAGTGACAAAAGAACATGCCAGTTTGATTTCCTCATTTTCAGAGGACTGGCTGCCATACAGCTCTTGTTCCAGAGTGTCCATCAGACGGTATCCTCAGTCACGGTATCGCTTTCAACATGCAGCTCAAACGTTCCTTCCTGCGTGTTGACGTTGATGTTTTCCGTCTGCCAGGCATCGACAGCCGTAATGACTTTACCGTTTGCTAGTTCCAGGATGACGGTTAATCCGCTGGCACCCTGCAAATCTGAAACTTTGGCGTCCCGACGGTCTCGCAGCGTGGCCTGAATGAAGCCCTGCCCCGGCATACTGGCAAAACCCTCAACAGCACTCTGCCCTTTGAGGGTTTCATTAACCAGCCCAGAAGCCTGCCACTGGGCCTCTCCGACGACGCTCCAGACATCGCCATTGATGGTGATGGTTGCTAAGCCCGCAAGAGGGCCACGATATGCTGCCATTTCTTGTGGCCTCCTTACGATTTAACAAACTGGGCATTGCCCGCGATGACCCAGAGCTGATTCGCGAAATCGTAGGGCATCAGGAGCTTCACCACGCCGTTCCCGGCATTCTGGCAAACGATGCTGGCAGCAAATGTGTCAGCATTCTGGACCCACAGTTGCGTAGCCTGATACCGGTAGCGGGCGACGCATAGTTTGCCGATCAGCTTGGCTGTGGTAGCTTTGGCTCCAGCCGGAATCTTTGCGGCATCATCCAGTAGGATATATCCGCCAACCTGTGCAGCCAGATAGCTGCGCATATCCGGCAGGCAGATAGCAGCCGTCATCAGTGTTTCTATCCCCAGATAACTATCGTCCGGCAGGCCGGCCGTGTTGGTCTGGTAGGTAGTGATGAGGCGCTGGATCAGAACCGCTCCGCTGTCATCCACCGTATGGGTAGACAGACCGTCATACAGCAGGCTGTTCTGTTCATCCCGACCAAAGCGGCCCGCATCGGTTGGCGGCAGGACAGTCAGGGCCAGACCGGTGACAGGGAGTGCCGGGTTGTCCCGCATAGATGTGGCCACCCATGCTCCGATCTGCGCTGCCCAGACCAGAGGAGAGGACGGACTGTCCGAAATAGGCATGATGGTCATATGTGGGTCATTGAGCGTCATGCCCGCGGCGGTTACCTGCCCGTACGTGCCCCGGAGAGCCGCGATGCCGTGGCCGTAAAGTTGCGCCATGGGAGACCAGCGGCCTGTAGTGTTGTCAAACAGCGACTTAAACACTTCCAGACTGGCTGTGTCCGTATAGGGGTGGATGAACAGGTCATACACACGGTCACCCAGACCGGCCATGACAGAGGCCAGTGTTTCCTGCGTGCCAGTTCCGCCTGCAAGATTGGCCGTAGCGACAGTGAGGCCATCCGGGATGGACTGCGCCCCCATCTGCCCCAGCAGAGCTACGCCCAGCGTGATATCATTCCCTGTCACGCCCTTATTTTTGGCGGTCACGTTAATCGTGCTTTCAGATGCCGCAGCTGTAACTGGCAGCGCAGCAACGGCCGCCAGTGCTGTAGCAGCATTTGCGGCAACCGTGGAGGCTGTGTCTCCCGATGTGACGCCAACCTGCACCAGTTGATCTTCAACATAGAGAGGGAGGGTGCCAGAGGTGGTAGCGGCTCCCGATAGCGTAATAGTGCCTGCAGCAGCCTTGCCATCCGCCGGATCCGCTAGAGGCAGGCACCAGACCTCGCCTGATGTATCAATCTGGCGATAAGCAGTGACCATGCGGGCCAACTGAGACCCGGCACCGTATTTTGCAATGGCGTCAGACTGGCCGCCGGAGAGTGTGGCCACACCGGTTGTCGTTGTGCTGCTGCCCAGCTGCTGGCCGATCAGCAGGACACGACGCGTTGTGGTAGCCGTATTTGCCTTGGAGCCATCCAGAGCAAAATAAAATCCAGGGACCCGGTTGCTACTTGAGTAACCGGGAACAGAGATAGAGCTGCTCATGCAGGGGCCTTTTCGGTTGCCGTCTCAGCACTGGCAGCAGATCGCGCCGGGATGGTAGACGGTATGGACGCATGAATCCGCTGCACATCCCCACGGGAGAGTGCGCGGAGCCAGAATGCTGTTTCAGGCACATAAGCTCCGTCTTTATCCAGCAGACGGAGCGTGCCAGGGAACCGCACAGCGCGCCCCTCGGCTGGTTTCACTTTCATCAGTCTTCCTTGATGTTACTGGATGTTCTGCGCAGGGAATTCTTCCCGTGTTTCTGCAAAATCCGGGTTCCCCATTGTCTGCATTTGCAGATCAAGCGCAGCAATCCTCTGGCCACCTGGAGAAAATTCCTCGAAATATTCGAGAGAAAATGAAAGACGGACTTTTCCGATGTAAGAAGAATTATCGCTTGTGACCTCTTGCAGGGTGCTGAGGTCTGATACCTGCGAAAGCCGCGCCTGAAATCCGACATCCTGCATGATGAGCAGTTCGATCTGCTCTGTCAGTGCATCCAGCGCGTCCTGGGTCGCCTCAGGCGTGCCGCCGGAGACCATGGCGTCTACATTGAGCTGCGTAACACGCACAAAATCTGGTGCTGTGCGGCCCGTGCTGCGGGCTGTGTCAGATGGAGCTGACAGGTATATGGCCGGCAGGGCATCCTGCGAGAGCGGCAGCGCGCGGCGGGAAAAGACGTTCGGCCCGGCGTCAGTTGCGTTTGACAGCAGTCTGGCCGCGGCCTCCCGTAGTTCCACACGATAGAGCATCATTTTCTCCGTCGGCAGCATTCAGTTCGATATGTGCGCCGCCATGACTGTCCGGCTGGACCTCGCGAATGCGCCAGACCCGGCCCCGGATTGTCAGCAAATCACCCTGCGCCGGCGGGACCGGGAAAAGTGATAGGCGCACGCCCACACGGGCATCTGACCCGGTGATATGAGTTGGGCTCTGCCCCGGCAGGTCACCCAGCGGAGAGATGGCCCTGTAGCCATCATCAAAAATCCCGCTGAGTATGACTGCTTTCCCGAGCAGAGATGACTGAAATGTCACGACCTCACCAAACACGGCGTCACAGGGGCCAAGGACGAGCTTGTCAAAATCGACCGGCCCCATGCGTCAGGCCCCCGGTTGTTTGGGCAGAGGGGTCATGGGCGGTGCAGCTGGTAATGGAGCAGCCTCGACTGAGTTATCAGCCGAGGAACCAACCCGATTGACCTCTTCTGATCCTGCACTCTCCGGACGGGCAATCCCACGGGAGGTCCAGAAACTGGCGCGCTCGGGGGACACGTTCAGTTTTGTCCCTATGGGATAAGGGGCCTTCCCTGCTGCCGGATAAACGGGGATAAGGGTGATGACGGAAACCGTTTTGGCAGTTTTTGTCACTGATTTGGTCTGGGTTTCATCACTCATGATGCGCCTCCGTTAAACGCCAGGGGCCGGGGCTTCAGCGCCAGCCTCCATGACGGTGGCGCTGAGGCAGGCATTGACACGCGACGGAATTACGATCGGTGCAGACTGCATCAGCAGATTGATGGTGGCAGGGTTTTCCTTGTACCATATCTTAGGAGCATAGGCGAGCGGGCCATAACCAAAGGCCGGGTCAAGAATCTGGCCGAAAGCACGTGTGCCTTCGAGGCCCGGACTGGACATGATGATGGTCCCGTCGGGAATCATCGGTACTTCTTTGTCCGTTACGGGGTCCACATACCAGTCATTATAGAGCCAGATACGGAACTGCCCCCACTGGCCCATGTAGATTTTGCCCGTCTGTGCACGGCCACCCAGGTCAATGGACGATCCGCCTGTCCTATCCCCTGCCCAGATGACAGAATTCAGGAATTTCAGGTCGCTTTTAAGCGCATTGAAGGGCGTGTTTGTCAGCACAACATCTGTGGGAGCCACCCCACTTTTTTGCAGAACATAGAGAGCCCATCCGGTGATATAATCACTGGGGAAAATGCCACTCTGGCCCCACTGTGCAGCACCTGTCAGGGCAATCTTCAAGGCCGGATCACGCTGGAAATCAACGACAATGGGATTGGGGTATCCCTCACCCACAATGGTGACGGAGCCATTGACCAAGGCGCAGGCCGCCATCCATTCCATGCGACGATTGATCATGTCAATCTGGTCGGCCATTTCCCAGGCGAGATTTGCTTCCAAACGCTCTGCGGGAGACATATTCCCCATCAGCCGTTCACCCATGGCGCGGCGGACTGGCTTCAGGAGATCTGGGTTGCGCCAGTCCTTTATGTAGGCCGGCTTGAACATATTGGTCTGCCACTGGCGACTTTCCACCAGCTTGCCTTCAACCAACGGCGAGCAGAACGGGGCCATACGTCGTTTGCCGTTATCGACATCGATCGCAACCTCCGGCGTATCGGACTCAATAATGTTGGGGAAAAACATATCCAGCAGATCGGTCTTCGCCAGCTTCATATTGCGGACAAAATAGACCAGAGCTGCTGTGGAATAGACGCTCAGCATATCATTGAGAGAGGCGCTTACGCCGCTTTCTCCGGTGGTTCCGGACATTTAGAAATCCTTATGAACAGGATTGGAAAAAGAGGGTGCGCCATCAAACGATGGCGTTGGAGATCCCTGTTTTGACGAAAATGCTCCACTGGCGGAGAGCCTGCGTCAGGTCATCCAGTGTCCAGCTTGCGTCAAAGGTCATGTAGTTCGAGTTGAACTCACCCATCTGATAAATGCTGCCAGTCTGGGCTGTGGCTGATGCATCAACGGTATCGACCACGATGCCACACGGGACCTGGCTGCCGTCCGTGGCCGATTTGACGCACGGCATATAGGCCCCCGATGCTGTCACGCGGCCCACAACCTGCCCACGGATAAGCATATTTCCCGCAGCAAACGTGACTGTGGCTGTGACAAGCTTGAGGTTGCCAGCAATGAGCTGGTCCGGCACAAACGTGGCGGAACGGGCGCCGGGGTAAAACCCGTAGCTGTTGGTTCCTGACATTATTTGCCCCCCTTACGAATTGCCTGTGCGGCGACGAGACGTGCGCCCGGATTGGCCGGAGCGTTTGCACCCGTATCCTCCGGCTTGACCCCCCCGAATGGGGAGGCCTGCATGCGGTCACGCAGGGTCTGGCTCTCCGTTTTTGCCGAACGAGCCGGGGTGGCGGCTGTCGGCGTCAGGGAGTCCAGCAGTCCAACGGCCTGAGAGCGCGGGAGTGCTGTGTTAAAGGCCAGATGGGCAGCGCCCGGAAGATTGCGGGCAGCAGCGGGAGAGGCGAAAATCGCAGCACAGCGGGCGCGCTCACGAGATCGGGCAGCTTTGGCCTGATCGTCCTTCTCGTCTTCCTCATCGTCGGTGTCGCCATCGTCAGCTTCACCTTCGCCCTCGGCCTTGGCTTTTTTGGCCTTAGACCGTTTGGCCCTGGTGCCTTTTTCGTCGTCTGCCTCCTCCTCACCTTCTTCTTCCTCCTCGCCCGCAGCCTTGGCCTTGGACTTGTTTTTGTCGTCATCTTCACTCTCTGCGTTGGCGGCTGCCAGATGCGCAAAGGGACTGGTAGAAGCGGGGTGCTTCGCCATTTGGTAATCTCCGATTTTGTGTCGTGTCAGAGGTTTTTGAGAAGATCCGTGAACGCATCTGTGCGTGACATCACGGCGTCAGCCAGACCGGCTTCTACGCCAAGCTGGCCGCGATAGACTGCCGCCTGCATGTCCCTGATGGCCTCAGGCTTGAGACCACGGTTGCGGGCGACCGTTGAAACGAACAGATCGCCCAGCCGGTCCGTATCAGCCTGCTGGGACTTGATGGCCTCATCAGACAGAGGGGTTGTGGGATAGCCGTCTGTTTTCCGGTCGCCAAACTGGAACGTGGTGACTTTGATGCCGTCCTGTTCCAGCGCACCCGTGATATCGACATGCATACTGACGACGCCGATAGAACCGACCTCACCGGTGCGGGGGAGCGTGATAGTTTCTGCTGCGCTGGCCAGAGCATATCCGGAAGAGCAGGCCATCTCATCAACAATCGCCACAATTGGTTTTTGTGACCGAGCCAGATAGATCTGCTCAGCTGTATCGAAACACCCGGCGACGGTGCCACCGGGGCTGTCGATATGCAGGACAATGGCTTTGACGCCCTCATCCTTTATGGCGAGATCGAACGCAGTTCCGATGTCATCGTAAAATGTTGCGCCCGCATACCACCAGCCAAACCCGTTACTGCTGCCCGGCAGAAGAACGCCGCTGATCTTGATGATTGCAACGTTATCCACCCGCGTCATCATCTGTTGCGCAATGAACTGTTCCAGATCATTGGCCGGGCCAAACAACATGACATCATCTCCTCCTTTGAGGAGCATGCTGCTCAAAATATCTGCATGGCGGGCAGACAATGCCAGAGGCCGGTTGAGCAGTTGCCGCGTGAGCGCCATGCTGCGTGAGGTCATGACTTATCCTGATTTCTGGATGACTGCTCGGGCGGGACATATCCACCCCAATCCGGGATGGGCATGCCCCGGTCCTTAAAGGCCTGAATTTCTACGGCTCTCTGGTCGATTTTTTCGATCCAGTCACCACCCTCGTTCTCGGCGCATTCCTCTTCCAGCGTGGAGAGACCTGCATCCATGCCCAGGATAGCACCCTGTTTTTCTGCCACAGGGTCAATCCAACCACGGCCCGGCCCCAGCCATGTCGCACGGGCATAGGCCTGTCTGGCATCGATAAATTCCGGTGCGTTGCGTGGCATCGGGAGTTTGTCGACCTCCATGCATTCTTCTAGCCATGCAAGCCGGATTGGTGCGGCAAAGCCTGTTGCGAAATCATCCCGGCGGCGCTTGAGGGTTTTCCATGCCTCCAGCATCGCGCCACGTGCCGACGAGTAGTTGACGTCTGACCAGTCATTACTCACCTGCTGCGGGGACAGGCCCGCGCCGCTGGCAATATTTCGCAAGACCGCAGATTCAAAATCCCTGAAATTCCCGGCGGGCCGCGAGGCAGACACTGTTTTGATGTTTTCACCAGGGTACAGGATGGGCAGCCGGGAGCCTGCGAGGTTGATATTACGGTTCTCATGGAACGCAATGCGACCGTCCTGATAGGCGCCGAATGACTCGTCACCGCCCTCCAGGGACTCAGCCACCATATCGGGATCGTAAGGGCTCTCAATATAGCCAGCAAAAATCGCATTGATGATGGCCGCATCGAGTTCTGACCCATCATATTTGATCAGCATTTTAAGACGCTGCATGACCGGTGTCAGGATGCCGGTTGCGCCCGTATGCTGACTGGCTCGGTGATGCTCGAACATGTGCACCACTCTGGGCCTTCCCCAGCTGGTTTCCCGCTCGATGCGGTCCCACTGGACTGATTTCGCAGCGGAATACCAATCAGCCTCATGCGCCTGCCGGATATGGTAGGCAACGGGGACACCAAGAGCATCAATTTCGACACCATTGCGGATGTTCTGCAGGTCCATTTTCATCTGTGGGTTGCTGAGCCTGTCAGGATCCACCAGTTGCAGGGCCGTTGCGTAGCGAGCACCCCCGCGGCACACCCGGTTCTCCAGCCATGGCAGCACACCCAACGCATCCCCATCCACAATGAGATGACGGAACGCGAGGTGCATCTGCTGGCCAAATGTCAGCATGCGTTCTCCATCGTTGAAATGGAGAGGATCATCGGCCCATGAGCGCCAGAGTGCATCAACTGCCTCGCTAAACTCCCGCGCCCATGTCGAATCAAATGCCGAATTCCCGCTTAGGTGTGCGAGGGCACGGTAGTCTGGCTTGCTGATTGGCCGCAGAGTAATGCCGATAGCATTGTCCTGCACACGAGTGACTGTGCCTGCTGCCCAGCCATCATTGCGCACCAGATCCCGCGCCCGGCTGACCACCCTGTTGCGGAACGGGCCGCGCTCTGTATCAGCGGACCAAAGCGGCGGCATCCAGCTCTGAGTATGCTGGCCGTAGATATCGGCAGCATCAAAGGGTACACCCTGCCAGCCACCATTCAAAGCACTGGCACGCTGCCCCATGGACTGAGCAAACGCTTTCGCCTGCTTGGATTTTTTCTGTTTTTTAGCCATCAGAATACAGGACGCAGGGCTTTGCGGCGTACGCCCGGCATCCCCAACTGCTGCTGCAACTGCTTGATGAGGGCAGCGAGGCCTGTGGCATTGGCCTGCGTATAGGTCACCGCTCGGTTACCATCGCCCTGCGCGTAACTGACAGACGCGACCTTTGCGCCGCTCTGCAACTCGATATAGGCCTGCTGGCATGATGCCAGATAGGCCTGCACCTGTTCCCGGCTCATGCCCGCAAACAGGCTAGTGTTGGGGTTATATCGGGCCTGCGGCAGCCTGCCGAAAAATCCGGACATGGTCACTCCTTATCCCGGCAAACGCGAAAAGCGTTTTGCCAGACTTGATCTGCGTTTCTGTTTGGCTTCTGCTGCATCTGTTTCCGTCAGAGACTGGATAGACTCACCGGGAACGATGCTGATATCTTCCGTCACCGGTTCTGGCGGCGGCGGATGCTGCGTGGTTTCTGCTGCAATGGCATCTGCCTTACGGTTCAGGCGAAGGCCCATGTAGGTCAGACCGCACAGAGCAGCGTAGCTGTAGACGGCCAGATCCAGCGCCTCGTTGTGCCGCCCAGGCATGAGTTCCCACACACGGAATATCTGACCACGTTCATGCTTTTTGACAGAGCGCTCCGCCACGAGCTGGGCAAAAAAGTTGATATCCCGGTCTGCCGGATAATGCATGTAACCTGCACTCGGCTGGCCCGGGTCAGGCTGTTTGAGGTGCAATCTGGCGCGGATCACATCCTTGGCAGCATTGACCCCGATGATTATGGGGCGGAATGCAGCCTTGTTTCGGGCACTCGGCTTTTTGGTAGGCCAGACTGGAGAACGCTGGCCACCTCGGGCAGACTCACCCTTGATTGCCCAGATACGGCGGCCAAGACGCGCCCGGCAGAAATCATAGACGCGCTGTGTATGATGACCGCCGGAATCAATGCAGGCAGCCATGAGCTTGTAGGGGCGGCCATCGGCACGGTACCACTCGCGCTTGAGGAGCGCGTCCAACTGGTCCCACACCTCAGGCTGTTCCGGGTCTCCGTCAATGACAATATAGGCGATGGACCATCGCTCTTCATTTCTCCCCCACCCGACAATCTCGACCTCAAGCCGGTCATCCTGCGTATCGATGCCTGCTGTAAGGACGGCTACGCCCTCAGGGACTTCCCCTTCCCAGACTTCAACACGGGCCGCCAGTGTGCGCTCGTTTAGAGCACCGTCGCCGCGATCTTCGTAGGGCAGCCCCAGAGCCGTGTTGATGAATGTCTGGCGTTCAAGGGGTTTATCCTTTACCTCAAGCCATTCTGCGACCAGACGCGACCATGCAGCATTTGGGAAAAGCGAGTAGCCTGCCCAGATGTGGAACGACGCATGGCCTTTGAACGGGCGCATGGCGACCCACTTGCCCTTGGCGATCATGTCTGGCTTTTCTGCCTCATCAATGAGGCAGCCGCAGTGCTTGCAGGCGTAGCGTGCTGTTTCCGGCAGGTGGTTGCCCTGCTCATCTTTGTCCCACTTGATTCCGTGGGGGGTATCAGGGCCGCCCCATTCCAGAACCTGAAACTCTCCGCAATGAGGGCATGGGACGTGGTAGTGACGCCCGTCGCCCTGATCAAATGCACGCTCAATACGGCTGATGCCGGCCACCGTGGGGGTAGACCCCATGGCAATTAGGCGGTTCCAGTATGTTTCAGCACGCTTGGAGCCCAAAGCGATCTGGTCACCCTCGGACCCTGCGCCCCCGACTGGATAGCCGTCCACCTCATCGAACAACACGATACGGACGGTGATACGGCGGAAACCGCCGGGGCTATTCGCCCCTACCATGGTAAGAGACGATCCGTTCAGCAGGGTCTTTTTAAGCAACGTGTTTTCGCTGCTCTTGCTTTTCGGGTCTCCAGTCAGAGCCGCAAGAACTGGCGTATCGCGCAGCATAGGCGCGATTTCTGATTTACTGTAGCCCTCAGCATCGCCCTCACGCGGCTGCACCATGAGAATGGGCGATGGGTCCTGATGCAGATAGTAGCCAATGGCGTGGTCAAGGATTTTCGTGTAGCCCACGCGGGCTGACTTCATGACCGAGATCTTTTCGACAGACGGATCCGTGAAAGCATCCATCATCCCGATCTGATATGGGAAAGCTTCAAATTTTCCGGTTTGAGCACTCGTCTCCGCCGAGAGAACCGCATACTGCTCTGCCCACTCACTGAGGCTCAGCTTGGGTGGCGGCTTGAGATTGGCTTGCCTCTGGCGCGTCAGTTCATTGCGGAAATGCTCGTATCCCTTAAGATACCGCAGGCCCTGAGTTACTATCTCCATCTGCTGTCAGTTCTTCCAGGGCGCGGGTAATCAAGACCCGCAGTCTCTCCTGCACGTCTGCAACGGTTTTGCAGCGGTGGATGGATGGGGCGTGTTCGGCTGGCAGAGCAAGAAGTTTGCGGCGCACGGCGGCATACTCTTTGCCTACGGTTGCCACCACCACGCTGACCTCCACAACCGCACCTGATTTCTGGTCAAACTCCAGTTGCTTGAGGTTCGCCTTGGCGTTCTGTTCAACTTGCAGCGCCAGCGCCATGGGCAAAAGCCCATCACATTGAGGTAGCACACAGTCTGGCGAGGCGCGCGTAATCTGCACCGCTGCCCCTGCAACCTTCTCAGCTGGTTGCACCTCAGGTTGCAGAGGAGGTTGCACCCCTCCCTGCATGGATTTTCTGATCGCCAGCCATTCGTTGAATGACGCCAAATCTACACGCTTGCCATTGGCAATGATGCGGCCTGACAAAAGATTTTTCTGGATTGCCGCACGGCTCACGCCTGCGCGGCGCGCAGCTTCGCTCTGGCTGATTGTCTCGCTACTCATGGCAAAACTGCAACCTGCAACTGCAACCCAAAATTTTTGCCTCAGCTAGGGATCAAACGGGCTGGCGCAATCCCCGCGATACAGGAGGGCCAGGAAGGACCCAAGATAGGGGGGGGGGCACCAAATGCATATCTTACGCCAATACCCTGCGCGTGACGCATATCAACGGAAAGCGGTAGCTAACACGCGCTGAACGGCCTTTGCGATGGCTGCGCCTCCATCCAGCGTGACAATGCGAACTGCGCGCTCTTTGAAGCCTAGACGCTTGTGCACCTGCTGGTTGGGAACAAACCTTACGAGCAACTTAAGCGCCGGCTTGGCTTGGCGGATGCCGTTGCGTTTGCCTTTGCGACCCACTGCTGCCGGTTTAACACGCTGCCAGATGCCCATAATGCCTTTGGGACCGATACCAACAAACGTATCATCCCGTGACACAAATCGAGCAATGGCGCCTTTGGTCATCTGACCATACTGGTCAGTCCTTGCGTCAACCGGAACCAGCAGACTGCTGTTGTTGCCCGCTGTGGCATGCTCTCCTCCGTCCTCATACGGCTCAAGGTAGCGCGCTTGAGCCGGCCTCAATGACACAACTGCCCGTGGGTTTGCTTTCGTGGCTTTTTCCACCTGGGTAGCCCGCTGCGTAAATGGACGCGGGTTGTGGAAGATATCCCCCATCGCTTCATTCTCAGCGCGCTGAACCTGGAACGCTACATCATTGATGGCTGTGGCCGCCATGAATGGGATCTGCTTTTGCAGGTCAGATAGTGACGCACTGGCCCGCGTGATATCCAGTTTGATACCAGTCAAATTTAGTCACCTGCGACAAAAAGCATCATGACAAGAGCAGCGATGAGTAAAGCACACACTAGCACCCACTGAGATGAGGCATCCATCTATGACCCTCCAACCAAAAGGAGACCAATCATTGCACACCAGAAGAACAGTAGCGGATTAGGTGGGAATTTATTGGGGTCGCATAGCATCAATATTCCTCCAACGCTCAAGCCCTGACCAGATAGCATTCATAGATACCGGATGCCCGGCTGGCATTGCTTCGCGGAAGCCTGCCATTAACCCGTCATCACACTCTGCATCTGCATCTGCCTCAGCATCCGGCGCCGCACTTGATTGCGCTTTGCTGTAACGCAGCAAGATCTGCCTTACACCCTCCATGCACAAGCCGTGCCGTGAAGCGATCTGCCGCATGGGTATCCTCTTGCGGCGCAACATAACGACCGACATCACCAACTCAGGAGGTGAGCGCCGACGTGCGGCCTGCCGGGCAAAGTCATCCGGCTGGATCATGCCTTGGCCAGGTCAAGCGGGAGAATTTGCCATGACTGTGCTGGGGTCTCACGGACGTGGAGCCGGAGATAAGCCTTTGTGCTGTCGATGCGGATACTGTCCTGAATGGCATCCATAGCCCTTTTCCATTCGGGATCAGACACGTTGTGCCGACGTAGGCCAAGAATTTTCGTGGCGGAAAGCTTTCCTTCTTTCCCCACGTCAAACGCCTCCATCACAATGATTTTGAGGTTCGCGTTGGCACCATCCGTCCATCGCTCGAACAGCTCATCCAGCAGGCTTTTTGCAACCTGGAGTTCCGGACCGAACGAGATACTTTCGCCTATGCACACAGACACGCGCAAATGCCCGTCATAGCTGCTCAGGGTGGTATTACCTTTTGCTCCACCAATTTTGGCCTGGTATTGTTCGTGCAGAAGCTCCTGCAGTGCCGCGACCTCGGAAAATCCCTCTTTCTTGAACGAGGCCAGTGCCTGCGTGAGCTCGCCGGCCTTTGCATGCAGGATGCGGACCAGCTCGTCTTCCAGCAGGTCCTGCGGTTTGATATTCTCACGAGGGACAAGCCGCCCCTGAGCGTCCATCATGTATCCGTCAGGAATGCTCATGCGAAGATCCTCGCCGCCTGAGCTCGTTCCCAGCATGAGTTAGCGCGCCCATTCGCCCATATGCGTTGGCCAGCAGCCGGCGCTTTAAGAGCCTGCTTCTCGTATTGCATTGCGGTCTGTTCCCAAAACGCCGCCATAGGGTTCTTTTCTTGATACTGCATGCGGCGAGGCCGGTATTCTTTGCGAGCCAATGAACATCTCCTAAAAAATACTGCATGAACGCAAAGCGGGTTAGTCCAGGAATTTCCCGGAGCCGTCGCCGTCCTGCACATGAGCGTACCGTGTTGTCGTGGCGAGAGACGCATGTCCCACAGACCGCTGGACGGCGTGAACATGGGCCCCGCGATCCAGCGAGTGCGAAACATGAGCGTGCCGGAGCCAATGCGCCGAAAACGACGATGGCAATCCGGCACGCTTACCGGCCCGCTTGACGATGCGATGAGCCGCATCATGCGAGAGCAGGCCGCCATTGTGGCCGGGGACAAGCGGAGCCTTTGGCTCGGTGTCAACGCGCAGCGCCACAAGCTCTTTGTAGAGTTTTGCCGGAATTTCCACCGGCCTCGTCTTATTGCCCTTGCCGAAAACCGAAGCCACGCCGCCTTGCTGCCTGCGCGTCACGTCCCGCCATGTCAGACGGCACGCCTCAGAAATGCGCAGGCCCATCACGTAGAGAAGCCGCAACAGCGCGCGGCGGCGTGGGCATTTTTCCATATCAATGAGCGTGGCAACCTGCTCTTGCGACAAAATGCGCTCGTGCAGGCTGTCACGCTCCCGGTCCAGTCTGAGGGCCTGCCCTACGTTCCGGGCCAACATCTCCGTCTCCGCGCCGAACGCGATAAGAGATTTGGCAGCGGCCATCGCCAGGCGGCGAGAAGAGGCTGCGCCTCCCAGACTGTCCGACCAGTTTTGCAGGTCTGGCAACGTCACGTCAGCCAGTGGCTTCCCCGCATGAGCGAGGAGACCCAGCGCAACGCGCTCATAGGCGCGACGTGTGTTTTCAGACTTGCTGTGCAGCCACGCTCTGATGAGCATTTTGTCAGCAGGAGATGGACTGCTTTTCTGCGCGGTTTGAACCGCCATTCCGGCAGTATCTCCACTAACCATTTGAAATGCCTAGATTTGTGGCTACTTTTCCCCCTCAAAAATCCGCGTGATAACATCAATTATCTTGCGGGTTTCATGGGGCATCTGCGGGTTATCTTGCACATTGCCCTGTAGGCAATGCGTGATAACTCGGGGTTATTCTTGCGCATTTAATCAGACGGTGGACCGCCAATCTTACGGCCGCAATCACCCATCTTTGGGCCTCGCCAACCTGACCGCAGGATGCCTGGACGAAAATTCTCTCCGCCCCGGCGTGCCCGTTCGTCCCTCTCGGCGGCCTCCACGCGCCGCACAACTTCTTCCGGCACACGCATCGCCACATCTCCCATGCACCGCAGAGATTTCTGCGGGACACGGAAAATGTTGCACACACGCGCAACCCGATTGCGAAGAAGAAAAGCGCTCATGCCCAGATCAACATCCGAGCGATGATAAGGAGGTTTGTCACCAATCAGGCGGACAACCACAATGCAGTCCGCATCATACGGCCGCAAAACCAGAACAGGTTTTTTTTCGTGCAGCGCAATGGACCCACGGCAGAAAACCTGCCCTTTGACCATATTCGCTCGCTTCAGAATCAAAAAAAGCCGTGGCCTTGTGGGCACACGACTTCGAAGATTGTGACAACTTATGTTATCTGCTTGCAACAAGCAAGGTTTTTAAATGGAATCCTCTTTCTGTATCCATCCGATAGATGGTGCACCAGAATATCCATGCTCAAATACGAACCACGCATGAGCCGTCTTTCCGCCTTCGGCTGAGATATCTGTTCCACCCGGAGGCATAGAAATGCGGTTACTACTCACCCAAACTCTTGCCAGAGGCACAGATGGAAACCATTCATTCCGTTTCCGCCCCTCAAGAAACGCCAGCCTGAGAAGGACTGCCACACGATCATGTGTTGATGCCAAGGCACAATCAATAAAGTCCTGCGCCACTTTGAATGGCGGATTACTGATAATACTGTCTGGGCAAAATGATGGAATAGACCTGGTATAATCCATCACGGGGAAACTTCCGTCTTTACGGTCACGCATATCCGAACCAAAAGCAATCACATCGTGCGCCATTAGCCTGTCAACAATGTTTCCACTACCACAACACGGGTCCAGAACCTTCCCAAGAAAAGGTTTTTCCTTTTGCAATAAGGCGTCAACGCACCAAGCCGGCTCAACATACCAGTCATCTGGGTGCCGTTCATGACCAGATTTACTCACTGCGCCATCATCCTTACGGGGAAATTGTCATACAGTTCAACAAGCTGTTCAAGCAGAAGCTCTATGGCGCCACTCACACGCATCCGGTCTTTATTCATCGCAGCGTGCATCTGATTCACTGACATCCCGTCAATCATCATCATCTGCAAAAACCGTTGGCTGACCTCGCCCAGATTACGCTGCACAGACTGGCAGCGCGAAACAGCAGCCGCACGGGACAGCATCGCATACTCTATATCTGAGCATGCCCCGGACTTTCCTGCTTCCGGATCCCGCGCTCCAAGTATCCCGGTCTCGTAATCCCGTGCCCACATTTCTGCTGCAGCAACATGCCTGTCCTCAATCGCACCGGACTTACGGAGCGTATAAAGCGCGCCAGATGAACGAATGCACGGTTGACTAACGCCCGGCACAACCTCGGTGGATGTTTCTATCAGGTCGCCATGGTTGCGGCGCTCAATCGTCCCCTGATCTGCCCTGATCCCGCGCCTGATGAGATCATTCTCACGCGCACTATCCTTTTCTGCCAGGAGCAACGCTCGAACACGGTTTTGCTCCTCAATGGAAAGTTGTTCCCACGTCGGCGCTTCTTTGCCTGCAATGCCCCTAAAACCCGAAACCATTTCGCCGCAGGCTGGATCACATGCGGTCACACTTGCACTACTACTTATTTCTCGCTGCACGTTGCTGCCCCGCATGTTCTCATGTACCGTCCTTTATGGTCGCGGGGTTGCCGGGACTTTTCTAAACGGCGCGCCATACTGGCTTCCAACTCGGCATTGGCGCGCCGTTTCTTCACTGTTGTCCATTTGGACAGCACAAACTCAACCAGTTTCATGGCGATCATTCTGCCCTCAACGGGTTTGCAGAAACGCCGTATTTATCAAGCAAATAATCAGCAAGCTCTTGCGGATCATCAAAAGCCTTTTTGCTGCTTTTTGTTTTGTTTGCCCGTGCAATCAGCACCATCCAAAACATCATGGCTCCAACCCATTCCATGGGTGAACTATCAAGCCAGACGCCAATACCAACTGTGGCCAGAACAAGCACAAAGGTGCTGATGTTCACGGCAATACCACCAATCGCTGATTGAGAAACCAGATAAAAGCATGCATTTTTCTGCGCCATCACGCGGCTTTCTGCTGTTTGTCAGGGTGGAAGTGCGATTCGTATGCTGACCGCGTCCAGGCAATAGGCGGCAAGCCATTGCGTTCAGCAATTATTGGCCATTCTCGCGTCATGCGACCAAAATCGCCAAGTTCCTGCATGGTTTTACCATAAAGGCTACCAGCCTTCTCATAGGCAGCCTCCATTATCTGCTGCCATTCCGGAATATCTCGTTGCACAGCGCCTTGCTCAGAAACAATCTGGGCAATCTCTTCCCCGGCAACGGCCCTTTCAACAGGGGCCTTGAAGACACCAAACCCCTTGGGAGCATCGAAATTTTTAGCCATTTTTTGTTTATGAGCCGCGATAGCCTCAACAATCAGGTCCGGGCTTATGCCCCGACCAAGATATTGCTTGGCAAATGACATAGCAAAACCAGCCTGGTCTTCGCCAAGTCCAGATGCCGCCATCATCCTGGCTGCCAACCGTTGCGCATCCGCCTGCTCATAAGCAGATTTCTCGGTTTCGGTTTCGGTTTTGGGGTTTTCGGTTTCCACAGAAGTAGAACTAGAAGGAATATTATTATCACACTCTATATCTAGATCTATGGGAAACCCAGAAACCGAATTATCTTCTCCCGAAACCGAAACCGAAACCGAATGGGTTTTTGTGTTTGGGTTTTGGGTTCCAGTTTTCCCACCAGACATAGCGCTCATCAGCGGCATTTTGCGCTGCTGCTGTGCCTGGTGCATTTCCCGCTCGCGGCGTGCTTTCGCCTGCTCTGCTGTTTCGCCTTTTCGTGGCCTGCCTCCTCGCGCGCCATTTGACGCATTGGCGGCTTGCTGGGGCGTCATCGTCGGCGGAAGGCTGCCCTCAGCAATTCCCCGCTCAATAGCCTGTCGGTTCTCTACTGCCATAGCACGACGGTACGCCCGCTCTTCACGGCGTAATTCACGCTCATACAAATGCGGGCTGAATAGCGCCCCATCATCATCGCGCGCCATGAAGCCAGACTGCACAATCATAGGCAGCATACGGTCCAGCACATCTGGCTCCAGCCAGGCCTGTCGCGCAATCTGCTCGTTGTCCAGAACAATATCACCAGCACGAAACACGCAAATACGTGCTTCTTTCAGAGCATCATGCAGATTTGTCACAATCCCACGAAGATCTGGAGCCATAGAACGCAAAAGCCGGAACGGTGTTATCGCGTCCCGGTCAAACTCTGAAACAGTAGGCAGTATCATGCTGCAAGCCTTTCAGGCGCGGCCGACGGCACCCGTATATAGCGCAGGACCTTTTCCAGACCCAGCACAGTCAAAAGCTGCTTTGATGGGGCGCGATGCGTGTTAGCAATGCAGGAAAGCGTTGTTTTGTTCAGCCCGTGCGCTCGCGCAAAAGCATCGTTTCCTCCGCTATCCCGCATTGCTGTATTCAGTTTTGCAAACATGGCTTTTACCGGGATGATTTTGCCATCCTGCTGCTTGTAGGCCTCAACAGCCACAAGACCCAGCACGGCCAGCACATCGTCAGATAGCCTGCGCCGCGCATTGGCAATATTGCTCACCGTCTTATCATTCATCCTGGCCTGCACAGCAAAAGCCGTGTTGCCACCAGCTTGACGAATGCGTGTATTCAATTCTGCATACACGTCCTCACCGGTCAAAAGATCAGCCATCATGCAGCCCCTTTATCGCTGACCACATAGCTCTCGCCGGTTTTTTGCACCTGATGCACTATGCCCATCGCATGCTGCAGGACATGGATAGCGCGTGAAAACTTGGGAGCAATTTCATTCGCCTCTGGCAGATCAATCTGATGATCCTCCAGAATACGCATGGCCGTGCTGAGAATATCCCCAGAGGACATGGCGAACTCGCTCATGTTCTCGCCAAAATCACCCGGCCCGATGTGGTGGGGGATAAGCATATACCCCAACGCATGCGCCATGGCTGCCAAAATGAGTGGCTTTTCCGCGCAGTGATCCAGGTCAATGGCAACATCCACAGGCACCATGCCATCCCGCTGCCGGTTAGAATAATCAGAAAACTGGGTGCGCCCCACGCGGCTTATTGTGGCTGCGGCGTCAATGCCGCCCACATGTTCTACAGCCTGTTTAGTGGCCGTTTTTAGGCCGGGCACAAACCGATGGGAATAAAGAGATGTCATGCGCCCGCTCCTGGCTGCATACGCGATAAACGGGCCAGTCTGTTGCCAGACTGACCCGCACATCTCACGATAGGGCTGCGACACCTAACCACCGTGAGAATTTGAGAATGATATTTATAGTGAGCACCGCCGCCCTGATGTACCTGATCTATCTGGGAACAGGCTGGCTTGGTGTACCTGAAAGCCATCGCATGCAGGTTGCTCTTTGGGGTGGCGGCATCCTGAGCGTTCTGGGGGCTCTTGCAGGATTTCTCCTCAAAACCTTGCCACAAGCTGGCGGCAAAACTGGAAATTCTCCCAGCAGGAAACCCACCATTCCACAGGGCCGCTTTACTGCGGGCTTTTCCGGAGATGATCTGCGCCCCACAGAGGGCGGCCGGAACAATATGTATTGCCGTCTGGTAGTCGGCTACGCAGACGCCAAAAGCGACGTGACCAGCCGGATTATTGACGTGCAGGCTTTCACCGTTGCGGCAACCCCAGATGGTGAGGTTGTACCCTACAATCTGGATGCTTATTGCGAACTGCGCAAAGCGCAGCGCAACTTCCGGGCAGACAGAATTGTTGAGTGCAAGCTTGCTGATGCGGAAGATGCCGAATCTGACGTCAAAGACCTGATGGCCACCCTTATGGCTGCACCAGCTACCACCATCTGCGATAACCAGACCGCGATTATCCGGCCCATAGCCATGCCAGATCTGGTGTTGGACTACATGTTCCGCACACCCAACTACAGGCGCGTAAACATACGCCCTGTTTCCTTCGGCTATAC
This sequence comes from Acetobacter tropicalis, assembly GCF_030644465.1. Lineage (NCBI taxonomy): Bacteria > Pseudomonadati > Pseudomonadota > Alphaproteobacteria > Acetobacterales > Acetobacteraceae > Acetobacter > Acetobacter tropicalis. The sequence continues at coordinate 2,051,227 of NZ_JAUYUW010000001.1, read as the reverse complement.
AGAACGTAGCCGAGGTAACCGCCGGGAAAGAACCTTGCTGTTTATTGATGGCATTGCTGAGGGGAAAACCCAGCAGCAGCGGTTTAGAACCGAACGCATAAAGAGCGTATGGCAGGCCGGACATGAGAACCCTGAGGGAAATATTGCAGCCCTGTTCCTGCCTGGTCAGAGGGCGGACTGAGTTCGGCTGACAGCCTACAGAACAAGCGGCATGGTTCCCCTCATGAGACATCATGCCGCCTCGCTTTTACGCTCGTACAGGTCTGGACGTAGTTCCTCACGCGGGATCCCGAAAGCACTTTCGATAGCGACGATGTGCTTGTCGGGGATACGCTTCCACTTCAGGACGGCAGAGTGCGAACGCAGACCGATTCCTTCAGCCAGCTTCTTGCACCCACCCACACGCTTTCTGAGTTCTGACGGTTCCATTCACAGATATGTGCCCGTTGGAGACATATTCTGTCAAATGGTTTTGTGCCCATTAGAGACCCGCGATGTCTCGAAAGGTGTCATATTCCCCAAATGACTGAGACAGTAGGCGATAGACTTCTTCAGCTTAGAAACGGACGCAACCTCAACCAGATTGAAGTTGCGGAAGCAATTGGTGTGGGTAGGCCATATCTATCTAGCCTTGAAAGAGGCAAGAAGGTTGGTACGCCTCAAACACTTTTAGCGCTCGCTGATTTCTATAACGTTTCCATCGACTACTTGATACGTGGCATTGGTTCTTCTTTTCCCGGCGCGAATAAAAACTGTCAGCCTCCTTATTCTGCAGAAGAGCTGGCCCTTATCGAACTCTGGAGAGAAATGGGCGAGGACCAAAGGAACCTCATCCTTACGCTTATTGAGAAGGCGGTTAGGCCCAACGCTGCCTAACTTACTGCGAGCAGTTGAGGCCATTACTCTTCACTTTTCAATATTCTGAGATTTCTGGAACATTACCGGCAAATCCTAGAATTTCCGGCTCTCCATAATCTCCGGCCTCCTCATCAACCTCCATCTTTACAGATCGACCTCCCGCAACAGACAAAGAACCTGCTCGCACTTTTTCCACCCATCTAAGTGCATCATTCTCTGATCGGCATAGAATGGGACTGCCGGGCTCCAAAACCTTCTTTTTGCCCTTAAGCCGCCAGACATACGGAAGGAAGACGATTCGCGTCACCATTCCCATTGATGTTTCCTCCTTTATGTTCTCTTTTTGTTCTATACCGATGCGCCAAATGGAGACAATGCAATTTTTACGTGTGTCTTATGGTGACATTTTTCTCTTGCACAATATGTCTCTATTGGGCACATTGCATCCATCATAACCCGTGGTGGAGAAACATCATGCTCAACGCTGCACGAGAGCGCCGCCTAGCGCAGGCCCCTGTAGCAAATGGTAGGGACGGCGATAGCACGCAGTCACCCGGCCACGTTAAGCGCACATTTGTCGTCAGCGCTGAGGATAATGCTCTTATTGAGCAGATAGCTGCGCGTGCGGCATCCTATACCGGCAGCCAGCAGCTCGGCCGCAATAGTCATAAGCGTGCCTTTGATCTGGCCTGCACCCTGCTCACGGAATGCCATAGGCTGTGCCGCCCCTTGGCGCTCAAGCAAATGGCTGAGGCGAGTGCAGATCAGATCCGTGGGGATCTGACAACACTGCGCCAGCACTTTGACATGGGCGGCTGCACCCTGCCCCACACCGTAAACCTGCGCTTTGAAGCCAGATTTTGGCAGGAAAAATCATGAGCCCCGCGCAGGAACGCCAACAGCATATCTGCGCAGCCTACCGGGCAGCACAGAACGCTATCCCCATGTTTGTCGTCTACCGGCCCATCACGTCTGACCACCCCGGAAAATGGGTGGCACGGATGCACCTGACTGAACCCAATGCCGCAACGGACCTGCTGATCGAAGCAGATACGCTTGTTGGTATCCGCACCCAGTTGCCGCCGGAAGCCGTGAATATTGGCCGTTATTTTTACGATAATCCCGTAATCGAGGAGGTCTGTCTGTGAACCTGACCACGCAAACCCGCGCCCCCGTACCTGTCCTCCAAAATGTCCAGGCGCTTATCCGCCGCGCTGGCCTCATGCGGGCGATGGCTGACACCCTGTTTGTTGAGGCAGAACGCATCGAACGTTTTCGCAGCGCGTGCGCTGCCAGCAACAATCCGGATGGTGCAGCCATATGGCAGCGTATTGCCAACTCCTACCGCACGGAGGCCGAGGCCTGCGTGTTTGAAGCGGATAAGCTCACGGGGGCACGGCCATGACCACCGCGCACCAGGCAAATACTCTGCAGGCGCGCACCGATGCCGCCGCACAGAAAACGCTCGCACACGCGGCAGAACGCGCCCTGATCTGCGCAGCTACGCTGGCCGGCAAGGCAGTGGCCACCTATCAGGGCCTGTCACGCACCACACTGGGCGAGATCACAAACGCGCTTGCCTTTATCGCTCTCGGCACCGTGCTGATGTGCTGCACGGATGCAGGCTGGTGGCTGCTTGGCCAGTGGGCTGACAGCGTAACCAAAATGGTCCTCTACCTGGAGGGCGCAGCATGATGATGGTACAGCACCATGCACCTACCCTTGACCGTGCTCGCCCGCGCCTTGGCTTTGTGCCTGCTCCGGCTCTGCGCCTTGGCGCTTCTGCGCCGCGTGGCGCCACGCTCATTGATGATGGCAGACAGATTGACCTCGAGGAAGCAACCGGCCGCTACAAGCCCAATCAAGCCGCAGAACTCAAGATGCACCGGCATATCGGCAAACGCCTGCGCCAGAAACGGCAAGAACGCGGCCTGAGTCTCCCTGCCCTGGGCAAACGCGTAGCCCGCAGCGGCCAGCAGATCCAGAAATACGAAGTCGGGCATGACGCAATAAAGGCTGCCACCCTCTTCCAGCTTGCCGATGCCCTAGGCGTGCCCATGGCGTGGTTTTTTGAAGGTTTAGTCTGATGGACAAAAACTATCTTCGTAATGACTTTGATACCCATGTCATGACGGAAAGTGTAAGCCGCAGCTTTGATTTTCGTCGCCCAGATGGTTCCAGCTATTATTTCTTCAATATGACATGGAGCCGCGGGAAAATCTCCATCTCCGGAGATATCGGAAGCATGGTGCTCCAGTGCTGGCCTGCCATGAGTTCTTTGGAAAGCTCTGTGCATTGGGGGCATAATGCTGATCTAGATTATCTCTTGGGTAAATCATCAGCAAAAGAAGAATATGATGGTGAAGCTACAGCCAGAGAACTGATCCGGATTGCAAACAGAGAAGTTATTGAAGCAATCAATGGCTACTGGATTGATGATTACTTCAAAGATCCGGAAACAAAAATATATTCGTCAAAAAAACGCCTTGTTCATAGCGGTATGCGGCAGGATCTACAAAAGGTTAGGAAAGGCGAACTTGATAGAGATATGATTGATGACGTGCTCTTGTTTGAAAAGAAAGAAGAGAAAAAGAGCTGGTCTCTGCCTCATGAAGATGATCCCAATCGTTATTGGAGCTTCTTTGAATGCTGGAACACTTGGGTTGAACTATGGAAAGCATTAGAAGGTTTCGGTCTTTATCATGATTATACTGATGATGATTTAAAGAATATCACCAAGTCCTCCTATCGTCGCAAAATGCGCGAAGAAATTGAGAGCGTATGTTACGATAAGGAAGGAGCAATTAGCCTTTTTCGGAATACTACTTTCGATGAATATCCGCTCCAATATAACTATTCTTTCAACAACTACAGAATTGTAGCGGCCTTCCGCTGGGCCTGCCGCCGCTTAATTGCGGAAGGTGTTGTGCAGCCTGAAAAGGCAGCAGCATGACAGAGGAAGAAGACGGCAGCTTTGACGGCCAGAATGATCCTGATCGCGCCACTGGCGGGATATCGGCTGAACGGCTGCGCAGCATTATTGAGCGCATTGAACGTCTGGAAGAAGAACGCAAGGCTTTGTCAGGGGATGTCAAGGATATCTACACGGAAGCCAAGTCGGCCGGATTTGAAGTGAAAATTATCCGCCAACTCATCCGCCTGCGCAAACAGGAACCGGCAGAAATTGAGGAGCAGGAAACACTGCTCGACATATATCGCCGCGCATTGGGTATGTGACCATGAACGAAGACCAGAAAAAGAAAATGATGGAGCGGCTGAAGAAGCTGCTCTCCCTCAGCCGTAGCGCTAATGAGAACGAAGCCGCAGCAGCCCTGGCGAAAGCTCAGGAACTGATGCACGAATTAGCGATAACCGAAGATGACCTGGAACTGGTGGACTATGCCACGGTGGAAAGCCCTGTCATCCTGATGCGCCCTGGACACCGCCTGCCAATTTACGGCGGCATGTTGGCCAGCACCATCGAGAAAGCATTCGGCTGCAAGGCTGTTTTTTCCGATAGCACCATTCTCTGGCTCGGACCGAAATCAAAAGCGGAGATCTCAGCCTATAGTTGGACTGTCCTGGCACGCTTGCTCAGCACCAAACGGGCAGAATACTCCTTCTTCATCATGCTCCAGGAGCGCAACCCCGGCCGCAGCTCCTCCAAAGCAGATACCTACTGCGAGGGATGGGTGTATGGTGTAGGGAAAAACATTATTGAGGAAAAACTGTCTGAAAAGGAAAAGCGCCTGACAAGCCTTTTCACTAAGCAGAAATTCCCACGCCTGGGCACAATGCAACAGCGCGGATCCGGCCTGAGCGATAGTGACGCAAGTGATGCCTGGGCAGACGGTATGGCAGACGGCAAGAACACCCGCCTGCACTCAGGCGTCCAGGCCGACCACAAAGGCCAGATCCGCGAAACCCGCTACTTGGGAGCAGGCGCATGAGCACTATTCTTGTCTGCGGTCTTGGGCGTTGCGGAACAACAGCCGTCATGAGCATGCTCTCTGCGGCCGGCATCCCTACTATAGGGCGTGCTCCGTCATTTGAAGATGCAGAAGCTCTTTCACTCATCAAACACAAGCCGCAGCTCCATTTCCGGGGCAAGGCAATGAAGTGGCTTGATTGCCACCGTCCAGAAAATGGAATCGTGCCCGGAAATTATCTGACAATCTTCATAAAACGGGATCATGCGGAGCAGGCAAAGAGCATGCTTCGCTTCTTGGGCACACCAGTCAACAGAGCGAATATACGCGCCATGGCCAGTTCTATCCGCCATGATGAACCATTGGCAGAGAAGCAAGCAGCATATGCATCTCATAATAGGTTATGGTGCATTACATTTGATGAACTGATTAATAAGCCAATAAAAATATCTGGAGAGATAACAGATTTTCTGTTCCGCTTTTCGTCCAGAAACTATGACAGAGTTCTTCAAAATAGATATCAAACTGCGGCTAAAATGCAGTCAGCTATCCATTCCCGTAGACCAACCAGCCTAGAAACGCCCTGGGAGGACACGCTCAACCCAATATTGGGCTTTGCAAACCATGGAGCAGCACTATGACCACGCGCAATAAAACGGTTTGCAAAGGCAGCAAAGCCCTCGGGACAGACTGTAATAACTGCCAACGTTGTAACGCACAACTATCCCCGACCGGCGTATTCGTGCGGCTGCCACTGAGTGATGAGCAGCGGGAAGCATTTATTACGGCAGTTGACTGCGGAGAAGTGGCGGAACAGGCCGTTCTCTCTATCGGAACGTCAGTGACGGGTGCAGGGTTAGATCCATCACGGGACAGCTTCGAGGCGTTCTATTCCCAGATGTGCACCAAGGCTACAGGATGCGCTGGCGTTAACCCGGATTACGTTCGTGGCCTGCGTAGCGGAGATGGCTATGGCTACCGAACCTTCCTGAATAACGCCTGGGAAGCATGGCCTGAGTTTATAGATTTTGCCCAAGCCAAACTTACCGAGCGTGACGCGGAGATTGCGCGGTTGAGGAAGTCTTTAGAGCATATTAGAGATTTGCCATTCCCGCAGATGGACCTGCCCGCAACAACTATGCACAGCATTGCGCATAAAGCCCTGAAAGGCCCGGAAGCATGAGCGAGGAACTGCACGAACGTGCGTTCTGGGCGCACCTAGATGCTTGTGCGCAAGCTGTCCGAAGCAAGATGCGGCCAGATGCAAAAGTCACAATTATTGTGAGGGCACCAGAAGCGCTACCGTCTGAGGCTTTAATATCCAGCAACGATGATCTCTCAATTGTATGCGATGCTGTCCAATACTTTGAGAAAGAACAGAACACCCGCGCAGGAGAGAAGGCGTGATGGCTGGGTCTGCTAGAATAAGAAATGGCACACGTGTTTCATCTGACGGCACAATTAATCATAACGACACTCTAATGTCGTGGCCTGATGCGGACAATCGTGCAGGTTTCCGCCTAGATCGTCGCAAAGCATGGTGTTTCATTCCCAATGACCAAGGCCTGCCTGATCTATGCGAGGCAATATCATGGTCATCTGCCTGCTATGGCTGCACGGAAGTGCCAGAAATGACGCAAGGGCCGGATCGTGGATCAGGTTGCTCTGAATGTGGGTATACGGGACGCACCCGAAACGCTCAATGGGTTCCATATGCGAGAGGAGAGGCAGCATGACCACCCCCAACAACTGGCCCAACCCTGAACGGCTTGGCGTGCCTCCCAATCCAGAAAGGGATGGTCTGTATGCAATGCGGATAGATGAGAAATTCATCGTTCGCTATTGGTCAGCCACACAACGGCATTACTCGTTAGTGCCAGGGTGGAAGAAGGGAATTTCGCCCTCTGATGCCTCGGTTTTTACTTTCTGTGGAGAAATCCTTTCCCCCGCGCGGATAGCCGAGATGCTGGATCAGGCTGAGCGCCGAGCAGAACAGCGGGTGCAGGCGAAGATCGGAAGGCCGGTTTATCAATTCAAAAGCGGTGTTTCATATTGGACTGATACAACCGAAATTTTTTACAAGGCGCGTGTCTTGCAGGGGCAGGAGGTCAGAAAACTCTATCGAGCTGAAGCCATAGACGCAGCGCGGGAGGTAGGGCGATGCCGGAATTTGATACTGACAGCACAGACAACATCATCTGCCCATACTGCGGATATGAGGACTATGACTCGTGGGAATCAGGTGACGGAGAGGAGGAGTTTGATGAGACATGTGGCAACTGCGGGAAAGAAATGCATGTCACCCGCCATTACACCGTTTCCTATTCATCTAAAAAACTGGAGGCTCACCATGACTTTCCCGAGGATTGAGGCTGCTGCGCGGGCGATTTCTGAATATGTCTATGAGCGCGCTGGGAAGCCATTGAAATGGGAAGATATGGGAGACACCCGGCAAGACGTTGCGCGGGACTATGCATCTGTCGGCCTCGCAGCAGCAGACGCGGCGGCTTGGAGGCCGATTGCGAGCGCGCCTGAGGATACCACAATCCTGACCTATTACCGGGACGGTCGCGTGATGGCTGACACGTTCCCCTATCGTGGCATGCTGGAATGGCAAGAACAGTTGGATGCGCCTCCAATCTGCTGGCAGCCCCTGCCCGCTCCGCCTGCAAACAGCGCTGAGATGGGAGGGGTGGATGGGTGAGATCGCTACTCCCTCCCGCATAGATGCTCAAGAGGTTGCCTCCATGCTGGGCGTGCCAAAAAGGACAATCCAAAGCATGGCTCAGCGTGGAGAAATACCCGCAGCAAAAGTCGGAAGACGATGGACGTTTAGCCGGTCGCGTATTCAAGACTGGGTTATGGAAAAGGAAAATAAGAATCTATGCCGCGCTCATCAAGAAAGCAGAACAAAACAAAAGCGCCCAAAAACTGCTTTCTTCGCGGAGAAATTTGGTGGGCAGAAATTGTTATCAGCGGCAAGCGCCACCGAGAAAGCCTACGCACAACTGATGCACGGGAGGCTGAAAGACGCGTAGAGGCTATTAGGAACAAAATTGAGCGCACGGCCATAGGAATTCCTGATGAGGAATCTTGGCCGGCTGCCGTTGTAAGATGGGCAGCGGAAGGCCTATCTGGAGTTAAGCCATCAGTCCGAACACGCTATCTCTCCAGCATCCGAAATTTCGATCAGCAGTTTGGCTCTCTCCTCATCGCATCCATAAGCACGAGAGACATTGCCGAATGGGTGAGGAGCAGAAAATCAGGGGGAAAATCATCCCGTACAGAATGCGGGACGGAAATATCAAATGCGTCCATCCAGCGTGATCTGACTGCCCTATCTCGCTTGATGAGTTTTTGCTGCTCAATCGGGTGGCGCACTGATAATCCCGTTCAATCCTTTGACCGCACCATCATCCGTGAGCGTAGAGACCCTAAGCGACCTCCTACCCTGCACGAAATAGAGCAAGTTATGCGGGCCGCTCCTGCTGGTGTTGCAGGTATTCTCGGCATCCTGACAACCACAGGTATGCGTTTGGCAGAGGCCGTACACCTGGAGAGGTCTCAGGTCGACTCCAAACGCCAACAGATCCTCCTCACCAAAACAAAGACTAGTCGGCCAAGGACCATTGCTTGGATTACGCCAGGGGGAGATGCCACGCCCTACCTGGAAAAAGGGCATAAAAAAGGGTTACTCTATGTCAGCGAGGCGACTGAACAGGCCTATGCTAATTTCTCATCCAATGTCGGACAGGTCCAAAGGCGAATCCTGAAAGACAATCCATTCTTTCATCGTTTTGGGGTGCATGATCTACGGCATGCCTTTGCACTGCGCTGGCTCAAGGCTGGTGGGAACATTTACCGTTTATCCCGTCACCTAGGCCACAGCAGTGTTAAGGTGACGGAGCAAAACTACTTGGGCTACCTGACAGTGGAAGAACAAGAGCGCGTCCAGCTCGCGGCAGAACAAGGATCTATGGAATAACTAAACCCCACAAAATCCCCCACATTGATGTGGGGAGGTCAGGGAAACCCCCCACAAAAACCATTCGATTAATATCGTAATTTCTGACTTAAATCAGGGAGTTGTTGGCGGAGGGGAAGGGATTCGAACCCTCGATACAGTTTAACCCGTATAACGGTTTAGCAAACCGTCGCCTTCAGCCACTCGGCCACCCCTCCGCAAGAAGAGTGTAAAGATACACGACGTTTGCATTGGTGCTTTTAGGGGGTTCTTCGCTTTCCGTCAAACCCCCTGAACGCTTATTTGAGGGGATTTTTTACATCCCCTCTTAACTTACCCGTTCAGTTTGGCTTTCAGAGCCTCGTTCACCAGAGCCGGGTTGGCTTTGCCTTTGGTTTCTTTCATGACCTGCCCCACAAAGAAGCCGAACAGCTTATCCTTGCCAGAGCGGAATTCTTCCACCTTGTCCGCATGTTTGGCCATGATGGCATCCACAGCGGCGTCAATCACGCCGGTATCCGTTACCTGCTTGAGGCCTTTTTTCTCAACAATGGCGTCCGGGCTTTCCCCCGTTTCAACCATGTCTTCAAACACATCCTTGGCAATCTTGCCGTTGATGGTGCCATCGGAAATCAGGTCCAGCATCTTGCCAAGCGCTTCCGCGCTGACAGGACTGTTTTCAATGGTGCGCCCGGTGCGATTCAGTGCGGCAAACAGATCTCCCGTCACCCATGTCACCGCCAGCTTGCCATCACGCCCTTTGGCAACGGTTTCAAAGAAATCCGCCACAGACTGTTCCGCCACCAGCACCCCGGCATCATAAAACGGAATGCCGTAGTCTTTCTGGAAACGGGCGCGCTTGGCGTCCGGCAGTTCTGGCAGGGCCGCTTTAAGGCCATCCACCCATGCCTGTTCAATCACCAGCGGCAGCAGGTCAGGGTCCGGGAAGTAACGGTAATCATGCGCGTCTTCCTTGGAGCGCATGGTGCGGGTTTCCCCACGGCCGGGATCAAACAGGCGGGTTTCCTGATCGACCTCGCCGCCATTTTCCCAGATTTCCACCTGACGCGCAGCTTCCACTTCAATGGCCTGCATGACAAAACGGATAGAGTTGACGTTCTTGATCTCGCAGCGCGTACGGAACGGCTCACCCGCTTGCCGAACAGACACGTTCACGTCCGCCCGCATGGAACCTTCTTCCATGTTGCCGTCACACGTGCCCAGATAACGCAGAATCTGGCGCAGCTTGCGCAGGTAGGCCCCGGCTTCTTCCGGCGCACGGATATCGGGTTCGCTGACAATTTCCATCAGCGCCACACCGGCGCGGTTCAGGTCCACAAAGGAACGGGTGGGGTCCTGATCATGCAGCAGCTTGCCCGCATCCTGCTCCATATGCAGCCGGGTGATGCCGATCTGGCGGGTTTCACCCCCTGGCAGTTCAATTTCAATCGTGCCTTCCCCAACAATGGGGTGGGCAAACTGGCTGATCTGGTAGCCCTGCGGCAGATCCGCATAGAAGTAGTTCTTGCGGTCAAACCGGCTTTCCAGATTGATGCGGGCATTCAGGCCCAGACCCGTCCGAACAGCCTGCGCCACACATTCCCTGTTAATAACCGGCAACATGCCCGGAAAAGCCGCATCGACCAGACTGACCTGCGTGTTGGGCTCTCCGCCAAACTTGGTGGACGCGCCGGAAAACAGTTTGGACTGGCTGATGATCTGGGCATGCACTTCCAGCCCGACCACAATCTCCCAGTTTCCGGTTTTACCTTCAATAACGTAGCTCATGCACCTGCCTCCGCATGCAGGGTGGGCGTGTGGGCAAAGCCCGCAGCAGCCTCAAGCGCGCCGCCAACAGACAGCACGGTTTCCTCATCAAAATGCCGACCAATAATTTGCAGCCCCAACGGCAGCCCTTTTGCGTCCAGCCCCACAGGCACGGACAGCGCAGGCACACCAGCCATGCTGGCAGGCACGGTAAAGATGTCGTTCAGATACATCTGCACCGGATCATCCATGTTTTCACCCTGCGCAAACGCAGCACTTGGCGCGGTTGGGGTCAGCAGCACATCCACCTGTTCAAAAGCCTGCACAAAGTCACGCTTGATCAGTGTGCGCACTTTCTGGGCCTTGAGGTAATACGCATCATAATAGCCAGCGGACAGCACATAGGTGCCCATCAGGATACGGTTGCGCACTTCTTCCCCAAACCCTTCGGCGCGGGTCCGCTCATAGATGCCATCCAGCGTGGGGGCGTCCTTACGGGCACCAAAGCGAATGCCATCATACCGGGCCAGGTTGGATGAACACTCAGCAGGTGCAATGATGTAGTAGGTGGCAAGCCCGTATTTGGTGTGCGGCAGGGAAACATCCACAATCTCGCACCCGGCATCCCGCAGCCAGGCAATTCCCTGCTCCCACATGGCCGCAATTTCAGCAGGCAGACCAGGCGCACGATATTCTGCAGGAATCCCGACCCGCAGGCCTTTCACGCTTTTACCAACAGCCTGAGCAAAAGCGGGAACCGGGCGGTTGGAACTGGTGCTGTCTTTTTCATCAAAACCAGCCATGGCTTCCAGCATCAGCCCGGCATCTGCCACGCTGCGCGTCATGGGGCCAGCCTGATCAAGGGAGCTTGCAAACGCAATGGTACCCCAGCGACTGCACCGGCCATAGGTAGGTTTAAGCCCCACAATACCGCAGAAAGCGGCAGGCTGACGGATTGAGCCCCCCGTATCCGTGCCCGTAGCCGCCAGAGCCAGACCAGCCGCTACCGCAGCAGCGGAACCACCGGAAGACCCGCCCGGCACCAGCGCGGTTGCCTCATCCCCTTTCCGCTGCCACGGATTGAGAACAGATCCGAACGCGGATGTGATGTTGGCCGACCCCATGGCAAATTCGTCCAGGTTGGTCTTGCCCACAAAAACAGATCCGGCATCCAGCAGGCGCTGCGTCACGCTGCTTTCATACGGCGGTACAAAATCGGCCAGCATCTTGCTGGCAGCGGTTGTTTTAACCCCTTTGGTGCAGAACAGATCCTTCACGCCAATGGGCAGCCCTTCCATGGGGCGGGCTGTGCCATCAGCATAACGGGCATCTGCGGCATCAGCCGCTGCCAGAACATCTTTTTCCGGCAGAACGGTAATGTAGGCGTTCAGTTTGGGGTTCAGGCGCGCAATGGCCTGCATGTGCGCCGTGGCGAGGTCTCGCGCAGAAAATTTGCGGGCGGCAAGGCCAGTGCGCGCTTCGGTCAGGGTCAGTCCGGTCAGCATCTTATTCAACAACCTTGGGTACAGTGTAGAAGGGGCCAGATGTTTCCGGCGCGCAGGATAGAACGGCCTCACGGCAGTTTCCGTCCGTCACCACATCTTCACGTTGGCGCAGGGCTTCCATCTCCGTGCCCACCATGGGGGGCACGCCCTCAACATCCACCTCGGACAGTTGATCAACCCAGCCCAGAATGCCATCCAGCTTCTGGCGGACGGATTCAAGCTCAGCATCTTCAAGGCCGATGCGGGCCAGTTTCGCAATACGTCGGGTGGTCGCGAGGTCAAGCGACATGAAAGCAGACTCTCTTCAGACTGTTTAGGGGAAAAAAGCCCTAGCATAATCGGGCGCAAGGCAACATACCGTGCAGACATGGCACTCCTTAATCTGACCGACCTGACCGCCGCTTTGGCCCGCAATGACCGTCTGCTGGGCATAGATCCCGGCCGCAAGCAGGTCGGCCTTGCCCTTTCCGATGTCTCACGCATGGTGGCCACCCCGCTGGAAACCGTAAAACGCGGTAAACTGGGGGCCATGGCGACCCACATCCGCGCGCTGGCCGACCGGCACGGCATTGGCGGAATGGTGATCGGCATTCCTCTCTCCCTTGATGGCTCGTTCGGGCCAGCCGCACAGGCGGCAAAGGACTGGGCCATGGCACTTTCTGATCAGACCGGTCTCCCCGTCTGTCTGTGGGATGAACGCCTTTCTTCTTCCGCCGTAAACCGGATGCTGATTCAGGAAGCAGACCTGTCACGCAAAAAACGGGAAGGTGTGGTGGACCAACTGGCAGCCGCCTATATCCTGCAAGCCGCGCTGGACAGCATGCCCCGGCCTGCTCTTTTTTAACGGCTCCCGCCCTGTGACACAGGGTCGGCACAGCCTGTTCTCATATTTGCCATAAACAGTTTCCATCTTCATACGATTGAACGAACAGCATTTGGAGATTTTTTATGGCGCTTATGACGATCCGTACGTTCGCAACGACCCTGCTTGCCACCGCGGCGTTTACTCTCTCCCTGCCCGGTGCGCACGCTGAAGAACAGGGACCGATCAACCGCGCCTGGAATGATACCCGCTCCACCACCACCAATGCGTGGGACAAAACCAAGCAGGGTACCGCCAAAACATGGGACCGCACCAAAGAGGGGTCCGAAAAGGCTTGGAACAAAACCGAAAACGGCACTTCCGAAGCCTGGGACAAGACAAAGCAGGGCACCGCCAAAACGTGGGACCGCACCAAAGAAGGGTCCGAAAAAGCCTGGGATAAAACCAAAAGCGGCACTTCCGAAGCTTGGGACAAGACAAAGCAGGGTACCGCCAAAACGTGGGACCGCACCAAGGATGGGTCCGAAAAAGTCTGGGATAAAACCAAAAATGGTACTTCCGAAGCCTGGGACAAGACGAAGGAAGGGACCAATCACGCCTGGAACAAAACAAAGAACGGCACGGAAGAGGCTGCTGACTCCACAAAGAACTGGAGCAAACGGACCGGCAAGAAAATTGGCAACTGGGGCAAGGAAGCTGGACAGGACATCAGCAATACATTTTCTGGCAACAGCAAATAAAACAAACGGCCCCATTGTTTGAGGGAAGAGCAGCACGCTCTTTCCTCCCGAACAGAGAAAACCCCCACTTCCAAACGGAATGTGGGGGTTTTTTATGGACCTGCGGGAAGAAGGTTAGAGATCACAACCATGCTTTTCTTCTCCCTCGTCTTTTGATCAGTTTTCGCCAGAAGACAGAAAAACTTCGGGAAAAGACGTTTTTCAGAGTTATCCAATAGTCTTGAAATGCTGTCATCAGCCACTCCTTTTTCTTTTGTTTTCCAATAATTTCATATCTCCATGGCACGAATATGACGGAAGTTCTTTTTCAGTTCATATCCGAAAAGACAAGAGAGTTTCATGGAAACGTCACACCGTTGGAGGAAAAGAGAGGCTAAAAGGCCCTCGCACGTAAGCGCACAGGAAAGCACAATGCCCCGTTTTAACGAGCAGCCCCTCACCCCTGCCCCCAATGAAAAATGGCGCGAAGCCGTTCGGGAAACATGGCGGCAGACACTTCTGTATATCTGGGAACAGCCGACCGATCTGCCTGCACCCCGACCAGCCCGTGCCAAAAGCGCGTCCTCCCTGGAACGGCTGACACCTGCATATAGCCAGAACTGAGGTCCATAGCGGCCTTTTGGCGGCTGAGACACAGAATAGCCTCAGACTGTTTTTTATACAAACACCCGCTCCGGCTCTCTCCTGCTTCTCTTCTGGAAAAAAGACACAGAGAGCGATAACGACCAAATAGAGCAGGCGTTCTATAAAATAAAAGTTACGCTGCCGCCTGACGATTTCATGCGGAGTCTTTCTACAGCATCCAGTATGATCGTGTCATAACAACAAGAACAGAAGTTCTGACAATGGCACAATCTGACACACTCCTTGCGAACCCCGCTCCCCTTGGGCTGATGGGTTTTGGCATGACCACCGTCCTGCTGAATCTGCATAACGCAGGACTGGTGCCCATGGGCGCCGCCATTCTGGGCATGGGCCTGATGTTTGGCGGCTTTGCCCAGATTATTGCGGGCATTTTAGAATTCCTCAAAGGAAACACCTTCGGTTTAACCGCCTTTACGGCCTATGGCGCTTTCTGGCTGTCCCTTGTGGCGCTGATCGCCCTGCCCAAGCTCAACATTGTTGCTGCGACTGACCCCAACCTGATGGGTAGCTACCTGCTGGTATGGGGGCTTTTTACCTTTGTCATGTTCCTCGGCACGCTTCGCGCCACCCGAGCACACCAGACCATTTTTGCATCGCTTGTGGTCCTGTTTGTTCTGCTGGGGCTGGGGGATCTGCTTGCCCAACCCAACCTGACCGTAATTGCCGGTTATGAAGGTATTTTCTGCGGTTTGTCAGCCATGTATCTGGCGGCAGCAGAAGTTCTGGAAGCCCAGTTCCACTACGCCGTTCTTCCCGTAGGCCATGCAGGCCCCCGCCTGCGTGTTGCGATGGCCTGAAGCATCAGTCTGCACTCAGGCTGCTTACAACGACGCATTGCTCCTACCGGAGCAATGCGTTTTTACAGGAACGCCCCCGCCCCTTTTCCCTTCAGCGCATACCGGCTCCGCCCAATACGGGTGGAACCCCTTCGGCAAACCAAACGTTTTTCCTTGTCTTAGCCAATCATGATTTTGCGTGAGAAAGGAAAAAGGCCCGGCATGCATGCTCTTGCCCGAATAACGTTTGGTGCCGCCAGTGTTCTGCTTATGGTTCTGGCAGTCCTTCTGGTGGGCTTTGGCATTTCCGACCTTATAAAGCAGCTCTTCAGTCATTCCTGGCAGACAGCCCAGACCGCCGTGGTACATGCCATCAGTTATGTGGTGATTGCTTTGGCTGTATTTGACGTAGCCAAATATTTTATGGAAGAGGAAGTCATTCTTTCACGCGGCAAGCATACTCTGGCTGAAGCCCGCGTCAGCCTTACCAAATTTATTACCAGCATTATTATCGCGGTGTTTGTAGAAGGACTGGTAGGGATTTTCGAGACACGAGGCGATGGTCCCGCCACGGTTATTTACCCCGCTTCCCTGCTGATTGTGGCCACGCTTATGGTTTTCTCTCTGGGCATCTATCTCAAACTGAGCGTTCAGGCTGAAGGCGAAAAAAAGAAAGAACAACTGGAGGACTGAGGCCCTTCCTTCCTCCATAAAGCTTTTGGGCCCCGAAGAGACCTCTGCCCTCTTGGGAACACCAAGCGGCACTGAGCTGAGCTAGCAGCAGATCTGGCGCAATACCAAGACAACAACAGCTTACACAAAGCAGAGGGCAATGGCGTACCGAGAAAGCATTATCGACTGGTGATAAATCGGATCACCGCTTAATCCTTGAACAAGAAAAGCTGTAACCAGCTTCTAACCAGTTTGTGCATAATTCCGCGAATAGTTGTGCATCGACGCGTAACGTTACGCTACGGATCGCACGCAACACCTCGACAGAAAATCTAGAGAAACCAACTGTCAAAGGGAGCGGATGAGCAGCAATGAGTAGCGCTGCCCCTTGTGCAGAGAAGATACGTGGCCCCGTATAAGGTGGGACTCTAGGCATGATAAGACTGCCACAACGGCACGGATTCCGTAGCCTCTTGGGTCCATTTCATGGTGCCAGACACCATGAAGCCAACAACGAGAATGGAAAAAGAAAACGCCAGAAATGGCTGTTTTCAGCCGGTCAAAGATGGTGGGCGCAACAGGGATTGAACCTGTGACCCCTACCATGTCAAAACCGGCTGACCCCAACAAAATCAGAGACTTACAGAGTCAAACACGTTCAAAAACGGCACGCACGATCAAGGAAAAATCGTGCAATGCGTGCGAGAAGCGTACTAGAAACTAACTCTGTTGTCACGGATCTCCTGCCCCTTCAGACAAGTTTTTTTCATTGCATTCTTGTTTCGACCGGGAGTGCGGAGCGATGAGCCGCCATGCTTCCGTCAAGGCGGCTTTCCGCAAGCAGGTTCTGGGTCTTTACTTTGATCACAAGCTGAAGCCATCCGAAAAATCCGTGCTCATGACGCTCGCCACCTTCCTGGGGGCGGATGGGCTCTATCCGAGCCACGATGCAATCGCTCGGGCTTGCCGGTATTCCGTGCGGACAGTCATCAGGGCGCTTGAACGGGGCTATGAACTCGGACTGATCGAGCGAACCCACCGGCGCAAGCGCGTTGAGGGACGATGGGTGAGAACAAGTAATACCTACAGGCTGCTTATCAAGGCAGCTGATCAGGTCCGTGCGGCTGGAAAACATATGGCCCGCGCCATTTTCCGTGGTGTGCGGGTTCTAAGTGACAGGATGACGCAGAAGGCGTCCAGAGATATATCTATAGAGGAGAAACGACTGCTTTCAGGGCGTCGATACCCAGAACCCCACGGTCCCAGCCAGCTTTCACCCGGCGAGTGGGTAGAAATCATCAAAAGCTGGGAAGCCACCTGACCCGCAATTCTGTCTGAGCAGCACTGCTAAAGGGATATTGGGGCTTGTCACCTTTGATGTGGCCCTGTTACGTATTACGACACGTAATACGGAGCAAAGCCCATGGAAACCGTCGTCGTTCGCAAACAGGGTAATTCTGTCGGTGTTACCCTTCCGGCGGAAACACGTATCCGCCTTGGTCTGGAAGTCGGGCAGGAACTCACGCTGGTCGAAATGGCCGATGGCATCAAGCTCGTAAAGCGCAATCTCAAGCTTGAACGCCAGATGCAGATGGCGCGCGAGACGCTGCGTGAGCAAGCTGACGTTCTGCAGGAACTGGCTAAGCGCTGATGGACGATACGCCTGAGTTTCTGGAGCCTGACGCGGTGCTGTTCATGCACGATCAGGCTCTGAAGGAATATGGTGGGACACATGGTCTCAAAAGCGAGAACCTGCTGCACAGCGCGTTAGCTCTCGCCGAAAACCGATGGCACTATGCTGAAGCGCCTCGATCGGACCCCGCAACTCTGGCAGCTGCCTACGCTTATGGCATTGCGCGTAATCATCCCTTCAATGACGCCAACAAGCGGACAGCCTGGAGCTGCTGCGTTCTTTTCCTTCGGCTGAATGGAACCCGTGTGCAGGTCAGCGCCCCGGACGCCGTCGAGGCCATGGTGGCTCTGGCGGCTGGCGCAATGGGGGAAGACGCGTTCGCGGCGTGGCTTCGGCAGCATTTTCAAAATCAGTGATTCATATATTCTCGACATCGGACCAGATTTTCTTATGAGCACGACACCCCGCACTGCCTCCCTGTCCTCCATGATCTGGCAGGTCGCCGATCTCCTGCGAGGCGATTTCAAGCCAGCCGAATACGGCCGGATCATCCTGCCCTTTACCGTTCTGCGCCGCCTTGATGCCGTTCTGGCTCCGACCCGTGACAAGGTACTGAAGGAAAAGGAAAAGTGGGAGAGCAAAGGGATTGACCCAATGCCTTTCATGGAGAAAGCTGCAGGTTTGCGGTTCGTGAACACATCTGACTTCACGCTGAAAGGCGTGCTGGACGATCCAGGCAACCTGACAGAGAACCTCTCGGTCTATATCAACGCTTTCTCTCCTGCCGCCCGCGACATCTTCGGCCACTTCCGCTTTGCCGAACAAACAGACCGGCTGGCTAAAGCCAATCTCCTCTATCTGGTACTCGAAAAATTCATCAGCTTCGATCTCAGTAATAAAGCCGTTGATAACCACCAGATGGGGCAGGTGTTCGAGGAACTGATCCGCAAATTTTCGGAAGCCTCCAATGAGACCGCTGGTGAGCACTTCACCCCGCGCGAAGTCATCAAACTGATGGTGAACCTCATCTTTGCCGAGGATGACAGCCTGCTGACTCCTGGCAATGCCGCCGTCCGCACCATTTATGACCCCACCGCTGGCACCGGCGGTATGCTCTCCGTCGCGGAAGAGTTCCTGCTCGACCACAATCCGGACGCCCGTCTGACCATGTTCGGGCAGGAGCTGAACCCGGAATCCTATGCCATCTGTAAGGCTGACATGCTGATCCGTAATCAGGATGTCAGCAACATCCGCCTTGGCAATACGCTCTCCGATGATGAACTGGCGGACCACAAATTCGACTACATGCTCTCCAATCCGCCCTTCGGCGTGGAGTGGAAGAAGGTCGAGAAAACCGTGCGCGCCGAGCATGAAAAGCTGGGTTATGACGGACGCTTCGGCCCCGGCCTGCCGCGTATCTCGGACGGCTCCATGCTGTTTCTGCTCCATCTTGTCCACAAGATGCGCCCGACGAAGGACGGCGGTGCACGCTTTGGCATCGTCCTGAACGGCTCGCCCCTGTTCACGGGTGCTGCCGGGTCTGGCGAGTCCGAAATCCGGCGCTTCGTTCTGGAAGAAGATCTGGTTGAAGCCATCATCGCGCTGCCGACCGATATGTTCTTCAATACCGGCATTGCCACCTATGTCTGGGTACTGACAAACCGCAAGCCGAAAAACCGCAAGGGGAAAGTGCAACTGATCGATGCCTCCTCCTTCTGGCAGAAAATGCGGAAAAGCCTCGGCTCCAAACGCAAGGAAATGGGGGAGGACGACATCACCCTTGTCACGCGCCTGTTCCGGAACGCGCAGGAGGCGCAGCTTGCCACCATCACTGCCACAGACGGCACGCAGACACGCGCGGTCGTGATGCAGGGTGAAGCGCCACCGGAAGCGCCCGAAGGCGGCAAGGTCCGGCTCGCGCCGCTCAGTCGCATCTTCAATAACGAGGATTTCGGTTATCAGACCATCACCGTGGAGCGTCCGCAGCGCGACGAGGACGGCAAGATCGTCCTCGGTCAGCGTGGCAAGGCGAAGGGCAAACCTGTGCCCGACAGCAGCCTGCGCGATACGGAAAATGTGCCGCTGAATGATGACATTCACGCCTACTTCAAACGCGAAGTCCTTCCCCATGCCCCGGATGCGTGGATTGATGAGGACAAGACAAAGATCGGCTATGAAATTCCATTTAACCGGTATTTCTATGTGTTCGAGCCCCCGCGCCCGCTTGCGGAGATTGATGCCGACCTGAAAGAGGTGACCGCGAAAATCATGGCGATGCTCGGGGAGCTTTCGGCATGAGTTTCCCAAAGTATGCGGCTTATAAGGACAGTGGGGTCGAGTGGATTGGGGAGATTCCGGTTGGGTGGAATATGATCCAACTCAAACGGATTATCTCAGTTGTTTATGGCGACAGCTTAAAAAATGAAGACCGCGCTGAGGATGGCTCTGTCCCAGTCTATGGTTCTAATGGGGTGGTCGGTTTTCACAATATTTCTAATACACCATCTCCAACAATAATGATCGGAAGAAAAGGTTCGTGCGGTGCATTGAACTGGTCTCAAATTCCTGCTTTCGCAATCGATACCGTATTTTTTGTTGAATTATCATCTTCGATAAATATGCGATGGGTTTATTGGTTGCTGCACGTTTTGAATTTAGCATCATTAAGTCAAGATATCGGCGTGCCGGGTTTGTCACGTGAAACACTATATAGCCAATTAGTCACCTTTCCCCCATTTCCCGAACAGCAGGCAATAGCCAGCTTTCTGGACCGCGAGTGCGGGAAGATTGACGCCCTGATTGCCGAACAGGAACGGCTGATTGCCCTCCTTGCGGAAAAGCGGCAGGCCGTCATCTCCCACGCCGTCACAAAAGGCCTGAATCCCAACGCCTCCATGAAGGACTCTGGCATCCCGTGGATCGGGATGGTGCCGGAAGGGTGGGAAATGAAGCGGATTAAGGATTGTGGTTGTAGAATAGTCGATTGTAAAAATCGTACGCCAGAAAATCATCCAGCCGGAAAATTTTTTGTTGTAAGAACTTCTTGTATCAAGGACGGCGTTTTTATCCCTGATTCAGGATATTTTACAGATGAAACCAACTTCGTTGAATGGACCGAAAAAGGCGTTCCTCAATTTGGTGACGTGCTATTTACACGCGAAGCCCCCGCTGGTGAGGCTTGTCTTGCTCCTGAAAATATTGAATTTTGTTTGGGGCAAAGAATGATGTTTATTCGACCTTTACCCCAAATACTTTCGAATAAATTCTTACTATATTCTATTTATGGAGGTCTTGCACGAGAGAGAATTATTGAGAGGTCAAAAGGAAGTACAGTTGGTCATTTGAGAGTGGGCGATGTAGGTGCATTGCCGCTGCTCCTACCACCTTATGAAACGCAACTTGCAATTGTCGATTCTTTAGAGGGCGAACTCTCAAGTGTTCGAATTCTGACGGACGCTTCGCAAAAATCAATTGTTCTCCTCAAAGAACGCCGAGCTGCCCTCATCTCCGCCGCCGTCACCGGCAAGATCGACGTTCGCGCCCAGAGCAAGGCCGTTGCAGCATGATCGACACCAAAGGCCGCTCTCTGGAGCTTTTCTATATCGACGGTCATCCGGACGGGATGATCACCGCTGAACTCTTCAACTGGACGGGGCATGTGTTCGTCACGCCTCGCACACGCCTGACGGAGGCGCTCAAACGGGAGGAAGCTGGTTACGCTGGGGTTTACCTGCTGCTGGGTGAGAAAGAAGGAGAAGACTTCGCCTATATTGGGGAGGCCGAAGATCTTGGTGTCAGGCTCAAGCAGCATGCGGCGGCGAGTGATAAGGACTGGTGGGAAACAGCCGTTCTGGTATCGGCCAGTGCTAACCGGCTAAACAAGGCGCATGTAAAGTATCTGGAAGCGCGGCTTATCGCTATGGCGCGGGAGATCGGGCATACACCGCTACACAACGGCAATTCTCCAAAGCTGCCGGGTCTGACGGAAGCGGATATCGCCAAAATGGAAGCGTTTCTTGCCAGTCTGATGGTGGTTTTGCCTGCTATTCGGGTAGATATGTTCATTCAGCGTAGCCGTCCGGCGGGCTCGTCGCGCCCTGTTCCTGCTTTTGAAGCGGCGGAAGCGGATCAGGCCGCAACGGAGAGCGTTCGTTTCGTGCTGAACAAGCCCCGCATTGATCTGACGGCGAAGGCAATTTTTCAGGGCGGCGAATTTATTGTCGAGGCCGGGTCGCAAGCCCGGAGCGAGTGGTACGGAGAGGGCGGTCAGAGTGCATCGTACCAACCGTTGCATGACGAGTTGGTGCGGTCCGGCATCCTGCAAATGGTAGGAACGCATCGTGTGTTCACCAAAGACTATGCGTTCCGAAGCCCAAGCGCAGCAGCCGCAGTTGTTTTCGGCCATTCCGTGAGTGGCCCTGCCGCATGGAAGCTGGAGAGCAACCCAGACATCTCATTCCGGGACTGGCAGGCCCGTCAACTTGATGCCGTAACAGAAAAAGATGCTAGCGAATGACCGATCTTCACAAGGAGCACCATCTAGAATCCGAAATCTGCGATTACCTTGGGCGCTCCGGCTGGCTTTACGAGGAAGGCTCGGCGGCCCGATATGACGTGGGGCTGGCGTTGTTCCCTGAAGACCTGCTGGCATGGGTACGCGAATGCGAGCCCGAGGCGTGGGAAACGCTGGAAAAAACGCACGGCAGCTCAGCGGGGGCTGTGTTGTGCCAGCGGGTGCGGGATGCGCTGAACACACGGGGCGCGCTGGTTGTTCTGCGGGACGGGCTGGACATTATCGGACTGACAAAAACACTGAAAATCTGTCAGTTCCGTCCGGCTCTAACGATGAACCCGCATTTGCAGTATCGTTATGACGCCAATTGCCTGCGCGTTGTACGACAGGTGCGTTATTCGTCCAGTAACGGCAATGAGCTGGATCTGGTGCTGTTTCTGAATGGCGTTCCGGTTGCGACCGCCGAACTGAAATCAAACTACACTCAGTCAGTTCAGGATGCGGTGGAGCAGTATTGCACCGACCGCCTGCCAAAACCGCCGGGAAAGCCTGCGGAGCCTCTGCTTTCGGTACCTGGTGGCGCGGTCGTGCATTTTGCTGTCAGCAACAGCGATGTGATGATGTGCACACATCTGGATGGCGCGCACAGCCGCTTCCTGCCGTTCAACCAAGGGAACGCTGGCGGTGCGGGCAATCCCGGCACTACGGCGTATCTGTGGCAGGAAGTCTGGCAGCCTGACTCATGGTTGGATATTCTGGGCCGCTACGTCATTCCGGTGAAGAAAAAGGGGAAAATCGCGGGCTGGATCTTTCCGCGCTATCATCAGCTTGCCGCCACACGGCTGCTGGTTTCCACTATTCTGGAGGAAGGGCCGGGGCAGCGTTACCTAATCCAGCACTCTGCCGGGTCAGGCAAGACAAACTCCATCGCATGGACGGCACATTTTCTGTCCGACCTGCATGACAGTCATAATCACAAGCTGTTCGATACGGTCATCGTGGTGTCAGACCGTACCGTGCTGGATCGGCAGCTTTCGGAAACCATTGAGAGCTTCGAGCGCACGCGTGGGGTCGTGGCGTCGATCTCTGGCAACGGGGGCAGCAAAAGCCAAGAACTTGCGGCGGCCTTGCATACCGGCAAGAAAATCATCATCTGCACGATTCAGACCTTTCCATTCGCTCTGGAAGAAATCCGTAAGCTTGCTGCAGCCGAGGGCAAGCATTTCGTCGTGATTGCTGATGAGGCTCATTCCTCCCAGACCGGCACTTCGGCCAGTAAACTCAAGGCTGCTCTTTCCGCCGGTGAACTGGCGGAGCTTGCGGACGGTGGGGAGATCAGCACGGAAGACCTGCTGGCGGCGGAAATGGCGCAGAGGACGGCAGCAGACGCTGGCATTTCCTTCATTGCGTTCACGGCTACACCAAAGGCCAAAACGCTGGAACTGTTCGGGCGCCTGCCGCATCCGGATCAGCCCAAGGGCAAGCACAATAAGCCTGAGGCGTTCCATGTCTATTCCATGCGGCAGGCTATCGAAGAAGGCTTCATCCTCGATGTGTTGCAGAATTATGTGTCCTGGAAACAGGCGTTTCGCCTAAGCCAGAACGGACAGATTCTGGATGACACGGAAGTCGAGGCTTCGGAGGCAAAGAAAGCACTGATGAAGTGGGTGCGCCTGCATCCCACCAACATCACCGCCCGGGTGCAGATCGTAGTGGAGCATTTCCGTCAGAATGTGCAGCCTCTCCTTGGCGGTAAGGCCCGCGCCATGGTCGTGACTGCCAGCCGCAAGGAGGCCGTGCGTTGGAAACTGGCTATGGATCGCTATGTGAAGGAAAAACATTATCCATTTGGGCTTCTCGCAGCATTCTCGGGCGAAGTGGATGACCCGGAAAGTGGTCCGGAACCCTTTACGGAAAGCAATATCAACCCGGCCCTCAAAGGGCGCGACCTGAGGGAAGTCTTTGCCGAAGATCCATGGCGGATTCTGATCGTGGCGAACAAGTTCCAGACGGGTTTCGATCAGCCTTTGCTATGCGGCATGTATGTGGATCGTAAACTCGGCGGGATTCAGGCTGTCCAGACGCTTTCACGCCTGAATCGCTGCTATCCGGGCAAGGACATGACCTTCGTTGTCGACTTCGAGAACGATCCCGAAGACATCCTCAAGGCGTTCCAGCAATATTACACGAAGGCCGAGCTGGCGGACCTCAGTGACCCGAACTGCGTGGTGAACCTGCGCCACAAGCTGGATGATGCCGGGTTGTATGATCAGCCTGAAGTGGATCGGGTGGCTCATATCCTCACAAATCCGAAAGCGTCACAGCAGCAGCTTGATGCGGCCATTGTGCCGGTCAGTTCCCGTGTGCTGGGCCGCTATCGTGAGGCGCGGAAAATCATTCAGGACGAACCCGAAAGCTCACAGGAGCGGAAGGAAGCAAAGGAGCGCATTGACGAACTGGTTCAGTTCCGGAGTGATCTGGCATCTTACGTGCGGATGTATGAGTTTTTTAGCCAGATGCTGAACTACGGCAATCCGGATTATGAAAAGCTGTACCTGTTTGCAAAGATGCTGTGGCCGTTACTGAAGTTCGACCGTGAGCGTGAGACCATTGACACGACGACTTTACGTCTGACGCATCACCGTATGAAAGACCTTGGCAAGCAGAAGCTTGGACTGAAGAACGAAGCCGGTGATGGGCTGGAGCCGATAAAGGAAGCTGGTTCGGGGCAACCGCAGGACAAAGTGAAGGTGCAGCTTTCCCGCATCATTGAGGCAATCAATGACCTATTCGAAGGGGATCTGACGGATGGTGACAAGGTGGCGTTTGTCACTGGGCTGGAAACCAAGCTGGCAGAATCAGAAAAACTACGCGAGCAGGCAAAGGCTAACACAAAGGATCAGTTCGCTAACTCACCTGACCTTCAGGAAGAAGGGCTGAACGCGACCATTGAGCTTATGGAAGCTCATGAAAAAATGGGCAAACAGTTGCTGAACGATAACTCGCTGTTGCGTGCTGTTATTGCCGCCATCGTGAAGCAAGGCGGCCTTTGGGAGGGATTTCAGGGATAGGAGACTTTAAGCACCATCGGCGACCATTGTACTCGTATAGTGTAGCCAAACTTTTTTGACATGACTTGGGCTACAACCTACCAAGCGGGCTGTTTCTAAAATACTTGTGCCACCTTGTCGGAGTGCCACTATCCGTTCGTGAACTTTGCGATTTGGCTTTCGTCCTCTGTATCTTCCTAAGGTTTTTGCCTGCTCAATACCTTGTTTCTGGCGCTCTCGTCTGTCTTCGTAGTCTTCTCGCGCCATTTGCAGAGAGAGCCGCAAAAGCATTTCTTGCATGGCTTCCAGGACCACACGAGTTACGCCTTCAGCTTCTGCAAGGACCTCGGACAGATCCACCAGTCCGGGAATTGCAAGTCTTGCTCCACGCTGCCGGATTGTCTGGACCAGTCTATCTGCCTCCCCCAATGGCAGGCGGCTGATTCGGTCCATCTTTTCAGCAATAACCAGCTCTCCTGGCTGAAGGTCAGAGGTGGTCCCCATTTTTCGGACAGGGCGATAAGCTATCATCTGGCCTGAACGAGGACGGGTTTTATGGGCAAGGTTACGCGGAAACGGTATGCGGCAGAGTTTAAGTCACGGGTTGCGCTGGAGGCGATCCGTGGGGAACTGACGCTGGCGGAACTGGCTTCGAAACATGGCGTGCATCAGACGATGATCGCCCAATGGAAGCGCCAGGCGATCGAAGGCATGGCAAGCCTTTTTTCTGGTAAGTCAGTAACGGAACCTTCAGTCAGCCCTGCTGATGTAGAGAAACTGCACGCCAAGATCGGCCAGTTGCTGGTGGAACGGGATTTTTTGCGGGATGCCTCTGCTCGGTTGGGCGTGATCAGAGGCGGCAGATGATTGACCCGAAGAGAGCATGCCTGCCGATAATCCGGCAATGCACGCTACTGCAACTCAACCGGTCGGGCGTCTACTATCGGCCTGTGCCACAGAGCGAAGCCAATCTGGAGCTGATGCGGCTGATCGACGCCCAGTTCCTGGAAACGCCGTATTATGGCTCACGGCAGATGACATGGCATCTGCGCCGCCTGGGACATGAAGTGGGCCGCAAGCGGGTCCGGCGGCTCATGGCGATCATGGGCCTGCGGGCGATCTACCAGAAGCCGCGCACGACCGTGCCCCATCCGGAGCATCGGAAATATCCATATCTGCTACGGGATCTGGTCATCAATCGGCCTGACCAGGTCTGGTGTTCCGATATCACATATATTCCCATGAAACGGGGATTTCTCTATCTCGTGGCGATCATGGACTGGTTCACGCGCAAGGTCCTGTCCTGGCGTCTGTCGAACACGATGGACGTGGAGTTCTGTATCGAGGCGCTACAGGATGCCCTCATGCGCTATGGCGCCCCGGACATTTTCAATACTGACCAGGGGTCGCAATTTACGACACCCCGTTTCACCGGGATACTGGAAGAGCGTCAGATCCGCATCAGTATGGACGGGCGTGGGCGATGGCTGGACAACGTGTTCATCGAGCGTCTGTGGCGGTCGCTGAAATATGAATGCGTCTACCTGCACGCGTTCGAGACCGGATCAGAGCTGAGGGCCGGGCTTGGCAGATGGATCGCCCATTATAACGAAAGGCGTCCGCATACGGCGCTGGCTGGACGAACGCCCGATGAGGCGTATCATAACGTGCCGACGCCATCTGGTCCGGGGTTAACCCCGGACCAGATGGCCAACAGCAACGCCGTCAGAAGGGCGGCATAACAACAACCGGGTATAGCTTATCAAGCCCGCAAAACTGTCCGAACGGACGGGACCACCTCTGTCGGAGATCATACGCATTAATTCCGGTCGGTCAGAACGTGCGCCAGATGCTTTTTCTCTGTAGACGGCAGCGATGTAACATCCCGCTGCACGGGCATCTTCAACAATCCGCTCCTGCCTTCGTAAATCTTGCTGATCAGTACTCACGCGGAGATACACCCGGGCGATTTTAGGGTGACTTGCTTCGGCTCGCTGTTGGTCAATATGGGCATGGCTCATTAGGGTATACTCAAAAGAGCTTCGCAGATTGACGATGGCTCTTTATTAAAAAGACAATGCTAATGAGCTAGGTTCACTTTAGCCAACTCAAAAGAGCCCTTCTGCGCATAATGCGCAGAATGTTTTATCTGAATCCTGAGGCTTTCATATCCCGAAGACGATAATCAAACACAAAACAAGTTACTCCTCCCCATTCTTCAGGTCTGATCATTATCATTTTGTAGCTAACCAGAAAAACAAGAAGAAGCTTTTTTCTTCGCCCGCTCAACTATTGCCTGCGCATTAGCAATTACCTCAGTCTGCCCTGTCTTATTGGCATCAGCGATAAAAAGATCTTGTTCTTCAGTAGTCTGACATAAACTTTCCGGATCAATCCGACTCGTGGACACCCGCATGTACTGCTCCTCGTAATAGTCCGTTAATTTCACTTAATTATCAGTTTGATAAACTTGATAGCTTAAATGTCACTTGCACATTCATTACGGCCAAAATTCTCAAGAGATCAGTCAGTTTCAAATCTTTCTTATTTGATAGAACACTGAGAAGCTCCTCGGTAGATTGTACATCATCATTTGAAGCACAATCCCTACTTCGCGCTTTCGCGATCACTTCTAACGCATGAACAAAAGCGCGGCAGCTACCATCCTGCCACGCCATATTAAGCAAATTCTCTTGAACATGAGGATCTGAGGCAGCGCGAACGCTATCAAAAATTTTCAGTCTTGGAGAACTGGTTCGTAACTTGTCTACGGTCATAATTATCGCGAAGCTCCTCTTCTAATCTAAACGTCTTACCAAAGTAATACGCAAACCCCGCAGAAAACTGCCAGAAAATAGAAAAACGTCTTACGCAAATAATACCAAACGTAATATCCAAACGAAAAAATTCTTTTCTTATCAATGACTTGCAGTCTTTTAGGACTGCGTATTGTGTATGACCAATTTAAGGCTCAAAACACGCTTCCAGATTAAGGGAAAAAGAACCTTCCACTCCTCATCAAAAGCCCAAAAATCGTCCTACTGCGGAGCGTAGCGACCTTAAACAACGAATTGACGATAGAATAACAATGAAAAAACAGAAAAAGTCAGATACTATAACAACTAACCAACAACATAATGACCATCAGATCACGACAAAATCTGGAAAAAACAGAATATGGAAATCAATCTCGAAACCCCTAAAAAAGCTAGTAAAATAGTTTTAAAGTGGATGCCTAAAATTGAAGCGTGGCGAGATGAAGGTTTCACAAGAGAGCAAGCATTTTTGAAATTTAAAAAAGCTACTGGAATATCAATTACTTTCCGTACTTTTACGAGCTACGTGGCACGGTATCGTAACCAATCAAGGATTCTAGGAAATGGAAATGCTGATTGTATTGCACAATCCAATCCGAAGCCCAACGCGGCTCCCCATACCATGTTACTGGCATCAAATGGACAACAATCCAACGCTCCACACTCACGCAACGACGAGGAGTTACTGAGTCCGATAATCGCACCGTCCTCAGAACCATGGAAACCGAAGAAACGTTTTAATCCGATTGGAGCAATAGAGGAAATGAAAAAACGTGGAGAAATATAAATTTCTTAAGTAAACACTTTTACTTGTATTATTTTTTCATCAAGAAATATATTAAAATAAAATACTGTATTTTTTAAAAACTATATATTTTCCTATTTAATTTTTAAATAAAAAATAATTATGAATATTTTTATTATATGACTGATATAATAAACAGAGAATATTCCTTGAATTTTTTATTATTTTTTGTGTTGACGAAATTTATAAATTTGAGACAGAAAAGTCTTCTAGCTTGTGAGGTTGGATGTTTGAGCATCCAACCTCACGCAGAACCGCAAGAAGCACCTAGCGGCCTGCTATGACAGACTTTCTACACCATTCTGGAATGAAATTCATCCCAGAAATAGTGTAAACCCGTCATAAAATGGCCGCCTGTCGGAGACAGGTATAGTGACCATTGATCTTTGCTCCTTTTCGAGGCAGCTTTTCACTGAAAAAACAGCGGCAACCCGTCTTGGAATTTCTCTCGCTACGTTAAAACGCGAACGAAGAGATAAAAAAATCGGCTATATAAAAATTCGTTCTCGATATCGCTACACAGAAGACCATTTGACTGACTATTTAAAGAGAAATGAGATATGTCCGAAGGCAAATTTCGAATTGGAGAATATTTCCTCGATCGACGTAAAAATTCACAAGCATGGTGTGCTTGCTACTACGAACCAAAAACAAGACAAACAAAGCGAACATCGCTTCGCACAACTGTTTTTCATGAAGCACAAATAAAACTTGCAGAATATGTGGCAGAACACTCGGTTAAACGCAATGTGCATAATTCAGATGCAACTATGGCAACCATTTTTTTTCGTTACTTCAAGAAACATAGTAAACAGACACGAAGCGCCCAACCGAACTATCGCGCATTGCAGTTAGTTTTAGACTGTCTCAAACCAAATTACACCGTCGCAGATTATACCATTTCTGAACAACAGCGCATTTCTGAATATATGCGTAGCCAAGGTTATTCTGCCGGGTATACGCGCCGAATTATGGGTATTGCCGCTGCTGTCATAAACTGGGCGTGGAAAAATGGTGAAATCGAACGTCAAATCCCCATTGTATTACCTCCTGATGGTACAGGCCGCGAACGCATAATGACCATTCAAGAGATGGCGCGATTATGGGATGTTGATATGCCACCGCACCTTCGCATGTTTCTGGCCCTTATAATTGGTACGGCGTCACGACCGGAAGCTCTTCTGGAACTTACGCGTGAACAGTGTGATTTACAGCACGGAGTAATAGACCTTAACCCACCCGGCCGACCCCGCACAAAAAAGCGGCGACCCCGTGTGCCAATGCCTGCGTTCTTGCGCCCATGGATTGAGACCGTACCTTCGGGACATCTCGTGACTTACAAGAGCAAGCCGATCTTGAAAATTAATGGTGCATGGCGAGCTGCGAGAGAAGCGGCTGACCTATCGCCTGAAATTGTTCCCTACACCGTTCGCCATACTATGGCGACCGAACTGATCACTCGTGGCGTACCTGAGATAGAAGTCGCTTCTCTCATGGGACATGCCATGCCCAATCTTCGCACCACAGGCCGCTATGTGCATGTGCGTCCGGACTTCCTCGCCAACGCCAGACAGGCTATTGAAGAGGTCGCAAGCGCCATTGACCGGGTGGCAGCCCGGTCAATGGTAAATCTCAATTTGCGTGCTAATAGCGTGCTAGACTCAACTGCAAAGGATGGCAGTCCAATGCATAAGCCTCAGAAAACCGTTGGTTTTCTGCCGGATAAAGATGGTGGGCGCAACAGGGATTGAACCTGTGACCCCTACCATGTCAAGGTAGTGCTCTACCGCTGAGCTATGCGCCCATCCTTAACCGTGGGCGCGTTCTATCCTTCTTGCGTTCAAAGCGCAAGCCCACAATGATACCCGAATGAAAAATATTGCCCACACGCTTATCCGACGTGGCCTGAATCGCGTTTTTCCTGGCGGTGAGGGCACGTCTCACCCAGAAACGGACCGGGTTGCCGCGCCGCCGCCGGTGCTGGTTTCGGGCGCTGTGGAAACGCCACTGGTGCTGGCCTCGCCCCATTCCGGGTGTTTTTACCCGGAAGCCTTTGTGCAAAATAGCCGTCAGCCGCTCCATCGCCTGCGCAGTGGGGAGGACAGTTATGTGGAAGAACTCGCGGCAGGCGCGCATGCGTTAGGGCCTGTCCTGTTATCCGCCACCTTCCCCCGTGCGTTTTGTGATGTGAACCGGGCCGCGTGGGACCTTGATCCGCGCATGTTTGACGGACCCGTGCCCAGCTTTGTCAAAGCCACACATCGGGGACTTTCCGGGTTGGGTTCCATTCCGCGTATTGTGGCCGATAACCGCCCAATCTATCACACTCGCATCCCGTTCATGGAAGCGGCTTTACGCATCCGTGACTACTGGATGCCTTATCACGCCACTCTGGCGGAAACTCTGCGCCTGACCCACGCCCGGCATGGCATTTGCCTGTTACTGGACCTACACTCCATGCCGGATGCGCCTGAAGCAGGATCTCCCGATTTTGTGTTGGGGGACGGCTACGGTACAAGCTGCGACAGCCGCTTTGTGACTACGGCGGAAGATACGCTTACAAACCTTGGCTACAAAACCACACGCAACAACCCGTATGCAGGAGGGTACATCACCCGCCATTATGGACGCCCGCGTGAAGGGCTGCATGCCTTGCAAATAGAAATCCGGCGCGGTCTGTATATGGACGAGGCAACACGCACGAAAAACCAGGGCTTTGAACCCCTTCAACACACATTGACCACCCTTACGGCACAGCTTCTGCAAAGCCATTCCCGCCGAACGATGACATAAACCCTTCTTTATTTTAAACAGATTTGAGGAAAACTGACGGAATACGATGCAGCGCACTTTCCGTTCCGGTTTCAACAAGTGCGCGTAGATCCAGACTATCCAGATCGGTCTCCTGCCGTTTGCCCTGAAACCCTTCCAAGAAACGGACCATGCTGCGATTGGAAACCCGATGTGAGCCACCATGCCCTGTTTGAAGGGCTCGTGCGCTCCATTTCAACTGCCGGGTCAACGCCAGACGCTCCAGCATATGGGTCTGATCTGCGTATTTCAGATGAAACATCCATAAATCCGTATCCAGCACGCTCGGCTGCTGACAGGTATGGAACCCCGGATTCCACGCCAACGGCACGGAAGATAGCAACGTTTTGCAAGACCATGACCGCACGGCCCCATAAGGACGCTGCGCCAGAATTGGTGCCTCCCACTGCACAGGGGGCAAACCGGCTTCCTGCTGCATGACATCCACCCCCACGCACCGGATGGTTTTATGAGGGGTGTGCGCCACATAATCCTGCAAGGACAGATAGTGAGACGGACGCGCCACCAGCAGTTCATCGCAGTCTGTAAAAAGAACAAATTTGTAGCGCTCAAGAAGGGTCTTCTGAAATGAAGCCACCTGAGCAGCGCGGTCTATTTCATCCAGTTCATCTCTTGGCAGTGTGATGATCTGGCATCCCGGCAAGTCAGGAAGATGATCGCTGCCATGATCCAGCACATACACATTCCCCGCCCCCGCCTGCCTGACATAATGGCGCGCCCATACCGGCAGCATCTGATGCTCATTATAGACCATGGTGAAGACTGCCAGACTCTTCCGGCCTTCCTGATGCGTCTCCCCTGCCTTGGCAGAACGGGACGACTGCCCTCTCCCGGAAAACCGCTGACCCAGGCCCTGAAGGACTGACTTGACTGCACGCCACACTGAACGAAACTCCTTTCAGACCGTTCTGTCATTCTCTCTCGGTTTTGTTTGCTGCGCCACCTTTCATCACCAGCGTCTTCCGCAGGCGGCTGACGCGTGCGACAGAGGAAGAGTAAAGTCATCCATTTCAGGAATTGTTCTTCCATGAGACACCCTTTGTTTTCCGGTTCGTTCCTCTCCCGCCTTCGCACCGGGGCCGCACTGGGGCTATGCCTTTCCGCTTTGGCTGCCTGCCAGACACCCTCACCCGCCACGGCAACCCCGACCGAGCAGACCAACGCCTCAGCGCCCCCACAGGCAGCACAGGCTGTCAGACCCGAGGTCAAATCCCGCACGCCGGTAATTGGCATGGCCAACCCTGCCTCCGTCCATTGCCAGAAGGCCGGTGGCACGCTTGAAATCCGACAGGGAACAAAAGGGGCTTATGGCATCTGCCACATGCCCGATGGCCGCATGTGTGAGGAATGGTCCTTCTTCCGCACAGGAAAATGCAGTGCCGAGTCTCTGAAAAATTCGTAACCTTCGGGCTCGGAACCTATTGAAAACGTTTTCCTTTCATCACATCTCCCTAGAGTGCTGTGCAAACAGCGCCTGAGCATATGCAGAAGGCGGTAGTCTTTGGCCTACGGGTGAAGGGTGCCGTGCTTGTGACGCAACAGACGACGCAAATTTGCGAGGACCACGACTGATGACAGATACAGCCAAGGCTGCAACAGGCAGCGAAACACGGGAATTCAGCGCCGAAGTCGGGCGGCTTCTCGATCTGGTTGTTCATTCCCTGTATTCCGAGCGGGAAATCTTCCTGCGTGAACTGGTGGCCAACGCGGCTGACGCCACGGACCGCCGACGTTTTGAAGCCCTGACCGACGGCGCACGCGCCCTGCCGGAAGACGCCAAGATCCGTATCAACCCGGATAAGGACGCCCGCCTTCTGACCATCAGCGATGATGGCACCGGCATGACCCGGGAAGAGCTTGTTTCCAACCTTGGCACCATTGCGCGCTCTGGCACCCGCGCATTTGGCAAACAGCTTCAGGACGCGAAACCGGAAGATCGGCCCAACCTGATTGGCCAGTTTGGCGTGGGCTTCTACGCCGCATTCATGGTGGCGGATAAGGTCGATGTGGTCTCCCGCCGGGCGGGATCTGATGAAGCCTGGCGCTGGACATCAGACGGCAAGGGGTCCTACACGCTTGAACCTGCCACGCGCGAAAAAGCGGGCACCGACATTACCCTGCACATCAAGACCGATGCAGACGAGTTTCTGGATAGCTGGCGCTTGCAGGCCATTATCCGCAAATGGTCTGACCATATTGCATGGCCGGTTTCCATTGTTCGCGACGGCAAGGAAGAAGCCGCCAATGAGGGCACAGCCCTGTGGCGCAAGCCCAAAAATGAAGTAACGGAAGAACAACTGAACGAGTTCTACCGCCATATCACCCACAATTTTGATACACCGTGGGACACGCTGCACTGGCGCGCGGAAGGCACGCTTGAATTTTCAGCCCTGCTGTTTATTCCCGGCAGCCGCCCGTTTGAATTTGCCGAGCAGACGCGCGAGAGCCGCGTAAAGCTGCATGTGCGCCGGATGTTCATTACAGATGAAGCCGATATCCTGCCCCCATGGCTGCGCTTTGTGCAGGGTGTGGTGGATACGGAAGACCTGCCCCTGAATGTCTCGCGTGAAATGCTACAGGCCACCCCTGTTCTGGCGCGCATTCGCAAGGCTGTGACCAGCAAGGTGATGGGTGAACTGAAAAC
Source organism: Acetobacter tropicalis (assembly GCF_030644465.1). Lineage (NCBI taxonomy): Bacteria > Pseudomonadati > Pseudomonadota > Alphaproteobacteria > Acetobacterales > Acetobacteraceae > Acetobacter > Acetobacter tropicalis. The sequence goes on along the minus strand of NZ_JAUYUW010000001.1, from coordinate 2,017,255 downwards.
CCGCGCCAAGGATGCTGAAGCCTACGCCACCTTCTGGGAAAACTTTGGCCCTGTGCTGAAGGAAGGCATGTGGGATGATGCCGCACACCGTACAGAAGTGGCAGGCATCAGCCGGTTCCGCTCCAGCGCGGTGGAGGGGCTTACCTCTCTTGATGACTATATCAGCCGCATGAAGCCGGAACAGGACGCCATTTATTACCTGACTGGCGATAACGCGGAAACATTGGCAGCTTCTCCGCAGATTGAAGGCTTCAAGGCGCGTGGCGTGGAAGTTCTGCTGCTGTCTGACCCGGTTGATTCCTTCTGGCCGGACCGTTTGTCCAGCTATGAAGGCAAAGCACTGCGTAACGTGGCGCAGGGCCAGAATGATCTGGAAAAATTTGGCGCACCTGAAGAAACAAGCGCCGAAAAAGCCGATATGGACACCCTTTTGCCCGCACTGAAAACAGCACTGGGCGATGCGGTATCAGACGTGCGCACCACAGATCGGCTGGTCAACAGCGCCATGGTGCTGACTGCGCCGGAAGGCGGCCCGGATCTGCAACTGCAAAAACTGATGCAGCGGAGCGGCCAATCTCTTCCGGCCGTAACGCCGGTGCTGGAACTGAACCCGGCCCACCCGGTTGTTCACAATCTGGCGGAGAAGGTGAAAGCGGGTGAACCCATAACGGATCTGGCCCACATCCTGTTGGACGTCGCCAGTATTCAGAGCGGAGAACCCCCCAAGGATGTCAATGCGTTCTCCCGCAGGCTGATGGATTATCTGGCAGGCTCCGCTCCCGCAAAGGACGCTGAACCCGCCTGACCTTCACACCGTTTTTCTCACGTTCAAGAAGCGTCCGGGTAATGCCCGGGCGCTTTTTTTATGGTGTAAGGAGAACAGATACCCCCTTCCCCGCCAGGAGACCTGCTGCAATGGGCGCGCCGCCAAAGCTCATCCAGTCCATTGAGCGTTCCGCTGCCATTCTGGAAATTATTGCACAGGAAGGCGGGGGCGCACGCCTGCAACAGATTGCCGCCATTGCAGGAATAGGAAAAACTACTGCGCATAACATCCTGCAAACCCTTACGCACCTCGGCTATGTGCAACGGCGGCCCGGTGATATGCGCTACCATCTTGGCGGTCGGATTTTAAATCTGGCGCGCATTGCCGGGGACGACAACATCCTGCGCTGCCGCCTGCGCCCCGCTCTGGACTCCATTGCCCGCAAGAGCAAGGCCACGGTCTGGCTTGCCGTGCCCAGCGGAGATGAAGCCACCTATCTTGATATTCTGCCAGCGCCCGGCCAACCCCACCCCGCTCCTTCTGGTATGAGACAACGGGAAAAACTGGAAGGCTCCGCAGTTGGGCTTGTTTTTCTGGCCTTTGTGCCCGGCTTGGGCAAACGTGTTCTGTACCACCACTTCCTTCAAATGGATGACACCATTCATGCCCGGATTGAGGACGTACGCGCCAAAGGATACGCTCTGGATCTTGAAACCTATCGCCACGGCATGCATGGCGTGGCCATCCCGTGGCGGGACAAAGGGGAAGTAAAAGCCAGTATCTGCCTGACTGGTGCGGCTGAGCACCTGCCTCCCTCCCGATTGATCCGTCTGGCATGGATGATGATGCAGGAGGTAGAGAAGAAGACCGTTCAGCAATGTTGAATAAAGAAAGATTTACTGGTCTTGCGTCTTCCCTCTCTCACTATCATAGCTAACCTCCGCCTTTTTCTGAGAGAATGAAGATCTAGTTCCATGAAACTTTCCTCCGCCACGGCCATGCTGGAGACCGCACTTGCAGAGGCTCAGCGGATGGGCGTTCAGGTTTGTGTCTCCATTGTAGATGCAGCCGCCTGGCCCGTAGCCTTTGCCCGTATGGAAGGCACTCCGCTTGGCTCTATTGATGTCTGCAACAAGAAAGCCCGCACCGCCGTTCTGTTTCAGATGGACAGTGCGGATTTTGCCAAGATTGCCCACCCGGATGGCCATGCCTACTCGCTGGAAAACACCAATGGTGGCCTGACCAGCTTTGGCGGTGGACTGGTTTTGAAAACCACAGACGGAACCGTTATGGGTGCTATTGGTGTCTCTGGCGCCAGCACGGAAGATGACATCGCCATAGCGCGCAAGGCCGCCCTCTGCCTGACCTCCTGACACGCCTTTTTTAGCCTGAGACCCGTTTATGACAACAGAAACCGTGCTGCCTGAAGGCGGCGTTCCCCTGGTCATCCCCCCGCGGGGCAGAACCGCTGCCCTGCTGACCCTCACCTTCGGCACCTTTGTTGTCGGCACTGGCGAATTTGCCATTATGGGCATGCTGCCGGAATTTGCAGCCTCCCTCGGTCTTTCAGATGCAGATGCAGGCCACGCCATTACCGCCTATGCGCTGGGTGTTGTGATTGGTGCGCCACTCATCACCATTCTGGGGGCGCGCCTATCCCGTCGGGAACTGCTGCTCAGCCTGCTGCTGCTATTCTGCTTTGGCAATTTCCTCAGCATTGCCATGCCCTCACCCGGATTGGTGGAGATCGCGCGGTTTATCACGGGTCTGCCACACGGGGCGTTGTTTGGTATTTCGGCTTTGGTTGCGGCCTCCATGGTGGAACGGAAACGCCGGGGGTGGGCGGTTGGGCGCGTGCTCTCAGGCATTGCCATTTCAACCCTTGTGGGTGCACCTTTTTCCACCTTCGCGGCGGATCATTTTGGCTGGCGTATTGCCTATCTGATTATTGGGCTGTTTGGATTCATGACCTTTCTGGGCGTATGGCGCTATATTCCGGCAGATCGCCCCAACCGCTCCAATTCGCCTCTGCGGGAAGTCAGCGCCATTGGCAATACGCAGGTTCTGCTAACCTTGCTGACTGCAGCTGTAGGGTTTGGCGGTATGTTCGCCATCTACACCTATCTGACCAGCGTGTTGCAGAACGTCACGCTGGTGCCGGAATGGGAAATCATGCTGTTCATGATTGTGTGGGGGCTTGGCATGCTGACGGGAGCCAATGCAGGGGCATGGCTGGTTGACCGCAATCTGGATATAGCCGCCATTCTGGCCCTTTCTGGCAGCGCGTTGGCCATGCTGGTGTTTCCCGTTGTTTTGCACAGCACGGCAGGCCTGATGCTGGATGTGTTTCTGGTGCCCACCTTTGTGAACGGTCTGGGGCCAGCGTTGCAGACACGCCTGATGGATTTTGCAGGAGACGCCCAGACCCTTGCCGCCTCCCTCAACCACTCGGCGTTCAATATCGCCAATGCACTGGGGGCATCACTGGGCAGTGTGCTTCTGGCCAACCATTACGGGTATGGAGCACTCGGCGTAGGGGGAGCCCTCCTCTCTGTCGGCGGGCTGCTGGTCTATCTTCTGGCCGTGGTTCTTCTGAAAAAGAGTGGGCAGACAGAAACGCGGAGCTCTCTTTCCTGAAGACAACAGCCCTTGCTTGTCATTTTCCTGCCAATAGGGAGCAAAGTCCTCTTTCAGGCTTCCTCTGATAAGAGCTGAATAGCTGCCTGTAAAAACATTTGGCACAGTTCAGATCTGTCACCTAAGAACGGCGTCATCTGTTTCTCTTCCATCCATCAGGATACAAGCAATGGGCCGCCCCCAAGACAGTATAATCGTCACAAACCGCACCATGATGCTTGTGGCGATCCTGCTTTGTCTGCTGATCACATTTGTGCGGTGGCCTGAAATACTGCTGGATGCCCAGTTCTGGGGGGAAGATGGCTGGTTCTGGTGGCCTGAAGCGCGCTCACTGGGGCTTTCCAGCCTATGGCTACCCCATACGGGTTATTTTCAGACCGATGACCGGCTTGTCGCCCTGTTGTCGGCCCTGTTGCCCCTTACATGGGGACCAACGCTGTTTGCTGGGGCTGCCTTTGTTTTTGAAGTGCTGCCTCCTGCGTTTCTCATTTCGCAACGCTGTGCGGCCCTTTGCCCCTCCCTCCCTCTCCGCTGCTTTTTGGCACTGATGTGGTGTGCGCTCCCCAATACGTGGGAAGTCCATGGCAATCTGACCAACAGCCAATGGCATCTGGCCCTGCTATCGTTTCTGATTGTGCTGTCATCACCGCCACGCACACGGGGAGCCTGGACATTTGACACCTTGCTTCTGGCACTCAGCGCCGTAAGCGGCCCTTTCAGTATTCTGCTGGTTCCCATCGCTGCCCTGCGCGCTTGGCAGCTTCCTTCCAGAGCCAGCATGGTCAGGCTCGCCCTTCTGGCAGCCGGTGCCACACTTCAGGCCGCCAGTATTTATCTGACTCAACGGGGCATGCCCCCGCTTCTTGGTGCAACCCCCACAAACTTCGTACGGCTTATGGCTGGCCAAATCATGATGGGTTCTTTGGCAGGCTGCCTGCAGTTGCCCTACTGGTATGCGCTGGGTTCCTGGAAAATTGCGTTGCTGCCGTGGCTTCTGTTTCTGGTTGGCGCGTGGCTGTGCATTGATGCTTTACGCCGTTGGCCTGTGCTACGTTATGCGGGCCTGTTTACCGCACTCATGCTCCTTGCCAGCCTCTCCCACCCCGTGGCCACACCGGGCACCCCGGTCTGGATCGCTATGCGTGCGCCCAATATGAGCATGCGTTACCTTTTTATTCCATTGGTCTTCTGGGTCAGCGTGGTTGTCATTCAGGCTCTGGGCGCGCGATGGAGCTGGGCAAAAGGCACGGCTCTGGTTTTCCTCGCGCTGATGGTCGGTTTTGGTATTCCGCAGGACTGGCGCTTTGAGCCCGAACCCAACCGCAATTTTTATGAACTTGCGCATCAGTTTGATAAAGCCCCACCCGGCACCCAGATAACCGTGCCTGTCCGCCCTAGCTCACAGGTCACCCTGACGCGGTAAAACAGTTAAAAAATGCTGGCTCAGGCTGGGAATTTTTACTGCTTCTGAAGCAATGACTTGGGCCCATTCTCTTCAGTCCGGGTATCTGTCTGTGCAGCCGCAAGCAGTCCGTTCCTGCTGCATCTCCGCCTTTTCCACACGACCACAGGTCTGCCGTGTCGCATATCAACACGGCGTTGCTCGCTGTTCTTCCACTCTCCCAATGGAAAATCTGGTGCCTTGCGGGTTATGCCTCTGTTCGTTTGACTTCATTCCAGATCGCATCAAGCGTTTCCACAGTCTGATCCTGCATGGACAGACCATCTTCCGCCAGACGAGCCTCTACACCCTCAAACCGGCGCGTAAATTTATCACACGCCTGCCTCAGACATGCTTCCGGGTCCATATCCAATCGGCGGGCCAGACTTGCCAGAGAGAACAGAACGTCTCCCAGTTCGTCCTGCATGCGGGCCTTGTCTCCAGCCTCCAGTTCTACAGAAAACTCGTCCATTTCTTCATGAACCTTGGCCACCACACCCTCGACCTCGGGCCAGTCAAACCCCACGCGAGCCGCACGGGAGGCAATTTTAGAGGCACGGATCAAGGCAGGCAGTTGCGGCGGCACACCTGCCAGCGCTCCAAGCCGCTTCCCCTGCGCAGCGGAGGTTCGGCGCTCCTGCTCTTTCAACTTTTCCCACTGGCCGGGCAAAGCGGCGATGGATGCCTCGCCAGTCTCTTTCTCTTTACCTGACAGAGCCGTTTGTCCGTGAGTATCACCCTGCCCTTCAACCACGCTCTTCTCTGCTACGTCATCACCCAGCACATCCGGGCCAAACGTGACATGCGGATGCCTGCGGATCATTTTTTCCGTCACCATCCGCGCAACAGTCGCCAGATCAAACTGCCCCGCCTCCTGCGCCAGTTGAGCCTGATAAACCACCTGCAACAGCAGATCTCCCAATTCATCGGGGAAAGCCTGCCAATCCTTACGGGTAATGGCGTCTAGCACTTCATAGGCTTCTTCAATGGCATACGGAGCTATGGTTTCATGCGTCTGTTGCTGATCCCATGGGCAGCCTCCGTGGGGGTCACGCAAACGGGCCATCAGGGCGGCAAGGCGGGTAATTTCTCGCGCCGCGCTGTTACCGGCTGCATCAGGCGTGTTTGAAGAGCTTACGCCACCGGAACCTGCGGCGGAGTTTTTATGATGCTGTGAAACCATATGTATCTGCCTTCGCTCCTGAATGTTTCAACGCCGCAGCCCTTGTAGTCCAAGAACAGGGAAGCGTCCCAACTCTTTCCAGCCCCACAGGCCCGTGTCCTGACCCAGTCTTTGCAGGGTAGATGTGCAGGAGAGTGTTTTTGGAACTGCCCCCTTTCACCCGCAGGGCATTCCCCCGTATATGCGGTAGGACACACACGCAACAGTCCGTAAACAGCAGGACGGCCCAAACCGGCACATCCCCCACTCTGCAAAGGAGAAAAGGTATGACACAGCACCCCGTTATTTTTATTGATGGCGAAGCTGGCACCACAGGCCTTGGCATTCGGGAGCGCCTGTCTGCCCTGCCGGTTACGCTGCATTCCATTGACCACGCGCGCCGCAAGGACCCCGCGGCCCGCAAGGAGGCCATGGCCGCGGCAGATGTGGTTGTGCTGTGCCTGCCAGACGCGGCCTCCCGCGAGGCCGTGAAAATGGCGGATACACTGGGAGAGAACGCCCCCCGCATTCTGGACGCCAGCACGGCTTTCCGCACGGCACCGGGCTGGGTGTATGGCTTTCCCGAACTTTCCGCCGCGCAGGCTGCTGCCATTACAGGCGCACCACGGGTTTCCAACCCCGGCTGCTACCCAACGGGGGCCATTGCGCTGCTTCGCCCCCTGATTGACGCAGGCATTCTGGATGCCCGCTACCCTGTGTGCATCAATGCCGTCAGTGGTTATTCGGGGGGGGGCCGCACCATGATCGAAGCGCATGAACGCGATGGTGGTCCGGCTTTTGAATTGTACGGGCTGGGCCTTGAGCACAAACATGTGCCCGAAATTCACCTGCACGCCGGGCTGGAACGGCGGCCGGTTTTTGTTCCCTCCGTTGGCCACTTTCCACGCGGCATGATTGTATCCATCCCGCTGCATCTGGATGATCTTAACGGAGGTGTGACTGGCGAAGACCTGCACACGGCCCTTGCAACCCGGTATGCGGGGCAGGCGAACGTGCACGTGCTGCCGCATGACGCAACCCTTTCAGCCGAAGCGCTGGCCGGAAGTGACAAAATGGAACTGCGCGTGCATGCCAGCACCCACAACAGGCAGGCCGTGTTAACGGCCCGGCTGGATAATCTGGGCAAAGGGGCCTCTGGCGCGGCCCTGCAGAACATTGCCCTGATGCTGGGGCTTTAAAAAGATCCTTCCTAGCATTTTCAGACATTTAAGGAGAATGACATGACAAACCCTGTCGCTATTGTAACAGGTGGTAGCCGCGGTATTGGCGCGGCCATTGTAGAACAGCTTGCAAAAGACGGTTTTGATATTGTGCTGTCGTACGCCCGCAACGCTCAGGCTGCGGAAGAAACCGCCGATAAGGTACGCGCCCTTGGCCGCAAGGCGCTGGCAGTCAAGGCAGATGGTAGCTCGGTTGCTGGCAACAAGGCCGTTATTGCTGAAACAGTCAAAGAATTTGGGCGGCTGGACACACTGGTGTGCAATGCGGGCATCTACCCATACGGCCCCATTGATGAAATGAGTGTGGAGCAGATTGAACAGGTGCTGAACCTGAACGTGCGCGGCGTTATGGTGGAAACAGCAGAAGCTGTGAAGCACATGAAAAAAGGTGGCCGCCTGATCTTTATCGGGTCCGCTTTTGGCGCACGCACACCCTTCCCCGGTATTTCACTCTATGCAGCCACCAAGGCGGCCCTCCGTGGCTTTACGCAGGGTGTTGCGCGTGATCTGGGCCCAAAAGGCATTACCGTAAACGTGGTGGAACCCGGCCCCATTGATACAGACCTCAACCCGGCTACGGGTGAGGGCGCAAAGGTGATCAGTAGTTTTGTGGCCACGGGCGCTTACGGCACGGTTTCAGATATCTCTAACATGGTGTCTTTCCTGGCCAGCCCGAAGGCCGGTTACATCACCGGTGCCGCCCTGCCTGTGGACGGTGGTCTGGAAGCCTGAGCCTCCGCCCAATGTGTGCCTGCCTTCCCTAATCTGGCCGGCACAAAGCATAAGGGAAAAACCACCAGAGATGTCAGGTCAGCCTGAATGGGGTTGCAGACAAACCGGCTGGTTTTCACCCTCTGAACGCCCTGCCTTTCGAAAGAGAGTGCAGGGCTCTCTTTTGCATAATCTCAGCAGCACCTCCGCTGCTCAGGGAATTTTCACCACAACCCGGCCCCTTACCTTGCCAGCCAGCAACCGCTCTGCGGTGGGCACGACATCGGAGAAGGCAATTTCAGTGGTCATTTCTTCCAGCAGAGCCTGATCAACCAACTCAGCCAGCGCCTGCCAGGCCTCTCGCCGTTCCGCACTGGGACAGTTAACGCTTTCAATCCCCACCAGCGTGACACCGCGCAGAATGAAAGGTGCAACCGTTGCGGGAAAATCCATGCCTGCGGCAAGTCCGCACGCCGTAACAACGCCATAAGGCAACATGGACGCACAGACCGCCGCCAGAATGGCACCCCCTGCCACATCCACCGCCCCGGCCCAGCGCGCTTTTTCAAGAGGGCGCGTCATGCCCCCAAAAAACTGACGGGGAATGACGTCTTTTGCTCCCAGCTTTTCCAGATAAGGCTTTTCTTCCATGCGGCCCGTTACGGCTGTAACCGCATACCCCAGCTTTGCCAGCAACATGACCGCCACGCTGCCCACACCACCGGAAGCCCCAGTGACCACGACTTCTCCACTGCGCGGTGTCACACCCTGCTTCTGCAAAGCCTGCACGCACAACATGGCCGTGTAACCAGCCGTTCCCAGCGCCATGGCCTGCCGGGGGGTAAATGCTTCCGGCAAGGGAACAAGCCATTCACCCGGCACCCGAGCACGGCCTGCCAGACCACCCCAATGCTTTTCTCCCACCCCGTACCCGTTCAGCAGCACTTTCTGCCCAACAGAAAAAGCGGGATTGCTGGAGGCTTCAACCGTGCCTGCAAAATCAATGCCGGGGACCATGGGGTAAGACCGAATAATCGGCCCCTTGCCAGTAAGGGCCAGCGCATCCTTGTAGTTGAGGGTGGACCACTCCACCCGCACTGTCACATCTCCTTCGGGCAACTGATCGTCTGGCAGGTGGCGCAGAACAACAGACGGAGTGCCCTCCGCAGTCTTCTCCACAAGGTACGCATCGAACATGCTGTTTTTCTTTCCTGGGGTCTGAAGGCGATTCTGACCTGCATCTGAGGCCATTGGCCCATCATGCGCAAAACACGTCCTGTTTACGGACGCACACCCTGCCACAACGCGCCGCAAAGGACCGGGATACACCCCCCTCTTTAAAGAAGGTAAATGACCACTGTCTGACCCGAATGTGAAGAAAAACACCACCTCCCCCATCCAGGCCAGCAGTTGTTATCTTTTGACCACCATCTGACAAAAGAACGGGCGCAGGAGAATAGAGAGGGAAAAATCTCCCGGTAATCCGCCTGCTGCGCAAGGCAAAAGAAACTAGGCGGCAGGAGCCACACAAGTTATAGCTTACGGGATATTTCCATTTTTCTCTCGTTTGTAGAGTTTTCTCTTGATCCTGTTCCTGCTGGGCATTCTGGCCCTTGTCCTGCTGATTGCGGTCAGCATCCTGATTTCCCTGTCCGAGATTTCCTTCGCGGCAGCGCGGGAAGTCAGACTTCGCTCCCGTGCGGAGGCAGGAGACAAGCGTGCGCAGGCCTTCCTGGCCCTGCGCCGTAACAGCGGGCAGGTAATGACTGTTCTCCAGATCTGCCTGAACGGGGTGGGTATTCTGGGCGGTATTGTCAGTTCGGAAATGCTGGCGCCCCCCAGTGCGGCCCTGTTGATGCAATGGGGCCTTTCCTCCGGGCTTGCGCAGAATCTGGGGTCAGCTTTCAGCTTCGTGTTGGTGACAGGTGTGTTTGTCCTGTTTGCTGACCTGCTCCCCAAACGGGTGGCCATGAATGCGCCGGACAAGGTAGCGCTGGCCATTGGGTGGTTCCCCAAATTCGCACTGCGGGCGCTCTACCCGTTTGTCTGGATTTTCTCCAAGGTGTCCGATGCTGTTCTACGGGCGCTGAAAATTCCAGCCGCCTCTGCCGTAGAGCCTGTTACGCCTGAAGATCTGCGGGCCATTCTGGCTGCGGGCACGGCCTCTGGCGTGTTGCTGGAGCAGGAACACCAGATGATCCAGAACGTGCTGGGCCTGCAGGACCGTTCCGTTACCTCCGCCATGACCCCGCGTGATGAAATTGTCTATCTGGACGTGCAGGACACAGCCCAGAGCAACCATGAAAAAGTACGGGCCAAACCATATTCCCGCTACCCGCTGTGCAATGGCGGACTGGATACGGTTATTGGCTCCATCCGCTCTGAAGACGTGCTTGCGTCCGTGGTGGACCCCTCCATCACGCCTGTCGCTGGCGAGATTGCGTTACCCAACCCTATTTTCCGGATGCGGCGTGATGTGCTGTCCGTGCCGGAAACCCTGAACCTGTGGGATACGCTGGCTCAGTTTGATACCCATGGCGTCGGCTTTGCCCTGATTGTGAATGAATATGGGCTTGTGGTGGGGTTGATCACCTTCAAGGATATCATGGGGGCGCTGATGGATGGTCTGGCCAACCCCTTTGAGGAACAGGCCATTGTGCGCCGGGATGAAAATTCCTGGCTGATTGACGGCGCCGCCCCTATTGGCGATGTGATGCGCGAGTTGCATCTGGTCGAACTGCCTGACAGTGCCCAGTTTGATACCATCAGCGGCTTTGTCATGCATCGCCTGCGCCGCATGGCCCGCAAAACAGACCGGGTTGATGAAAGCGGTTTCCGGTTTGAAGTGGTGGACGTAGAAGGCTTCCGCATCAACCAGCTTCTGGTGACCCGCCTTTCCTGACGGGCTATCAACCGGATTTTTGCAGGAAAACCGGGAGCCTATTGCCCCTTATTTGCAGGTCTCCCTCCAAGCCCCTTACACTAGGCTTTTTCCGCGTCTGCTGTCGGGTACCATGCGTTTTTCCTTCCTGCCGTCCCTACGTTTCCTCCCTCACGGAGTATGCTCTGCTGCCCATCTTTCGGTGCTGCTCCTTCTCTCCATGCTTGTTGCTTCGCTCACGCCTCAGGCTCAGGCTCAGGCTCAGGCTCAGGCTCAGGCTCAGGCTCAGGCTCAACAGGCACCTGAAAGGGGGGCTGTCCTCAAGCGGGTCATTCTGGTCACCCGCCACGGCATTCGCAGCCCGACCCAGACACCCGAAGCCCTAAAGGCCAACACAGGCGTTAAGTGGTCTGCATGGCCGGTGCCCCCGGGGCAATTAACAGAACATGGCCGCACGGATGTGGCACAAATGGGCACCTTCCTCGGCCATTATTATCATACCCTTCTTTCCGAAGGAGGCAGAGCCTGCGCGCCCACTCTTTTTGTGTGGGCCGATGCGGCTGACACCCGTACGCGGGAAACCGGCAATGTTCTATCAAAAACCCTGAGCGCGGGATGCCTGCAAACGGCAGCCTCTCTCCCTGCCGGGCAGAAAGATCCTCTTTTCAATGCTTTGGCCAGTGGACATGAAACACTTGAAAAGCAGACGGTTTTAACCAAGCTCGGGCAAACCCTGCCTCCTGATCAGCCCCCTCCTAAGTCTGCGCAGACGGCATCCGCTCACTTACAAAGCCTTTTTGCTCCCCAGGGATGCGGGAAACCCGGAAGTGTCTGTTTTTCCGCTCCGGCCCAGCTTTCATGGAAAAAAGGGGCTCCACATGTCACAGGCGGCATGGCCCTCGCCTCTACCGTTTCTGAAAACCTACTGCTGGAATACTGTCAGGGTCTCCCTCCTACCGTGCAGACTGCTATCCCGCCAGCAGACAACGCCTCTGCCGGCACTGCACCGCAAACATCTCCCGCCAACCCAGATCAAGCGGCTCTGGTGGCCTCTGTTCTGCCTGCCCATACGTACCAAAGCCATCTCACCCGGCGCCTCCCAGCCATTGCCATCCCGCGCGGGAGATATCTGGCAGATGCCCTCACCAGTTTGCTGTCGGAACACGCAACGCCCCTCCCAAATGGCGATACCATTCCAGCCTCTGCCCGCATGGTTGTTTTTGTCGGACATGACACAACGCTTGATATGCTGGCGACGCTGTTCGGGCTGGACTGGGCGTTCACAGACCAGCCAGACCCGACCGCACCGGATACTACTCTGGGCTTTGAACTCTGGCAGGACGCAAAAGGCCTTCCATTTGTGCGGTTTGTTGTTTTCCACCAGAGCCTAGAGCAACTCCGTATCGGAAGTCCGGTTGAAAACCGGGTGGACAGTGGGCAACCTGCCATTTTGCGGAGTGCATTGTGCCCTGACACTCCAAAGGTGGAAAAATGCACGCCCGCAATTCTGGGCCGTAATGTGTATGCAGAAGAAAGCCACTTGCTCCAGAAGCCTCTTTGAACGTCCTCTATCCCCGAAGCTGAGGTGGAGAGTTGAGTGAACTTTCAGCACAGTCCTGCGTTTAATGAATGTTATTTGGAGAGGGTCGCGTTGCCTTAAAAAAGCTAAATTAATCTGATACTTCGCTACCAACTAAACACTAAGAGTAAGACCAATGAAACTTGGACATGCCGCTTTTTTCCTGGTTCCTGCACTGCTTCTGGCTGCGTGCGCGGAAACCCCTATGGGCCCCACCGCCATGGTGCTGCCGGGACCGGGTAAAGACTATGCCACATTCGCGCAGGAACAGAATTTCTGCCGTTCTCAGGCTTCCAGCAGCGTAAGTGGACAGGCAGAACGCCAGAATCACCGTGCCCTTTACGGTGGGCTCGCCGCCACGGCTCTGGGTGCCGGGTTGGGTGCCGCTGCAGGCGGAGGCGTGGGTGCCGGAATTGGTGCCGGTGCCGGTGCATTGGCCGGAACGGCTGGTGGTGGTGCCTACTCCAATTCCCGCCAAGGCAGCATTCAGCAGCAGTATGACAACGCATATGTTGCCTGCATGATTGCTTACAAAAACGTGCTTCCGGCGCGGAACTACTAAAACCACCCTCCCTGAACCGCGTTCTGCCCACGCTGCGGAACGAAGGTTTTATGGCTGAAAGCCCCGCTTTGCCGGGGCTTTTTGCTGTCTACTGCCTTCTGATCCTTGCACGACCATGGGCAACATAGGGTGGCCTGTACAAAGTCTCTTGCCATATCCCTCTGCTTGCAGGAGTCTTTTCAGCATGAGCACTCATCCTTCTCCTTCCCGCGTTGCCGCCGTTATCCTTGCAGGGGGCAAAGGCATGCGTATGGGAGGATGTGACAAACCCCTTCTTGCGTTGAATGAGGAACCTCTCCTTACGCACCTGATCCGTAAACTAGCCCCCCAGTGCGCAACGCTGGCCCTAAGTGCCAATGGAGATGCCGCCCGGTTCGCACCCTGGGGCATACCGGTTCTGCCAGACACGTTAGATGAACGCGGCCCGCTGGCCGGTGTTCTGGCTGGACTGCAATGGGCCAGAACACAGCAGTGCGATACTGTGTTGACTGTGCCAGGAGACACCCCGTTTATTCCCGCAACGCTGGTTGAGCGTTTGCTGCCTGCACCCGCTGTTGCTGTCTCTAGCGGGAGAGAACACCCACTGGTAGCAACATGGCCCACAAGCTGCCTTGAGCGGCTACAGGACTGGCTGGCACAGCCACCATCCCCTCACATGCTACGGGTGCGGATGTTTGCCAGAACTCTTGGCGTGCGCCATGTGACATTTGCGGGCCACACTCCTGATCCGTTCTTCAACATCAATACGCCAGAAGACTATGCCTCTGCATGCCGCATGATTGAAAAAGGACTGATCAATGAGTGACCCGCTCGTGATCTCATGGCCAGCAGAGAAACTGACCGACACAGACTGCACGTCTACCCACCTGAGTCTGGCGGATGAGACCCCGGTGGGGTTTGTTTTCAACAGCGTGCCATATGCTGTGATGATGGCGACAAAAGAGTATCTTGAAGATTATGCTTTTGGTTTTTCCATAACAGAACGGCTGGTCTCTACACCTGCGTCCATTCGCTCCGTACGTGTGGAGGAGGCCGAAGATGGCGTGACGCTGCATCTTTCCATAGCGGGTGAGGATTTCAGACGTCTTCTCCAATCACGCCGTGCCATGACCGGCCGTACAGGATGTGGCATCTGCGGCAGTGATGATCTGAAAAGCCTGCATACGCAACTTCCAAAAGTGCCGGCTGCCCCTCCTGTTTCCCTCAAAGCCATACAGAAAAGTCTGACGGAACTTGCCAGCCATCAGGCTTTGAATGCACAGGTCCATATGGTGCATGGGGCCGCATGGTGTGATGACACTGGTGCTGTCCGGTTGATACGGGAAGATATCGGCCGCCATAACGCGCTGGATAAACTGATAGGCGCAGGCTTGCGGCAAAAGGCTGATTTTTCCAAAGGGTTTTGTGTTATTACCAGCCGTTGCTCTTATGAAATGGCGCAAAAAGCCATTATGGCGGGTTTTACAACGCTGGTCGCTATTTCCGCCCCCACCGTACGAGCCCTCAATCTGGCAAAAGAGGCCGGCCTGACCATTGTTGGTCTGGCGCGGCCTCCTGCACAGTTCTTATTTACCGGCGCAGTAGGATGATACAGAACACCTGCATCATCCTTTTTAAATCCACAGAATTTTAGAAACCGGCCTGAACACGGGCGGCAACAGAGTTGCCCGTGCGCCCATAAATGTTGGTGGCCTGCTCGCTGCGAGACACGATGAAGTGGCTGAAATCAAGCATCAGACGGAAGTGACGGTTGGGATACCAGTTCAGGCCGCCCGTCCATACTGTCTGCTGCCCACCACGGATCACATTCTTGGCGTTTGCATCGCCCAGGTTGCTGTTCAGGTCGATCACGCTGTAATGACCCACAACTTCAAGCGCGCCCCAGTGGTTAAGAGCGGGATTGAATTCCTCGTTGTCTTTCACACCCGGAGCGGTGAATGCGCCGCTCTTTTCGCTATACATACGCGGTGTGCCGAAAATTGTGTAAGCCGCTGAACCATACCAGCCCTGGAACCCGGCAGATTTCAGGCCAGCACCTTCGCGCTGAACACCGACATGATAGTATTCACCCTTTACAAGCAGCCGATCCCAACGCACCCCCAGTTCAGGTCCTGCTGCCCAAACCTGAGACGCATGGTTGATGGCACCCGTTGCCGCAAGGTTTGCTTCACCAATATCAAATTCCGGACGCTGCCCAAAAGATGTAGAGCGGGAACAGGAGGTAGCCGAACCAGAGGTGGACGAGGCAGCATTACACGCCAGACGAAAAGCGGAAATGCCTGATGCCCCTACGTGAACATCCCAATTTTTTGTAGCGACAGGACGACCGGCAACACGCAATGTAGCCCCTGTCTGGCTATCCATGGTGGTGCCGCTGCCGCCGCCATAATAGGTGGAGCTACTGTCAGACGCGTTGCGGTGGCCCCATTCCTGTCCGGTAAAGTAGCCTGCAATCCACCAACGTTTTTCGTAATGCAGAGCACCCACGCTGAAGCGTGCGTCACCCGCCGCAATGTTACGAACCATGTCGGTAATGCTGGGACGTTCAAGGGTGAAGAAGTCGTTGGAGCTTTCAGAATCTTCTTCAGTAACGCGGGGCTGGAAGTAACCAACCGTCAGGATAGTATTCCGCAAACCTGTGTAGTTCAGGTTTCCTTCATACAGGCCAACATAACCATCATTATGGTTGGCCCCGAAATCTGGCGTGACAGCCGCAACAAAGTTTTTATAGCGGAAGGTGAACGGAATACGCAGACGCCGCATATTACTTGTAAAGCTGTTAAATGCGCCACGCCCTTCACCCCGGCGAGGGCCTGCATTAAAGAAGCCGCCAAAATCTTCATGAAATGCCAGACCAATGGACAGCGCATAAGCTGCATCTTCCGTGGCTATGGTAAAGCGGCCTTTTGGAAAACCGATGATCATACCACCGACATGTACGTCTTCCTCACCGGCCGTAGCCGCCCGGAATGATTTCCAGGACATAATGTCCCCACGGTCGCTCGTAGGGGTGCCAGACGTGGCAAGACGCAGCCTGTTTGCGCGGGGAATTGGCTCAGCAAACTTCACTCTCGGATCAATCGGACCGGAGGCAAGCATGCGGGGGTTGGCATGGGTGTTCTGAACAGATGCCGTGCCGGTATGCTCCTGCCTGTGGGCACTTGCCTCACTACGGGCCAGACGCACTTTCAGCGTGGAAATCTGCCCCATCATTTCCTTGCGCATTTGCGCCATTTCTACACGGAGCGCACGGATCTGCGCATCATCCGAAGGAGACGCCAAAGCAGATGATGATGCTGCGCTGCTCAGCAGAAAAGAAGCAAACGCAAAAGAAGAAACAACAGCTTTACAACGCATCAGGCCATTCCCTGAGAGAAGACGATGAGCGCTGAATACGTCGTATTCTGTTTCTTGTGCGTGATGGTTTCGTGATGGTTTCTTTACAGTTTTATGAAAAAGGGCCGTCTGATATTCAGACGGCCCTCACTTATTAAAATAACTTTTATTTATTAGGATAATCTAAAAAATAAGCGCTTATTTCCAGGAAGACAGAATGGCGCTTTTCACTGCCTGCGGCAGAGCCACATAGTCAAGTTTGGCAGCAATGACATCACCCTTTTCAAAGCTCCACGTAAAGAAGTTACGCACAGCTTTACCACGTGCGGCATCTTTGGGCGGAACCGGGGTCAGCACATAGGTGGCGGACACGATGGGCCATGCGCCATGGCCTGCGGTATCCAGCAGATCAACAGCGAAGTGAGAGGCATTTTTCCAGTCAGCAGATTCAGCGGCATGCGCAAAGCTGGTCTGGTTGGCTTCAACATCTTCGCCCGCATGGTTGCGCAGCTTGATGGTGGTCAGGTGGTTACGGCTGGCGTAGGCATATTCAACATAACCAATAGCGCCTTCCGTATTCTGCACGGTTGCAGCAATGCCGTCATTCCCACGGGCACCAAGACCGCCAGGCCAGGAAATGGACGTGCCAGCGCCCAGATTGTTTTTCCAGGAGTCAGAAGACCGGGCCAGATAGGATGTGAACACAAACGTGGTGCCAGAGCCATCAGCACGGTGGATCGGCGCAATGGCCAGATCAGGCAGTTTTACACCCGGGTTCAGGGCTGCAATCTTGGCATCATTCCATTCCGTGATGTCACCTGCATAAATACCAGCCAGCACTTCACCGCTCAGGCGCAGCGCGTTGGCCTTCATGCCCGGAATGTTCACAACAGGCACAATGCCACCCATAACGGTGGGGAACTGGAACAGATGTGCAGACTCAATTTTCTGCGCATCCATGGGTGCATCAGATGCACCGAAATCCACCGTTCCTGCCAGAACCTGATTTTGCCCTGCGCTGGAGCCAACGCTCTGGTAATTGACTGTTACCCCAACAGCAGTTTTGGCGGCCTCGCTCCATGCTTCATAAATCGGTGCAGCAAAGCTGGAGCCAGCTCCTGTTACGCTTTCGGCCTTGGAGACGCCAGGCAACACAACGGCAAGGCTGGTTGCCGCAAGCAGAATAGCAAGAGGCCGGAATGAAAGATGCATTTCGGTATGATCCCTGAACATCATCAAAAAAACACAGCGAAGCTGCGTCTGCCCTCTCCCTTAATGGGTCTGCCCCTTAAAAGGTAATGACGTATTCAAGACAGTTTTATTACGTTTTTATGACAGCCGTCGCGTCACCCAAGGGAAGCCAGATTTTGCAGGTTGTGCCCTCTCCCACAGTGCTGTCCACCACAAACCGGCCGCCATGGCGGGTGATGATATGCTGCACAATGGCAAGCCCCAGACCGCTTCCCTGCACCACGGCAGATGTTTTGGGCACCCGATAGAACCGTTCCGTCAAACGTGGCAGATGCCGCGCGGCAATACCCGGCCCATTATCCGCCACGCTGAGAACAACTCCGGGGCCAGCAGGCCAACCGGAACCCAATGGTGCCATCATGCAACTGACGGTAATTGTCAGGGCTGCCTCCGGGCTATCCTTGCTATGGCAGACACCATATTTCAGGGCATTTTCAACAAGGTTTATCAGAACCTGCAACATCTGATCTTCATCGCCCGCCACACACAGGTCAGGATTATCGAGCGGAATAACAACCAGCGTTGCCGTGCTTTGCCGGAACAGAATCCCTGTTTCACCCTGCAACCGGCTACACAGTTCCCCTAATCTGATCTGCCCCCGTGGGCGCTGGTGCTCCAGCATCTGCACCCGTGAGAGATAAAGCAGGCCATCAAGCAACCGCTGCATCCGCCGCCCCTGCGCCGCCATGATACCCAGAAACTCCTTTTGCGCGTCTGGATCATCTGCCGCAGGGCCTTGCAGGGTTTCAATAAACCCCATGAGCGCGGCAAGCGGAGTACGGAGCTCATGGCTGGCAAAGGCCACAAAATCCGCGTGCTTGCGTTCCGTGATCTCGGCCTCTGTTACATCATACAGCACGACAAAGGTCAGCAGAACGCTACGGCGATCCTCACTCTTGTCTTCTTCAGACGCAAAAATATTCTTGGGGAATGCTTTTTTCTGGAAAAAACCCCGCACAATGCGCTGCAAGGGAACATCCAGAACAATGCGCGCCTCTTCTATTTCCTCTCCCCGGCTGGGGCTGCGGGTGGCCAGACGATCCAACGCACCCTGAAACGCCGGGTGGCGCTCAATACTCCCCACGCTTTCGGCAAACTGCTGGTAAGCTTGGGGCGATGCGTAAAGCAAACGTCTATCCTGATCGAGCACCAGACTGGCTGCCGGCAAAGAGGACACCACCTGTTCCACAGCCATCAGAAGCCGTGCTTTTGTGGGAAGGAAGGCGGCTGGCTCGGGCTGTTTCTCCTGCGGGGCTTCATACCCACGCCGCAGAGCCAACACTGTCAGAGTGCTGGCCAGCAGCCCCCCGGCCACTGCTCCGCCAGCCGCAAAAGCCAGAGCGTGCATCATGGCTCAGGCCGCCTCGGGCACGGAAGCAAAATCAATCCTGCGGCAGATCAAGCGCGTAACCGCGCGCCCGCACTGTTCTGATCAGGTCTTTTTCATCCCCTTCATTCAGCGTCTGGCGCAGACGACGAATGTGTACATCCACAGTGCGCAGCTCAACGTAGGAACTGCGCTCCCATGCGTGCTCCAACAGTTCCTCGCGGGAGAAAACCTGACCGGGGTGGCTCATCAGAAATTCAAGCAAGCGGTATTCGGTTGGTCCCAGCGGCAACAGGCGACCATTGCGCTCAACTTTATGCGCCACCCGATCAAGCACCAGCGTTTCAAATTGTAGATTTTTGCTGGGGGGGGGCACACGCCGCAAAATGGCCTTTACACGCGCAAACAGCGTTTCCATGCCAAAGGGCTTGACCAGATAATCATCCGCGCCGGTATCCAGCCCGCGCACGCTATCTGTCTCCTGCCCACGGGCACTGAGC
Source organism: Acetobacter tropicalis (assembly GCF_030644465.1). Lineage (NCBI taxonomy): Bacteria > Pseudomonadati > Pseudomonadota > Alphaproteobacteria > Acetobacterales > Acetobacteraceae > Acetobacter > Acetobacter tropicalis. The sequence goes on along the minus strand of NZ_JAUYUW010000001.1, from coordinate 1,997,861 downwards.
ATGATCACGGGCAACGTGCGGGTTTTGGGCTGTTCCCTCAAGCGGCGGCACACTTCAATGCCGGAAACCCCAGGCAGCATCCAGTCCAGCAGGACAAGATCAGGCATACGGCGCGCAATCTGCTCCAGCGCGTCCTGCCCATCTGCTGCCAGTCGGACCTCGTAATCCTGTTTTTCAAGATTGTAACAGATAAGCCGGGAGAGTGCCGGATCATCTTCAACCACAAGAATGTTCGTTTTCTGCGTCATGACCTACCCATAACGATTCGGACGGAGAATAGGCTGTGGCCGGACAAAAAAACAACTGCATGGCGGAAATCCGCCACCGCTGCCGCCCTTGCGAAAAACACCCTGCTGATGTGCAAAATCTTTATATACATCACCAGACTTCCTGGATTATGGGACCGGAAAGGAGCTGGACCGGCAATCGTGCCGGATGCACCTCCAGGATACGCTCGCATGAGTATTTTTCGCACTTCTCTGCCGCATAGCGGCAAAGCGTCCCGCCCCTCCGTGACAGTTTTATTAAAAACCTTCGGGAAGCAGTTTTCCCAGGCTTTCTCTGCACGCGGCATGCTGCAGCTGGGTATGCTGGAAGGCATTGTTGCCACGCTGGATGAAAATGCCCGCAAAGAGCGGCTGCATGCCCTTTACCCCACATCCCGCGTGTTTGGCGGGTTTGCGGAAGGTCCGGCTGCCACAGCCATGCAGCAGAACCCTGCCCAGCCGCGCTGATACAAAAAAGCCCGGCTCTGCCACTTCCGCGCCAGAACCAGGCCTTCACTATATCTTGACCCAAACGTGCTTCCCCTAGCCTTAACAGGCCAGGGGAAGCTGTCTGTGTGCCTCAGTCTTCAAACGGGTCACGCATCAGGATGGTATCATCACGGTCAGGACTGGTGGACAGCAGGGTGACCGGTGCGCCTACCAGTTCTTCAATCCGACGCACGTATTTGATGGCCTGCGCAGGCAGTTCTGCCCAGCTCCGTGCTCCGTGGGTCGTATCTTTCCAGCCTTCAACCGTTTCAAACACTGGTTTGATACGGGCCTGAGCCGCTGGAGAGGACGGAAAGCGATCAATGGTCTTGCCGTCCAGTTCATACCCAACGCAGATACGGATTTCATCAAACCCGTCCAGCACATCCAGCTTGGTCAGGGCCAGACCGTTCACGCCGCCAACACGCACGGCATGACGCACCAGAACAGCATCAAACCAGCCGCAGCGACGCGGGCGGCCCGTAACAGTGCCGAATTCATGCCCACGCTCACCAATCTTGCGGCCCACATCATCATGCAGTTCAGACGGGAACGGACCTTCCCCCACGCGGGTGCAGTACGCCTTGGCAATACCCAGCACAAAACCAGCAGCACTTGGGCCCATACCTGAACCCGTACCTGCGTTGGAGGCGACCGTGTTGGAGCTGGTGACAAACGGATAGGTGCCGTGGTCCACATCCAGCATGACAGCCTGAGCGCCTTCAAACAGGATACGGCTGCCTGTGCGGCGGGCTTCATCCAGAATGTCCCATGTGGGGGCGGCAAACGGCAGCACCTTGGGGGCAATATCCGTCAGGAAGGCCAGCAGATCTTCTTTCTTGAAGGTCGGTGCGCCAAGCCCCGCCAGCAGGGTGTTATGGTGCAGCAGCAGTTCGTCCAGCTTCCAGTCCAGCGTTTCCGGCTCAGCCAGATCACACAGACGGATGGCGCGGCGGGCCACTTTATCTTCATAGGCGGGGCCAATGCCACGGCCGGTGGTGCCAATCTTGCGGTCGCCACGTGCAGCTTCACGCGCGCGGTCAAGCGCGCCATGCACAGGTAGAATCAGCGGCACGTTTTCCGCAATTTTCAGGGTATCAGGGGTCACAACCAGCCCCTGTTCCTGAATGCGGCCAATTTCTGCCAGCAGAGCCTGCGGGTCCACCACCACGCCGTTGCCGATCACGCCAATCTTGCCGCTGACAACGCCGGAAGGCAGCAGGGAAAGCTTGTAAACCTGATTGCCCACCACCAGCGTATGGCCCGCATTGTGGCCGCCCTGAAAGCGCACAACAATGTCTGCCCGGCTGGCCAGCCAGTCAACAATCTTACCTTTGCCTTCATCGCCCCACTGGGCGCCAATTACGGTGACGTTGGACATAAACAGTCTGCTCCTGGAAAATCTGCCTGATTACGCCCCGCATGGGGCAGAGAGGCCGCCTGAGGCTGGCGGCCGTTACTCAAGCTCCGTGCACGTGGCACCTGAAAGAATATGGCTGCACCCAAGCCGTCTGGCCTCGGCCCGATCATACTCCGGCCCGTGGGCTTCTGCCTGTGTGGAAGCGGCTCCTTTTGCCCCGGCGGCAGAGACGCCTCCAAGGGCCGCAAGCGTGGCATAGCCCTGCTTACGCAGGCTGGCCGCAACCTGACGGTCCGCCCCGGGGGCCAGATAGACACGCGGACGCGCTGCGGCGGGCGGAATCATGCGGAACAGCACGTCTGGCCGGAACGTAAGGCCACAGGCAGGTTCGTTATCATTACACAGGTAGCGTCCGCCACGGCCCAGTTCTTCAGACCGACCAACGGCAAATACCGTAACGCATACGCCGGTGTGGTACTTCCAGCCCCGAAACTCAACCGGATCGACTGTCAGGCGCAGGGTGGGGTTCAGCGCCCGAACAGCTTCCACCGTATCAGCGAGACGCTGGATAATAGCGCGGGAGCGCGGCGGCAGATTGATACGCGCCAGCAGGCTGACAGCCTGTTCTGCCGGGCCAGCCGCACGCAGCAGGGTAATCAGCGTTTCAGACAACGTGCCCCCAAGTTCCGCCACGGCGGCGGCATCCTTGCGGTCCAGCGCACGCATCAACGCAGGGCGCACGGCCGCAGGAACCTTTGCCTCTTCAAGCAAGGCAGGCACAAAAGGAGGCATGGTCAGGTCAAACGAGACACCCGGCACACCCAGTTGCGCCAGCGCTTCTGCCGCAACGGAAACGACTTCCGCATCGGCCTGAGGCGTATCCGGCCCGATCAGCTCGATCCCTGCCTGCATGATCTGGCGACCGCTTTCTTCCGCCGCTGCAGGCAGAACCACCACGCAGGAACCGGAATAGGACAGACGCAGCGGGCGCGGGGCGCCACCAAGGCGAGTCGCGGCCATACGGGCAATCTGGGGCGTGATATCAGGCCGCAGCACCATCATGCGGCGCGTATCCGGGTCCATCACCCGGAAGCTCTGGTCAGCCAGAGAGGCCCCAGAGCCCGCCAGCAGAGTTTCTTCAAACTCCATAAGCGGCGGCCGCACCCGGTTATATCCGTGTGAGGCAAATACGCCCATAAGCGCATCCACACCTTCTGCCTCGGTCCGGGCATCAGGCGTGAGCAGATCTACAAAGCCGGCCGGCAGCAAGGCCGGGCTGAAAGGCGGGTCATCCGTCATGCTCCGGGCTATAGCACCGCAGGCCGCGCCCGTCATGCCCGCAAGGCGGCACTTTTTTGCGTATTACGCCTGCGGCGCGCCAGGCAGGGTTTCCCAACCCGGACCAATGACCGTAATCACCCGGCGACCCATGCCATCCGCCTGCAAGACAATCACGTTGCGGTCTTCCAGCCATTCCAGCAAACGGCGCGCTCTGCCTTGCGAGACAGTGCCATACACCCGGGCAATTTCCGCATCTGAGGGGCACGGCTGCCGATCAATGGCCGCGCGGGCCAGAAACAGAAACACGGATTGCAGATCTTCCGGCAGAGCATTGGCCAGCGCTTCTGCCTGCTGCCATTCCGGCGTGACGGACAGATCTTCTGTCACACCACTCCGCGCCGTGGCCAAAGCGCGATTGAAGCCTTTTAGGTCCAGCGCATTGCGGCCCAGCCCGGCAATACGGCACCGCACCAGAAAATCTTGATACAGCACGGCAGCGGAGCGAAATGCTGTTTCATCATCCGCCAGCATGTCCCGCACAATGGCGGCCATGCGGGACTCGCGTTCGCCCTGATCTTCCGGCGTTTCTTCCTGCTCCTGCTCCACCTGTGCGGCTGCCGCCTGCGCCTCGCCATGGGCGGCAAGCTGGGAAAGCAGATCAGGCGGCGGAGTGGCAGGCGCTTTTCTGGGGCGCGCAAATGCTTCCGCAGCAGGCAAAGGGGCCAGAATCAGATCATGCAGCGGCTCGGAAGGGGGCTGAAATGGTGTGAGCACCGGCCCGGCGGAGCGACTTTCTGTTTCAACCGAGCCTATACGCACAGGTGTTGGCCTGCGGCACATTGCCGGACCCAGCGCCACAAACGTGCCGCGGGGCAGATCACGGAAGGCTTCTGCCTGCCGCCGCTCCATGCCCAGAAGGTCTGAGGCACGGGCCATATCAATATCCAGAAAGGTGCGGCCCATCAGAAAGTTAGACGCCTCGGCCGCCACGTTCTTGGCCAGTTTGGCCAGACGTTGGGTGGCGATAACGCCTGCCAGCCCACGCTTACGACCACGGCACATCAGGTTGGTCATGGCCCCCAGCGAAGACCGCCGCGCCTCGTCCGAAACCTCACCCGCCGCTGCGGGAGCAAAAAGCTGGGCTTCGTCCACCACCACCAGAACAGGGTACCAATAGTCACGCGGGGTTTCGAACATCCCCCCCAGAAACGCGGCGGCCCATTTCATCTGCTGGTCGGCATCAAGCCCTTCCAGATTCAGCACGACGGAAGCCCGATGCACGCGCATCCGCTCACCCGCCGCATGCAGCGCCATTTCAGAACATTCGGCCCCATCAATCACCAGATGGCCGAATTTGTCGGCCAGACTGACAAAATCGCCTTCCGGATCAATAATGGCCTGCTGCACCAACCGCGCAGACTGCTCCAGCAAACGCCGCAGCAGATGCGACTTTCCTGAACCGGAATTGCCCTGCACCAGCAGGCGCGTGGCCAGAAGTTCGGCAAGGTCCATCTGTGCGGGACCGCCGCCCGGCACTTCCCCCATTGTGATCATGTTGGTCATGGGGCATCCGATACCGTCAGGAACGGGTTTCCCGCAACCATTGCAATGCACCCTTTGCTGCAGCGCGCCCTGTGGCAAGACAGGCATGCAGCAGATAACCGCCGGTTGGGGCCTCCCAATCCAGCATTTCGCCGGCAACAAAAACACCCGGTTTGGCGTGAAGCATGAAATTTGCCTCACACGCGGCCTGAGCCACACCCCCAGCCGAAGAAATAGCCCGCTCAATAGACTCGGGCCCAGTGAGGAGAACGGGCAGCGCCTTGAGCCGCTCTGCCAGCGCCTGAGGGGTGACGGGAACCTCACCCGCCTCACGCAGTAACGCCGCGACCACGGGCGGCAAACGCAACGCCTTGCGCAAACGGTTGGACAAACTCTCGCGCGGGCGCACTTTGGCCAGTCGGCTCGCCAGAGTCGCGACACTCAGATCAGGCCGCAGATCAAGAAGCAGTTCTGCCTGCCCATGCTGGGAGATGTGGTTCCGCAGCACGCCAGACAGCGCATAAAGCGCGCCGCCTTCCAAACCTGTGGCCGTCACGACCACCTCCCCACGCACGGTATGGTCACCAAACCGCAGGGTCACAGGCTTGAGCGGCGTTCCAGCAAAACGGTCCCGCATGGCCGCGGACCAGTTGGTACGAAATCCGCAATTCGCTGGCTGCAAGGGCACCACGGTGGCTCCCTGCGCCTGCAATGCTGGAACCCATGCGCCGTTGCTGCCCAACCGGGGCCAGCTTGCCCCACCCGTAGCCAACACCACGGCATCCGCTCGGCAGGGCTCTACAAGGTCAGGCGGCAGATCAGAGCGCCCTTGTGCCGGTGTAAAAGTCAGCCTTCCGGTTGCAGCATCCCAGCCAGTCCAGTCCACGCGGGTATGAAACTGCACGCCCTGCTGCTGCAAACGGGCAAGCCATGCCCGCAGAAGCGGAGAGGCTTTCATGCTTTTGGGAAAAACGCGCCCGGAGGAACCGATGAAGCTTTCCTGCCCCAGTCCGCTCATCCAATGGCGGATATCATCCGTTGTCCATGCTGCCAGTGCCGGGGCAAGCCACGGGGCTGCCGCACCATAACGCGCCAGCAGCTTTTCCTGCGCTTCAGAATGGCTGATATTCAACCCGCCCCGCCCGGCCATAAGGAATTTACGGCCAAGGCTGGGCATGCGTTCCACAACATGAACCACACACCCGGCATCAGACAGCACTTCAGCCGCGGCCAGACCGGCTGGGCCGCCCCCAATAACGAAAACCCGATACGGTGTGCTCATCCGTTCAGGGCTGAACTGCGCAGGGTCATCAGGCGGTTTGGTCCGCAGCGGGAACACCAGTGCGCACGGCAGCAGCCAGATCGCGAATCTGCTCCAGCACGCGCGGCAGGGTTTCCGCTGTGGCCTTGCCATCCGCATCCAGCGTTTCAGCCAGAGTTGCCAGCAGGACAGAAGCGACAACCGCGCCATCTGCAATACTGGCCGCCGTTGCTGCCTGTTCCGGGGAGCGAATACCAAACCCGATGGCGACCGGCAGATCTGTTGCCGCACGCAGACGCGGCAGGGCTTCTTTCAGATCATGCTTGCTTGCCGTGCGGGTGCCCGTAATGCCAGTGATGCTGACGTAATAGACAAAGCCGGAGGCGTGGGAGAGCACATAGCGCAAACGCTCATCAGACGTGGTGGGCGCCACCAGCCGGATAATGTCCAGCCCCGCTTCCTCAGCAGGTTTTTCGATCACATCCGCTTCTTCCGGCGGCAGATCGACAATAATCAACCCATCCACACCGGCCTTGGCGGCGTCTGTGCAGAACCGATCATACCCGTAGGCTTCAATCGGGTTGAGGTAGCCCATCAGGATGACGGGCGTTTCCGCATTCCCCTTGCGGAATTCCGCCACCATGGCCAGCACGCCCGGCAATGTGGCGCCCGCCTTCAGTCCCCGGCGCGCTGCCGCCTGAATAACCGGCCCATCTGCTGACGGATCGGAAAACGGCATACCAACTTCAATCAGGTCCGCCCCAGCGGCAGGCATGGCCTTAAGCAGCGCCAGAGACGTTTCAAGGTCCGGATCATACGCTTCCAGATACGGGATGAGCGCGCCGCGCCCTTCGGCGGCCAGAGATTTAAAACGGGCGGCGATGCGGCTCACAGTTTCACTCCCAGATGTTCGGCTACGGTGAAGATGTCCTTGTCCCCCCGGCCGGAAATATTCACAACCAACAGTGTGTCCTTGGGCAGGGTGGGGGCAATCTTGGCTGCATAGGCAATGGCGTGGGCGGATTCCAGCGCGGGAATAATGCCCTCCGTGCGGGTGCAAAGCTGGAAGGCATCCAGTGCTTCCGTGTCCGTCGCGCCCACATATTCCGCACGACCGATGTCACTCAGCCAGGAATGTTCCGGCCCAACCCCCGGATAATCCAACCCGGCGCTGATGGAGTGTGCCTCATCAATCTGGCCATCTGCATTTTGCAGCAGGTAGGTGCGGTTGCCATGCAGAACGCCGGGGCGGCCACGCTCAATGGAGGCAGCAGTCTTGCCGCTATCCAGCCCACACCCAGCGGCTTCCACGCCGATCAGCCTTACGGAAGAATCATCAAGGAACGGATGGAAAATGCCCATGGCGTTGGAACCACCACCAATGGCCGCTACCACCACATCCGGCAAACGCCCTTCTGCTGCCTGCATCTGTTCCTTGGTTTCTTCCCCGATCACGCTCTGGAAATCACGCACCATGGCGGGATACGGATGCGGCCCAGCCACCGTGCCCACCAGAAAATACGTATCCGCCACGTTGGCCACCCAGTCCCGCATGGCTTCGTTCATGGCATCTTTCAGCGTGCCGGCACCTGCCGTAACAGGCACCACTTCCGCACCAAGCAGCCGCATACGGAACACGTTGGGAGACTGACGTTCAACGTCTGTCGCACCCATGTAGATCACGCATTTCATGCCAAACAGCGCGCAGACTGTGGCCGTCGCCACGCCATGCTGGCCTGCCCCGGTTTCCGCCACAATGCGGGTGCGGCCCATGCGCCGCGCCAGCAAAATCTGGCCCATCACGTTGTTCAGCTTGTGGGAACCTGTGTGGTTCAGTTCCTCACGCTTCATGTAAATCTTCGCGCCACCCAATTCTTCCGTCATGCGGCGGGCGAACCAAAGCGGGCTGGGCCGCCCCACATAATCCCGCAGGTAGAAATCAAGTTCTTTCTGGAAAGAGGGATCAGCCTTGGCGGCGTTATAGGCCTGCTCCAGCTCCAGCACGAGCGGCATCAGCGTTTCCGCCACAAAGCGCCCACCATACCAGCCACCAAAATGCCCACGCTCATCCGGTCCATGCCGGAGGGAATTGGCCTGATTTGCTGTTATGCCGTGTTCTACCGGGTCCGCCATTGCTGGTTCTACCGCTCCTATGCCGCGTTATGCCGGGGCCACCCATGGCCACCTGGCAGTGTTCTGGCTTACCAGAAGCCATTGCAGCTTGCACAGCCCCCGCATGCGCAAAGCGCCATACCCTTGCCAGCCGGATGCAGACACGGGCATATCCCTCAATAGTCTTGTGGGCGCGGCACCCCGCCCGGTTCCACACCCGCACGGCCCGCAGGCTTGATGTAAATGCTGCTAGAATTTCAGGGAGATTTGCATGTTCCTGGCCCACAGGCCCGGCATGCCCGCCCGGGCGGTCGAAAACGAGGCAGACGCCCATGGCGTAACATGGCTTGATCTGCTGAACCCCACCCCACAGGAACAGGCTCTGGCCACCGCCCTGTGCGGCCAGCCCATTCCCACATTTGATGATCTGAATGAAATTGAAAGCTCATCTCGCATAAGTGTCCGCAACGGGGCGGCTTTTCTGTCCACCCCTTTGCTCAAAAAAATTGGCACCGAGTTTCAGACCTCGCCCGTCGGGTTCATTCTTACAGCAGAGCGGCTGATCACCATCCGCTTTCAGGCCTATCCGTCTTTTGAGGCCGTAGCGCAGATGGTGGCCGATCACGCTGCCCCTCCCGAACATCGTGCTCCCGAGTCCCTGCCCGAGACCACCATGGCGCTTCCCCCGGGCCATATTGCTGAATCCCCCACGCCTGCGGCCGTTGTTGCTCCCCGGGCAGAAGTCACACTCGGTAGTGGTGAAGTGCTGGTGGCCCTTATTGAAACCATTGTGGACCGTTTGGCCGATATTCTGGAAAGTGTGGGCAATCTGCTGGACAAACTCTCGCACGATATTTTCCGGCGCCAGCGTGAACAACCACCTTTGCGCAACGTTGCCGCATGGCAGCGGGATCTTTTGCAACGCGTTGGCAGTTCAGGTGATTTATGCTCCCGCATGCGGGATACACTGCTTGGGCTAGAGCGCATCACCATTTTTCTGGGAGAAAGCAAAAAGGACGGCGCGGCACCAGCCTCCGGCTTTCCGCTGACAACACGCCGATTTGAAGCGGGCGTAACCACCCTGCCAACGGAAAACGCGCCCTATGCACTCTCCGGCATGTTGCGCACCCGCATGACAACCGCCAACCGGGATCTTTCATCCCTTACGGATTATGTTTCACAAGCCGCAGGCAAGGTAGAGTTTCTGCTGGACGCCACATTGGGCTTTATCAGCATTGAACAGAACGGCGTGATGAAAGTTCTGACTGTTGTCAGCTTCATTGGCGTGGCCCCGACCCTGATCGCCGGGGTTTATGGAATGAACTTCAAGGATATTCCTGAACTCGATTGGCGCTTTGGCTACTGGTATTCTCTGGGGCTCATGGCGGCCTCAGTCATTCTTCCACTTCTCTGGTTCTGGCGCAAAGGCTGGTTAGGAGGCATCAAATGAACCGTTCCCTGTTTTCATTCCGCCCGGGTTTTGCGCTGGGCGCTGCTGTTGCCCTGCTGCTTTCAATCCCCGCAATGAACACACCAGCGCGGGCTGCCTCCTCTGCTGCTCCGCAGGAAAATTATCAGGCGTTTTTCAACCAGATGGCGGCAGAACCCCTCCGTTATGGTGGTCTTTCCTCACATGGTGATACGCGCATCCTGCTTGGCATGCACCAGACGCAGGGTGGTGGGCTGGAAGGGGAAATGATGCGGCTGGATTCCAGCATGCGCCCGCTGGTTGCCGGTCGCCTGAAAGGGCATATCAGCGCCACGGCCCTGAGCCAGACCTCCCGCTGCACGTTCAGCATCGCCCTACCCCACCGCACATTGATACTGGATGGCCCCTGTTCCGAGGCCCAGATGTCTGGGGCGCTAACCAACCATCCTCGCCCGACGCAGCTGTGGTCTCAGGTCACGCAGTTCATCTCACCTGATACGTCCATTTCCGAATACTGGCTGACACGTTCGGCATGGCAGGCCGCAACCACATCAGCCACCGCCCGCTGAAAACGGCCCGCCGCGCCATGTTGCAACACGCGGATGGTTGACGAACGGGCCGGTTCCCACTATCTTCCTAGCCCAGACACTGGCTGACTTCACCTGTCCAGTGGCCCTCCTCCCTAAGTCAGGACCATCCTGCGTCGGCATGCTGGCGTAACACGCTGTTGTTATGCACCGGCACCTCCGATGGCAGGCTTTTCCCGGTCCAGACCTTCCCCTTCTGAACTATTGCCAGTCAGGGCATTCCTAGATGCATCTTGCGGAACTCAAGGCCAAATCACCGGCCGATCTTTTAGCCTGCGCCGAAGACCTGAATATCGAAAACGCATCGTCTCTGCGCAAACAGGACATGATGTTCGCCATCCTGAAAGCCTTGGCCGATAACGACCAGGCCATATACGGCGACGGCACGCTCGAGATCCTGCATGACGGGTTCGGTTATCTCCGCTCCCCCGAATCAAACTACCTTCCCGGCCCGGATGACATTTACATCTCCCCCACCCAGGTGCGCCGCTTCGGCCTGCGGACCGGGGATACGGTTGAAGGCCAGATCCGCGCCCCGCGTGATGGGGAACGCTATTTCTCTCTTCTGAAAATCAACAGCATCAATTTTGAACCGCCGGAGGCCGTACGCCACCGCATCAATTTTGATAACCTGACCCCGCTTTACCCAGAGCGCCGCCTCCAGATGGAAGTGGAAAGCCAGGCTCCGGCCGTAAGCGAAACCAAGGGTAAAAAAGGCAAGAGCACACAGGATTTCACGCCGCGCGTGATTGATCTTGTTGCCCCCATCGGCATGGGGCAGCGCGCCCTGATTGTGGCGCCGCCGCGCACCGGTAAAACGGTCATGCTGCAGAGCATTGCCTCCTCCATCAGCGCCAACCATCCGGAATGCTTCCTGATTGTGCTGCTGATTGACGAACGCCCGGAAGAAGTGACCGACATGGCCCGCTCTGTGCGGGGTGAAGTGATTTCTTCCACCTTTGACGAACCAGCCCACCGCCACGTGCAGGTCACGGAAATGGTGCTGGAAAAGGCCAAGCGTCTGGTGGAACACAAGCGCGATGTTGTGATCCTGCTGGATTCCATCACGCGTCTGGCCCGTGCCTATAACACCGTTGTGCCCTCATCCGGCAAGGTGCTGACCGGTGGTGTGGACGCCAATGCGTTGCAGCGGCCCAAGCGCTTCTTTGGTGCAGCCCGTAACATTGAAGAAGGTGGGTCACTCACCATCATCGCCACGGCGCTGATTGATACCGGCAGCCGCATGGATGAAGTGATCTTTGAAGAATTCAAAGGCACCGGCAACTCCGAACTCATCCTTGACCGCAAGCTGGCTGACAAGCGCACCTTCCCGGCCATTGACATCACCAAGAGCGGCACCCGTAAGGAAGAAATGCTGGTTGACCGCGCCACCCTGTCCAAAATGTGGGTACTGCGCCGTATTCTGGCACCCATGGGCACCATGGACGCCATGGACTTCCTGCTGGACAAGCTGAAATACAGCAAATCCAACAATGACTTCTTTGAAGCCATGAACAACTGATCAACACATGTAGGCAGACGAGAACTTGTCTGCCTACAGGACGGCCAACCTGAAACGGTGACCGTGTTCTCAGGCGGCCTTCGGGTCGCCTTTTTTCTGAATGGTCAGAACCACACTACCATCAGCCTCTTCCTGCTCCGAGAGAATGAGATGCCCCAGCCCACGCACGGACCGGCTGACATTTTTGCGGGGCTCTTCCCCCGTCAGCCTTACGGCAAGCAGACTTCCAGCCGGCAACCCATCCAGCGCCAGACGCGTTCTGACAAAGGTCATGGGGCACTTCTCTGCCGTGATATCCAGAGTCATGGCACTAGGACTGGCCCCATCGTGGTGGTCGAAAAGGGCATTCTGCATGGTTTTGAAACTCCTCAAGCCCACGGCCGGGGTGGGAAACTTTCTTCCAGATCACACCATAGAAAACCTGTAGGCCTGTGTAAAATTGGACAAACCCTTTCCATTTCGGCTACCTGATATAGGAATGAATGCAGGTGGTAATAAGCAGGATTTGCGCCCTTGAAGTCTCAGTCGGCAGAAGAATCGCGGATCGCGCAGCTCTGTGTAGAACATGGCCTGAAAATGACTGGGCAGCGTCGCGTTATTGCGCGCGTTCTGTCAGACGCAGATGATCATCCGGATGTAGAAGAACTCTATCGTCGGGCCTCGGCGCTGGATTCCCGTATTTCAGTCGCCACCGTTTATCGTACGGTCCGGCTGCTGGAAGAAAAAGGGATTCTGGAACGCCGGGATTTTGGCGGCGGTCGCGCCCGCTATGAAGCCACGGAAGGCGGACGGCACCATTATCATCTTATTGATGTTGATAACGGTAAGGTGATTGAGTTTGAAGACCCGGAACATGAGGAACTGATGCGCCGGGTAGCTGAGCGGCTTGGTTTCGATTTTGTCTCCATGCGGCTTGAACTCTTTGGCAAAAAACGCCCTCAGCCTCCCAAGGACGCTAAAGCTCCATCCCGCGCCCGTAAGGCGAAGGGAGTGGACGCATGAGCGCGGCACAGCACCCTGCAGCCAGTTCGCTCTCCACCCTTGATCTGGAACGCAATGGCTTTCCGGAACTGCGGGGGGGAAATCTGAGTGTGCGCATTGCCGCCACGGAAGCGGAACGCGATGCCGCGCAGGCCCTTCGCTATCGTGTGTTTTATGAGGAAATGGGTGCCCATCCCAGCCCGGAAACCCTCCGCCTGAAGCGCGATATTGATGAGTTTGACGAGGTAGCAGACCATCTGCTGGTGATTGATAACGCCATTGCCTCGGATGCCCGCGGTGTGGTGGGCACGTATCGTCTTGTGCAAAGCGATGCCGCCGCCAAAATCGGCCATTTCTACTCTTCCAGCGAATATGACATTTCCGCCCTGACGGAATTTCCGGGGCGTCTGCTGGAAGTCGGTCGGTCCTGCGTGGATAAAAACTACCGCGGTCGGGCCGCCATGCAGTTATTGTGGCGGGGCATTGCCTCCTACATCTTCCTGCACCGGATTGATGTGCTGTTTGGCTGCGCAAGCCTGCCTGGCACCAACCCGGATGATCTGGCTGATGAACTGACCTATCTTTATCATAATCATCTTGCGCCCCCGGCCCTACGCGTAAAGGCCCTGCCGGAACGTAAGGTGGAGATGCTGCGGGTTGATCCGCACGCTCTTGATTACCGGAAATGTCTGGCGCGCCTGCCTCCTCTTATCAAAGGGTATCTCCGCCTTGGGGGATATGTGGGGGATGGTGCGGTAATTGACCCACAGTTCAACACAACCGATGTTGCTGTTCTGGTGAAAAGTGAACTGATGGCCGATAAATACTATCGCCATTACGAACGCCGCCTGCGTGATGCACTGGACTGAGAGAGCCCCGCCTCTCTCTTGTCTCCATTTTTTTGAGTTCTCTGCCAGCATGGGCCTGATCCTGTTGTGAAACGCCCTGCTTTTTTCCGCGCCTCTTCTTCTGAAAAGCGCCGTTCTGCTCTACGCCGGGCGGCACTCATGCTTGGCATCGGGGCTTTGACAGCCCTTGCTCTGCCCCCCGTCCATTTTCTGCCCATCCTGCTTTTTACCTTCCCCATGCTGGGGCGGGTGATCAATCGCGCCACCACGTGGAAAGAAGCCGCATGGGCTGGTGGGCTGTTCGGGTTCGGGCTCTACACCGCCAGCCTTTATTGGCTGGTCAATGCCGTCATGATCCGTGCGGAAGAATTCTGGTGGTTTGTGCCGTTTCCGTCCCTTGGCTGCGCCCTCATCCTCGCCCCCATGACAGCAGCCCCAGCGGCACTGAGCCTGCTGGCGCGCCCCGGCCCTCGGCGCATGATCTTTTTTGCAGGTGCATGGACCCTGTTCGATATGGGCCGCGTGTTTCTGTTCAGCGGATTTCCATGGAATCCGCTTGGAAGTTCTCTGGCCATACCCGGACACGTGGGAGATGTGCTGATCCAGCCTGCCGCATGGATTGGTGTTGATGGCCTCACGCTTCTTCTGGTGCTTGGAGCCTTGTTCTGTGGCGAAGCCTTGCAGGATGCGTGGCGCGCCCGGCAGGAGAAACAGTGCGTGCTGTTGCCTACCCCCACATCCCGCTGGCGCGTTGTGGCACTTGCCGCCTTGATTGTAGGGGGAGGACTCAGCGCAAGCCTGTTCCGACTCCATTCCGTCCACCCATCCGGAGAGAATGGACCCATTGCCGTGATTGTGCAGGGGAATGTGCCGGAAACGGAAAAAGTGGGCCACCAGAACCCACGTGATATTTTTCTGCGCTACCTCAGGCTGACGGCCAGCGGCGTATTACAGGCCCAGAAGCTGAAGCAGACGACACCCGCCCTTGCCTCCAGCCCAATCGTCTTTCTCTGGCCGGAAACATCATTTCCCGGGTATGATCTGTTGCAGGATAGTCCCCGCGCCCGTCAGCTTATCATGGCATGGGGGGCAGGCGCAGAAGCCGGGATTATTGGCGCGCTAAGGCTGGATACCGACAACCGCTATCGCAATTCCGTACTGGCCCTTGCGCCGGATGGCGGCATTGAAGCTGTTTATGACAAAGCACGGCTGGTTCCTTTTGGGGAATATCAGCCTCCGTTCATCCCGCTTCAGATTGTACCGCAAGGCGGAATGGCGGCTGGCCCCGGCCCTCAAACATGGCATCTGCCCAACGTGCCGGGTGTTGGCCCATTGATTTGTTATGAGGTCATTTTCTCTGGTGCGGTCGTGGATGAGAAGGACCGCCCCCGTTGGCTGGCCAATGTGACCAATGATGGGTGGTTTGGAAACAGCGCGGGGCCACGCCAGCACCTTTCCTCGGTCAGACTACGGGCGGTAGAAGAAGGTTTACCCGTGGCGCGCGCAGCAAATACAGGTATATCCATTGCCTACGATGGATATGGGCACGAATTGAAACGTATAAATTGGGGAAAAGCTGACGTTTTAATTGTGCCTTTACCGCCCGCCTTAAAAAAGACGTTTTTTGCCCACATCGGCAGAATTCTGCCACTTACTTTGTGCTTTATCTGTATGTTTTTTGCTTTGATTACTTACCAAAAAGACATGAAACGCACATTCAAGCGTTAATTATTCCTTTATAATGTCTTAATGTAGGATTTATATATCGGTCTCTTCATCCGTGAGAGGCACCGTGACACACACTCCATCTTCAGAGGAACCGGTCAGTTCGTCCAGTTCTCCACGCGCTACATCCATGGATACGCATATTGGCAAACGTATCCGCCTCCGCCGCATGCTTCTGGGCTTGTCTCAGGAAAAGCTGGGCGAAGCCGTTGGCATTACATTTCAGCAAATCCAGAAATATGAGCGCGGTACCAATCGGGTTGGAGCCTCTCGCCTGTATCAAATTGCCTCTGCTCTAGATGTGCCTGTCAGTTTCTTCTTTGATGATCAGGAAAAACCGTCCTTTCCTCAGCGGGCAGACACGCATTCCTCCCATTACTTCGGGCTTGCAGAAAGAAAAACGTTATTTGAAGGAGCAGCCCCCAGCCGTCCTCTTCCCGGTTTTGCCCAGGATGACATGCCATTGCTTGCCCGCAAGGAAACACTTGAACTGATCCGCGCTTACTACAGCATTCCAGACGCCACGGTACGCAAACACATGCTGGATCTCATCCGCTCCATGGGTCCCGCCAAGGACAAGAAAGAAACAGATCCGTCCTGATACAAAAAAGGGCGGAAGATCCGCCCCTTTCCGTTTGGTCAGAAGTTATCGTCGCCCCAGCCGCCGCCAAAATCTCCGCCATCACCGCCCGCATCCTGGCCGCCCCAGTCCGCGTTGTTTCCGGCATCAAAATTCGGATCAGCCGTAGTGCCCTGCCCGGCAAACGGATCAGCGGCGTCTCCATAATTATTGATAATGGTTTCACTCTGCGGCGCGCCCGCACCCCAACCACCATCGCCCATTCCGGCCCCCGCACCGTGATGATCACTGAACAGGCTGGTTAGCGCATTAGCCGCCAGCATCCCGCCGGCAACGCCTGTGGCCGTTGTCAGCGCGGACCCAAGGAACCCGCTACCCCCGCGCTGGAACATACCCGGCTGCATACCATACGGCATCTGTTGATATTGCGGTGGTGGCATGGCACCCGGATTCCCACCCCAACCGGGAGGAGCCTGCTGCGGCTGGGCTTGCTGAGGACGCTGGCCTCCACCAAAAAGCCCCCCCAGAAAACCACTTGAAGCAGGTTTCTGCTGCTGGGCCTGCTGCAGTTGCTGTTGCGCCTGCTGAAGCTGGAACTGAAGCTGCTGGATGCGGTTCTGCGCCTCTACCAGCGCAGCTTCCTGCACAACAGCCATCTGCGTGATCCGATAGCGGGCTTCCGGATATTTCTGGAATTCCTGCGCGATGTAGTTATCTGCTTCCGGATCAACCGGCGGCAGGTTGGGCCGGGTGCTGGGTACGCTGCCAAAGCCACCCTGTGGCGCGCCACTCACCCGTGCAACAAATTTCGAGATAAGGTCGCGTTCTTCGTTGTTCATCACATACCTTCCTGCCTGACTGCGGGCTGTTTCCATACGAACATAACATTACGCATGCTGCCACGTCACTCTGTTCAAGATGTGGCGCGCGGGCAGAAGCGTTGCAAGAGGGCTGCGGCACGAGTTCATCAGGTTCTCTTCCTGTATGCCACGCACATCTGTATGGTGTGGCGCATCATGCGCCCGGCTGGTTTACGGCTGGGTGTTTATCTGACTGTACCACGTCATCAAGCCACACTACGGAGTTTCATCCTGACCATGGACCCGGCGTCTCCCAGCCCTACTGAGCGGCCTCTTTCCTTTCAGGATCTGATCCTGACCCTCCATCAGTTCTGGTCCAGGCAGGGATGCGCCATTCTCCAGCCTTATGATCAGGAAATTGGAGCTGGAACGCTCTCCCCACACACCACATTACGCGCCTTGGGTAGTACACCGTGGAAGGCCGCCTATGTGCAGCCGTGCCGCCGTCCGTCTGATGGCCGCTATGGGCAGAATCCCAATCGGCTCCAGCATTATTATCAGTATCAGGTACTACTCAAACCCACGCCGGAAGAGAGCCAGAAACTGCTGCTGGACAGCTATCGCGCCATCGGGATCGATCCTGACAAGCATGACATCCGCTTTGTGGAAGATGATTGGGAAAACCCGACCATCGGCGCATGGGGGCTAGGTTGGGAAGTATGGTGTGATGGGATGGAAGTCACCCAGTTCACGTATTTCCAGCAGGTTGGCGGTATTCCCGTTGTGCTCCCTTCCACGGAACTCACCTACGGGCTGGAACGCCTGGCCATGTATGTGCAGGGCGTGGAAAATGTATACGACCTTGATTACAACGGTGCGGGCCTGACTTATGGCGATGTCTTTCTGCGCGCGGAGCAGGATTACTCACGCCACAATTTTGAACTGGCCGACACAGATCTTCTGTTCCGCCATTTTGCTGATGCCGAAAAAGAAAGTGCTGCACTGGCCGAAGCCGGTGTGGCCCAGCCTGCCTATGACCAGTGCCTGAAGGCCAGCCACCTGTTCAACCTGCTGGATGCGCGCGGCGTGATCAGCGTGAGCGAACGTGCGTCCTATATCGGGCGTGTGCGTACCCTGGCGAAACTCTGCTGCGAGACCTGGCTGGCTGGCGAGGACAAATAAGATCATGCCTGAACTGCTGATAGAACTGTTTTCTGAAGAAATTCCTGCCCGCATGCAGCAGCAGGCTGGCGAAACGCTGGTGCGGCTGCTGACTGAAGCCCTGGCCCCCCTCAAGCCTGAAGGCCTGAAAGCCTATACCGGGCCACGCCGCATTGCCGCATCCTGCACGCTGGATGCCATGGTGCCGGGCCGCACCCTCTCCGAACGCGGCCCGCGTGAAGGCGCGCCCGACAAGGCGCTGGACGGCTTCACCCGCAAGCATGGTGTCTCCCGCGAGGCCCTGACCCTGCAAAATGGCTTCTGGGTGCTGAAACGCGAGGAACCCGCCCTGAGTGCGCAGGACCATCTTGTTGCGACCTTGCCTGATCTGTTACGGCGTTTTCCGTGGCCGAAATCCATGCGATGGGGAGCAGGCAGCAGCTTTACGTGGGTGCGTCCGCTGCGCCGCATCCTGTGCCTGCTGGATGGAAACGTGATTCCTTTCACATTGGCGCACGGCGATGATAACGGCCACAACCTGCAGGCAGGAGACCAGACAGAAGGCCATCGTTTTCTGGCTCCGGGGGCCGTGGCGGTTAGTGGAACAGCCAACTGGCAGGAAACACTGCGCAGCCGGTTTGTCATGGTCAACGCTGCTGAAAGACGCACGGTTATCAGCAAAGGGCTGGCCGAACTGGCCGGAAGCGAAGGCCTTTCCGTTGTGCCTGATGCCGGACTGGTGGATGAAGTGGCCGGACTGGTGGAATGGCCGGTACCCTTCCTGGGCCGGATTGATGAACAGTTCATGGATCTGCCTGCGGAAGTGATGCAGGTTTCCATGCGCGTGAACCAGCGTTATTTCGCTCTGCGCAACAGTGATGGCACAGCCGCCCCCCGCTTTGCCTTTGTGGCCAATATTGTGCCAACGGATGGCGGCGCGCTTGTTGTGGCGGGGAACGAACGTGTGCTTCGTGCCCGCTTTGCCGATGCCCGCCATTTCTGGGATCTGGACCGCAAGCAGACCCTTCACTTTCGTCTGGTAGCGCTCGATAACATCACGTTCCATGCCAAACTGGGCACGCAGGGGGAACGCACACAACGCATGGTGCGGCTGGCCGGGCTGATAGCGCCCATGGTCGGTGCCTCCAAAGAAGACTGTGAACGTGCAGCGCTGCTGAGCAAAACGGATCTGACAACCGGCATGGTTGGCGAGTTTCCTGAACTGCAAGGCGTGATGGGTGGCTATTACGCCCGTCATGATGGTGAAACACAGGCTGTTTCAACCGCCATCAGTGAACAGTACATGCCGCGCGGCCCCGGAGACACCGTGCCCACGGCGCCGGTTTCCGTTGTGCTAGGTCTGGCCGATCGGTTTGATATGCTGACGGCATTTTTCGCGGCTGGTGAAAAACCGTCCGGCTCTGGCGACCCGTTTGGCCTGCGCCGTGCAGCATTGGGCATTATCCGCCTGATCCGTGAAAACACCCTGCGGCTGGATCTGGTTAAGCTCTTCACACTTGCAGCGGAAGCGCTGCCCGAAGCCTTGCAGAACGCGCCCGATCTGGGCTTGTTGCCTCAGTTCATTGCTGAACGGCTGCGCGTGCAATTGCGATCAGAAGGCGCACGGTATGATTGTCTGGCCGCCATCTCGGTCGGCAATACGGACACAGATATCGTGCGGCTGCTCGCCCGTGCCCAGGCATTACAGGACATGCTGGAAACGGAGGATGGCAAGAATCTGCTGGCAGCCACCCGTCGCGCCGCCAACATTCTGCGCATTGAAGACAAAAAGGATGGTCCGCACGAAAAAACGCCGGATGCCAGCCTGTACACCCAGATCGAAGAGCGCGATCTGGCCAGCGCACTGGATCACGTTGAACCGGCTGTGGAAAAGGCGTTTGCAGAAGAACGCTTTACCGATGCGATGAAGGAGGCCGCAACACTCCGCGCGCCACTGGACAAGTTCTTTGAGGCCGTGACGGTCAACGCGCCTGAGCCTGAACTACGCCTTAACCGACTGCATCTTCTGGCCCGACTGGTCCGCATGATGCGCCTGATTGCCGATTTTACCCAGATTGAAGGGTAATCTTCTTCACCCGTTGGCACCTGCTGCCAACGGGGTTTTTCTTGTGACGCCCGACAACAAAGAAAAAATCACTCGGCTCTCCTGCATTCCCTGCCCTCAGCCCGCTTTTTCTTTCCTTCTGCCTGATTGACGCTATCTGATTGAGGAGAGTTCTCTTTTCATGACCTCATCCAGAACATTGCTGGCCGGATTGGCCAATGGCGTAATGGCAGGTGCCCTGTGGGGCATTGTTTTTCTTGTGCCTCGGCTCCTGCAGGATTTCAGTCCGCTCCAGATGGCAGCGGGACGCTATATCCTGTACGGCATCCTTTCCTGTGTGATGCTCGCCCCGCGCTGGAAAATGATCAGCCAGCAGGTCAATCAGGAAGAATGGCGCGCACTGTTCTGGCTCAGCCTGCTGGGCAATCTTATTTACTACGTATTTCTGGCCGCCGCCGTACCGCTGATTGGCGGCCCGGCCACCTCCCTGATTATCGGGTTTTTGCCCATCACCGTCCTACTTTGTGCCTCACGCGATCAGGACAGCATGCCGCTCAGGCATGTTGGGGCACCTGTTCTGCTCAGCGTTTTAGGCATTGTGTTGATTGTCTGCGGATCATGGCTTCACACGTCAGCGTCCAGTTCTTCCCCTACGCCTTCCTCGATGTGGGACTATGCGCTGGGTATTCTCTGTGCGGTGGGGGCTCTGGCCTCCTGGACGGCGTATTCTGTTATGAACAGCCGGTGGCTCCGGCGGCGGCCACACATCAGTGGGCATGACTGGTCATTATTGACGGGCGTTGTCACTGGGGCCCAGGCACTGGCACTCGGTCTTCCTGCTTTTTTCTACCCTGGGTCTGCAGGATATCCACCCCACGCAGGCATGGACTGGCTCCGATTCTGGACCATATGCGGTGGGGTGGCGATTTTTTCATCCATCATTGGTAACGGATTCTGGAACAGGGCAGCCCGCCTCCTTCCGCTCTCCCTAAGTGGGCAGATGATCGTGTTCGAAACCCTGTTCGCCCTGCTCTATAGTTTTCTGTGGGAACACCGTTGGCCCACCGGCACCGAAACCTTCGCCATGATCTTTTTGGTTACCGGGGTATTGTGGTGCATGGCCGCACATAGAAAACAGGCCTGAACCTGCCAGAGCTTTATGCCCCCGCAGCCCATCCTGCAGCAAAAGCGGTAACCATTGGGTGAAGCCGCATCTGTCCGCTTTCTGCACGCCTGTATTCGGCGTCAGGCCATAAAAAAAGTGTGGGGCACAGAGCCACCACACTTTTGTCTCGTCCTATCCGTTCGTGAAAATGCCGTTATGGAGAGCGACCAAAAAAGAAGCTGATCACCAGCAGAACCACAAAGACAAACACCAGAATTTTGGCAATTCCAGCAAAGCTGGACGCCGCGCCGCCAAACCCGAAAACGGAAGCGATCAGCGCCAAAATCAGAAAAACAAGAACCCATCTCAAAATCGCCATCGCGTCTCTCCTCAAGAAAACCGTTGCCCCTGTTCAGAGAAAGCTTCGGCATGCTTATGCTTCTAAGGTTACAACGCGCTAACGACCTGAAAGTTCTTCAAAAAAGAAACGATAGCAAACTGAAGAGACGGTCTCAGTGTTCTTCTGACCCAGGAATGATATCATACCCTGCACTCCCCGGTGCGGGGCCGGGGGGCGGGCCATTGCCAACAGCAATGCCTGTCAACTGGTTGGCAGAAGGCCCGATCTCACGCGCATCAATTGCCGTGCCGAGTTCCCCGCTGCTGCCGGTGCCTACCGCATAAAGGGGCTGACCCGGCTTGAGCCATGCCGCCACGCGGCCCGCTTCACGCGCAGAAAGATAGACAACGGAGTGATCTTTCAGCACCGCCCCCGTTACCTGCCCATCCAGATTATAGAGGGAGAGCCAGACCTCGCCATGCAGAACAATATCCGGCCCTGCAATCATCTCGGTCGATTGCTGCGGCATGGAGATGAAATTATCCTGCATGCCACGGCCGCGCGGGCTGGTAATGCCAAAAGCCCGAATAAGCGGAAGAGTACGCGCCTTCAGCCCACGGATGGATACCGTATCACCCGGCTTTACCAACCCGGCCAGTGTATGCCCCTGCTCCGGCGAGACGAGAACCTGCGTTCCATCTTCCAGCACCAGCCCTGTCACACTGCCATGAGGAGAGGGCAGAAACTGCGCCACCTTGCCACTAAACTGCGGCAGACCGGACAGATCATACACGCCAACAGCCTGTTGCTCCGTAACGGTCTGATGCGCGGCATATTGTGAGGAAGAGGCATGGTGTGCGGCCGGTGCAGCCACCGCAATGGAAGAAGCCAGCAGCGATGCTGGAAAAGAAAGCAAAAGGCGCATGGGATCAACCAATGAAACCATCTCCGCCCGACATCTGAGCGACACCAGACAGAGATGTGTGAAACTTTACGCCATTGTTCGACAGGAAAGCCGTTCCGGC
Organism: Acetobacter tropicalis; assembly: GCF_030644465.1. Lineage (NCBI taxonomy): Bacteria > Pseudomonadati > Pseudomonadota > Alphaproteobacteria > Acetobacterales > Acetobacteraceae > Acetobacter > Acetobacter tropicalis. Next base: position 1,975,382 of record NZ_JAUYUW010000001.1, on the reverse strand, counting down.
AAGAGCCGGAAAAGCGTGTCAGTGGCGGAAATGACGCATACCAGTGAAAACCATGGCAATCCCGGCGGCATCCGCCGCAGCAATCACCTCATCATCCCGAATGGAACCGCCTGGCTGAATAACAGCCGTGGCCCCTGCCGCAACAATGGTTTCAAGGCCATCGGCAAACGGGAAAAAGGCATCAGATGCCGCAACGGAGCCTTGGGTCAGCGGCGCATCCAAGCCAGCGGCCTTGGCGGCCTCCCCGCTTTTGGACGCCGCAATGCGGGCGGAATCCACGCGGCTCATCTGCCCTGCGCCAATGCCCACAGTTGCGTTGTTTTTGGCGTAGACAATGGCGTTGGACTTCACGTGCTTGGCCACACGGAAGGCAAATTCCAGATCTGCCATTTCCTGTGCGGACGGCGCGCGTTTGGTCACTACACGCAGGGAGTCTGGTGTAATGCGGCCATTATCGCGCGTCTGAGCCAGGAACCCACCTGCCACGGAACGCACAACCACCCCTGCTGCTGCCGGATCAGGCAGAGCGCCCGTTAGCAGCAGACGCAGGTTTTTCTTGCGGGCCAGAATCTCTTTAGCGGCCTCTTCGGCATCCGGGGCAACAATCACTTCGGTAAAAATACCGGCAATCTGTTCCGCCGTTGCGGCATCCAGTGTGCGGTTCAGCGCTACAATTCCCCCAAAGGCGGAAACTGGATCACAGCGCAGCGCACTCTGCCACGCTTCCGTCAGGGAAGAGCCGATGGCCACCCCACACGGGTTGGCATGCTTCACAATGACAACGGCAGGTTTGTCAAATTCCGCCACGGCTTCAAACGCAGCATCCGTATCATTGATGTTGTTGTAGGAAAGCGCCTTGCCCTGCACCTGCACGGCGGTCGCCACGCCGGGGCGGGTACTGCCATCACGGTAGAAAGCAGCCTGCTGGTGGGGGTTTTCACCATAACGCAGCACTTCTGCACGCTGGCCAGCCAGTGTGAAGCGTTCGGGCAGAACCTCATTCGCCTGCTTGGCAAACCACGCAGCAATAGCGGCATCATAGGCCGCAGTCCGCGCATAGGCAGCGCCCGCATAAGCGCGCCGTTGATCCAGCGTGCTGCCGCCTTTGTTGAGGGCGTCAATCAGGCCGGCGTACTGGGCCGTATCCGTCAACACCACAACATGATCATGGTTCTTGGCTGCCGCACGGATCAGAGCCGGGCCGCCAATATCAATATTTTCGATGCAGTCTTCAGGCCCTGCGCCAGAGGCAACCGTCTTTTCAAACGGGTAAAGATTGACCGCCACCAGATCAATCGGGGCAATGCCGTGTTCTTCCATCTGCGCCACATGGGCAGGCAGATCACGCCGACCAAGAATGCCGCCATGGATCTGGGGCACCAGCGTTTTGACGCGCCCATCCAGAATTTCAGGAAAACCCGTGTGGTCAGAAACCTCCGTGACCGGAAGGCCAGCCTCCCGCAGGGCCTTGGCGGAACCCCCTGTGGAGAGAATTTCCGCCCCGTGCGCCACAAGAGCGCGCCCAAGGTCAAGAAGCCCCGTTTTATCGGAAACAGAAATCAGAGCGCGGCGCACAGGCTGCGGGGACTGGCTCATAAGCGGAGACCTTTCGCACGGCTAAAAGCTGTAAAGCGGCTGCTTACCCAACCTGCCGTGCCAGAGCAACCGTATGCTGAGGCAGGTCAGGCACTCAGCGGCGGGTAAATGTCCAGTAAAGCGGTTGCCGGCCTGCGGCGATGGCTTTTGCCTCATACCGCGTGGGGAACCAGCCTTCCGGCCGTTCGGTGGCAGGTGGGGGCGCTTCAAAATAAGGCTGCGCCGCCATCACCTCTTCCACCCATGCCTGATAGGTTGGGTCATCACTGGCAACCCGCCACACAGCACCGGGTTTGAGCACGCGGGCAACCAGCTCAACATTCTGGGGGTGCACAAAACGGCGTTTGGCATGCCGAGCCTTGGGCCATGGGTCCGGAAACATCAGGAACAGCCGGTCCAGCGAGGCTTCCGGCATGGCCTTCAGCAGTATGCGGGCATCATCATCCCACAAACGCAGCATGTCCGGAATGGGCGCGGTTGCTTCCTGCCCAACCGGCACAAGACGGGTGAGGAGCGAGCAAAGCCCGTTATCAAAAACTTCTGAGGCAATATAGCCAATATCAGGATGTGCGGTGTGTTGGGCGTAGGAGTGTTCTCCTCCCCCAAAGCCGACTTCAAACCAGATCTGCCGGGGCGGCTTGCCAAAACCGGCAGCCGGTGTGGCTGCCTTATCAAGCGGGAAGCGGAGCCGGGGCAACGCTTCCTCCAGGAGACGTTCCTGACGCGGGCGGAGCGGATGGCCGCGCTGCCGTCCATAGAGTCGCTCAGGGGGCGGCTTTACATCAGGCGCGCGGGCATCGTCCGTCATAGGTAGCGTCAGGCTTTTCTTCTTAGCGGTTCAGTGCGCTGCGCAGGGCGTCAACCAGATCCGTGCGTTCCCACGTGAAGTTATCACGCGCATCATCCGGCTTGCGGCCAAAATGACCATAAGCAGATGTTTCAGCATAAATCGGACGGTTCAGACGCAGATGCTTCCGGATACCGCGCGGAGACAGATCCATCACATCACGCAGAATCTTGCCCAGACGGGCTTCATCCACATCCTTGCCGGTTTCATCCAGATCCACATAAACGGACAGCGGATGAGACACGCCAATGGCGTAGGAAAGCTGAATGGTGCAACGATCAGCCAAGCCAGCAGCCACAACGTTCTTGGCCAGATAGCGGCAGGCATACGCGGCAGAGCGGTCAACCTTCGTGGGGTCCTTGCCGGAGAATGCGCCGCCGCCGTGCGGGGCTGCACCACCGTAGGTATCCACAATGATCTTACGACCAGTTAGCCCACAGTCACCGTCCGGGCCGCCAATCACGAAAACACCGGTCGGGTTAACGTAGAATTCGTTATCTTCCGGCATCCAGCCTTCCGGCAGAATACCACGCACCACACCGCCCAGACGATCGCGCAGATCTTGCTGATCAATACCCGCATCATGCTGGGTGGAGATCACCACGGACGTTGCCTTGACAGGGCGGCCATTGGAATAATGAAGCGTGACCTGGCTTTTTGCATCCGGCTGCAGGCCCGCAACGCGTGCATCGCCAGCGCGGCGCAGATCACGGATTTCGTGCAGAATGCGGTGCGCATAATACAGCGGAGCCGGCATCAGGGTGTCGGTTTCGTTGGACGCATAACCGAACATGATGCCCTGGTCGCCTGCGCCTTCGTCCTTCTCACCGGCACTGTCAACGCCAACAGCAATGTCAGCGGACTGTGCATGCAGGTAATTGGCGGCATCAGCCGTACGCCAGGAGAAACCTTCCTGATCGTAACCAATGTCCTTTACCGCATCACGCGCCGCCTGAATCAGGCCTTCTGAGGTAACGGAAGCCGGGCCACGCACTTCACCGGCCAGAATGATCCGATTGGTGGTAACCAAGGTTTCACAGGCCACGCGAGCTTCAGGGTCTGCTGCAAGATAGGCATCGAGAACAGTATCGCTGATCCGGTCCGCAACCTTATCGGGATGACCTTCGGAAACAGATTCCGAAGTGAACAGGAAATCGCCGTCTTTACGCATGATGGTGCCGTCTGCCCCACGCACTGTGAAATAGGAATTGTGATATCACCCTTGAGGAAAGGGGACGAAACCGTGTGGCGGAATAGTGACCAATGGTCAAGTGTATTGCCGCCATGCGTAGAAAATGTCCGTAGCTCCCGTGCGGGTGGATTAGCGGATAACCGCCACTTTCATGAGCATTTACAACTGCAAAGCCATTTTTGCCGTTATGAAAAAAACGGCTAACTATTTTTATTTACAGCAAAACTTCGTAAATCATACGCCCCGGCAAAGGGCTGGGGCGCGTTCCAAAAAGGCTGCCTTTTTTAAAGAGGCGGAAGCCCCAGAACATCTTCCATACCAAAATATCCCGGCGCATGGCCTTCCACCCAGAAAGCCGCCCTTACCGCTCCGGTCGCAAAAATACGCCGGTCAAACGCCCGATGCGAGAGTGTGATCTGCTCATCCGCCGAGGTAAACAGAACATCATGCTCCCCGACAATCTGCCCACCGCGCAGAGCGGCAAACCCGATAGCGCCGGTTTTACGCGGACCGGTATGCCCGTCTCGCCCACTTTCCTTCACATCAACCAGAGCCACACCACGCCCTTGGGCCACAGCTTCCCCAATTGCCAGGGCCGTGCCTGATGGAGCGTCCACTTTCTGCCGATGGTGCATTTCCAGCACTTCAACATCATAGGACTCAGCCGGTAATGCACGACCCATCATCTGCGCCAGACGCTGCACCAACGTCACGCCTGGCGAAAAATTGGCCGCATGCACAATAGCGATGGTCTGCGCGGCCTTATAGACGGCGGCACTCTGTTCAGCAGAAAGACCCGTAGTGCCCAGAACCCACGCAGTACCATGCTGGGCCAAAGACTGAGCATGAGGCACGACTGTCTCTGCATGAGTGAAATCAATCACCACATCGCTGATTGCTGCCAGAGATGCCATGTCCGAAAAAACAGGGACATTTTCCGGCAAGCCGACAACACCACCCGGCTTGCGGGCCGTGCCCCCCGCCAGAATGGCCCCGGCTGCTTGCACTTCTTCTACCAGCAACTGGCCCACACGCCCTGAAATACCGGCAATCCCGATCCGAAGGGATTTTTCTGTCATGCAGGCTGTTCCTTTAGTGTCAAATTTCAGCTTTTGTTTTCAAAAAAATCACGCACGCGGGCAAAAAAGCCGGAGTGTTCCGGGCTGCCCTTCACGTTTTCACCGGCTTCTTTCTCAAACTCCTCCAGCAATTCGCGCTGGCGCTTGTTCAGATGCTGCGGTGTTTCAACAGTGACCTGAATATACATATCCCCCCGCGTACTGGAACGCAGGACGGAGAACCCTTTGCCACGCAGACGGAAATGTTCGCCCGTCTGGGTACCTGCCGGAATTTTTACCTTTGCCCGGCCGCCATCAATAACAGGAACTTCAATTTCCGTACCCAGAGCAGCCTGGCCCATGCGCAACGGCACACGGCAATAAACATTTGCACCATCACGTTGGAAGATGGAATGTTCCGACACAGACACATGCACATACAGATCACCCGGCGGCACGCCCTGCCCGGCTTCGCCCTCGCCAGAGATGCGGATACGGGTGCCATCTTCCACGCCAGCAGGAATCTGCACGCCAATTGTGCGCTCTTTTTCCACCGTGCCTGCACCATGGCAGGCCTTGCAGGGGTCTTTCACACTTTTGCCGGTGCCGTGGCAGGTGGGGCACGGCCGTTCCACCACAAAGAATCCCTGCTGGGCGCGGACTTTCCCCGCACCATGGCAGCTTGGGCAAACCGTCACACCTGCCGCACCATCGTTGGACCCGGTGCCATGGCAGGACTCACAGGCCACACGGGTAATGACCCGCACATCTTTTTTCACGCCGGAAAACGCTTCTTCCAGCGTGATCTCAACATGGGTCTGGATATCACTGCCGGTACGGGCACGGCCACCGCGACGGCCACCCATCATATCCCCGAACATCTGCTCGAAGATATCGCCCAGACCACCGCCACCAAAGCCATTGAAATCAAACCCGCCGGGACCACCGCCACCGCCATTTTCAAAAGCTGCATGGCCAAACCGGTCATACGCGGCGCGTTTCTGTTCATCTTTCAGAACATCGTAAGCCTGATTGACGTCCTTGAACTTGGCCTCGGCCTGCTCATCCCCCGGATTCCGATCCGGATGATATTTCATGGCCATCTTACGATAGGCCTTCTTGATTTCGTCAGCCGATGCCGTGCGGGAGATTTCAAGAAGTTCGTAGTAATCAACCTGGGTGGCCATGAAAATCCTCTTAGGGGGTTCTGCCTCTTACTGAGCGCAGCATGTGTCAGATATGACAAAGGCGTCCGCCTTCCAAGAAGCACGGACGCCAGAGAAAAAACGGTTATGGCGGGGGAAAACCAACCCCGCCATCCGCGGTAGTCGCGCCCGATCAGGACTTCTTGTCGTTTACGTCCTCAAAGTCCGCATCAACAATCTTTTCCTCATTCGGGTTAGCCCCGGCTGCCCCAGCGCCGCCAGCAGCAGCACCTTCCTCAGCCTGACCAGCCTTATACACAGCCTCACCGATCTTCATGGCTGCCTGTGTCAGACGATCACTTGCGCTCTTGATGGCTTCGGCATCGCTGCCTTCCAGAGCCGTCTTGACCGCAGCAATAGCGCCTTCAGCTTCCGTCTTGTCAGCAGCAGGAACTTTGTCACCTGCTTCAGACAGAGACTTTTCAACCTGATGCACAAGGCTTTCAGCATTGTTACGCACTTCAACCTGTTCACGCTTGGCCTTATCTGCTGCAGCGTTGGCTTCAGCATCCTTGACCATCTGTTCGATATCGCCTTCAGACAGACCACCAGAGGCCTGGATCTTGATCTGCTGTTCCTTGCCGGTTGCCTTATCCTTGGCGGACACGGACACGATACCGTTGGCGTCGATGTCGAACGTCACTTCAATCTGCGGCACACCACGCGGAGCCGGGGCAATACCCGTCAGGTCAAAGTTGCCAAGCAGCTTGTTATCAGCCGCCATTTCACGTTCGCCCTGATAGACCTTAATGGTCACCGCGTTCTGGTTGTCTTCCGCAGTGGAGAAGGTCTGGCTCTTCTTGGTCGGGATGGTGGTGTTGCGGTCGATCAGGCGGGTAAACACGCCACCCAGGGTTTCAATACCCAGAGACAGCGGGGTTACGTCCAGCAGCAGAACGTCTTTAACATCACCTTTCAGCACCGCACCCTGAATAGCTGCACCAATGGCCACCACTTCGTCCGGGTTCACGTTACGGGCCGGATCCTTGCCGAAGAAGCTTTTAACAGCCTCAATCACCTTCGGCATACGGGTCATGCCGCCAACCAGAATGACTTCATCCACTTCAGAAGCAGAGACGCCAGCGTCTTTCAGGGCAGCCTTACAGGGTTCAAGCGTGCGCTGGATCAGATCATCAACAAGGCTTTCCAGCTTGGCGCGGGTCAGCTTCAGCACCAGATGCTTCGGACCAGAAGCGTCTGCGGTGATGAACGGCAGGTTGATTTCCGTTTCCTTGGAGGAAGACAGTTCGATCTTCGCTTTTTCAGCAGCTTCTTTCAGACGCTGCAGAGCCAGCTTGTCAGCGCGCAGGTCAATGCCCTGTTCGCGTTTGAACTCATCCGCCAGATACCCGATAATGCGGTTATCAAAGTCTTCACCACCCAGGAACGTATCCCCGTTGGTGGATTTCACTTCGATCACGCCGTCAGAAATTTCCAGAACGGAAACGTCGAACGTGCCGCCACCAAGGTCATAAACCGCAACCGTGCCGCCACTCTTCTTTTCCAGCCCGTAAGCCAGAGCCGCAGCGGTGGGTTCGTTGATGATACGCAGAACTTCAAGACCAGCGATACGACCGGCATCCTTGGTTGCCTGACGCTGGGCATCGTTAAAGTAAGCAGGAACGGTAATAACGGCCTGCGTCACTTTTTCACCAAGGTAAGCCTCGGCGGTTTCCTTCATTTTGCCGAGCACGAACGCGGAAATCTGGGAAGGGGCATATTTCGTGCCGCGCGCTTCCACCCATGCATCACCATTGTCACCCTTGACGATGGTGTAAGGCACCATTTCCTTGTCTTTCTGAACGGTCGCATCATCAAATCGACGACCAATCAGACGCTTCACGGCATAGAATGTGTTTGCCGGGTTTGTGACAGCCTGACGTTTCGCAGCCTGTCCAACCAGCATTTCACCACCTTCGGTGAAAGCAACCATGGACGGCGTTGTGCGTGCACCTTCGCTGTTTTCAATAACCTTGTTTTCATTCCCTTCGCGCACGGCCACGCAGGAGTTGGTCGTACCAAGGTCAATACCAATAACTTTGCTCATTCATACTCTCCTTCAGCGACCTAGCCTGGCCCGAAGCACCGGACTGGGTCCTTAGTCTCTCACCTGATTTTCCTTTGCCGGAAAACAGGTTGCGAGTGTTAAGCCTGATGTATGGTGCGGCCTGCGCTCTTTCAAGTAGAAGCAAGCCGTTGGCAAACAAAATTTTTACCACCCATACCCTTGCCAGAAACCCGGCTTATTCCGGTGCTTTGGCCACCACCACCATGGCAGGCTTGAGAAGACGCCCGTGCAACGTCCATGTCGGCGTCCATGCCTGCATTACAGTGCCCGGTGCATGCTCTGCACTCGGCTGTTCCGCCATGGCCTGATGCAAATTGGCATCAAACGTCTTGCCTTGCGCGTCTTCACACTTGATGCCGTGACGCTCAAGAATGGAGATGAAGGAACGTTCCGTGCTTTCAATGCCTTCACGCATCTTGGTCAGAACGCTGTCTTCCCCTTCCTGATGCGCAGGCAGACTGGCCAGCGCACGACGCAGGTTTTCAGCCGCTTCCACCACATCCCGCGCAAATTTCTGCACGGCATATTGCCGGGCATCTTCCACATCCCGCTTGGCACGGGTGCGCAGGTTCTGGTTATCGGCCTCGGCCCGCAGCCATTTCTCCTTGAACTCGGCAGCTTCCTGCTCAAGCTCCTGAAGACGGCCCTCGGCAGCAGAGGACAGCTCGGCATGGGTCTCCGCTTCAGGTGCAACCGCTTCCTGAGGCTGGGAGATCTGGTCGGTTTCAGCCGGCTCTGCCGGCGTGCCGACCCGGTTGGGATCTGTATCGTGGGTCATGCACCAAGAAGTAAGCAACCCGTCTGGAACCGACAAGACCTGCACGGCACCGCGATGATGATTTTACAACGCATGCAAGCCGTGCTCAAAAAACGCGGCAACATGAAAGACTCTGCCCCCATGGCGCAAACAGGGCGAACCCCGTATGCTCATGGGCTGGCGTTGAAGGCGATGAAGGAACACGCACACAATGGTAGAGCGTACCAAGCAGACGATTGCGCTGGTTGATGACGACCGCAACATCCTGACCTCGGTACAAATGACGCTGGAAGCCGAAGGCTTTCACGTCCGCACCTATACTGATGGCGAATCGGCCCTGCAGGGCATGACGGCTTATCCTGTTGATCTGGCCGTGCTGGATATCAAGATGCCCCGCATGGATGGCATGGAACTGTTGCAGCGCCTGCGCGCCCGGTCCAATCTGCCGGTCATCTTCCTTTCCTCCAAGGATGAGGAAGTGGATCAGCTTATGGGGCTGCGCCTTGGCGCTGATGACTACATCACCAAGCCCTTTTCCCAACGCCTGCTGCTGGAACGCATCCGCGCCCTGCTGCGCCGGAACGAAGTAAGCCGTGCGGAAGCCAACGGCACGCCAGTTGGCGGTGCACTGGTTCGCGGTCCGCTCTCTCTGGATGAACTGCGCCACAAATGCACGTGGAACGGGCAGGATGTCCCGCTGACGGTTACGGAGTTCCTGCTGGTAAAAACGCTGGCCCAGCGTCCCGGGCTGGTGAAATCACGCGATCAGTTGATTGATGCCGCCTATGGGGACACGGTTTATGTGGATGACCGCACAATCGACAGTCACATCAAGCGTGTCCGCAAGAAATTCCGGCAAGTTGATGACAATTTCAACCAGATTGAGACCCTTTACGGCATTGGCTACCGATACCGGGAAGACTGAGGCCCGCTGGTGACACATCGGACACGCATGTCTGTTTCTTCCTCGCTCTCCAGACTGAAAAGCCTGAAGCTGCCGGGACAAGGTAACAAACAGGGTGGCATTGAAGCCACCGCCGCGTATGAGGCCTCCAAAACACGGCTGGTTTCTCCGCTCATGCGGCGCATCATGCTGGTGAATGTTCTGCCGCTGGCCCTGCTGGCAGTCACCATGCTGTTTCTCAACCAGTTCAGAAACAGCCTCCTGACAACGGAAGTTGCGGGCTTACGGGAACAGGCACGTATTTATGCCGGAGCGTTGGGGGAAAGCGCTGTTCGCAGCACGCGCGCCCGCAGCACAGACCCGGATAGTGATTTTTCACTGGAATCCTCGCAAGCCCGCCGACTGCTGCTGCGCCTGACCGAGCCTAGCCCCAGCGCACATGCCCGTCTATTTGGCCCGGATGGCCAACTGGTAGCGGATAATGTGGTAGATCAGCCGGATCACCCACCCCGCTCCTTTCCGTTCCGCCATGGCAATCGCCCGCCACCCGGCTCCATGAATGAGCCCAATGGTCCGCCTCCCTTTGGCCCCAGCTTTTTTGAACGCCTGCTGACGTGGGTATGGCGCAGTAACGAAACCAATATTGTCCGGCTGGACACGAATGAGGCCGATATTCCGGCTGATCCCGCCCGCCCGTTAGAAGCCAATGGCCCCAACTTCCGCCCGCCACCAGAAGCCCCACCTTACATCCGCCGCACGGCTAATGGCCGCCTGATCATTACCGTGGCGGAGCCCGTCATTCGTGATGGCCATACGGTTGGGATTATCCAGCTTACCCGTGCGGCCTCTCAGGTTGATCGTTCGGTTTTTGCCGTACGTTCCTCCATTTTATCCCTGTTCCTCACGGTTCTGGTTATTACCATCCTGCTCTCATGGTATCTGTCTCTCACAATCGCCCGCCCCCTGTTGCGGTTGGCGGCGTCCGCCCAGATCATGCGCGAATCTTCGGGTCGCACAGGGACCGTGCCAGCCCGCCTGCTGGCCCGGCGCGATGAAATTGGCGACGTGGCCCGCGCCTTGCAGGCCAGCGCACAGGCACTGTGGAAACGGATGGACGCCATCGAGCGGTTTGCCGCAGATGTCAGTCACGAAATCAAAAATCCGCTTTCTTCCATCCGCTCCGCCATTGAAACCCTGCTGCGCATTGAAGACCTGAATCAGCAGCGTCGCCTTCTGACCATCATCAATGAAGATGTCCGCCGTCTGGACCGTTTGATCACCGATATCTCTGACGCCAGCCGTCTGGATGCCGAAATGTCCCGCGCACAGGCCGAGCCGGTTTCCATCAAACCGCTTCTCTCTGTTCTGGCTGAAATCCATCAGGCCACTCGCAAGGAAGGTCAGCCGATCATCACCACAAAAGTGGAAGGCGATTCCCCCGAGCATCCCCTCCGCGCTCTGGCGGTGGAAGACCGACTGGTGCAGGTTTTGCGCAACCTGATTGGCAACGCCATTTCTTTCTCTCCATCCAATGGGCACATCCTGCTGGAAGCGGCCCCGGTGGGGAACATGATCTCCATTTCCGTCTCGGATGAAGGGCCTGGCATTCCTCAAGCCAAACTCGATTCCATTTTTGATCGGTTTTATTCAGAACGCCCCAAAAACGAAAATTTTGGCCAGCATTCCGGGCTCGGGCTTTCCATCAGCCGTCAGATTGTCGAAGCGCTGCATGGCACAATCGCGGTTGAAAACCGGCATGATGCACAAGGGCATGTGGCAGGCGCACGCTTCACCGTGCGCCTGCCTAAAGTTGCGACTTAAAGTTTAATTTTCAAATAACTCCGGACTTCAGTCCGCGTTGTCCCCCTGAGCCCATTGCGGCTCAGGCTGGTTCGGCTTCAACGCACAATTCAAGTTCTATTTTTACGGCGGCAGGCGTCATGCTTTTGACCCACATGAGGGTCAGAGAAGGCGATAAATGTGAAAAAACGTGCCGTAAGGTGGGAAAGCAGGATGGAAAATCAGCCGCATCCGCAATGATATACACCACCCGCGTAACATCTTTTAAGGACAGTCCTTCCTGCGCAAGCACTGCCGCGCCCATATCCAATGCTGCGGCACATTGTTCCGCTATGGTTTGTGTTGGGGCAGAAGAAGACCTGAGTCCCTTGATCCGCACCCCTGCAGGACCGTGTTCCACCCGCAGCGTAGGAGCGGAAGAGCCAAAAGGAGTGTGATGTAACGCGTCAACCATAAGTGCTCATTATACTGCCAGATCTCTCAGAATCGCAAATTGCTCTTTCGTAACAAATCATACCCTATAAAATGTGAACCGTGTCATGCATGCAGTGCGGGTACGCCCTGCCCGCCCAAAGCTTTGCAGACATATTGCGCAACGGGGCCAGACCCGAGCATAATGCCGCTACCTTAATTTGGGTCAGTGCTTTATTCAGCAGCGGATGCCTGTTTTTGCTGACAGGCGCTGGTCTTCCCGCTTGCCATGCAGGCCTGAACACTTTTTGCCGCCCCCGGCCACAGAAAGGAACAGATGTAATGTGCGCGGATGATACACTTGTTCCCCGCCGTATCCTGCTGGTTTCAGGGCTATCTGGTGCAGGCAAGTCCTCTATCCTGCGCATTCTGGAAGATCTGGACCACGAGGTTATTGATAACCCCCCCCTCGGGATGCTGGACGATATTGTGGCCCGTGCAGAGCGCCCTGTTGCCATTGGGGTGGATTCCCGCACGCGCGGGTTTGATGCTTCCGCCGTGCTGGAAGCAGTGGCCCGGCTACGCGTCAACCCGAACCTACGGGTTGAACTGATTTACGCCACAGCGGAAGAAAGTGTTCTACTGCGGCGGTACACCGCAACCCGCCGCCGCCACCCCCTTGCCCTGCACGGCAGCATCAAGGAAGGGATTGAAGAAGAAACAACCCTTACGGCCCCCCTACGCGCCGCAGCCGATCTGGTTATTGATACATCAGACATGCCACCGCCAGAATTACGGCAGTTTGTAGAAAGTCGCTTTAGTCCGTGGCAGGGAGGGTCTGCTGAGGGGTTGACCGTTGCCCTGATGTCCTTTGCCTTTCCGGCAGGCTTACCGCGTGAAGCCGACATTGTGTTTGACGCCCGCTTCCTGAGAAACCCTCATTATGACCCTGCCCTAGCCCCCAAAACCGGACTGGATGCGGATGTTGCGGCCTATGTGGCGGAAGATACGGATTATCTGCCGTTTCTGGACCAGATTCACGCCATGCTGCAACTGGTGCTCCCGCGGTTTGTGCGGGAAGGTAAAAAATACGCCACCATTGCCATTGGCTGCTCTGGCGGACGCCATCGCTCCGTTACACTCGTGGAAGCCCTTGCCCAGCGTCTGGCTGCACCAGATGGCATGGGCACGTATCAGGGGTCCGGCCAATGGCCCATCATGATCATGCACCGTGAGTTAGCCCGGCAGGGGTTAGGCGCCTGGCGGTGGGCGAGAAAACCAACCGGCAGCCTTGCGGACGAAGCACTGCCCCCCATCAGTTAGATAATGCCTTCCTCTTCATCGCCCTGAAGACCTTCCTCTTTCCGCTGCAAGGCAGCCCGGCCTGAACCTCTTTGTTGCTCAGGCGTCTTAAACTTATCCCCAAGCCTGTTGTGTGGTGCTGCCAGTGCCGGAGCAGTCCATCACCCGCTTTTTTGTTCGTTTACCACAAGGTTCCCACTTTTCTTTATGTCCATCACATCGACCACCCTCCAGCATGAACCCATGGCGGAGACTATCCAGACTAAACTGACCCCTCTTGTCTCTTCCTTCCGCACATGGTTGAGCTGGCTTCCGCCCTCGCTCGTCTCCCTTCTGGTCCTCGCCCTCATCGGCCTTTGCGCGGCGGCTCTCAGCCGTCTGGTGACAGACCGCATTCTCATGCGCATTCCCGGGGCCAAACGGGGCGCCTTTGTTCGGTCCTTCACCCGCACCATGCGCCGCCCTGTCCGGCTGACCGTTGTCATTCTCGCCATGAGTGTGGCCCTACCCGCCTGCGGCCTGCGCGGCGAGTTACTGGATACAGTCGCGCATCTATTGCTGATGAGCTTTGTGGCCGTCATGGGCCTGGGCACCCTGCTGACCACTCGCGTAATTTCAGATGCCTATCTGGTGCGCTTTGCAGAAGCTGATCAGGACGATGATATCCTTGCCCGCAAACATGCCACACAGGTACGCCTGCTCCGGCGCGTTGCGGAAATTCTGATCTGCGTGCTAACCGTCAGCGCCGAACTGATCACGTTTGAACCGGTCAGAGAATATGGGCTGAGCCTGTTTGCCTCTGCAGGTGCGGCCTCCCTGATTGCAGGTCTTGCGGCCCGCCCTATTCTGGTGAACCTGTTTGCCGGTGTTCAGATTGCCATGACACAACCCATCCGCATGGGGGATCTGATCGCCTTTCAGGGGGACTGGACTTGGGTGGAGGAGATCACCTCCACCTTTGTGGTGCTGCGCTCATGGGACTGGCGCAGGCGGATTGTGCCCATTGCGTATTTTCTCGATACGCCTTTTGAAAACTGGACCTACAACTCAGCAGAACTGATTGGGGCGGTCTATCTGCATGTGGATTACCGCGCCCCCATGGACCGTATCCGCGCCAAGCTGGAAGAAATTGTGCGCGGCTGCCCACAATGGACGGGAAAGGATTTCAGCGCACAGGTTGCTGACTGCACAGACCAGACCATGATCATCCGTGTTACGGCCAGCGCGCGCACGGCTATCAGAAGCTGGGATTTACGCTGTGAAATTCGGGAAAAAATCATTCGCTGGATGTGTGACCACTGCCCGGAAGCTCTGCCGCGCAACCGTCTGGCCATGACAGCAGCAGAACAGGCTATGCCCCATCCCCCCTCAGATCTGGTGGAACCTCCCTCCACGGGAAATTGGCCTGCCGTACCCAAAGGCCCCTTTGGTCCTTTCGGCAGGCCACCCGTTTCTTCTCAGGCAGCCCCTCAGCCGCCTATGCCACCACAAACGGCATTCCGCCCTTTCTAAAAGGGCACCTGAAATAGGACGCTTTTAGGCTTGGCAACCATCATACCAAGCCAAAGTCTCTCTTATTCAGCCACGATAAATCTGGTCAAAGATACCGTTGTCACCAAAGTGCTTTTTCTGCACCGTGGCCCACCCACCCAAACTGGCGATGTCAAACGTTTCCACTTTTGGAAAGCGACTTTGGCTTTCAGCAGCCACCGCGGGGTCTACGGGACGGAAATAATGTTTCGCGCCAATACGCTGCCCTTCAGGAGAGAACAGGAAATCAACATACGCTTGCGCAGCAGTCTGCGTGCCATGCTGGGCCACATTCTTATCCACAACAGCGACAGGCGGCTCCGCCAGAATGGTCACTTTGGGAACCACAATATCAAACTGGTCTGGCCCGATATCCTTGGCCGCCAGCAGGGCCTCATCTTCCCACGCCAGCAACACATCACCCAATCCACGCTGTACAAAGCTGTTTGTCGCGCCGCGCGCGCCCGTATCCAACACAGGCACATGCTTGAAAAGCGCTTTCAAATAAGCGCGTGCCGTTTCTTCCGAACCACCGGGCTGACGCAGGGCCCATCCCCATGCAGCCAGATAGTTCCACCGGGCACCCCCTGATGTTTTGGGGTTAGGCGTAACAACCTTTACATCATCACGGATCAGGTCTGGCCAATCATGAATGTTTTTGGGGTTTCCCTTTCTGACGAGAAAAACAATCGTGCTGGTAAAGGGTGTGGAATTATGAGGCAGACGCTTCTGCCAATCTTGAGCCAGCAAGCCGTGCTGGGCAAGAATATCAATATCATACGCCAGACCCAGCGTGACAACATCGGCAGGGGCCCCTTCCAGAACGGAACGCGCCTGCGCACCAGACCCACCATTTGATGTTCTGACAAAAACGGAACTGTCAGCATGCGTTTTGGTATAAGCTGCGGCAAAAGCCTTATTGATATCCGCATACAGCTCCCGTGTGGGGTCGTAGGAGACATTCAGCAACCGGATAGTGTCCGCCTTTGCGGGACGAAAAGCAAAACCGGCGGCTACGCCCCCAGCTAAAGCTGCGGCGCCCATAAAAGCGCGCCGTGACAGGATATCTGACACTGTAATTGTCTCTCCTCATAGCTTGCGCGTATCTCTTCGGGTACCGCAGCAACCCCAGCGCCTAATTCACGTTATCATTTGTATATTATTCGTCAAGTAAAAACATAAATTATAGTATTTTTTGATAACCCTTATCATCATCGCATCTCACCTTTTGTAACATCCCTCTACAAACCACCCCACAACCTTAGAGAATAGTTCACATACTAACTAATATATATCGTTGTTAGTTTTATATTGCGTTTTAATTCGTGATATGCATATTCTTTTTTCGTTACGATTAAATTTCATTTATTGGTTTTATACTGCTTTTTGGGAAATCCCATGGTTGGTTTTCAGTCTTCAGCCGTTCAGCGCTTCCTCTTTCTCGCCTCACCTTCTGCGCTCTGCCTGATGGCTGCTCCGGCTATGGCCGCCGCGCCTTCTGCCGTCAGTGTTCCAACAACCATCACCCCTCAGGCCTCCGCACAGACTGGCACCACTGTCCCCGCACCAGATGGCATCGCTCAGCTTCCTGCTCATTCGGGAGAACAGATTACAGTCCACACCGCCCCCCTGCCTAAAATTATCCTCTACCCGCACGCCACACCTGTCGGGCAGCCAATCCGCACCACTGGCGCACAAGGGCGTTCCTCTGGCCGACAATATGACTGGGGTGTTTTCAACAGAGGCAATGGTGAAGCAGCAGGATTTGGTCCTGTAGGGCAATACGGTATCGCGCCCTGGGCGGAAGACTGGAGCCGTCTGCGAGACAAAAGCAGGCGGACGGACCCTTTTGATATTCTCAAATACATCGCCCTGAACAACAGTGGCTCAATATGGCTCAGTTTCTCTGGCGAGACCCGGTTGCGCAACTGGTTTGAAAGTCGTCCTAATCTGGGCACCCAGAAAAACAATGATTCCGGTCGCTTTGGGGTCAGAAACCTGTACGGTGCTGATCTGCATCTGGGCTCTCACGTGCGCCTGTTTGGTCAGCTCATCAATGCGGATGCCGGGGGCTGGAATGGTTACGGTTATGGAAGCACCTACAGAAAACGGCTTGATGTGCAGCAGGCTTTCATTGAAACCCGCTGGAACATGCTGGGGGCAAAAAGTGGTTTCATGTTTGGCCGACAGCAGTTTCTGGATGCCCCATCCTATATGCTCTACAACCGGGAGACGCCCAACGTCCCCCTGTCCTGGAACGGCTTTCGGGCCTATATGGTCTGGCCACGTCTGCGTATAGATGGCTGGGATTTTGTCCAGACCAATGACAGCTATACAAAAATGTTCCGGGATACTGAAAACTACAATACCCGTCTTTATGGTTTCAACATGACATGGGCCGCACCTGATGGTCACTTCATGGGAGACCGCACCTATTCTTTTCTGGATGCCTTTTATGTTGGCTACAAACTTTCAGGCTCCGGCGGCGCTATTGCAACGGCCACAGGCAGCAGCAAAGGGTCCAACACCCGTAACAATTTTGGCATCCGCTGGCATGGAATTGCGGGCCCATTTGAATTTTCCCTTGGCGGCATCTGGCAGGGTGGGGTGTTCCGTTATGCCAAAACCAATGAAGCCCGTTCTGTCAGCAGTTATGCCATCAATACGCTTGTAGGATACCGCTTACCTAAAAACCGGTTTCATACATTTCTGGGCCTCCAGACAGATGTCTATTCTGGAGGCAACAAGAACAAGAATTCCGGCACAATCGGCACCTACATTTCTCCCTTTAATCCGCAAACCAATTATCTGGACACCACCACTTACATGACAGGATCAAACCTGATCAGCTTTGCGCCCTTGGTGAGAGCCACTTTTGTAAAATCGCTTAGCCTGCAAGTAAAATACCCGCTCTTCTGGCGTTACAGCACTCAAGATCCTGTTTACCGGTCTTCTGGATTTTATACGTTCGCTCATAATTTTGATGGGAAATTCATTGGCATGGCCCCGCAGGCCTCTCTGGCATGGCAGATCACGCCTCATCTCTCCTGGACACAATATGTCTCACGCTTCATGACATCTCACAGCCTCAACCGCGCAGGCGGGTCCAGCGCCACCTACTATCAGTCAAACTTCGTTTTCCGGTTTTAACTTCTTTTTTGCAAAAACGGCTGACGAGATCCCACTTGAGAAAAGAGGAGAATGATTGTGCTCCTCTGCCCTCAGGCCAAAAATGCCTTTAACACATAGCGATATAGAAATATTACGAACACCTTATTCCAAATAAAAAATCAATGGAATAAATACAACAATTATTTGAGTTCTATTTACAGATAAAATACAAATTTATATTATTATTAAAAAACACCCACAACCAGAAATAAAAATCAAAAAAATAACAACACACTGTGGCAACATAAAAAACCACGCATCCTCGCTGTATATATTACCACCCGCTGTAGGGTCCGGCTCCCTTCCAATAATGCGTCCCACCCCTGCCTTCCCAAGGGCCATCCCTTCTCCTGTTGCTCAATACCTGACCAGTTGCACAAACAACTCGCAGGTTAAGAGGCCAATTAGTCATGCTCCATGGGCACACTGTTACCAATTTGACACGGCCATGCAGCAAACACACCTCTGCCCTGATTCTGCTGTGCCCACTGATGTTATTTTATCGTAATGAGACGCTATCGTCATTCCAAGAGCTCATGCTCACTATACCAGCCGATGTGAACAGGACCCAATGCCCTCCTTCATGCGCCGCCTTCTTACAACCTCTGCATTGATCAGCTTTGCCATTCCAGCGGCAAACGCCTTAGCCGCTCCGACGGAGGCGCATACGGAGAGAAGCAGTAAACCTGTCCGGCAGGTCAAACAGGCCCCGAGAGCCGCTTCCTCCTCTCAGCCCTCCATGATGGGATCAACAGCCCCTACCGATCAGGCTCCTGAAAATCTGGATGTCAAAGGCTCCCGCCATCGGTCCGTGGGCGGTGGTCTGATGATCAAGGAAGATGCGCCCAAGTCCCGCTCGACCGTGACAGCCGAATTCATTCAGAAACAGGCTGCGGGCCTCAACCCCATGCAGCTCATTGAAATGCTGCCGGGTGTCAACACAACCTCTACCGACCCCATGGGGCTGTCCGGTGGGCATGTCAGCATGCGCGGTCTGACCGAAAGTCAGATCGGCTTCACGCTTGAAGGGTTCCCCATCAACGATATCGGCAGCTACGCTGTCTATCCGCAGGAAATCGTCGATCCTGAAAATCTGCGTACCATTAATGTGGAACAGGGCTCCGCCGATCTTGATAGTCCGCACATCAGCGCCACGGGCGGTGCTGTGAACATGTATCTGCTGGACCCCAAGGAGCGCCTGGGCGGTAAAATAGTTGGCTCCTACGGCAACTATAATGCCCGTCGCATTTTCGGTCGCCTTGATACCGGGTATGTTGGCCACACCAATGTGCGCGGTTATGTGTCCTTCTCGGATGCTGTCGAACAATCCTGGCGCGGCCCCGGCGGCCAGAACAAGCTGCATGGTGAAACAAAGTGGGTCAGTGAATGGGGCAAAGGAAACAAAATTTCCTTCTCCCTCGTCGGCAACCAGTCAACAGGTGTGATGTTCCCATCCACCAACATGAGCGCTTGGCAGCAAAAGGGCATTCATAATGCCTATTCCTCCCAATGGGATCCCAAAAAACCCAACTCCACCTACTATCAGTTGCACCGCAACCCCTTCACCAATATCTACGCCAGTGCGCCTTCAACCTTTACGCTGACTGATAACCTGACCCTGACCGAAACCCCTTATTTCTGGTATGGGAACGGCAATGGTGGGGGCGCCTATAACGAAGACCTGACAAAGCAGCAGTACGGGTCTCAGACCATGACGGGCTCTATCGGCCCCTATAATGCGTCCAACACCAGCTCCCTGCTGCTGTATAACCCATCCAACACACAAACCTACCGTCCCGGTGCGGTTACAAAGCTGTCCCTGCATACCGGCATCAACCGTTTGAGCATCGGCTACTGGTTCGAATATTCCAAGCAGATCCAGACTGGCCCTTACAGCCTGATCGATTACGCCACCGGCAAACCCAATGATCTGATGGGAAGCGGCCCTCACCTTCTTCTCTCTAACGGTGAAACCGCACAATATCGGGACAACCTGACCCAAACCCGCATTCACACCATGTTCATTGCAGACAGCCTTTCCCTTCTGCATAACCGCCTGACACTGGAAGCTGGTCTGAAATATACGGTAGTCAACCGGCAGGGTCACAACTTCCTGCCAGACACCTCAACTGGCCCCTATATCAACGGTTCCTGGCAGCAGCCTCTGCCCGCCGCTTCTATCCGTTTCAAGATCAACAACGAAAACCAGCTTTTCGCGTCCTCTACTACAAATTTCCGTATTCCCATGAATACGTCTCTCTATGATTCCGGCGCCTACTTTGCAGGCAGTGGCTATTCCACCCACGCCAATGCCAACATGAAGCCTGAAATCTCGATTTCTGAAGAATTTGGCTGGCGTTATCAGGGACCGCTGGTGATGAGCTCCATCACCTACTTCCATTACAATTTCACCAACCGCCTATACCAGCAGACCGTGGTCATGCCGAATGGTGATTATTACAGCCAGAGCATCAATGGCGGGAACTCCCATGCCGATGGTGTGGATGTTGAAGTGGGTACCCGCCCGATCCTCTACCATCTCCGTCCGTATTTCTCCGCAGAATATATTAATGCACGCACGGACAGCAACGTGGCCGCTGGCAGCGGTAGCGACTATGTGTTCAGCAAAGGCAAGTTCGCACCCCAAACCCCTAAATACTCACTGGCTTTCAATCTTGATTACGATGACGGTCACTTCTTTGCAGGATACGGCCTGAAATATATCGCCAAGCAGTATTCCTCCTTCAACAATGACCAGCATATTCCTGGCTATCTGACCATGAACGTCAATGCCGGCTACCGTTTCAAGGACTGGGGTGTTCTGAAGGCCCCCACCCTGCGCCTCAACCTGCGCAACATCACGGACCGGCACTATCTTGGCTATGTAAACGGAACCGCGGCCAATGGCTTGGCCACAACAGGCGTGTTTGGCTCCAAGATCAGGGCTGGCAACAGCACTTACTCCATCGCCGCTCCTTTCATGGTCATGGGCAGCGCAAGCGTCGAGTTCTGAAGCATCTAGCTTCACCAGCAAAAAACGCCGGGCGTAAAAACCCGGCGTTTTTTTATGCCCTCTATTGACTCTTTGTTGCTAACGTCGCCTGCATAATAATCACACCTCTTGTCGCCTATCATTCAAGTGCACCTCATTCTCTCCAGCGTTTACATAATCAGCTTTTTTCTCTTTTTCTAAGCAAGTCGGATCTTACTGAATCGTAACGGGCCCTGCCTTTTGCGCTCTACGCAATAGCGCTTCCCGTTCATTCTCCAAGAATATTTTCCATCCGGCGCTTTCACACATGCTATAAACCCACTCTGATCTTTGCCTCCCCATCTTTCGCAAAACTCAAGTGGTGTCCGCATGACTGTCTTTTCTTCCACAGCCCCTCACGTTTCCATTCGCTACTGCACACAATGCAACTGGCTTTTGCGCGCTGGGTGGATGGCGCAGGAGCTTCTGTCCACATTCGGGCAAGAGCTGGGAGAAGTTTCCCTTATCCCTGATACAGGAGGGCGGTTTGAAATTTGCGTTAATGATCATGTCATCTGGGAGAGGAAACAGGATGGTGGTTTTCCTGACGCGAAGGAACTAAAACGACGCGTCCGCAATGTGATCGCCCCAGACCGTGATCTGGGCCACATTGATCGCCACTCTCCCAAAAACTGAAGGAACAAAAACCCATCTTTTTTGGAATGTTTTAAATTTTAGAACTGTTTTATAGAAGTTTATAAATATTGTACATGAAGGGGTCGAAAAACCTCTCTCAAGAATTTTCCACATCTTGAGATATCAATCAGTCATAATTGTCATTCGATCATGAAAGGAGGTCTTTAGACGCCTCCTTCCAGCATTTCCAAAATCACCGTCAGGCCAAAAAACTGCCGTATGGTTCAGAACATACGGCAGAAAGAAATGCAAAATCTCAGTTACTAATATTCTGAAGAACCTGGAACCCCTCAAAAACCGGGGGACCAACTGTCAGTGGTTTGCCCTCTCCCGCATTGGCATGAGCGGCCCGAAACTGTTCGGATTTTGTCCACCCGATAAAGGCATCATAAGACGCCCAGACAGTATGAGAGGCATACAGCACATAATCCTCATACCGTGGCCCCTGAAGAAACTGAAAGCTTTCAAAACCGGGAACCGTTTTCAAAAGAACTTCACGGTCAAGCCAACGCTTTTTAAAAGCTTCCTCGTGGTCAGGATGAACCTTGAAGCGATTCATGGCGATATACATATGCTTTCCTTTTTCATGTCCTTAAAGATGAACGTTCCATCAGATCGTGCGGTATGATAAACGGCCGACCTGTGCCAACGTGAGTCACATAATTGCGTGACTGCACTCCAAACACCTCTGCCAGAAGATGGATGTTTAGAACTTCCACCGGCTTACCCTGCGCATGCAACCGCCCTCTAGACAAGACTGCAATGGTATCAGCACAGGCTGCCGCCCAGTTAAGATCATGCAACACCAGCACAACGCTCCCGCCCTGTGCAGCGTACGCAAGCACACACTCCATGATCAATTTCTGGTGGGCCAGATCCTGCGCGGCTAGAGGTTCATCCAGCAACAGAATGCCAGCGCCCCGACTCTCCCCTCCACCGTGCAACTGAGCCAACACGCGCGCCAGATGCGCCCGTTGCCGCTCTCCTCCGGAAAGGGTAGTGCTATCCCGCTCCCCAAAATCAGCTAAACCCACGCGGTCGAGAACCGATTCTATAATCTCATTTTTCTTTTTTCGGACAATATGTTTCCCAGTATAGGTTAACCCCATACTCACCAGATCCTGCACAGAAAAACGTGCTGTTGTTGTGCACTCCTGCGCCAGAAGCGCACGGTGCTGAGCAAGTTCCATGCCGCTGAATTCTGCCATATTGCGACCACCAAGCCACACGGTGCCAGATGTGGGCTGTATGGAGCCACTCATTACCCGCAACAGCGTACTTTTCCCGGCACCATTTGGGCCAATAATTGCAAGAATTTCTCCGGGCTTTACGGAAAGATAAAGCGATTCCAGAAGGGTTTTACTCTGACGAACAACACAACACTCCTCAAGGCGCAGCTTCATGACACACTGCTCCCTTTATGGGTGCGCACCAATAACCAGACAAAAACCGGCGCGCCCAATATGGCTGTGATAATCCCTACCGGCACTTCTGCTGGCGCGGCCACAATACGCGCAAGCGAATCTGACATCACCAGAAGCATGGCACCCAAAAGAACACTGCCGGGTAAAACCCACCTGTAATCGGGCCCTGTGACCAACCTGACAAGATGTGGCACCACCACGCCAATAAACCCTATGGACCCAACCATGGAAACCGAGGCCCCCACAGAAGCCGCACAGGCCACCATGGCAAGTTGCTTGGTACGTTCAACCGGAAACCCCATCAAACTGGCATCAGCCTCCCCCAGCAGCAAGGCGTTCAATGGCTGCGCCAGACCGACTGTGCAAAGCAGGGAAACTGCAAAAAAAGGAAGAACGAGCAGAACACGTGACCAATTAACCCCCACCAGGCTGCCCATGGTCCAGAACGTGATATCTCTCAAAGCCTGATCCGTTGCACGAAACACCAATATGCCTGTTAGCGCACCACAGAACGCAGAAAATGCCACACCAGCCAACAGAATAGTGCTGATAGATGTTTCTCCCTGCCGCCTGGCAAAGAGATAGAGTAACGCAGTTGCGCCAAATCCACCCCCCATGCCACCAAGTGGGAGGCTCCACGCTCCATATGCGGGCGGAAGAAGCTCTGGCACGCCACATACAATCAAAACGGATGTTACAAGCCCTGCACCGGAGGAAACACCTATCAGACTTGGGTCTGCCAGAGGGTTACGGAACAACCCTTGCATGATGGCACCCGCTCCCCCCAGGGCCGCGCCAGCCAGAACTCCCATTGCAACACGCGGCGCACGGATAAAGAGCACAACCTCCCGGTTAAGGGCCTGGTGCGCCTGAGAGGACACAAGCGCCCAGAGATTGATGTGTGTTGCGCCAATATTCAGAGAAAATAAAATTGAGATCAGAAGAGATAGAAGGATAATGACCAGAAAAATAAGTTTTGTGCTCATTCTACAAAACTTCAAGCAGGCTTGCGAAACATACTGAGTCTTCGGCTCAGTTCAAGGGCGACATGCGGCGTGTCAGGACCAAAGCCAAGCATGCGCCCTCCTTCCATTGGCACAAACCCTTTGCTTTGTCCGGCAGGTGTTTGCTGAAACGCCACAGACCCCATCAGTTCAGACTGTATCCGGGACGCACTTTGTGCCATCAGCAGCACCACCTGCGGTGCCATAGGAATAAGGGCTTCATCATTCAGCATCTTGTAACCATGCATACTGCCGGCAGCATTTACACATCCTGTCAATTTTATCATGCTATCTGCAGCGGTTCCAGTTCCTGCCACCATGGGTCTTCCATTTTGCATACTCATGACAAAAAGGACTTTGAGTGGAGGAGTGGGCAAAGCCCGGCGCCACTGCGCCAAAGCATCAAATCCCTCGCTTATGGTCTGACACAACGCATCACCTTCTTTCGGGCTGTTTATGATCGTGGCCAAAAAGCGTGTTCTATTCATTATTGTTTCTGGCGTAGGTGTGGAATCCACCATAACGACTGGCACAGATGACGCCATAAGCTGCTCAATAGCTGTGGGAGGCCCGGCATCATTCAAGCTCAACACAAGATCTGACTGAAGGGAGAGAACACCTTCGGCTGAAACTGTCCTCATATACCCAAGAGATTTCTTTTTCTGTAAAGCCTCAACCGGCCATGTACTGGTGGTATCCACAGCCACAATCCGGTCCTGCGCGCCCAGTGCATAAAGGGTTTCTGTAATGGCACCACCAATGCAGGCAATACGCTGCGGTGTCCCCACGACAACACGCCTGCCCCGGCAATCTGTTATGTCTCTTTGTGCCAGTTCACCGGATGAATGTGCGCTGGCTGCCGCTCCGCCAAAAGCAGCAGCCAGCCCCGCCCCCATCCCCACCATCATCATACGGCGCGAGACAGAGTAGCTGGTCACCTTTCCCTTTTCAGAGAAAGATGTTCTGTAAAAAGGTTTCTTCAGAAGAACCATAACCTTACGCCGCCTGAAGATAAGGTTCGCATCGCTCCAGATACTGTGTCACACGCTCAAACGCTGTACCAGCATGGCGCACACAGACAGATGTATCCAGATTGGCATGATCAATAGCGGCCTTGAAACTCTGCCACGCATGCGCCCTCCCCTGCGCATCCGGAGCAAAATGTCTGGCACCAAATTTCACGGTAAGGCCCATATCCTGAACACGTTTTGCCAGAACAGCCGCCCCCAGCTTTGATCCTTCCGCAACATATAACCACCCGATAGCCGCAGAAACACTCCCGGCCACAGGCGGGTTACGCCGCACCATCGGGTAAGGCACACACAGGTCCTGCATATCCTGTTCAATAAGCGCAAGGCGGTTTCTGGACGCTATGTCCGGCACAAGGGCAGCGACATCCGCCCTTGCGTAAAGATCCGCTATATCGCGATGAAAAAGATACTGTACCGCCAGAAAAACCGTATAGCGTTCATGGCTTGAAAACAGGTTGAGAGCCGTCATGCGGTGATCAAGCCGCTCATGCGCTGCGTGTGTACACTGCCTGAGCACGCTGATCAGACCAGCTTGTGTGTGCAACGTCATGTGCCCCCCTTTGCGGTGTTTTTATACGGATGGTTTGGCGCCGGACCTGTGAACATATGCCCCCCATACCCGCACTATGTCCGGCGCCTGCCCGATTCTATATCGCAAATGATAATCATATGCAACTAGATTGACAAAGAATTCTTCCACCCTCTATTTTTGCGAATAATTCTTATTATCGGAGTCGCTCATGACCATTCGCGCGCCAGGAGCATTCTGGCCTCCTCTTCTAATGGCTTCGACTATCCTTTCCATCCCTGCTATAAATGCCCACGCAGCAGAACATTCTTCCGTTTCCGCTACTCCGGCAGAAACGCAACAGACCACCCCCACACAAACGCCTTACAAAGCATCCCCACAAAAAAGCACTGTGATATTGCGGCCTGTACGGGTGCGCGGCAAAGCTGACATTATTGAGTCAATGAAAATTGATCCGGATGCAGATTACAGCGCAACCGGAAAACCACGTGTTCTGACAACCACAACAACCATGAAAACGTTCCAGGAACGCATGGTTGATAATTTATCCGACTATGCGCGGCGCGTAGATGCCGCAGTAAACTACAATGCCAGCAACTTCAGCATCAACATGCGCGGACTGGACCAGAACAGGCTCCTGACTACCATTGATGGTGTCAGAACCGTATGGGCCAATGATGGCGCACGCGGCGTGGAAGGCGGGGTTGCTGCATTTGACTTCAACTCACTTGGTGCAATGGATATTGTCAAAAGTGCTGATTCCAGCTTCTTCGGCACAGGGTCTCTTGGGGGAGTGGTCGCCCTCCGCACACTGGACCCGGAAGATATTCTAAAAAATGGCAAGACTTTTGGTGGCTTGTCTAAACTGACATATGATGGATCCAGCGAGAGTGCCTACCTTAATCAGGCTCTGGCTGGCCGATATAAGAATACCGTATTTCTGGTTCAGGGCGGCTACCAGAATGGTAGTGAAATCTGGAACATGGGCAAAACAAGTGGAAGTGGCACAACCCGTTCCAAAAAGAACCCGCAATCTTATGAGCAAGGAAATTTCCTTGGTAAAATCCACCACTATTTTGCAGGCGGGCACAGAGTTGGCCTGACAGGCGAGTGGTTTGACCGCAATTCTGATGAAAATACACTTACCAGTGTTGGGTCCACCTACAGCCATTACCGCACGCGCGAAGAAAACAAACGCTCCCGTGTATCCGCCAATTATGACTATAAAGCCCCCAGCCCGACGGCTTTGTTCAGCGAAGGCCACTTTCTGGCCTACTGGCAACAGATGAACATGATTACAAATACTTCGTCCAACAGGCTGGCGGCCCCACGCGGGGAATATGACCGGAATTCAGATCTTTCCGTGCAGTCCTACGGGGTAACAGGCTCTGCCACTGCCAATCTTTTCACCGGCCCGGTACACCACGCCCTTACCTTTGGTGGGGAAGCCTATATGACAGATACCAGCCAGTATGCAGCCGGAAGAGATAATTGTTCCCCCGCCATTTTCTCCTGCAACTTCCTGCATGTAAACCAGTCTGACATGCCACGGGTTCATGGAAATGATCTAGGAGCCATTGTACAGGACCGCATGGGCATAGGCCGAAATGAATGGTTTCACCTCACCCCCGGTTTCCGGTTTGATTGGTATGAACGCAACCCGCAGGCAACGGCCTCCTACACGTCCAATGCCGCCTATATGGGCGAGCCTGGCCGCTCTAGCAGCTCCCGTTTCTCACCAAAGGTTCTGGCAGAGGCAAAAATCTTACGGAATCTGACCTTATATGGCCAGTATTCGGAAGCCTTCCGCGCCCCCTCCGCTACAGAACTTTATCTTACCTATGGCGGTAACGGCAGTTACGTAAATATTGGCAATGCCAACCTTAAACCTGAAACCAGCCGAGGGTGGGAAGTGGGCGCGCGGTATGGAAATTCTGACAAAGGTGCTACTATTTCTTTCTATGATAACTACTACCATAACTTTATTGATACCATTACCACCACATCAGCCGCTGCGGGGATTGGCGGGTATTATCCCATGGGCGTATTTGAATATGCCAACCGCCAGCATGTACGGATTTACGGTGTAGAAGCCAGCGCCCACTGGACATTTGACACACATTGGCAGGCCTGGACCTCTCTTTCCTATGCAAATGGCCGGGATACTGATGAGAACGTACACCTCAACTCCGTTGCCCCTTTTCGTGGCATTATCGGGTTTGGCTACAAACAGACCAACTGGGGGGCCAGCCTATCCAGCACCTTTGCGGCTGCGCGTGACAAGGTACAGGACCCAACCTCCAGCAAGAATAAAACACCCGGTTATGTCCTCTTTGACCTGACGGGATGGTATTCTCCCTCTTTTGCAAAAAAACTGCGCTTGCAAGCGGGTATGTACAACGTTTTCAACAAAACCTATTATAATGCACTTGATATTCCAGACAGTTCTTCCCTGCCCAAAACCTATTACACACAGCCTGGCAGAACCTTCAAAGTGACTGCCCTGATCTCCTTCTGATCCTGTTTTCAGAACTGCCGAATGAATGAGTGCAGGGTGCCCACCCCGCACTCATCTTGTTTGTCTGCTTCCCTTACGCATGGCCAACATTTTGCACGCGCCTCAAAGGCACAGGGCGCGACGAGTGTAACAGCAGCCTTATTTTCTAGGAATACCCAACTCCCGGCCAGACCACGGGTTCTTGTTAAAAAGCCAGAGGCCTCACTCTATGCCGGACCACTCTCTGCCGCTCTTCTCATGGTGTTTGTGGTAAGCCCGTGGCACGGAACCACCAGCATGCCTCAGGGCTGGAGTTTCTTAAAACCGCAAAAAATAGCCATTTTCGCCACATTATTCTTGTTACAACAAAACTTATTGCATTGTGCGAACAGGCATGACAGAACGGCCAGCTCCTTCACTTTATTGTTCCTTTGGTGAGCGCCCAGAGCCAATGTCACTCCCGGCCTGTTCTTTGCAGCCTCCTCATCCTGCCTTGGTCTGTACACAGGATTTGAGTTTCACGAGAGTGATATCTCTGCGATGCTCTTCAGAACCACACCCTATTCTATTCATTTAAGACACGTAAACTGACCCCTTCTTTCGCTCTCCTTATCCATTATCCCTGTCCTTGCAGCCCTCACCGCCCCCTTTCTGCCCCAGAACTGACTGCCCCGCCCGATGAAAAAAAGCCTGTCTTTTCCTCTTTCCCGCAAACACACAGTGCTGCGTGCAGTTTCCGGCAGCATCATGCCCTCCGCCCTTGCCCACTGGCTGGGAGTACGTGCCATTGCCATTGCACCCGAGCAAATTGCTATACGGGAAGGGTTACGGGCTGGCGTAGCCGTAGGGACAGTCATGATTCTGGCGCTGCATCTGGGCATGCCGCTTATGGCATGGGCCGCTTTTGCGGCGTTCTGGACGTGTCTGGTTGATCCGGGTGGCCTTCTGCGGCGTCGCCTTCAAACCATGGTTACCTTCGCTGCGGCGGGAACACTCATAACGGGGATGATCTCGGCTGCAGCCGGGTATGGTACTCTCCCCGCGTTTATCGGCCTCGGCCTGTGTTCTTTTCTGTGCGGACTGGCCCGTATGCGTGGGGCCATTGCCACGCAGATCAGCGTACTGGCAGCCATTGTTGGCGTAGTGGCCGTATGTTACCCACAAACTCCTTTCGGAGCACTGCATCTTTCCGGTTTGTTCATCATGGGGTCCGCATGGGCCACCCTTATTTGCATGGTGGCATGGCCTGTAGATCCCTACGCCCCGCAGCGTCAGGCATGTGCGGCCATTTTTCGGGAACAAGCCCGCATGACACGCCGCCTGCTTCAAGTTGGGATGGCCGCCGAACCGGAAAGCCTGATGCAGCAGAACACCATAAGCGCCTACCGCCGGGACATTCGCAGCCGGATTGAACAGACACGTGCAAAAATAGAAGTTCTGTCTGCCAGCGCCCTCACCAGCCACACCCGCAAAACCCTTTTGCCGGCAGTAGAGGCCGCCGACCGTATTTTTATTGCCGTAATGGCTTTTGAACACGCCATCCTGTCTGGCTCGCCCGCCCCCACACCTCTGGCCCGCCGCACCATTCGGCTTCTTGCCTCCACCCTGCAACGCGTCTCTCGGGAAATCCTCTCGACCGAGCCCCGACCGGATGCACTGCAACAACAAATCCGTTTCCTGATAGTCGTGAGCGAACGGGAAGATGACCTGTTTGCCAAGGGAGCCCGTTTATGCGCCACAGCCCTCACGGATCTACAAACGGCGTGGCAAAAGCCTACCCCAGCAGCACCGGAGACCCGCCCTGTTAGTGCGCCGGCCCGTGCTACCCTGCCAACACGGCTTTTCCTGCGCCATGCGGCACGCCTTTCCGTTGGCGTTATGGTAGCATATACCATCTCCCTAAAGCTGGAGCTGTCTTATGCCTACTGGGCCATGATGGCCGTGGTGGTCGTCACGCAACCGCAGGTTAATACCACTTTGCCGCGTACCATTGAGCGCGTGGCAGGCAGTATTGCAGGGGGGCTTCTGGCCGCCATTATGGGTGTTTTGCTCCCCATGTGGAGCATTCTGCTTCTGGTGTTTCCCTTGGCAGCCGCCACTATCGCTCTGCGCAGCGTGAATTACACATTGTGTGTCATGTTCATGACCCAGTTGTTTGTGCTGGTGACAGACCTTGTCAGTCCTGCTCTGGGCTGGGATGTGGCGTTAGCACGGTCCATCAACAACATTATAGGCAGCCTGGTTGGCTTGGCCGCGTGCCTTCTGCTTTGGCCGGAACGGCGCAGCCCTCCGTTACCCACACTGATTGCCGCCGCTTTTAAAGCCAACATGCAATACGCCGCTCTCGCCACAAACCCGCAACCCGTGGACTGGCCTCATATTGAACGCGCCCGCAGAACAGCGGGCACAACCAGCACGCAGGCGGAAATCCAGTATCAACAGGCCCGTGTGGAAGGACTTCGCCGTGCGGAATACCTGAACATCAGTGCGGAAATCCTATTTCTACTCCGCAAAATGGCTGGTGCCGCCAGCGTATGGTGGCTGGAACAAACCACACCCCCTTCCGCCGTTGCCCTCCAGAGAGCAGAGCTCTACGCCAAATTGAACAAGGATCTTGCCTCTGCGCAACAAGACGGCACGCCAGAAAGTAAGGTGACATTGGAAGCTCTTCTGGCTCAGCTCCGCTGTCTGGATCTGGACGTCTTCTAGGAGGCTGAGGGAGGGTTTTCAGGCTCTGATGCGCGCCATGAAGCAAGACACCAATCGATTGGGTTCCAGTCTATGCGCTGCATCAACGATAGCTGACTTCTAAAAAAGCACCCGTAATCAATGCTCAGCTCTCTGAGCGTGATGACTGCCGCCATAAAAAAACTGCGACCCCCTCAAGCCGCAGTTTCTCTTCTCCAATCTTCAATTACCCTACAAAGAACGGATAAACCCGCCTGAAGTACCTGTTTATCAGGCAGCCAGGCGTTCAACGCGGCTTTTACGGAACTGGCTGGCCACAACCCGCGCCATAACGGCAAGGTCAGGCTTTACGGCGTTATGCAAGACTCGCACACTTTCATGCGCAGCGTAGAAACGCCGTCCGCCATGCCCTTTGACCTGAATGGCTGTTCCCAGAAAAACGCCATCTATTTCAATAATTTTTGAATCCAACATAATGACTTACCCTCGAACACAAGGCTTGTAAAAGCCGTATCCGCCGGCAGTCTCACTACCGGCAATTTTTAGAGCGCATGCTCAGATGCGCCACAACACCACATTCGGAAGCGGCAACATCGGCCTGCGCCCATTTTGATATCCACCATGAAAGCTCTCCTTTCATCAGCGTCCGACCACATGCCGGAACAACGCAACAATGATCGGTTCTTTAGGCAGTGTCAATATTTTAAAACGATTCCAATTCGTGATTAATTTTCACGCCAATCAGAATGATTGTATAATTATTTTATCATTATTTTACAATAAGATATATGATATTCCCTTTTGCAAACCCTTCACGCGCCCGTAGCCTCACAGATTAAGACTCTGACAGAATCCACACCTCATCGCATTTTTTAACTTATATTTTTGTTTTTTATAATGTATCACCATACTTGATAGTGCCTTATGGCGTTCCAAGCCCAAGCCGGGGCCTGACCATAGGGAAGAGGAGTTTTGTCTGATGCCAACATCTCTGCGTCATTCTGCTGTTCATCCCCACGCGGCAGATTTTCTGGCAACAACCCCACGGCTTTCCCCTGCATTGGTCCGTGCACTCTCCCCGTTCGACATGCTGGTGGTGCCGGGGCTGTTTGGGTCTGATGAAGATCATTGGCAATCTATCTGGGAGGATGTGTTCCGTGGACATGGGCTTTCCATAAAACGGATAGAGCAGGAAAACTGGTCTCACCCCACCCTGTCTGAGTGGCAGGCCAAACTGGAACAGACACTTGAGGCCAGCCGCCGACCCGTGCTGCTGATTGCCCATAGCCTGGGTGCCATCCTGAGTGTGCATCACGGGCTGAAGCACCCGGCATCTCCAGTAGCAGGAGCTCTTCTGGTTGCCCCCGCAGATGGTGAACAAAGTGGTAGCCCAGATGCCGCACGCCTTGCCTCTTTCCTACCTTTGCCAGACAAACGGCTGCCATTTCCAAGCACGGTGATTTTCAGCCAGAATGACCCATGGTTAACCCCCACCCGCGCACATCAATTGGCTGGCAAATGGGGCGCATCCCTGCTGGATGCCGGTTATACAGGCCATATCGGGAATAATTCGGGCGTAGATTACTGGCCGTTGGGGCTGAACGCCCTCCACTCACTGGCGCTGACATGCCACGCGGGGCAGATGCCCGCCCACGCATGATTGCTCCCGGCACTGCCATTCGCTAATAATAATCCTTCTCAAAAACAGCCTATAAGACTTCAGGGTGAGATGGTGGCGAAAAACGTGGTTGGAAAGCTGTTTGGAAAGCGTGAAAAAGCGCGCACCATCGCGCACCCGCTGTTACCGGACGCCATTGAAGCCATTCGGCAGAAAGCCATCCGGGGGCATCATCTGGAGCAGGTGCTCTGGGGCAAGACCTTACTGAACAGCATTTATGTGCCCAGAGACCCGGACCAGGCTTTAATATGGTTCACCATTGCCGCCAATGCCGGGTATGGGCCCGCCCACAACATGCTGGGCCGCTGCGCGCATTTTGGCTGGGGATGTGAAAAAAACCTGCAAAAAGCGGCCCAGCATTATGAAGCCGCCGCCGCATTGGGAGATGAATGGGGCCGGTATAATCTGGGTATTCTGACCATGCGAGGCATGGGCATGCCCCAGAATCTGAAACAGGCCCTCCTTCTCTTTCAGACGGCAGCCCAGAACGGCCATGCCAAATCCATGAACATTCTGGCCCGCTTCCTTGAAGAAGGGTGGGAAATTCCACAGGACCGACAGGCCGCGCTGGCATGGTATAAACGTTCGGCAGAAGGAGGGGATTATCGGGGCCAGCACAATTACGCTACCGCCTTGGCGGAAGCTGGCAAAACCCAAGAGGCGCTTCTGTGGTGGGCGCAAGCGCTCCCGAACGCTACCTCCGATATTCTTTTGGCCATGAACCGCTCCCTGACCAAACTGGGGCCAGACAAAGCGCCCCAATTATATGCAGCCCTGCAGGAGCGCCTGAACTCACTCCCCCAACGTGACGATGATCTCGCAAAATTGCCCTGACAGATTTCGTTTGAAAACTCTTTACAGCTAAGAGCTGGCGAGAGGCTTTTGACGTTGAAAAAGTCGGTTTGAAGGCTCCACACGAGTCCAGCAGGACGGAAAAATACCTAACCACTCGTGAGGTATCATGTCAGATCAGAGATCACACCACTGGCGCATCAGGTTATGATAACAATTGACCAGTTGCAGTACTGCGGGGTCATGATCGGACAGACGGGTACGCAGATCCATGATGGCACGATCCAGATCGTACAACACCCGGCGGCGGCTTTCATCCCGCACCATGGACTGCGTCCAGAAAAATGAGGCCCAGCGGCTACCGCGTGTTACCGGGGCCACACTATGCAGCACCGTTGTATCGTAAACGATCATATCGCCCGCAGGCAGCTTGATTTCCTGCATCCCGGCTTCATCATAAATACAGAGTTCCCCGCCGTCATATTCCCCCGGATGGCTCAGGAAAAGCGTGGCGGACACATCTGTCCGCACCCGCATGCCACCGGAATCCGGAATTGGCCGCACAGCGTTATCCACATGCGCGCCGAATCCCATACCCGGATCGTACCGGTTGAAGAGGGGCGGTACAACGCGAAACGGCACCACGGCACTGTTGAAGATGCGATTCCGGCCAAGAGCGCGCAGAATCAGTTCTGCCAGTTCACGGTGCTGCGGGTGGTTCAGCGGTAGTTGCAGATTGTATTTGGCTTTGGCCGACTGCTGCCCGGCGGTTGCCTTCCCGTCCTGCCAGTCCGCCTTTTCAAGAACTGAGCGGCAGTGCGCCAGTTCTTCAGGGGTAAGAACCTCGGGAATATGCAGCATCATGATATTTTGGTCCGACAATGAAAAAACGGGTTTCCCCCGCATGGCATCCGGCAGAGGCCATGCGTTTTGTAGGCTTTCGCTCCATAAAGCTCAAGACGATCAAGTGCTTACGTGATCAGACGCAAACGCGTTGCAAAAACCATTCCCCCCCGCAGTTAATAATCACTCAAAAAATGGCTGAAATGCGATGTTGATAGTAAGAATTAATTCCCATAAAATGTTGATATATCATTGTTTTTTTATTTGCATCGCGTTTTACACTCAGCTAGACAGCAAACTGTATTTCCTCCCACACCAGCAAAGAGACATATCATGGTTAAAGACCCAAAAGTTATTGAACACCTGAACACGCAGCTCACAAACGAGCTGACGGCCATCAACCAGTACTTCCTGCATGCCCGCACGCTGCGCCACTGGGGCGTGACCCTGCTGGGCAAAAAGGAATACGAAGAATCCATTGAGGAAATGCGTCACGCTGACTCGCTGATCGAACGCATTCTGTATCTGGGTGGCCTGCCCAACGTACAGCGCCTGAACACCATCCTGATCGGTCAGGACGTGAAAGAAATTCTGGAATGCGATCTGAAGCTGGAAGAAAAGGCAATGGCCGACCTGCGTGAAGGTATTGCCTATTGCGAAAGCGTGCGTGACTTCGTCTCCCGTGACCTTCTGCTGAAGATCCTTGAAAACGAAGAAGAACACGAAGACTTCCTGGATCGTCAGTTCGACCTCATCAAGCAGATTGGCATTGAGCGCTACATTCAGCTTAACTCTGCTGCTGCTCCTGATCAGGAATAATCCTGCTGCCGTAGCCTCCACACCTGTGGAGGCTACCTCTCTCCGGCAGTTTACCTTTCAGGACTTTGCGAAAAAGCGCTCATACACGTCTGGCTTAAAACCCACTTCCAATGCTCCCTCCGCCTCAAGCACCGGGCGCTTGATCATGGAGGGCTGAGCTACCATCAGAGCCACCGCCCGCGCTTCCGTCAAATTGGCCTTGTCTGCTTCCGGCAGTTTTCTGAACGTAGTTCCGGCCTTGTTAAGCAGCTTTTCCCATCCAACCTGCTGAATCCATTTTTTTAGATGCTCCGCATCAATTCCCTGACTTTTGTAGTCATGGAAGGCATAGGCAATGCCGCGCTCATCCAGCCATGCACGGGCCTTGCGCATGGTGTCACAGGTTTTGATGCCATACAGGGCTACAGACCACGCCATTGTTCTTCATTCTCTCCCGATACAAGGCAAAAGCGGCCTATGCCGCACCTTTGCCGTTTTGCATAACACGCTTTGCATCATAGCCACGCGGCACATGCTGGTCCACGCAAGCCACCGGATTGTCACCTTGCGCAGGCCTGTTACCGCCACTGATTGGCCTCGCCCAGACACGGCACCACACGCCATGTTGACAGGCCAGACTCATTCAGCCCAATTTGACCAGATGTTGCGCCCGTCTGCCCGCCGCCATATTGGCTTCTTTGCCACGCCTTTGCTAAGCGGCTGTACCGCGCAAGGGGCGCCATCCTTTTCCATTTTCGGCGCATATTTTCCAGACTGGATGCTCTGCGGCATAATTGGCGTGGCCGTAGCCGTGGGGTTGCGCGTGCTGTTTCTTGTCAGCGGGATCGATTCTATTTTGAGCCTGCGTCTTTTTACATATGTCTCACTCGGTATCATCGCCGCGCTACTGGTCTGGCTGGTAGGGTTTGGGCCGTAATCCTATGAAAAAAGTCCCCCTGTCTTCCACCCGGCCTGTGGGTGTTGTTATCGCGGGCATCTGTGTTGTTGGTGCCATTGCGCTTGGGGTGTATGTTTCCCGGCAGGATAGCGCCTATCCCTCCTCCGATAGTGCAGAACTAGACGCTGAACTGGTACATATGGCCTCCACTGTCGGCGGGCGACTGGTTGATTTGCGGGTCCGGGTCAATCAGGCTGTGAAAAAGGGAGACGTACTCTACCGGCTGGACCCTGAACCCTATGAGTTGGCCGTGCGTCAGGCTGAAGCCAATCTGGCATTGACCTCGGCCGAGGTGGAAAACCAGCAGCGACTGGTTGCCGTAAAAACAGCCAACGCTGCCGTTGCCAAAAGTCAGACGGAACGAGCCCAGACTAACCATGATCTCGCAGCCCGCACGGTAGAGCGCCTCAAACCGCTTGCCGGAAAATCCTATATTCCCTGGCAGGAGTATGATCAGGCACGTGTTGCCCTGAACAACGCCACGGTTTCGCTCTCCCAGAGCCAGCAGCAGGAACAAGCTACGCAGATTGCCATTGGAGATCTGAAAAGCTCCATTGCCGCACAGCAGGCAGCACAAGCCGCACTTGATCAGGCCCGCTACGCCCTGCGGCAAACAACTGTCATTGCCCCCACAGATGGGTACGTAACCAGCCTGCGGGTCAAGGCTGGAGAAATCCTTGCTCCCTCTCAGGTGCTCTTCACACTGATCGCTAATGATGCCTGGTACGTTACGGCCAACATCCGGGAGATTGCGCTCAAGGCCGTGCAACCGGGCGCCTGCGCCACGGTGTATTCCATGATTGATAAACACACAGCCCTGCGTGGGCATGTGGAAAGCATTGGCTGGGGTGTACTCTCCGCCGATTCCGCAGGCATTGGCGCCACTCTGCCGCTGGTGCCGCGCCAGATGGACTGGGTGCATGTGGCGCAGCGTTTCCCGGTCAGAATCAAGCTGGAAGCGGCAGACCCCCGCCTGCTCCGTCTGGGAGCCACGGCCACAGTCGAGATCCGCCATGGCACTGCCTGTCCCTGATACCCTGCACCTGACACTGGTCCGGTTCTGGCGGCTGGTGTGTGATCCCGCACCCGGCCGACTGGGCTACAGCCTACGCATGACGTGCGCCTGCACTCTTGTCATTCTGATTTGTGAAATCTGGCAGGTTCCCGAAACAGCACTCCCGGCATTTGTCACCATGGCGCTCTGGCAGAAAGACCGCATGACCAATGTGCTGGCTGGCGTTGGCGTCAATCTTCTGTTTGCAGTGGTTATTTTACTGATGTTCGGGCTGGTACATCTCACACTTGATCATCCTTTGAGTCTGGTTGCCGCCACCGCTCTGCTCTCACTTGGTTTCTTTTTCCTTGGCTCGGCCAGCAAGCTGAAACCGGTTGCCTATATGCTGGCGCTGATTGTTGTGTATGCGCTGATCGCCATAGATCAGGCGCCGGTTGGAGAACTCGCCACCCGCGCCCTACTATATGCTGATCTGTTCATTCTCATTCCAGGCGGTGTCATGGTTGTGGTGGGCGGATTGATCTGCCCCTCTCCCAAAACCGTTCTCACTCATGCCATTGCAGCACGCCTACGCCTGAGCGCACGCCTGCATCAGCAACCAGATGCCCTTGTTCAGGAACAGGCCACCGCCATGTTGCGCGAAGGTGCAGGCGACATGCTGAAATCCCTTAAAATGGCTAAGCTGGAAAAACTCTGGCGCGATCATGATCTGGAATGTCTGCATCAGGCCATTTACAGCAGTGTGGCAACACTGGCACTGGCGCACGCAGCAACCCGAGACCACTCCATACCACATTCCGCCTCCTCTCTGATTCAGACACTCTTTGAAATGGCGGCAATTTTTGAGAAGGGCGATTACCCTACGGATATCAGCACGCCCTCTGCTCTAGGCACATCCCCTGCGTTGCAAGAACTTGCGCTTCTGCTTTCCACGTTCACAACCCCGGCTCCAAAAAATCAACAGAAAGAAGCTGAAAAAGACGAGAGTGGTCCAGCCGGCTTCTTTTTTCCCGATGCCTTCACCAACCCGGAACATGTGCGCTTTGCCGTTAAAGGCACTGCGGCTGTCATGCTCAGCTATTTTTTGTTCAAGGTTCTAGCATGGCCGGGTATCCATACCTGCGTCATCACCTGTTTTATTGTAGCTCTCCCCACAATGGGAGAAATGATTTCCAAATTGACACTTCGTATTGCAGGCGCACTGGTAGGGGGGGCCATGGGGATTGGCTCTCTGATTATCCTGATGCCCCATTTGCAAAATAGTGCAGCATTTCTGGCCATGATGGCAGCAGGCACGCTTGTGGCCTGCTGGATCAAAACAGGCGATGAACGGATTGCCTATGCGGGCCTGCAAATAGGGCTGGCCTTTTTCCTCTCTGACCTGAAAGGTTACGGCCCCACCACGGACATGACCACTGCCCGTGACCGTATTATTGGTATTCTTCTTGGAAATTTCATCACCTATGCCGTTTTTACCAGCATCTGGCCTACCAGCGCCTATGATAAAATCCGGGATACGCTGAGAAACGTTTTTCACGCTCTTGATGCGCTTGCCATTGCCCCACCCCGAACGCAGCAGCTTGTCCATGCCGCAGCAGTTCAGACCGCGCTTGGTACGACCGAGCGGACCATTGAATTTGCCAGCATGGAACCACCACACATGCGTGCGGATATGCCGCATCTGGCCGCTTACCACACAGCCACTCAGCAGGCTGCCCTTCTGGCAGAAGACGTTTTGATCCCAGCCCTTTCCTCCGAGACCGCTCATCAGATCACACAGCTTGAGCAGGGACTTCCAAAATGATGCGTTTTTCCCGCCCCTGTTCCACTCTTTGGCACCCTCTCGCCCTCCTTCTGCTGAGCAGTTGTGCAACACAGGCTCTTGAAACCGCACCAGAGCGAGCGGACACACCATGGCAGCCCAATGTTTCAGAAAAAGGCGAAATTCTGCCAGGAAAAAGCCAGACCGGCCATGGGCTGAAAATACCCGCAGATTTCACATTACCCGCCAATCAGGCACTTGGTCCGCGCGCACCAGATGCAGAGATCAACAGCACTCATCCCTATTCTCTGGCTGAACTGATTGACATTGCACAGTCCAGCAACCCCACAACCCGGATTGCATGGAATACTGCCCGTGACGCAGCCCTAGCCGTTGGCATTACCCGCACAGCCTATCTCCCGCATTTAAGTGCAACCGTTGTGGGCGGTTACACGCACCAGCATAACAATGGCGGCAACCCCAGCCTGAGCAACGCTGGACAAATTGGAGAAGGTGCAAACGACCTTATTAATCAGGCCGAAGGTTTGACAGATGGAGTTAGAAATCGGAATTCCGGTTCTGGTGAAGTCCAGACCCTCAGTATGGAATGGCTACTGTTCGATTTCGGGAAGCGGGAAGCCATTATCAATGCGGCAAAACAAGCCCAGCTTGCCAACAACATTCTCTTTACCGCCGCACATCAGAAGGTGATTTATGACGTCACACTGGCGTTTTACACTCACGCTGCGGCAGGCGCCCGTGTAGTGCTCGTGCAGCAGGCCGTAACCAATGCCCACTCGGTACAGGCCGCCGCTGAAATGCGCCTGAAGCAAGGACAAGGCACCATTGTGGATGTTACCCAGGCCCGCCAAATGACGGCGCAGGCAGAACTCCGGCTGGTGCAGGCTCAGAACGCAGCGGAAAACACCTACCTTGATCTGATGACAGCTATGGGTATTTCCCCCAACACCCGTTTGCAAACCACGAATGTCTCCAACCGCGCCCTGACAATGGCGGATGCCCGGCTGACAGACGACATGGTGCGTCAGGCTGTGGCCCAAAGACCGGATGTTCTCGCCGCCTATGCCTCGGCCAAAGCCTCCCAAAGCCGAATAGCAGCAGCAAAGGCGGAGTTTCTGCCAAAGGTTTTTGTATCAGGAAATGTGGCTTATAGTACGGGACAATTGGCCCTCTCCTCCGTACCGGGTGTAGGGTCTGATTCTTCTCCCACTCTCAACCTCTCCACCAACAATTTCAGTAGTCTTATTCTGGGCGGCATCACCGTTCCAGTTTTTGATGGAGGCATGCGGGCGGCTGTTCTACGACAGGTAAAAAATCAGGCTGACAGCGCACAAACCCTTTTACGTAAAACGGTTGATGAATCAGTCAAACAAATCATTGTGGCTGAAAACAGCGTACATGCCAGTCTAAGCGCCTACACAGCAGCCACTAAACTACTAACCGCATCCCAAACTGCGTTTGATGCCGCCTTTGCGGCCTACCGCAACGGTGTTGGCTCCATCACGCAAGCCACCATGGCGCAAACAGGGCTGCTTGATGCTCAACTCGGCAAATCAGATGCTTATTATGCGTCCCTGATTGCGGCATCCAGCCTCGCCTTTGCTACAGGTTCCATCCAACCAAACCCGCCAGCATGATGGCCGCCCACCAGCCAACTATTCTTCTACGTCCATCGTTTGAAAAACGTTTATCAAAGCACACCACGCGCTTTACAAAAGCCCTCATTCATTCAGACAGTTAGACAGAAGGTGGATACAACAGACCGGACGTCACGAGTTGCACAGGATATGAAGAAGTATCTCTTTTTCTAGAGCCTGAAACAGATTTCCTACCCGCAGTTCATTTATCACCGGATAAGAAAGAACGCCCGTTATTCCAGCATCACCATTCTGGCCTGTTTGGCAAACCTGATTCCAAAATTCATAGGCGCTACCCGCCTAGGTGGCACACTCACGCAAAGGGCTTCCAGTCTATATTCAAAGGCTGCAAAAGTCCGGCTAATACTTGATGCAGAAAGGTACAGAGTGCCGTTTTGGAAGGGTCACTCGTCAAAAGCGAAAAATACTGAAAAGATTATAAGAAACTGAGGGAGATCAATCTGAATGATTATTTTATACGGCACACTGCTTTCAGGCCATGTGCACCGGGTCCGCCTGCTTTTATCTATCCTGAAACTGGATTATCAATTTGAAGCTGTAAGTGGTCCTTCATCTGAACTGTTAGGCATGAACCCCCTTGGACAGATTCCTATTCTAAAAGATAACGGTATAATCCTGTCAGATAGTAACGCTATTATGGTTTATCTGGTTAAACGCTACGCTCCCGGCTCCAGCCTGCTGCCACAAGACCCTGTTCCAGCCGCGCATGTGCAACGATGGCTTTCCATAGCAACAGGAGAACTCCGTCAGGGACCAGCAGCGGCTCGGATGGTCTGTCTCTTTCATAAGGAAAATGAACCCGCGAACGCCAAAGAGCAAAGCCATGCTCTTTTTACCTTCATGAATACGCATCTGGGCCAGCAGGAGTTTCTTGCCACTCCCCACCCTACGCTGGCTGATCTGGCCTGTTATGCCTATACAGCGCGCGCACCAGAAGGCGGCATTTCTTTAGAAAACTACCTTCATATTCAGGAGTGGTTGAAAAGAATTGAAGCATTACCCGGTTTTGTATCCATGCCTTGGGCAAAGGATGTTAACCCTGTTTAATTAACCCTCTTCACATTTTTTATAGCGGAAACAGGTTGGGTCATGGTCATCGACCATGCCCACAGCCTGCATCCAAGCATACACAATAACCGGACCAACAAACTTGAACCCACGGTCTTTCAAGGCCTTTGAAAGCGCCTGCGAGTGAGGGGACTGGGTTAAAACTTGGCCGGTAGTATTACGGAGTGGAGCATTGGGCACCATTCCCCACGTAAAGATGGCAAAGTCTTCTCCACGCGCCTGCATAGCTAGATACGAGCGCGCATTCCCAATAGTCGCTTCAATTTTGGAACGGGCACGGATAATACCGGGGTCAGCCATGAGACGTTCTACATCTCTCTGATCGAAATTTGCCACGCGTTCAGGGTCGAAGCCCGCAAAAGCCTGACGGAAGCCCTCACGTCGACGGAGAACCGTCAGCCATGAAAGCCCTGCCTGAAAGCCTTCAAGCATGAGCATTTCCCACAACGCCCGGCTCTCTGTAACAGGCGCACCCCATTCTTCATCATGATAGGTACGTAAGAGGGAGTTTGTCTGTGCCCACTTGCAGCGGGGAAGCATTTCAGCGGCCTGATGTGTCATGCCATCAGCATAAGCGCGCGGACAACCTTACGCTACCCTGCTCTTGTCAGCTCTCTTTCAGATTGCGCGCCATGGTTAGGCGGGCTGTCTCAAAGAGAGGAGAAGACGCCGCTTTCAAAGTACTGTCTCTTTTCCCTCGGCGGGAGACCGGAGGATCAATGTCTTCCCAGCCCGACACTAAATCGGACTCTGTTTCCACGTAATTTTTCCAAGCATGATGCTGGAAAAAATGGAGAAGGCCTGCCATTTCGTCCTCCTACGCCATTTTTATTCTTTTTGATGAGTTGAAGCTTTTACCAAGGCGTCAACTCCTTCATCTTGAACACCGGACAGTGTCACAAGTTTCATACAATATGGCAAATACGCCATTTTCTTCCCACACCCACCTTCTTAAAGAGCAAAAATATTTTTATAGGGTTCGTAAAATTTATTTCTAAATAACAAGTTTACCAACCTATCATTACAAATTACCCCATCAGGCCGGTTTGTGCTTTGGCTTCTTTGCCTCTTTTTTATTCCCAGCAGTCCAGAACGTCCATATGGCGAACACTCCCAGCAGAGCCAACCCGACACCAGAAAGCGTCATGACTATTCTGTAAAAAAGGCCACCAATCTTAGCCGCATGCACAGGAAAAACATCATTGAATAACCGTGCCTGCAGAGACATGCTCCTGGCGTCTCGGGCCTCTATCAAATGCCCCGTATCGGCGGCAAACCACAGCATGGTACGCCCATTGGGCAACCATTCATCAGGTTGACGCATCCGCAACGTAATCAGGCCACTCTCTTTCCGTGGAAGGGCTAGACTTCTAAACTCTGCTTCAGGAAATTGCTGCTGTGCCGTTTCCATCATAGAAACCCAGTTCAGATCTCTACCCATTTTGACATGGGGATACACTGGCGGCTTCAGGCTATGGGTAAGTGCGGCCGAGGTTCCTGGTCCAAACGCAATTCCGCCAAGAGGGCGGAAGACCATGAGAACACCAGTCATAAAAGAAAGAAGCAATAAAGGGGCGATTATTATGCCCAGATCACGATGGTGCCGAATGATAGCAGCGCGACTGAAACGCTTTGGCCAGAGACGAAATTCAAATGTTTTCCGGGTGCGCCACCACAGGACGCTACCTGTTATCACCATAAGAATACCTATAAGCCCGGCCACACCTACATACGTTTCGCCTTGCGGACGCATGAAAAGGTAACGATGCAAGGTCACCAGCCATAACTCAGGACGAGACCAGTCACTTGTCCAAGAAACCAGAACATGACCAGTCTGATCGGCATATTCCCCTCTCCCATCAGCATGGGCCAGCCGATTTACACCCAGAGAAGGAGAAGCAAAAACGATCATTTGTGGAGACTTGCCTTCAGCATTCATAACATGGGTAACAAAAGTCCCAATGTGCTGAGCATTTCGTTCCACTGCGTCATATTTGTGGGGGACGCTGGTCCATGCATCCTTATGAACCAACACTGCTCCAGAAAGCCCTAAAACAACGAGAACTATCCCCATCAGCGCTCCGACCCAGCGATGAATAAGAGTAATTATCCGCATAAGCATATGAACGCCTTGATCATATTTTTTGCCCTAAGCCACCATTTCAAGAAGGCTAACAAAATAGCAATAATTTCATCGAATAACTGAATTTGTGTATTTTTTTAGCGGCAAGGTAGGGCCTGATGACCCCGCAAACTTCTACGTGGGATGGGGTAAAGGTTGGTCACCCCTTATTTTCTTCCCCTGAGTTTACACTTATTTTTTCATATATCGGGGATTTGTGCACAAAAAAAACCCGCCTATTGAGGGCGGGTTTATCGTGTCCTATCAAGGACTTGAGATGGTTGCGGGGGCCCACAACCCAAGAAAACTGCTACTGACGAGCGGATTGATTGATCGCCTTTAAAGTTCCCTCAACACAGTGATAAATCAATATATTCATCGAAGGGGCTATTCCGATAAATTCCACTGCCATGATCATCATCTCCGACAGGCATTTTACATCTCGGGAAGAACCAGAACATAACTCGTGCTCCTGCCACCCGCCGCCTCCTTATTCAGGATACCGCGCTCTACGAGATCATTGATATCCCGCAGGGCGGTATCCGGTGACGTCTTTGCCAGCTTCGCCCATTTGGATGAGGTCAGCTTACCCTCAAACCCGTCCAGCAGACGGTTCAGCATGAGGCGCTGCCGGTCATTGATTGATTGACCGGCCAGAGTATCCCAGAAGCGGGCCTTCTGAATGGCCTTTCCCAGAACCTGCTCGGCACGATCAAAAGCACGATTCAGAGCCGCCAGAAACCAGTGCAGCCAGACCGTGATGTCCCTATCCCCTTTTTGGGTGGCCTCAAGAACGGCGTAATACTCTTTCCGCTCCTGACGGATCTGGGCTGACAGGCTGTAGAAACGCGAGGAATGGCTAAACAGGCAATTCG
This sequence comes from Acetobacter tropicalis, assembly GCF_030644465.1. Lineage (NCBI taxonomy): Bacteria > Pseudomonadati > Pseudomonadota > Alphaproteobacteria > Acetobacterales > Acetobacteraceae > Acetobacter > Acetobacter tropicalis. The sequence continues at coordinate 1,931,111 of NZ_JAUYUW010000001.1, read as the reverse complement.
AGACGCAAAGCCGGGCACGTCAAAGGCAGATTTATGAATGGAATGAACAACACCGTCCTGCCAGGGAACAAGCCCGTCGCGACATGTCCCTGTTTCGGTCTTTACTCGACAGCAAGCTGTTTTCTGCCGAGCGCAGAGACCTGACAAAACTGGCATCACAGATGCTTCTGGAAGACGGCCTGCTTCAGGCATTACAGAAGCCTATGATGAGCCCTGCAATGACGCTGAATGGGAAGCAATTTATCTATCAGCCAAATCATTTATGAGGATATGAACCAAAACCCACTTTCGGCATAAAACTCAAAAGAATAGATTTCTAACGATAGATATCTCCCACTGCTCTTCGAAACTTTGAGTAGCGCATACAGTCGGATTATTCTTCCGAGAAGAAATCCTCATCGACGCGCTTGAACTCTATCTTTCGGCTAACGCGGACACCCACCCCATATTCGATCATCAGGTCGGTCAGCCGCTGCCCGTCGATCAGTATGACCCGCTGCGTAAGGTGTTTAACATAATCCCGCGCGTGGTTGCTGAAGGTGGAGGTGGTGACGAACACGCCCTTGGTAGCACCATGCCCGACCAGACTACCGACGAACGCCTGCACATCGGGGCGACCCACAGACGTGTCGGCATAACGCTTGGCCTGCACATAAACACGATCCAGCCCCAGCCTGTCCTCGTTGATGACGCCATCCACGCCGCCGTCACCAGAACGGCCGAGCTGGGTGGCTGCATTCTTGTACGATCCGCCATATCCCATAGCGATCAGCAAATCGACGATCAGTTGCTCGAAAAAGGCCGGACTATTCTGGACGATGCGTTCCAGCAATTCCGCACGAAGGGCCGATTGCACAGCCTGATAGGCCGTCTCAATCTGCTCTTCTGGCGTGTCAGTTTCGACTGACGGGGCAATGGCAACAGGACCAGCCTCGTCGTCAGAAGATTTTTGTCCGCTGTAAAATTCGCAGAAGCCTTCATAGTCCTTGAGGTCGTTCACACTGATGCGTGCGGGATTGGATGCCAGCAGCGCCCGCCCTGCTTCGGTCGCGATGAACCGCCCCCGTTTTGGCGAGGTCACAAGACCCGCTTTGGACATATAGAATTTTGCCCAATGGATGCGGTTGTGCAACAAACGTTGTCGCCCGCTGGGCAGCATTTCTTCGCGCTCATCGGGACTGAGGCCGAGATCGTCCGCAATACGTTCGGCAGAATCGGCCACACGCTGTTCGCCGCTGGCAGCAAGACGCAAGACCGGCAACATCAATGTCTGATAATCGGGAATGGCCATGGGTCAGGCGACCTTTCTGCGACCACGCTTGGCCTTCGGCGCAGCAGCACGTTCTGCCCGGATGCGTTCGAGCAAGGCACTGGCGGGTTCGTCGGTAGGGTCTTGTGGCACTAGCTCGCCTTTGAAAGCTTTAGCCAATACCGACTGGTCGAGGTGGTCGATCAGCTTGCGAGCACTAGTGGTATCCGCAGTAAGGCGGTCTATCCAAGTGAAGGCGGCTTGGATGCGTTCGGCTACCACAATCTGTTCATCCAGTGAACAATTGGGGGTAGGAAGTTCCTTCAGGTCTCGTAAATTTATGCCTTGCTGCGCGACACCCTTAGTATTGCCCAAGATGAAACGTTTTGCTTCGGATGTAGCTAGAAAATACATGACAAATTCAGAGGAAATTTCTGGTTTTGGCGGAATCATCGCCACTTCTCGACTAATGTTACAACCTGCGAGCTGCAACGGAACAACACACGTTTCTCCAACGCTACCGCGTATCGTTATAAGGACCTCGCCGCCTTTGAGACGAGTACGTTGATGTCCTAACTCGATTTTGGGATCGACCAGCTTTAGCTGATCCAATCCAACGCAGAAATCTTTAACATCTCCACAGCGCACAGTCGGAATTCCGCCTTCATAAGGCGTGCCAGTTTGCACGATTCCGTATGGAATACCCCGTTCCCTTTCGACCAGATCAAGCAAGCGTGTCCTTTCGGTGAGATGCGAAAAGGCAAGGTTCAGCACAGCCTGTTTGTATTTCTCGACAAGGCGGGGGATGTGGTCGAGATGGTCGCGAGCCCGTCTGGATTTGCCGGTGAGGCTGTCGATCTTCGCCACGATCCGTCGCTGTTCGGACAGTGACGGAAGAGCAAATTTACGTGCCTCCATATCACCTTTGGTGACGTGGATCATCGTTGACCCAGTGCCATGATCGGATTTGATGTTTTCTTTATCCCATTCAAACCAGTGGTACAGAAAACGCTTTTCGATAAGCACATCAACTAGCCGCGTCTTCCAGATATGATAGTGGAAGATAACCTTCCCGCCATCCCATATGCGGGGACCAAACGAGGCTGACCATGCATAAAGCAAGTCACCACTGTCGCAATACTTCTCGGAATCGAGGTCCAAATTGGAATAATACCAGTTCCTATTGGAAAAGAAATTTCCAACGCGGAGAACGGGATATTTTCCTCTCTCGAGAAGCTCATCTTGCTTATACGCGCGGCCGTTTATGAGTTCGCAGACGTCCTGAAGCCGAACACACGCCCACCGTTCCGGGAAATCGCTCATTCTGGTACCTCCGCAATGGAGGCAGCTTCCTCAACGCTGTCCAGCTCAAGCTCGCCCGACAGTGTTTCAATTTCTTCCAGCGCCGCCTTCAAATGGCCGATGATCGCCGCTGCAATATCCTCCGGCTCGGTCAGCGCCTCTTCCGCCTCTGCCTCTGTATCCCGAAGCCAGCTTATGTCGAGGTTGTCATTACGACCGGCAATAGCAGCACGATCGAACTTGCGCCACCGGCTGCCCTCCCCGCCATCTCGCCGCTTGGCTCCCCCATTGGCGTCCGCCCCATACGCCTTCTCAAAATCCGCAAAGTCGGCAACGGTCAGGGGTCGTGTCTTGCCATAGGCAGGAGCGTTCGCCCGCATGTCATAGACCCAGACCGCCTTGGTGTTCCCTTTGTCGCTCTTGCCACGCTGGAAGAACAGCACGTTGGTCTTGACGCCTTGTGCGTAGAAAATGCCGGTCGGCAGGCGCAGGATGGTATGCAGGTCACACAGATCCATCAGCCAAGTGCGCAGGCGGCGGCCAGTATTGTCCTCAAACAGCACGTTGTCGGGAATGACCACAGCAGCACGTCCGCCAGGGGTCAGTGCACGCACAATATGCTCGACGAAGGCGAGTTGCTTGTTCGACGTATCCGCTGTGATCGAGAAATCGGAACGGGTTGGACGTCCCCCGCCTTTCTTCGTGCCGAATGGTGGATTGGTCAGGATCAGATTGGCCTTGGGCAACGCCTCACCATCGGGCGAAAGCGTATCAATATTCTCCACGCCGCCTTCTATGCCGTGCAGCAGCAGGTTCATCATGCTTAAGCGGTGGGTGTCTGGCACCAGCTCTGCACCACAGAAAGCGTTGTGCCGCTGGAAGAAGGCCTGTTGTTCTGTCAACGTATAGAGATCGTCTGTGTGATCCTTGATGTAGCGATCAGCAGCGACAAGGAAGCCCGCTGTTCCCGCTGCCGGGTCCTGCATCACCTCTCCCTGCTGAGGTTGCATCAGGCGCACGATGCTATCAATCAGCGGACGGGGCGTGAAATATTGTCCGGCACCGGATTTCTTGTCAGACGCGTTCTTTTCCAACAGGCCTTCATAAAGGTTGCCAAGCCCCTCTTCGCGTGCGGAAAACCAGTCGAGCTGATCAATGTTAGAGGTCAATGCTTTGAGATTCGTCGGCTTGCGCAGGCGGGTCTGGGCGTCAATAAAAATAGCGCTGACCAGTGCATCCTTTGACTTTCCGAGTGCGAGGAGCATGGCCTTGTAATAATCAAGCTGTTCCATGCCCTCACGCTTGGCGAGCAGGCTCCAGCGCCACCCTTCTGGCAAACGTTCCTCCTTCCCCGTTTCCTCCAGCATTTTGAGGAACAGCAGGTAGGTCAGCTCCGTCACATATTCGTTGTAGGTGATGCCATCATCGCGCAGGACGTTGCACAAGCTCCAGAGCTTGGCGACGATATCGATAGTGGTGCTCATTTACGCAGTCTTCTTCCACAATTCTTCATTGATCCCGGCGAGGATACTTTCCAGTTCCCCGCCAAACACCTTGTTCAGACGATTAAAGCCGCCATCGGCGATAAATGGCTCTTTGTCGATGGCGGCTCGGTCTACGACAATTTCTTTTTCAATCTGTTCGCCGATCCGCTTGAGCCAGCGTTTCTGTGGGTCGGTCCATGCACGGCTCGCCATGATCGCACGCATAGCTTCCCGCACGCGATCTTCATAGGGGACGAGAGCGTCTCCCAGCGCGGCCTGACGAACGAAGCCAATGACGGAAGCGGCAATTTCCTCATTGAGCGCATCCGCCCAGGCACGACGCAGGTTGGCGTCAGAAAATCCCTTGGAATCCAGAGCCAAGCGCAATGCCTTCAAATCGGCGCGGGTCAGATCGCGCGGACGCTGCACGACAAGTTTCAGTGCGGCAATAGTGTTGATATTGTCGCGCACGAAAGCGGTGAAGCTGTCCAGAAAATCCTCAGGCTTGGTGGCGCTGCCATAACCACGCGATACAGCAACGACTTGGTCTGCATGATGAGAAATCGGAACATAGCGGGGATTATTATTACCATCTTTCCAGTCGAGAATGGGGCCAATCGCGACGCGATCCTTCAGCCATGCGGCAAGGCCCGGTGCATCACCAGCCATAACCCTCTGCAATGTCGCCTCCGGTGCTTCCCCCGCGATGGCCTCAAACTGCTGCTTTGCTTCCTCGGTCAGCTTCTTGATCTGGCGGCGTAGCTTGACGGCAATTTGTTCCCGAATGACCTCACGCTGCTCATCGTTCTGCGCCGCTGTCATTTCCTGAACAAGCTGAGTGAAGTCAATCGACGGATTAACAACGACAGGCTTCATGTCGGTCATGTTCTGAAGATGAGGATAGAGATCAACCGCATCAAAAATACGGAAAACCTCCTTGTTGATTTCCGGGCACAAGCGCGTCGCACGTCCGATCATCTGTTCATACAGGATACGACTGTTCACGCGACGCAGGAACACAAGGTTGGTGATTTTTGGCACATCAATGCCTGTGGTGAGCAGATCGACCGTTACAACGATTTGCGGAGTGGCATCATTACGGAACGAACGGATCAAGTTTTTTACCTTGTCCACGCTGCCGGTAATTTTCTTCACCGCAGCATCATCAATTTCACCATATTGCTCTGCAAAAGCCTTCTTGATGGCGCTCACCACCATGTCTGCATGGGCATCGGTCGCCGCGAAAATAAGCGTCTTACCCTGAAGTGCCGGATCAATATGCTGCGCCAGCTCCTCTGCAACAGCGCGATTGAACTCCGGAGTAATAACCTGTTTGTTGAATGCCTCAACTTCAAAACTGATTTCGTCTGGCGCGTGAACGAGATCGACCTCGCCAGTTTGGGTATTGAGCCGCTCAAGCTCTTCATCCTTCTCGAACTTAATGCCTGCCCGCGCCAAAGCTGTTTCGATACGGATAGGGGGTTCGTGATCAACCAGAAAACCATCAACTACCGCCTCGCGATAGGAATAGGTAAAGACTGGATCACCAAAAATATCAGTGGTGTGCAGCGCAGGTGTTGCCGTCAGGCCAATCTTCACCGCATCAAAATAGTCCAGCACACGCCGATATTTTGAGATGTAATCGTCCTGCCCCCGGAAACTGAGTTCGGCATCAGACATTTCACGATCAAGCAGATAACCACGATGGCATTCGTCGATGACCATCAAGTCATATTGGTCGACAGGCGGCGCAAACGCTGCATCAGCAGCAAATAGCACGCGCTTCACTAAGCCTTGAATCGTGCAGATATGGACTTTCGTTTCTATATCGGGCTTCACATCTCCCAGCCCTTTAAGGCCAAAGATTTCCGCGAATGTCTTGCCGGATACGACTTTAGTCGTCGAAAATTCTCCCTCTGTCTGATCGCCAAGAGCACTGCGGTCTACTACAAAGCAGATGCGCCGGAACCGCTTCGCCGAGAGCAAGCGGTATAGCATGGCGATAGCAAGTTTAGTCTTTCCGGTACCGGTTGCCATTGCGACCAAGACGGCGCGTTGTTCCGCAGATAGCGCGGATTCAACTGAGCGAATTGCACTTTCCTGATAATACCGAAGCGGAAAACCGAATTCGAATGGCTGCGCCTTCAGGGCAGCGTTGGCCGCATCCTGATCGACTTCAAGCTGACCGGTAAGGCCTTCTGGCGTCGGCCAGTCTACCAATGCACGGCGATGGTTTGCGGCACGACGGGTATCGCGGAACCAGATGCCGCTCTCTGTCTCAATCTGCTTGAGATAGGATCTGCCGTTCGCACTGAACACAAATGGTACTTTGTAACCACCCCAAGGACCACCTGCATAACTAAAATCGGCACTGTCCTTAATGGCGATTGAATAGCGCTCAGCCTGATCAATCGCTGCGGACACGTTTTTCCGTTTCCGCTTTGCCTCAACAACGCCGACCAACGTGGAACCAACAAACAAGGCGTAATCAGCAGGCCCTTTTGCGGTCGGCCATTCAGCGATGGCGAGATTACGGCCTTTGACTGGGCGAATACCTTTGCTGTATCGAAGAACTTGGGTATCGACTTCCCATCCCCGGTCGCGCAATTGCTGATCTATGAGAGCACGCGTTTCTGCCTCGTCGAGGTCAATTTTCACCGCAGCTTTTTTACCCTGCTCCACCAACTGAGCGGCCTCAACTCGAGGAGTGGTTTCCGCTTCGGCTTGGAGAGCAGTGAGCTTGTTTGTGACCTCTGCCTTCTCGGCATCAATTTCCTGAGCGATCTTCTCCCAGGCGGCACGCTCCTCAGCCTCTCGCTGTAGCCTTTCTTCTACCGCTTCGCGGGCCTGCGCCTGTTCTTCAGCTTCAAGACGAGCGCGAGCAGCATCACCTTCAGTATCTGCTACTTTCTGCCTAAGTGTTTCAATCTCTTCGCGCAGCGCAACTGTTGCATCGATGGGCTTGCGCGGTGGCATGAAAGCACCGGACTTAAAATCGGGTGCACGATCATAAGTCCGATGAAACCAGATGCTGAGGGACCAAGCGAATTTTAGTGCTGTAAGAGCGGTAGAATGATCGCCCTTTGCTTCATGTACAGCGCTGTTTCCGGCCTTCCGAAGAGTATGAAAAATATCAGAGACCTCCCTCGGTATCAGGCGGTCATATGATAGGCGACGCAGAGTTTCTTCAAATGTTTCGCGCTCATCACGATAAACAGCGTGATGAGCAGCGACTAACTTGGCCATCAACTCAGCAAACTGGCGTAGCTTGACGATCGCAGTAGAGGGATCGCTGGGGAAATAGTGCTCTGCAAGAGCAGCAAGGGTCACTAATTGCTTGTTGTGCGGCCCTAAAAAACCAAAATTCAAAGTATCCACTCTTCCCCCAGTCCATTAGACAAGTGGCTTTGCGAAGCAAAGGTCATGGGTCACCGTCTTCCATAAAACCCGCGCTTAACTAATCCGCTGTTTTATTAACCATAATCCGGACGTTAAAAAATTGATGGGAACTTTAATAGGATACTTAGGATTACGATAGCCCAACATGAGAATTTTCGAAGCATCTATAAACCATTATTTTTCATATATTTATATCGAGAAATCAAATCGCAATATTGCATATCCGGGATGAAGGCCGAAACAAGCTTACTTTTGAGCAACTTTCAGCATGATACTTCCCAGAATGTTTAACCAACGATATAAGAAATTCAGTAACCAGAAGACAGCGCCTCATCATTCTATTTGCTGTTTCAAAGGGTTAGAAAAGTGTCACTGCGGGTTGATGCAGGTTCGAGTCCCGCAGTTCGCACCACAGACACCTGAAATAGCACGATTTTTCGGCTGAATGAGGGGCAAAGGCTGTCTTTGCTCCATCGTCCTTCCCCACCGAGGGAAGATTTTATGCTCCGTGTCCGAGGCACTACTTACCACTTCCGCCGTATCGTTCCCCCTGCCCTACGAGCAGCCTTAAACCGGCGGGAAATCTGGGTTTCTTTGAAAACAGGCTACCAAAATGAAGCCCGCAAACGCGCTTCTCTGCTTCACGCCAGAACCACAGAATTATTTTCTCAGGCCCATCTGGCCCTCTCTGAACCAGACGCTTTAAGCAGGCTTGAGGGACTGCGGGTTGCACTGCGGGATTTGCAGAGCGTGAACCTGCCTTCATCTACTCAGGAAACGGGGTCCGTGCCGGTGTCAGCACCGATGCCAAAACCCCGAACAGCAAAGAAACCGGCCAAAGCACCCAAAGCCCAACCTTTGATGCTCTCTGGTGCCCTGAAACGCTTTGTGCTGGATAATCCCCACGCCAGCGCCGATACGAAAAAGGCGACCCAGCGGGCTGTAGACCTGTTCCTGCAAGCCTTTGGAGATGCCCCCGTGTCCATTATTGGTGGTGAGATGGCCGGAGCCTTCCGTGACCTGCTGTTTTCCCTTCCAGCATCACTTGGCAAACGTAAAAGCAGCCTTACCCTTGAAGAAGAGGCTCAGCGGGCCAGAGAGGAAGGTCTGCCAACCTTAAGCGGTAAGAGCGTCAAAAACCATATGATGCGCCTCTCTGCCCTGTGGAACCAGTTACACCAAAGGGAATTGGTCACACGCAACCCGTGGACGGGCTGGAATTTCGAGAATGGACAGAAAACCATAAGAAGAAGCTGGACTGCCAGAGAACTGGCTTTGCTGGCTTCTGCATCATGGCATAGCACTTCGGTACCAGAAGAGACCTTCCGGTTGGTCACATTGATTGCAGCCTATTCGGGCATGAGGCTGGGCGAAATCTGCACCTTACGGAAAGAAGACCTACAGAGCGTTGACGGCATCCCCTGCTTTCTTATCCGCCCCCATACCGAAACCGGCTGGGCACCGAAAACAGAAGCAGGCACCCGTATTGTGCCTGTCCACTCAAAACTCATTGAAGCCGGTGTGCTGATGCTGACAGAGACCACGGAAGGCCCCCACCTCATTCCCGGCTTGGAAACTTCAAAGCAAGGTATCAGGGGCGCAGCACTGGGCCGGGCTTTCTCGTTACTCAAAACCCGCATTGGTCTGCCCGCTGAAATTACATTCCACTCATTCCGGCACACCGTATCAACCCAACTCAGAAACGCAGATGCCAATATCCGGGAGGTCTGGATTGACCGCTTACTCGGTCATGAAGCTACCCATAAAAGTCAGGGCACCACAACCTATCTGACAGGCATTTCAACAACCAATCTGCAACAAACCGTAGAGGCCATAAGCTACCCAGAAACAGCCTTTGCAAACCAGATGATTTAAAAGGGAGCCAGCAGTGTTGAATGGCTACCCATTCAACATCTGGCAAGGGGGAATACTTCCCCCGTTGACCCCCATAAAGGCAGTTTACTGCCTTTATTTCTCGCCCCAGCAAAGATGGAAAGTGTGGAAGAAGGGCTCGATTTCATCCTTCCACATTACTGAGTCATAAAGACACGACTTTACTGACAGACGTTGAGCGATAAGATGAAATATCTTATCCTTGAAGGCCTCTGTTTATGTCTGCTCTTTCTACCCTCCTTGATACCCTGCGCCATATGGCAGTTACCGAGAGCGAAAAAGGGACGTATTTTGAGGAGTTGGTGATCTGCTATCTCCGGACAGAACCCAGCTATGTCGATCTCTATGACAAGGTCTGGCCCTATAAGAGATGGGCAAAGGAAGAAGGGTATCCTGTCAAGGATACAGGTATCGACCTTGTGGCCAGAGAACGAGGTACGGGCAATCTCCATGCTATCCAGTGCAAATTCTATGCCCCTGACCACAAGATAACCAAAAAAGATATCGACACCTTCTTCTCAGCGTCCGGCAAAAGCTGGTTCTCCCATCGCGTCATTGTCGCGACCACGAACTACTGGAACAGCAACGCCGAAGACACACTGGCCAACCAGCACCCGCCCGTTAGCAAGATTGATCTGCTCGACCTTGAAACCAGCATCATCGACTGGTCACAGTATCAGCCGAAACAGAATCCCGTCCTGCGGGAGAAAAAGAAGCCTCGCGAACATCAGAAAACGGCTATCGGGAACGTGCTGGCCGGTTTCAAAAACCATAACCGTGGCCGTCTCATCATGGCCTGTGGAACAGGCAAGACCTTCACCAGCCTGAAACTGGCAGAAGAGCTGGTTGGTGCGGGTGGTCGCGTCCTGTTTCTGGTTCCCAGCTTGTCCCTACTCTCCCAGTCCCTCACGGAATGGACACAGGAAAGTCAGATTCCCCTACACAGCTTTGCTGTCTGTTCAGACAGCGACGTGGGCAAAAAGAAGGCGTCGAACGACGACGAAATCAAGGTCAAGGTTCACGAACTTCGCTACCCTGCGACCACAAATCCGGAGCGACTGGCGACCGAATACCAGAAACGTCATGACGCTACGCATATGACAGTGGTGTTCTCCACCTATCATTCCATTGATGTCATCAGTCAGGCCCAGAAAGAGCATGGCTTCCCGGAATTCAATCTGATTGTCTGCGATGAAGCTCATCGGACGACCGGCGTGACCTTTGGTGGAGAAGAAAACGACAGCGCCTTTGTGAGAGTCCATAATCAGGATTATCTGCACGGCCAGCGTCGCCTCTACATGACTGCCACACCCCGGATTTATGGTGATGTGGCCCAGGAGAAAGCTGAAAAAGAGGGAGCCATTGTCTATGGCATGAACAATGCCGAGATTTTTGGCCCAGAGTTCCATGTCATCACCTTCTCCGAGGCTGTCAGACGCGAACTCTTGGTCGATTATAAGGTCATTGTGCTGGCTGTAGATGAAGGCACAGTCAGTGCAAGACTTCAGAAGCTTCTTGACGACCCCGAAAATGGCTTGAAGGTCGATGACGCTGCCAAGATTATCGGATGCTGGAAAGCTCTGGCAAAGATTGGTTTATCCCAAGAGGGTGTTGATGACCCCGCCCCCATGAAGCGGGCCGTGGCGTTCTGTCAGGTGATCTCTCCTGACTACAAAGGACGCGCCCACAAGGTCAGTTCCATTCAGATTGCTGACATGTTCCAGAAAGTAGTCGAGGAATACCAGAAAGGGGACGGTATCGAACCGGAAGCCTACCTGACCTGCGAAGCAGAACATGTCGATGGCGGGATGAATGCCAGCGAGAAAGAAGGCAAGCTCTCATGGCTGAAAGAGGAAACGCGTGACAAAGTCTGCCGGGTGCTATCGAATGTTCGATGCCTTTCTGAAGGTGTGGATGTTCCTGCTCTTGATGCCGTCCTGTTCCTGACACCTCGTAATTCTCAGGTTGATGTGGTGCAATCGGTCGGTCGCGTGATGCGGAATGCACCCGGCAAAAAGCGGGGTTATGTGGTTCTGCCCGTTGTCATCCCTGCTGGCACACCGCCCGAACAGTCTCTGGACAATAATCAGGCCTATAAGGTGGTCTGGCAGGTGCTTCAGGCACTTCGGTCTCACGACGATCGCTTCGACAACATGGTTAATAAGATGGACCTTCAGGCGAAGCCTGACACGTCGCGCATGGAAGTCATCGCGGTTACAAAGAAAATCACTCAGAAGACGATGGCTCTGAGCACCGGAACAGCCCAGAAAGCGCACGCATCTTACACTCTTGGAAAAAAAGCCACCCCTCAGACAGACGAACGTCAGGCCCCTATCCCGTTCCAAGTTGGGGAAATCGAACGCGCCATCTATGCAAAAATTGTCAAAAAAGTTGGTAACCGCCACCACTGGGAGGACTGGGCTGGGGATATTGCCAAGATTGCCCAGACCCACATTACCCGTATCACCACAATCCTTGATAACCCCGATAATGTTCAGGCGCGGGCCGCGTTCGACCAATTCGTGTCTGACCTGCGCTCCGAACTGAATGACAGCATTAATCGGGAAGAAATTATCGAGATGCTGGCCCAGCACCTCATTACCCGTCCGGTGTTTGAAGCCCTGTTCTCAGGCCACAGTTTTGTCTCCGACAATCCCATGTCCAAGGCCATGCAGTCTGTTCTGGATGCTCTGGATAAGCACAGCCTGCACAAGGAAGCCGACACGCTGGAAGACTTTTATGCCAATGTGCGTGAACGCGCCTCGGGGATCGATACGGCTTATGGTCGGCAGAAGGTCATCAAGGAACTGTATGATGGGTTTTTCCAGCAGGCCTTCCCCCGACTGAAAGAGCGCCTCGGGATTGTCTACACCCCGCTGGAAGTCGTGGACTTTATCATTCACTCCATCAATGATGTGCTGGAAAGCGAGTTCGGCCAGACACTGGGCAGCGAGGGTGTCCATATCATGGACCCCTTCACAGGCACCGGAACCTTCATTACCCGCCTGCTGCAAAGTGGCCTGATTACAAAAGAACAGCTACTCCACAAGTTCAAACATGAACTTCACGCCAACGAAATTGTCCTGCTGGCCTATTACATTGCCTCTATCAACATCGAAGCGACCTTCTCTGACCTCATGGACGGGAAGTACGAGCCATTTGAAGGTATTTGCCTGACAGATACCTTCCGCCTGAATGAAGCGCATGACCTGATTGGTTCCACACTGGAAGACAACAATAAACGTATCAAAAAACAGAAAAAGCTCGATATCCGCGTCATTATGGGCAACCCGCCCTATTCCGTCGGACAGGCAAGCGGGAACGATAACAACCAGAATGTGGCTTACCCCGCACTGGATGCCCGTATTGCCGAAACCTACGCAAAGCGAACAACGGCAACAAACAAACGTGCTCTTTATGACAGCTATATTCGAGCTATTCGCTGGGCTTCTGACCGTGTTGGAACTTGTGGTGTTATCGGCTTCATAACTAACGCGGGCTTTCTGGAATCCAACTCCGCAAATGGTCTTCGTCAATGCTTAGGAGAAGAATTTTCCTCTCTCTTTGTCTTTCACTTACGTGGCGGCATCCGCGGAAAATCCGGGGATTTAGCCAAACGGGAAGGCGGTAATATTTTTGATATTATGGTTCCCCCAGCCATTTCCATTTTGGTAAAAAACCCTGAAGCAAAAAAACAGGGACACATCCTGTTTCATGATATTGGGGATTACCTGACACGCGAGCAAAAACTGAAAAAAATTAGAGAATTAACCAGCATAAACGGGTTAACCGAAGCAGGCCTATGGCAAAATGTTGCCCCAGATGAGCATGGCGACTGGCTAAGGCAGAGGGACGACAGCTTCGAAAAATTCATTTCTATTGGAAGCAAAGATAAAGATGCTGGGGCAACCTTGTTTTCCATTTATTCAGCAGGCGTAAAAACACAACGCGATGCCTGGTGTTATAATGCAGGGAAAAGCCGCCTAACCTCGAATGTACAGGCCACTATTGATTCATACAACTCAGAACTGAACCGCTTTAACAATAGTTTCCCCTCCCTCAATAGAAAAGAGCGAGAAAAAGCACTTTCCAGCTTTATTGATACAGACCCAACAACGATAAGTTGGTCAGATGGCTTCAAGCAGGATTTTGCACGGAATGCACAATTAGATTTTTCAGAAAATGCTCTAACCCAATCTATCTACCGCCCATTCACGCGCCAGTGGCTTTACTACGACCGTAAACTCAACGAGCGCGTCTACCAAATGCCTCGGATTTTCCCTAATGCAATAGCATACAATCAAGTAATCTGCGTTCCCGGGTTGGGAGGAGACAAGGGTTTTTCAGCTTTCATGACCAATAACATTATTGATTTAAACCTCGCCCCCGCAATGGGGGGCTATCAGGCCTTCCCGCAATTTGCTTATGAAACAGAGCAACAGAGCAACAGAGCAACAGAGCAACAGAGCAACAGAGCAACAGAGCAACAGAGCAACAGAGCAACAGAGCAACAGAGCAACAGAGCAACAGAGCAACAGAGCAACAGAGCAACAGAGCAACAGAGCAACAGAGCAACAGAGCAACAGAGCAACAGAGCAACAGAGCAACAGAGCAACAGAGCAACAGAGCAACAGAGCAACAGAGCAACAGAGCAACAGAGCAACAGAGCAACAGAGCAAACGCGCTGCCTGACAGAGTGTCAAGAGATAAATCTGGTTATCTGCACATCCAGCCCGGGAGAAGACCGTCCGTTCTCAGCAATAATGGCGTCATCCACACCAGACCTGCACCTACTGCACGGGGGCCAATGCTTCCCGATGTTCCTTTACGACACGGAGGACAACCAATGAGCATTTCTCAAGGTAGCCTCTTTGAACAGCCCTCAACTCAGCCACGCCTTGTACGCCGTGAGGCCATTACAGATGAAGGATTAAAGCATTTCCAAGATGCTTATCCGGGCCAGACCATTAGCAAGAGAGAGTTGTTCTATTACGTCTACGGTATCCTGCACTCTGAGGAATATCGGCAACGCTATGCTGACACCCTACGCAAAGAGTTACCCCGCATTCCTCGTGTCAAAACATATGAGGCGTTCATAGCATTCAGCGATGCAGGTCGCAGACTTGGAGAAATGCATGTCAATTTTGACAGCCAGCCCATCTACGAGGGTGTAAAGGTCGATTATGGCAAAGGCCCCCTGTCACCTGAAGCCTTCCGGGTTGAAAAGATGAAATACGGCAAGGGTAAAGACAAAAGCGTCCTGCATTACAATGACCGTATCACCATAACCGGTATCCCACTGGAAGCCTACGATTACATTGTAAATGGCAAGGCTGCACTGGAGTGGGTTGTCGAACGTCAGTGCGTCAAAACCGACAAGGCCAGCGGTATTGTAAATGATGCCAATGACTGGGCTATCGAAACTATGGGTAACCCACGTTACCCGTTGGAACTGTTCCTTCGGGTACTGACTATCAGCCTTAAAACCATGAAAATCGTAAAAACCTTGCCAGCTCTGGATATTCTGGAAAACTAACTAGACAAGGGGGTCAACGGGGGAGGTTACTCCCCCTTGCCTGCTTGCAAACCATCGCGACACAACGTGTCCGCTGGTTTGCACGGCTGGCTTTCTATATTCCAACCTTAATGCATCCGAAGCTGCTCTTCATTTTTTCCTATCAGAAAATGTACGGATTATAGAATCAACCTCTCCCTCAGTTTCGCAAACATTCCGGAGCGATAGTAAGCAGTGTTCCAGCCATCTTTGCGTCAAACTCATAAGCACTCGTGTTTCTTTTTATTCAATCTAATGCGATAGTCGCAAACCCTTTTTTAGCCGCACTAGGATTCGAGCTTATGTCAGATGATTTTCGTCAAAAATTTAAAATCTTTTCTGAACGAATGATTAGCATATCGACACGCTGCAATAATGAAGAAGCCACCAAACTCTTTCTTGTCCTGCCTTTAATTAATTTTCTGGGCTACGACACCATGAACCCTGATGAGGTGTGTCCAGAACATAACGCAGACTTTTCTGATAAGTATAAAAATAGGGTGGACTTTGCTATCTTAAAAGAAGGAGCTCCTGTTATTGCTATTGAATGCAAGTCTCTAGGCTCTGAACTAAAAGACGATAGAGGACAACTGCGTTCTTATTTCAATGCAGCCCCCACCGTGAAAATGGGCGTCATCACTGATGGTATGGTCTACGAATTCTATGCCGATTCAGATGAACCCAATATGATGGACTCTAACGCTTTCCTTTCTTTTGATTTACATGATATCGCAAAGGGGAAGATTGAAGACTCCGTAGTAGACGGCTTAAAAAGCCTACAAAAATCGAATTTTGACCCAGAAAACATTGGCGCCGAAGCTAAAAGAAAGCTAATTTTTCAGAATCTCGTGCAAAAAATTGAAGAGTTGGCTAAAGAGCCTAGTGATGCATTTGTACGCCTTTTATTGCAGGGTATTGGCCTTAGCAACATCCGCTCGAAAGCGATGGCAGACTATATAACCTTGACCAAAAGCGCCTTTGGCGAGTTCATTAACTTAAGAATTTTACAACGCCTTGATTTACCCGCAAAAGATAAAGAGGCGGATAAACCACTAGTCGCAGCAGATGTTTCTAAAACAGAAAACGATGACAATAAAGAACAGGAAATAATACCATCAGAAACAGAAATGGAAGTCTTTGAATACACAAAGAAGAGGCTTGCTTTTCTTTCAGATACAGATGAATTATTTTCTGCTATTGATTCTATAGAATTCAAGGATTACAAGGGTAAGTTTGTTGTATTTTATGGCAAAGAACGTGCCGGTCGTTTATTCGATTTATATGAAAGCAAGGAAGTAAAATATAAATTTGATTTTGGTGAGGCAGCCGGCGGTGAAATAATAACTAATACTCTTTCCGATATAGATACTGCACTTATAAATACATTCAAGGAACGCGTTGCGGATATACTACCTAACGGTCGTAAAAAGAAATAGCTTTTACATACGCCATATCAGTTTAGCATAGTTTAAAGGGTATGCAGAAAGACAACCGCCTGTGTGCCCTTAAACTTTATGAGAAAACTGAACGTTAATGACAAACAAAGTGTTGTCGTAGCCAGACAGCAAATGCTTCCTCTTCCATACCCCCTGAAGCAAGTGTCACCATAACCTCTACCGCCTCTGGGGCATGGACCTGAATACGCACCCCATTCACTCTCAGAAACAGCACACAGCAACTCCAGGCCGTCCGCTTGTTTGCATCATTAAAAGGATGATTGCGGGCTATACCGTAAGCATAGGCTGCCGCCAAAGTAGCCATATCAGGCGCTTCACTCTCCGCATAATGCCAACGATTTTCTGGCCGCGCTAATGCACTATGCAACAAGTCTTCGCTTTTGATGCCTTGTGTGCCGCCATATTCCCTGAGTGCTTGGTCATGCATGAACAGCACCACATCTGGTTCGAGAAACTCTGGCTTCTCCGTCATTATCGCTTGGCCAGTTCCTGAAGCGCATCAGCCTGCTCTCGAAGCGTCTCACGCGCCATTTGCATCTGACGTTCCAACTTTAAATTACGCTTCACCAGCTTAATGCCATCGGCCATCTCAACAAGCGTGAGTTCCTGCCCTACTTCCAGACCCAGCCGAATACGTGTTTCAGCAGGAAGGGTAATTCCAATAGAATTTCCCTGTTTCCGCACAACAACTGTTTCCATGACACATCTCCGTAATACAATCCGTATTACATAACAGAAACTATTGGCGCTATTCAACAACGAAACACTGATAAGCAATCCGCTAGATTAAACCCTGCACCACTCTCTTGACTGCCCCACGGGTTTGCCCACAGAGTGAACCCGCAGTCACCATGTGAAGGATGATTTCATCTGAAATTATCGTTCTGTTTCAATAGGTTGTCTGATTGGTTGCGACCGAAGCGTGCGGGTTCGAGTCCCGCAGTTCGCATACCTTAATACATTGATTTTATTGAGAAAATTTGAAAGCGGTGAAGTGTAAACCCGCTTCTCCATAGTCCTTCTCCAAACTGGAGAAGTTCTCAATGCTGGCTCTCGTAGGCACCCATTACCATTTTCGGCGCGTCGTCCCCGTTGCCTTACGGCCCCTCTTCGGCAAAACTGAGTTCTGGATTTCCCTCAAAACGGGGAACAAATCAGAAGCCCGCCTCTCTGCCATGGCCCTCCATGCCCAGACGAGTGCGCTATTTAGAACGGCCCGCCTCATGACTGACCCAGCCCAGAAGAAACCCATCACCAAAGACGACCTTCTGGCCCTGTATGAAGACATCATCAAACAGCAGGAAAAGGTCATAGAAAACAGCGAACGCGCTGCCGCAGGGCAACTCAAACTTGAACGCTACCGTGCCAGCATGACCCGCTATGCAGACCTGCTCAAGACAAGAGCCTTCATCGCCTATTCTTCTGAGGCGTTGGAACGTCTGAACCAGAACATGATAAAACTACGCAAGGACATGATAACGGGCACCATGCAAGACAAGGCCAGCCTTGCCCGCAAGACCGAAGAGATAGAGCGGCTTCATGCGACCCTAGTCAAACTGTTCCAGACTGGCCCTGCCCTCTCTCAGTCTCCCGGCGCAGTGCCACCTTCCCATCAGTTGGCACCCCCTACACCGTCTCCGGCCCCAGTTCTCCCATCCTCCCCACGTCTGACAGACGCCCTTCAGACGGCTTTGTTGGCTGACAACCAGAAAAGTGAGGCCACCAAGAAAGAAACAGCCCGCACGGTAGCACTCTTTGTGCAGGCTTTTGGCGATAAGCCGGTTAAAGAAATTACCGGGCGCGTCGCTGGGGAGTTTCGAGACCTGCTTTTCTCCCTCCCGACCTCCTACGCCAAAGGCAAACAGGAGATGGATTTAAACGCTGAGGTCGAACGGGCGCAGGAGTATGACCTGCCAACCCTCAGTGGCAAGAGCGTGAAGAACCACTTTATGCGGCTCTCAGCCCTGTGGAACCAGCTTATTCGCCGTGAAATTGCAGAGAAGAACCCTTGGAGCAATTGGGATTTTGACCTGACCAAGCGAAATCCCCGCAGGGCATGGACAGACGATGAACTAGCCCTACTTTCGTCTTCACCATGGACGTGCAGCACCATCTCGCAAGCAACCTTTGCAGGCATTACACTGGTTGCTGCCTATAGCGGTATGAGGTTGGGAGAAATCTGCAACCTGCGCAATGAGGATATTCAGGAGGTTGATGGTATCCCCTGTTTCCTTATCCGCCCCCACCCCGAAGATAAATGGACACCCAAGACAGAAGCAGGCGCCCGTAACGTACCCATCCATAGTGCCTTGCTGGAATGGGGCATTCTGGACCTCAAGAACGAAGGCGAGAAATTCCTCTTCTCTGAACTGAAAACCCCCAAAAGCGGCCCACGTGGCACAGACTTTGGCCGAAATTTCTCGAAGTTTAAAACAACGATTGGCCTACCTGCTACCATCACGTTCCATAGTTTCCGTCACACAGTGTCCACACGCCTGCGCAATCAGGCTGGAGACCTGAGAGAGCTCTGGATTGATGCCCTCCTTGGTCATGAAGCCAGCCATAAAAGCCAAGGGGCCACGACCTATCTCTCAGGTATTACTACAGAAAACCTCAGGCAAACAGTGGAAGCTGTAAGCTATCCGACACTCGACTTGAGGCTAAGGCTATGACGTCTTAGAGCCCTTTTGGAAATTCACGGATGAGCGTTTCGGCGTAGCATGAGGCTTCCCATGGCGATGTGGATCATGGCCTCTGCGACGTCGATCCGCTGTTCGTAGTCCTTCACAAGGCGACGCCAGCGGATCATCCAACCGAAGGTCCGTTCAACAACCCACCGACGCGGCAGGATTTCAAACCCTTTTGCTGTCTCTGACCGCCGGATGATCTCGACGCGGAAATCTCACAGAAGGGTTGTACATCGGGTTAGATTATGAAAAAGTCTGTTTTGTACAAAAGAATTTTTCATAAGCAATAAACGAACCCGATGCAGACAGAGTGTAGCGCAGGCGCGTATGAGTTTCCAGCCTCCTGTGGACGGCGTGTTGTGGCCCGTTTTGACGGGGGTCGCATGAGTTCGGATGGGGGCGTCATTCTGGTGAAGCAGGCTGATGACATTCTGGGTCTCAGCCGCCGCTTTGCTGCCTGTTTTCGCGATGAACGGCATCCCGGCTTTGTGGAATACCGGGTTGAAGACCTAGTCCGTCAGCGGATCATGGGCCTGGCACTGGGCTATGAAGATCTCAATGATCACGATGCCCTGCGGCATGACCTGATCTTTGGTCTGGCCTCGGGCCGTCTGTCAGGAGGCCGGGCAAACTGCGCAGCATTGGCTGGCAAATCTACACTGAACCGGTTGGAGCGCAGTGGGCACAAGGCAGATCGTTACTGTCGGATCATTGCTGATCATGAGGCCCTGGCTACCCTGTTCGTCACGCTCTTCCTTGACCAGCATGAGCACGCACCAGAGGTGGTCCCGTCCGTTCGGACAGTTTTGCGGGCTTGATAAGCTATACCCGGTTGTTGTTATGCCGCCCTTCTGACGGCGTTGCTGTTGGCCATCTGGTCCGGGGTTAACCCCGGACCAGATGGCGTCGGCACGTTATGATACGCCTCATCGGGCGTTCGTCCAGCCAGCGCCGTATGCGGACGCCTTTCGTTATAATGGGCGATCCATCTGCCAAGCCCGGCCCTCAGCTCTGATCCGGTCTCGAACGCGTGCAGGTAGACGCATTCATATTTCAGCGACCGCCACAGACGCTCGATGAACACGTTGTCCAGCCATCGCCCACGCCCGTCCATACTGATGCGGATCTGACGCTCTTCCAGTATCCCGGTGAAACGGGGTGTCGTAAATTGCGACCCCTGGTCAGTATTGAAAATGTCCGGGGCGCCATAGCGCATGAGGGCATCCTGTAGCGCCTCGATACAGAACTCCACGTCCATCGTGTTCGACAGACGCCAGGACAGGACCTTGCGCGTGAACCAGTCCATGATCGCCACGAGATAGAGAAATCCCCGTTTCATGGGAATATATGTGATATCGGAACACCAGACCTGGTCAGGCCGATTGATGACCAGATCCCGTAGCAGATATGGATATTTCCGATGCTCCGGATGGGGCACGGTCGTGCGCGGCTTCTGGTAGATCGCCCGCAGGCCCATGATCGCCATGAGCCGCCGGACCCGCTTGCGGCCCACTTCATGTCCCAGGCGGCGCAGATGCCATGTCATCTGCCGTGAGCCATAATACGGCGTTTCCAGGAACTGGGCGTCGATCAGCCGCATCAGCTCCAGATTGGCTTCGCTCTGTGGCACAGGCCGATAGTAGACGCCCGACCGGTTGAGTTGCAGTAGCGTGCATTGCCGGATTATCGGCAGGCATGCTCTCTTCGGGTCAATCATCTGCCGCCTCTGATCACGCCCAACCGAGCAGAGGCATCCCGCAAAAAATCCCGTTCCACCAGCAACTGGCCGATCTTGGCGTGCAGTTTCTCTACATCAGCAGGGCTGACTGAAGGTTCCGTTACTGACTTACCAGAAAAAAGGCTTGCCATGCCTTCGATCGCCTGGCGCTTCCATTGGGCGATCATCGTCTGATGCACGCCATGTTTCGAAGCCAGTTCCGCCAGCGTCAGTTCCCCACGGATCGCCTCCAGCGCAACCCGTGACTTAAACTCTGCCGCATACCGTTTCCGCGTAACCTTGCCCATAAAACCCGTCCTCGTTCAGGCCAGATGATAGCTTATCGCCCTGTCCGAAAAATGGGGACCACCTCTGTGGCGGGCGGCGCAGCTTTTCATCCGCTGGGCGAAACTCGGCGTATGGGAACGCCTGCTCGAACTGGTTCAGGAACAACAGGGAGTGGCGTTCGGAATGACTTTTCTGGATGGTACGAACATCAGGGCTCACCACAAGGCGACGGGAGCCCAAAAAAAGGGGCCTCTTTCGAAGAGCGGGACCATCGTGAAGCACTTGGCCGCTCTCGCAGCGGCTATGGCACGAAAGTCTGCGTGATCGCTGATGGACATGGAAAAGCCTTCGGTTTTGCGCTGGCCCCCGGACAGGCTCATGAACTGCCCCTGGCACCAGCCATGCTCGACAACCTTCCCGCCATTCCCCTGTGGGTAGTGGCGGACAAGGGCTATGCGTCGAATGCCTTTCGTGAACGGATATGGGACATGGGAGCCCGGCCCGCCATTCCTGCGAAACGACGCGATGGGCCGGTCGCCTGCCCAAAATGGGCCTATCGGTGTCGACATCTTGTCTAGAACCTCTGGGCTCGCCTCAAGGAGTGGCGCGCTGTCGCAACCAGATACGAAAAAACAGCAACGTCGTTTCTCGCGGTCATCCACATCGCTGCCGCCGCAGACTGGATCAAGTGCTAACAGGCCCTAGCTGCCGGAATGACCCCAATGGCGAGCGACCCGCCAGCTACATCCTGCGCAAGGGCAGCCTCCTGGCGCAAACCATCCAAGGCGGCCAGCGTCTGGCGTGCCCACGCCAGCACGCGCTCCCCTTCCGCTGTCAGACCAAAAAACCGACGGTTTCGCTGGATGATGGTAATACCCAACTCCGCTTCCAACTGCCGAATACCCGCCGAGAGCGCAGGTTGAGAAACCCCACAGGCTTCCGCCGCGCGAGAAAAATGATGAAAGCGATCAAGCGCGAGCAGATAGGTCAGTTGCCGAAGAAACACGATTAAACCCTCACCAGAGAACCCTCTCCCTCTTCTACGGCGCAGCCTTCGCAGGGCTCAATGGTGCCTGTTCGAATTCCGCACTCTTATGGGCGGGTGCGCACACGTGAGCCTGCACAGGAACACGCGCGATCTGCCGTCCATCATCCCATTTCACCTGAAGAGCCGCAGCCGTCATACAATTATGGCTGTCATCATATACATCGCCGGAAACCCACCGCAGAGCAGTATGCACCTCACCTGCCGCCGGGAGTGTAATGGCTGCCTTACCTTGCGGCTGGCCGTTCTTTATATCCGAAGCCGTAGCGCCGTCTTTCTGACGGACAGCCGGCAAACTATTCCCTGCACTGTCCTGAAGTTCCACCACCGGATAAGCCGGAACAGAACAAGGAGTGGCCCCTACGTTCTTCAACGTGACCATCGTTCCGGAATGGGACATTCCATTAAAAGCCCCATTCTGATCATCAACAGTCAGATGTAACTCTTTTGCCTTACAAACCGGCTGACTTGCCGAGACATCAGCAGCCTTGCTTACCGGGGTCACATCAAACCGCACAACCTTAGCTGTTTGGGGGTTAAGATGGCATGCCCACGTAAATGGAACCCACTGCATGGGGTCTTTTTTCAGACTGAACTGCCCGCGTCCGGTCAGAAGGTCCGGCCCCACAAAAACCTGACTCTCAGGTTGGTCATCCTGTAGGAAAAACCGTCGCCCTGAGCCTCTTTTTTTCAATACAGCCCGCGCTGCATCCTGACACAGGAAGGTTGTCATCTTCCATACAGCACTTTGGCTTTCTATGGCTGCGCGTTCTTGACCGTTACGCACAGCATCAATACGGTTTTGAATAACACGTTTTTCCGCAGCGGAGGGAGCGACCTCTTTACTTCCCCCTTCGGTCTCTGCATACGCACTCCCGGCATAGAGAAAACCGGTGAAAAGAGCCGAGGAAAGAAGGTGCATGATCTTTTTCATGCCCCCATGCTGCCCCCAGCCTGCCTGCATTACAAGCCAAAACGCTTATATCACTATACCTTATTACCTTCCTGCCAGTAGCAAGCAGAGCTCCAGATATCGGCTGCTCCCCGGCAGAGGTGATCTTACTGCTGGACCGATGCTCCTTACTATGAGCAGTCTGTCTCGCCCCACGAAAAAACCTCTCCGGCGTTGCAGAAAACGTGCCTAAGCGTTCTGACTTATAAAAAAGAGCAGAAACGTAGGGTTTTATTTGTCAACAGCGCACGGTTTCCCGTCATCATCCAACGCTACAAAAATGAATTTTCCCTGCGTGACTTTCTGCCGGATGGCGGTGCGCCGTATTCTGCGAATTGCCTCAACCTCAATTGTCATGGATGTACGGCCAACCTTGAGAATACGGGTATAAACGTTCAATTCATCCCCCACCGCCATGGGGCGATGAAATACCAGCCCGTCTATCGCAACCGTGGCACATTTCCGCCCAGCCCTGTCTTCAGCCGTTGTGCTGGCAGCCAGATCCATATGCGCAGCAACCCATCCACCAAAGACATCTCCGGCCGCATTGGTATCCCGTCGCATCGCCACAACACGGACAGCAAGGTTATCGTCATGTACCCAGTAACTCTGCTCGCCACCATCCACTGAAAACAATCCTTCTTTTCTGCTTATCCAGAATGCAGCATGTTCCCTTCTGCTACTGGGATAATGCAACTCTTGCGACAGCATTTTATAAAATTATGGCTCTTTCACGCAGGAGTGACATCTTTCTTTCCTCACCCCACCCAATCAATCGCTTTTATCGATCAAAATAGGCAGTCGATCGGCGTGTTTTAGATTGCAATCCCCACCTTGGAAGAACCGCGAACAAGCCCCTGCACCTCATAAGCCCATGTTTTCTGGAACTTTACCTCCCTGATCATGAGAAAAATATTTCCATCGCACGCAATCAATATAATCATTTGAAAATATTATATTTATTTTAGAAAAATCCGCCTGAAATCTGTTACTCGGAAAACCCCAAGCGGCGCTTTAACCGGTATTTTCTCATCCTCCCTCTCTTGGGAGCGTTACCTGTCAGGTTGTGAGACGTCATTGGCGTAATCAAGGATTTTGTCGACCTGTTTCATGATGTCACGACCAGCCGGTTTGATATAGTCTTGATTACGTGACGCGGGATGTTTTTCAAGCCATGAGATGATGCATTGGGCGGGAGCGATGCCGCCCAGAACACGCTGCGGGCGATGATTGTAGGCGAAACAGAAGCCTCTGAGCAGAATTTCCAGATCTTCATGGTTTGAGACACAGACCTGCAGTACTTCTGTAGCGACACGGCCATTGAAGCGTTCCACCATTCCATTGGTCTGAGGGGAGTAAGCCTTGGTCCGGCGTCGGTCGATTCCCATGTCATGACAGGCTTTTTCGAAGGCGTCCGCTGTAAAGCAGGAGCCACGATCGGTCAGGATATGGGTGATCCGGAAAGGAAAGGCCGATTTGACGGCATTGAGGAAATCAACGGAATTATCCGCATTTTCCGCGTCATAAACAGCCAGGTGCACTGAACGGGAACAGCGATCGATGGCGACATACAGAAAACGTTTCCGCCGGTCCCCATCTGCTGTCTGTAATTTTGGCAGATGTTTCACATCGATATGGACATAACCGGGATCGTAATCGCGGAACTTTCCCTGTCCCCGAACTGGTCCGGCCTTTGGAACAGGAGGCAGCCTGTTCAATCCGGCGTCTTTCAGTATCCGCCAGATATTGTCCCGGTTCAGATGCGGCAGGAAATGCCGTAAGACAAAGGTCAGATCATCCAGACCAAAACCGGTAGAACGCCGAAGCTGACAGACAATGGCGCGCTCCTCCTCCGAGGCTTTCCAGGCCAGCCTCCAGGGACGGCTGCTGCGGTCCTGACAGGCGTCCGAACCACGCCTGCGCCACTTGCGGACTGTTTCATCGCTGATCCCGTAGCGTCTGGCGAGCACGGATGTCGGTTCTGACGAACGAGCTATCTCAGCCCGGACAGCCGGTGTCGTGCGTGCCTGTGGGTGGATCTGAAGCATCATTCGGTCTCCCTGCAAACGGAAGAAAACAACGAAGCATAACGCGGTATCGCCCACGCTACATCATCCCAATGACGTCTCACAACCTGACAGCTAGAAGTGAAGCGCCCCGCCATAAGCGGCCAGAACGGCTTCGTGCATGGATTCAGAAATGGTGGGATGAGGGAAAATGGTTTCCATCAGCTCGGCTTCAGTCAGCTCTGCTGTGCGGGCAATCACAAAGCCCTGGATCATTTCCGTAACTTCCGCACCAATCATATGCGCGCCCAGCAGTTCGCCTGTCTGGGCATCAAATACGGTTTTCACCATGCCTTCAGGCTCACCCATGGCAAGTGCTTTACCGTTAGCCATAAGCGGGAATTTGCCCACGCGCACCTTGTAACCAGCTTCCTTGGCACGAGCTTCTGTATACCCAACAGAAGCCACCTGAGGCCGACAGTACGTGCAGCCCGGAATTTTTGTAACATCAATAGGATGCACGGTTTTGCCAGCAATGGCTTCAACACACATAACAGCTTCATGGCTGGCTTTGTGTGCAAGCCACGGGGCTCCTGCTAGGTCACCAATAGCGTAAACACCGGGTTCACCCGTGCGGCACAGATCATCCGTGACCACATGCGTGCGGTCTACTTTGATCTTGGTGCCTTCCAGCCCGATATTTTCAACATTGCCGACAATGCCCACGGCAGAAATAACGCGGTCTACGGTAATGGTTTCCGTTTTGCCGCCTACTTCCACTGGCACAGTGACATCGTTCTTACCCTTTTTCAGCGCCCCAACCTTGGCGCTGGTGAGAACGCGCATGCCCTGTTTTTCAAATTCCTTGCGGGCCAAGGCGCTGATTTCTTCGTCTTCCACGGGCAGAATACGCGGCGCAACTTCCACCAGCGTAACTTCAGACCCCATGTTGCGATAGAAAGAGGCAAATTCCGTGCCAATAGCGCCAGACCCAATAACAAGCAGCCGTTTGGGGAGTTCATCTGGCACCAAGGCTTCCCGGTAAGACCAGACAAGTTTGCCGTCTGCTTCCAGCCCCGGCAATGCACGCGCCCGCGCACCTGTGGCCAGAATAACGTGCTTGGCGGTAAGGGTTTGTGGTGCGCCACTTTCTGGCTGCACCAGCACCTTGCGCTTGCCACCGGCAGCAACGCCGTCCAGCTTGCCAAATCCTTTAAAAACAGGAACTTTGGCTTTTTTCAGTAGGTGCTGCACACCAGATGCAAGCTGTTTGGAAACAGCACGGGAGCGTGCAACAATTGCTTTAAAATCAAAGCTTACGCCATCAGCTTTAAAGCCGTATGTGCCCAGATCATGCAGCAGATGGTTGATCTCGGAAGCACGCAGCAAAGCCTTGGTGGGAATACAACCCCAGTTCAGGCAGATGCCCCCAAGATGGTTGGCTTCCACCACTGCAACGGAAAGCTTGAGTTGTGCTGCCCGAAGTGCCGCTACATAACCGCCCGGCCCACCGCCAATAACGATGATATCAAAATCAGTCTGGCTCATAATATGCCTGATCCTCAGAAAGCCGTGCGGTTAGAGAACGAGTGAAAGCGGAGATTCAACCGCTGTGCGGAAAGCAGAAAGCCAACGCGCAGCCGCCGCACCATCCACCACACGGTGATCAACCGAGAGTGTAACGGTCATGACTGTAGCAATAGCCAGCTCATTCCCTTTTACCACAGCCTGTTTTTTACCTGCTGCAATAGCCAGAATGGCAGCCTGCGGCGGGTTAACAATGGCGGCAAAGTCTTTCACGCCGTACATCCCCATGTTGGAGATGGAGAACGTACCGCCCTGGAATTCTTCCGGCTTCAGTTTGCCAGCGCGGGCGCGGGCAATCAGATCCTTGGCTTCCTGACTGATGTCTTTCAGGCTTTTGCGGTCTGCCTGTTTGACGATAGGCGTGATCAGCCCATCATCCAGAGAAACCGCAACCGAGATATCTGCATCTTCGTGCAGGATCATGGCCTCTTCAGTGTAAGACGCGTTTACTTCCGGCACCTGCTTAAGGGCAACGGCAGAAGCCTTAATGAGCATATCGTTTACAGACAGCTTGAAGGCATCAGCCCCTTCTGCTGGAGACATGGCATTAAGCTGCGCACGCAAAGCAAGAAGTGCATCCAGTTCTACATCTATGGAGACATAGAAGTGCGGAATGGTGGCTTTGGATTCACTCAGGCGGCGCGCAATAACCTTACGCATAGTGGTGTGCGGCACCGCACTGCTGCCACCAGATGCGGGCAAGGCAGAAGCCACCTGCCCTGCACTTGGGGCTTTGTTAAGAGCGGCTTCCACATCCCGTTTAACAATGCGGCCATTGGGGCCTGTGCCTTGAATGGCTGCCAGATCAATACTCTTCTGGCGTGCAATACGCCGCGCCAGTGGAGATGCCACAACCCGGCCAACAGGCTTATCTGCCCGCTGTGCAGGTGCGGCCTGTGCTGCTACTGGTGCAGAAGCAACAGGTTGCGGCACAGGGGCTGGCTCAGCAGACGCCGCGTTTTTAGGCGTGTCGATGTTATCTGGCACTGCCTCACCTTCTTCCACCAGAATGGCGATAGGTGTGTTGACCGCAACACCTTCTGCGCCTTCCTGAACAAGGATGCGGCCCAGAATACCTTCCTCAATGGCTTCTACTTCCATTGTGGCTTTGTCGGTTTCAATCTCGGCCAGAACGTCACCGCTGTTTACGGTGTCCCCTTCCTTTTTCAGCCAGCGGGCCAGTTTGCCCTCTGTCATGGTAGGAGAAAGGGCGGGCATTAAAATTTCAGTCGCCATCTGTCATTCCCTCACATCAGGCCAAGTGCGGCTTTAACCACATCTTCAGGCTGTGGCAGGGCCAGTTTTTCCAGATTGGCGGCAAACGGCATGGGCACATCCACACCCGTTACACGGGCCGGTGGGGCATCCAGCCAATCAAACGCATGTTCGATTACCTGCATGGCAACTTCTGCGCCAATGCCTGCAAACGGCCAGCCTTCTTCTACTGTAACCAAGCGGCTGGTTTTCTTTACGCTTTCTACAATTGTATCTGTATCTAGCGGGCGCAGGCTGCGCAGGTTGATAACTTCTGCCTCAATACCCTGTTTGGCCAGCTCAGCAGCAGCATCCAGCGCCGTAGTGACAGCAATGGAGAACGCAACAATTGTAACATCCGAACCAGCACGTTCGATCTTGGCCTTGCCGATGGGCACAATGAAGTCTTCATCAATCGGGCAAGGGAATTTGCGCCCGTAAAGAATTTCGTTTTCCAGCACTACAACGGGGTTGGGGTCTCGGATAGCAGCGCGCAACAGACCTTTGGCATCTGCGGAAGACCAAGGCACAACCACTTTCAGGCCCGGAACATGGGCGTACCAGCTACCGTAGCACTGAGAATGCTGTGCACCCACGCGAGATGCCGGACCGTTTGGCCCGCGGAACACAATGGGGCACCCCATCTGACCGCCAGACATATACAGCGTTTTGGCTGCGGAATTGATGATGTGGTCAATAGCCTGCATGGAGAAGTTCATGGTCATGAACTCCACCACGGGCTTGAGGCCAGTAAGGGCAGCACCCACGGCCATGCCAGTAAAGCCATGCTCAGCAATAGGCATGTCAATTACGCGCTTTTCGCCAAATTCCTGCAATAGGCCTTGGGAGATTTTGTAAGCACCCTGATATTGGGCAACTTCTTCACCCATCAGGAACACGTCTGTATCACGCCGCAATTCGGCGGCCAATGCATCACGTAGCGCTTCACGCACAGTGATTTCCTGTGTCTCACCCCAGTCTTTTTCTTCTTCAACAGGGGCAGATACCGGCGCGCTTACAGGGGCAGAGGCGACAGGCTGTGCTACGGGTAGAGCTTCTGCGGAAGCTGCACTTTTAGGCGTGTCGAGATTATCTGGCACTGCCTCACCTTCTTCCACCAGAATGGCGATAGGTGTGTTGACGGCAACGCCTTCTGTGCCTTCTGCTGTAAGAATACGGCCTAGAATACCTTCTTCAATGGCTTCTACTTCCATTGTGGCTTTGTCGGTTTCAATCTCGGCCAGAACGTCACCGCTATTTACGGCGTCCCCTTCCTTTTTCAGCCAGCGGGCCAGTTTGCCCTCTGTCATGGTAGGAGAAAGGGCGGGCATTAAAATTTCAGTCGCCATGTTTATGCTCAAGCCTCCAGAACAACATCCGTATAAAGTTCGGCCGGATCTGGTTCCGGGCTGGTCTGCGCAAATTCCGCAGAGTCGTTCACGATGCCCTTGATCTCGGTTTCCATGGTTTTCAGTTCTGCTTCTGTCACGCCAGAATCCAGCAGGATGTGTTTAACGTGTTCAATGGGATCACGCGTTTTGCGGACTTCATCCACCTCATCTCGCGTGCGGTATTTTGCCGGGTCAGACATGGAATGGCCACGATAGCGGTATGTCATCATCTCCAGCAGGTAAGGTCCCTTCCCTTCGTGGCAATGCTTTACGGCTTCTTCTGCTGCGGCATATACGGCGGCAACATCCATGCCATCCACCCGCTTGCCGGGAATGCCCCATGGCTCACCATTTTTGTAGAGTTCGTGCGAGGCAGATGCCCGTTCAACAGCGGTGCCCATGCCGTAACGGTTGTTTTCAATAACAAAAATACAGGGAAGCTTGAGCAGAGCAGCCAGGTTGAAGCTTTCGTAAACCTGGCCCTGGTTGGCTGCGCCATCACCAAAATAAGCTACGGAAACTTCATCCGTATCGCGGTATTTGTTGGCAAATGCCAGCCCGATACCCAGAGAAACCTGAGCGCCAACAATGCCGTGGCCGCCATAAAAGTTTTTCTCGCGGGAGAACATGTGCATGGAGCCACCCTTACCGTGGGAATACCCGGTAGAGCGGCCCGTAAGTTCTGCCATTACGCCACGAGGGGTCATACCGGCCACCAGCATCTGGCCGTGGTCTCGGTAAGATGTAATCAGCTTATCGCCGTCTTTCAGGCTCATCTGGATACCAACCACCACAGCTTCTTGCCCGATATACAGGTGGCAGAAACCGCCAATCAGACCCATGCCGTAAAGTTGCCCGGCTTTTTCTTCAAAGCGGCGGATCAGAAGCATGTCATAGTAGGCTTTAAGAAACTGGTCTCGTGTTAAGGAAGGACCATTATTCCCTGCCTTACCGACCTGTTTGGCGTTCGTTCCCATGCGTGATGAACCTTCTGCGATATGTAAACAGTTCGTAATAAATGGTGCGTAACAGCGGCATCCGTTTCCAGATCTTCAGGTATTTCCTAAAGGCCCAGTAAAACCGCATGGTGTTTCGCGTGATTCATTATGCAGCGTTGTAGTCTCCTGAGCGTCCTCCACTTTTGTGAAGGAGCTTTATATTTTCTATCTGCATGCCGCGGTCAACTGCTTTGCACATATCATAAAGTGTAAGGGCAGCAGCAGACACGGCGGTTAACGCTTCCATTTCCACCCCGGTTGCGCCGGTTGTTGTAACAGTTGCGGTAATCTCGATCTTGTTATCATTCGGCGCCAGATCCACTGTTACACTGCTCAAGCTAGGCTCAGTTCAATAAATTAATAGGTCCTGAGCCTAGCACTACAGTTGCAATTCGTTTTCTGGGCCGGAAAGATGAAGAATTCAGGGGCTATCTCGACGTAGACTGCCTGAAATTCGAGCCGTCCGGAAAGCATTGGAATCATGAACAATTAGAGAACAAAGCGAACTGCAACTGTAGTGCTAGCTGTCAGGTTGTGAGACGTCATTGGCGTAATCAAGGATTTTGTCGACCTGTTTCATGATGTCACGACCAGCCGGTTTGATATAGTCTTGATTACGTGACGCGGGATGTTTTTCAAGCCATGAGATGATGCATTGGGCGGGAGCGATGCCGCCCAGAACACGCTGCGGGCGATGATTGTAGGCGAAACAGAAGCCTCTGAGCAGAATTTCCAGATCTTCATGGTTTGAGACACAGACCTGCAGTACTTCTGTAGCGACACGGCCATTGAAGCGTTCCACCATTCCATTGGTCTGAGGGGAGTAAGCCTTGGTCCGGCGTCGGTCGATTCCCATGTCATGACAGGCTTTTTCGAAGGCGTCCGCTGTAAAGCAGGAGCCACGATCGGTCAGGATATGGGTGATCCGGAAAGGAAAGGCCGATTTGACGGCATTGAGGAAATCAACGGAATTATCCGCATTTTCCGCGTCATAAACAGCCAGGTGCACTGAACGGGAACAGCGATCGATGGCGACATACAGAAAACGTTTCCGCCGGTCCCCATCTGCTGTCTGTAATTTTGGCAGATGTTTCACATCGATATGGACATAACCGGGATCGTAATCGCGGAACTTTCCCTGTCCCCGAACTGGTCCGGCCTTTGGAACAGGAGGCAGCCTGTTCAATCCGGCGTCTTTCAGTATCCGCCAGATATTGTCCCGGTTCAGATGCGGCAGGAAATGCCGTAAGACAAAGGTCAGATCATCCAGACCAAAACCGGTAGAACGCCGAAGCTGACAGACAATGGCGCGCTCCTCCTCCGAGGCTTTCCAGGCCAGCCTCCAGGGACGGCTGCTGCGGTCCTGACAGGCGTCCGAACCACGCCTGCGCCACTTGCGGACTGTTTCATCGCTGATCCCGTAGCGTCTGGCGAGCACGGATGTCGGTTCTGACGAACGAGCTATCTCAGCCCGGACAGCCGGTGTCGTGCGTGCCTGTGGGTGGATCTGAAGCATCATTCGGTCTCCCTGCAAACGGAAGAAAACAACGAAGCATAACGCGGTATCGCCCACGCTACATCATCCCAATGACGTCTCACAACCTGACAGCTAGCATGGCATATGTAATTTTTTCTGCCTCGGCCCGGCCTTCACGATGGCTGATAAGGGCAACCTGATCGGCCTTGTCTGTCAGATGCTTATCAATACAGCACACAGATGCATTGATAAGGCCATCTTCAAACCAGCTTATGGACACATCACCCGTAAAGCTGCCCGTAAAGCCTCGCCTGGGCTTGCGGTGCCAATGCACGCGCTTGGCCTGTTGCAGCCAGAAACCATCCGGGTCTCGACGTGCATAGCGCTGCATGGCGGCCAGTTCCGCAGGTGGCATCAGGGCCGGGTAATCTGCATACTGTGTAGGCAGGATAGTGATGTTTTCCGACATTGTTCCGTCTCCCTTACTTTTTTGTTGTTTGTTGTTCGGGATAGAAAGAGAATGTTCAGGCGGCGTTGCGATCGGCCTGACCGATGTGCGGCAGAACCGTGGCCACAATGCCTGCGTCCAATGACTCATAATCATAATACCGGATTGTTTTGTACAGTTCCTCTCGCGTTTGCATACGGGGCAGCATGTCCTGCGTACCGCCTGTGCGTGCAATGGTTTTGTACAAATCCTCCTGCGCCTTATTGGCTGCCCGCAGGGAACTGACAGGCCAGATGACCATACGGTACCCCATATCTTCAAACTGAGATGCCGTGAAATAAGGAGAACGGCCAAATTCCGTCATGTTAGCAAGCAAGGGCACATCCGGCATACGGCGCACAAACTCCCTGAACATATCTTCAGAAATCAGTGCTTCGGGAAAAATGGCATCTGCTCCGGCCTCGTAATACAAACGGGCGCGGGCTACTGCACCATCCAGTCCTTCTGAGCTGGCGGCATCTGTGCGGGCAATAATTACCATATCACGCCGAGCCTTGGCTGCTGCGGCCACCTTTTGCGCCATCTCCTGCGGGGTGGCGAGCTTTTTGTTATTCAGGTGCCCGCATTTTTTGGGCAGGATCTGGTCCTCAATATGCACGGCAGCAGCACCGGCATCTTCAAAAGCCCTGACCATGTTCATGACATTCAGAACTTCGCCATACCCGGTATCACCATCTACCAAAAGCGGCAGGCCGGAGGCCCGTGCAATCTGGCGGATAAAGAAACACGCATCCTCAATAGTGATAATACCCAGATCAGGCAGCCCCATGCTGGCAGACATGGCCGCACCTGAAAGATAAAGAGCCTGAAATCCGTTATCCTTGGCCTGCAATGCCGCCTGCCCATTATGCGCGCCGGGAATTTGCATAATGCCCGGTTTGTTCAGCAAAGCGCGAAACCGCTGCCCGGCTGGTGTTTGCGGCAGATCCTTGCCTACCAGATATGTCATGCTGCATGCTCCAGGCCATCGCGTTCACGCAGGGGCACAAAAGGCCGATTATCCGGCCCCACATAATTGGCAGACGGGCGAATGATTTTTCCATCCTGCCGCTGTTCCATAATGTGGGCGCACCACCCTGTTACGCGGGCAATTACAAAAATGGGTGTAAACATGGCCGTGGGGATACCCATGGCGTTG
This sequence comes from Acetobacter tropicalis, assembly GCF_030644465.1. Classification (NCBI taxonomy): domain Bacteria; kingdom Pseudomonadati; phylum Pseudomonadota; class Alphaproteobacteria; order Acetobacterales; family Acetobacteraceae; genus Acetobacter; species Acetobacter tropicalis. The sequence goes on along the minus strand of NZ_JAUYUW010000001.1, from coordinate 1,897,725 downwards.
TAGGAAACCGCGCTAAACCAATCCAGGTTAGGGAACATCTTTTTCTGTTCATCCATAATCCGTTCAATCCGCTCAGCCACATGATACAGCCGCATGTTGCCATTCCGGCGTGAAAGGTTGCGTGCTGTTTCCTTGATAATCTCGTTACGCGGGTCTGCTATGGTATAAACCGGGTGCCCAAAACCGATGATAACTTCACGGTTTTCCAAGCGCCTGAGAATATCCTCCTCGGCCTCATCCGCTGTGCGATAGCGTTGCTGAATATCCAGCGCCACCTCATTGGCACCGCCATGCTTGGGGCCACGTAGGGCACCTATGGCGGCTGTTACGGCAGAATACATATCCGAACCCGTGCCAGCCACCACTCTGGCGGTAAATGTGGAAGCGTTGAATTCATGCTCGGCATACAGAATAAGGGATGTGTGCATGGCCTGCACCCAATCCTCCGGTGGTGCTTTGCCATGCAGAAGATGCAAAAAGTGGCCGCCTACGCTTTCATCATCCGTATTGGTATCTATCCGCCGACCGTGGTTGGAAAAATGATACCAATACAGCAACATGGAGCCTAACGAGGCCACAAGCCTATCCGCAATATCCCGCGCACCTGCGGTGGGGCAATCGCTCCGTTCTGGCAGTGCACAGCCCAGAACGGAAACCGCCGTGCGCAAAACATCCATAGGGTGTGTAGCGGCTGGCAGACGTTCCACGGCGGCACGCACAATGGCAGGAATATCCCGCATGCTGGCCAGATGCCGCCTGTAGGCTTCCAGCTCTGCACTATTGGGCAGATAACCGTGGATAAGAAGGTGTGCGACCTCCTCAAACGTGCTGGCGCGCGCAAGATCTTTGATATCGTACCCACGATAATGCAGATCATTCCCGCTCTGCCCCACAGTGCTGAGCGCCGTGTTGCCCGCAACCGCGCCTGACAGCGCAACAGATTTTTTTGGTTTTCTGTGCAGATGCGTTGTCATTTTTCCATTCCTTCCTGTGCGTTATCGCCTGTTTAGGAAGCCAGAGCTGTAGAGGTAGCAGCCGTAATCGCAGCGGGCTTGGCCTGCCCGAAATTGAAAATACCTTCCGCAGTGTTCTGGCGAATATCACGCTCGGGAATGGCAATTTCCAACATATGCAGTTCTCCGGCTTTCAGATTGGGCAGGTTTTGCACAATATCCAAAAACCTTTCGGCTTCCTGATGCGGCACAATGCCTTCTGAAAGTGTTTGGAACTTACGGATATAATCAGCACGCTGCCACGGTGTAGCCCCTAGTGTATGGGCATTGGCAACAGCCAGCTCATCCGCAATAACCGAGCCATCTTTCATGCGGATAACAATACGGCCACCAAAGGCTTTTTTATCCGGGTCTGTTTCATGGTAGCGTTGTGTCCACTCGGGTTTTTCTATTGTGTGGATCTTGCGCCAGAGCCGCACGGTATCTGGCCTGCGGGCGCGTTCCGGCGCGTAGGAATGCACATGGTGCCAGCTACCATCCTGCAAAGCCACGGCCACAATATACATGATGGAATGATCCAGCGTTTCCCGCGAGGCTTGCGGATCAAACTTTTGCGGATCATTCGAGCCCGTGCCAATAACGTAATGCGTGTGATGGCTGGTTTCTATCAGCACATCTTCAACATCATCCCAGTTTTTGATTTTCTGCCCCATACGAAAGGCAAGATCAATAAGCGCCTGACTTTGATATTCTGCCGAATGCTCCTTGGTGAAGGAGGACAGAATGGCACGTTTTGGCTCACCCATTTCTGGTAATGGCACACGGTAATGCGCATTTTTACCATCCAGCATCCAGGCAATAACACCATCTTCCCCTTCATAAATCGGGGTTGGAGATGTTTCGCCCATCATGGCGCGGTCAACGGCCTCTACCGCCATTTTGCTGGCATGGGCGGGGGCATAGGCTTTCCATGATGAAATCTCGCCCTTGCGGCTCTGGCGCGTGGCGGTGGTGACATGCAAGGCGTGCCCAATGGCCTGATAGATAACCGCTGGCGGCAGGCGCATGAGCGTGCCAATACCCGCAGCCACAGATGGGCCAAGATGCGCCACATGATCTATCTTGTGTTTGTGCAAACAAATGGCACGGGCAAGATCTATCTGAATTTCATACCCCGTGGCGGCACCACGGATTAAATCTGCACCGCTGCGGCGGCACTGCTGGGCAACAGCCAGAATGCCGGGAATATTATCCCCCGGATGAGAATATTCTGCTGCTAAAAATGTATCGTGAAAATCCAGCTCACGCACGGCTGTGCCATTGGCCCATGCGGCCCATTCTGCATGCACACGCACATTTGGCCCCATGCCAAACACCGTGGCACCACCTTCCCGCCGATGCGCCAGAGCCTCGGCCCGTGCGCTCATGACGGAATGACGGTTTACAGATGCCATGGCCACAGATGCGTTATCTATAAGCCGGTTGATAATCATATCCGTAACTGCGGCCTCCACCGGCACCGGATCTGCCGCCACTTGCGCAATTTTCCACGCAAGCTGTTCGGGCCGTGGCAGACGGTCGCTTTCTGGATGAACACGCACATCATGATACTGCATTGCTTTAACCTCATGATCGGAATTTGATCGTGAGGGGAGTGTTGCAGAGTGTTGTTTTGAGCGGCAGAGAGATAAGAGTAAAAAGATGCGAAGGGAATGTTCCCGTTTGCGAAGTTTGCGAAGTTCGTACCATGCCACAAACCAGAACCAAGCTTTTTGCTGGCCCGCGCTTGCGGCAGTTGCGCCAACGCGAAACCCTGACCCAAGCCAACTTGGCAGACATGCTTGACATATCACCAAGTTATCTTAACCAGTTAGAACGTAACCACCGGCCTGTTCCGCACCATCTGTTACAAAAGCTGTGTGAACGCTTTAATCTAACCCCCGCATGGTTCAGCAACACCAAAGAAGCCCATACCGTGCAGGCCATGCGCGAAACCATGGCAGACCCTGTATTAAAAAATGCATCCTTACCTTTGGCCAAAATGGCAGATGCCGTACATGCCAACCCGGATTTATGCGCTGCATTTTTAACCCTTTACCGCGCCTATAAATTTGAGCAGGAGCGTGAAAGCGATACTCTTTCTCCCTCTCCTCCGCTGGAGCCGTATGAAACGGTAGGAGACTGGGTGCAGCAACACCGCAACTATTTTCATGAACTCGATTGTGCTGCCGAAAAGTTTTATGAAAACCTTAACCTTCAAAACGGCTTGGCCGAAGCCTTAAAAACCTATCTGCTTGATCAGCATGGCTTGCACACGCAACAAGACCCGGCGCTGGAAGAAGGCGGGTTGGTATGGCGAATAGACCGGCACCGCCGCACCATTCTTTTACCCCCAGACCAACCACCAGAAAGCACGCTGTTCTATCTGGCGCAGATTATTGGCCAACGAGACCATACCCGCCTGATAAGCAGCATTTTACGGCGTGAAGGCCCCAAAGAGAAAAATGCGCTGGAACTCGGCCGCGTTTATTTGGGTAACTACTTTGCCGGGGCCTTGCTGTTGCCCTATACGCGCTTCCTGCATGCAGCACAGACCATGCGCTATGATATCGAGCGCCTACGCCGCCATTTTGGCACCAGTTTTGAACAGATAAGCCACAGATTAAGCACGTTGCAGCGCCCCGGTATGGAGGGCATTCCCTTTTATTTTCTCAAATTGGATATTGCGGGCAATATTCTTAAAAGTTTTTCTGCCAATCGTTTTTCTCAGGCACGTTTTGGTGGCCCCTGCCCGTTGTGGAACATCTTTCGGGCTTTTGCCACACCGGGGCAGGTGCAGGTGCAGCTTTCTCAAACTACGGATGATTCCATTTACCTCAACGTTGCCCGCACAGTTGGGCATGAGGGTGTTACCTATACAGACCGCCCACGGCAGATTGCCATTGTGCTGGGCTGCACCATAAGCGATGCCGCAAAAACGGTTTATGCAGATGGTTTAAACCTGAATGACCACAGATTGGTTGTGCCCATTGGCCCCGGCTGCCGCGCCTGTGTGCGGGATAATTGCAGCCACAGATCTTTGCCTGTTTCGGGCCGGATGCTGGATACGGGAAGTGATGCCAGGGGCGTTGTGCCCTATCGGGCGCTACCTGAAAAACCCTGATATTTTATAAGGAAGAAGATAGTCTGGTGGGGCAAGGGGAACTTAAAAGACCTATCTGGAATGACCGGGGATGCAAAAACATTCCAGATAGGAACCGGGGATTGAACGGGATAAATCAAGACGAACCAAGAGTTGTCGCGACGATGCCCCTTGCCCCACCAGCAGAAACGCCTTCATCGCCGCGACAATTTTGATAATAAGAACTATTCTCAATAAACGCAACATAAAAAGGCAGGGGTGGAGAACTTTTTTGCTCCCCACCCCTGCCTTGCAACACAGTGTGTTGTTTTAGTTGGCTTTTTTAGCCGGTGTGGAAGGAGCTACTTTTTCCACCACATCGTCAGAAACAAAAACAATGCCATCCAGAAGCTGATTAAGCGCTTCTACAGCCTGCTGAGGCTGGCGGCCTTCTGTAAACACTTTTGCGCGGTACAGGGCACCTTCGCTCTGTTCCAGCGGCGCAAGGGCCAGAATGAAGTCTGCATCTTCACCCACAACCTGCAGGCTCTGCTGTGCCTGCTGGGTCTGCCCAGCCTGGAACTGCTTGTTGGCGTTAGCCAGTGCTGCCTGTTTTTCTGGGGCCAGTGTTTCGCTTACAATAAATTCACCGCCAACTGGCACCCATGTTGTGGGGTTGGCAACTGGCGTATGGTTTGCAGAAACCGGATGCTGCGGGGCTGGCTGAAGCTGGCTTTCTGCCGCAAAGAACTTCTTGTTATCTGCACTGGCAGCCTTGAAGCGCTTTTGCGCATCATACAGCGGCGGAATGGCGGCATCGGTTTTGCCCTGAGCCAACAAATCACGCGCCTGAAACACGTCCATCATAGCTTTCTGGCCATCAACGGAAAGGCGATGCATGGCATGGCCAGCTTTGAACTTTTCCCACGTGGTGTGCACGGTGCCTGCCTGTGCCACAGAAAAACTGGTGAGCAATACAGCAGATGCTGCAAAAAGAGCTTTTAAACGCATAAAAACTAATCCAAACTGATTTAAATTTTCAAAAGATAACGGATGATATCCTGAAAATTAATTTAATGCGCCGGGTGGGGTGATACAATTCATCTATATTAAAAAATATATTATAGTCAGGCGTTTTTTATTTATTGTCTGATACCTGAATGTTCTTTCTTCTTAGAGCCCTTTTGGAAATTCGCTATGATAGGTTTTCAAGAGGTTTTGAGCGTGATTCAAAGGCAGGATGTGGACGCCAGCACAACGAGGCCGCATGGCCGGAATTACACGCAAGACGAAACGCTATCCGTCTGATCTGACAGATGAGGAATGGGAGCGCATAGCGCCTCTGATGCCCCCTGCGAACCGGCGTGGTCGGAAACGGACAACCGATTTCCGTGAGATCATCAATGCTCTGCGCTATCTCGTGCGCTCAGGCTGCGGTTGGGAGATGCTTCCGGTTCATTTTGGCCCATGGCAAACGGTTTACTGGTGGTTCCGCAGGCTGATGCGCCGTTTCCTGTTCCAGACCATTCATGATGTCTGTCTGATGCTCGATCGTGAAGCGGCAGGACGCGAAACCAGTCCATCGGGTGGTGTCATTGATAGCCAGAGTATCAAGGCACCCCACGCAAAGACACGTGGTTATGACGCAGGCAAGAAGATCGTCGGTCGGAAACGTCACATCGCAGTTGATACGGATGGCCGCCTTCTCCTGGTTCAGCTGACAACAGCCGATATTTCGGACAGTGCAGGAGGACAGATGATCCTTGATGCCATTCGTAAACGCTGGCCTTGGGTGAAGCACCTGTTTGCCGATGGAGCCTATGACCGCCTCCAGTTGATGGATAAGGCCACTTTTCTCGACTTCACAGTCGACGCGGATTTCTTCTGTGGTTACCGTCCGTTATGCAAGAGTTTTCTGACCCATATTGACGTGTGATCGTGTGCGGTCTTCTGTAAGGCCTGTTGATGTGGCCTTTCAGAAGCCACTGGCCGGTATGGTTGTTGATTTTCACTGAGAACTGATGGTGTGGACGGCTCGCAGCGGTCCTGAGAGGATACTGAAGAGCTGACTGTCCAGTGGAGGAAACCATTATGTCCCAGTTGATCCGTATTGGCATGGATACGTCGAAAAAAGTGTTCCAGCTTCATGGCGTGGATGCCGATGAGCGGGTTGTTCTGAGCCGGAAACTGAGCCGACATCAGATGATCCGGTTTTTCGCGAACCTTCCGCCCACAGTAATTGGCATTGAAGCCTGTGGAGCCTCCCATCACTGGGCCAGAACCCTTGGTGCACTCGGCCACGAAGTGCGGCTGATGGCGCCACAGCTTGTCAAACCCTACGTCAGACGCAGCAAGAATGATGCGGCAGATGCCGAGGCCCTCTGTGAGGCGATGAGCCGGCCGACCATGCGTTTTGTACCTGTCAAAACCGTTGGGCAGCAGGCAGCCCTCATGCTTGTCGGCATGCGGGAGCGGCTCATTGGCAGGCGGACCCAGCTGGCCAATTCCATTCGGGGCTATGCCGCAGAATTTGGAGTGACCGCCCCTGCGGGTCTCTCCCGTGTGGCCCCGTTCCTTCAGCAGATTGCGTCTGAAGAAACGCTGCCACCTCTCGCACGTGATCTGTTTGCGCAGATGGCAGAAGAGTATGAAGTTCTGATGGAACAGATCAGGGAGCTCGATAAAAAACTGGCCACATGGCATCGAAGTCAGGAGGTGAGCCGCAGGCTGTCCGGAATTCCGGGCATCGGTCCTCTGGCTGCGGCTCTTCTGCTCATGAAGGCCCCGGATCCGCATCTGTTCCGCTCAGGGCGGGATTTCGCGGCGTGGATAGGCCTCACTCCTCGTGATCATTCCTCAGGCGGCAAGGTCAGGCATGGCGGGATCACCAGGGCTGGAGACAGCCGCCTGAGAAGCACGCTGGTGGTTGGCGCGACCACCGTGCTCCGACATGTCAGGCAGAACGGACAGAGCCGTCTCGCCACGCCGTGGCTTCTCAGTCTTCTGAGCAGAAAGAAGCCGAAACCCGCTGCTGTGGCTCTGGCCAACAGGATGGCACGCATTGCATGGAAGCTGATGACCAGTGGCGAGACATATCGCAAACCGGTGGATGCTGTTGCGCTGGCAGCGGCAGCCGCCTGCTGACGAGATTGGCCAACACGATGCACGGAAAAAGAACGTGATCGTGTGAGCCGATACCGCAGTCCTGCAAAGAGGAGATGGGGAGATCGTTCGATCTGAATGGAAGACACTCCGCAAGAGCCCGTGGTTTTCAAAAACCGCAGAACTGAATGGAACTTCCATCGCAGAAACCATCTTGGCCAGCAGTCTGAACACTGCAAAAACAGGCCGGACATATGGGTGCAAACGACACGGTCACACCGCTATTTTCCCCCTTGCAAGACAGAGCCGTCCACATATGGGTTCTTCCGCACTTTTCGTGATGATGTTTTTTGATTATGCGGGCTGAAGGACACGCGCCCTGAGGAGTTCGAATCCTGCTCTTCCGAACATGGTTCGCTTGATCATTTTCAGTCGGCTGATCTGTCCTTCAACCGGGCTGGTTGTCCATGGTGAGACAAGAGACGCTTCAATGGCAGCCGCATCCCGTTCAAGCGCGGGAATCAGACGTGACAGTAGCGTCGTCTTTCCTTCTTTCAGCAGAGCCTTCAGATTGCCTTCCGTGCAGGTGTCACCCCTTTTACAGAGCAGGGTCTGCATTTTCCTGAGCCAGCAGAGCGTGACGGCCAGTTGCGGTTCGGCTTCCAGAAGGGCAGGAACCAGAAGTCCCTCCTGTCCGGCAGATAGCGGGTCATCTGCAAGGAGAAGCCGCGCAAGTCTGCGTCCCAGAGGTGGAGCGACATGCGTGGAAGGAGCGGATTTCGCGGAATATCCCTGTCGCGTCGCCACCCATTTCCAGACGGTGCCATATTGTCCTGCAAAGCCCTGCTCCAGGAGTTCCCGCCATAGCTGACGACTATTGCGACATCCTTCGGACCATCTCTTTTCCAGGTGGGCTGCGTAAGGCACGAGTATGCTGCGTAGCGGAACCGTCCTTTTCCATGGTGGTGCATGGCCCCGCTGAAACCAGCGCCGCACGGTTTTTCTCTCTACCCCGATCGTTGTGGCGATAGCCTGAATGCTGTGTCCCGCTGCTTTCAGGGCAAGAGCTTCCTTGAAAAGAATATCACGTCGTTCCCCAGAGGCTGACCTGACGACCGCCTGCGCCTCTTCTGGATGCGCTCTGATTGTTTCAGATATTTTGCTTACTGCCGTTGATACGTTCAGCTGTCGTGTCAGGGTCCTCACTGTTGTCGTAAAACGGTCCAGAATGCTGACAAAAGCGTCTGACAGGTTCTTCAGCAGATGCCAGCGGTCTGTCACCTGAAGTGCGGATGGTGCGCCTCTGCGGCATCCGTCTGCATAAGCACCGGCACGGTCTCTGGCAATGATTTCAATACCGGGATGGACCTGCAGCCATCGGGCAAGGGTATCAGCGTCCCGATCTGGCAGGAGGTCAATGACATCATTTTTCTCAAGATCAACCACAATCGTTCCATAGTGATGTCCCCGCCGCCATGCCCAGTCATCCACCCCCACCACACGTGTACGGGCCATGCCTTTTGTGGTGTTCTGCGCACGTGAGAGAAGACGGCGGACAAGAGTATCGGCGCTGATGGGGCAACACAGGCGCACGGTCATTCGTGCTCCAGCGGAACCGCCCAGGGTATGGGCGATATAATAATGAAGATCGGCAAGACGTGTGGTCTGTCTGCCATGACGCACGGTTATCCCCTCAAGGGGCATGACAAACGTCCGACGTGGACAAAGCATCGTCTGGCAGAAAAAGCGCGGCACAGAAACGATCAGCGTGGCTGGACGGCCCTGCCATGGAAGATCCGCGAGTTTTCTCTGATAGAAACTGTGAATGCGTCGTGTCGGGCACTGACAGTCCGGACACACTGCACTCCGCTTTCGCAGACTGACTTCGATCTCCACTCTGTTGTCCAGTGCAACAACACGACGAACGACGAGGGAACGGGGAAGATCAAGAGACCGAAGGCGTGACACTGGGGAATATCCATGAAAGTGAACGACTTTCTGGATTTCCCAGTTCCGGAACCTCAGTACAAGATACCCATCACGAAAAGTGCGGAAGAACCCATATGTGGACGGCTCTGTCTTGCAAGGGGGAAAATAGCGGTGTGACCGTGTCGTTTGCACCCATATGTCCGGCCTGTTTTTGCAGTGTTCAGACTGCTGGCCAAGATGGTTTCTGCGATGGAAGTTCCATTCAGTTCTGCGGTTTTTGAAAACCACGGGCTCTTGCGGAGTGTCTTCCATTCAGATCGAACGATCTCCCCATCTCCTCTTTGCAGGACTGCGGTATCGGCTCACACGATCACGTTCTTTTTCCGTGCATCGTGTTGGCCAATCTCGTCAGCAGGCGGCTGCCGCTGCCAGCGCAACAGCATCCACCGGTTTGCGATATGTCTCGCCACTGGTCATCAGCTTCCATGCAATGCGTGCCATCCTGTTGGCCAGAGCCACAGCAGCGGGTTTCGGCTTCTTTCTGCTCAGAAGACTGAGAAGCCACGGCGTGGCGAGACGGCTCTGTCCGTTCTGCCTGACATGTCGGAGCACGGTGGTCGCGCCAACCACCAGCGTGCTTCTCAGGCGGCTGTCTCCAGCCCTGGTGATCCCGCCATGCCTGACCTTGCCGCCTGAGGAATGATCACGAGGAGTGAGGCCTATCCACGCCGCGAAATCCCGCCCTGAGCGGAACAGATGCGGATCCGGGGCCTTCATGAGCAGAAGAGCCGCAGCCAGAGGACCGATGCCCGGAATTCCGGACAGCCTGCGGCTCACCTCCTGACTTCGATGCCATGTGGCCAGTTTTTTATCGAGCTCCCTGATCTGTTCCATCAGAACTTCATACTCTTCTGCCATCTGCGCAAACAGATCACGTGCGAGAGGTGGCAGCGTTTCTTCAGACGCAATCTGCTGAAGGAACGGGGCCACACGGGAGAGACCCGCAGGGGCGGTCACTCCAAATTCTGCGGCATAGCCCCGAATGGAATTGGCCAGCTGGGTCCGCCTGCCAATGAGCCGCTCCCGCATGCCGACAAGCATGAGGGCTGCCTGCTGCCCAACGGTTTTGACAGGTACAAAACGCATGGTCGGCCGGCTCATCGCCTCACAGAGGGCCTCGGCATCTGCCGCATCATTCTTGCTGCGTCTGACGTAGGGTTTGACAAGCTGTGGCGCCATCAGCCGCACTTCGTGGCCGAGTGCACCAAGGGTTCTGGCCCAGTGATGGGAGGCTCCACAGGCTTCAATGCCAATTACTGTGGGCGGAAGGTTCGCGAAAAACCGGATCATCTGATGTCGGCTCAGTTTCCGGCTCAGAACAACCCGCTCATCGGCATCCACGCCATGAAGCTGGAACACTTTTTTCGACGTATCCATGCCAATACGGATCAACTGGGACATAATGGTTTCCTCCACTGGACAGTCAGCTCTTCAGTATCCTCTCAGGACCGCTGCGAGCCGTCCACACCATCAGTTCTCAGTGAAAATCAACAACGTGTGGTCTGTCTGCCATGACGCACGGTTATCCCCTCAAGGGGCATGACAAACGTCCGACGTGGACAAAGCATCGTCTGGCAGAAAAAGCGCGGCACAGAAACGATCAGCGTGGCTGGACGGCCCTGCCATGGAAGATCCGCGAGTTTTCTCTGATAGAAACTGTGAATGCCTCGTGTCGGGCACTGACAGTCCGGACACACTGCACTCCGCTTTCGCAGACTGACTTCGATCTCCACTCTGTTGTCCAGTGCAACAACACGACGAACGACGAGGGAACGGGGAAGATCAAGAGACCGAAGGCGTGACACTGGGGAATATCCATGAAAGTGAACGACTTTCTGGATTTCCCAGTTCCGGAACCTAAGTACAAGATACCCATCACGAAAAGTGCGGAAGAACCTACGATGGCGCGGAACTGTTTAAGTTTATTGAAGAACCGCTCGACAAGATTACGTTCCCTGTAAAGAGCGAAGTCGGTTTCCCGCGGCATTGTTCTATTGCGTTTTGGCGGGATGACCGGAGTAATCCCGCGCTCTGTCAATCGGTCGATCAACCTGTCTGCGTCATACGCCCTGTCAGCAAGGAAGGCATCCGGATCGATGTTTTTCAGCATCGGTTCCGCCCGGTTGATATCCGCATCCTGTCCCGGTGTGATGTCGATCTCCACCGGATTGCCTAGGGCATCGCAGATGGCATGGATCTTTGTAGTCAATCCGCCCCGGGATCGTCCGATGGCCTGATCCGTACCCCTTTTTGAGGGCTCCGGCGCTGTGCTGATGCGCCCGGACAATAGTGCTGTCGATCATCATGTATTCATTGTCATGATCTGCGGCGAGATGGCGAAAGATCCGCTCGATCACACCAGTTTCACACCAGCGGCGCAGTCGCCGGTGCACGTTTTTCCAGTCCCCGAAACGGGCCGGAAGAGGGTCTTTTATCCGCTCCCACTGGTCGTCACGTAAGCCATATCGCCGCATCCGTTGTTCTCCTTCAAAGCCAAGAAAACAGTCAGCACAGAGCGACAGAAAGTACAACCCTCACGGCACATGCTCAGCCCTTAACTGACGACACGCTCTAGGTCAGCACGAAAAATTTCGAAATCTACAGTCCGGGAAAACGCTTCGAGCTGATCACCAAGCCCGCTCAGCCGAGCAAGCCGCTCTTCAACGTCAAAAAAGCCCGGCTGTTTCATAGCGCCATTCCTCCAATAAAAACCGAAAAAATGGAACCATAGAAAAGACCTCAAAACCAGAAGGTTTTTAGAACCCTCCATGTGTCGGCATCAAGGAACAGAGACAAACTGCCCAGTGCACTCTTCCTGCGATAAGGATCCGGATCTGAAATCCTACTCAGTTAAGGTAGTTAACTTCCCGGGCCTCTGATCTTATGCTCGTGCGATAAACCGGCAACTTTCTGTGCGTCAGTTGAAAAAATGGTCTTAATGGCACTGGATAAACTGGATGCCGGCAAACGATGTGTGTGCATTGCTTCCAGATCTTAATACAGGTCAGATTGCCATAAACTCGGCTTCAATGGGTTGCATTACAGGTGGAGGGCTCCACCGGCCTTGATCTATATTTGCTATTTCCCCGTCAATTTCAGCAATGACCTGACGTGAAAATGGATCGAGGTGAAGGTAAAGCGCACTTGTCATGACTACATAAGGTAGTGCTTTGGGGTTATGCAAAGCGCAGTCCAGTATCATACGCCAGAACTGCCCCGTCGTTCCTGGTCTTGCCCGGTGAATGCGGAAAAGCAGCCGGATAAAACTGCGCAGATCTCCTTTTATCATTCGGTGCGTGCGTTCACGCTTGAGCATTCGGCCAAGCCTGCGGACCCGGCCGAAATAAGCAGTCGGATCATAGATTGCGGCAAGCACTGTTCTGTAATCATTCAGCACTTCACGCCGTGGGCGTTTTGTTTCGAAATTAAGCCCAGCGGTACACTGATCGCCCGACTGGGTCTGTTCGCTGCCGGAAAAAAGACGGCCTTCAGCAAAAAGGCGTCGTGTCAACTGCGTTGTGGGCAGGGCGTAAAGCAGACCCACCATGCAGACCGGGATCGATGTCTCTTCGATACATTCGATCATGCCTTTAGCAATACTGCCTTTTTCGCTATCAAACCCGACGATAAAGCCAGCATTAACAAAAATTCCTGCTTTGTGGATTGTCTCGATACTCTGCTGTAAGCTCCGCCTTGTATTCTGTTTTTTTTGCATGAGCACGAGAGACTCTGTATCTGGACTTTCGATACCGACGAATATGGCAAAGAAATTCGTCTCAGACAGGCTACGCAGCAGATCGGGATCATCCGCGAGGTTAATTGAAGCCTCTGTTGAGAATTCGAACGGAAAGTTCTTTTTGCTCTGCCAATGTTTGAGGTCTGGTAGAAATTTTTTGAGTGCTTTCTTGTTGCCTATCAGGTTGTCATCCACAAAATCCACATGTCCACGATAGCCAAGAGCGTACAGGGCATCAAGCTCTGCTATGACCTGTGCATTGGTCTTGGTGCGCGGCACCCTACCGTAGAGTTCGATAATATCACAGAACTCACAACTAAACGGACACCCACGTGAAAACTGAACGCCAACGTGCAGATACTGATCCAGCTTCAATAAATCAAAACGCGGCAAAGGGCTTTTTGTGACATCCGTTTTCCCCATCTCCGCTTTGAATATGCCTTGCCTGTCACCACGTCGCCATGCCGTGATGAAATCAATCATGATTTCCTCGGCTTCGCCCAGAACCTGAAAATTGGCTGCACTGTAAAGGTGGGGGCTGGACGTAACATCGGGACCACCAATCACGACCGCTTTACCAAGGGCACGACACATTTCGATAATATGCAGGGCATCGTTGCGTTGCGGCAGCATCCCGCCGGTCATGACAATATCGGCCCAGCCAAAATCTGCATCATCCAGCTGTTCGGTGTTTCGGTTTACCAGCCGAATTTCCCAGTTTTTAGGCAGCAGCGCTGCAACTGTAATAAGGCCAAGCGGTGCAGCAGGATAGCGTGCGTTAGTCAGATCGCAGGTTTCTTGATAGTTCCAGAATGAGTTTGCGTTGAAGCGGGGAAAGACCATGAGTACCCTACAGGCATCGATCATTGTGCAAAGATCCAGTTTTCTAAGAGTGTGCGGTCGAGTTGTTTTCGTTTAATTGATGAATTTCTTTTCTAAGAGCTGAGAAAGAAGAAAAATATATTGAAATATAGTAATTTTCCCTCTTGAATTACGATAGGAATGAGGAAAAATTTAATAATTTTACAATACATCTTATTCCATAATTGTATGATTAAACAAATAAATAGCCAATCGTTATTGTCTATTATTGGGATTTATTAATGATGAATCATATTAATTTAAAGGAGAATTGAATTCACTGTTCCTGCCATCGATGGGTATCTTTTGAAAGCTGCTGCTGCGTTACACGCCGAACAGGTGTCCGATCCCGCCGGTGATGATCATCGCCACAATACCCCAGAACGTCACGCGCAGCGCAGGGCGCAGAGGGGGAGCGCCACCGGCGACTGCACCAACGATACCCAGAACGGCGAGAACCACGACGGACGTCAGGGAGACGCTCCAGGACACCCACGAAATGGGAGCCAGAACAGCCGCCAGAACGGGCAGCACCGCCCCTGACGAAAAGGCAGAAGCCGAAGCGAAGGCCGCCTGGATGGGTCTGGCCGCTGTGGCTTCCGAAAGGCCCAGTTCATCTCGGGCATGAGCGCCGAGGGCATCATGCTGCATGAGGGCGACGGCCACCGTGTGGGAGAGATCTGCATCCAGCCCACGCTGCTGATAGATCCCTGCCAACTCAGTCACTTCGCCGTCCCAGTCCGTAGCCAGTTCCTGTTTTTCACGGGCGATATCGGCCTGTTCTGAATCCCGCTGGGAACTGACCGAAACATACTCCCCGGCTGCCATGGAGAGGGCGCCAGCCACAAGCGCGGATAATCCTGCGATGAGGATACTGCCGTGTGTCGCGTGAGAACTGGCAACACCAACAATCAGACTTCCAGTGGAGAGTGTTCCATCATTAGCGCCGAGGACGGCGGCGCGCAGCCAGCCCAGTTTCTCGACAGCATGACGTTCAGAGAGAGGATGAAGTCGCGACATAAGATTATCCGTTGGCAATCTAAATTGTGTTCAGGAATAGGTCTTCAATTTCCAGATGACAACAAATAATTAATTCTAATATTGCGAGTTACTTTCAATGGAATTTATTATTTATCATTCCTGTTTGTTCAGGTTCCCGTCAGGTTTGGTGTGATATGAACTACAGTCTCTTCACCGTTATCTGGGAGAAAGGCATGCCTGACGTGGCGCCGGATATCACGCATACCCTGCGCTATGACAGGCCGACGATTGCCCTTCACTGGGCAACCGTCTTTCTGGTGCTGTTTCAGTTCGCTCTTGGCGAAAGCTGGGGCTGGCCTGCAAAACCGGTTCATCATCTGATGGTCATTGCGCATCTGACAGCGGGCATCCTGCTGACGGCAATCATGGCGTTCCGCATTGCCTGGCGCCTGACGAAAGGTCGGCATCTATCGGACCTGCTGCGGCCGCTCGACCGTTTCTTTGCGCTGGGCGTGGAATATACGCTCTACGTGCTGCTTCTGGCTGAAATCGTGCTCGGCTACCTCTGGCGATGGGGAGCAGGACAGGCCATGAGTTTTTTTGGCCTCCTGATACCCTCACCTTTTACCCGCTTCCCGGCTTTGCTACTTTATTGGATTCAAACCATCCATCACTGGAACGCATGGTTGATTGTCGCGATCGCAACAGGCCATGGTATGGCGGCAGCGTTCCATCAGGTTATTCTGAAAGACGGGGTTTTAGGCCGTATGATGCTGCGTGGAGATCAAGGCGCCAATCCTCTGTTCACACAAAAGCCGTAAGGCCGTGCTTTGTTGATGAGTTTCATATGGAGGTGCCTGTGACAAAACGATTCACGACAGTTCTCCTGTCAGTCAGCCTGTTTATGACCTATTCCGCTGCCTATGCAGACCCTCCCTGGGCACGTGGAGGGCATGACCATCACGATAAGGGTCATGGCTATGGCCACATGAAACATTGGCGGAGAGGCGACTATTATTCCGGCCCGCGTGAGCAGCGCTGGATGGTCAGTGACTGGCGGAGACGGCGGGGGCTCTGGGCTCCTCCTGCGGGTTACTACTGGATGCAGTCAGGCGGACAGTATCTTCTGATGGCTGCAGCAACCGGTCTTATCGCAGGGGTTGTCGCTGCCACTGTTGGTTCCGAAGCGCCAGCCTACCCGACAGCACCGGGTTATGCTTCGCCTTATTGAGGGAGAAATGGTTACCATTCCTCGCAGACTTATGCAGACTTTTTGTGATTGCAGGAGTCGATCTGTTAACATAGCGTTCTTAAAATGGGTACGATATCTGCCTTGAACCTGTCCGGAATTTAAAGGGCTCACCCCGATGACCACCGCGCCCTGTGGTCGAGCGCCAGAACGTCAACGAACGGCCACTGCATGGGCAGTTCTGTTTATTTTCCTCCGGCTGGGCGTGACCTGCTTTGGCGGACCGATCGCGCATATCGGGTATTTCCGCAATGAATTTGTCGTCCAACGGCGGTGGCTTGATGAGCGCGCCTATGCGGATCTTGTGGGGCTCTGTCAGTTTCTGCCCGGTCCGGTGAGCAGTCAGGTGGGATTTTCCATTGGTCTGATGCGGGCGGGCTATTTTGGCGGCGTCGCCGCATGGACCGGCTTTACTCTGCCTTCGGCGTTCGCCCTTGTTCTCTTTGCTTATAGCGCGAGCGCGCTAGTAGGACCGATTGGCCTTGGTCTTTTGCATGGATTGAAGCTCGTCGCCGTGGCAATCGTCGCACAGGCCGTGTGGGGCATGGCACGTACGCTGTGTCCAGATCGGGGTCGTGCATCCATCGCGGTGGTGGCCGCGCTCATCATTCTGTTTGTCACCTCGCCCTTTGCCCAGATCGGCGCTATAGCCATCGGTGGCATTGTCGGCCTATGGTTCTGTCGCGCTCTTCCGACATCGGACATCGGACATGTCGCCGTGCCCGTATCGCGCCGTGTCGGGGCGGCTGCGCTTCTGGCCTTTGTGGTGCTGCTCTTCGCTCTCCCTATTCTCGGCGGCCATGGCGCGCCTGGGAGATTTTCACTGTTCGATGCCTTCTACCGGTCTGGCGCACTCGTGTTTGGCGGCGGTCATGTGGTACTACCATTGCTCCATGAAGCCTTTGTGACACCAGGTCTGGTCAGTGACGATGTCTTTCTCGCCGGTTATAGCGCCGCACAGGCGGTTCCGGGGCCGCTCTTCACGTTTGCGGCCTATCTCGGCGTGATCGTCAAGCAATCGCCCCACGGTGTGCCAGGCGCCTTCCTAGCCCTGTTTGGCATCTTTCTGCCGGGTATCCTGATCCTCATCGGTGTACTGCCCTTCTGGGATTCCTTCCGCAGCCGTCCCGCAGCGCAGGCAATCATGCGTGGTGTCAATGCAACGGTTGTGGGCCTGCTGGGCGCCGCGTTGTACACGCCGGTCTGGACAAGTGCGGTCAAATCGTCGGGAGATTTTGGACTCGTGCTTGTCGGCTTTGTTTTACTGACAGTCTGGCGAGCGCCACCACTGTTCGTAGTTGTTCTCGGTGCAGTGGGAGGAATCGTTCTGGGACAAATAACGTAGTGAAAAACTGGACATGGAATTTGGTCAACTATGGAATGCACTACGTGGATGCTTCGACGTCGTGTATTCCGAAATGCAACGTCTCGGCAGACGCGAACTGTTTAATCCTAGGATCTGATAGATAGAGCGTCAGATTTCCTGGTCCGCTCAGACGTAATCTTTGATCTAATTGACCTGCAATCGAACTGTCACCAGGACGCCTCTGTCCGTTCCAGGTATAGGCGAACTCACCACCATGTCGGCATGCAGCTGCTGAGCTATCTGTCGCGCAATCGCCATGCCGAGGCCGCTGCCTTCGGCATCGGTCTTTCCTCTGACGAAAGGCTTTTCCATATCCCGCAAAATTTCAGATGGCAGCTGTTCGCAATCATTGCAGATCAGGACTTTATGATCTTGCGTGATGATCACACTGACGGCTTGCGCAGATGAACCATGAAGAACGGCGTTTTCGAGAAGATTGCGAAACAGGATACCTGTTGCATCCATATCGCCCCGGATCATGAGATGAGATGCTCCAGAAAATTCAATCGGCTGGTTTTTTTCCCGCTCAAGTTCTTCTGCCAGAAATCGAATGACAGGCACCAGATCGAACATGTTCCCGGTCAGAGCGATCCCTGATGTCGCTCTTGAAAGCTGAAGCAGCTTTTCCATCATCCGGCCAATTCTGCGGGCCTGCTGCATGATGATCGTTGCACGCTCTTCATAGTCCGACCCTACAAGAAAATTCCTGAGAACCTGAACCTGTGCAAGAAGCGCTCCTACTGGATTGCGTAGTTCATGGGCTGCGTTGGCCGCAAAAGCGCGCTCTGTCGAAAGCGCCATTTTCAGACGTTCAAGCAGAAGATTGACGGCCGAGTGAATGGACACCAGTTCTTCGGGGAGATCCAATGGGGGAACGGGGGCCAGATTCGATCCTCCCCGGCTCCTGATTTCCTGCTGAAGGCTGGTCAGAGGACGCATGGCGCGACGGACACGCCAGCGGACCAGAACCCAGATCGCCGGGAAAAATATTACCATTGGCAGAACTGAAATCAGAATAGCCCGCCTGACAGCTTCATTTCTGTGAAAAGTCGGCTCACCCACCAGAATGTAATGGCGACCAGACGCTGATGGTACGACATACACTCTGAATAATGAGATGTTGTAAAATCCTGACTTCAGACGTGGTACGAATAGTGTCTCCGGCGCATTCTGTGACCTGACCTCAAGGCGACCGTCCGATGTGGTGATCTGGTAGGCCAGCGTTCGCCGGTTCACCCCGGGGAGTTGCGCAATCTGACCACCTGGGGTGACGGAAGCCCTGTCGGTTTTGTCCAGTTCACTGATGACAAACTCCAGACGCTCGGCCACTTCCTGTAACGAGTTGTCAAGACGCTCCGTAACTTCATAGCGGGTAAAGGCCGCAACAAGAATACTGAGAAGCACCAGTGCGCCAAGCACGATGATCAGTGTTCCGGACACGATACGGGACGCCAGACTCCAGCGCTTCATCGGGACGTGTTCTCCGCGAGACAATAGCCTCTACCCCTGACTGTCATGATCAGACCAGGTCCGGTTTTCTTCCTTATCCTGCTGACGAAAACTTCAATGGCGTTGCTTTCCACATCGTCACTAAGACCATAAAGGGCGTCTTCAATCTGCTCACGACTGCAGACTGCTCCAGGCCGGCGCGCAAGAAGTTCGACAATAGCCCATTCACGCGCAGACAGATCAACTGTCTGGCCATCGCGTTCAAGCTGACGGCGCGCGAGGTCTATTCTGATAGTGCCCACCATGACCACATTGTCTGGAAGGGCCGCGTAACGCCTGGCAACAGCGTCGATACGGGCAACGAGTTCGTCGAGATCATAAGGTTTGACAATATAATCATCTGCGCCTTCTGACAGCCCCGCGATCCTGTCACTGACCTGATCCTGAGCTGTGGTGATCAGGATGGCCAGAGATGAACAGTCCCGCCGGATTTCCCGTAGCAGATCCCGACCATTACCGTCTGGAAGACCAAGATCCAGTAGTAGGAAATCATAAGAAGAGGCAATCAGGGCTGCCCGGGCATCGGTCAGGGTTTTGAACCAGTCGACGACATGTCCGGCCTGGCGGACGCGGTCTCTTACGGCCGAGCCCAGAGCGGGTTCGTCTTCGATAATCAGGATTTTCATGCGATGCGATTTTTCATGATACGTGCGTAGAGAGAGGGCAGCACAAGCAATGTCAGGAGTGTCGAGGAGATCAGACCACCAATGACGACGGTCGCCAGAGGGCGTTCAACTTCGGCACCGGCACTGGTCGAGACTGCCATGGGAATGAAACCAAGACTGGCGACCAGCGCTGTCGCCATGACCGGCCGGAAACGTTCTTCCGCGGCTTCATACGCGGCACGAGCAGCATCCCGGCCTGCCACGCGCAGGGAATTAATGGCGGTGACGAGTACCACGCCATTCAGAACCGCCACACCGAACAGCGCAATAAACCCGATCCCCGCGGAGACGCTGAATGGCAGGCCACGCAGAGCGAGGGCCAGGATGCCACCTGTCGCGGCAACTGGCAGATTGACGAAAACAAGCCCGGCCAGCCAGACGGAATTCAGCGCAACGACAAGCAGGGCAAAAATCAATACCAATGCAATCGGCACGACAACTCCCAGACGTGCCATGGCTGACTTCAGGTTCTGGAACTGACCCGCCCACACGATGCGATAACCGGGAGGCATGGTGATTTTTCTGCTGACTGCCTTCTGTGCTTCGGCAACAAAGGAGCTGAGGTCTCGCCCACGAACATTGGCCTGCACGATCAGACGACGGCGGATATTATCCCGGCTGATACGGGGAGGACCGTCCTGTACCGTGACCCCCGCGATCTCTGAAAGCAGGACCGCTCCTCGGCCATCGGCGCGGCGGACCCTCAGGCGGGCGATCTGGTCACGTGTGCCTGCCTGGGCAGGATCGAAACGGACCTGCGTGCTGATCAGTGCGTTACCGACTGTGACGGGCCGTCCAATATGACCGCCGACCGCTTCAACTACGTTTAGAAGTTCCTGCTGGGAAATACCCAGCCGCGCCGCCTTTCGACGATCAATGTCGATATGGATGAAAGAAACGGTGCCGTCTCCCTGTGGAGCCACGTCAGCCGCACCGGGAATGGTTTTCATGACACTCGCTACCCTGTCCCCCAGCCGCGCCAGCGTAGCGAGATCATCCCCATAGATCGAAACGGCAATCTGGGTCCTGACACCGGACAGGAGGTCATCCATCCGCATCTGCACTGGCTGACTCCATGACTGCTCCATTCCGGGCAGTTCAGTGCTCAGCACCTGACTCATCGCCGTAACGAGCCCCTCCTGCGTATGCGCCGTGGTCCACTGTGATGGTGGCCTCAGAAAAATGAAACTGTCTGTCTCGTTAACGCCCATCGGATCAGTCGGAATGGCTGATGTTCCTGTGTTGCTCACAACGCTGGTGACCTCGGGAAAGCGACGCAGGATACGCTCCTGAAGGTTGACTTCCTTCAAGGCCTCGGGCAGCGAAATGCCGGGCAGTCGTGTCGTAGTTACCGTCAGGGCCCCTTCGTCGAGAGACGGAATGAACTCGCCACCCAGATGCAGGCCGATCCAGACAGAAAAAGCAAAAATCGCGAAAGTTGTGCCAAACAGGGTCCGTGGTCGGTTTTCACACCAGTTCAGCATGGGACCATAACCACGACGAAGAAAAGCAACCAGACGGGTATCGTCATGATGGCTTGCAGACCTCATCGCCAAAGCCGCAATCACCGGTATCCCGACAACACAGTAAAACAGAGAGGCCAACAGCGCCATGATGACCGTCTGCGCCATGGGGCGGAACATTTTGCCTTCGATGTCCTGCAATGTCAGGATCGGCAGATAGACCATCACAATGACAAGAATGCCGAAACTTACGGGACGGAGTACTTCGGTTGCTGCTGAGACTGCGAGAGAAGCCGGCGACGTATTCTGTCCACTGGCCCTGTCACGAGCACGATGGGTCATGAAATTTTCGACCACGACGAGGGAACTATCGACGATCATGCCGAAGTCGATGGCACCAAGACTGAGTAGATTGGCGGAAATTCCGAACCATCGCATGCCGGCCATTGCACAGACGAGCGCAAACGGGATGACTGACGCGATGACCAGTGACGCCCGCCAGTCACCGATCACCACGATCAGAACACTGATGACCAGGAGTGCTCCAACGACAAGATTTTCTTTCACGGTCCTGATGGTGCTGTCTGTCAGCGTTGAACGCACGTAATAAGGGTCAAGCGTCACACCTTTAGGAAGAGATTGACGAATGCCGGGAAGTGCTGCTTCGATGGCGGCTAAGGTGGTGTCGGAACTCGCTCCCATGCGCATCATGATGACGCCAATGACAACCTCGCCCTGACCATCACGCGTGACGGCACCCAGTCGTGTTCTCGGTCCCATGGAAATGTGCCCGACATCCCGCAGGAAAATGGCGGAACCGTTAGTGTTGGCCCGGACGGGAATGGACCCAAAGTCATCAAGTGAACCGATCAGGCCGCGTCCGACAACGATCTGCTGTTCTTCACCATGCTCAATCCATCCACCTCCTGATGCGGAGTTATTGCCATCCACCGCCCGGAAGACGTCATCAACTGACACACCCAGTGCCATAAGGCGGGCCTGATCGAGAGCGACCTGAAATGTCTGTTCGGCACCACCGTTCACGTTCACGTCCACGACGCCCGGAACCAGTTTCAACTGCGGTGCGACAGTCCATGTCATCAGACGGTTCAGATCCATCAGCGAATAACCGTCGCCTTTGATCTGCAACTGCATGATTTCACCAAGCCCTGTAGCGAGTGGCCCGATATTCACACTGACTCCCGGCACAGATATCATGCCTCTGGCCTGCTGAATCCGTTCTTCCACACGAGCACGGTCAAGATTGATGTCCGTCTCATCCGCGAACTGGATGTAAACGACCGAGACTCCTGAACGGGAGACCGACCGTAGATCTGTCATCTCCGGGATGCCGGCCATACTGGCCTCGATCGGAAAGGTGATCAGCCGTTCGACTTCTTCCGTAGCGAGGCCGGGAGCAACAACGGAAACGAGCACCTGCCGGGGCGAAATGTCGGGCACGGCTTCCACGGGAAGGCCACGCACGATCATACACCCGGCGATGAATGTCAGGAAGATTACCCCAAGGACTAGCCAGCGTCGGGTCTGCAGGGCGGAGAGAACGCTACGCATGACGCTCTCAGTCTCCATCATTCATATCTGACACCAGCATCACCGCCTTCAGGGCGAATGCGCCTTGCGTTACGATCCGCTCACCTGCGGAGAGGCCAGAGGTAATGACTTTCTGTCCATTGCCCGTAGCACCAACATGCACTTCCTGTGGCCGAAACCGGTTTGGACTCACCGGCACAAATACAGTGCTTACGCCGTTGATTTCTGTGACAGCGTTCTCCGGCACAATGATGCCTGCCGTCTTTTCGCGTGTTGGCAGATGGGTATTGAGAAACATGCCTGGATGAAGACTGCCATCTGGATTGGGGGCCGTGCTTATGACGCGGACGAGGCCTGTGACCGGATCCGCCATGCTCCCTACCGAAGTTATTTTCGATTTCAGTAATGTCGTCCCTGTGTCCGATGTGAGTTCGGTGGTCTGTTCGCCGCCCTGGACCACCTGAGCGGCATCCTGAGGCAGGATGTCAGAAACAATCCATACCGATGACATGTCTGTCAGGCCTATCAGTTCCGTCGCAGGGGAAATGTCGTCAGCAACGCCAACGAACACACTCTGTACTTCTGCTGTGGTCGGGGCAATGATTGACGATGTCTCGTCCAGCGGACTGGTCTGGGCTTTATCTGATTCCGTAACGGAGTTGTATTCTTCTTCAAGTTGATGCTTCAGCGTATCTACATCAGCCTGTCGGGCTATAACATCGTCTTTTGCTGCCTGGAATATGGCCAGGCGACGCCTGGTCTCTCCTGCTGCAACTGTTGTTCCTTCCAGTTCATGCCCCCGGTGGTAGGCTGACGCTGCATTCTGAGAGGCCGCATACGCTGTCGTCAGTGCCGCCTGTGCTCTTGTCATTTCAAGGCGGACCAGATGTAATGAATGATCCTGATAGGTAAGAAGCGTCTCTCCTTTATGCACATGCTGACCAGGTACCACAGCAACATTCAGAACTTTACCGGACCCTGCTGGGTGAATACGGACGACATGCCCCGCCTCGGCTGTGACGGTTCCCATTGCATCCAGATTTTTTGCGAGTGTACCACTCCTTGCGATCGAGATTACCAGAGCAGAATTCTTCTGCGCCGCCTCTCCCATTACGACAATCGGCGCACTGCCGGCGGCTCGTGCAGGCGGCTCAGTAATGCGAAAAATAATCATGACACAGAGTAAATATTTCCAGTCTTTCATGGAGGCAGATGAAATAGTCACTGGAATTCTCCTGCGGCGATCAATGTTCGTATGATGGCAGCGTGCCAGGCAACTTCCGCCTGATTGCGGAGCTGCAAAGCACTGCTGGCAGCGGATCTGGCTCGTAACAGTTCGACCAATGATGTCTCACCGACCTGCCATGATCGATTCATCTCATTTGCGCGCCTGTTCATATTCTCAGCGGACAGAACAGAATTTCTGAACATATCTTTCGTGGCCGTCAGATGAGAAAAAACCTGAGCAAGTTCCTGCCTGACATTGCGGCGAGCCTGCTGCTCCTGACTGATAGCCGCTGCCAGCTTGTTGCGGGCGTCCGCTTCCATGGGAACGTTGCGGACATCGCTGGGAAGCGGGATGGAAACTGTTACCCCCACGCGGTCGTCCCACGGGCTGCCATACTGTTTTTCGTGAACTGCAGCTACGCCAACTTCAGGGTTCGGCATGAAAGAGGTTTTGGCGAGATGCACGCCAGCTTCTGCTGTATGCACGGCCTGACGGGCGGCTCTGACGCGAGGATCATTATTTTCGAGGGCTTCGGCAGAGAAGAGTCCGTGATGCGCTAACGCCACATTGTCAAATGAGAGGATATCGGGGACGGCCGGGCGACCCAGCAAGATACGAAGCGCTGAGGTCGCTGTCTCGACCTGCTCTTCAGACTGGGAATATTCATTGGCTGCATTTGCGATTTCAGAAGCGATGATCTGCTGATCGGCAAGAGTCATCTCCCCGATGTGCTTCCCATGGATTACTGAGGCCCGGATTTTTTCCAGTGTGTCTTTCTGGATGCGTGCGATTGCCAGTCGGCGCTGAGCCATAACGACGTTGGCTGATGTATCCAGAACTCTGATGGCCACCGCCATTCGCGCCACATGCAGCCGTTCCTGGATGGTAAGCGCTTCTGCTCTGGCAACTCCCACAGTTGCGCTACCTTGTCCAGGAAGCCAAAAAGGAACAGACACACCACCCTGGTAGGTTGTGTATCCTTCGTTACTACCTATGGCATGGTCATCAAAATACTGGCCTGACACAGTTGGACCACCAGCAAACCACGACCTAGCAGCCACAGCCCGTCTTGATGCCGAGTGATAATTTGTAGTCAATTCATTGCGATCAGGATCAATAGACCAGGCATCTTCTACGGCCTGAGTAAATGTGAAATTCTCGGCTTTCACTTCTGAAGAAAACCCAAAAGAAGCTAAGAAAAACAGAAAAACAAACAAGATATGAAATATATCAGCTTCTACGATACATATGATCGTTAGTTTTGACCTAAATTTTACAGTCAGAGAATCGATACTTTGACCACACATAAAATTCCGCCGATTGTATGTTTCATCATGAGAAAGGACTGCGATAGAATTGTTATTATAGCAGATGAAGCTGACAACTCCCTGAACGGCTATACCGATTACCTGATTGAGAATTCACGGATATCCACAATGCCTATTTGTGGGAGATCACCACAACAACAGCTTCTTTCAATCATGCCAGTCGTGACTAGACCGCCAAGACCCAGTTTTTAAGCCACTGCTATTATATCCACTTTTTTCGTTAAGTATTTGTTCGTTTTCGTTTCTTACATAAAAAACAAAACGGGAAATCGGGCATCTCAATAGGTTATCTTTAAGAGGAGCCAGCAGTGTTGAATGGCTACCCAAGGTAGCATTCAACAGCTGGCAAGGGGGAGAAATCTCCCTAATACTGTTCATTTAGAGGTAATAATGACGATTTCGGGCTGATAGGGTGGAGGCTCGCCGCGATGGCGTGATTTTCCGCGACTGCTGACGACGCGCTCTTCAAGAATCTCAAGCAGGATATTCTGGCACGCTTTATTTCTCTGCCGAGGGGGAAAGCAGGACCATATGGCCTATCTTGCGGCGTATGACCTGCAGGCTATGGGTGAATGACAGCCGGTCTGGATCTTCTCTTACCTTCAACGCCGCTTCATGCATCAGGCTTCGTATCGTGAAATGTGCAAGCATCAGGCCGTGGAATTCCTGACGAACAAGTTCCGGTGTTTTGCTCCTCAAGCACAGACGCGCGCCGCGCAGATGGGTCTTGAGTTCGTCGAACGCGGTCTCGATCTCCCAACGCTCGTGATAAAATGCCGCCAGATCGCAAGCAAGTGCGTGTGCCGGATCAAGGATCGTCGTCACCAGCGTGTAGGTTTAGTCGCCATTCTCCACGCCGTCCAATCGATAGCGCAGGACACGGACCGGGAGAGGTTCCAAGGGGGCGCCGCCACTGCGTTCCGAACGGCGCCAGGTATTCAGTTCGCTACGCCACGAGCCATCGGGCAAGCGCACGGGCAGCCAGCGCGCCGAAGCCGCCGGAGGCCCCGGTGATGACGATGATCTGTTTCATGGCACGCAATCTTTCATGGAATAGGAGGCGCCCGGCACGGTGCCGGACGCCAGGGACTGGGTTCAGATGATTCCACCATTGGCGCGCAGCGTCTGGCCGTTGATCCACGCACCATCCGGGCCGGACAGGAAGGCGACGCTGGCGGCGATGTCCTCGGGCTGGCCCAGCTGCTCCAGCGGGGCGAGCTTCGACAGACGGTCGATGAGTTCGGGTGATTTTCCGTTCAGAAACAGATCCGTCGCAGTCGGTCCGGGGGCCACCGCGTTGACGGTGATGGCGCGGCCACGCAGTTCTTTCGCCAGAATGCTCGTCAGAGCCTCCACTGCGTCCTTGGTGGCGGCATAGACGCCGTAGCCCGGCTGCAGCAGTCCCGTGACGCTGGACGAGAAATTGATGATCCGCCCGCCGTCATGCAGCCGCTTGGCGGCCTCGCGCATCGTGTTGAACGTGCCCTTCAGGTTCGGGCTGATCCAGGTTCCTCGTTACCATGTCGAACGGGATCTGGTGCAGGGGACTCTCGTGACGATTCTGCCCGATTCTCCACCATCGCCGACGCCAGTCTCATTGCTCTATCCGCGCAACCGGCAGCTCTCACCACGGGTGCGCGTGTTCATCGACTGGGTTGCCGGACTGTTTCCCAAAACGACTTAGCAGCGGCCAAATGCCTTATCCGATGCATCGGCGTATGCGGGCCTCGCCTCGGCGGAGGCGACCATTAATTCAGCACTTTCAAATGTCCGGGAAGGTCGGAACGGCGAAACGTCTGCTGTTCAACGGAAGCCGAAAAAAGCTGACGTTGTTGGCGGCCCAGCATCACGGTGTGCCCAGTCATACAATCAGACAGGATACTGACCGCCTCACTGACGGAGCAAGAAACACTGCGGCAACATGCGCCCGAGAACTTTGTCCTTCAGGACGAACTGATGAAAAAGCGCCGCCGCGCCATGGCCTGTCGCAAAGCCCATGATCAGCCAGGCGTTCCACTCATGCAGCGTGTGAAGCCACGTCACGGTTTCCGCCGGGAACCGTGCAAACGGGGATGGGATCAGGAGGTCGAAAAAACTCATCGTCTGCCCGGCACCCCATCGCCAGAGATAGCCCAGCAAGATTTCCGCCAGAAGCAGCACATAGAGCGTGTACTCTGCTCCAAGGGCGAATACCCGGTCCACAGGCACGAGAAGGTCCGACAGATGCCGGCCTTTCGTCAGACGCCAGACAATGCGGAACACCATAATTGCGGTCAGCAGGATGCCGGCTGTCAGATGCGCGACCACCATCAGATGATGGACGGGTTTTGTTGGCCAGTTCCAGGTTTCGCCAAGAGCTAACTGAAGCAGCACCAGAAAGGCCGTCATCCAGTGAAGGATGATCGTCGGCCTGTCGTAACGCAGCAGGCTATCCGTGATGTCCGGCGTTGAATAAGGCATATACGTCTCGGCAAAAAAGAACCCTGAATCCACTTCCGTATCATGCTTACCTGACAGGATTCTGAACAGAACAGATTTTCCTAAAACATAAATAATATTGAAAATAACTCGCAATATCAGAATGAAATATCTGTTGTCGCGGCAAATGATGCATCTTAACCTTTATTTGTATTCACCAGAAGCAGCAGGTCATCTTATGTCGCGCCTCCATCCTTTGGCCGAACGTCATGCCGTCGAGAAACTGGGATGGCTGCGTGCGGCTGTTCTCGGCGCCAATGACGGAACGCTGTCGACCGGCAGCCTCATCGTCGGCGTTGCCAGTTCTCATGCGACACGCGGCAGCATTCTCGTCGCGGGACTGTCCGCGCTTGTCGCGGGCGCCCTGTCCATGGCGGCGGGCGAGTATGTCTCGGTCAGTTCCCAGGCCGATTCCGAACACGCCGACATCGCCCGCGAGAAACAGGAACTGGTCACGGACTGGGAGGGCGAAGTCACCGAACTGGCCGGGATTTATCAGAAGAGAGGGCTGGATAAAGACCTCTCGCGCAAGGTCGCCGTTGCCCTCATGAAGCATGATGCGCTCGGTGCCCATGCAAGGGATGAACTGGGTCTGTCCGAAGCCACGGCGGCAAGACCCATACAGGCGGCATTCGCCTCGGCAACCGCCTTTTCATCTGGAGCCTTGCTGCCCGTGCTCGCGGCGGTTCTGACCCCTGTGGCATGGGTGTCCTGGGGCGTGTCCCTGACGTCCGTCGTGGTTCTCGCTGTTCTGGGCGTCGTTGGCGCCATTGCCGGCGGTGCGGCGCCTTTGCGTCCAGCACTGCGTGTGACGTTCTGGGGTATTGTTGCGATGATCGTCACGGGCGGAATCGGCCGCCTGTTCGGCGTGTGACACCACGTTGCAAGCTCTGAACGGTGCATGCCCTCGGTAGTGTTGACTTCATCCAATATATCCGTGAACGTCGATTTATGGATACAGAATCCGCCCTCGCTGCCCTGAGCGCCCTGTCGCAGTCCACACGGCTGGAGATCTTCCGCCTGCTGGTACGCCACGAACCGGACGGCCTGCCTGCGGGCGAGGTCGCGCGGTATCTCGGTGTCCCGCAAAACACGATCTCGGCCCATCTCGCCACCCTGACCCGCGCCGGTCTGCTGACCTCGCAACGCCATAGCCGGCTGATCGTCTATCGTGCGTGCCTTCCGCGCTTGCGCGACCTGATGCTCTTCCTCGTCAGAGACTGCTGTGCGGGCAACCCCGAACTCTGCGCGCCCCTGATCGCGACCCTGTCCTCCTGCTGCCCATCCCGGGAATCCTGCTCATGACCATCACGATCTACCACAACCCAGCCTGCGGCACGTCGCGCAACGTGCTGGCGCTGATCCGCAACAGCGGCGAGGACCCCTGCATCATCGAATATCTGAAAACCCCACCAAGCCGTGCGGAACTGGTCAGTCTGATCGCCCGTATGGGCGTTCCGGTGCGCTCGGTCCTGCGGGAAAAGGGCACGCCCTTTCACGAACTCGGCCTCGATAATCCGGCCCTGAGCGATGATGCGCTGATCGACGCCATGATGGCGTATCCGATCCTGATTAACCGGCCGATCGTCGTCACCCCCCTCGGTGCGGCACTCTGCCGTCCGTCCGAGACGGTTCTGGACATCCTGCCTAACCCGCAGAGAGGTGCTTTCGTCAAAGAGGACGGGGAGAAGATCGTCGATGAATCCGGCAAGCGGATCATCTGATGCTGGCGCTTCTGATTTTCGTTGCCACGCTGGTTTTTGTCATCTGGCAGCCTCGGGGGCTGGGTATCGGCTGGAGTGCCATGGCTGGTGCCGCCGTGGCCCTGGCGGCTGGTGTGATCCACTGGCACGACATTCCTGTCGTCTGGCACCTCGTCTGGGACGCAACCTTTACCTTCATCGCGCTGATCGTCATCTCGCTGTTGCTGGATGAGGCCGGGTTTTTCCATTGGGCCGCCCTGCACGTCGTGCGCTGGGGCAAAGGGCGAGGCCGGACGCTATTCCCGCTGATCGTGGTGCTGGGAGCGGCCATTGCAGCGGTTTTCGCCAATGACGGCGCAGCCCTGCTGCTCACGCCCATTGTCATCGCCATCCTCACTCAACTCCGCCTCAGTCCTGCTGCGGCCCTGGCCTTTATTGTCGCCACGGGCTTCGTCGCCGATACCACCAGCCTGCCGCTAGTGATTTCCAATCTGGTGAACATTGTCAGCGCGAATTTCTTCGGCATTGCGTTCGATCGCTATGCCGCGATCATGGTCCCTGTCGATCTGGTAGCACTTGGTGCAACGCTTGCCGTCCTGTGGCTGTGGTATCGGCGGCAGGTGCCTGCGACCTATCCCGTCGCCGAACTGCCAGCACCTGCCACGGCCATTCGTGACCACAATGTATTCCGGACGGCATTTCCGCTGCTGGCGCTCGTTCTGGCAGCCTATTTCCTGACAGCGCCGTTTCATATCCCGGTCTGTGTCGTGGCCTGTCTGGCCGCCGGAATCCTGTTGCTCGTCGCCGGATATGGCCGGGTGATTCCAGTTCGCAAGGTGCTGCGGGGCGCCCCGTGGCAGATCGTGATCTTCTCGTTGGGTATGTATCTGGTGGTGTATGGCCTGCGCAACGCCGGGCTGACCGACTACCTCGCAATCGTACTGGTCTGGCTCGGCCATCAGGGGCCGTTCATCGCCACCATCGGCACCGGCTTTCTGGCGGCTGTTCTGTCGTCCATCATGAACAATATGCCGAGTGTACTGGTCGGGGCGCTGGCGATCGAGCAGGCACACGACCTCACGCCGCTGACACGCGACCTGATGGTCTATGCCAATGTGATCGGCTGCGACCTCGGGCCGAAATTTACACCGATCGGCAGTCTCGCCACGTTGCTGTGGCTGCATGTGCTGGCATCCAAGAATCATCGGGTCACATGGGGGCAGTATATGAAGGTCGGACTGGTGATTACGCCGCCCGTCCTGCTGGCAACACTCGCGGCGCTGGCTCTGTGGCTGCCCTGGATCAGTCACCCGTAATGCACGAATGGACCAATATCACAATGACTGAACCTGACTTGCCGGCCCTCCACCCCGAATATCTTGAACGGGTTGATCTCGCGCGGCTGGAACCGCAACCGCGTGTGGACCATCCGCCGCGCATCCTTCTGCTCTACGGCTCTTTGCGTCCCCGATCCTTCAGCCGGTTGCTGGTGCTTGAGGCAGAACGCATCCTGAAGGTGCTGGGCGCCGAGACACGGGTGTTCGACCCGACCGGCCTGCCGGTAGCGGATTCCGTGCCTGCCACGCATCCGAAAGTGCAGGAACTGCGGGAACTGTCGAACTGGTCGGAAGGCCAGGTCTGGTGCAGCCCTGAACGGCACGGCAACATGACGGCAGTATTCAAGAACCAGATCGACTGGTTGCCCCTGACCGAAGGCTCGATCCGCCCGACGCAGGGCCGCACGCTGGCGGTCATGCAGGTCTCGGGCGGATCGCAGAGCTTCAATTCCGTCAATGCCGTACGGGTGCTGGGCCGGTGGATGCGGATGTTTACCATCCCCAACCAGTCCAGCGTGCCAATGGCCTATACGCAGTTCGGTGACGATGATCGCATGAAGCCGTCCCCCCTCTATGACCGGATGGTGGATGTCATGGAGGAACTGATCAAGTTCACATGGCTGCTGCGGGACCGGGCCGACTACCTCGTGGACCGCTATAGCGAACGCAAGGCGGAATTCCGCCTTCCGGAACGCCTGTGAGCCGGGCAATGGCGGAACAGTTCGATGTTGTGATCGTAGGCGGTGGTCAGGCGGG
Organism: Acetobacter tropicalis; assembly: GCF_030644465.1. NCBI lineage: Bacteria > Pseudomonadati > Pseudomonadota > Alphaproteobacteria > Acetobacterales > Acetobacteraceae > Acetobacter > Acetobacter tropicalis. Next base: position 1,866,349 of record NZ_JAUYUW010000001.1, on the reverse strand, counting down.
GCGGGGCTCGACGGCTGGGACTCCCTGCATCTGTTCTCGCCCGCGTCCTACAGGTCACTCCCCGTCGATGCCCGACACGCCGGATGGCAGCTACCCCACCCGCGACGAGGCGCTGGATTACCTGCGCCGGTACGCGCGCTACGCGCCGCCGATCCCCCGTTCACGAAAAAGTCATGAGAAGCATGTTTCTTCATTGCTCTCAACACATGGAGGTACCATGACGACACGACTTCCTGCCGCACTCCTGTCGGCCTGCCTGATTATGGTCAGCACGACCGCTTACGCTGACCCGCCATGGGCACGCGGGGATCATGATCATGGTGGTCACGATCATCATGGCGAAGGACACGGCTACGGTCACATGAAACACTGGCGCAAAGGGGATTATTATTCCGGCCCGCGAGAGCAGCGCTGGATGGTGGGTGACTGGCACCGCTACCATGGTCTGTGGGCACCACCTTCCGGCTATTACTGGATGCAGTCCGGTGGACAGTATCTGCTGATGGCCGCGGCAACCGGGCTCATTGCCGGCGTGGTCGCCGCCACCGTCGGCGCTGTGCCGTCCGCCCCGGTGGGTCCGGGGTACCCTGTAGCGCCAGGTTATCCCATGGCACCGGCTTATCCTCCACCGCCCTACTGAGTGGACCGTTCATGGTCCGTTGAGGCCGACTGACACATTTCAGGTGAACGGGACGCTGATAGACACAATCCGTTTCCTGTTCCCCGTGGAAGCTATACCAGCAGCCCGATGATGCAGACGACCGCAAAGAGCGCGCCGTCGTAAAATACGGCCGCGTGACCGATATGGTCCCATAACTCTCCGGCGACGATGCTGGCCACCAGTTGGACCAAGCCAACGGTCGCACTATACCAGCCAATCCCGGTGGCTCGCAGCTCTGGCGGCACGAGATCGGACGCGAGTGCCTTGCCGACACTCCGTGAAATGCCCTGATACAGGCCATAAATGACGAAAAATGCGGAAATTAGATAGGCACTCCTGGACAGAGCAAAACCGAGATACGCGATCAGGAAGATGACGAACGAAAGCAGCACCATGCTCCTTCGCCCCCATTGATCACCGGTGTGAGCGATGTCACGCGCAATGGAAGAGCCTCAGCCTCGGGTTATCGGCAACGAAATCGTATTCGAGTTCCTGGAAAGGCAGACACGCAGCCTTTTGAAATGCTGTCCCTTATGCCGGGAAGAATTCCGGAATAATGGATAACGGTGTCATGAAGCACCACAGACCCGCATAAACACAGAGGGAGCATTTGCAGAAAAGTCCTAGACAAAAACAGCCATTTCATATGCATCCCGCAGGGTGCGTACGAAATTGAGGTAGCGTGCCCTCATCTGCCGATGGCAACGACCATAAGGATACCAAAGGAAACGGCTGTTTTCTGCCATTTCCTTGATCTCGGGCTTTCTCGCATCTGTTGCCATCTTCTCAGTGACAGCAGTCATGACACGAGCATGACAGCATGTTTCTGATGTCATGACGCCACTTTTCAGGCAGTGACACCCAAAATCAGGTGTCATCATGGCGTCATTCGGCAAGCCCCCCATCAGGCAGCAGTTCGCAGCCCGTCTTCCGCGACAGCCTCAATAGCCTGCCTAAGGGCCCCCACAACCTGTTCAGGATCACAGACCATGTCCTTGAAAATAAGGATCGGGCGCTGATGAGTTGGGTAGCGATGCAGTCGCCGTAAGGTCTCGTCCTTTCGCTCCTTCTGCGTGGAAGAGTAGGCTGTAAACGTCCGGTCAAACAGACCGACGACTTCGATAAAGCAGCTCTTATCAGACTGGGCCGAACTCACTTTGAAATCGGCGAAAGCTTCTTCCTGAAAAGCGCATCCCTTCACAGCAGGATGAATGTCAAGCTTTAGTGTCGATGGCAGCATGGACTTGAGGCGTCGGTATACGGCCAGTTCGTAGAGCGAATCAAACTCATGACCGTCCTGTGCGAGCTTTTCTTCTGCCGGCAGATGCGGATAGCACTGGTGCACAGCCTCACGAAAGGCCGTCCATGCCCCCTCCCCTGGCTGCCAGTATTTTTTGCGCAGATCCCAGGCCTTTCGCCCAAGATCTGCCAGCATAAATCCATGGACACAGACGCCAACACGGGCCGAAAGCTCAGCATAGAGGTCAATATCCCGACGCGGAAAAAGACCGGTCCTGGCAGGCATCGGAAACTGAAGAGGATCGAAACGATAGTCCGTTGTCATGAGGGAGCATCCTGAAAAAATGGCTCCGATCACACAGCGTGAAGCGGAGCCAGGAAAAGGTTTTTTTGGTAGGATAGGGTGTGATTGAAGAGGTCAGGCTGCCTGCTTCATCGTCACTGGAGCCGCCAAAAGCTGTTCCAGGCGGCCATAACGACGTTCCATGTCGCGATGCAATATGACCAGGCCCTCAAGAGCCTCAAAAGCAGCTTCACTACCGCCAAGAATCTCAAGCAGCAGAACACCCTCCAGAACATGAAGGGCTTTAAGTTCCATCGCTGCATGCACAACGTCATCGGTGACGGGAAACAGGTCGGAAAGCGGGTAATGAGACATGACTTTTATCCTTGTCGTCCAAAGAGAGGGAGGAAAAGACCACACACATCGCTTCCCATGGGGCATTAGCGGATATGCGTAATCGTGAGGACAGACACAAAACCATCCATAAATTACCCTGCTCAGATAATATTTTTTAGAAAAACATTCCAAAACAACGGGTTAAGGGAGAGCATTTTTAAATGCGATAGAACGAGAGAAAAGAAGAAAAAACGCAGCGATTTCATATGCTTGCGCAGCATGCATATGAAATTGAGGTAGCGTGCCTTCAAACTCCCTTCGAAAGGACGGAAAAGAGACAAAAACGGGACAGAAAAGGGAAAAAGGCGGCCATTTTTACGGCCCAGACACTCCCCTCCATTACTGCCACACCGTATGACACCATTCATGACAGCAGTTTTGAAGTGTGATGACACCGTCAGGGACGATGACATGACGGGAAATGGTGTCATTGTGACGTCATTTCCCGTTATTGGCTCAGACTATCGATCTCATGTACGGTCGCAGGCCACGTTCATGATGATGCGGGGACACCCACCAGTCTCAGCATCTCCACACGCCAGATCTCTGGTCAGAACGGCGTGCCCACCGACGTGAATTTGCTCCATGTATGAGAAGCAGACTGCCACCTGTTAATAACCCACCCGGGATAGGACTGTGCTGAAGCAAAATCATGCACCTGTATCTCTGAAATCGAACATGTTTCAGGAATTCTCTACCTCTTCCTTCTGTGTACATGATATGGTGACACACAGGGAGGAGACCATGAGCCAGCATCTTTCAGATAACTCACCAGATCCGCAGAAAATCGGTGTTCGGGAGTTCAGGGGAAACCTGACAGCGTATCTGCGTCAAGTCAGACAGGGCAGTACGATCCTCGTGACGTCTCACGATCAGGTCGTTGCTGAACTGCGTCCACCAGCTCCGTCCTATCGCCCCCGTCGTCAGCCAGGAGCTCTTCGCGGGCGTATCAGAATGAGCGAAGATTTTGATGAGACACCGCCAGACATTCTTGAAAGCATGGAACGCGAGCTGTGAAGGTGCTGCTCGATACGCATGCGTTGCTGTGGTGGCTTTCGGGCTCCGACCGGCTGGGTGAGAGCGCACGAGAGATTATCGCAGATCCGGCCCACGATATTCTGGTGAGTATCGTGTCATTATGGGAGATTGCAATCAAAATCCGTATCGGAAAGCTTGATGCGGATATGAACGATATTCTGGCAGCCATTCCTGCGGAAGGTTTCTCTCTCCTACCAATACAGCCTGAACACCTACAGACCCTGATGTCTTTGCCCCTGCATCATCGTGATCCGTTTGACCATCTCCTGATGGCGCAGGCGCAAGCTGAACATGCCACATTCCTTTCGGAAGACGGACAAATGGATCATTATCCGATAAAGCGAATAGGTTGCTCCTGAGATTGTGAATGGAATAGCTTCTATCTATCTCGATTTCCATTCGCCAGAGGCGGGGAGTTTCTACACAGTAAGAACAGCCTCTACTATTTGAAAGAGTTGGCGATTATTTAATGAGTGTAACATGTTTTCCTGGATAAAACGTATTTTCAGTGACCGCAAAATTTCGGACACAACCAATAAGGAAACCAGGAAAGAGACTATCGCATCGCCACCTACATACGGCCTCTCTTTTAATGCCCAACACGTATTCTCCAATGATGATGAGAGTTTAAAAAAGTATAGACAATCAAGGATTCACAAGAAAGACGATGCTCGCTGGGTGTTCCCTGACGAAAAAGTCACTATCCATCGCTTCGAGATTACCGATGGCATGGTCTATGTCGGCAACTTTTTGACGGCAGCGCCGGAAGGAGGCTGGAATACCGACACTCCAGCGCCCTGTCTTATCAGACCATCACTCAAGGTCGCGTCTGGAGCGCCACAAACGAACCTGGATCTGGGCTATTGGCCCTCTTACACTGATATCACGCCCAATCAACGATTGGCTTACCTGCATTGGCTGGCGAGCGGGAAATCCGACACCAGCTACCCTATGGGCTATCCCTTTCTTTACTTCTATGGGCTCGAACGTCGCCTGATAGCCGATAGTCCTTCGATTGACGAAGAGGTGTTATTGGTAGCTGAAGTAGAGCGCCTGCGTGAACTCTTCGGACATAACGGCTCTTTTGTAAAATATAGCACTGAACTACTCAATTTCATCGCAATGAAGCATGCTGTTACGGATATACCTACAGTGGAGGCATGGAAGCCAGATCTCGCAGCTTTGGGAGAGCATATGTCTCCATTGCTTCAGGTTAAATTAGGTCTACACGCATTGAGAGGTATGCCGCTTGATGTCGACCTCGCCATAGCAGGTATTCTATCCTTACCTCCTCACTTAACCGGCTTATGGCCGCGCATTGCGACGACACGAGCTCGTCCGGAGTTCATTGAACTCATGCGACATCGTTTCAATCAGAAATTTCCGCATGGTTTTCGGCTCAGAGATAAAAAAGAGAGCCGACTTGATCTGAGTTATCGGTCGGCGAGTCAGTATCTTCATACTTCAATAAAGTTTGATGGCTTCGATCGCCTGCCTGATCCAGCGCAATTGACGTGGACCAAAATGATCACGCTCAGCGAAGGGGCTCGTGAGGATTTGACTGCATTTGCCAAAGCCGTCGGCAAGGAACGTGAACGTGCTGACAGTATGGCCGCCGCCTTGATGCTGCCTGTGGAACTCGGGGAAAGAGAAACTGTTCGTTCTTTCAAAGCCTGGTTGGATGATTTGCCTCAACCTCTTGCCAATGTGCCGCTTGAAGAACTGGGCCCGCGGTGCTTTGGTTCTGGTAAGGCAGCCTCCGGTCTCCGGCAAGCTCGTGACATGTCCGCCATGCTGGCACGAGTAGGTTACGGCATGGAGCCAGATCCAACCTATGGTGGGACCAAGCCAGGTGAGAATATAATTCTATTCCGCATTGGCGATGCTCAAGGCCAGTTAACACCCGTAGGTGCCGACTTCCGCACGGCAGCCCTGATCATGACCGCCATCGGCTCGGCAGCCAAAACCCTGACTTTAGGCTCAAAGCTGGTCGATGCTCTCACCACACGGCTGCGGCTTACCCCGCATGAAACGAAACGACTGACAGCCCGTCTGCAGCTGCTTCCGGAACGCTTACCAACCCTTGGCCGCCTCAAAACCGTCGTAGAGAGTGCAGAACCCGAGCAACGAACTGCTCTTGCCTCGCTGGCAGCTTCTGTCGCCGTAACAATAGGTGAGACAGATCAAGGTATGATGGTGGCTTTGGAGCGGCTTTACGAAGCTTTTGGCCTTGGCCGACGGGAACTCTACACTGTCTTGCATCAAGGTACTGCTGCTACGGCATCCTACGCTTCGGAACCGATCGTGGTCGAGGATGATAAGTCGCGGAGAGGCGGTCATCGGATCCCAGCCCCCCCCTCGAAAGTGAAATCTCAGGATGGTATCGCCATTGACATGAGCAAGGTGAGCGTCATCCTGCGGGAGACTAAGGAAGTCGATGCAATTCTCGCGCCAATCTATGAGGAAGAAGCCTCTGAAATTCCGATTTCGGTAGCCGTTTCTCCCACTTTGGAACAGGAAACGAAGTTCGTCGGACTTGGCCCTGAGCAGGCCCGCCTGCTTGAGGCCCTAGTCAACCAACCGGAATGGACACGCTCCGGGTTTGAGGCCAAGGCACGCGAACTCGGGTTGATGCCGGATGGCGCGCTCGAAGCTATCAACGAGTGGGCCTATGATACGTTCGATGAGGAACTTATCGAGGACGGAGACCCGTTAATCATCAATATGGCGCTCCTTGCTGACGCGCCGGGAGCATCATCATGACCAACCTCAGTATCGCAGCGTCAGACGGCACCCGCACTGCAGAGAAAATCAAGCCCAAGGACCGTGATGGCGTCATTCAGGCGCTTCGTGCAGGTGTCGTGCCACGGTCAGGCATCCAGTTAGTTCAGGTCGGTCGCGCAGGCGAAGTCAATCAGGTGGTGCAGGACGTCAAACGCATCGCGGACGGAGGTTCTGCGGTTCGTTTCATTATTGGCGACTATGGAGCGGGCAAGACTTTCTTCCTTAACCTGGCCCGTTCTATTGCCATGCAAAGCAAGCTGGTAGTGGCTCACGCAGATTTATCCCCTGATCGTCGCCTGCATGCCAGCGGGGGCCAGGCCCGCAGTCTTTATGCAGAACTCATGCGTAACATGGCTACCCGCACCAAGCAGGACGGAGGAGCTCTGGCAAGCGTAGTCGAACGTTTCATCATGGAGGCACAGGCTTCAGCCAAGGCATCAGGTCGCATGATCGGAGACGTCATTCAGGAAAGGCTGCTCCCCATTCAGGAACTCGTTTCCGGCTACGACTTTGCGACCGTCATAGAATGCTACTGGCGCGCTTTCGAAGAAGGGAGCGAGAGTGGAAAGGCGGCGGCACTTCGCTGGCTCCGTGGTGAGTACACGCTCAAAACCGAGGCTCGAGAGGCGCTCGGCGTACGCTCGATCATCGACGATGCCTGGGTTTACGACTACCTGAAGGTCATGAGTCGCTTTGTGACCCTGGCAGGATATTCGGGTTTTCTGGTCATGCTTGATGAATGCGTCAACCTGTTCAAGCTGGTCAGTGCCCAATCACGCAATGCCAACTACGAGCAGATTCTCCGTATCGTGAACGATGTGCTCCAGGGCTCGGCTGAATCCCTCGGCGTCTATTTCGGCGGCACACCCGAATTCCTGATGGACAGCCGCCGGGGCCTCTATTCCTACGAAGCGCTGCGATCCCGTTTGGCTGAAAACAGCTTTGCCCGCAATGGTCTGGTCGATCTTTCGGGTCCGGTCATCCGGCTTCAGAGCCTGACCCCCGAAGACCTCTACATTCTGCTTGGTAAATTGCGGCATGTGTTCGCCTATGGCGACCAGGATCGTTACCTGGTGCCGGAGGAGGTTTTCAAGGCCTTTATGACTCACTGCAACCAGAAGATTGGTGAGTCTTATTTCCGGACACCGCGCAACACCATCAAGGCTTTCCTCGACCTGCTCGCCATTCTGGAACAGAACCCACAGGCTCAGTGGCAGGGTCTGGTGGACCAGGCTGAGATCGCGCCGGACGCGCCCTCGGCGGGCGGAGATATTATCGATGACGACAATAAAGATGCACCTGGTGCGGCTGGTTCTTCAACAACTGGCTCCACTCAGACCTCGCCCGACGATGATCTGGCGGACTTCAGACTTTGAACGACGTGCCGTCCGACCCGTTCGGGCAAGCCTCAGATGACAGCGCATCGACGTCTTTCGATCTGCTGCACGAGAAAGTCAGGCGCTGGATCTGGCGTCAGGCCTGGGCAGAGCTTCGAGATATCCAGGAACGATCCATTCCGGTTCTGCTGGAAGGACAACGGGATCTCATTATTGCGGCCGGGACAGCAAGCGGAAAGACCGAGGCGGCCTTCCTGCCGATTGTTTCGCGACTGGCTACAGATGAACGCAAACCCGGAGCCGGGTTTGAGGCCATTTATATCAGCCCCTTGCGAGCACTTATCAATGACCAGTTCGGTCGAATGGAGACACTTTGCGAAGAAGTGGAGATGCCTGTCTGGAAGTGGCACGGGGATGTGGCCAGCAGCGTCAAGGAAAGAGCACGCAAGCGGCCCCAGGGGATACTGCTGACTACACCAGAAAGTCTGGAAGCCATCCTCGTCCGACGAGGGAATGAAGCAAAGCGTCTGTTCGCTGCGCTAAGTTACATGGTGATCGACGAGGTGCATGCCTTTATGGATGCAGAGCGCGGACGCCAACTTCAATCTCTGCTCAATCGTATCGAGATCGCCGCAGGGCATCCAGTCGTTCGCGTGGGCCTGTCGGCCACCCTGGCCGACATGAGGATCTCAGCTGCTTTCTTACGGCCACTCAATCCGGATGGCGTGGAGATACTGGAATCTAAAATGGGTAGCCAACCCCTGAAACTTCAGGTTCGCGGCTATATACAGCCACGCCTGAAGCAACGTGACGCGAATTCAGACAAGGGCGAGGCAACCGAGAGCACAGCAGACATAGAGATCGCGACACACCTCTTCGACACGCTTCGAGGGCATCGGAGTCTGATTTTTGCTGGCTCGCGCCGGAATGTTGAACTGTACACTGCAAGACTGCGTAGTCTTTGTGAAACATCGGGCCTGCCGGAGGAGTTTTTCGCTCATCACGGTAGCTTATCGCGTGAGCACCGTGAGGAAGCCGAACGAAGGCTGAAAGAAGATGATCGACCAGGCTCCATTATCGCAACCACGACGCTCGAACTAGGCATTGATGTTGGCCACATTGATGCTGTGAGCCAGATTGGGCCTGGGCACACTGTTTCAGGCATGCGCCAGCGACTGGGGCGTTCCGGTCGGCGTGCGGGACAATCCTCAGTAATGCGGGTCTACACCACCGAGATGGCGATTGACGAACGCATCCATCCCATTGATGCCATGCGGCCGCGCACGGTGCAGAGCATCGCCATGCTCAATCTGATGCTGAGGCGCTGGAATGAACCGCCTCAAATTGGGTGTTTGCATCTTTCCACGCTGATACAGCAAATTCTGGCACTGATTGCTCAACACGGCGGGCTGACAGTCAAACAGGGCTGGAACCTCTTGATCGAGAGTCGAGTATATCCTGACATCGATCAGGCTCTCTACATTGATGTGCTGCGGCGAATGAAGCATCCGGAGGTTCAGCTTATTGAGCAGGCGCCAGACGGAACGCTTTTACCAGGCGAAGAAGGCGAACGGGTCATCAATGACCGTGGGTTTTACGCCGTATTCATGACGCCTGACGAATTCAAGGTTATTACGGATCGCGGACGGAACCTTGGCACGCTTCCGGTCGATAGCCCGGTAATGCCGGAACAACTCATCATCTTCGCCGGACGTCGGTGGCGGGTGATCGAGCTCGACAATCAACGCCGGGAAATTTTGGTCACACGAGCGTATGGTGGCGTGCCGCCCAAATTCGGTGGCGAGGGCTTACCCCCCGCCGATGAAGTCGTAGCGGAGATGCGTCGGGTTTATGAGAGCATCGCCATTCCTCGCTTTCTCGACAAGATAGCTCTTGAATGCCTTACGGAAGCCAGAGTGACATTCGATAATCTTGGATTGCGGCATGCAGGTTTATATCGATATGAGGACGAACTCCTGCTTTTCCCCTGGGTCGGTAATCGGGCTCAACTGGCCTTGGTGCTAGCGCTTGCCTCTCATGGCGTGACGGCCAATTCGGAGGGTATCGCGGTCACAATTCCGGCTAAAGACGGAGGCAAACTGGTTGCCACCCTGAAAACTCTCGCTGAAAGGCCTGCGCCTGACGCGGAAGCTCTAGCCCGACTAGTGCCTGATATGAAGCGAGCAAAATATGACGCGTATTTAGGAGACGAATTGCTGGCGCGTTGTTACGCCAGTGAGCATATCGACGCGGCACGTGTACCGATTATTGCTGCTGACCTGCTCTCTAGGTTGCCGACTGGAGTAAAAACAACTTCTGAAACCTAAGTGCCCCTATAATATATTTAGCGTTAGCCAGAAGGTGCTGAAATGACGAATAATTCTAAAGCTTAAGCAGGCGAATGGTATCCGCCCTTATGTGAGACAAACCACTGAATTGTGTGGCGGGCAAAATGCGAACATGAGCCAAGCGTTCTCTACTGTGTGAGTTGGGTCAACAGAGAAAGGTCGTTTTAGCCAGAAAATTGATATTGTGCCCAATTTAATCGGATATAATCAGCCATCCCTCGCGCTGGAGCATATGACGGATAGATTTTCCGGAACTCTGCGACCCCCTTATCCACATCCAACCCCACAAATAGATCTGTATACCGCGCTAAATAGAGGAGAGCGATTGAGGGCGAGCGTGATTGACCTTGATTGCAATGGAGCAACACCTTGATATTACCAATGTTGGCGTGAATAGTGACGTGCCCCCCTTTTTGTATCCACTCAAAAGGAGAGTTCCCGTTTTTTATGGCTTGGGGTTGGTGGGATGACAAGTGTCTCGGGGGCATGCGAGACGCGGTCTGGCGACCTGATCCGGTGTCCTGCCATCCAATTGGGAATGGGGACGCACCGTGTTGTAGTCTTCCCGCCAGTCAGCCAGAACCTGTCGGGCATGGCTGAGGGAGGTGAACAGCGTTTCGTTGAGGCATTCATCCCTCAGCCGGCCGTTGAAACTTTCGACAAAGCCGTTCTGCTGCGGTTTCCCGGGGGCGATATAGTGCCATTCAACCTTCATCTCATCTGCCCATTTCAGGATGGCATGCGATGTGAACTCCCGTGCCGTTGTCGCTGACAATCATGAGGGGTTTGCCATATCGTTCTACCAGAGCCGTCAGTTCCCGCGCCACCCGTCCACCTGATAATGACGTGTCGGCAACCAATGCCAGGTTCTTGCGACTGAAATCGTCGATAACAGCTAGAATGCGGAACCGGCGGCCACAGATCAGGGCATCCGAGACAAAATCCAGGCTCCAGCGCTGCCCGGGTTCCTGAGGGATGGTCATGGGAGAACGTCCCCAGCGCCCTCTTGCGGCCACCCCGATGGCGGACTTTCAGCCCTTCCTCCTTGTAAAGGCGGAACAGCTTCTTGAGATTGGGGCTAAACCCTTCCCGCGCCAGAAGATAACCCAGGCGGCGATAGCCAAAGCGGCGTCTCTGGCTCGCCAGATCCACCAGGCGCTGGCGCAGGGCGAGCATCGGCTGCCGGGTGGAAATATACCGCGCAACACGCCTGGCAAGACCAACAAGGGCACAGGCGCGACGCTCACTCAGTGCCAGAGCCTTTTGAAGGTGTAGGACCGCCTGCCGCTTTGCGACAGGCGTCACCACTTTTTTCCAACAATTTCCTTCAACGCCGCATTATCCAGCATCGCATCCGCCAGGAGACGCTTCAGACGACTGTTTTCATCTTCCAATGCCTTCAGCCGTTTGGCCTCAGATACCTCAAGGCCACCATAGCGGGTCTTCCATTTGTAAAACGTCGCATCACTGATCCCGTGTTTGCGGCAAAGATCAGAGACCTTGAGCCCAGCCTCCTGTTCTTTCAGCACCCCTATGATCTGCTCTTCCGTAAAACGACTGCGTTTCATTCGTCCGTATCCTTCTCGATCGGACTCTACTTTAAAATGGTGACATTTCCGGGGGGCACGTCAATAGCCTTAAGTGCCGCATCAATGATATCAGAAGAGACATAATTGACATCTGCCACATCGACTAAATTGAGGATGAGACGGTGATTGCGTCGTGCTATTAAGTATTCTGGGTGACCTTTTGATGCGGCTCTGCCTGTATAACCTAGTGCTTGCCGATGATACGGCTCCTTACAAGCATGAATAAAGAACCAGTTCGGATCGCCTTGAAGGCACTGCTCATCAATCTCATTACCGACAAATAAATTTGGATAGACCTCAAGCATTCCAACACCTTTCTATTTTTCAATCAGAAATATAATGCTGCATAGCTCTAGAGAGAAAGAGGCTAGGCTGTATATAAGTTATCCCATGAGGTGTTTGTAGCCTCATGGGATAACAGTGTATTTTATCAATACGGCACGCCAATGAGTTGGATTGTGCTTATCATTCCGGTGACAAACACGTGTATCTGTCGACATCCCTAATCCACGCCTCCAGGAACTTCTCCCCTGGAACTGGAAAACCAGCCAGCACGTCCACAATACCATCGCCGCCTGAATATGACCGCGTCTCTCGCCGGATGCTTACGACTTGCAGACAGTGAGCACTCACTTCTTCTCAGACGAGGTAGTAATCGTCCTGTTGTAATCCCCACGAAGCTTACCCAGTTTATAGAAACTGCATCTTTTAGGAAGGATCTGTCATGCCCAGCCTGTTTGAGCCGATTGAACTGGGAAGCATTTACGCCAGCAACAGAATTCTCATGGCACCACTGACACGCGCCAGAGGCACCCGAGAGCATCTTCCAACCGCCATTATGGCTGAGTATTATGCTCAGCGTGCCGATGCAGGGCTGATTATCTCAGAAGCAACCGGGATCAGTCGGGAAGGCCTTGGATGGCCTTATGCACCGGGCCTCTGGTCGCAGGAGCAGGTAGAAGCATGGAAGCCAATTACTGCGGCAGTGCATGCGAAGGGCGGAAAGATCGTAGCACAGCTCTGGCACATGGGCCGTATGGTGCATTCCAGTGTGACGGGGCAGCAGCCAGTCTCCGCCTCAGCGACGAAGGCCCCTGAGCCATTACATACCTATGATGGGAAACAGGCTCCCGAAGTCGCTCGTCCTCTTAACAAAAATGATATTGCCCGCATTCTGAATGATTACGAAAAAGCCGCCCGCAATGCGTTGGCTGCCGGCTTTGACGGGGTCCAGATTCACGCCGCTAACGGCTATCTGATTGATGAATTTCTTCGGGACAGCACCAACCACCGCTCCGACGACTATGGTGGTTCTCCTGAAAACCGTATTCGTTTTCTGCATGAGGTCACGGAACGGGTGATCGCCACGATTGGTGCAGACAGAACGTCCGTAAGGCTTTCACCGAATGGCAACACCCAAGGTTGCATCGATAGCCATCCCGAACAGGTTTTTGTGCCTGCAGCAAAGCTCCTGAACAATCTGAATATTGCTTTCCTCGAACTGCGCGAACCCGGCCCCAATGGTACATTTGGCAAGACCGACCAGCCAAAGCTCCATGGACCAATCCGCCAAGTTTTCACGAAACCATTAGTTTTGAATCAGGACTACACACGGCAAGACGCGATCAAAACGGTTGCCACTGGTGTGGCCGATGCTATTGCATTCGGTCGGCCTTTCCTTGCCAATCCGGATCTGGTGCATCGTCTGGAAAATGACCTTCCCCTGAATAAGGACGATATCCGCACCTGGTACTCACAAGGGGCTCATGGCTATACTGATTACCCGTCAGCGCCTTGACACCTGATGTTTCTGCAAGCTCCCTCCCTCAGAAGGAGCTTGCACTTTCACCTCAAAATGCATCTGAATACTAATATTATATGTGTGGTGGAATTGAGGTATTACGGTTTCGGAAGAATAATATTTTCATAGGCGGCATGCCCCTTCCTCTGAACACAAGAGACGCCATAATTTCCACTACTCTGATCACTTCTGATCTACTTTGAGCCAGAACCTGATACTCGCCTTGCGGGTTAATTCCCATCCTGCCTGGCGCATAGTATTTGCCAGGGCCCTCATCTGTGATGTTGACAGGGGCCAAGCGCACCCGAGCAAATCCTCCGTCACAAGTCTGGACGTCACGGGAGCTGTTTGCGCTGCAGCCCAATGTTCAAGGCACGATGGAATCCTTTCTGGCAGTCGCGTCATAAAATCCAATTTTTTATTGGGTAAATTATCGTTTTTTAATTCTTCTGGGAGATTAACGTCTTCATTGAGGACGTAAATGCGTTCTTCATAATTTGCCGCGACATCACTCCCTTTTCCAAAGAGCTTTTCAGAAACAAGCCTGACAGACTCATCAAAACTCATCTCCTCTTTTTCTATTTCGATATCGCCACTCTGAAGTTCAATCCAGGCTCTTTCGAGACCGATACTATGCCAGTAAGCCACGGAATAATTTGCCGCCAGCGTCTCGAGATTTACAGGAACCCAACATCCAAAAATAATATGCCATATCTCCAGTTTGCCGCTTTTATGTCCAATCCGGCGACTTCTCTCTATCCATTCCTGACGAACCGGATTTGAATAAACCGGCATATCGCCTTTTTTGTTGGAATCATAAGGATATCGGGCCGCAATTTCACGGACGTTATCCCAGGACTTCCAGGCCACTGTCGCGCCACGAACCTCTGCTGGGTAGACCAGTCCGATGGTCTTCAGTGTCACTTCTCTCCACGACCATGTAATAATACTCCACATCTCAAGTATATCTTTCTTTTTATTATAGCGCGCATTACGACTCAACCACGCTATTCTTTGTTCCGAAGACATAGCCCGGATGCGATTATCCCGCAGCATTCCGATCATCCTTTCCTGCTTACCCCAAACTGGAGTTATGCAGATACCTTGTCCGAACGGCTCAACGAGCGGGAGTCTCTTTTGAAGGGGACTCATAGCCTGTTCTGCATTAAAAATGATAACCGCCGATGTGGGACAGAATATCGATATTATCTTGTGAGAGCAGAAAAAATACCGATATGATTCTGTTGCTCTATCTGTCTGTGAAGAAACAGCTTTTTCGAGGCTCCAACGGACCATGCAAAGCACAACCAGAACGGTTTTAGTTCCACTAAACGTAAAAGACAGGTTTCTGAACTTCCGCATGCAGGCTCTCCTTTTAGAGTGCCTCACACCAGAGCAGACGCGCCTTCCCCAAACGACAGCAACATCATGCGGTCAATCATCCCAACACCATTCCTCCCCGACCGCCTGTCTTCGGGTGGCGCAGATCCTGCTTGAGCAGGATCTGCGGGAAACCCTCGCAGCCGGCCCTCCTGATGGACAAAGTTTCCGGTCTTTATTCATGTCTCAACAGGACGATGAACTGAGCCAGATTAGCCGCAATAGCCTTTCCGAGCAGCTTGATACCCTCCAAGCTATCTACAAAACCCTTTATAAAAACAAAGAATATTCAGATTTTTTTTCAGAACCAGATCCCACACTTGCTCCCCCTTATTCATTCGAAACCTACGACAGGATGCGTCACAGGATCCTTCACGAAGCCAGGGTGTTTATCGGACGACCTTTACACATCGCGGCCCGTGCATATTTTCACCATCCGGACATTCCATTGTCCTGGCAACGCTGCAGACAGACCCTTGATGCTCTGAACGGTGCGGACATCCTGCTGGTCGAGCCCCATGATCCTTTCCCGACCGGCTATCATCCCCCACCTCCCCCCGGAAAGCGGTCCCGTAATTTAGGCCATAAACGCAAGCGGTTTTTTGCACTCAAAAAACAGTTCGCAGGCGTTATTCCCCTTCTGGCAGCCATGGATGTCATCTGGTGCACCCACTATCTCCCTTCTCATAATGCTGAGGACCGACGTAGGGCCGGCACTTGCGATATCCGACCATTGCGACCCCGTCGCAGTTTCATGGACGATGATCGTGACCGGGAACTGACAGTCGCAACACTTGCCTATGCCCTGTGGTTCCAGAGATGGGGGCTGGAACAGAAGCTTCTGCAGAGCAATAGTCCCCGCTTCCAGTCCTCTGACTATCCCGAGGCGACTGCACTCTCCGCCCCGGAATTCGATCCAGACTCATGGCTGGCCCAGACCACTCCGTTCATACGGATCAGGAGTGGCATAACAGGCCAGATCTATCAGACGCGCCGTGCTTTTTATGAGCAGTGCACCACACCCCCTTCGTTTCTTGAACCTGACAGAGCGTCAGGGTCACCCTTTTTCCTGCCACTGCCGGCCCTGCCCAAAAGTCTTGTCCGGGAAATGGCCAGACAGGAAAGTCCTGAATCAAAGCCCCGCAAATCATGATCATCAGTCCGGCACACTCTCTTGCCATTAAGCGTCATTTGGAGAGTCCCCTTCAAAGGGGACGTTTCAGACCTCTTTTTTATCGCGAGGATCGTGCTTGCAATTCCGGAGGCACAGCGCGATGGTCGACCCCGTCACCCCTATTCCGTCGTCCCAGCAGGTGTGTTCAACACCTCAGTCCGTACACACCCTCAGGTCGCTGGTTCGACTTCTGGCCCGGCAGGCAGCCAGAGACTGGTACGCAGAGCAAAGATCACGGCATCCTCTGAACGAGGACGCGCCAGAGAACTGACAGGATCGAACCGACATGAGAGTTGCGCTTTACGCCCGTTATTCCTCGGACAACCAGCGGGATGCCTCCATCGAGGACCAGTTCCGGATCTGCCGCGCACACGCAGAAAAAAACGGCTGGCAGATCGTTGCCAGCTACAGTGACCGGGCGATCTCCGGTACAACCCTGCTCCGCCCCGGCATTCAGGACCTGATGGCACAGGCGCGGGCCGGACAGTTTGACATCGTGCTGGCAGAAGGTCTGGACCGCCTGTCCCGTGATCAGGAAGACGTGGCGGGTTTTTACAAGCGCATGAAGTTTGCGGATATAGAAATCGAGACGCTCAGTGAGGGCAGGATCACTGCTCTGCATATTGGCCTGACTGGCACAATGAACGCGGAGTTCATTGATAAACTTTCAAAAAACACCCATCGCGGCCTCTACGGCCGTATTAAGGACGGTAAATCAGGGGGCGGGCTGTGTTATGGCTACGATGTTCTCAAGCTCCGCGATGCAGAGGGGGAACGCATTTACGGCGAACGCGCCATTAATAACGAGCAGGCCCAGATCGTCCGCCGGATCTTTCAGGAGTATGCCGACGGTAAATCTCCCAAAGCCATTGCTCTTACCCTGAACGCAGAAGGTCTTCGCGGGCCTCTTTCAGGAGCCTGGGGGCCATCAACCCTCAATGGTAATCGGGAACGGGGCACGGGCATTCTCAATAACGAGCTTTATATCGGTCGCCTGGTCTGGAACCGCCTGCGCTATCTCAAGGATCCCGTTACCAAGAAACGTGTTTCACGCCTGAACCCTGAATCCAAGTGGGCCATCCAGGATGTGCCTGAACTGCGGATTATCGAGCAGGATCTTTGGGAGGCGGTCAAAGCCCGTCAGAGCAAAACGACCTGGTCCCAGAAATCCCGCGGCACTGGCACTCATCCGCTCAACGCCCTGCAGCGTCCGACCCATCTCCTGACCGGTCTGAGCAAATGCGGTTGCTGTGGCGGTGGCTTCTCGATGATCTCCAAAAACCATCTTGGCTGCTCGACAGCCCGCAACAAGGGCACCTGCGAGAACCGCCTGACAATCCGGCGAGATGTCCTGGAGAAATCCGTGCTCAACGGTCTGAGGACCCAGATGATGGATCCTGCCCTCTTCAAGGAATTCTGTGACGAGTTCACACGAGAGGTCAACCGGCTGCGGATGGAAAAAGGAGCCGATCTGGCTACCCTGAAATCCGAACTTCCCAAAATCGAGCGCGAACTGAACAAGGCCGTTCAGGCGATCCTGGATGGCTTTGCCAGTTCTGCTCTCAAGACACGCATGGAGCAACTTGAAGCACGCAAGGCCGAGATCGAAGCACGGCTGGCCGAGGCCCCTTGCCCACCTCCACTCCTTCATCCGAACATGGCGGAACTGTATCGTCAGAAGATCGGCGTCCTCCACGACAGCCTGCAGAACGAAGCCACCGGGACGCAGGCTAAGGAAGCCATCCGGTCCCTGATCACGCGGATCAGGCTTATTCCCGAGAAGGACGAGCTTGGAATTTTTCTTGAAGGTGATTTAGCTGCGATGCTTATTTTTGCGACGAACAAGAAGAACGTCATGCATCACCCGGATGCTGGCGTTCTTAATAAGTTCTTGGTGCAGGATTCATTGGTTGCGGGGGCAGGATTTGAACCTGCGGCCTTCAGGTTATGAGCCTGACGAGCTACCGGGCTGCTCCACCCCGCGTTTGTGTTGATTTTTGGGTGATTTGGAAGACCTGGCGGCGACCGACTTTCCCACGACTTAAGCCGCAGTATCATAGGCGCTGGGGGTTTTCACGGCCGAGTTCGGGATGGGATCGGGTGGATCACTCCCCGCCATGGCCACCAGGTCATCCAAATCACCCTTGAGTTGGGGTGGTGTGGACGGTTGGGTATGATGAAGTATGACGTTTTGCATGGATGATTTCTGTGCACGGGCCGTTCTTTTAAGGGAACGGTAAGAGAGTGAGCCTATTGGGCGATTAGGACCAGTTAGCTGCACGCATTACTGCGCTTTCACACCTGGCCTATTGACGTGATGGTCTATCACGGCCCTTGGGGAGACCTAGTTTTGAGGTGGGTTTCCCGCTTAGATGCTTTCAGCGGTTATCCCGTCCACACTTAGCTACCCGGCGGTGCCGCTGGCGCGACAACCGGTGCACCAGAGGTGTGTTCATCCCGGTCCTCTCGTACTAGGGACAAATCCTCTCAAGTCTCCAACATCCACGGCAGATAGGGACCGAACTGTCTCACGACGTTCTAAACCCAGCTCACGTACCACTTTAATCGGCGAACAGCCGAACCCTTGGGACCTGCTCCAGCCCCAGGATGTGATGAGCCGACATCGAGGTGCCAAACCTCCCCGTCGATGTGGACTCTTGGGGGAGATCAGCCTGTTATCCCTAGAGTACCTTTTATCCGTTGAGCGATGGCCCTTCCACGCGGGACCACCGGATCACTATGGCCGACTTTCGTCTCTGCTCGAGCTGTCACTCTCGCAGTCAGGCGGGCTTATGCCATTGCACTCAACAGCCGGTTTC